>NZ_CP059493.1:1200000-2400000 GCF_014042015.1 Actinotalea sp. JY-7876 | reverse complement strand
ACCTGAACATGGCCGTCGAGGAAGAGCACTGAGCCCCACCCCCACGAGCCCCCGCCGTCAGCGCGTGGGTACCGACACGACGCCCGGGCCACCGGGCGCCTCACGGAAGGAACACCCCTAGTGGACACCACCACGCTCGCCGAGGTCACCGGTAACGTCGCGACCATCGGCTACGGCCTCGGCACGCTGGGCCCGGGCATCGGCCTCGGCATCCTCATCGGCAAGGCGCTCGAGGGCATCGCCCGCCAGCCCGAGGTCGCCGGCCAGCTCCGGACGACGATGTTCATCGGTGTCGCCTTCGTCGAGGTGCTCGCGCTGCTCGGCCTGGTCACCGGCTTCCTCTTCTGATGAAGGCCGTCCTCGAGGCGGCGACGCTGCTCGCCGCCGAGCCCGGCGAGGAGGTCGAGGGGATCAACCTCCTCATCCCCGCCGACTACGACATCATCTGGTCCCTCGTCGCGACCGCGATCATCGCGTTCGGCTTCTACAAGCTCGTCCTGCCGAAGTTCACGGCGATCCTGGACGAGCGCACCGAGAAGATCGAGGGCGGGCTCGCCCGCGCCGAGAACGCTCAGGCCGAGGCGGCCGAGGCGCTCGCCGAGTACCAGCGACAGCTGGCCGAGGCGCGTGCGGAGGCCGCGCGCATCCGTGAGGACGCGCGCGCCGAGGGCACCGTGATCGTCACCGAGCTGCGGCAGAAGGCGTCGGACGACGCGGCGCGGATCCTCGAGAACGCGCAGCGCCAGATCGAGGCCGAGCGCCAGCAGGCCGCGGTCTCGCTGCGCGCCGAGATCGGCACGCTCGCGACCGAGCTCGCCTCGCGCATCGTCGGCGAGTCCCTCGCCGACTCGGCGCGCCAGACGCGCGTCGTGGACCGCTTCCTCGACGACCTCGAGGCCAGCACGGTCGCAGGCGCCACGGCGTCGGCCTCCCGGGTCCAGGACAGCTGATGCGCGGGACGAGTGCCTCGTCGGCGCAGCGCGTGGCGACCGGCTTCGAGCCGGTGCTGCGGGCTGCGGGGACGGACGCGTCGGCGCTCGGCGCGCAGCTGTTCGCCGTCGTGGACGCGCTGGACTCGTCCGGCTCGCTGCGGCGTGCGCTGAGCGACCCGTCACGGCAGGCCGACGACAAGGCCGCGCTCGTGCAGGGTCTCCTGCGCGGCAAGGTCGACGAGCGCGTGGTGGAGGCCGTCGCGGCCTTCGCGCGCGCCCGGTGGTCGGCCGAGTCGGACCTCGTCGACGCGCTCGAGGAGGCCGCGTTCGACGCGCTGCTCGCGTCGGCGCAGGCGGAGGGCCGGCTGGAGCAGGTCGAGGACGAGCTGTTCCGCTTCGAGCGCGCGCTCGTCGGTCAGCGCGACCTGCGACGGGCGCTCACGGAGCGGGCGGCGGCGCCGCGCGCCCGCGGCGCGCTCGTGCGACAGCTCCTCGGCGGCAAGGTCTCCGCGCAGACGCTCCAGGCGGTCGAGCGGCTCGCGGTCGCACCGCGCGGCCGGTCCGTCACGGTGCTGCTCGGGCTCGTCGGGCGGCTCGCCGCACGACGCCGCCAGCGGCTGGTCGCGGCGGTCTTCGTCGCAGTCCCGCCGACGGTCGCCCAGACGGAGCGGCTCTCCGGGCTGCTCGAGCGCGCCTACGGGCGTCCCGTGCAGCTCAACGTCTCCGTGGACCCCCAGGTCATCGGCGGCATGCGGGTCCAGGTCGGCGACGAGGTCGTCGACTCCACGGTGCTCGCCCGCCTCGACGACGCACGACGCCGGCTCGCCGGCTGACCCCCACGGGCCGCCCGCGGCCCACGCAGGACGTAGACGACCCCACAGGGGGTCAACGACAGGAGAGAGACCATGGCTGAGCTGACGATCAGGCCCGAGGAGATCCGGGCCGCTCTGGACAGCTTCGTGAAGTCCTACGAGCCCCAGGGTGCGGTTCGCGAAGAGGTCGGGCGCGTCACGCTGGCCGGCGACGGCATCGCGCAGGTCGAGGGCCTCCCGGGCGCGATGGCGAACGAGCTGCTCGAGTTCGAGGACGGCACGCTCGGGCTCGCGCTCAGCCTCGACGTCCGCGAGATCGGCGTCGTCGTCCTCGGCGAGTTCACCGGCGTCGAGGAGGGCCAGACGGTCCGGCGCACCGGCGAGGTCCTGTCCGTGCCCGTGGGCGACGGCTACCTCGGCCGGGTCGTCGACCCGCTCGGCAAGCCCATCGACGGTCTCGGCGACGTGGCGACCGAGGGTCGCCGCGCGCTCGAGCTCCAGGCGCCCGGCGTCATGGCGCGCAAGAGCGTGCACGAGCCGCTGCAGACCGGGCTCAAGGCCATCGACGCGATGATCCCGATCGGCCGTGGCCAGCGTCAGCTGATCATCGGTGACCGCCAGACCGGCAAGACGGCGATCGCGATCGACACGATCATCAACCAGAAGGCCAACTGGGAGTCCGGCGACCCCAACAAGCAGGTCCGCTGCATCTACGTCGCGATCGGCCAGAAGGGCTCGACCATCGCGTCCGTCCGCGGCGCGCTCGAGGACGCAGGCGCGATGGAGTACACGACGATCGTCGCGGCCCCCGCGTCCGACCCGGCCGGCTTCAAGTACCTCGCCCCGTACACCGGCTCGGCCATCGGCCAGCACTGGATGTACGACGGCAAGCACGTCCTGATCATCTTCGACGACCTGTCGAAGCAGGCCGAGGCGTACCGCGCGGTCTCGCTCCTGCTGCGCCGCCCGCCGGGCCGCGAGGCGTACCCCGGTGACGTCTTCTACCTGCACTCCCGTCTGCTCGAGCGCTGCGCCAAGCTCAGCGACGAGCTGGGTGCCGGCTCGATGACCGGTCTGCCGATGATCGAGACCAAGGCCAACGACGTCTCGGCCTACATCCCGACCAACGTCATCTCGATCACCGACGGCCAGATCTTCCTCCAGTCGGACCTGTTCAACGCGGACCAGCGGCCCGCTGTCGACGTCGGCATCTCGGTGTCCCGCGTCGGTGGCGCGGCGCAGGTCAAGGCGATGAAGAAGGTCTCCGGCACGCTGAAGATCGACCTCGCCCAGTACCGCTCGCTCGAGGCGTTCGCGATGTTCGCGTCCGACCTCGACGCCGCCTCGCGCCAGCAGCTGACGCGTGGCGCGCGCCTCATGGAGCTGCTCAAGCAGCCCCAGTACTCGCCGTACCCGGTCGAGGAGCAGGTCGCGTCCATCTGGGCCGGCACCAAGGGCAAGCTCGACTCCGTCGCGCTGTCCGACGTGCGCCGGTTCGAGCGGGAGATGCTCGACCACCTGCGCCGCAACGGTGACGTCCTGACCACGATCCGCGAGACGGGGCAGCTGAGCGACGAGACGGAGGCCGCGCTCGCCGCCGCGATCGACGAGTTCGCCGCCGGCTTCCAGGCGGGCAAGGACGCGCCCGTGGTCGACACGCCCATCAATGGCGACCTCGAGGCGGACATCGAGCAGGAGCAGATCGTCAAGCAGAAGCGGGGCTGAGGTGGCCGGTCAGCAGCGCGTCTACCGGCAGCGGATCCGGTCGACCCAGTCGCTGAAGAAGATCTTCCGCGCGATGGAGCTCATCGCCGCCTCGCGCATCGGCAAGGCCCGCGCACGCGTGTCCGCCGCGACGCCGTACGCCCGGGCGCTGACCCGGGCGGTATCGGCCGTCGCGACCCACGCGGGCGTGGACCACCCGCTCACCACGGAGCGTCCCGACGTCAAGCGCGTCGCGGTGCTCCTGATGACGTCCGACCGCGGCATGGCAGGCGCCTACTCGGCGTCCGTCATCCGCGAGGCCGAGCGGCTCATCCAGCAGCTCACGGACGAGGGGCGGGAGGTGGTCCTGTACGTCACGGGCCGCCGTGCGGTGTCGTACTACTCGTTCCGCAACCGCGAGATCGCGGCCCAGTGGACCGGGGCGTCCGACGCGCCGACGGCCGAGACGGCGCAGGAGATCGCGGACACGCTGCTCAGCGCCTTCCTCTCGGAGGAGGCCGACGGCGGCGTCGCCGAGCTGCACGTGGTCTACACGCAGTTCGTCAACATGGTGACGCAGACCCCGCGCGTGGTGCGGATGCTCCCGCTCGAGGTCGTCGAGGGCGTGGCCGAGCCGGGGGACGAGCCTCTGCCGCTCTACGAGTTCGAGCCCTCCCCGGAGGAGGTCCTCGACGCCCTCCTGCCGCGGTACATCCAGAGCCGCATCTACAGCTTCCTGCTGCAGGCGGCGGCCTCGGAGCTGGCGTCCCGGCAGCGGGCGATGCACACCGCGACGGAGAACGCCGAGGAGATCATCCGCACCTTCACCCGGCTCGCCAACCAGGCCCGCCAGTCGGAGATCACCCAGGAGATCAGCGAGATCGTGTCCGGCGCCGACGCGCTGGCCTCGTAGGCCCTGAGCACCGACCCGGCGACGCCGGGTCACAATGCACGTACACGCACCAACCCACCGGGGCCCGCTCCCGGTCGAGCGAAGCGAGAGAGACATGACTGCCACCACGACCGACACCGCGGCGTCCGCCACGGGCGGGAGCGGCACGGGTCGGGTCGCCCGGGTGATCGGCCCGGTCGTCGACATCGAGTTCCCGACCGACGCCATCCCGGAGATGTACAACCTGCTCGAGGTCGAGATCGACCTCTCGGCCGCGGGCCAGGGCACGAGCACGCTGCGGCTCGAGGTCGCCCAGCACCTCGGCGACTCGCTCGTGCGTGCCGTCGCGCTCAAGCCGACCGACGGCCTCGTCCGCGGCGCGGTCGTGCGTGACACCGGCGCCCCCATCAGCGTGCCCGTGGGCGACGTGACCAAGGGCCACGTCTTCGACGTGACCGGTGAGGTCCTCAACGCCAAGGAGGGCGAGCGGATCGAGATCACCGAGCGCTGGCCCATCCACCGCAAGCCCCCGGCCTTCGACCAGCTCGAGTCGAAGACGCAGATGTTCGAGACGGGCATCAAGGTCATCGACCTGCTCACCCCGTACGTCCAGGGCGGCAAGATCGGCCTGTTCGGCGGCGCCGGCGTCGGCAAGACGGTCCTGATCCAGGAGATGATCTACCGCGTCGCCAACAACCACAACGGTGTGTCTGTGTTCGCCGGGGTGGGGGAGCGCACGCGTGAGGGCAACGACCTCATCGAGGAGATGACCGAGTCGGGGGTCATCAAGCAGACGGCCCTCGTGTTCGGCCAGATGGACGAGCCGCCGGGCACGCGCCTGCGCGTCGCGCTGTCCGCCCTGACGATGGCGGAGTACTTCCGCGACGTGCAGAAGCAGGACGTGCTGCTCTTCATCGACAACATCTTCCGCTTCACGCAGGCGGGCTCCGAGGTCTCGACGCTGCTCGGCCGCATGCCGTCGGCCGTCGGCTACCAGCCGAACCTCGCGGACGAGATGGGTCAGCTGCAGGAGCGCATCACCTCGACGCGTGGTCACTCGATCACGTCGCTCCAGGCGATCTACGTCCCCGCCGACGACTACACCGACCCGGCGCCCGCGACGACGTTCGCGCACCTCGACGCGACGACCGAGCTCTCCCGCGAGATCGCGTCGCGCGGCCTGTACCCGGCCGTCGACCCGCTCGCGTCGACCTCGCGCATCCTGGACCCGCGCTACGTCGGCCAGGCGCACTACGACGCCGCCGTCCGGGTCAAGCAGATCCTGCAGCGCAACAAGGAGCTCCAGGACATCATCGCGATCCTCGGCGTCGACGAGCTCTCCGAGGAGGACAAGGTCGTCGTCTCGCGCGCACGCCGCGTCCAGCAGTTCCTCTCGCAGAACACGTACATGGCGACGCAGTTCACCAACGTGCCCGGCTCGACCGTGCCGCTGAGCGAGACGATCGAGGCCTTCACGAAGATCGCCGACGGCGAGTTCGACCACGTCGCGGAGCAGGCGTTCTTCAACATCGGTGGCCTCGAGGACCTCGAGCGCAACTGGGCCCGCATCCAGAAGGAGATCGGCTGACGTGGCCAGCCTCGACGTCGACCTCGTCGCGGCCGACCGGAGCGTCTGGTCGGGCGAGGCCCGCATGGTCAGCGCCCCGGCGGCCGACGGTGAGATCGGCATCCTGCCCGGGCACTCGCCCGTGCTCACGGTGCTGCGGCCCGGCACGGTCCGGATCACCTCGGTCGAGGGCGCGGTCCGCGCGGTGCGCATCGACTCGGGCTTCCTGTCCGTCGACACCGACCGGGTGACCGTCGTGGTGGACACGGCCGAGGACACCGAGGCCGGCTCCGCGACGGGCCGCTGAGGCACGCCCGCGGTGGAGCTGCTCGGCGCGCTGCTCGGCGTCTGTGCGCTCCTGCTCGTCGCGGCCGTGCCGGTCGGGCTGTACCTGTCGCGGCAGCGCACGCTGTCGCGACGGGTCGGCTCGTTCCCGTGCCTGGTGCGGGGCGAGGACGGGCGTGGGTGGGTCGCGGGAACGGCGCAGTACGGGGCGACACAGCTGTCCTGGTGGCGGACCCTGTCGCTGGCGCCCCGCCCCGCCCGCGCATGGTCCCGTGCGACGCTGACCCTGGTGGAGCGCGTGCCGCTCGACGCCGTCGACGACCTCGGTCAGCAGCAGCTGCTGCTGCACTGCGAGCACGAGGGTGAGCGGTTCCAGCTGCTGATCTCGGCGCCCGCGTGCGCCGGCCTGGTGTCCTGGCTCGAGTCCGGCCCGCGACCGGTGGGGAGGGTGATCTGATGCGTCTCGTCGTCGCGTCGTGCGCGGCCCGCTACACCGGCCGCCTCTCGGCGCACCTGCCGCTCGCCACGCGCCTGCTCGTGGTCAAGGCCGACGGCAGCGTGCTGCTGCACTCCGACGGCGGGTCGTACAAGCCGCTCAACTGGATGAGCCCGCCGTGCTCGCTCGCCGTCGTCGCGCCGGACGAGGAGGCGGCCGCGCGCGGTGTCACGCAGGTCTGGCACGTGCAGCACACCAAGTCCGACGACCGGCTCGAGATCGAGCTGCACGAGGTGCTGCACGACTCGGCGCACGACCTCGGGGTGGACCCGGGCCTGGTCAAGGACGGCGTCGAGGCCCACCTGCAGGCCCTGCTCGCGGAGCAGATCCACGTCCTGGGCGAGGGCCACGTGCTGGTCCGGCGCGAGTACCCGACGGCGATCGGCCCGGTCGACATCCTCGCGCGCGACGCCTCGGGCGGCACCGTGGCGGTCGAGATCAAGCGGCGGGGCGACATCGACGGCGTCGAGCAGCTCACGCGCTACCTCGAGCTGCTCAACCGGGACCCCCACCTGACCCCCGTGCGCGGCGTCTTCGCCGCCCAGGAGATCAAGCCGCAGGCGCGCGTGCTCGCCCGCGACCGCGGCATCGCGTGCCTCGTGCTCGACTACGAGGCGCTGCGCGGCATGGACGACGTCGCCGCGCGGCTGTTCTGACGGGCCGGCGATGGACGGCCCGGAGGGCGCGCCGGAGGTCGGCCGGATCGACGCCGAGCGGCGCGCCCGGCTCGCCGCGCTGCGCCGGAGCTACGAGCGCTCCCGGCTCGACGAGGCGGACGTCGCGCCCGACCCCGTGACGCAGTTCCTGCGCTGGTTCGACGACGCCGTCACCGCGGGCCTGGCCGAGCCCAACGCCATGGTGCTCGCCACGGCGGCGCCGGACGGGACCCCGTCGAGCCGCACCGTGCTGCTCAAGGGTGTCGACGAGCGGGGCTTCGTCCTGTTCACGCACCGCGGCTCGCGCAAGGGCCGGGAGATGCTGGACAACCCCCGGGCGTCGCTGACCTTCCCGTGGTTCGAGATGGACCGGCAGGTGGTGGTGCGCGGGGACGTGCACGAGGTCGACCGTGCCGAGACCGCCGCCTACTTCACGAGCCGTCCGCACGAGTCGCAGGTCGCGGCGTGGGCCAGCGCCCAGTCGACGGTGCTCGCGGACCGGGCCGAGCTCGACGGCCGGTTCGCCGAGCTCGCGCTGCGTTGGCCCCCGGGCACCGAGGTGCCCGTGCCGCCGCACTGGGGCGGGTTCCGCGTCGTGCCCGTGACGGTCGAGCTGTGGCAGGGCCGCGCCTCGCGCCTGCACGACCGGCTGCGGTACCGCCGCGAGGCCGGTGCGTGGGTCGTCGAGCGACTCGCCCCGTGACCACGACACACTGAGGACGTGACCACCGTGCCGCTGACCGAACCCCTGACCCCGCAGGACCCCCGGCTCGCGCTGCGCGGCCGGGTCGTGCTGCCCGACGCCGTGCTCGAGGACGGCGTCGTCGTCATCGCCGGCGACCGGCTCGGGTGGGTCGGACCGTGGGCGCAGGCCGGCGACGTCCTGGCCCCGGGGGCCCGCGTGCGCACCGTGCACACGATCCTGCCCGGCCTGGTCGACCTGCACTGCCACGGCGGCGGGGGAGCGAGCTTCCCGGACGCGACGGACGCGGCGCAGGTGCTGACCGCCGCCCACGAGCACCTGCGGCACGGCACCACCAGCCTGGTCGCCTCGCTCGTCACGGCGGATGCCGCGACGCTGCTGGAGCGCACGGCGCTGCTCGCGGACGCCGCGGACGCGGGCGAGCTGGCCGGCATCCACCTCGAGGGCCCGTTCCTGTCGGCGGCCCGGTGCGGCGCCCAGGACCCCCGGCTCATGGTGCCCGGTGACGCGGACCTGGTGCGGGCGGTCGCCGAGACGGCGCGCGGCCACCTCGCGACCATGACGGTGGCGCCCGAGGTCCCGGGCGTCCTGACGGCCCGGGCCGCGAACTCGGCGCCCGAGTGCGAGTCCGCCGTCGGCGCGCTGGCCGCGGTGGGAGCCGTGCCCTCGTTCGGGCACACCGACGCACCGGCGGAGCTGGTCGAGGCGGGGCTGGCACAGGCGGTCGAGGCCCTCGCGTCTCCCGGGAGCCGGTCCGCCCGGCCCACCGTCACGCACCTGTTCAACGGCATGCGTCCCCTGCACCACCGCGATCCAGGGCCCGTCGCCGCCTGCCTCGCGGCGGCCGCCCGCGGGGCCGCCGTCGTGGAGCTGGTGGCCGACGACGTGCACCTGGCGCCCGCGACGGTGCGCTCGGTGTTCGCGATGGTCGGACCGGGCTCGGTCGCCCTCGTCACCGACGCCATGGCGGCAGCGGGCATGCCCGACGGCACCTACCAGCTCGGCCCGATGGCGGTCCGCGTGGCGGGCGGCGTCGCCCGGCTCGCCGACGGCGACGCGATCGCCGGCGGCACGGCGCACCTGCTCGACGTCGTGCGCGCGACGGTGAGCGCGGGCGTGCCCCTCGCGGACGCGGTGCGGGCCGCCGCGACCACGCCGGCGGCGGTCCTCGGCCGCCCCGACCTGGGCGCGCTGGAGGCCGGCCGTCGCGCGGACGTGCTGGTGGTCGACGCGGAGCTGCGCCCGGTCGAGGTGCTCCGCGCCGGGCGCCCGGCGGGCGGGTCCGCGGGTGGGTGAGCACGCTCCCAGCTGGTGGACGTGGGGTGCCGAATCGGTTCGACCGCGGCAGGATGTGGCCCCATGACGACGACGCCATCGGGCCGCAGGTTCCCCTCCGACTTCCTCTGGGGCGCGGCGACCGCCTCGTACCAGATCGAGGGTGCGGCGGACGAGGACGGGCGCGGTCCGTCCATCTGGGACACCTTCGCGGCGACGCCCGGCAAGACGCTCGACGGGCACAGCGGCGCGGTCGCGGCCGACCACTACCACCGCACCGCGCAGGACATCGCCCTGATGAAGGACCTGGGCCTGGACGCCTACCGGTTCTCGCTCGCGTGGCCCCGCATCCAGCCCACGGGCTCGGGTGCGTTCAACCCGAAGGGCCTCGACTTCTACTCCCGGCTCATCGACGACCTGCTCGAGGCCGGCATCGACCCGGTGGTGACGATGTACCACTGGGACCTGCCGCAGCCGCTCGAGGACGCGGGCGGCTGGCCCGCGCGTGACACCGCGCTGCGCTTCGGCGACTACGCCCGCACGATCGTCGAGACCTACGCCGACCGGGTGAAGGTCTGGACGACGCTCAACGAGCCGTGGTGCTCGTCCTACCTGGGGTACGGCTCGGGCGTGCACGCGCCGGGTCGCACGAGCGAGGTCGACGCGCTGGCGGCCGTGCACCACCTCAACCTGGCCCACGGCCTCGGCGGCCGAGCGGTCCGCGAGGTGCTGGGCGAGGCGAGCACGCTCTCGCTCACCCTCAACCTGCACGTGGCCCGTCCGGACGACCCGACGTCGGCCGAGGACCGCGACGCGGCCCGCCAGATCGACGCGCTCGCCAACCGCGCCTTCCTCAACCCGGTCCTGGACGGCCACTACCCGGAGGACCTGCTCAAGGACACCGCGCACCTGACGGACTGGTCGTTCGTGCTGGACGGCGACCTGGAGACCACGCACACCGGGCTCGACGTCCTGGGCGTGAACTTCTACTCGACCCAGCGGGTGCGGCGCGTGCCCGAGGGCGTGGAGAAGTCGATGAACGACGGGCACGGCACCTCCGTCGCCACGGCCTGGCCGGGCGCGGACACGGTCGAGTTCCTGCCGCAGCCGGGGCCCTACACGGCCATGGGCTGGAACATCGACCCGACGGGCATGACCGAGCTCCTCGTGGGGCTGTCCACGACCTACCCCGACCTGCCGCTGATGATCACCGAGAACGGCGCGGCGTTCGAGGACGTCGTGACGCCCGAGGGCCGCGTCCACGACGGGGAGCGCGTGAGCTACATCTACCGCCACCTCGACGCCGTCGGGGAGGCGATGGACGCGGGCGCCGACGTGCGCGGGTACTTCGTGTGGTCGCTCATGGACAACTTCGAGTGGGCCTACGGCTACCACCGGCGCTTCGGCATCGTGCGCATCGACTACGACACGCTCGAGCGCATCTGGAAGGACTCGGCCTACTGGTACCGCGAGCTCCTGCGCACCGACGCGCTGCCGCCGGTCGAGAGCGCGCCGGACCTCGCCTGAGGTCGCTGCCGTGCCGCGCGGACGCAGGTCCGGCAAGCGCCCCTGGGGCCAGGACCATCCCGAGCTCGACGTCGACCGCGTGCGCGGCGGTCGGCGCACGGAGTCCGGGTCCGACGGCGAGTGGGTCGTCCAGCGCGTGACCGGCAGCCCGGGGCGCACCTACGTGTGCCCCGGGTGCCGGCAGGACGTCCCGGCCGGCACGCCGCACGTCGTCGTGTGGCGCGGCGACGACCTCCTGGGGGCCGAGGCGGCCGTCGAGGGTCGCCGGCACTGGCACACGGCGTGCTGGGAGCACCGCGGGCGGCGCCGGTGACGCCGCGGCTCGTCGCGACCGACCTGGACGGCACCCTGCTGCGCACGGACGGCTCGGTCTCGCGGCGGACCGCCGCGGCGCTGCGCGGTGCCCAGGAGGCCGGGGTCGACGTCGTCTTCGTCACGGCGCGCCCGCCGCGCTGGCTCGACGTGGTCGCGGACGCGGTCGGCGGGCACGGTGTGGTCCTGTGCCTCAACGGCGCCGTGGTCTACGAGCCGGCGACCGGGACCGTCCTGGAGTCGCGGACGATGCCCGACGACGTCGTCCTGGCGCTGGTGGCGGACCTGCGCGCCGCGCTGCCCGGGGTCGTGTTCGCGGTCGAGCGCGTCGATGGCTTCGCCGCCGAGCGCGGGTTCCCGGACGACCGTCCCGGGCCGGACGACCTGGTCCTCGGCGAGCGCGTCGAGAGCGTGCTCGACGGGGCGACCGGCAAGCTCCTCGCGCGCTGCGCCGCCGTGCCGGACGCCGAGCTCGTCGCGCGCGTGGACGCCGTGCTCGCGGGCCGCGCCGTGCTCGGGGACTCCGGCGCGTCCGGGCTGGCCGAGATCACCGGCCCCGGCGTGACCAAGGGCGCCACGCTCGCGCGGTGGTCGGCGGCCCGCGGGGTGCGCCCGGAGGAGGTGTGGGCGTTCGGGGACATGCCGAACGACCTGCCCATGCTGCGGTGGGCCGGGCGCGCGTTCGGCGTCGCCAACGCGCACCCGGACGTGCTGGCAGCGGTGCACGAGGTGTGCGGGTCGAACGACGACGACGGCGTGGCCCGCGTCCTCGAGAGGCTCCTGCGGGGCTGAGGGCGGACGCCGCGCGCCCCGGCGCGCGCGCGTCGATAGGCTCGGGCGTGATGAGCACCGAGACCCCCGCGCCGATCCGCGCGCTCAGCGTCCTGCCCGCACGCCGCGAGGACATCGAGCTGCACACCGGCGACGGCCTGACCCTGGTCGGAGAGCTGGCGCTGCCGCTGGACCGCCCGCCGGCCGCGACGCTGGTGACGCTGCACCCGCTGCCCACGCACGGCGGCTTCATGGACTCCCACATCCTGCGCAAGGCGGCCTGGCGGCTGCCCGCGCTCGCCGACATCGCCGTGCTGCGCTTCAACACGCGGGGCACGTCGAGCCCGCGCGGGCGCTCGCAGGGCGAGTTCGACGGTGGCGTGGGCGAGCACTTCGACGTCGTCGCCGCGATGGAGTACGCGGAGTTCCACGACCTGCCGAACCGGTGGCTCGTCGGCTGGTCGTTCGGCACCGAGCTGGCGCTGATGCACGGAGCGGACCCCTCGATCGAGGGCGCCGTGCTCCTGTCTCCGCCGCTGCACCGGGCGACCGACGAGCACCTGGCCGCCTGGGACGCGTTCGGCAAGCCGCTCGTCGTGCTGGTTCCGGAGCTCGACGACTACCTGCGGCCCGACGAGGCGCGCCGACGCTTCGCCGCGGTGCGCCAGGCCGAGGTCATCGGCGTCGAGGGGGCGCGCCACCTGTGGGTGGGCGAGGCCGCGGTCCGCCGAGTGCTCGACGAGATCGTGCAGCACGTGCTCCCCGGCCACCCGCCGCTGCCGGACACGTGGGACGGCCCCGTCGAGTCCGCCGACTCCGACGACGAGACCCGCTGACCACCACCAGGAGGACGAGACCATGACGACGGACGGCATGCCCCGGGTCCACGCGCTGCGCCGAGGGGTACCGGGGCGGCTCCCGCTCGTGCTGCTGCACGGCTTCCCGCTGGACCACCGGATGTGGCACGACGTGACCGACCTGCTGCCCGGCGAGCCGACCGTCCTCGCGGTGGACCTGCCCGGCTTCGGGGCCTCCCCGTCCGGGCCGGACGTCGCGCAGGCGCTCGGCGCCGACCCGGCGCCGTCGCTCGAGGTCATGGCCGACGGCGTCGCCGCGGCGCTGCGCGGGCAGGGCGTCGAGCGCGCGGTCGTCGCCGGTCTGTCCCTCGGGGGCTACGTCGCGATGGCCCTGGTGGAGCGCCACCCCGACCTCGTGGCGGGCCTCGGCCTGATCGACACCAAGGCGACCGCCGACGACGACGCCGCCCGCCGCACGCGCCTCGAGGTCGCCGCGCAGGTCCGCGCCGAGATGCGCGTCGACCGGGTCCTGGGCATGCGCACCACGCTGCTCGGGGCCACCAACCGGGTCACGCGGCCCGACCTGTCCGAGCGGCTCGAGCGCTGGACCCGCGACCAGGGTCCGCTCGGCCTGGCCTGGGCGCAGGAGGCCATGGCGGCGCGCCCGGACCGCACGCAGGCGCTGCGCGCCTACGCCGGGCCGGCGGTCGTCGTGGTGGGGGAGGAGGACGAGCTCTCGCCCGTCGCCGCCGCCCAGCACATGGTCGACGCCCTGGCTGACGCGCGCCTCGTCGTCGTCCCCGGCGCCGGCCACATGACGAGCAACGAGAGCCCCGAGCCGGTCGCCTCGGCCCTGCAGGGCCTGCTCGCGCGCGCCCAGCGGGCCGACGCCGCGGCCTGAGACGGCGCCGCGGGCGGTCAGCGGCTCGCGGTCCCCAGCGCGATGGCGAGCGCGTCGGCGAGGTCGATCGACTCGCCGTCGCGCGCGCCCTTGCCGAGCACGAGCGGCGGGTCGCTGGGCTCCGGCGTCGCTCCGGTGAGCAGCGCGCGCAGGCTGCCCGGGACCGTGAGCACGTAGAACTCGCCGTCGGTGCCCACCGCGACGGACTCGTTGCGGCGCAGGTACCAGCCCTTCAGGGGCGTCCGGTACCGGCTCTGGCCGTCGTAGCTGCGCGCGCGCAGCGGCACGGGGGCGACCCCGCGCTCACGTGCCTCGGCGACGAACCGGGCGATCATGGCACGGGCCTGCGCCGACTCCGCGGCACGCCGGCGCTCGAGCTCCGCGGCGTGCGCCGCGGCCGCCTCGCTGCGCTGGTCGCGCCACGCGGCGGCGTCGTCGGCCACGGCTCAGCCGTTCGCGCGCGACGCGTTCGCCGCACCGCGGCCGGCGACCGCCTCGGCGTCGTCGCCCGACCCGTCGCGCCCGTCCGCGTCGTCGCTGTCGGCGTCACTGGTGGCGTCGTCACCGGCGGCGTCGGCACCACCCGGCGCGTCGTCCGCCGGCGCGGCCGCCGCGGCCTCCGCGTCGAGCGTCGCCTCGAGCGAGGGGTCCAGGACCTCCTCGTCCATCAGCTCGGCCTCGACGACCTCGGCCTCGACCAGCTCGGCGGCGCTGGGCTCCGCGTCGAGCTCGCCGGCGGCCACGGCCACGCCCTGCGCCGCGAACCGGGCCTCGACGTCGTCGGCCTGCTCGAGCAGGACGCGCGAGGGGGCGCGGTCGTGGCCCAGCAGGTTGCGCAGCTCGTCCAGGTAGGAGGTGATCGACTCGCGCTGGCGGTGGAGGTCCTCGACCTGGCGGGCGGCGGACGTGCGCTCGCGCTCGGCCTCGGTCATCGCCTCCGACAGCGTGCGCTCGGCGTGCTCGCGGGCGTCGGCGACGACCCGGTCCGCGTTGCGGCGGGCGTTGGCCAGCAGGTCCTTGGCGTGCGCGTCCGCGTCGCGCCGGATCTTCTCGGCCTGCTCGAGCGCGTGCGCGACCCGCTGCTCCGCCTCGGCCGCGTGGGCCTCGGAGTCGCGGACGAGCGTCTCGGTCGCCTCACGGGCGGCCTCGTGGCGCTCGGCGTCGGCGCGCTCGGCCGCCTCGCGGCGCGTCGCGATGTCGACCTCCGCGTCGGCCAGCAGACGCCGGACCTGCTCGCGGATGGCGTCGGCGTCGGCGGTCGCGGTGGTGGTGAGCTCGGCGGCGGTCCGGCGGGCCTCGGTGAGCAGCCGGTCGACCTCGAGGCGGGTGCGCTCGCGCAGCTCGGTCGCCTCCCGCTCCGTCGCGGCGCGCAGCTCGGTGGTCTCGCGCTCGGTGGTCTCGCGCAGCTCGGTCGTCTCCCGCTCCGCCGTCGCGCGCAGCTGGGTGACCAGCCGCTCGGTGGTCTCGCGCAGCTCGGTGGTCTCGCGCTCGGCCTCGGCGCGCAGCTCGGTCGCGTAGAGCTCGGCCTCCGCGCGCACGGCTGCGACCTCCTCGGCCGCGGCGTTGCGGCGAGCCGTGAGCTCGTCGGCGACGGCCGAGCGCTGCTCCGCGACCTCGCGGTCCGCGGTGGCCCGGACGAAGGCCGCGTACTGGTCGGCCTCGGTGCGCAGCGCGGTGGCCTCGGTCTCGGCACGCTGCAGCACCCCGCGAGCCTCGCGGTCGGTGACGGCGTGCACGTTGTCGGCGTACGCCTGGGCGTCCGCGCGCAGGGCGGCGACGGCGGCCTGCGTGGTGGCCTGGAGCTCGGCCGTCTCCGTCTGGACCTGCGTCCGCAGCGCGGCCGCGTACTGCTCGGCGTCCGCGCGCAGGGCGGCGGTCTCGGCCTCGGTGCGCTGACGCAGCTCCGTCGTGTCGGCATCGGCGGACGCCCGCAGGTCCTGCGCGTAGCGCTCGGCCTCCTCGCGCTCCCGCGTCGTGTCGGCCTGCGTCGTCGCGCGCAGCTCGGCGGCGGCCTGCTCGGTCGAGACCCGCAGCTCGGTCGTCTCGCGCTCGGCCGTCGCGCGCAGCGTCCCGAGCTCGCGCTCGAGCCCGGTGCGGCGCTCGTTCTCCTCGGTCCGCACGGCGCTGGAGATGCGGGCCGCCTCGCGCTCGGCGGAGCCGACGAGCTCCTCGGCGCGGCGCTGGGCCGCCGCCAGCGTGCTCTGCGCCTCGGCGCTCGCGGTCGTCCGCTCCTCCTCGGCCTCGCGCCGGGCGGTCGCCAGCATCTCGGCGACCTCGTTCTCGGCGCGGGCGCGCAGCTGCCCCGCGGCCAGCTTGGCGCGCGCGAGCGCGTCGGACGCCTCCGCGTTCGCCTGGGCCATGACGTCGGAGGACTGCTCCTCGGCCGAGCGCAGCAGCTGCTCGATCCGCGAGCCGAGACCCGAGTAGGTCGGCCGCTCCGCCTCGCGCAGCTGACGGTGCGCCTCGGACAGCTCGCCGGCGACCTGCATGGCGCGCGAGTCGAGCTGCTCGACCTGCGCCCGCGCCTCGCTGAGCTGCTGCTCGAGCGCCTGCAGGCGCTGCTCGACCTGGACCCGGTCGTAGCCGCGCATGACGACGGGGAAGAGCGAACGCTCGTCGGGCACTGGGACCTCCTGTGCGCACCCGGCGGGTGCGCGTTCTCGTGTGCGACCTCTCACGCGCGACCGTTGCCGGCGCGACGTCCCGGGCGACGCCCGGTGCCCGCTGCCGCGGCTCGGCCGGACGTCGGGGCGTCGGCCGGGCGCCCGTGCGGTGGGCACGGCCAGCGTATCGGTGACACCGTGGGGCACCTAGCCCCGCGGCTCCGTCCCGCCCGGCGCCCCCCGGCGAGGAGGCAGCGGCCGCCTCGCCTATTGTGGATTTGTCACGTCTGAAGGGACGGCCCGTGCTCCAACGTGCTCTCGCGTCGCTGCTCTGCCTGCTCGGGGCGGCGTCGATCGGCCTGGGGATCGCCTCGGCCACCGTCTGGCGACCCTCCGACACCCTCACGGCCACCGCCTCCGCACCCGAGGGGACGACGCTGCTCGTCACCGACCCCGGTGTGCTCGACCTGGCGGCCGACGACGTGAGCGTGCGCGCGTCGGCCAGCGGCGACACACCCGTCGTCCTCGCCGTGGGGCGCAGCGCCGACGTCGACGCGTGGGTGGGGCAGGACGCGTACGTCCGCGTCACCGGCCTCGCGGACCGCGAGACCCTGCGCACGCAGGAGGTCGAGGCCACGACGCCGACGCCGACCCCGGCGCCAGACCCGGCGGAGCCGGTGGACCCCGCCGCACCGGCGGACGCCCCGGCCGAGACGACGCCCGCGCCCGACCCCACGGGCTCGGACCTGTGGCTCTGGGAGGCCGGCGGCACGGGCGAGGCCACGCTCGAGTGGGCCGCGCAGGAGGGCCGCTGGAGCCTCCTGGTGGCGACCACGGGGGAGGACCCCGCACCGCCGACCCTCACGCTGACCTGGCCCCAGGTCGTCACGACCCGCTGGCTCGTGCCGGGCGTCGTCGCGGGTGCCGTGCTGCTGCTCGCGGGGCTCGCGTGGTGGGGCCTCCTGCTGGTGCGCGCCCGCCGCGGCGTCGCGCCCGCCGGGGCGAGCGCGGCGCCGGCCCCCGGCGCCGCCGGGTCCTCGCAGGACGCCGTGGCGCCGGGGTCGGGCCGTGACGCGGCCCCCGACGCCCCCGCTGCGGACCAGACCGGCACGACGACGTCGCCCACCACGATCCTGACGCGCCGCCAGGTGCGCGAGCTCGAGCAGCGGCAGGCTGCCGAGCGGGAGGCGGCCCAGCGGGAGGCGGCACGGCAGGCGGCGGCCCAGCGCGCGCCGAAGGGCGGTCGGGGCGACGGCGAGCCGCGGCCGCGCCGGTTCGGGCGCCGGCGCGAGGAGCCCGTGGCGCCGCCCGAGGTGGTGCCGGAGCCCCCGGCCGTCGCCGACGCGGCGTCGCCGCAGCGCGTGGCCCCGACGGGGCCGTCGGGCGACGCGTGGCGGCGTGCGTGGGGGTTCTCGGGCACAGGGGCGGACACCGCGACGGACGCCACCGACCGTGGGACCGCAGACGGCGGGACCGCAGACCGTGGCACCGCAGACCGTGGCACCGCGGACCGCGGAGCCGCCGCGTCGGAGCCGCCGCGCCCGTCCCCGGCGCCGACGACACCCACGACACCGGCCCCCGGCCGGTCGCGACCCGAGGAGCCCCAGCGATGAGCCGACGGACCCGAGGCGCCGCGCTCGTGACGGGTGCCCTGCTGCTGGCCGGGTGCGCGACGCCCCTGCCGGAGCCGCAGCCGGACGCGGTCCCCGCGGTGCTCCCGCCCGCGGTCTCGCAGGAGCAGGTCGAGGACGTCATGGACGAGGTCGCCGCGGTCCTCGCCGAGGCTGATGCCGCGACCGAGGCGTCGCTGCTCGACGCCCGGCTGTTCGGGCCGGCGCGAGAGATCCGCGGCGTCGAGTACGCCCTCGCGCGGGCGGGCGACCCCTCGGCGCTGACGCCCATCCCGGCCGTCGCACAGACGATCGTGGCGCCGACCACCGACACCTGGCCCCGGACCGTGATGGCCGTGACGGAGGCCCCTGCGGACCTCCAGGCCCCGCTGCTGCTCACGCTCGTGCAGGAGACGCCTCGCACGCCCTACCGGCTCTGGGCGTGGGTCCGGCTCTTCCCGGGCGTCGAGATGCCCGCGACCGCGCGTCCGGAGGTGGGCAGCGCGCCGGTGGCGAACGACGCGGACACGGTCGCCGTCCCGCCGGCCGACGTCGTCGCCCGCTACGTGGACCTCCTGACCAACGGCGACGCGTCGCCGTACGCCGCGGAGTTCACCCCGGACCCGCTGCGCGCGGGGATCATCGCCACGCGTGACGCCTTCGCGGGCGTCGTCGGCGCCAACGGCACGCTCACCGAGACGTACGCGCCGCTGGACTCCGGGCCCTACTCGATCGAAACGGCCGACGGCGGCGCGATCGTCGTCGGCGGGTTCCGGACGGTCACGACGATCACGCTCGCCGACAGCACCCTGACGATCGGTGACCAGACGGCGGCGCTGCTCGGCAAGCCGACCGTGGCGAACAACCTGGCCATCAGCTGGCTGAGCGTCGTGGCCTTCGCCGTGCCCCCGGCCGGCTCGAGCGAGCCGATCACGGTCCTGGGCGGCGAGCACTCCCGGATCCAGGTGACCGGCGAGTAGGCGTACCACCCGCGACCACCGATCGAGCACCGATCGACCACCGAGACCCACCACCGGCCCCGCGCCCGACCACACAGGAGCAAGCCCATGTCGCAGCCCACCGGCCCCCGCCCGCCCCTGGACGTCCGCGGCGCCGTCGACCTGTCCGGCCTCGGCCGCCCGCCCGCACCGGCTCCGGGCGGACCCGCGGCGGGCTCCGGCGGGTCGCGCTTCGTGCTCGACGTCGCGGACGAGGCGACCTTCGCCCAGGTGGTGCAGAGCTCCGCCGAGGTCCCCGTCGTGTTCGTGCTCTGGGCGTCGTGGAGCGAGGCCAGCACGACGGTCGCCGCGGACCTCGTCGCGCTCGCCGACGAGTACGCCGGCCGGTTCCTGCTGGCGCGGGTCGACGCGGAGGCGACGCCGCAGATCGTGCAGGCGTTCGGGGCGCAGGGCGTGCCCGCCGTGGTCGCGGTGCTGCGGGGACAGCCCGTGCCCCTGTTCCAGGGCGCGGCCGCGCCGCAGGACATCCGGGCCGTGCTGGACCAGGTGCTCCAGGCCGCGGCCGCCAACGGGGTCACCGGCACGCTGCCGGGCGGCGACGAGCCCCAGGAGCCGAAGGAGTTGGCCGAGCCGCCGCTGCCGCCCCTGCACCAGGCGGCGTACGAGGCCATCGAGCGCGACGACCTCGACGGCGCCGTCGCCGCGTACACCCAGGCGCTGCAGGAGGACCCGCGCGACGACGAGGCGCGCGCGGGCCTCGCGCAGGTCGAGCTCCTGCGGCGCACGGCCGACGTCGACCCGGCGCAGGCACGCTCCGCCGCGGCGGCGGACCCCCGCGACGTGGCGGCGCAGCTGCGCGTCGCGGACCTCGACGTGCTCGGCGGGCAGGTCGAGGACGCGTTCGCGCGCCTCGTCGACGTCGTGCGCACGACCGCGGGCGAGGACCGCGAGGCCGCGCGCGTGCGGCTCATCGAGCTGTTCGGCGTCGTGGGGGACACGGACCCCCGCGTGCTCGCCGCCCGGCGGGCGCTGGCGAGCGCGCTGTACTGAGCACCCTGACCTGAGCACGGCCCGGGGTGGGGCGGCCGGCGGCCGCCCCACCCCGGCGCGTCAGACGGCCGGCTCCTGGCCCTCCGGCACGAGGAACAGGGCACCGAGCGGCG
The DNA here is from genome assembly GCF_014042015.1 of Actinotalea sp. JY-7876. Lineage (NCBI taxonomy): Bacteria > Bacillati > Actinomycetota > Actinomycetes > Micrococcales > Cellulomonadaceae > Actinotalea > Actinotalea sp. JY-7876. The sequence continues at coordinate 2,380,035 of NZ_CP059493.1, read as the reverse complement.
GCACCCGCAGCGTCACGGACGCCGGCTGCGCGTGGAGCGGGTGGTCCAGGGCCTGCACGCGCCCGAGGTTGCCGACGCCCGAGCCGCCGTAGAGGTCGGCGTCGGTGTTGAGCGCCTCGACCCACGTGCCCCCGAAGGGCAGACCCACCCGGTAGCCCTCGTGCGGCACGCCGGCGAAGTTCACGACGACGACGACGCAGCGGCCGGAACCGTCGCGCCGGATGTAGGAGAGCACGTTGTGGTCGGCGTCGTTGGCGTCGATCCACTCGAAGCCCGCCGGGTCCTTGTCCAGGACCCAGAGCGCGGGCTCCTCGCGGTAGAAGCGGTTGAGGTCGGTGACCAGCCGCGCGATGCCGGCGTGCTCGGGGTACTCGAGCAGGTGCCAGTCGAGCCCGCGGCCCTCGGCCCACTCCGACGACTGGCCGAACTCGCTGCCCATGAACAGCAGCTGCTTGCCCGGGTGCGACCACTGGTAGGCGAGCAGCGACCGGACGCCGGCCGCCTGCTGCCACAGGTCGCCCGGCATCTTGCGCAGCAGCGAGCCCTTGCCGTGCACGACCTCGTCGTGGCTGATCGGGAGCACGAAGTGCTCCGAGAACGCGTAGACGAGCGAGAACGTGACCTCGTGGTGGTGGTACCGGCGGTTGATCGGCTCCTCCGCGAGGTAGCGCAGGGTGTCGTTCATCCAGCCCATGTTCCACTTCAGCCCGAAGCCGAGGCCCCCGCCGTCGGTCGGTGCCGTGACGCCCGGCCACGCCGTCGACTCCTCGGCGATCATCATGATCCCGGGGGTGCGGCGGTACGCGGTCGCGTTGGTCTCCTGCAGGAAGCGGATCGCCTCGAGGTTCTCGCGCCCGCCGTGCACGTTGGGCCGCCACTGGCCGTGGCTGCGCGAGTAGTCCAGGTAGAGCATCGACGCGACGGCGTCCACGCGCAGCCCGTCGATGTGGAACTCCTCGAGCCAGTAGGTCGCGTTGGCGACGAGGAAGTTGCGGACCTCGTTGCGCCCGAAGTTGAAGACGTAGGTGCCCCAGTCGGGCTGCTCGCCCAGCAGCGGGTCCGGGTGCTCGTAGAGCGGGCTGCCGTCGAAGCGGCCCAGCGCCCACTCGTCCTTGGGGAAGTGGGCGGGGACCCAGTCCAGCAGCACGCCGATGCCGGCCCCGTGGAGCCGGTCGACGAGGTAGCGGAAGTCGTCCGGGTGCCCGAAGCGCGACGTCGGCGCGTAGTACGAGCTGACCTGGTAGCCCCACGAGCCGCCGAAGGGGTGCTCGGCCACGGGGAGCAGCTCGACGTGGGTGAACCCGGTCGCCGCGACGTACTCGGTGAGCTGGTCGGCGAGCTCGCGGTAGCCCAGGCCCGGGCGCCACGATCCCAGGTGCACCTCGTAGATGCTCATGGGGCCGTGGTGGGGGTCGCTCGCGGCGCGGCGCTCGAGCCAGGCCGCGTCGTCCCAGCTGTAGGTGCTCTCCACGACGACCGACGCGGTCGCGGGCGGGACCTCCGTGCCCTTGGCCATGGGGTCGGCCTTCTGGCGCCACGAGCCGTCGCGCGCCAGGATCTCGAACTTGTAGCGCTGGCCGGGGCCGATGCCGGGCACGAAGAGCTCCCAGACCCCGGTGCTGCCCAGGACCCGCATCGCGTGCGCCGCGCCCTGCCAGTGGTTGAAGTCGCCGATCACCCGGACGGCCTGCGCGTTCGGGGCCCACACCGCGAACGCGGTGCCGCGGACCTCGCCGAGGACGCTCGGGTAGCTGCGCACGTTCGCGCCGAGGACCGTCCAGAGCTCCTCGTGGCGACCCTCGGAGATGAGGTGCAGGTCCACCTCGCCGAGCGTCGGCAGGAAGCGGTAGGGGTCGTCCACCACGGTCGTCACGTCGCCGTAGGTCACGCGCAGGCGGTAGTCCGGGACCTGCGTGCCCGGGAACGCCACGACCCAGACGCCGCCGTGCTCGTGCTGCGCGGCGTGCTCGCCGTCGGGCGTGACCACGACCACGGCGTCGGCCAGCGGGCGCAGCGTCCGCACGGTGACGGTGCCGGCGTCGAGGTGGGCGCCGAGCACGCGGTGGGGGTCCTGGTGCGTCCCGCTGACGATCGCGTCGAGCTCGGCGGTGACGACGTCGCGGGGGGTGGAGCGGGGCATCGGGGTGGGCGGCAAACTCATGGACTCACCCTGCCATGGTGGGTGGCCCCCCGCACGAAGGCCCGGGCCGGGTGTCAGACGCGGTCGAGGAGGCGATCGACGCCCGCCAGCGGGATGGCGACCCAGTCCGGTCGGTTGCGGGACTCGTAGACGACCTCGTAGAGGGCCTTGTCGAGCTCGAGCGCCCGCAGGAGCGCCTGCGCGACGTCGCCCGCGCCGGCCTCCTCGACGTAGCCCCGGACCAGCGCCGCGCGGGCGCGCTCCGCCCACGCGGCCGTCCCCCCGCCGACGGCGGCCGCGTAGTCCAGGGAGCGCAGCATGCCCGCGAGGTCGCGCACCGCCAGGTCGGGGCGGGTGCGCTCGTGCGCGGGCGCCTGCGGCTCGCCCTCGAAGTCCAGCACGACCCAGCCGCGCCCGGGCGCCCGCAGCACCTGACCCAGGTGGTAGTCGCCGTGGACGCGCTGCAGCGCCGGCAGGTCCAGGGAGCCGACCTCGGCCAGCACCGCGTCCAGCGCCGCGGCGCGGTCGGCCAGGACGGGGGCGGCCTCGACGGCCGCCGCGGCCCGCGACCGCAGCGTGCGCAGCACCGTGTCGGCCGTGCGGGCGCCGCCGGGCACAGCGCCGGGCACGGCGTCGGGCACAGCGCCGGCGGGCGGCGGGTCCGCCGGCAGCGCGTCGCGCAGCGCCGCGTGCATCTGGGCCGTCGTCCGGCCCAGCTCGCCGGCCAGGTCCGCGAAGTCCTCGTCGTCGCGCGCGCAGCGGCAGGCGAGCTCGAACCCGTCCTGCGCCTCGACGACGAGCTCGCTGACGACGCCGAGGTGCCCGACCTCGCGGCCGTCCCCGGCGGGCCAGGACGCGGCGAGCCACGCGAGGGGCCGCGGCACCCCGCGCCAGCCCGTCCCGCTCAGGGCCAGCGGCACCTCGACGTCGGGGTTGGCTCCCGCGCCGACCACGCGGAAGACCTTGAGGATCGCCGGGGGCGTCGCCCCGGGGAGCAGGACCGAGGTGTTCGACTGCTCGCCCGTCATGACCCGGGCGCCCGCGAGGTCGGCGTCGGCGACGTCGTCCCCGCGCGCGGCGGCGAGCAGGGCCCGCAGGAAGGCGGGGTCGTGGGTGCCGTCGAGGACGAGCGTGCCGTCCCCGAGGCGTCCCACGACGCCGCCGGTGGGCTCGGTGCCGTCCCCGGCGGGCCGGCGCAGCACGACGGGCACCTGCAGCAGGCCGCCGCCGGGCAGCCGGCGCAGCTCGACGCGGACCTCCGCCTCGCCCCGAGGGTCCGCGAGGGGCACCACGGCGACGACCGGGAGGGCCCCGGCGGTGCCCTTGGCGGGGTACCAGCGCTGGGCGGGCAGCCAGGCGTCGAGCAACCGCGCGAGCTCGTCGTCGGTGGCGCGCGCGTCCGGCGCGTCCGCGGCGATCGCGCGGTCGGTCGTCATGGTGTCCATCGGACCTCCCGGTCGGTCGTGCGTGGGTCGGACGCGTCGCGGGCCGCTCAGTCCTGCGTCACGGCGAGCCAGAAGAAGTCGCGCGACCCGAGCGTCAGCTGGACGGAGCCGTCGGCGCCCACGGTGGGGAAGGGGGCGCCGCCGAACAGGTCGCTGAGCGCGGCGCCGGCGTACTCCGGCAGGCGCAGCATCGCCGCGCGCGGCGTCGCCGCGAGGTTGGCGACGCACAGGACCGTCTCCTCGCGGTTGCGGCGCAGGTAGGCCAGGACCGCGTCGTTGTCGCACGGCACGACGACGAACTCGCCCGTCCCGAACACCGTGTGCTGGCGGCGGACCGTCAGCATCCCGTGCACCCAGTGCAGCAAGGAGGTCGGGGTCGCGAGCTGGGCCTCGACGTTGATCGTCGCGTGGTTGTGCACGAGCGACTGGATCACCGGCAGGTAGAGCTTGCCGGGGTCGGCGGTCGAGAACCCCGCGTTGCGGTCCGGGGTCCACTGCATCGGGGTGCGGACCGCGTCACGGTCCGGCAGCCAGATGTTGTCGCCCATGCCGATCTCGTCGCCGTAGTACAGGCACGGGCTGCCGGGCAGGGACAGCAGCAGTGCGTGGGCGAGCTCGATCTCCGCGCGCGAGTTGTCGAGCAGCGGTGCCAGCCGGCGCCGGATCCCGACGTTGGCGCGCATGCGCGGGTCGGGCGCGTACCAGCCGTACATGGAGGCGCGCTCCTCCGTCGAGACCATCTCGAGCGTCAGCTCGTCGTGGTTGCGCAGGAAGGTGCTCCACTGGCCGCCGCCGGCCGGGATCCGCGGGGTGTCGGCGAGGATGTCGACGATCTGGTTCGCCCGCTGGTCCTTGATCGAGTAGAAGATGCGCGGCATCACCGGGAAGTGGAAGCACATGTGGCACTCCGGCGCCTCCTCGGTGCCGTAGTACGGGATCACGTCCTCGGGCCACTGGTTCGCCTCGGCGAGCATGATCCGGCCGGGGAACTCCGCGTCCACCATCGCGCGCATCTCGGCCAGGTACTCGTGCGTGCGCGGCAGGTTCTCGCAGTTGGTCCCCTCCTCCTCGAAGAGGTAGGGCACGGCGTCGAGCCGGAAGCCGTCCACGCCGATGCGCAGCCAGAAGCGGGCGACGTCCTTCATCGCCTCGCGGACCATCGGGTTCTCGAAGTTCAGGTCCGGCTGGTGGCTGAAGAACCGGTGCCAGAAGTACTGCCGGCGGGCCGGGTCGAAGGTCCAGTTCGACGTCTCGGTGTCGACGAAGATGATGCGGGCGTCCTCGTAGCGCGTGTTGTCGTCGCTCCACACGTAGAAGTCGCCGTAGGGCCCCTCGGGGTCCGAGCGGGAGGCCTGGAACCACGGGTGCTGGTCGCTCGTGTGGTTCATGACCAGGTCGATGATCACCCGGATGCCGCGCTCGTGGGCGCGCGCGATCAGCTCGGTGAAGTCCTGGATCGTGCCGTACTGCGGCGCGATCGCGGTGAAGTCGGCGACGTCGTACCCGCCGTCGCGCATGGGCGAGGGGTAGAAGGGCGGGAGCCAGAGGCAGTCGACGCCGAGCCAGTGCAGGTAGTCGAGGCGCTCGATCAGGCCGCGCAGGTCACCGGAGCCGGCGCCCGTCGAGTCCGAGAACGAGCGCAGCATGACCTCGTAGAAGACGGCCGTCTTGTACCACTCGGGGTCGTCCGAGAGCCCGCCGGCGGGCGGTGGTGGCGCGAGCGCGCGGGTCGGTTGCGGCCGCGCCGGCAGGGCCCGGTGGGGGTCCGGCGAGGGGTGAGCCGCGGGGGCTGTGGGCTGCTGGGGCGGGGGCGGGGGGATCATCTGGTTCTCGGGGCGGTCGGTGCTCACAGGGTCCTCACACCGATGATATGAGCGCACTGGGCCCATGGGTCCAACCGCACGTACGGGTGGGAGCCCCACGCGTAGACGGCGCCCGAGAGCAGGTCGTGGGCCGCGAAGGCGGGGGAGTCGCCGTCGGCCGGCGCGGGGACGCCGATCGCCGCCAGGTCCAGGTCGATGACCGCCTCGCGGGTGGCGTGCGGGTCGGTGTTGACGACGACGATCACCGTGTCCGCCCGGCCGTCGGGCGACTGCTCGGCCGTCACGCGGCGCGAGAAGCACAGGACGGCGTCGTCGCTCGTGGGGTGCACGGTCAGGCCCCGCAGGCGCTGGAGCGCCGGGTGCTCGCGCCGGATGGCGTTGAGGCGACCGAGGAGCGCGCCGATGCCGGTGGCCTCCGCGGCCTGCCAGTCGCGCGGCTTGAACTCGTACTTCTCGTTGTCGATCTGCTCCTCGGCACCCGGCCGGGCGACGTTCTCGACCAGCTCGTAGCCCGAGTAGATGCCCCACGTCGGGGAGCCGGTCGCGGCGAGCACCGCGCGGATCGCGAACGCCGGGGGACCGCCGTGCTGCATGTACGGCGTGAGGATGTCGTGCGTCGTCGGCCAGAAGCTGGGACGCATGTAGGCGGCGGCCGGGCCGGAGACCTCCTCCAGGTACTCGGCCAGCTCCTCCTTCGTGTTGCGCCACGTGAAGTAGGTGTACGACTGGTGGAAGCCGATCATGGCCAGCGCGTGCATCATCGCCGGACGGGTGAAGGCCTCCGCGAGGAAGATCACCTCGGGGTGCGACGCGTTGACGTCGGCGATGATCCGCTCCCAGAAGGTGAGCGGCTTCGTGTGCGGGTTGTCGACCCGGAACGCCGTGACGCCGTGGTCGATCCAGACCTGGAGCACGCGGCGGATCTCCGCGTAGATCCCCTCGGGGTCGTTGTCGAAGTTCAGGGGGTAGATGTCCTGGTACTTCTTCGGCGGGTTCTCCGCGTAGGCGATCGTGCCGTCGATGCGCGTCGTGAACCACTCCGGGTGCTCGGTGACCCACGGGTGGTCGGGCGAGCACTGGAGCGCGAGGTCGAGCGCGACCTCGAGCCCGTTCTCGCGCGCGACGGCGACGAAGTGGTCGAAGTCCTCGAAGGTGCCCAGCTCGGGGTGGATCGCGTCGTGCCCGCCGTCGGCGGAGCCGATCGCGTAGGGGGAGCCGGGGTCTCCCGGCTCCGTCTTCAGGGAGTTGTTCCGGCCCTTGCGGTACGTCGTGCCGATCGGGTGGATCGGGGTCAGGTAGGCGACGTCGAAGCCCATGGCGGCGATCGCGGGCAGCCGCTCGGCGGCGGTGCGCAGCGTGCCGGAGCGCCAGGTGCGCGTGGCCGCGTCGTACTCGGCGCCCTCGGACCGGGGGAAGAACTCGTACCAGGCGCCGACGAGCGCACGCTCGCGCTGCACCAGGAGCGGGTAGGTCGGCGAGGCGCTGACGTGCTCGCGCACGGGGTGGCGGGCGAGCACGGCCTCGACCTCGGGGGCCAGGCCGGCGGCGAGGCGCGCGGCGGGCGGGCGGCTCGTGTCCCGCAGGGCCAGGACGGCGTCCCGGAGCGTCAGCGCGACGTCGTCGGGCAGCCCCTCGCGCGCGGCGGCGCGCTCGAGCAGCGCGGCGCCCTCGGCGAGCATCAGCTCCACGTCGACGCCCGCCGCGACCTTGACGGCGGCGTCGTGGTGCCAGGTGCCGTACGGGTCGGACCAGCCCTCGACGCGGAACCCCCAGGTGCCCAGCGCGTCCGGGACCAGGTCGGCCCGGTAGCTGTCCAGGCCCGCGTTGACCACCGTCATCGGCACGGACGCGTGGTCGGAGCCGTCGGGCGCGACGAGCACCGCGGTCGCCGCGACGGCGTCGTGCCCCTCGCGGAAGACCGTCGCGGTGATCTCGACGGCCTCGCCGACGACGGCCTTGGCGGGCCAGCGCCCGCACTCGACGACGGGACCGACGCCCACGACGGGGATGCGGCCGATGCGGACCGGTGGGGCAGGGGGCGGCGGGGGGACCGCAGCGCTCACCGCGTCCGGCCGCACGTCGGCGGCCGCGGCGCGCGCGGAGCGTCGGGTGGTCTTCCGGGAGGAGCTGGACGGCGTGCGGGGCGTGGGGGGAGGCGAAGACGGCGTCACACGCCGAACCTACCCAGCCCCGCGGGCCGACGGCATCCGGACCGGCGGGAGGGCCCCGTCCGGTCCACGAGGTGGACGCGTCCGGTCGACCACGCGGGTGCACGGGGGGACAGGTGGGCGCAAACGTTGCAGAGACTTGCAGCAACACTGGCCCCGGCCGTGTCGCTGCGTCTACGCTCACGATCGTGAGAGCCATCCGCCGATTCACCGTCCGCACCGTCCTCCCTGCCGAGCTCGCAGATCTCGACGAGCTCGCGCACAACCTGCGCTGGTCGTGGCACGCCCCCACGCGCGACCTGTTCGCCGGGATCGACCCACGGCTGTGGGAGAGCGTGCAGGGCGACCCGGTCGCCCTCCTCGGCGCCCTCGGCCCGGACCGCCTGGCGGCGCTGGCCGCCGACGGGGACTTCGTGGCGGCGGTGCGCGGCGCCGCGTCCGACCTCGCGACGTACCTCACCGAGGACCGCTGGTACCAGCGGGCCGCCGCCGCCGACGACTCGCTCCCCCGGGCGATCGCCTACTTCTCGCCCGAGTTCGGCATCACGTCCGTCCTGCCGCAGTACTCCGGCGGCCTCGGCATCCTCGCCGGCGACCACCTCAAGAGCGCGTCGGACCTCGGCGTGCCGATCGTCGGCGTCGGCCTCCTGTACGGCGCGGGCTACTTCAAGCAGGCGCTGACGCGCGACGGGTGGCAGGTCGAGAGCTACCCCGTGATCGACCCCGACGGGCTCCCGCTCACCCTCCTGCGCGAGGCCGACGGTACGCCGGCGCGCGTCTCGCTGCCGCTGCCCGGTGGCCGCACGCTGCACGCCCACGTGTGGAAGGCCGCCGTCGGCCGCGTGCCCCTGCTGCTGCTCGACTCCAACGTGCCGGAGAACGACGAGCTCGCCCGCAAGGTCACCGACCGCCTCTACGGCGGCGGCGGCGAGCACCGCCTCCAGCAGGAGCTGCTGCTCGGCGTCGGCGGCGTGCGCGCCCTGCGCCTGTGGTCGCGCCTGTCCGGCGCCCCCGTGCCGGAGGTGTACCACACCAACGAGGGCCACGCCGGCTTCCTCGGGGTGGAGCGCATCCGCGAGCTCGTGGGCGAGGCCGGGCTGGCGTTCGACGACGCGCTCGAGGCCGTGCGCGCCGCGACCGTCTTCACCACGCACACGCCCGTCCCCGCGGGCATCGACCGCTTCGAGGCCTCGCTCGTCGCGCAGTACTTCGGCGGCGACCTCGCCTACGACGGCGTCCCGGTCGAGCGCGTGCTCGCGCTGGGCGCCGAGGACTACCCGGGCGGCGACCCGACGCTGTTCAACATGGCCGTCATGGGCCTGCGCCTCGGTGGCCGCGCGAACGGCGTCTCGCTGCTGCACGGCGAGGTCTCCCGCGGCATGTTCAACGGCCTGTGGTCCGGCTTCGACCAGGCCGAGGTCCCGATCACGTCCGTCACCAACGGCGTGCACTCCCCGACGTGGGTCGACCGCAAGCTGGTGGACCTGGCGACGTCGCGCCTGAGCCACGCCGAGCTCGAGGAGGGCACCGGCTGGCTGCGCCCGGACGGGGTCTCGGACGAGGAGCTGTGGGGCATGCGCCGCACGCTGCGCGCCCAGCTCGTGGCCAACGCCCGTGAGCGGGTCCGCGAGTCGTGGCGCCACCGCGGCGCCAGCCCGGCGGAGCTGGGCTGGGTCGACGAGGTCCTCGACCCCGACGTCCTGACCATCGGCTTCGCCCGCCGCGTGCCGACCTACAAGCGCCTCACGCTGATGCTGAGCGACCCCGAGCGCCTGCGCTCGCTGCTCCTGCACCCGGAGCGTCCGGTCCAGCTCGTCATCGCGGGCAAGTCGCACCCCGCCGACGACCAGGGCAAGCGCCTCATCCAGCAGCTCGTCCGGTTCGCCGACGACGCCGGCGTGCGGCACCGCATCGTGTTCCTGCCGAACTACGACATCGCCATGGCGCAGCAGCTCTACCCCGGCTGCGACGTCTGGCTGAACAACCCGCTGCGCCCGCTCGAGGCGTGCGGCACGTCGGGCATGAAGGCCGCGCTCAACGGTGGGCTCAACCTCTCGATCCTCGACGGCTGGTGGGACGAGTGGTTCGACGGCGAGAACGGCTGGGCGATCCCCACGGCCGACGGCGTCGACGACCCGGACCGCCGTGACGACCTCGAGGCGGCCGCGCTCTACGACCTCGTCGAGAACCAGGTCGCGGCGCGGTTCTACGACCGCGACGAGCGCGGGCTGCCCGTGCGCTGGCTGGAGATGGTGCGCCACACGCTGGCCACGCTCGGCCCGAAGGTCCAGGCGACGCGCATGGTCGGGGACTACGTGCAGCGCCTGTACACGCCGGCCGCCGTCGCGGGCCGCGCGCTGAACGGCGACGGCTTCCCGGGCGCCAAGGAGCTGGCGGCGTGGAAGCAGCACGTGCGTGCCTCGTGGCCGCACGTGCGCGTGGACCACGTCGAGTCCGTGGGCGTCGGCGAGGTCGCCCAGGTCGGCGACGTGCTGCAGGTGCGTGCGTACGTCTCGCTCGGCGACCTGCGTCCGGAGGATGTCCGCGTCGAGGTCGTCCACGGCCGGGTCTCGGAGGCCGACGAGCTGAGCGACGTCCGCCACCAGGAGCTCGCGTGGTCCGAGGCGTACGAGGCGGGCCGGCACGCGTTCGCGGGTGACGTGCGCCTGACGACGTCGGGGCCGTTCGGCTACACCGTGCGCGTCGTCCCCAAGCACGAGCGTCTCGCGTCGGTCGCGGAGACGGGGCTCGTCGCGAGCGCCTGACCCGACCGGCCCGACGGCCCCGTCCCCACCCGGGGGCGGGGCCGTCGGCGTCCGGGGGCGTCCGGCGGCTCAGGTGCCCGTGTGCGCGGCGGCCGAGCGGCCCGCCACCCGGCCGGAGAACAGGCAGCCCCCGAGGAACGTGCCCTCCAGGGCGCGGTGGCCGTGCATGCCGCCCCCGCCGAAGCCGCTGGCCTCGCCCGCCGCCCAGACGCCGTCGAGCACCGTGCCGTCGGCGCGCAGGACCCGGCCCTCGAGGTCGGTGTGCAGGCCGCCGAGCGTCTTGCGCGTGAGGACCGAGAGCCGCACCGCCAGCAGCGGCCCGTCGGCGGGGTCGAGGAGCGGCGCCGGCGGGGCCACGCGGAGGACGCGGTCGACGACGTACCGGCGCGCCATCGCCGTCGCCACCACCTGGGGGTCCTTGCCGAGGCCGGAGGTGACCTGGGCGTCGCGCGCCCGGATCGTGCGCTCGAGGGCGCCGGCGTCGATGCGGCCCGTGCCCGTGAGCGCGTTCATCCGCTCGGCGAGCGCGGCGGGCGTGTCCGCCCAGACGAACTCCTCGCTGCCCTGCGCGAAGCGCGCCACGGGCAGGACCGCGCCGGGCAGCGCGCGCTGGAGCACGGCGCGCGCGTCCTTGCCGGTCAGGTCCGGGTTCTGCTCGGAGCCGGAGAGGGCGAACTCGGTGTTCATGATCGTCTTGTTGAGCACGAACCAGGAGTGGTCGTCCCCGCGCCCGACGACGTGCCGCAGCGCACCGAGTGCGTCGAACCCGGGGAACAGGGGTGCCGGCAGGCGCCCGCCGTCGGCGTCGAGCCACAGCGAGCTGGGGCCGGGCAGGATCCGGATGCCGTGCCGGCTCCAGACGGGGTCGGGGTTGGTGATCCCCTCCGGGTAGTGCCACATGCGCCCGCCGTGCACGACGGCGCCGCCCGCGTCCGCCGTCGCCGCGATCATCGCGCCGTCCACGTGGTCGGGCACGCCCGAGAGCATCCGCGCGGGCAGCGCGCCGTGCTCGGCCGGCCAGGCGGAGCGCACGAGGTCGTGGTCGGCGCCGAGGCCGCCGGAGGTCACGACGACGGCGGGCGCGTCCACCTCGAAGGTCCCCACGACCCGACGGCCCGAGGGCGCCCCGCGCGCGGCGGCGTCGGCGGCCAGCACCTCGCCGCGCACGCCGGTGACCCGGCCGTCGGTGGTCACCAAGCCCGTGACCCGGTGGCGGACGCGCACGTCCACCAGCCCGGCCGCGCGGGCCTCGCCCAGCGCCCGGACGAACGGCGCGAGCACCGCGGGTCCGGTGCCCCACGTGATGTGGAACCGGGGCACGGAGTTGCCGTGGCCGCCCGCGGGGTAGCCCCCGCGCTCCGCCCACTGCACGGCCGGGAAGAAGCGCACGCCGAGGGCGTGCAGCCACGGCCGCATCTCGCCGGCGGCGAAGTCCACGAAGGCGTGCGCCCAGCGGCGCGGGTTCTCGTCGAGCGGGTCGTCCGGGTCGAAGGCCGCCGAGCCGAGCCAGTCCGCGAGGGCGAGCTCGGCGCTGTCCCGCACCCGCAGGCGGCGTTGCTCGGGGGAGTCCACGAGGAACAGCCCGCCGAACGACCACCACGCCTGCCCGCCGAGGCTCGCCGCCGGCTCCTGCTCGAGCAGCAGCACCCGCCGCCCGGCCGCCGTGAGCTCCGCCGTCGCGACGAGCCCGGCGAGGCCCGCCCCCACGACCACGGCGTCCACCGGCGCCGCCCCCCGACCCGACCCAGTCCCGACCCCGTCGTCGACCATGGCGGCACCCTACGACCCCGCCGGGGTCGGTGCCGTGCTACGCGGAGGTGTACAGGCGCAGGCTCAGCGGGTCCATCACGGTCCGGTCGCCGACCGCGGGGTGCAGCGCGCCGGTGACCACCGCTGTCCCGCGCTCGTCGGGGTGCTCCCACGTCGAGTCCCAGCGCAGCTCCCAGCGGTCGCGCGGGCCCGGCGCGAGCACGATGTCCGCCTGGTCCAGCAGGCCGTTGACCACGAGCAGCGCGCTCTGGCCGTCCGTCGTCGACCGGATCATCTGCAGGACGCGCGCGGCCGGGTCGTGCCACGCGTCGTGGTCGAAACCGCTGCCGTCCGCGCGGCGCCAGTCCAGGTCGGGCCAGGGCGCGGGTCCGCGCGGCTGGCCGCGAAAGAACTCACGGGACCTCAGCGCCGGCACCGTGCGTCGCAGCTCGAGCAGGTAGCGCGTCGTCGCGAGGAGGCTCTCGCGCCACGGCGACAGGTCCCAGTCCACCCAGGACGTCTCGTCGTCGAGGCAGTACGCGTTGTTGTTGCCGCGCTGGGTGCGGCCGAGCTCGTCACCGGCCGTGATCATCGGGGTGCCGGCCGCCAGCAGGAGCGTCCCGAGGAGGTTGCGGATGGAGCGCCGGCGCAGGGGCAGGATCTCCAGGCCCACGCCGGCGCCCCGCACCGGGCCCTCGAACCCGTGGTTCCACGAGCGGTTGTCGTCGGTCCCGTCGCGGTTGTCCTCGCCGTTGGCGTCGTTGCGCTTGTGCTCGTAGGCCACCAGGTCGGCGAGCGTGAAGCCGTCGTGCGCCGTGACGTAGTTGACCGACGCGGTGACGCCGCGCATGAGCGGCGGGTCGCTGTAGCCGAAGAGGTCGGCCGACCCGGCGAGCCGGGTCGCGAGGTCACGGACGCCGTGGCCGGGGCGGCCGTGCGCGGCCTGCGCCGGGTCCGCGAGCCAGAACGAGCGCACGGCATTGCGGAAGCGGTCGTTCCACTCCGCCATCGGGTCGGGGAACGCGCCCGTGCGCCAGCCGCCCGGCCCGACGTCCCAGGGCTCGGCGATGAGCTTCGTGCCCGCGAGCACGGGGTCCGTCTGCAGCGCGACGAGGAAGGGGTGCCGCGGCGTGAAGCCGTCCTCGTCCCGCCCGAGCGTGACCGCCAGGTCGAAGCGGAAGCCGTCGACACCGACCTCGTCGACCCAGTAGCGCAGGGAGTCCAGCGCAAGCTGGACCACGCGGGGCCGGCGGAAGTCGAGCGAGTTCCCGCACCCGGTGACGTCGGCGAAGCGCGCGGGGGAGCCGCCGTCGTGCAGGTAGTAGACGGTCGGGTCCAGGCCCCGCCAGCTGAGCTGGGGACCGTCGGTGCCGCCCTCGCAGGTGTGGTTGTAGACGACGTCGAGCACGACCTCGATCCCGGCCGCGTGCAGCAGCCGCACCATGCCCTTGACCTCGGCCAGGACGGCCTGGGCGCCGGCGTCCTGCGCGGCGCGCGTCGCGTACTCGGGGTTCGGTGCGAAGAAGCCGAGCGTGTTGTAGCCCCAGTAGTTCGTCAGCCCGCGACGCACGAGGTGCGGCTCGCTCGCCATCGCGTGGATGGGCAGCAGCTCGAGGGTCGTGATCCCGAGGTCGCGCAGGTGGGCGATGGTGGCCGGGTGCGCGAGCCCCGCGTACGTCCCGCGCAGCTCGGGCGGCACCCCGGGCAGGCGCATCGTCAGTCCGCGCACGTGCGCCTCGTAGAGGACCGTGTCCTCCCACGCGACGTCGGGCCGCGGCACGGGCGGGGCGTCGAACCGGGGGTCGACGACGACGCAGTGCGGCACGGCGGCGCGCGAGTCGGTCGGGTCCGGCTCGGGGGAGGGGCCGACGGTGCGCCAGTGCTCGTCCACGCGCTGGCCGTGCACCGCCTGCCCGAGGACGACGTCGCCGACCAGCCCGCGGGCGTACGGGTCGACGAGGAGCTTGGCCGGGTTGTACCGCAGCCCGGCGGCGGGGTCCCAGCGGCCGTGGGCCCGCAGGCCGTAGCGCTGCCCGGCCCGCACGCCCGGCACGTGGGCCCACCAGACGCCGTGGCGCGGGCCCTGGAGCCGCACGCGACGCTCCGACCAGCCGTCGGGGGCGCCGGGGTCCGGGTCCAGGAGGCAGAGGTCGACGGCGTCGGCGTGCGAGGCCAGGACGGCGACGTCGATCCCGTCGCCGACGAGGTGGACGCCGAGGCGGGCGGGGGCGCGGTCGGGGGGAGCGCTCACAACGCACAGTCTGGACCACGCCCGGCGCCCGCGCGGCCAGACGTCCGCGCTCAGCGGTAGCCTTCGGGGGTCGACGAGGTGTGGGCGCTCGGGCCCGCCGGAGTGGGAGAGCGTGCTGATGAGGATCGTCGTGTGCGTCAAGCACGTGCCCGACCTGCAGTCGGACCGTCGGTTCACCGACGAGGGCCGCGTCGACCGGGACCAGGGTGACGGCACGCTCAACGAGCTCGACGAGAACGCGGTCGAGGCGGCGGTCACGCTCGCCGAGCAGCACGGCGGCGAGGTCGTCGCCCTGACGATGGGCCCGGCCGACGCCGAGGACGCGGTGCGGCGTGCGCTCCAGATGGGTGCGGACGACGCCGTCCACGTCGTCGACGACGCGCTCGCGGGCTCCGACGCGTTCGGCACCGCCCTGACGCTCGCCGCGGCCGTCCGCCGGATCGGCGAGGCCGGTCCCGTGGACCTCGTGGTCACGGGCATGGCCGCGCTCGACGGGCTCATGTCCGTCGTCCCGACGCTGCTGGCGGGCCACCTGGGCCTCGCGCAGGCGACCCTCGCCGCCGAGGTCACGCTGGACCCCGCCGCGGCGACGGTGCGCGTACGGCGCGAGCTCGACCACGCGAGCGAGGTCGTCGAGGCCCCCCTGCCCGCGCTGGTCAGCGTGACGGACCAGGCGAACCAGCCCCGCTACCCGAACTTCAAGGCGATCATGGCGGCGCGCAAGAAGGCCGTCACCGCCTGGACGCTCGCCGACCTGGGCCTGGACCCCGCCGAGGTCGGCGACGCCGGCGCCCGCACGCGGGTCCTCGAGGCCACCCCACGACCGCCGCGCGAGAACCGGGTGCTGGTCACGGACGAGGGGGACGCCGGCCTGCGGCTGGCGGCCTTCCTCGCCGAGAACCGCCTCGTCTGACGCGCCCACCCCACCTGCCGGAGGACCGATGACCACCGCCGCCCCGGGCGCCGCGCCCGTGCTCGTCGTCGTGGACCACCACGACGACGCCCCGCGCTCGTCCGCCTACGAGCTGCTGACCGTCGCCCGGACCCTCGGTCCCGTCGAGGCCGTCTGGTTCGGCGCCGCGCCCGAGGCCGCCGTCGACCGGCTCGGCGCCTGGGGCGTCGCGCGCGTCCACGCGGTGCCCGCGGCCGCCGACCTGCTGCCGCCCGAGCGCGGGGAGGCGCTGGCCGCCGTGGTCGAGGCCGTGGCGGGTCCCGGCGCCTCGACGGTGCTGCTGGCCTCGACCTTCGAGAACAAGGAGACCGCCGCCCGGCTCGCGCTCGCGACCGGGGCGGGCCTCATGGTCGACGCGGCCGCGCTCGAGGCCGGTCCGGACGGCCGGGTGGTCGCGGTCCAGCAGGCGTTCGCCGCCACGTGGACGCTGCGGGCCTGCACCACGACCCCGCGGGCCGTGGTCGCGCTCAAGCCCAACGCCGTGGCCGCCGTCGCGCCGGACGGCGCCCCGACGCAGCCCGAGGTCCTCACGCACGACGTCGTCCCGGCGGCGGGTCCCGTGGCGCGGCTCGTCGAGCGCACGCCGCGGCCCGCGTCGGACCGCCCCGACCTCGGCGAGGCCCAGGTCGTCGTCGTCGGCGGGCGCGGGACCGAGGGCGACTTCTCGGCGGTCGAGGAGCTCGCCGACGTGCTCGGCGGCGCGGTCGGGGCGACCCGCGTCGCGACCGACGAGGGCTGGATCGGCCACGAGGCGCAGATCGGCCAGACCGGCGTGACCATCACCCCGCGGCTCTACATCGGCGCCGGTGTGTCCGGTGCGGTCCACCACCGCGGTGGCATGCAGGCCTCGGGAACGATCGTCGCCGTCAACTCGGACCCCGAGTCGCCGATCTTCGAGATCGCCGACTTCGGCGTCGTCGGGGACCTGTTCACGGTCCTGCCGCAGGCCGCGGCGGAGATCCGCCGGATCCGCGGCGAGGCCTGACCCCGGCGCAGGACGTGCGCCGGGTGACGGCCTGACGGCTAGAGCCCGCGGAGCCAGCCGAGCGCGGCGACGCCCTGCGCGCGCTGGAACGCGCGCAGGTTGGCGATGCCGCGCGGTGCCGGCTGCAGGGAGCCGTGCAGGAAGTAGCCGGTGATCCCCGCCAGCGCCGCCCGCACCGCGTCGGGGTCGGCGCCCGCGGCGGTCGGGTGGGCGGCGAAGATCTCGGCGGGGTCGCCCCCGCCCTGCATCGCGACGCTCGGCAGCATCGCGAGGAGGTCGAACCAGCGCGCGCCGTCGGTGGCGGCGTGCGGCCAGTCGATGATCCAGACCCGGTCGGGCGCGAGCATGACGTTGTCGCCGCGCAGGTCGCCGTGGACGAGGGTGTCGCCGGCCACGGCGGGGACGGCGGCGCTCGACCACTCGACGAGCCGGTCCAGGTGGGAGCGCAGCCACGCGCCCTGGGGGCCGAGCTGCTCCACGGCGCGGTCCACCGCGGCGCCGTCAGCCTCGAGCCGCGCGAAGCCCGCCATGACGCCGGCGACCGCCTCGCCGAGCGGCGGCAGGCCCGCGGGGCCGGGCGTGCCGGCGTCCGCCAGCTCCGTGACCGCCGCGAGCACGCGCGACAGGTCCGTGGGCCGCCAGGGCAGCACGGGGGACGAGCCCGCCACGACCTCGAAGCCCAGCAGCACCCACCAGCCGTCGTCGTGCGACCACAGGAGCCGCGGCGCCGGGACGCCGGGGGGCAGCAGCCCCGCGGCCAGCCGCTCGTGGCGGGCGAGCTGCGGGGAGTCGGGGTTCTGGTCGGGGCTGACCGCCTTGACGAAGACCTCGGTGCCGTCGGCCAGCTCGAGGGTCGCGGCGTAGCCCGGGCTGAAGCCGCTGGTCGCGCTCGTCTCCGACATGACCTGCGCGCCCGCGAGCTCGGCGATCCGCGCGCGGACCTCGCGCGGGAGGTCCGCCCAACCGAGGCGGGACCCGCTGAAGGCCGGGGGCGCGGTCGCTGGGGTCACGGCGGCATTCTGCCAGTCGGGTGTGTCCGCGCGGTGACGGGTGTGGGCAGGCCGCGCACGCGAGCGCTCCTAGACTCACCGGGTGACGTACCTCGACCACGCGGCGACCACGCCGATGCACCCCCGCGCGATCGAGGCGATGGTCGACCAGCTCGGCCGCACCGGGAACGCGTCGTCCCTGCACGACGCGGGCCGCGCCGCGCGTCGCGTCGTCGAGGAGTCCCGCGAGGCAATCGCCGCACGCCTCGGCGCGCGGCCCAGCGAGGTCGTGCTCACCGCGGGCGGCACCGAGGCCGACAACCTGGCGCTCAAGGGCGTCCTGTGGGCGCGCCGGGCGCAGGACCCCCGCCGCCGGCGGGTCCTCGTCTCGGCCGTCGAGCACCACGCGGTCCTCGACCCGGCGCACTGGCTCGCCGAGCAGGCGGGTGCCGAGGTCGTCGTCCTGCCCGTCGACGACCGCGGCCTCGTGGACGTCGACGCGCTGCGCGCCGAGCTCGCCGCCCACCCGGACGAGGTGGCGCTCGTGAGCGTGATGTGGGCCAACAACGAGATCGGCACCGTGCAGCCCGTGCGTGCGGTCGTCGCGGCCGCGCACGCCCACGGCGTCCCGGTCCACGCCGACGCCGTGCAGGCGGTCGGGCAGCTCGCGGTGGACTTCGGCGCGAGCGGGCTCGACGCGGTCACCGTGTCCGGCCACAAGCTCGGCGGGCCCGTGGGCGTCGGGGCGCTCCTGGCCCGGCGCGAGCTGGGCCTCGTGCCGGTGCTGCACGGCGGCGGCCAGGAGCGCGGCGTGCGGTCCGGGACCCTCGACGTCGCCGCGATCCGGGCGTTCGCGGTGGCGGTCGAGGAGGCGGTCGCGGACCAGCCGGCGGAGGCGCGCCGCCTCGCCGCGCTGCGGGACACCCTGGTCGCCGGGGTGGTCGGCGCGGTGCCCGACGCCGTCCTGCGCGGCGCCGACCCGGCCGCGGCGACCCCCGACGGCGGTCCGGCGCGCCTGCCGGCGAACGCCCACGTCACCTTCCCGGGGTGCGAGGGCGACTCGCTGCTGTACCTGCTCGACTCCGCGGGCATCCAGTGCTCGACCGGGTCGGCGTGCCGCGCGGGCGTCCCGCAGCCGTCCCACGTGGTGCTGGCCTGCGGCGTCGCGCCGGACGACGCGCGCGGGGCCCTGCGCTTCTCGCTGGGCCGCACCTCCACCGCCGACGACGTCGACGCGCTCGTCACCGCGCTGCCCGACGTCGTCGCCCGAGCCCGCGCCGCGGGCCTCGCCGCGGCACGCTGACGCGGGGTTCGCGCCGCGCTGGTGCGCGCCCGCCCGGCCCGCCCGCGGGTCGCGGCCCTCGTCGTCGCGGACGTGGGCGCCCGCGTGGCGGGAGCGGGGGTCCGCGGTCTATCGGCCGGGGCGCTCGCGCCCTAGGGTCGGGCGGATGAGCACCGAGCGAACCGCCCCCCGCCGCGTCGTGACGGACCGGCTCGTGCTGCGCGGGTTCGAGCCCGCTGACCTCGACCCCTTCGCCGCGATGAACGACGACCCGGTGGTCATGGAGCACTTCGCGCGCCACGGGACGCACGAGGACACCGAGCGCCTGGTCGCGCGGGTCGCGGCGCACTGGGACGCCGAGGGCTGGGGCCTGTGGGCGCTCGAGCGGCGCGACACGGGGGAGTTCATCGGCTTCACCGGGCTGTGGCCGGTGGCCTTCGAGGCGGCGTTCGAGCCGCGGCGCGAGGTCGGCTGGCGGCTGGCCGTCGGGCACTGGGGGCAGGGCTTCGCCACGGAGGCGGCGAGGGCGGCGCTCGACGTCGCGTTCGACGTGCTCGGATGGGCGGACGTCGTCTCCTTCACGGCCGTGGGCAACGAGCGCTCGCAGGCGGTGATGCGCCGGATCGGGATGTGGCGCGACCCCGTCGGCGACTTCGACCACCCCGACGTGCCCGAGGGGCATCCCGTGCGCCCGCACGTGCTCTACCGGCTCGCGGCGGACCAGCGCCCCTGGCGCTGAGGGCGGACCGCGGCACCACGTGTCGGTGCCCGCCCCGACAATGGGGTGTGCCCTTCGTCGTGGTCGTCGACGACCCCGCCCACCCCGGCGGCGTCGTGCTCGTCGAGACGGCCGACGACGGCTCGGCCCGGCACCGCACGCCCGTCGCCCCGGGCGACCTGCCGGCGGCCGTCGCCCGGCGGGAGTCGGACCCGTCCGCCAGGCCGCGCTGGGTCTGGGACGACACGGCGCGCCGGTACCCGCCGCTGCTCGAGGCGGGTGTCCGGGTCGAGCGGTGCCACGACCTGCGGCTGTGCCACGCGATCCTGCGCCGGAGCGTCCTGTGCGCCGGGTCCCGGCTCGCGGAGGCGCCCGCGGGGCCCTGGGACGCCGCGCGCCCGGACGTGCCCGCCGCGACGGCCGGCGCGACCACCCTCTTCGACGCCGCATTCGGGGACGACGCCGCGTCCGGGGACGACGCCGCCTTCGACCACACCGCGTCCGGGGCCGCGGCGCACGCCGGCGGCGGCACGCCCGACCCGGTGGCGGCACTCGGAGACCAGCTCGAGGCCGTGGCCGGCTCGCGGGAGCCCGGTCGCCTCCGGCTGCTCCTGGCGGCCGAGTCCACCGGTGCCCTCATCGCCGCGGAGATGCGCCACGACGGCATGCCGTGGGACGTCCGGGTGCACGACCGCACGCTGACCGCGGCGCTCGGGGAGCGACCCCGCGCGGGCGGGCGACCGCGCCGTCTGGAGGCGGTGGCCGACCAGGTGCGCGCCGCGCTCGACCGGCCCGGTCTCAACGTCGACTCCCAACCGGAGCTGCTCGCCGCCCTGCGGGCGGCCGGCCTCGACGTCACGTCGACCCGCAAGGGGGAGATCCGCGGGCTCGACCACCCCGTCGTCGAGCCGCTGCTCGAGCACAAGCGGCTCTCGCGCCTGCTCAGCGCCAACGGGTGGACCTGGATGCAGACGTGGGTGCAGGACGGTCGGTTCCGGCCCGACTACGTGCCGGGCGGCGTCGTCACGGGGCGCTGGGCGACGAGCGGGGGAGGCGCGCTCCAGCTGCCCGCGGACATCCGGGCCGCGGTGCGCGCGGACCCCGGGTGGCGTCTCGTCGTCGCCGATGCCG
This sequence comes from Actinotalea sp. JY-7876, assembly GCF_014042015.1. Taxonomy (NCBI): domain Bacteria; kingdom Bacillati; phylum Actinomycetota; class Actinomycetes; order Micrococcales; family Cellulomonadaceae; genus Actinotalea; species Actinotalea sp. JY-7876. Next base: position 2,359,637 of record NZ_CP059493.1, on the reverse strand, counting down.
CGCAGCTCGAGCCGCGGGTCCTGGCGGCCATGTCGGGGGACGACGCGATGGCCGCCGCAGGCCGGGCGGCGGACCTCTACCAGGGGCTGGTCGCGGCGGGGGTCGTCCAGACCCGCGAGCAGGCGAAGTACGCGATGCTCGGCGCTCTCTACGGCGCCACGAGCGGGGCGAGCGGCGCGCTCGTCCCGCGGCTCACGCGGGCCTACCCCCGGGCGCTCGGCCTGGTGGAGCGCGCCGCGCGGGCCGGTGAGCACGGCGAGGTCGTCTCGACCTGGCTCGGGCGCACGTCGCCGGCGCCGTCGCCGGCCTTCCTCGACGCGCTGCACGCCGCGAGCGGGGAGGGGGCCGACGCCGAGGAGGTTCGCGCCGTGCGGCGCCGGGCCCGGGACTGGGGCCGCTTCACGCGCAACTTCGTGGTCCAGGGCACCGCGGCCGAGTGGGCCCTGTGCTGGATGGCGTCGCTGCGCCGCCGCCTGCGCGACGTCGAGGGCAGGCCGCACCTCGTCTTCTTCCTGCACGACGAGGTGATGGTGCACGCCCCCGAGCCCGCCGCGGACGCCGTGGCCGACGCCGTCCGCGCCGCGGCCGCGGAGGCCGGGCGTCTGCTGTTCGGCGCCGCCCCCGTCGAGTTCCCGCTCAGCGTGTCGGTCGTCGAGAGCTACGACCAGGCGAGCTGACGCCTCACAGCTCGACGCGCTCGTTCTCCCCGCCGTCGTAGCGCTCGCCGGTCACCTTCGCCTTGACGAAGCTGATCAGCGTGGCGACGCGCCCCGGCGAGTCCCAGTACTCCGCGGAGTCGGCCGCGACGTGCAGCAGCACGGCCTCCGGGTCGTCCGGGCCCTGGGGCAGCCACGCCTCGACGACCGCGTTCCAGAGCTGGCGCTTCTTGGCGTCGTCCTCGACCACGCGCGCCCGGCCGGTCAACGACACCCAGCTCGAGCCGGCGGCCACCGCGACGTTGACCTGCGGGTGGACCGTCACGTGGGCGACGAGGCGCGAGCTGCGCTCGGCGAAGAACCACAGGTCGCCGTCGAAGTCGACCGCCTGCATGCCCATCGGGCGGCTCATGAGCGTGCCGTCGGGCGCGATGGACGTGAGCATCGCGACGTGCGCGTCCTCGAGGAGGTGGCGGACGGTGCGCAGGTCCTCGTCGGGTGCAGCGGTCATGGTCTCGCCTTCCTCTCGTGGTCCGTCCATCGTGTGACGTCGCCGGCCGGGGCGCGCGGCGAGACGGACCTGCGCGAGCGGCGGCGGACTCAGCGCCCGGTGAGGCGGTCCAGCACCGCGCCGTACTCGCGCAGCACCGAGATGTGGCCGTCCTCGGGCAGCAGGCGCGCCTCGGCCCCCGGCAGCAGGGCGCCGAGGCGGGCCGCGTGCGAGGGGGGCACCATCCGGTCCTGTCCGCCGTGGAGCACGAGCGTGGGCACCCGGACGTCGGCAAGGTCGAAGCCCCACGGCGAGACGAACGCGACGTCGTCGTCCACGAGGCCGTCCGGGGTCGCGGCCGGGTCGCTCGCGTCCTCGCCGAGGGCAGCCCACGGCCCCGAGAGGGCGGCCCAGTCCGCGGCGGTGAAGGTCTCCTCGTCGAACTCCTCGACCTCGGCGAGCCGCGCCCGGGCCTCGCGGCCCTGCGTCGCCGCCCGCAGCGCGGCGTCGGAGCGCATGCCGGCGAACCACGCCTCGTCGCCGTCCCAGGGCGCCGGGCCCGACAGCGAGGCGGCCGCGGTCACGCGGTCGGCGAGGAGGGCGGCGCACGCGAGCGCGTGCGGGCCGCCGCCGGAGTGTCCCAGCACGGCGAAGCGGCCCAGGCCGAGCGCGTCGGCGACGTGGGCGACGTCGTCGGCGGCCGAGGCGACGTCGCGGCCGGGCCGCGGGGTCGAGCCGCCGTACGCCGGGCGCGCGTAGGTGACCAGGTGGATGCCGCGCTCGACGGCGGGCTCCAGGAGCGGCGCCAGGAGCCGCCCGGAGTGGGGGGAGCCGTGGTGCCACACCACGACCGGCGCGTCCGCGCGGTCCGGTCGTGCGTCGTAGGCGCGCAGGGTGCGCCCGTCGCTCGTGCGCACGTCGTGCTCGCCGACCCGCTGCTCCGTTGCCATCCCGCCACCGTAGCGAGCCCTACGCTCGCCGGATGGAGCAGCGCGTGACCCAGCGGTCCGGTCCGGATGACGTCGTCGTCGAGGTCGTCACGGCGGTGACGCCCGAGCTCGTGGCGGCGTGGGAGGGCCTGCTGCCGCAGCTGTCGTCGTCCGCGGCGCCGGTGACGGCCGCGGCGCTGGCGGAGATCGTCGACTCCCCGGCCGTCTCGATGCTCGTGGCCCGGGTCGGGGGAGACGTCGTCGGGTCGCTCACGCTGGTGGAGTTCCCGTTGCCCACGGGGCGCCGCGCGTGGGTCGAGGACGTCGTCGTCGACGGCTCCGCGCGCGGGCGCGGGGTCGGCGAGGCGCTGCTCCGGGCGGCCGTCGCGCGCGCGGCCGAGCTCGGTGCCCGGACCGTGGATCTCACCTCGCGCCCGTCGCGGGAGGCCGCGAACCGGCTCTACCGCCGGGTCGGCTTCGTCGCGCGGGAGACCAACGTCTACCGGGTCGACCTGCGCTGATCCGCCCGGGCACGCACCGCCGTCGCCGACGCCTCGGGGCCGGGCGCGCACGTACCCTGGCCGCATGCGTGTCCTGGCAGCCCTCTCCGGTGGTGTCGACTCCGCCGTCGCCGCGGCCCGCGCGGTCGACGCCGGGCACGACGTCGTCGCGGTCCACATGGCGCTGTCGCGCAACCGCGACGAGTACCGCACGGGCTCGCGCGGCTGCTGCTCGATCGAGGACGCCGGCGACGCGCGGCGGGCGGCGGACGTGCTGGGCGTCCCGTACTACGTCTGGGACCTGTCCGAGACGTTCGAGCGCACGGTCGTGGCGGACTTCGTCGCCGAGTACGAGGCCGGGCGGACGCCCAACCCGTGCGTGCGCTGCAACGAGCACATCAAGTTCGAGGCGCTGCTGGACAAGGCGGTCGCGCTCGGCTTCGACGCCGTGTGCACCGGTCACTACGCGCGCGTCGAGATCGCGGACGACGGCGGGCGTGCGCTGCACCGCGCGCGCGACGCCGCCAAGGACCAGTCCTACGTGCTCGCGGTCATGGGGCCCGAGCGCCTGGCACGCGCGATGTTCCCGCTCGGCGACGTCGCCTCGAAGGACGAGGTGCGGGCCGAGGCGGCGGCGCGGGGCCTCGGCGTCTCCGCCAAGCCGGACTCCTACGACATCTGCTTCGTGGCCGACGGCGACACCCAGGGCTTCCTGCGCGAGCGGCTCGGCTCGCGCCCGGGCGACGTCGTCGACGTCGACGGCACGGTCCTCGGCCGGCACGACGGCGCCTACGCCTACACCGTCGGGCAGCGCAAGGGGCTCGCGCTCGGTCGGCCGGCGCCCGACGGGCGACCCCGCTACGTCCTGGAGGTCCAGCCGGCCTCGAACACGGTGGTGGTGGGCGCCGCGGAGCTGCTCACGGTGACGCGCCTTCGCGGGACGGACCCGGTGTGGTTCGAGGACCGCACCGACGGCGGCTGGTTCGACTGCGAGGTGCAGGTGCGGGCCCACGGCGCACCCGCCGCCGCGCGGGCCCGCGCGCTGGTGGGGCCGGCCGCGCACGGCATCGAGGTCGAGCTGGTCGACGGGCTGCGCGGCCTGGCCCCGGGCCAGTCGGCGGTGCTCTACGACGGCACGCGCGTGCTGGCCGAGGCGACCGTCGCCTCGACCGCCCGGTGAGCCCGCTGGGGCGCGGGGCGACGACGCCCCGGCAGGCGCGGTCATGACCGGCGTCACGCTGCTCGGCCCGTGGCCCGGGACGCGGCTGCACGAGGCGCAGACGACGCTCGTCGGCGAGCTCGCCGACGCGCCCGACGGCGTCGTCGGCATGCCGCCGCTCGCGCAGCTGCCGCACCGCGGACCCTGGGCGGACTCCGTCGCGCGCACGGTCGGCCTGCTCATGGACCTGCCGGCCGAGCTCGGCCCGCACGGGTGGAAGCTCGCCGACCGGCCCGGTCGGGACCTCGAGCGCTGCCGGTCGGCGCTGCGCGAGGAGCTCGACGAGCTCGCGATCGCCGCGCTCGGCCACCGCGGCCCGTTGGTGCTGAGCGTCCGCGGCCCGTGGACCCTGGCGGCGACGCTGTACCTGGCGCGGGGCGACCGCGTGCTGAGCGACGGCGGTGCCGTCCGCGACCTCGTCGCGTCGATGACCGAGGGCCTGGTCGACCTGGTGGCGCGGCTGAGGACCGCCGTGCCGGGCGCCGAGCCCGTCGTGGTGCTCCGCGAGCCGCAGCTCCCGGACGTGCTCGCCGGGACCGTGCCGAGCTTCTCGGGGCACACCCGGCTGTGGTCCGTCCCGGCCGAGGACGCGACCAGGGCGCTGCGCCAGGTCGTCGAGGGCCTGGGCGGGGCGGGCGCGCGGGCCGTCGCCCACGGCGGCGTCCGGTTCGCGACCCGCTCGTTCGACGTGCTGCGCGGCAGCGGGGCGGAGGGGGTCGGGGTGTCCGCCGCCTCGCTGCGCGGGCCGCAGTGGGAGCAGGTCGCGTCCGCCGTCGAGGACGGCCGCAGGATCTGGTTCGGGCTGCCCCAGGAGAAGCACGGGCGGCGCACCGACACGCGCGAGGTCGCCCGGCAGGTCGCGGGCCCGTGGACCGCCGTCGGGCTGCCGGCCCGCGGGTTGGCCGACGTGGTCGTGCACGCGGAGACGTCGGGCACGGTCGCCGGCGGGGACGCCCCGACCCGGCGCGAGGGCGACGCGCGGGCCGCCGTCGGGATCGCGAAGCAGGTCGCCGCGCGCCTCGCGGAGCTGGCCGCGGGCTGACCTGCGTCGCGCCGGACGCCCGGTCGCGTGTCGGTGGGACGCGCCATGATGTGCCTGTGAGCGAGACGACAGACCAGCCTCCCGCCGTACCGGAGCCGGTGGTGCCCGGGAGCGAGGTGCTCGAGAGCACGGCACCGCCGCCCGTGCTGGACGAGCGGGACGCCGGCCTGGACGACGACGCCGCACGGCACCGGTGGACGGAGCTCGCCGAGGAGATCCGCGCGCACCAGTTCGCCTACTACGTGCGCGACGCGCCGACCGTCTCCGACGCGGAGTACGACGTGCTGCTGCGTCGGCTCGACGCGCTCGAGCACGCGCACCCCGAGCTGCGCGTGCCCGACTCGCCCACGCAGCGCGTCGGTGGCACGTTCTCGACCGAGTTCACGGCGGTCGACCACGTCGAGCGGATGCTCAGCCTCGACAACGCGTTCTCCACCGACGAGGTCGCCGCGTGGGCCGAGCGCGTCACGCGCGACCTCGAGGGCGCCGCGAAGAACCTGCACTACCTGTGCGAGCTCAAGATCGACGGCCTCGCGATCGCGCTCCTCTACGAGGACGGGCGGCTCGTGCGCGCGCTGACCCGGGGCGACGGCCGCACGGGCGAGGACGTGACGCTCAACGTCAAGACGATCCAGGGCGTGCCGCACGTGCTCGCGGGAGACGACCACCCCGAGCTCATCGAGGTGCGCGGCGAGGTCTTCCTCCCGGTCGAGGGCTTCCGCGCGCTCAACGAGGCGCAGGTCGCGGCGGGCAAGGCACCGTTCGCCAACCCCCGGAACTCCGCGGCCGGCTCGCTGCGGCAGAAGGATCCGCGCGTCACGGCGTCGCGCCCGCTGCGCATGCTCTGCCACGGCATCGGGGCGCTGCGGTGGGCGGGGCGCCAGGAGGCGACGGCACGCCAGTCCGAGACCTACGAGCTGCTCGCGTCGTGGGGCCTGCCGGTGTCCGCGCGCACGCGCGTGGTCGACGACCTGGCGGGCGTCGTGGAGATGATCGACTACTACGGCGAGCACCGGCACGACGTCGAGCACGAGATCGACGGCATCGTGATCAAGGTCGACGAGACCGCTCTGCAGCGGCGCCTGGGCGCCACGAGCCGCGCCCCGCGCTGGGCGATCGCGTACAAGTACCCGCCCGAGGAGGTCAACACCCGCCTGCTCGACATCCGGGTCAACGTCGGGCGCACCGGGCGGGTGACGCCCTACGGCGTCATGGAGCCCGCCGTCGTCGCGGGGTCCACCGTGGCGATGGCGACGCTGCACAACCAGGACGTCGTGCGCGCCAAGGGCGTGAAGATCGGCGACGTCGTGGTGCTGCGCAAGGCGGGGGACGTCATCCCCGAGATCGTCGGCCCGGCCCCGCGGGCGCACGACGACGACTGGCCGCGACGCGAGTTCGTCATGCCGACGCGGTGCCCCGAGTGCGGCACGCCGCTGCGGGCGATGCGCGAGGGGGAGGTCGACCTGCGCTGCCCCAACGCACGGACCTGTCCCGCGCAGGTGCGCGGCCGCATCGAGCACATCGGCTCGCGCGGCGGCCTCGACATCGAGGCGCTCGGCGAGGTCACGGCGACCGCGCTGACGCAGCCCGAGGTGCCCGAGACGCCGCCCGTCGTCAGCGACGGGGACCTGTTCGCGCTGGTGGGCTACCCCCTCGACGCGGACGCGAGCACGCGGGAGCGCGTCCGGGCCGAGAGCCTGGCGAGGCTCGCGGAGATCGAGGTCGTCGTGCGGGACCCGGAGACGGGGGAGCCGCGCGCCGACGAGGACGGGGTCGTCCGCCGGCGGACGCCGTTCCGCCGCCGGGCCACGTGGACCAAGGCCGAGGAGCGCGCCGCGGAGGCGGAGGGTCGGGCCCTGCCCGCGTGGCTGCCGTCAGCGGCCGCGGTGACCTTGCTCGACGAGCTCGAGGCGGCCAAGACCAAGCCGTTGTGGCGGGTGCTCGTCTCGCTGAGCATCCGCAACGTCGGCCCGACGGCGGCGCGGGCGCTCGCCCAGCACTTCGGGTCGATGACCGCGCTCCAGGAGGCCCTCGCGGGCGAGCGGGGCGAGGTCGTCGCACGGCTCTCGCAGGTCGAAGGGCTGGGCCCGGTCATCGCCGAGTCGATCGTCGACTGGTTCGCGGAGGACTGGCACCGCGACGTCGTCGAGGCGTGGCGGCGCGCGGGCGTGCGCATGGAGGACGAGCGGGACACGTCGCTCGAGCGCACGCTCGAGGGGCTCACCGTGGTGGTCACGGGGTCGCTCGAGGGCTTCTCGCGCGACGGCGCCAAGGAGGCGATCCTCGCGCGCGGCGGCAAGGCCTCGGGCAGCGTGTCGAAGAAGACGGACTTCGTGGTCGTCGGGGAGAACGCCGGCACCAAGGAGGCGAAGGCCCGCGAGCTGGGCCTGCCGATCCTGGACGAGGACGGCTTCGTCGCGCTCCTCGCCGCCGGCCCCGCGGCCGTGGCGCCGGACGGCGGGGCGCCGGACGAGGGCGTGCACGACGCCGCTCACGACGACGGCGGCGGCGCGGCGGCGGAGCGGGACGGCGCGGCAGGGTGAGCGGGGTCGTGGTGCGTCCGGCCCGTCCGGACGAGCTCGCGGCCGTGGGCGAGCTCACGGTGGCCGCGTACCTCGCGGACGGCCTCGTCCCGGACGACCACTGGTACGTCGAGGAGCTGCGTGACGCGGTGGACCGGGCCGAGCACGGCACCGTGCTCGTCGCGGTCGGCGAGGACGGGGGCCTCCTCGGCACGGTGACGGTCGTCCGGCCACCGTCGCGCTACGCCGAGGTCGCCGGGGAGCACGAGGCCGAGCTGCGCATGCTGGCCGTCGCCCCGGGCGCGCGCCGGTGCGGCGTCGGCGAGCTCCTCGTGCGGACGGCGATGGGGCTGGCGCGTGCCGCCGGTGCGTGGACCCTCGCGCTCACGACGTTGACGACCATGGCCTCCGCGCGCCGGCTGTACGAGCGCCTCGGGCTGCACCGTGCCCCCGAGCGGGACTGGGGCGACGCCGCGGGCTACACGTTCCTCGTCTACACCGCCCCCCTGTCTCAGGAGGTCCCGTGACGACGCCCGCACCCACGGCCACGGCCACGGCCGCTGCCCGCCGTCCCGGTCTGGCCACCGAGGTCGCGACGTGGCCGCCGGTCGAGGCGGTCGACGTCGACGGGTGGCGCGTGGGGTTCTCGGAGGGATTCACGCGACGCGGCAACAGCGTGGCCGCCCTCCGCGCGCCGGGCGACGTCGAGGCGGCCCTCGACCGGACCGAGGACCTGTGCGCGGCGCGCGGGCTGCCGGCCGTGGTGCGGGTCTGCCGCGACTCGGCCCCGGACGACCTCGACGCCCGGCTGGCGCGGCGCGGCTACGCGGTCGCGGCGCCGACGTCGGTCATGGTCCGTGACCTGGCGAGTCCTCCGGGCCCCGGCGATCTCCCGCCCGGGCTGGAGATCGCGGACCGGCCCACCGCCGCGTGGCTGCACGGGTGGCTGGGCGTCAAGGCCGCGCAGCGCGAGGTCGACCTGGCCCTCGCGGAGCGCCTCCTGCGCGGCGCGCCCGCCGCGTACCTCACCCTGCGCGCCGACCGGCGCGAGGACGGCGACCTCGGCGTGATCCGTGCCGCCGTCGCCGACGGCTGGGTCGGGCTCTCCTGCCTGGCCGTCGCGCCCGCGGCGCGACGGACCGGGGTCGGCCGGCTCCTGACGCTCGCGGCCCTGGACCACGCCCGCACGCTGGGCGCCGGGTGGGCGTTCCTCCAGGTCGAGGAGGGCAACGCGGCTGCCCGGGCGCTGTACGAGGGGCTCCGGTTCGAGGTCTCGGACCGTTACCACTACCGCGAGCGCCCGGTGGACCTGCCGTCGCGCCCCGCGCGGGAGACACTGGGCGCATGATCTCCCAGCATCTCGCCGCCGCCCTGCGTGACGCCGGACTGCGGTGGAGGCCCGCCGCCGGCGACCGCTTCGTCATCCCGCAGGACGGTCTCGAGGACGAGCTCTTCACCCTCAGCGAGATGACCATCGAGGCGCGCGAGTACCCGACCGGCACCATCCTCGGGTTCAACGGCACGACGGAGTGGGCCCTGGACTCGGTCGCCCAGGAGGACGCGCTCTGGATGCCCCGCGAGGACCAGCTGCGCGACCTGCTCGGTTCGACCTTCGTCTCGCTCGCCCGGGCGGACGACGCGTGGCAGGTCACGACCCGGTCCGCCTCCGGCGAGGAGGCACGGTTCACGGCCGCGACCGCCGCCGACGCGTACGGCGAGGCGCTCCTCGCCCTCGTGGTGCTCGCGCTCGCCGACGCCGACCGGTAGCGTCCCGCGCCATGGCGACCCCGGGTGCCGCGCCGCCGCCTCCGCCGCCCACTCCGCCGCCGCCTCCGCCGCCGGCGTTTGCGCCCGGGCCGCCGCGCCCGCCGTTCGCACCCCCGCCGCCCGCGGTGGCATGGCCGCCGCCCGTGGCTGCGCCACCCCCGGCGCCCCTGGCGGCCGCGGAGCCGCCCGCGCCGATCACCCGCCCCGAGCGGTCGCTCGCCCCGGACGTCGCGCGCGGCGCGATGCTGCTGCTCATCGCGCTCGCGAACGTCGGCTTCTACCGGTACGGCACGGCACTGGACCCGTACCAGAACCCCGTGGACGCCTCGGCCGCCGACCGTGTCGCGATGTTCGTCGAGCAGCTGCTCGTCGCCGAGCGCTCGCGCCCGATGTTCGCCGTCCTCTACGGCTTCGGCCTCGCCATGATGGCCTCCCGCATGCGCAGCCGCGGCGCGACGGCCGGCGCGGTCCGTGCCGTCCTGGCCCGGCGCAGCACGTGGCTGGTGGTGCTCGGCGTGCTGCACGGCGTGCTGCTGTTCGCGGGGGACATCATCGCCGCCTACGGCGCCACCGGGTTCGTCGCGCTCGCCCTCGTGCAGGCCTCGGACCGCGCGCTGCGGCGGTGGCTGTGGGGCAGCCTGGCCTACGTCGCCGTCGGGATGACCACGTTCCTCGCCGCCGCGACGCTGCTGACGGACGACGCCACGGCGGCCGGCGCGCCGCTGATGGGGCGCACCTACGCGCAGAGCATGGTCACCGGGCTCGTCGCGGAGGTCGGCGGCATCGCGATGGTGCTGGTGCTGCTGGGCTTCGTGCCGCTCGTCGTCGTCGGCGTCATGCTCCAGCGGGCGGGGTGGCTCACGGCGCCGGGCCAGCACCTGCCGGGGCTGCGGCGCGTCTTCCGGTCCGGCATGGCGGTCAACGTCGTCAGCGCGCTGCCCGTGGCCCTCATCGCGCTCGGGGTGTGGCAGCCGGGGCCCGGCGGGATGTTCGCCGCCTCGTACGCGACCCTGCTCGGCGGGATGTACGCGGGCATCGGCTACGTGTGCGGCTTCGCCCTGCTGGCCCACCGCCGGCAGGGGCGCGGCCACCGCGGCGCCACCGGCGCCCTCGCGGCGCTGGGGGAGCGGTCGCTGACGGGCTACCTCGGCCAGTCGTTCCTGCTCGCGCCGCTGCTCTCGCCGTGGGGCCTGGGGCTCGGCGAGGGCCTGCACCCCCTCGCGTCCTTCGGCCTCGCGGCGGCCGCGTGGCTCCTCACGCTCGCCGCGGCGACGCTCATGGCGGCCCGCGGCGTGCGGGGCCCGTTCGAGGCGCTCCTGCGGCGGCTCACCTACGGCGCGGCCCGCACGCCCGCCGTGCCCGCGGGCATGCCGGCTGCGCCGCCTCCCGCCGCGCTCGCCGGCTAGGGATCGGCCACCGGGCGCTCGCAGGGCCGGGCGGTCCTCAGGCCCGCGCCCCGCGCATCCAGGCCAGGACCGCGAGCACGCGGCGGTTGTCCTCTGCCGCCGGCTCGAGGCCGAGCTTGGCGAGCACGTTGGCCACGTGCTTCTCGACGGCGCCGCCGCTGACCACCAGCCGTTGCGCGATCGCGCCGTTCGAGCGGCCCTCGGCCATGAGCGCGAGCACCTCGCGCTCGCGCGGGGTCAGGGTGTCGACCGGGTCGGCGGGCCGGCACTGGACGAGCAGCTGCGCGACGACGTCCGGGTCCAGCACGGTGCCGCCCGCCGCGACGCGCGCGAGGGCGTCCTCGAGCGCGTCGAGGTCCTGCACGCGGTCCTTGAGCAGGTAGCCGACGCCGCCGCGGCCGTCGGCGAGCAGGTCCCGCGCGTAGGACTCCTCGACGTACTGCGAGAGCACGAGGACGCCCAGCCCGGGGACCGCCGCCCGTGCCGCGACCGCCGCGCGCAGCCCGTCGTCGGTGAAGGTCGGTGGCATCCGCACGTCGAGCACCGCGACGTCGGGCCGGTGCTCCGTCACGCCCGGCACGACGGCGTCGGCGTGGTCCACGGCGGCGACCACCGTGTGCCCCGCCTCCTCGAGCAGCCGGACAAGGCCCTCGCGCAGCAGCACGGAGTCCTCGGCGAGCAGGATGCGCATGCGGGCCAGTGTGCCGTGCTGCGCCGACCTGTCCCCGCTCAGGCCCACGGCAGGGTCGCGGTCACGACCGTCGGGCCGCCGTCCGGGCTCGTGACGGCCAGCGTGCCGCCGAGCCCCTGGACCCGGTCGGCCAGCCCGGCGAGGCCGTGCCCCTTCGCGAGCGCGGCGCCGCCGACGCCGTCGTCGTGCACCTCGACCACGACCCGGCGCGCGGCCGCGTCGGGCGTCGCGCCGCCGTCGTCGTCGCCAGGCGCCCGGTCGGACGAGGCGAGCCGCACCCGCACCTCCGCCCGGCTCGCCCGGGCGTGCTTGGCGACGTTGGCCAGGGCCTCGGTGACGACGAAGTACGCGGCGTTCTCGGTCGACGGCGAGGGGCGGGACCCGTCCGGCAGTGCCACGTCGACCGTCACGTGGACGGTGGACCGGGCCGCGACCGCGCTGACGGCGGCGGCGAGCCCGCGGTCGGCGAGGACGGGCGGCGCGATGCCGCGCGAGAGCGCCCGGATCTCGGCGAGCGTCTCGGCCGCCTGCTCCCGCGCGGACCCCAGCAGCGCGCGTGCCGCGTCGGGGTCCTCGGTGAGGCGGCGCTCCGCCACCGAGAGGTCCATCGCGAGGCGCACGAGGCGCTGCTGCGGCCCGTCGTGCAGGTCGCGCTCGAGGCGGCGCAGCGAGTGGGCCTCGGCGGCCGCCGCCGAGGAGCGGCGGTCGGTGAGGTCCTGCACCTCGGCCTCGAGCGCGGCGCGCGACGCCCCGGTGAGGAGCAGCCGGGCCCAGCCGGCGTGCACCGCGGCGCAGGCGCGCAGCACCGCCGGGAGCGTGAGGGCGAGCAGGAGGCCGAGGACGAGGTTGAGCACCGACTCACTGACCGGCAGCTCGAGGAGCTCCGCCAGCGTCGTGCTCGAGTCGGCGTCGGGGAGCCAGCGCTCCCAGAACCAGTAGGTGAGGCCGCCCAGCGCCCCGGCCCACCACGTGAGCGCGACCGACCACGTCGCGCTCGCCAGGGGCAGCGCGCCGAGGGCGTGCAGGAGCGTCGCCCAGCGCCGCGGGTCGCGCAGCGGCACCAGGGCGCGACGCAGGCCCCGTCCCGAGGCCTGCTGGAAGACGATCGGTGCCAGCTCGGTGCCGCGCGCCGCGAGGCGCACGCGCTCGAGGTGTCCGAACGCCGTCGTGGCGTAGAGGGTCCCGACCGCCACGAAGATCCCGACGACCGTGACGAGCAGCCCGGCGGCCAGCGACAGCCCGACCACCGCGACCGTGAAGGCCACGAGCGCGACGGGCAGGCCGGCGAGCAGGTACCAGGTGTCGCGCAGCGCCTGACGGACGACCGACGTGCCCTCGGCGTGCGGCCGGGCCGGCGCGGCGGCCGGGGCGGCCGCGGCGGGCGGGACGGGGAGCGGCTCGGCGTGGTTCGTCATGCCCTCGATCCTCACGAGCGCGGGTGCGGGCCGCGATCCTGCGAGCCGGCGGACCCAGGGTAGGGCCAGCCCCACCCTGCGGACCGGGCTGCGGGGCTCCCCACTAGACTCGCCGCCATGTCCACCATCAACCGCGACGAGGTCGCGCGCCTGGCGGCGCTCGCCCGGATCGACCTGACGGACGCCGAGGTGACCCGCCTCGCGGGCGAGCTCGACGTCATCGTCGAGTCGGTCGCCCGGGTCAGCGAGATCGCCACCCCGGACGTCCCCGCGACGAGCCACCCGCTTCCCCTGACGAACGTCTTCCGCGACGACGTGCCCGAGGAGCCGCTGCCCGTGGCCGACGCCCTCGCCGGGGCACCCGCGGCCGAGGGGGGACGCTTCGCCGTCCCGCAGATCCTGGAGGAGGACTGATGCCCGGACGCCACGCCGCCGGTGCCGAGGGCGCCACGGGGACCGCGGCTGACGCCGCCGCCACGCAGGAGGCCGCGCTGGAGGGCGCCGAGGTCGGCGCCACGAGCGACCTCACGAGGCTGAGCGCCGCGGCGCTCGCCCAGCTCCTGCGCGCCGGGACGGTCACCAGCGTCCAGGTCACGCAGGCGCACCTGGACCGCATCGACGCCGTCGACGGCGCGCTGCACTCCTTCCTGCACGTCGCGCACGAGGAGGCGCTCGCCACCGCGCGGGACGTCGACGCGCGCCGCGCCGCCGGCGAGACGCTCCACCCGCTCGCGGGTGTCCCGGTCGCCGTCAAGGACGTCATGGTGACCAAGGGCATGCCGACGACGGCGGGCTCGCGGATCCTGCAGGGCTGGGTCCCGCCCTACGACGCGACGCTCGTCGAGCGCCTGCGCGCGGCCGGCCTGCCGATCCTCGGCAAGACCAACATGGACGAGTTCGCGATGGGCTCCTCGACGGAGCACTCCGCGTACGGCGCGACCCACAACCCGTGGGACCTCGACCGCATCCCCGGCGGCTCGGGCGGCGGCAGCGCCGCGGCCGTCGCCGGCTACGAGGCACCGCTGGCCATCGGCACGGACACCGGCGGCTCGATCCGCCAGCCCGCCGCCGTCACCGGCACGGTGGGCGTCAAGCCGACGTACGGCGGGGTCTCGCGCTACGGCCTCATCGCCCTCGCCTCGAGCCTCGACCAGGCGGGCCCGGTGACGCGCTCGGTGCTCGACGCCGCGCTGCTGCACGAGGTCATCGGCGGGCACGACCCGCGCGACTCGACGTCGCTGCCCGAGCCGCTGCCCTCGCTGGTCGACGCCGCGCTGCAGGGACGCTCGGGCGACCTGACCGGCGTGCGCGTCGGCGTCGTGCGAGAGCTCGACGGCGAGGGCTACCAGCCCGGCGTGCGTGCCCGGTTCGAGGAGTCCCTCGAGCTGCTGCGCGGCGCCGGCGCCGAGGTCGTCGAGGTCTCGTGCCCGCACTTCGGGTACGCGCTCGCGGCGTACTACCTCATCCTGCCGAGCGAGGCGTCGAGCAACCTGGCGAAGTTCGACGGCATGCGCTTCGGCCTGCGCGTCGAGCCCACCGAGGGTCCGGTCACCGCCGAGCGCGTCATGGGGGCGACCCGCGGGGCCGGCTTCGGCGACGAGGTCAAGCGCCGCATCATCCTCGGCACCTACGCCCTGTCGTCCGGGTACTACGACGCGTACTACGGCAGCGCGCAGAAGGTCCGCACGCTCATCCAGCGCGACTTCGCGGCCGCGTTCGAGCAGGCCGACGTCCTGGTCTCGCCGACGGCGCCCACGACGGCGTTCCGGCTGGGGGAGAAGCTCGACGACCCGCTCGCGATGTACCTCAACGACGTCGCCACCATCCCGGCGAACCTCGCCGGGGTGCCCGGCATGTCGCTGCCCAGCGGGCTGTCCGACGACGGCCTGCCGGCCGGCTTCCAGATCCTGGCCCCCGCGCGCGCCGACGACCGGCTGTACCGCGTCGGCGCGGCGCTCGAGGCACTCCTCGAGGCGCGCTGGGGCGGCCCGCTGCTCGCGCAGGCCCCCGAGGTGCCCACCTCCGTGCCGACCGTCCCGGCCGACGTGCCGGCAGAGGGGAGCGTCCGATGAGCGCCCAGACCACCGACCTCGTCGACTACGACGACGCCGTGGACCGGTACGACCCGGTCATCGGCATCGAGGTCCACGTCGAGCTCGGCACCGCGACCAAGATGTTCGACGCCGCGCCGACCGTGTTCGGCGCGGAGCCCAACACGCAGGTCACGCCGGTCTCGCTCGGCCTCCCGGGCGCCCTGCCGTCGCTCAACGGCAAGGCTGTCGAGTCCGCGATCAAGATCGGTCTGGCGCTCAACTGCCAGATCGCCGAGCTGTGCCGGTTCGCGCGGAAGAACTACTTCTACCCGGACGTGCCGAAGAACTTCCAGACCTCCCAGTACGACGAGCCGATCGCGTTCGACGGCTACCTGGACGTCGAGCTCGAGGACGGCACCGTCGTGCGCGTCGAGATCGAGCGCGCGCACATGGAGGAGGACGCGGGCAAGAACACGCACGTCGGCGGAGCCACCGGGCGCATCCACGGCGCCGAGTACTCGCTCGTCGACTACAACCGGGCCGGGATCCCGCTCGTGGAGATCGTCACGCGGCCCATCACGGGCGTCGGTGCCCGGGCGCCCGAGGTCGCGCGCGCCTACGTGCAGACCCTGCGCGACATCTTCCGCGGGCTCGAGGTCTCCGAGGCGCGCATGGAGCGCGGCAACGTCCGCGCCGACGTCAACGTCTCGCTGCGGCCGACGCCCGAGTCCCCCCTGGGCACCCGCACCGAGACCAAGAACGTCAACAGCTTCCGGTCGGTGGAGCGCGCGGTGCGCTACGAGGTCTCGCGCCAGGCCGGCGTGCTCGACGCCGGCGGCACCGTGGTCCAGGAGACCCGGCACTGGCACGAGGACACGGGCGTGACGACGTCGGGCCGCATCAAGTCCGACGCCGAGGACTACCGCTACTTCCCCGAGCCGGACCTGGTCCCGGTCGCCCCGAGCCGGGAGTGGGTCGAGCAGATCCGCGCGACGCTGCCCGAGGCGCCCACCGTGCGGCGTCGTCGGCTCCAGGCCGAGTGGGGCTACGCCGACGCCGAGATGCGCGACGTCGTCAACGCGGGCGCGGTCGAGCTCATCGAGGCGACCGTCGCCGCGGGCGCGGCACCCGCCGCCGCGCGCAAGTGGTGGATGGGCGAGCTCGCCCGCACCGCCAAGACCGACGGCGTCGAGCTCGCGAGCCTTCCCGTCACGCCCGAGCAGATCGGCCAGCTCCAGGGCCTGGTCGACTCCGGGCGGATCAACGACAAGCTCGCGCGCCAGGTGCTCGCCGGCGTGCTCGCGGGGGAGGGCTCGCCCGAGGAGGTCGTCGTCGCGCGCGGGCTCGAGGTCGTCTCCGACGACGGCGCCCTGATCGCGGCCGTCGACGAGGCGCTCGCCGCCCAGCCGGACATCGCCGAGAAGGTCCGGGGCGGGAACCTGGGCCCGGTCGGGGCGATCATCGGGGCCGTCATGAAGGCCACGCGCGGGCAGGCGGACGCCGCTCGCGTCCGGGAGCTGGTGCTCGAGCGCGTCGGGCAGGGCTGAGGCCGTGACGACGGTCCCGGTCATCGACGGCGAGCTGGTGCGCCTGCGGCCCATCGGGCCGCAGGACGCCGACCACGTCTGGGAGATGCTCGAGGACCTCGAGGGCCTGCGGATGACCGGGACGACGACGTCGTTCACGCGTGCGCAGGTGGAGGAGTGGTGCGCGACGGTCGCCGACCGCGAGGGCCGGCTCGACTGGGCCGTCACGCACGGCTCCGACGAGTTCCTCGGCGAGATCGTCCTGACCGACGTCGACGCCCACTCCGCGAACGCCAACCTGCGGCTGTCCATGCGGCCGGGTCAGCGGGGGCGCGGCTTCGGCGGCGAGGCGATCGAGCTCGTCCTGCGCCACGCCTTCGCCGAGGCGCCGGAGGGGCTCGGCCTGCACCGCGTCTCGCTCGAGGTCCTGAGCATCAACCCGCGCGCCCGGATGCTGTACGAGTCCCTCGGCTTCGTCGTCGAGGGCCGGCTGCGCGATGCGCACCGGGACGGCGACCGCTGGTGCGACGCGATCGTCATGGGGATCCTCGACGAGGAGCACCGCGCCTGGCGGGACGCGCAGGCGGCGGTGCTCGCGGCCGACGAGCGCGCGCGGCTCGCCGCCGAGGCCGAGCGGCGGGCGCTGCGCGGGGACGACCGCTGACGGGTCGCCCGTGACGCGGGGGCGTCCGGGACCAGGGAGGATGGGGCAGGCCCGCGCCGCGGCGCGGCCGTCCCCGCCGATCGAAGGAGCCCTCCGCCCCATGCTGACCGTCACCGTCCCCAGCACCGACGTCCGCGACCGCCTCACGGGCGGTGACCTGCCCGACGGCGTCCGGGTGCTCGCGTGGGACCTGCGGGCGGACCTGCCCGAGGCGGGTGAGGTCGACCTCGTCGTGCTGCCCAACAGCTCGATCGACGACGAGGGCTTCGCGCGCGTGCGGGCGCTGCCGAAGGTCCGCGTGGTCCAGCTCGCGAGCGCCGGCTACGAGCACGCGCTGCCGCAGATGCCGCCGGGCGTGCTGCTGTGCAACGGCCGCGGCATCCACGACGACGGGACCGCCGAGCTCGCCCTGGGGCTGGTGCTCGCCTCGCAGCGCGGGATCGACGACGCGGTGCGCGCCATGGGCCGCGAGGAGTGGGCGCCGCGGCGCCGCTCGTCGCTCGCCGACCGCCGCGTCATGGTCGTCGGTGCCGGGGCCATCGGCTCCGCGGTGCGCCGGCGCCTCGAGGCCTTCGAGACCGACGTCGTCATGGTCGCCCGCTCGGCCCGCGTCGACGACGGGGTCCAGGTGCACGCGATCGCCGACGTCCACGACCTGCTGCCGGACGTCGACATCGTCGTGCTGGTCACGCCGCTGACGCCGGAGACCGAGGGCCTGGTCGACGCCGAGTTCCTCGCGCGCATGCCCGACGGTGCGCTGCTGGTCAACGTGGGTCGCGGCAAGGTGGTGGACACCGACGCGCTGGTCGCCGAGCTCCAGCGCGGGCGCCTGCGCGCGGCGCTCGACGTCACGGACCCGGAGCCGCTGCCGGCCGGCCACCCGCTGTGGTCCGCGCCGGGCGCGATCGTCACGCCGCACCTCGGCGGCCACACGGACGCCACCACCCCGCGACTCGTCCGCCTCCTGCGCCGCCAGCTCGTCCGGCTCACCGCTGGCGACGAGCCGGAGAACGTCGTCGCCCGCACCTGAGCCCCCGGCTCCCGTCCCGTCGCCCCCGAGCACGTCCGTTCCACGCCACCACGTCCTGCCCAGCGGACGTGCTGGCGTGGAACGGGCGAACTCGGCGGGTGGGCGAGGGGCTGGCCGGGGTGGGCCGGCGGGTCACCGGCGGCGGAAGGGGGCCAGGGTCGCGCGGACCTGGTCGGCGGCCCCCCAGTCGGGGTCGAGCTGCGCGACCACGGCCAGGTGCTGGCGCAGCTGCAGGATCGGCATGCGTGCCCGCCAGCCCGGGTCGAGCGACGTCAGCTCCGCGTAGCGGCCGAAGAACGCCTCGGCCTCGGGCGGCGGCGCCGTGGTCCACAGGTGGGCGAGGTCGACCTCCGCCCAGGTGTAGGAGACGGCGGGGTCGATGAGCGCCGGCGCGCCGCCGGGCGTGGCGAGCACGTTCTGCGTCCACAGGTCGCCGTGCGTGAGGCAGGCCGGACGGTCCGGGAGCAGCTCGGGCAGCCGGGCGCACAGCCGCTCCAACGCGGACCTGTCGGCCTCGTCCAGGGCGGCCCGGACCCGGGGTTCGTCGAGCCACCGCAGCAGCCGGTGCCGCGCGAAGAAGGTGAACCCGTCGTCCTCCCACGTGTTGACCTGCCGCCGCCGTCCCAGCCACCCGTCGCGGTGCCAGCCGAACCGCGGGTGGGTGGTCGTGTGGAGCTGCGCGACGACGTGTGCAAGGTCCTCCCAGAAGGCCGCCGAGCGGGGTCGCGGCCGCAGCACGGACAGCACGAGCAGGTCGCGGCTGACGACGAGCACCTCGGGCACCGCGACGCCGCCCAGCGCGCGCAGCGCGTCCAGGCCCGCCGCCTCGGTCGCGAACACGTCGTCCGACGGCGGCGGCTCGGTGAACGCCTTGACGAAGACCGACGTCCCGTCGCCCCGGCGGGCGATCCCGGCGACGGCGGCGAGCCCGCCCGGGGCCGGCTCGATCGCGACGACGTCGCCGACGCCCGCCGCGCGCAACCGCCGCAGCAGCAGGGCCGGCGTATCGGTCATCGCCGCTCCCGTGTCCCTCGAGCCGGCCCGTCGGCGTGCCCGCGGGCACCGAGCACGATCGCACCCCCACGGCCCCGTGACCAGCCTCACAGGGTGAGGCCGGTCACGCCGAACCTTCTCGGTTGCACGCTCGGGGCGTCGCGGGTGGACGATGGAGCACATGCGTGAGCAGAACACCGCCGGCGCCGCGACACCCTCCCCGCGCGAACGGACCTTCTTCGGTCACCCGCGGGGGCTGATGACGCTCTTCACGACGGAGCTGTGGGAGCGGTTCAGCTACTACGGCATGCGCGCGATCCTGCTCTACTACCTGACGGACGCCGTGGCCGACGGCGGCCTGGGCATCGCGTCCGGCACGGGGGCCGCGCTCGTCGCCATCTACGGCACGTCGGTCTACCTGCTGTCCGTGGTGGGTGGCTGGCTGGCGGACCGGGTGCTGGGCTCGCGGCGCTCGACCCTCTACGGCGGCGTCATCATCGCGGCCGGCCACGTGGCGCTCGCCGTCCCCGTGCCGGCGCTGTCCTACATCGGCATCGCCCTGGTCGCCATCGGCACCGGCCTGCTCAAGCCCAACGTCTCCAGCATGGTCGGCGAGCTCTACTCGCGGGAGGACCCGCGGCGCGACTCGGCGTTCTCGATCTTCTACATGGGCATCAACATCGGCTCGCTGGCCGCGCCGATCCTCGTCGGCGCGGCGCGCGCCTGGGGCGGGTTCCACGCCGGTTTCGCCGTGGCGGCGGTCGGCATGACGATCGCCCTCGTGTTCTTCGTCCTCGGGCGCAAGGAGCTCCGCGGCGCCGGCGAGGCCGTCCCGAACCCCATCCGCCCCGAGGACCGCGCGGGCGTGGTGCGCACGGCGGCGTTCATCACCGTCGGCGTGCTGCTGGTCGTCGTCATCGCACGGCTGTGGTCGGGCAAGACCGACGTCACGACCTTCATCGACGCGATGTCGCTCCTCGCCTTCGCGGCGCCCGTCGCCTACTTCGTCGTCATGTTCCGCTCGCCCAAGGTGACGGCGCCCGAGCGTTCGCGCCTGGCCGCGTACGTGCCGCTGTTCGTGGCGGCGATGCTGTTCTGGATGATCTTCGAGCAGGCCGCGAGCACCATGGCCGCCTACGCGGCCGACCGCACGGAGCTCGAGGTGTTCGGCATGACGATCTCGCCCGAGCTGTTCCAGTCGATCAACCCCGCCGCGATCGTGGTCCTCGCGCCCGTCTTCGCGTGGATGTGGGTCAAGCTCGACGACCGTCCGCCGACGGCGGTGAAGTTCGCGATCGGCCTCTCGCTCGCCGGCGTGAGCTTCCTGGTGCTGTCCGCCGCCGCCGCGGCGGCGGGCGACGGCACGTCGCCCGCGTGGGTCCTGCTGGTCGTCTACGTGATCCAGACCGTCGGCGAGCTCTTCCTATCGCCGGTCGGCCTCGCCGCCACGACGCTGCTGGCTCCGCGGGCGTTCCGCAGCCAGGCCATGGCGCTGTGGTTCCTGGCGCCGGCGGCCGGCAACGCCATCACTGCCCAGCTCATCACGGCCACCGAGGGCATGGACGAGGCGACGTTCTTCGGCGGCACGGGCGCCGTGGCCGTCGTGGCGGGCCTGGCCCTGCTGGCGATCGCCCCGTGGGTCACGCGGCACATCCGCGAGGGCCAGGAGTCGACGGCCGAGGTGGCCGCGCGCGACTGAGGGAGGTGCTGTGGTGTCAGGCGCTGGCCGAGTGTCGTCAGAGCGCGCGGCAGGAGCCCCGCTCGACGAGCTCCGTCGGGAGCGTGAGGTGCGTCGAGGTGCCCGCGACGCCGGCGATCAGACCCACCAGCAGCCGGATGGCCTCGGACCCCATGCGCCGGATCGGCTGGTTGATCGTGGTGAGCCCGGGGACGGTCATCGCCGACTCCGGAACGTTGTCGAAGCCGATGACCGAGAGGTCGTCGGGCACGCGCAGGCCGAGGCCGCGCGCGACCTCCATCGTGCGGATGGCGGAGAGGTCGTTCGCCGCGAAGATCGCCGTCGGGCGCGCCGCCAGGGTCAGCAGCTCGTGCGCCGGCTGGTCGGCCGTCTCGGGGCGGTAGCCACCGACGCGCATGAGCATCGGGTCGGGGGCGATGCCCGCCTCGAGCAGCGCGGTGCGGTACCCCTCCTCGCGCAGGCGGGCCGACTCCAGGTCGGGACGCCCTCCGAGGAAGCCGATCCGCCGGTGTCCCAGGGCCAGGAGGTGCTGGGTGGCCAGGACGGCCCCGCGAAGGCTGTCAGAGTCGACCGTCGGCATGCCGGACGGGCCGGTGTGGGGGTCGACGGCCACGACCGGCACCCCGTTGCTCGCGTCCACCACGGTCGGCGTCACCAGGACCGCGCCGTCGATGAGGGTCCCGCTGAGGCGCGAGAGGTAGCGGCGCTCCCAGCCGACGTCGCCGCCCGCGCGCCCCCCGCCGGAGTAGGCGAGGAGCTCGTAGCCCGTGTCGGCGATGGCCTGGCTCGTGCCCTTGAGCAGCTCCGTGCTGAACGGCTCGAACTCGGCGACGAGGATGCCGATGACGTTGGTGCGCTGACTGCGCAGGCTGCGCGCGACGAGGCTGGACTCGTACCCGAGCTCGTCGACGACCTTCTTGACCCGGGCCGAGGTATCGACCGCGACGCCGTACCGCCCGTTGAGGACCTTGGAGACCGTCGCGACGGAGACCCCGGCCGTCCGGGCGACGTCGTTGATCGTCACGCGGCTGCGTTGCTGCATGGCGCCGAGCATAGCGTTTCGATAACGGTATCGAAATCGTTTGACACGACGGGTTTGGACTTGCGATGCTCGGCGCGCAAGCCCTGTCGACGGTGAGAGGAGCATCCGGTGCGGACGAAGACGAGCCCTACCGGAACGGCGGCCGTGCGGCCGCGCGGAACAGGCACAGATGCCCAGACCCCGGACACCCCCTGTGCGGTCCGACCCCGCTGACACCCCGCGTGTCCCACCACGGCGCTCGCCGGGGACACGCTGTACCACACCGCTACTCAACGAAGAGGACCACTGATGAACACACGGAAGTTCCTGGCGCCGACAGCGCTGCTGATGGCGACCGCCCTCCTCGCCGCCTGTGGCGGCGGCGACACCGGGGGTGGCGGTGGCGGCGGTGGCGAGGACGGCGACGTGACGCTGACCTTCTGGCACAACTCGACCACGGGCCCCGGCAAGGAGTACTGGGACGAGACGGCCGCGCTCTTCGAGGAGGAGAACCCGGGCGTCAAGATCGAGATCCAGTCCATCCAGAACGAGGACATGGACGGCAAGCTGCAGACCGCCCTCAACTCGGGCGACGCGCCCGACATCTTCATGGCGCGCGGCGGCGGCAAGCTCGCCGACATGGTCGAGGCCGGGCAGGCGCTCGACCTCACCGACCTGATCGCCGACGACGTGGAGTCGGCCGTCAGCGGGACGCTCAACGCGTTCACCATCGACGGCAAGGTCTACGGCATGCCGACCTCGGTGCTCCCGGGCGGCATCTACTACAACAAGACGATGTTCGAGCAGGCCGGCATCGAGGGCACGCCCACGACGATGGCCGAGCTCGACGACGCCGTCGCCAAGCTCAAGGCGATCGACATCGCGCCCGTCGCGCTCGGCGGCAAGGCGGCGTGGCCGGCGGCCCACTGGTACTACTTCTACGCGCTGCGCAGCTGCTCGCAGGAGGTCATGCAGGAGGCCGCCGACACGATGTCGTTCGACGACCCGTGCTGGCTGGAGGCGGCCGAGGAGCTCGAGGCCTTCAACGAGACGCAGCCGTTCCAGGAGGGCTACCTCAGCACCGAGGCCCAGGGCAGCGCGTCCTCGTCGGCCGGCCTGATCGCCAACGACCTGGCCGCCATGGAGCTCATGGGCGCCTGGAACCCGGGCGTCATCGCCGACCTCACGCCGGACCAGAAGCCGAAGGCCGACCTCGGCTGGTTCCCCTTCCCGGCCATCGACGGCGGCGCGGGCGACCCGACCGCCATGATGGGTGGCGTCGACGGCTACTCCTGCCACGCCGACTCTCCCGCTGAGGAGTGCGCGGCATTCCTCAACTTCTTCATGTCGCAGGAGCGCCAGGAGGCGTACGCCGAGGCGTTCGTGACCCTGCCCGCCAGCCAGGAGGCCCAGGGCGTCGTGACGGACCCGGCCCTGCTCGACGTGCTCGCGGCGTACAACGACGCGGCGTACGTCCAGGTCTGGCTCGACACGCTGTTCGGCCAGAACGTCGGCAACGCCCTCAACCAGGGTGTCGTCAACATGCTCTCCGGCCAGGACACGCCTGAGGGCATCGTCGCCGCCGTCAACGACGCGGCCGCCAAGGAGTAGTCGGACCCATGAGTGACTCCCTGGGCGATAACACGCTCACGACGACGTCGCCTGAGGGTCGCTCCCGGAGCGGGGGCGGTGCCACCACGGCACCGTCCCCGGTCCGCCGGCGGCGCCCCGGCGCCGACTGGGCCAAGCGCGGCGAGATCGCGCTCCTCACGGGCCCCGCCGTCGTGATCTTCCTCGCGTTCGTCATCTTCCCCGTCGTCATGGCGGCCTACTACGGGTTCTACCGGTGGAAGGGCTTCGGCCCGCCCACCGACTTCGTGGGACTCGACAACTACCTCGCGATCTTCCGGGACACCACGTTCCACGACGCGCTGCTGCACAACGGCTTCATCGTCGTGATGTCCCTGGTCCTCCAGGGCCCCGCGGCCGTGGCGCTCGCGCTCCTGCTCAACCAGCGGATGCGCGGCCGGTCGCTCGTCCGTGTGCTGATCTTCGTGCCGTACGTGATCTCCGAGGTCATCGTCGGCACGGGCTGGAGCATGATGCTCCGCACCGGCGGCGCCATCAACGACGTGCTCGACTCGATCGGCCTCAGCTGGCTGTCGGTGGACTGGCTCGGTGACCCGGATGTCGCCATCTGGACCCTGATGCTGATCATCACCTGGAAGTACATCGGGTTCGCGGTGATCCTCTTCCTCGCCGGCCTCCAGAGCATCCCCGAGGAGCTCTTCGAGGCGGCGGCCATCGACGGTGCGTCCTACTGGCAGATCCAGCGCCGCATCACGCTGCCGCTGCTGGGCCCCACCATCCGCATCTGGGCGTTCCTGTCGATCATCGGCTCACTCCAGCTGTTCGACCTCGTGTACATCGTCTGGGGCCAGTACGTGGCCTCGACCGTGGGCACGTCGACGATGGCGACGTACATGGTCGTCAACGGCCGCAACGCCGGGAACTACGGCTTCGGCAACGCGGTCGCCGTGGTCCTGTTCGTCATCTCGCTGGTCATCGCCCTCGTCTACCAGCGCTACGTGCTGCGCCGCGACACCGAGGGCGCGCTCACGGAAGGGAAGAAGCGATGAGCGCCAGTGTGCTCGCCGCGCCGCCGCTGCCCGCGGACCGGCCGACCAAGCGCAAGCGGGGCGGGGGGCGCCTCGGGCGCAGCGGACCGATGACGTACGTGATCGCGTTCTTCTTCGTCGGCCTGTGCATCGCCCCGGTCGCCTACATCGTGGTCGGCGGCTTCCGGGACAACTCGCAGATCATCCGCGACCCCGCCGGGCTGCCGAACCCGTGGGAGCTCGGCAACTACCTCGGGGTCCTCCAGAGCGAGATCTTCTGGCGCCAGATGGGCAACTCGGCGATCAGCGCGCTCGCCACCACCCTGGGCGTCGTGGTGCTGGGTGTCTCGGCGAGCTACGTGCTCGCGCGGTACGAGTTCAAGGGCCGGACGGCGCTGTACTCGCTGTTCGCCGCGGGGCTCATGTTCCCGATGACGGTGGCCATCACGCCGCTGTACATCCTGGTCCGCGAGCTCGGCCTGATGAACAGCCTGGCCGGCATCATCCTCCCGCAGATCGCCTTCGCGCTGCCGACGACGATCATCATCCTCGTGCCGTTCCTGCGGGCGATCCCCAAGGAGCTCGAGGAGGCTGCCGCCATCGACGGTGCCAGCCGGCTCGGGTTCTTCTTCCGCATGGTCGTCCCGTTGTCCCTGCCCGGTGTCATCACCACGGGGATCCTCGCGTTCATCGCGAGCTGGAACAGCTACATGCTCCCGCTGTTCATCCTCAACGACGAGAACTCCTACACCCTGCCGCTCGGCGTGCAGGCGTTCGCGGCGCAGTACTCCGTCGACACGGCGCGCGTCCTGGCGTTCACGTCGCTGTCGATGATCCCGGCGCTGATCTTCTTCTCGCTCTTCGAGCGGAGGATCGTCGGCGGTCTCACCGGCGCCGTCAAGGGCTGATCCCCGGTTCCGGCGGCGGCACCCGTGCCGCCGCCGGGGCGGGCGCCCGTCGGCCCCCTGCTCGTCCCCTCGTCATGCCCTGCCGCACGAGGCAGGCGCCCCGCCGCGTGCACGCCGCGTGCGGGCGTATCACCGCCGCGTCGCGAAGAAAGAAGGAACCGGTGACGCACGTCCCTGCCATGCCCGAGGTCTCGGAGCGCGTCAGCGCCCTGCACTCCCGCATGACGCTCGAGGAGAAGCTGGCCCAGCTGGTCGGCTACTGGATCGACCAGAACGGCACCGTCGCGCCGATGCAGTCGGAGATGGCGGCCGGGAAGGGCGACCCGTCGCGGCTGGGAGAGATCACCCGGCACGGGATCGGCCACTACACGCGCGTCTACGGCACCCGCCCGGTCGAGCCGGCCGAGCGTGCCGCCTGGCTGTGGGCCGAGCAGCGCCGCCTCAAGCGCGAGACGCGCCTGGGCATCCCCGCGCTGGTCCACGAGGAGTGCCTCACCGGGCTCGCCGCGTGGCGCGCCGCGACCTTCCCGACGCCGCTCGCGTGGGGCGCCTCGTTCGACCCCGAGCTGGTGCGCGAGGTCGGCCGGGCGATCGGCGACTCCATGCGCCTGCTCGGCGTGCACCAGGGCCTGGCGCCCGTGCTCGACGTGGTGCGCGACCCGCGCTGGGGCCGCGTGGACGAGTGCATCGGTGAGGACCCCTACCTGGTCGGTACGGTCGGCACGTCGTACGTGCTCGGCATGCAGGACGTCGGCGTCCACGCGACGCTCAAGCACTTCGTCGGGTACTCGGGCTCGCGCGGCGGCCGCAACCACGGTCCGGTCTCCGCCGGACCGCGCGAGATCGCCGACGTCTTCCTCCCGCCGTTCGAGATGGCGGTCCTCGACGGCGGCGCCCGCTCCGTCATGAACTCCTACTCCGAGATCGACGGCGTCCCCGTCGCCTCGAACCCCGAGCTGCTCACCGACCTCCTGCGCGAGCGCTGGGGCTTCGACGGCGTCGTGGTGGCGGACTACTTCGCCATCGCGTTCCTCGAGGTCATGCACCGCATCGCCGCCGACCGCGGCGAGGCGGCGGGTCTCGCGCTGCAGGCCGGCATCGACGTCGAGCTGCCCAACGGGGATGCCTACCTCGAGCCGCTGGCGGAGCGCGTGCGCGCCGGTGACCTGGACGAGGCCTACGTCGACCGCGCGGTGCTGCGGGTCCTGGCGCAGAAGGAGGCCCTGGGCCTGCTCGACGCCGGCGCGTTCGAGGACGAGCCGCCGGCGGTGGTCGACCTCGACACGCCGCGCCACCGCGAGCTCGCCCGGCGCCTGGCGGAGGAGTCCGTGGTGCTGCTGGAGAACGACGGCGTGCTGCCGCTCGGCGCGTGGGACGCGCCGCCCGCCCGCGTCGCTGTGGTCGGCCCCAACGCCGATCGCGCCGAGGCCCTCATGGGGTGCTACTCGTTCGCGAACCACGTGCTCGCCCACCACCCTGGCGTCGAGCTCGGCTTCGAGATCCCGTCGGTGGCGCAGGCCCTCGGCGAGGCGTTCACCGCGGCCGGCATGCCGCAGCCCGAGCTCGTGCACGCCCAGGGCTGCGCGGTCGAGGGGGACGACACCTCGGGCTTCGCCGACGCCGTCGCCGCGGTCGCGGGTGCGGACGTCGCCGTCGTGGTCGTGGGGGACCAGGCCGGGCTCTTCGGCCGCGGCACCGTGGGGGAGGGCAACGACGCCGAGTCGCTCGAGCTGCCCGGCGTCCAGCGCGAGCTGGTCGAGGCGCTGGTGGCGACCGGCACCCCGGTGGTCATGGTGCTCCTGACGGGCCGGCCCTACGCCATCGCGTGGGCGCTCGAGGGCCCCGGACCGCGTCCGGGCGCCGTGCTCCAGGCGTTCTTCCCCGGCGAGGGCGGGGGACTGGCGCTCGCGGACGTCCTCACGGGCCGACGCAGCCCGTCGGGTCGCCTGCCCGTCTCCGTGCCGCGGGCCACGGGCGCCGTGCCCTACAGCTACCTGCAGCCGGTCCTCGGTGGTCCCTCCGACGTGACCTCCGCCGACCCGACGCCCCTGCGGCCGTTCGGGTTCGGCCTGACCTACACCTCGTTCGCGTACGACGACCTCGAGGTCGACGCGTCCGTCCCGTCGTCCGGGGCCTTCACCGCCTCGGTCACCGTGACGAACACCGGGACGGTCGCCGGCACCGACGTCGTCCAGCTCTACGGGAGCGACGTCCGGGCGAGCGTGACGCGTCCCGTGACCCAGCTCCTGGGCTACGCGCGGACCACGCTGGAGGCGGGGGAGTCGGCGCGGGTGACCTTCACCGTCCCGACCACGCGGCTGGCGTTCTCCGACCGGCGCATGGTGCGGGTCGTGGAGCCCGGGGACGTCGAGGTCTGGGTCGGTGCGCACGCCGCGGCGTCCGACGCCGACGCGGCCAAGAACCACACGGGCGGTGCCATCCCCGCCGGGACGCGCGCGCGTCCGGACGTCGTCGCGGGCGCGGCGACCCCGCGCGCCGTGCTGGCCGTGACGGGCCAGGTCCACGAGGTCCGCCTCGACGACGCGCGCTGGGTGGAGGTCGCCGTGGCGCGCGCGGCGAGCGAGGTCACCGCGTGACGCTGGTCGCCAACCCCGTCCTGCCCGGCTGCTACCCGGACCCGTCGATCTGCCGGGTGGGGGACACGTACTACCTGGTCACCTCGACGTTCGAGTACCTGCCGGGGCTGCCGGTCTTCCGGAGCCACGACCTGGTCTCGTGGGAGCAGATCGGCCACGTCGTCGACCGGCCGGGCATGCTGGACTACGCCGGGATCCCGTCGTCGGGCGGGCTGTACGCGCCCACGCTGCGTCACCACGACGGGCTCTTCTGGCTCGTCTGCACCCTGGTCACGCGCCAGGAGGGCGTGCCGGGCGGCAACTTCGTGATGACGGCCGCGGACCCCGCGGGGCCGTGGTCCGAGCCGACCTGGCTCGGCGTCGACGGGATCGACCCCTCGATCTTCTTCGACGACGACGGGCGCGCGTGGGTCCACGGGACCCGGCTCGCGCAGGACCCGGAGTGGTTCGACCAGACCGAGGTCTGGATCCGCGAGCTCGACGTGGAGCGCAAGGAGCTCGTCGGCCCGGAGCACGTCGTGTGGACGGGCGCCGTGCGCGGCGCCGTCTGGGCCGAAGGGCCCCACCTGTACCGGGTCGACGGCTCCTACTACCTGCTCGCGGCGGAGGGCGGCACGGAGTTCCACCACGCCGTCTGCGTCGCGCGCGCCGAGCACGTCACGGGCCCCTACGAGGGCTACCGCGGCAACCCGGTCCTCACGCACCGCCACCTCGGCCGAGGGACCGACGTCGTCGGCGTCGGCCACGCGGACCTGACGCAGGCGTCGGACGGGTCCTGGTGGGCGGTGCTCCTGGGCATGCGGCCCTACGGCGGCTACCACTACAACCTCGGGCGCGAGACCTTCCTGGTCCCCGTCGAGTGGCAGGACGGGTGGCCCGTGGTGGCCCCGGGCGTCGGACGCGTGCCCCTGGAGGTCGAGGTGCCGTTCGCCACGCGGCCGGTCCTCGGCGCCGCCCAGGGCACGGCGTCGGGCACCGTGACGCCGGACGACCTGCGCTGGACCTCGGTCCGTGCGCTGCCGACCGAGGTGGCGACGCCGCGCGGTGAGGGGTGGGACCTGCCCCTGCGGGCCGCGACGCTCGCCGACGTCGAGGTCCCCGCCTTCCTCGGGCTGCGCCAGCAGCACCGTGCCGTCGACGTGCGCGCGGTGCTCGTGGCGGACCTGGCACCGGGCGAGGAGGTCGGGCTGGCCGTGCGCCAGTCCGAGCAGGACCACGTCCGGCTGGCGGTGACGGTCGAGGACGGCACGCGCCGCGCGCGCGCCGTGCACGTCCGTGGCGGCGAGGCGACCACGCTCGGCGAGGTCGTCGTCGACGGACCGGTGACGGCCCCGCTCGCGCTCGCGGTGCAGGTGCGCGACCAGGAGTACGCCCTGGTCGTCGAGGGTCCGGGCGCGGAGACCGTCACGGTCGCCGTCGCGGACGGTCGCACGCTCGACAGCGTGGCGACGGGCGGCTTCCTCGGCGTGTGGATCGGGGTGAACGCGTCCGGCAACGGCCGCGCGAGCTCCACGGTCGCGCGCGTCGAGCGGGTGGAGTACCTCCCGATCGCCTGATCGAGGCTGCGCGGCACGGGCCGGGGCTCGATCGGCCCGCCCCGCGGTGCCACGATGGCGGGATGACGACGCTCACCGACATGGCCGTGACCCAGCAGGTGGACGAGCGCCACTGGCGGGTCGTCCTGGGCCGGCTCCACACGACCGTCCGCACCGGTTCGTTCGTGCGCGGTGCCGAGCTGGTCCAGCGCCTCGCCGCGGTCGCCGAGGAGCTCGGGCACCACCCCGACGTCGTGCTCCGGTACCCGAGCGTGGCCGTGAGCACGTGGTCGCACGACGTCGGCGCCCTCACGGACCGAGACGTGCGCCTCGCGCACGCGATCTCGGCGGTCGTCGACGAGCTCGGGCTCGACGCCGACACGCGCGCGCCGCAGGCGACCGAGATCGCTGTGGACGCGCTCGACATCGCGGCCGTCGCGCCGTTCTGGCGCGCGGTCATGGGGTACGAGAACGAGCGGCTCGAGGCGGAGGACCCCTCGCCCGCGCTCGTGGACCCGCGCGGCGTCGGACCGTCCGTGTGGTTCCAGCAGATGGAGGCGCCGCGCCCCCAGCGCAACCGGATCCACCTCGACGTCACGGTGCCGCACGACGAGGCGGAGGCTCGGGTCGCCGCGACGCTCGCCGCGGGCGGACGCCTCGTGAGCGACGACCGGGCGCCCGCCTGGTGGGTCCTCGCGGACCCCGAGGGCAACGAGGTCTGCGTGTGCACGTGGCAGGCGCGCGGCTGACGGCGGCGCAGGCGAGCGCGGCCCGCTGACGCGGTGGTCCGCCCCTCGACCCGACGCCGGACCACGAACCGGGCGGGCCTAGAATCCGCAGCATGAGTCAGACCCCCGCGCCCGGCGCCGACATCAAGCCCCGCAGTCGTCAGGTCACCGACGGGCTCGAGGCCACCGCCTCCCGCGGGATGCTGCGGGCCGTCGGCATGGGCGACGACGACTGGGTCAAGCCGCAGATCGGCGTCGCGAGCTCGTGGAACGAGATCACGCCCTGCAACCTGTCGCTCGACCGCCTCGCGAAGGCCGTGAAGAACGGCGTGCACGCCGGCGGCGGCTACCCGCTGGAGTTCGGCACGATCTCCGTCTCCGACGGCATCTCCATGGGCCACGAGGGCATGCACTTCTCGCTCGTGAGCCGCGACATCATCGCCGACTCCGTCGAGACCGTCATGCAGGCCGAGCGGCTCGACGGCTCCGTGCTGCTGGCGGGCTGCGACAAGTCCCTGCCGGGCATGCTCATGGCCGCGGCGCGCCTGGACCTGGCGTCGGTGTTCCTCTACGCCGGCTCCATCGCGCCGGGCTGGGTCAAGCTCTCGGACGGCACCGAGAAGGACGTGACGATCATCGACGCCTTCGAGGCCGTCGGTGCGTGCGCGCGCGGCCTGATGAGCCGCGACGACGTCGACCGCATCGAGCGCGCGATCTGCCCGGGTGAGGGTGCGTGCGGCGGCATGTACACCGCGAACACGATGGCCTCGGTCGCCGAGGCGATGGGCATGTCCCTGCCGGGCTCGGCCGCGCCGCCGTCCGCCGACCGCCGGCGCGACATGTTCGCCCAGCGCTCGGGCGAGGCGGTCGTGGAGCTGCTGCGCCGGGGCATCACCGCGCGCCAGATCATGACCAAGGAGGCGTTCGAGAACGCCATCGCCGTCGTCATGGCCTTCGGTGGCTCGACCAACGCGGTGCTCCACCTGCTCGCCATCGCGCACGAGGCCGAGGTCGACCTCACGCTCGGCGACTTCCAGCGGGTCGCGGCGCGGGTCCCGCACCTGGGTGATCTCAAGCCGTTCGGCCGGTACGTCATGAACGACGTGGACCGCATCGGTGGCGTGCCGGTGATCATGAAGGCGCTGCTCGACGCCGACCTGCTGCACGGTGACTGCCTCACGGTGACCGGCAAGACCGTGGCCGAGAACCTCGCCGACGTGGCCCCGCCGGACCCCGACGGCAAGATCCTGCGCGCGCTGGACAACCCGATCCACCGCACCGGCGGCATCACGATCCTGCACGGCTCGCTCGCCCCGGAGGGCGCGGTCGTCAAGAGCGCCGGCTTCGACTCCGACGTGTTCGAGGGCACCGCGCGCGTCTTCGAGCGCGAGCGCGCCGCCATGGACGCCCTCGAGGACGGCACCATCGTCGCCGGCGACGTCGTCGTGATCCGCTACGAGGGCCCCAAGGGTGGCCCGGGCATGCGCGAGATGCTCGCCATCACCGGTGCCATCAAGGGTGCGGGCCTGGGCAAGGACGTCCTCCTGCTGACCGACGGCCGGTTCTCGGGCGGCACGACGGGCCTGTGCGTCGGTCACGTCGCGCCCGAGGCGGTCGACGCCGGCCCGATCGCCTTCGTGCGGGACGGTGACCGGATCCGCCTCGACGTCGCGAACGGCACCCTCGACGTGCTGGTCGACGAGGCGGAGCTGGCCGAGCGCGCGGTCGGCTGGGCGCCGCTGGCGCCCACCTACACGCGCGGCGTGCTGGCCAAGTACGCCAAGCTCGTGCAGTCCGCCTCGAAGGGCGCCGTCCTCATCTGACGGGCGACGACCGCTCGATGCCCAGGAAGCGCCGCAGCGCCTGGGCGCCGGCGACCGTGACCGGCCCGTCCGGGCGCACGTAGGTCTCCGGCCTCACCACGACGTGCTGCTCCTCGACGCCGACCGTGCCGTTCCCGGTGTGCTGCACGGTGCGCCGGCGGCCGTTCTCCACGTACCCGACCTTGCGGCTGACCGCCGCCGAGGCGTGGTTGCCGACGACGTACCCCGACTCGCACGCCAGTGCGCCGAGCTCGTCGAACGCGAGGCCGACCACGAGCCGGCGCATCAGCGTCCCGGTGCCGACGCCCTGGTGGGCCACGCCGAGCCAGGAGCCGGTGTGAGCATGGCGCGCATCCTCGCAACGGGTGCGGCCGCCCGGCGAGCGAGTTCGCAGGTCCTGCGGAGCGGGCCCGTGCGTCCCCGCCGGCCGCGCGACGCGCCGACCACCCGGACGGCCCGCGCCGTCGCCGCCGTGACGTGGCACGGTGGACCGGCTCGTCCCGTCGCCGGGGCGGGGTACCGGACCGCAGGGCGAGGGGGAACGTGCTCAGGGTGACGTTGCGCGGGGTAGGGGTGCCGACGGTGGTGCTCGGCTCCGGCGAGAGCCTGCTCGTGGGCCGGGCGCCGCACGGGGCGCTGCCGGACGAGGACCCCGACGCCGAGCTGCGGCGCACCGCGCTGGCCCTTCCGCGCGTCGCGCCGCACGTCTCCCGCGTGGTCGGGGAGATCGTCGTCGGCGAGGAGGTCGTGCGACTGCGCTGGCACGGCTCCACGGAGGCCCAGCTCTCGAGCCTCTTCGACGCCCCGGGCGGTGCGCGGCGCGTCGCCCTGGCGGACGGGATGGCGGCGCTCCTGGACGAGGGCGAGAACCACGTCCTGCTGCTCCGTGGCCGGCAGACGGCGCCCGACAGGTACACGGACCTCGTGCTCGTCGTCGACGTGAGCATCCCCGAGCCGGCGGCCGTGGTGCCGCTGCCGGGCGTCGCCGAGCCCGACCCGGACGGTGCGGCCACCGCCCCCGCGCCGCACCTGGAACGCTGGTCCCGCGAGTGGTACGTCGCCCTGGCGCTCGCGGAGCCGTGGCTGGTCGGCGCCGACGACTACCCGCGTCCGGCGTCCAACCGCGAGATCTTCGAGCGCATCCTGCACTGGCGCGGGCACGCCTGGAACCTCGAGCGCGCGCAGCGCGTCGACGACGCGATCCGGTCCGTCGCGCGCATGGCCTTCGGGCCGGACGACGACCCCTTCACCCAGACCGCGGGGCGCGTGCAGAACGTGCGCTTCGCCGTCGGGCGCCGGGCGGCCGAGGTGCGCCTCGTCACGGCCGCCGACCTCGCGCTCGTCGAGCAGGCACGAGCACGCGGCGACGGCCTGCAGCCCGATCGGCCCGTCGAGGGCGCCGACCGCGCCTGACGCGGCGGAACCTTCCACCCCCGCGAGCCTGGCTCGCGCCCGCGCGTCCTGCCTAGCGTCCGGACCAGCCCGCCCCGGGCTCCCGGACCTCAGGAGGACGCCATGTACGACAAGTCGCAGTTCTACGGCATCGACCCCGAGTACAGCCGTGAGGCCTCGCGCCGGATGGACGACGGCGCGGCGAGCCTGAAGTCCATGGTGGGCCAGGTCAGCGCGATGCTCGCGCAGGTCACGTGGGTGGGCGCGGATGCACAGCGCTTCGCCGGCGAGTGGGAGGGGTCCCTGCGTCCCGAGCTCGCCGCGGCGACCGACAACCTGCGGGAGAACGCCGCCGAGCTCAAGCGGCGTGCCGACCTGCAGGACGAGGCCAGCCGGTGACCTCCCGGGGCACGCGGCCCGCGCCGACGAGGCGGAACCTTCCACCCGCCGGGCCCTGGGCCTGCGCGTCCCGCGTCCCTAGCGTCCTCGTCAGCAGCAGCGGCACGACCGACCGGAGGTAGGCGCGATGTTCCAGGGAGCAGACGTCGACGGGCTCGACACGCTCGCGCGGCGCACGAACGAGGCGGCCGACTTCGCGGACGACGTCGTCGTCGCGCTGAAGATCGTGGTCGCGGCCCTCGAGGCCATGTCGTGGACCGGGTGGGCCGCGGCCTTCGCCGCCTACCTCAAGGGTGTCGTCATCCCGTGGGTGCAGACGACCGGGAAGTACCTGCGCACGTTCGCCCAGGTCCTCGCGCTGGCCTCGAAGCAGCAGAAGGAGGTCAGCGGCGACGTCGTGCGCGTCGCGCTGCCCGCCGGGTCGTGGACGCCGACGGTCTACCCGACGCAGTCGGCCGTCGTCGCGCCGCGCCTGGTGGCGCCGTCGGCCGCCATCAGCGCCCAGGGCGCCGGTGGCGGCGCGAGCGGGGTGCAGGTGACGATCACCGCGCCGCAGGGGATCGGGATGCCGACGGCGGGGGCGACCGGCGGCGGAGCGGTCGGCGGTGGTTCGCAGGTGAGCGCGCCGGTCCCGGCGGGGAGCGCCGCGTCGGCGGCGCCCGTCCCGGGCGGGGCGCTGGGCGGCGGGGCCGTGGGCGGCGGAGCGCTCGCCGGCGGTGGGCTCGGCGCCGGCGGGACCTCCGCCGGCGGAGGTGTCCCGGCGGGTCTCGCAGGCCCGGGGTGGACGGACGGCGCCGGGAGCGTCGGCGGCACCGGGAGCTCGGGCGGTGCCGCGGTGGCACCGGTCGGCCCGGGCCCGGGCAGCCTCGACGGCGCGTCCGGTGGTCCGGTGATCGCCGCGGGCGACCCGCCCGTCAGCGCCAGCGCGCTCGGCACGCGGGGCGGCCTCGACGCCGTCGCGGCCGCCGGCGCCGACCCGGGCACCGGCACGAGCGCCGGCCTGATGGCACCCCAGGACGCCGGCTCGGGCGTGAGCCCGGCGCTCGCGGCGGCACCGCTCGGCCTCGCGGGGCTCGGTGCCGCGACCCTCGGCGCGCTGCGCGCGGCGCGCGGTCCGGGCGCCGACGCCGACGACGCCCCCGACGGCACCGCGACGCAGGCCGACACCGCCCTCGCCACGGGCGGCGGTCTCGACCGCCCGACCACGCACGTCCGTCCCGGGGGCACCCCGGGGCAGGCCACGGCCCGCTGAGGCCGGTCGCGCGGGCCGCCCGGCCCGCGCGGTGCACGACCCCACGACAGCCGGAGCCTCCGGCGGGACCTTCACCGAACAAGGAGACAGACCATGAGCAACGTCCTCGGCATGGACATCACCGCCGCCCGCGACCTCGTCCGGATCATGAACGTCGACGCGGACAGCATCACGCAGATCACGGCGCGCCTGACGCAGCAGCTCGAGGCGACGCCCTGGTACGGCCCGGACGCGCAGCGCTTCACGAGTGACTGGCAGGGCCAGTACGTGCCCGCGCTCCAGCGCGTGGTCCAGGCCCTGCAGGAGAACGCGGCGACGCTCTCCGCCCAGGCCGACGACCAGGAGCGCGCCTCCAGCTGACGCCCGCGCCGAGGCCGCCGGTCCGTCCGGCGGCCTCGGCACACCGCGTCCCGTCGAGCACCACGCACCAGCCCCAGCACCACGCACCAGCACCACGCACCAGCCCCAGCACCCGAGCGGAGCACCTCATGTGGCGGATCAGCGTCCGGCCCTCGCGCGAGAGCGGCCTGCGGCCCGTCGACGTCGTCGTCGACGCGCGGCCCGACGCGCGCGTGGCCGACCTCGCCGCGGCGCTCGGCGAGCACCTCGCGGGTCCGACGTCGGGGACGCTCCTCGCCCCCGTGACGGACGGCGCCCCGTGGGGTGCCGACCTGCTGCTGACGGAGAGCGACCTGCGCACCGGCGACATGGTCGAGGTCGCCGTCGTCACGCGCGAGTGGCTCACGCGCCCCGCCCACCGGCGCCGGGCGCGCGCGGTCGCCCGGGTCGTCGCGGGTCCGGACGCGGGCCGGCAGGTGCGCGTCGAGGGGGACGCCCTGACCATCGGACGGGCGCCGACCTGCACGCTCGTCCTCACGGACCCCGCCGTCTCGCGCGTGCACGCCCGGGTGCTGCTCGTCGGACGCCCGGTGGTCGTCGACGAGGGCTCGGCCCACGGCACCCGGGTGGGCGACGTCGAGGTCTCCCGCCCTCAGCCGGCGGCGTGGGGGGAGCGGATCGTGCTCGGCGAGAGCGTGGTCGTCCTCGAGCCCGCCGACTCGTCGGCGCCCGGTGGCCCGGCCGTGTCGGTCCTGCGCCCGCCGCGCTTCGGCGAGCCGCTGGTCGCGGACGAGGTCGAGGTCCCCGCACCACCGGCGGCGCCCGAGCCGCAGCCGCTGCCGTGGCCGATGATGCTCATGCCCGTCCTGCTCGGCGGCGGGATGTTCGCGATGTCGCGGAGCCCGTTCTCGCTCCTGTTCATGATCGGGTTCCCGGTCATGATGCTCGCCACCCACCTGGTCCAGCGGCGACGGCAGAGGGCCGACCACGCCGCGGAGCTGCGCGTGTGGCGCACGGAGGTCGACGAGGTGCTCGTCGCGCTCGACGCTGCGGCCGAGCTCCAGCGCAGCCACGCGGACGAGGACGAGCCGCGCCTGGACGTCCTGCGCGCCCGCGTCCGGGAGCGGCACCCGAGCCTGTGGGCGCGCCAGGTGGACGACCCCGACTTCCTGCGCGTCGGGGGCGGCCGGGGCCCGCGGCCCGCGGTGGTCACCGCGAGCGTCGCCCGCGGCGGCGACCGCACGCAGCGCGAGCTCGCGCTGCGCGAGGTGGGCGGGCGCGCGACGCTCGCGGACCTCCCGGTGCCCGTGCCCCTGGGGGACCACGGCCTCGTGGCCGTCACGGGCCCGCGGGACGACGTCGACGCCACCGTGCGCGCCCTGGTCCTGCGGCTCGCGGCCCAGCACTCGCCGACGGACCTCACCTTCGCCGCTGTGCTCGGCGTCGACCGCACGCACGTGGAGACGTGGCTGCGCTGGCTGCCCCACACCGGACGGCGCGCGGGCGGCGCGGAGCCGGTGGCCGTGGGCGCCGGCCCGGGCCAGCACCTGCTCGACCTGCTGGTCTCGGAGGAGCGGGGACGCGCCCGCACCGTCTGCCTCGTCGACGACGCGGCGGGCGTCCCGCGTCGCGTGCTCGAGGCCGCCGCGGCGCAGGGCACCGAGCGTGGCCTGCACCTCGTCTGGCTCGGCCCCGACCCCGCGACGGTGCCGGCGGCGACGGGCGTGGTCCTCGACCTGGCGGCCGGGCGCCTCCTGCGCCGCGACCGCGGGGGCGTCGAGGAGGTCCGGCAGGCCGATGCGCTGCCCCTGGTCGACGCGTGGCGCACGGCCCGGACCATGACGGCGTACCAGGACGACGCCGCCGTCGTGCCGGCGGACAGCGCGGTCCCGGAGCAGGTCCGGCTGCCCGACCTCGGTGCCGACCTGGCCGACCCCGACGACGTCGGCGCGGTGCTGGACCGCTGGGCCGCCGCGCGCGGCCTGCGCGCGCAGATCGGGGCCGGCGCCGACGGCGTCGTGACGATCGACCTGCGTGAGGACGGGCCGCACGGGCTCGTCGCGGGGACCACCGGCTCGGGCAAGAGCGAGCTGCTGCAGACGCTGCTGTGCTCGCTCGCGCTCA
Source organism: Actinotalea sp. JY-7876 (assembly GCF_014042015.1). Classification (NCBI taxonomy): domain Bacteria; kingdom Bacillati; phylum Actinomycetota; class Actinomycetes; order Micrococcales; family Cellulomonadaceae; genus Actinotalea; species Actinotalea sp. JY-7876. Next base: position 2,322,319 of record NZ_CP059493.1, on the reverse strand, counting down.
ACAACCCGCCGAGCCGGATGACCTTCCTCCTCGTCGACTACAAGGGCGGCGCCGCGTTCCGGGAGTGCGCGGACCTGCCGCACACCGTCGGCTACATCACCGACCTCACGCCCGCGCTCGTGCAGCGCGCGCTCGTCTCGCTCCAGGCGGAGCTCACGACGCGCGAGCACCTGCTGGCCGCCTACGGGGCCAAGGACCTGCTGGCCATGGAGCGGGACCACCCCGAGGCCGCGCCGCCGAGCATGCTCATCTGCGTCGACGAGTTCGCCGCCCTCCTGGCCGAGGTGCCCGAGTTCGTCGATGGGATGGTCAGCATCGCGCAGCGGGGGCGCTCGCTCGGGATGCACCTGCTGCTCGCGACGCAGCGCCCCGCGGGCGTCGTGACGCCGCAGATCAAGGCGAACACCGACCTGCGGATCGCGCTGCGGATGGCGTCGCCCGAGGACTCGACCGACGTCATCGACACCGCTGACGCCGTGCGCCTGTCCCGGCGCACGCCCGGGCGTGCGTGGCTGCGCCGCACGGGCCACGGCACGCGCGAGCTCGTCCAGGTCGCCTGGGTCGGGGCGCACGAGCCGGTGCGCGACGCCGCCGCGCGCGTGGACGTGCGTCCGTTCGCGGCGCGGGACCTGGGGCCCTTCGACGCGCACGACGACGGCCGCGCCCCGGGTGCGCCCGCGCGCGTCCACGCCGAGGCCGACCTCGGGCGCCTCGTGCGCACGGTCGGTGCGGCGCACCGCCGCTCGGGCCGCCCCGCGCCCCGCAGGCCGTGGCTGCCGCCGCTGCCGACCGAGCTCACCCTCGCCGCCGGCCCGGACGGCCGCGTCGTCGTCGGTCCCGACGCCGGGGACGAGGCGGCGGTCCCGGGGAGCACGCCCGACGCGGTGACCTTCGAGCCGGCCCCGGGCCGCCTCGTCGTCGGGCTCGTCGACGTCCCGTCCCGCCAGCAGCAGGAGCCGTTCGTGCTCGACTACGCGCGCACCGGCCACGTCCTGGTCTTCGGCGCGTCCGGCAGCGGCAAGACGGAGCTCCTGCGCACGGTCGCCGTCGCCGCGACCGTGTGCGAGGAGGCGGCTCCCGCACTCGTCTACGCGATCGACGCCGGGGGCGGCGGGCTGAGCGTGCTCGACGCCCTGCCGTCGGTGGGCTCCGTCGTCGTCGAGCAGGCCGCCGAGCGCGTGCAGCGGCTCATCCGGATGCTGCACCGCACGGTCGTCGAGCGGAACGGCCTGCTCGCGGCCCGGGGCGCGGCCGACCTCGGGGCGCTCCAGGCCCAGGGCGTGCTGATCCCGCGCGTGCACCTGCTCGTGGACAACCTGCCTGCGCTGCTCGAGCAGCTCGAGGGGGGCGGCGCGCTGCGGCGCGCGCACGTCGACCAGCTCGTGACGGTGCTCCAGGAGGGGCGTCGCTGCGGCGTGCACGTCACCGCGACGACGCCGCGCCGCACGGGCGTGCCGAGCGCGATGCAGGCGGCGTTCGGCGAGCGCCTCGTGCTCCGCATGACGACGCCCGACGACTACCAGATGCTGGGCGTGCCCGACGGCGTGCTCGACGCCGACTCGGCGCCGGGTCGCGGCCTCCTCGGGCGCCACGAGATCCAGGTCGCGAGCATCGGCGGAGCGGGGACGCCCGCGCAGGCCGGGCTCGTCGCCGAGCTCGCGGAGCGGTGCGGGCAGCGCTACGCGGCCTCGCCGGCCGTCGTCGTGCCCGCGATGCCGACCCGCATGCCCGCCCGGCTCGTGCCCGCGCCCGTCGCCGACGAGATGTGCCTGGGCGTCGACGCCGAGTTCGCGTCGGCGGTCACCCTGCGCCTCGCCGAGGGGCCCCTGCTGGTCACGGGCCGCGGCGGCAGCGGCCGGACCTCGTTCCTGCTCGGCCTCGCCGAGCTCGCGCGCCGGTCCTCGCGGCCGCCCGTGCGCACGGTGCTCGTCGGTCCGCGTGCGGGCGCGGCCGACGCCCGCGACGTCGACCTCGTGCTCGACGACCCGGCCGCCGTCGCCGCGTGGGTCGACGAGCTCCTCGCGGCCTCCCCGGCAGGGACGTGGTCGCTCGTCCTGCTGGACGACTGCCACGAGTGGGAGCGGGGCTGGGAGTCGGGCGACGCGCGCCGCGCGGCCGCCGAGGCGCTCGCCCGCCTCGTCGACGCCGCCCGGGGGCTCGGGATCGCCGTCGTCGTCGCGACGGACCCCGACGACGCCCGCGCGCGCCAGCACGTCGCCGGTCCGGTCGCGGCCGCCCGGCGGAGCCGGCGCGCCGTCCTGCTGGCGCCCGAGATGGCCGACGGGGGGCTGGTGGCCGCGTCCGTTCCCCTGCACACTCACGAGCCCCTGACCGGACCCGGGCGGGGCCTGCTGATCACGGCGGGAGCGGTGCGCGTGGTCCACGTACTATCCCCCTCGAGCGAACGGGAAGGTGTCCGATGACGCGGAACCTGACGAGCCCCGCCGGCGGCGTGCTGCGCCGCCTGGCGCGCCGTGCCGGCCGCGGGGCGGGTCGCGCGGGGCGGCGCGGCGGTCAGGGCGGGTTCGTCGAGGCGGGCGTCGCGGTGACGGGGCTCGCGCTCGTCCTGGGCGCGGCGGTCGGCAGCGGCGTCGCGAGCACCGCGGTCACCATGTCCGACGGGGCGACGTGGCTCCCGGACGACTCGAGCGGGCAGGTGCTGCAGGTCAACCCCGCCACCGGCGAGGTCGAGCGCCGCCTCCAGGTCGCCGGCTCCGGCGCGTCGCTGCTGATCACGCAGCGCGACGGCATGCTCGTGGTGGACGACGACGCCACGGGCGTCATCACGACCATCGACCTCGCGACGCTCCTCGCGGGCGGGCAGCGGGGGACCGGCGCCACCCGGACCACGGTGCTCGTCGGGGGCGGGAACGTCTTCCTCGTCGACCTGGCCGGCACGGTGCGCGCGGTCGACCCGCTCACGCTGCGCGACCTCGGGGCACCGCACCGCACCGACGCGCTCGCGGACGCCGTGGTCGACGACGCGGGCACCGTCTGGCTCGTCACGACCGACGGTGAGATCGAGGAGCTCCGGTGGTCGGCGTCGTCCGCCCGCTTCACGGTCGAGCGCGACCGCCCGCTGCGCGGCGCGGGGTCGCAGAGCCGCATGGTGCCGCACGCCGACGGCGTGACGGTGTTCTCGCCGGACGGCGGCACGGTGGCGCAGGTCGGCGCGGGACGCGACCTCATCGTGGCCGCCCCGGGCCTGAGCGGGGCGGTGCTGCCCGCCGAGACGTCACCGTCGACGCTGGCACCGGTGGCCGCGCCGTCGGCCGCCGAGGTGGTCATGGTCTCGGGGGGTGCCCTGCTCGCCGTGGACGTCGGTGCGCTCGGCTGCCACCGGCCCTCGAATCCCGCGGTGTTCGCGTCCCGCGTCTACGTGCCCTGCGACGGCACGGGGCACGTCCTCGTGCTCGGGCCGGACGGCCGGCGCGCGGCGCGCGACATCATCGTCCCCGGCGGGCTCAACCCCCGGCTCGTGGTCGACGACGGCCGTCTGGTCGCCTACTCCGAGTCCGCGACCGCCGCCGTCGTCGTCGAGGCCGACGGGTCGACGCGCGAGATCGAGACCGGCCCCGGGCGCACCCCGGTGCAGGACCCGAGCCGCCCCCCGGTCGCCGCGCCGCCCGTGACGGCCCCGCCGAGCAGCACCCAGCCGAGCAGCACCCAACCGAGCAGCCCCCAACCGTCGCTGCCGCCCTCGCCGGGCACGCCCGACGCCGCCGAGCTGCCGGACGCCGGCGGCACCGTCCCGGGGGAGCAGCCGACGACCCCGCCGACCGGCGGCCCGGGGGCCGACGACCCGACGGTCCCCTCGACCCTCCCGCCGACCGCCCCGCCCACGGGCCTGCCCACCGGGCCACCCACCGGCCCGCCGACCGCCCCGCCCACGGGCGCGCCGACCGGTCCGCCGACGACGCCGCAGCCCACCGGGTCGCCGACGGCACCACCCACGGCACCGCCCACCGCGGGGCCGCAGGCCCCGCTCGCCCCGGGCCAGGTGCGCGCGTCACGGACCGCGGACGGCACCGCGCAGGTGACGTGGCGCCCGCAGGGGCCGCAGGCCGACACGTTCGTCGTGCGTGCGAGCGGCGGCGCGGCCGTGCCCGCGGTCGAGGTCGACGGGTCCTCGACCGAGGCCACCGTCACCGGGCTCGAGTGCGAGGCGCGCGTGACGTTCACGGTCGAGGCCGTGCTCGACGGTGCGACCGCACGCTCGGGCGGCAGCAGCCCCGTCGTCATGCAGGCGTGCCCGGCCGCCCCGTCGCCGCCCACCGCGGCCACCGGCGTCGTGGCGACCGCGGCGGGCGACGGCAGCGTCACCGTCTCCTGGACCGCCGCCAGCTCGGGCGCCGACCGCTACGTCGTCTCGCCGGAGGGCCACGCGGGGACCGACGTCGGCACCGCGACGTCCGTGCGGCTGACGGACGTCGCGCCCGGCGCCGGCGTGCGGTTCGTGGTGCAGACCTGGCTCGGCGGCGCGGCCGCGACGTCGGCGCCCAGCAACGCCGTCACGGTCGCCGGGCCACCCGGGGCGCCGCCCGGTGTGTCGGCGGAGGTCACGGGCCGCAGCGGCGACACCCTCACGGTCGCTGTCGGCTTCGGCGCGGCCGCCGACAACGGCTCGCCCGTGACCCGCTACGCCGTGCAGTGGTCGGGCGGCGGCGCCTCCGGCGCGCGGGACCTCCCGGCGGCCGGCGGCACGACGCTGACGTTCTCGTGCGCGGGGCAGGCCCTGTGCACCAGCGGCGGTGCGCTGCAGGTGAGCGTCACCGCGCACAACGGCGCCGGCGCCGGTCCCGTCGCGACGGCGACCGCCGCGGTCGCGCCGCCCCCGCCGCCCGCGCCGCGTGCGGGCGACGGCGTGGTCTCGTGGGTGACCTTCGCGGCGCCGGGCCAGTACGACCAGGAGATCCCGATGCGCGCCGGGCTCGCCCCGCCGGCCGGCTGGGCGGCGCACACGGGCGGCTGCGAGCTCGTCGTCACGAGCACCGCCGGGAGCGGGTCGTCGCGGTCGATCCCCTGCGCGACCTCCGGCGAGGTGTGGCTGGGGCAGTTCCCGGGCGGGTCGACGGTCACCGTGAGCGTGCGCGCGCTGGGTCTGGACGTGACGTCCGCGGCGGTCCCGGGCGAGGTCCCCCTGCGCAACAGCTGGGCCTACTGCGACCCGAACACGGGCATCTGCACCCAGCCCGTGGGCCTGCCGACCGACCCCGACGCTGGGACCGCGACGATCGTGCCCCTGCCGTGGACGCCGGTGCCGGGCCTGCCCGGCGGCCCCGAGCCCGGCCCCTTCCTCGCCGCGGGCGTCGTGCTGCTGGGCGCCGCGGGCGCGCTGCGGGCCGCGCGCCTGCGCGAGCGCGTGCAGAGCGGTCTCGCCTCCGACCGGGCCGACGGCTGCGACGTCGCCCCGGTCGTCGTCCCACCGTCACACCCGACCAGCCCCACGATCGAGGAGACCCGCCCATGACGCCCGAGCCCCTCGCCCCCCAGCCGCTCGACGAGCAGGCGATCGCGCGGTTCCGCGTCGTGCACGGGAAGGTCGTCGACGCCGTCGAGTCCGCGCTGCACGGCAAGCGTGCCGTCGTCGAGCTCGTCGCGGTGGCGCTCTTCGCGTCCGGGCACGTCCTGCTCGAGGACGTGCCCGGGACGGGCAAGACGACGCTGGCGCGGGCGCTCGCGGCGGCCCTGGGCGGCTCGTCGCGGCGCATCCAGTTCACCCCCGACCTGCTGCCCACCGACGTCACCGGCACGTCCGTCTTCGAGCCCGGGACGGGCGAGGTGCGCTTCCGCCCGGGCCCCGTCTTCAGCAACGTCCTGCTCGCCGACGAGATCAACCGTGCCGCGGCCAAGACGCAGTCCGCCCTGCTGGAGGTCATGGCGGAGCGCACGGTGACGGTCGACGGCGTGGGGCACGTGGTGCCGGACCCGTTCCTCGTGGTGGCGACGCAGAACCCCATCGACCTCGACGGCACCTACCGCCTCCCGGAGGCGCAGCTCGACCGGTTCCTGCTGCGGATCGCGATCGGGTACCCGGACGTCGAGCACGAGCTCGAGATCCTGCGCCCCGGCAGCTCCGCGGGCCGGGTGCAGGACGTCGCGACGGTGACGTCCCCGGACGAGGTCGCCGCGCTCACCAGCGCGCTGCGCCGGCTGCACGTCGCCGAGCCGATCCTGCGCTACGTGCGCGAGCTCGGCGCCGCGACCCGGGACGACCACCGGCTGCGCCTCGGTGCGAGCACGCGCGCGCTCCGGTCCCTCGTGGCGGCCGCGCAGGTGCACGCGGCCGCCCAGGGGCGGCACTTCGTCGTGCCGAGCGACGTCCAGCGGCTCGTCCGGCCCGTCCTGTCGCACCGGCTCGTCCTGACACGTGAGGCCGTCCTCGCGGGCACGACCACGGCCGAGCTCCTCGACGACGTCGTCGCACGCGTCGACGCGCCCCGGCCCGCGGCGGTCTGAGTGCGTGACGGCGCCCGCCCCACGGCCCGGGGCCTCGTCGTGCTCGGCCTCGGTGCGGCGAGCCTCGGGGGTGGGCTCGCCGCCGGGTACGGCGGGCTCGTCGGCCTCGGGCTCGCCCTCCTGCTCCTGGTGGCGGTCGCCGTCGTCTCCGTCCTGCTGCCCGCGCCCCTCGCGATCGAGCGCAGCGTCGAGCCGGAGCGGGTGCCACGGCTGGGTGCCGGAGCGGCCGTCGCGCACGTGACGAACGCCTCCGCCTGGTGGCCGCTCGGCCTCACCGGGTGGGACCGGGTCGGCGGCACGAGGGTGCCGGTCCGCGTCCCGCAGCTGCGTCCGGGCGCCTCGGTCGAGGTGCGCTCGGACGTGCCCACGCAGCGGCGGGGGGTCCTGTCCGTCGGACCGCTCGTGCTCGACCGCCGCGGCGTCGCCGGGCTCGCGCGCTCCCGCAGGACGCACGGCGCGCAGCGCACCGTCACGGTGCTGCCGCGCCTCCTGCCCGTCGAGGCGCCGCCGCCCGGCGTGCGCCGCGGGCACGTCGGGGCCGACGAGCGCGTCGAGCACGGTGGGACGGACCTCGTCGGGATCCGCGAGTACGTGCCGGGGGACGACCTGCGGCGCCTGCACTGGGCGACCAGCGCGCGCGTCGGCACGCTCATGGTCCGCGAGGACGCGGACCCCTCGCAGCCGCACCTGACGGTGCTCCTGGACGACGACGCCGCCGCGTACGCGGGCGACGGGTTCGAGGAGGCTGTCGACGTCGCCGCGTCGCTCGTCGCCGGGGCCGTCGCGTCCGGCAGCCCGGTGCGGCTCCTGACCACCAGCGGCCGCCTCACGCACGACGTGCCCGCGGGGCCGCCTGGGTCGGGGGCACCCGGCGCGCTGGTCGAGGAGGTGCTCACGGCCTGCGCGCTGCTGGACCCGTCGACAGGGCGGGCCGCCGCGGTGGCCGCGTCCGTCGGGGTCCCGGCCCCGGACGTGCTCGCGGTCGTGTGCGGCGCCGGCAGCGACCTGCGCGACCTGTCGCTGCGGGCGCACGCCGCCCCGCACGGCTCCCTGCTCGTCGTGGACCCGGCGCCCGACCGCGTCGTCGACGTCGTCGGCGGCACCACGGTGGTGCGCGGCCCGCGCGCGGAGGACGTCACGGCCGCGTGGTCGCTCGCGGTGGTCCGATGAGGGCCGCGCGCGTCGCCTGGGCGGCACTGGTCCCCGCGGTCGCGGCGACGACCCTCGTGACCGCCTTCACGGCGGGGCCGGTGCTCGTCCTCCTCCTGCTGGCCGCCGTCGTCCTCCCCTTCGGGGCGGTGGCCCTGGGGGCGCGGCTGAGCGTGCCGGCGTGGGCCGTGGCCGCTGCGACGACCGCCCTCGTGCTGGTCGCCGCCGTCACCTCGGTGCGCGGGGTGGCCGGCGACCCGGGCCCGGCCGTCGGCGGCTGGCGGGCGAGCGCCCTCGGAGAGGCGCTCGGCCCGCTCGCGGACGCGGTCGCGCGCCTGCTCACGGCGCCGCGCCCGGCGGAGCCGACCCCCGTCCACGTCGCGCCCGTGCTCGTGCTCGTCGCGCTGGTCTCGCTCGCCGTCGCCCTGGCCGCGACGCGGAGGGCGACCCCCGGCGCCGGCCCGCTCGTCGGCGGCGCCGTGCTGTACGCGGCAGCGCTCCTGCTCACCGCCGGGGGAGCGGACCCGCACGGCGTCGTCGCGGGCCTCCTCGTCGTCGTCGCGGCTGCCGGGTGGGTGCTGCTCGACGGGCACGGCGCGCCGGACCTGCGTCGCGACCCGGCCTCGCTCGGCAGGGCCGAGGGCCGCGCCCGACGACGCTGGCGGCCCGCGACGCCGGCGGCCCTCGCCGCCGTGCTCGTGGCCGCGTCCGCGACGGCGGCGGGCGGCGCCCTCACGCGCGGCGAGCCCTTCGAGCCGCGCGAGCACGTGACGCCGCCCGTGGTGCGCGTGGACGCGACGCACCCGCTGCCGCAGCTCGCCGTCTGGGCGGCCGAGCCCGATCGCGAGCTCCTGGTCGCGACCGGTGCCCTGCCGCCGCGCCTGTCGCTCGTCGTGCTCCCCGACTTCGACGGGGCGACCTGGCGGTCCGGCTCCAGCCTGCGCCCCGTCGGCGCGGTCGCGTCACCCTCGCTCCCCCCGGGGGCCGAGGTCGGGCGGATGGACGCGACGCTGGAGCTCACGGGGCTCGCGAGTCCCGCCCTCGGGACGGGGACCTGGCTGCCCACGGCCGGCCGGCCGGTCTCGGTCACCGTCCCGGGCGCGCTGTGGGACGTCGAGACGGGATCGCTCGTGGCGCCCGAGGGGCTCGCCGCCGGGTCCGTCTACCGGGTGACGGCCGACGTCGACCAGCCGGCCGCTGCGACCCTCGCGACGGCGGGCGTCCCGAGCGGCGCGGAGGTCGCGCGCTACCTCGAGCTCCCGCGCATCCCGGCCGACGTGCTCGCGTACGCGCGCACCGTGACGCAGCACGCGCCGTCGCGCCTCGTGCAGGCGCGCCTCATCGAGGAGACCGTGCGCGCCGACCGTGAGCTCGCGCCCGACGCCGTGTCCGGCTCGTCGTACGCACGCGTGCGCGAGTTCCTCTTCGCGGAGCCCGAGCAGGGCGGTCAGGTCGGCACGGCGGAGCAGTTCGCGAGCTCGTTCGCGGTGCTCGCGCGGGCCGCCGGCCTGCCGTCGCGTCTCGTGCTCGGGTTCGTGCTCCCGGAGCCTGCGACGGACGGCTCCGTCGTGGTGCGGGGCGAGGACGCGCACGTGTGGCCCGAGGTGTACCTCGCGGGGGCCGGGTGGGTCGCGTTCGACCCGAGCCCCGCGGCGAGCGGCACGGCGGCCGACCGTGCGACCGACGCGCTCGACCTCGCGACCGACGGGGAGCTCGAACCCCCCGATCCCGCGGCGGTCCCCGCGCCGGAGGAGTCCGGTGACGCCGAGCCCGTCCCCGGCCCGCCCGACGCGGTCCCGGGGCCGCGTGCGGCGCTCCTCGTCACGATGGCGGTGGTCGCGGTGCTCGCGTCGGTCGTGGTGCTCGCGGGTGTGTCCGCGGTCCTGCGGGCGCGCCGGCTGCGGCGGCTGCGCCGGCACGGCGCCGTGGGTGCGTGGCAGCACGTCGAGGACGTGCTCGTGCTCGCCGGGGTCGCGCTGCCGCCGGGCGCGGACGCGCGGCAGGTGGCGGCACGCGTCGGTGAGGGCGAGCCGGGCTCGGCGGCGGCGCGGCTCGCGGTGCTCGCCGAGCACGCCGCGTTCGCCGAGCAGGCGGTGCCCGCCCCCGACCACCGCGACGCGGTCGACGCGTGGAGCCTCGCGCGCGTGGTCGAGCGCGCGGTGCGCCGGCGGGCGTCGTGGCGGACGCGCGCGGCCTGGACGTGGCACCCGGGGCCGCTGCGGCGGCGCGGGGGAGCCCGCGGCCGGGTGGTGGTCCGCGCCGGGGCGCCGGGTCAGCGCGTGACGCAGGCGGGCGCGGAGGCGCCGAAGCGCTGAGGGTCGCCGGCGTCGATGCCGATGAGCTGGAGGCACACCGTGGGGGCGTTCGGGTCGACGCCCTCGACGACGCGCTCCGTGACCCCCGCACCCAGGCTCTCGAGGGGCACGGGGGCGGCCGCGTCGGTGACGTCCACCACGGCGACGACGATCCCGCCGTCGGTCGGGTCGGCCCAGCTCGCGTGGATGCTCGTGCCCTGGTCGACCAGGACGAGGTCGGTCGGGGCGTAGGCCGGGTCGGACAGGTCGATGTCGAGCGGGTCCTCGTCGACCTCCGCGAGGTCGTCGCCCTCGTCCGGCTCGATCGGCACCGCGGTCGGCGGGGGAGCGGGCGCCGTGGCGGGTGGCGCGTCGCGCGCCGTCAGCAGGACGACGCCGACGCCGATCCCGCTGCCGAGCAGCACCGCTCCCGCGGCGAAGCCGACGAGCGCCGGCCAGCGGCGCCGCCGCGCGTCCACCGCCCCGTCGGCGCCCCCGGGCGCGTCGTCGCCGGCGGACGTGGCGGGGCGAGAGGGTCCCGCATCGGCGTCGAGCATGCCGGTCGGCGCGCCGTCCGCGTCGGGCGGCGCGGAACCCGCACCGGCCCCGGCGGCGCCCGCCCGGCCCCCGCCGGCCACGTCGACCGCGGCGAGGGCGCTCGGGGCGAGCGCCCGGGCCACGGGCGGGCCCCCGCCGTCCCGTCCACCGTGCTCCGGTGCCGCCGCGGCCGGGCGCGGGGCCGCCGCGTCGCGGGCCGTCCCCGAGGGGGAGGCCGGTGCCCACGAGCGGGACTCGGTGGGGACCGCCGCGAGGGCGTCGCGGACCGCGGCCGCGTCGGGGAAGCGGTCCTCGCGCGCCGGGCGCAGGCACCGTTCGATGACGGCGACGAGCTCGGCTGGCACGTCGTCGCGTCCCTGCGGGCGCATCTGACCCGTGCGGACGCGGCGCAGGTAGCCGAGCGCGGTGTCCTCGTGCTCGTCGTCGCTCGCGAACGGCGCGCGACCGTGGACCAGGGTGCTGAGGGTGGACCCGAGCGACCAGATGTCGTCGGCCTCCGTCGGCTCGAGCCCGTCGAGGACCTGCGGCGACGCGTGCCGGTAGCTGAACCGCTCGAGCGAGGCGGTGCGCCCGGAGTCGGCACGGCGTGCGATCCCGAAGTCCGTCAGGACGTACGAGGTCGGCAGCACGAGCACGTTCTGCGGCTTGACGTCGCGGTGCAGGACCCCGTGCGCGTGCGCGAAGGCCAGCGCGTCCGCGACGGCGGTCCCGGCGGCCACCACCTCCGACGGCGGCAGCGGGCCGTGCGCGCGCACGCGCTCGTGCAGCGACCCGAGGTCGTGGAAGTCCATGACGAGGCAGGCACGTCCGTCGGGCGTCGTCGCGGTGTCGAGGACCGTGACGATGTGCGGGTGCTGGCGCCCGAGCGTGACGGTGATCTCGAGCTCGCGCTGGAAGCGCGCGAGCGTCGCCGGGTCCGCGACGTCGATCACCTTGATGGCGACGTCACGCCGCAGCGCCGTCTGGCGCGCGCGGTACACGACGCTGTCCCCGCCGCGGGCGATCTCGACGACGTCCTCGTAGCCCGCGAGCCCGAGGTCCACCGCCCCGCCGGCGGGGCGCGGCGTGGCGGGCGGGGGTGCCCAGAGCGCGTCGTCCGGCGCCGGCCGCGCGGGCTGCCCGTCGGACGGGTCCGCCACCCGCTCAGGCATCGTCCGGCTCCTCACACGTCGTCGGGGCGGCACGCTCGCCGAGCGCCTGGTGGTCGGGAGGGTATCCGGCCCGTCGCCCGTGCGGCAGCCCCGGCCCGCGCGTCGGCGGAGCTGCTCACCGACCCCCGCCGCCGAGCAGCGGGTCGTCGGGACCGTCGGTGAGGTCCAGCACGGCCTCGCTCACCGCGTCGACGACCGCCTCGCCGGCCGCCACGGCCAGCGCGCCCGGCGTGACGAGCATGCCCGCCGGACCCATCACGTCGAAGACGGCGTCCATGCGGTCGGTGAAGCGGTCCCCGAACGCCGTGCCCTCCATGCGCTCGCGCAGGTCGTCCCCGATCGCGGACCCGGCCGACCACGAGACGGCGGGGCCGGCGACCCACGGGCTCGAGGTCACCATGCCCGCGACGCCGAGGCCGCCGGAGACGGTGCCGTTGACGGCCTGCCACCCGTCGCCGTCCCGGTACCCGTGGTAGGCGCCGTGCAGGTCGTTCGCGGTGCCGATGGCGCCCAGGACCCCGAGGACCGAGCCCGTGCCCGTGCCGATGGACCGGTCGAGGAACCCGCCCAGCGCACCGGACGCCCCCGCCGCGTCCATCGCCTGCCCGGCGCGGCGACGCAGGTCGCCGAGCTCGGCGAGGCTCACCGCGGTGCCGAGCATGCCGAGCTGGGCGACGGTCTGCGAGAAGACCTCGCCCAGCGCGTCGACGCGGGCGTGCACCCGGTCGCGCAGCGCGGTCCAGCCGGACGCGCCCCCGCTCGCCTCGTCCTGGTCGGCCGCCTCCTCCAGGAGCTGCGCGGCGCCGCGCCGCATCAGGGCCGCGGTGAGGTGCAGCGTCACCGCGTGGGTCTCGTCCCAGGTCGCGCGGAAGGTGCGGGCGTCCTGCCCCGTCCAGCCGAGGCCGTCGACGCCGTCGACGGTGCGCAGGTCGACCTGCTCGAGATGGTCGGCGGTCGCGGCGAGCGCGACCGCGAGCGAGCGCAGCGCCTCGGCGTCAGCGCCGTGCGAGATGCCGACGGTCACGGGCCCTCCTCCGGTGGTCCCGGGTCGCTCCCGGGCCTGCGTCGATGCTCGTCCCGCGGGACCCGCGGGGTCGAGCGCCGGCGCCCGGAAGGTTCCGCCGTCAGGCGCGAGCGACGACCAGCCGGCGGTAGGACGGCACGAGCACGCCGCGCTGGGCGCTGCGTCGCACCACGCGCAACGGCGCGCCGTCCGCCCAGAGGGTCTCGACGAGGCCGCGCACCTCGGCCCGCGCGAGCGGCGCGCCCAGGCACAGGTGCCGGCCCGCGCCGAACCACAGCTGCCGGTTCTCCGCCGCGTACGGGCGGTCGAGGCGGAAGCGCCCGACGGCGGTGTTCGCCGACCACACGAGCGCGAGCAGGCTGTCCCCGGCGCGCAGCGCGCGGCCCCCCAGCTCGACGTCGGCCGCGACCGAGCGCCCGATGACGACCGCGGGCGTGCTCACGCGCAGCCCTTCCCGCACCGCGTCGTCGAGGTGCTCCGGCCGGCGCAGCAGGCGGTGCTGCTCGCCCGTGTCCACGAGCAGCGCGACGGTGCGCTGCATCGCGGAAGCCGACGTCTCGGTGCCCGCGACGAGCAGCAGCGCCGCGAGCCCGGTCGCCTCGCGCTCGGTCACGCCCAGCTCGCGCATGCGGCCGAGCAGCGTCGAGCCCGGGGCGGTGCGGTAGGCGTGCGGGACCCCGGCCGTGAGCTCGGCGACGACGTCGCGCGCGACCTGCACGAGCTCGGGGTCGAGCACCGGCTGGGTCGTCGCGCGCACCGCCGTCGTCGCGAGGCGCTCGCCCCGGGCGAAGACCAGCCGCGCGGCGTCGTCGCTCACCTCGTCGCCCGCCACCGGGATGCCGAGCGACGCGATCATCATGCGGCCCACCGCGACGCGCGACAGGTCCGCGACGTCGACCTCACCCCCCGCCGCGAGCAGGGCCCGTGCCGACGCGAGCAGCGGTCCCCACACCTGCGCCACCTGCTCGCGCGCCGCCGCGTCGGTGAACAGCTCGCGCGAGCGCGACCGCAGGTCGTGGTGCCCGGGCCCGTCGAACAGCTCGGTCACCCACGGGCCGAGCACCTGGGCCCACAGGTGCCCGACGCCGCCCTCGCCGACCATCGAGAACGCGCCGTGGTCGTTGAGCGCCCGCCGGGCCAGCACGGGGGAGGCGGTCACCCAGCCGACGCGCGGGACGCGGACCACGCGGCGGGCGGCGACGGCGCGGCCGGCGAGCAGCAGCGCGGCCACCGCGGGGCGTGCGGCGACGACGAGGGCGACGTCGCGGGCGTGGGCGAGCATGCGCGCACTGTGCCACGTCCCGCGCCTCAGTCCCGCGCCTCGCGGCCTCGGCGTCGGCAGTTCACCCCGTCGGCGCCGGGGCCGGCCGAGCCCCCGTCGATAGGCTCTCGCCCATGCCCTCCCCCAGAGCGGTCCCTGCTGCGGTGCTCGCGGGGGTCGAGGTCCACCTGCCCGAGCGCACCGTCCGCGTGCTCGACGCCGAGCGCGCGCTCGCCGCGCGCAACCCCGGTGTCGCACCGCCGGCGGGCATGGTCGGGCGCCTGACCGGCGTGCGCGCCGTGCACGTGCTGCCGGACGACTGGCAGGCGTCCGACCTGGCCACGGCGGCGGCGGCCAAGCTGCTCGCCGCGCAGGGTCTCGCGCTCGAGGACGTCGACCTGCTCCTGTTCGCCTCGGCGAGCCAGGACATGGTCGAGCCGGCGACGTCGCACATCGTGGCCCAGAAGCTCGGCCTCGGCTGTCCGGTGATGGACGTCAAGAACGCGTGCAACTCGGTGCTCAACGCGCTCGAGGTGGGCGAGGCGCTCATCCGCACCGGGCGGTACCGCACGGTGCTCGTGGCGAGCGGCGAGGCGCCGTCGCGCGCGGTGCGCTGGGACGTGCCCGACCGTGCGACCTACCTGCGCTCGGCGGCGGGCTACACGATGTCCGACGGCGGCGCGGCGCTCCTGCTGCGCGCGGCGCCGGCGGACCCCGGGCCGGCGCCCGTGGGCGTCCTCGCGTCCGGGTTCGCGGCGCAGTCGCAGCACTGGACCATCGGCACGCTGCCCGGGGGCGGTACCGCGCACCCGCGCGACCTGGACCGGACGTACTTCGACATCGACGGCTCGCGCCTGCGTGAGGCCTTCCTCGCGCTCGGCCCCGGCACGGTGCTCGAGGTGCTCGCGCGTGCCGGGCTGACGTGGGACGACGTCGCGCTGGTCGCGGTGCACCAGGTCGCCGTCACCTACCTCGGCGACGTCCACGACGCGCTCGGCCTGCCCGCCGACCGCACGCTGCTCACGGTGGCCGAGCACGGCAACCTCGCGTCGGTCACCCTGCCCCTGCAGCTCGTGCGGGCGCGGGAGCAGGGGCGCGTCGGGCCCGGCGACGTCGTGCTCCTCGTGGGCCTCGCGGGCGGCATCAGCATCGGCGCGATGGCCGTCCGCCTGTGACCCTCGCCGTCGTCGTCCCCGCCTTCCAGGAGGCCACCGGCATCGGCGCGACGCTCGCCGCGCTGCGCGACCAGCGGGACGCGGATTTCGACGTGGTCGTGGTCGACAACGGCTCGACGGACGGCACGCCCGACGTCGTGCGCGCGTTCGTCGAGCGGTGGGGTCTCGCGCGCTGGCGCGTGCTGCACGAGCCGCTCAAGGGCACCGGCGCGGCGGCCGACACCGGCATGCGCGCGGCGATCGCCGCCGGCGCGACCCTCCTGGCGCGCACGGACGCCGACTGCCTGCCCGCGCCCGGCTGGACGCGCGCCGTGCGGACGGCGCTCACCGACGGCGGCCTCGAGCTCGTCACGGGCCCGATGCTGCCGCGCTCGGACGACGTCCCGGTGGGACCGCTGCGGCGCGGCGCGCTGCGGGCCGCCGTCGCGGTCGCGGCGCGCTTCGGCCAGATCCGGCCCGGCAACCAGGACCCGGCCTACCTCGGCCCGTACCTCATGTGCCCGGGCTGCAACCTCGCCATCACGGCGGACCTGTACGAGCGTGCGGGCGGCTTCCCGCGTACCGCCATCGAGGACCTCCACGAGGACCGCGCGCTGGTCAACGCCGTGCGGCGCCTGACCCCGCGCTACGGCTACCGCCGCGACGTCGTCGTGCGCGCCTCCGTGCGGCGCGTGCACGCGTGGGGCCTGCGCCGCACGCTCGGGTGGTACGCGGACCACCGCTACCGCCCCGCCGTGGTGGACATCCGATGAGCCGCCCCGACGCCGCGGCGCGGACCGCGCCGCTCGCGCACGCCATGGCCTGGGAGGAGCGCGTGCAGCGGGGCGCCCACCCCGTCGTCTACCCGTTCCTGCGCCGGGTCGCCGCGCGGGGCCCGGTGGTGCGCGTGCCCGGCCTCGGGGTGGTCGTCAGCGACGCCGCGCTCGCCCGCGAGGTCCTGCTGGACACCGAGCGCTTCACGAAGACCGGCCCGGGCTCCCCGGCGGACCTCTGGACGCCGGTCCTCGGGCCGGCGGTGCTGCTCAACATGGAGGGCGACGACCACGCGCGCCTGCGCGGCCGCCTCGCGCCGCTCTTCACGCCGCGCGCGGTCGCCGACCTGACCGGCCCGGTGCTGGCCGGGCCGACGGAACGGCTGGGCGAGCGGCTCGCGGCCGGGGCGCACGTGGACCTCGTCGCGCACGTCGGCGCCATGGCCGGGGCCGTCATCTGCCGGATGACGGGCCTGCCCGCGACGGACGCGGCCGTGCGCTCCGCGTTCCGTGACGCGCAGGAGATCGTCGGGATGGTGCGCCTGCACCGGCGCACGCTCACGCCGCCGCAGGTGCGCCGGGCGCGCGAGGTGCTGGGCAGGCTGTCGGCGCACGCGGTGACCGCGTACCGCGCGGGCGACGAGGCGACCGTGCCCGGCCGGATGCGCGCGCTCGGGCTCAGCGAGTCCGAGGCGCGCGGCGCCGTCGGCGCCTTCGTGCTCACGGGCACCGAGACCCTCGTCTCGTTCGTGCCGCGGCTCGCGGCGCTGCTCGCCGACACCGGCTGGGACGCGCGCCTCGCGGCGGCGGACGACGCCGGGCTCGCCGGCAAGGTCGTGTCCGAGGCGCTGCGGATCACCGCGCCGACACCCGCGATGCTGCGCAGCGTCGAGGCCGCGGGCGACGTCGGGGGCGTGCGTGTCGCCGCCGGGGACCGCGTCGTCATCGCGACGCTGCTCGCGTGCCGGGGGGCCGGGCCCTTCGCGCCCGACGTCCCGCAGCCGGCGGCCGTGCGCCAGCTGTGGTTCGGGGCGGGACCCCACTTCTGCCTCGGCATGCCGCTCGCCATGGTGCAGACCACCGCCGTGCTCGACGCCCTGCTCGCCGCCGTGCGCTCGGCGGGGCCGCTGCGCGTCGTCGAGCGCCGGGTCGCGCGCGGCGTGCTCATCCCGGCCTACGCGCACCTGGCCGTCGGGGCGGGACCCCGCCGCGAGGCCGACGCCGCATGACGCCCGACCTCGTGCACGAGGTCCTCGTGCAGTGCGACCGGCACCCCGCGCGCGTCGCGCTGCGCGCGGGCCGGGTGGAGCTGACCTACGGCGAGCTCGGGCGCCGCGTGCGCGCGACCGCCGCGGCGCTGCGGGCGGGCGGGCTCCGCGACGCGGACCGCGTCCTGTTCTCGGTCCGGCCGCGCACCGAGGGGCTCGTGCTCGCGCTCGGCGTCGTCGCCGCGGGCGGCTCGCTGGTGCTCGTCGACCCCGGGTCCACGCCCGAGCTCTTCGCCGCGCGCGTCGCGGCCGCGGCGCCGACGTGGGCGGCCACCGAGTCCCTGCTGTACGCGCTCTCGCGCCCGGGCCTCGCGGGTCTCGCGCGGCGCCGCGGGATCCTGCTGCCGGACTACGCGCGGCTGCCCGTGCGCCACGTCCACGCCGGCCTCCGGCTCCCCGGCGTCCCGCGGGGCTCGCGGCGCGCCCGCGCCCTGGCGCGCGGCACCGCCGCCGTCGAGGTCGCCTCCCGCCCCGACCTCGAGGCGCTCGTCGTCTTCACGTCGGGCACGACGGCGGCCCCGCGCGCCGTGGTGCACACGCGCGGCTCGCTCGGCGCGGGCACCGCCCTGCTGCGGCAGGTGTGCGCGGTGGCACCCGGCGACGTCGTGCGGACCGACCAGATGCTGCTGGGCCTGCCGGCGCTCGTCTCGGGCGGCACCTGGTCGTTGCCCGCGCGCGCGCCGGCCGACGACGTCGTCGGCTTCGCCGCGGGCCTCGGGGACGCCGCGGTGGCGTTCCTCGTGCCCGCCGACGTCACCGCCCTCCTCGACGCGGTCGTGGCCGGCCGGGTGCCGGCGCGCGGGCCGCGCACCGGGCTCGTCGGCGGCGCCCCGGTGACGGCGGCGCTGCTCGAGCGCGCGGCGCGGGTGCTCCCGGGCACCCGGTGGGTCGGCGTGTACGGGATGACGGAGATCCTCCCGGTGGCCGTGGTCGACGGCGCGGAGAAGGTCGCCGACGCGGCGGTCACCGGTGCGGGTGACCTCGTCGGGCGGCCGCTGGCGGGCGTGACCGCCCGCCTCGAGCCCGTCGGCCCCGACGCGCCGGACGGCGTCGGCGAGCTCGTCCTCGGCGGGTCGTCCCTCATGCGCGGCTACCTCGACGGCGACGGCACCGAGGCGGTCGCCGAGCACCGCACGGGCGACCTCGCGCGGTGGGACGACGCGGGTCGCCTCGTGCTCGTGGGACGGACGCGGGACATGCTCATCCGCGGCACCACGAACATCTACCCGGGCCTGTACGAGCCGCGCCTCGCCCGGCTGCCCGGCGTCGGGGCGGCCTTCCTCGTCGGCGTGCCGCGGGCGTCCGACGGTGACGAGCAGGTCGTGCTCGTCGTCGTGCCGCAGGGCGCACCGCCGAGCGACGGCGGGCCGCCCGCGCTGGGCCCGGGTGACGACGCCTTCGTGGCTGAGGTCCGCCGCCGGCTGCCGGAGGTCCTGGACCACGGCGCCATGCCCGACCACGTGCTCGTCGCCGACCGGGTGCCGGTGTCCGGCCGCAGCCGCAAGCCGGACCGCGCGGCCCTGGCCGCGGCGGCGGCCGCGCTGCTCACGGCGGGGGCCCGATGACGCGGATGGTGGTGACGGGCGCGTCCGGGTTCGTGGGCGGCGCCGTGGCGGCCGCCGCGGCCGAGGCCGGCTGGGAGGTCGCGACGACGTCGCGGCGCCCGGCCCGCGTCGAGGCCGGGACGCACGCCGCCTGGGACCTCACCGCGCCGCCGTCGGCCGGGGTGCTGGAGCTCCTCGCCTCGGCCGACGTCGTCGTGCACTGCGCGGCCTGGGTCGGCGACGCCGGGGAGCGCGAGCGGGTGCGGGCCGTGACGGTCGACGGCACGCGCGCCGTGCTGCGGCACAGCGGTACCGCCCGGGTCGTGCACGTCTCGACCGCGAGCGTGTACGACCCCACGGGGCCCAGCGTGGGTGCCCGCGAGAGCGAGGCGCCCGTGGCGCGCTACCTCGACCCGTACGCGGAGGCGAAGGCCGACGCGGAGCGGGAGGTGCTGGCGTCGGCGACCGCGCGCGACGTCGTCGTGCTGCGGCCGCACGCCGTGTACGGACCGGGCGACACCACGCTGCTGCCGCGCGTGCTCGCGACCGTGCGGGGCCGGCGCCGGCGCTGGCTGCCGCTGCCCGGGGGCGGCCGCGTGCGCCAGCACCTGACGCACGTGCGGACCCTCACGGACGCCGTGCTCGCCGCGGCGAGCGTCCCGCTCGACGGGCCGCTCGTCGCGAACGTCGCCGATGCCGAGCCCGTCGAGCTCCGCGCGGCGCTGACCGCCCTGCTCGCCGAGCGCGGCACCCCCGCGCGCGTCGTGGCGGTGCCGGCCCGCGCGGCGTGGGCGCTCGCGACCGCGGGGGAGGCGCTGCACCGGCTGCCCGGGGGCCGGGCACCGCGCCTGACGCGCTACGCCCTGAGCCACCTCGTGCACGAGCGCACCTACGACCTCACCGCGCTGCACGAGCGACTGGGTGTGACGCCGCGGCCGACGTCGTTCGAGGGTGCCGCCGGCTGGTGACCGCGGCGACCGCCCACCGGCGGACCTGGACGACGAGCGCGCGGCGCACGCGCCGGGGTGCGGGACTGCGGTAGACCATGGGCCATGGGAACCGTGCACCCCGAGATCACCGAGCGGCTCGCGAGCTTCATCGAGGACCAGCCGGTCTACTTCGTGGCGACCGCGCCGCTCGCCGCGGACGGTCACGTCAACCTCTCGCCGAAGGGCGGCAAGGGCACCCTCGTCGTGGTGGACCCGCTGACGGTCGCGTACCTCGACCTCACGGCGTCCGGCGCCGAGACGATCGCCCACCTGCGGGAGAACGGCCGCATCACGGTCATGGTGTGCGCGTTCGCCGGACGGCCGAACATCGTCCGGCTGCACGGTCGTGGTCGCGTGGTCGCGCTCGGGGACCCGGAGCTCGACGCCTGGCTGCCCCGGTTCCCGGAGCACCCCGGCGTGCGCGCGGTGATCGTGGTCGACGTCGAGCGGGTCGCCGACTCGTGCGGGTTCGCGGTGCCGCTCATGGAGTACACGGGGGAGCGCGACATCCTCGACGCGGCGAACGGGCGCAAGGACCGGGACGAGCTCGTCGCGTACCGCGCACGGAAGAACCGCACGAGCCTGGACGGGCTGCCCGCGGTCGACTGGTGAGCGTGGCGTGCGCCGCCGCCCCACGACGTCCCGCATCGTGGATCGGTGAACCACGATGTGGACACGCCGGGCCGTGGCGTGACATCCCTCGGGCGCAGGCGTAGTGTGCTCGACGTGCAGACGATCCTCGTAGTACTTACCTAGGCGCCGGTCGACCGCCCAGGCAAGGTCCGTCCGCGCGCCCACCCCTCGCCGAGCCCCCCGTGGGCCGAGGGGTTTTTTCATGCCAGGACCGCGCCGCCACGACGGCGCGCTCCGCCAGTGCCGTTCACCAGCACGAACCAGCAAGCAGGGAGACCACGATGGTCCAGGGCACCACCCCGGCGGCGCCGGCGTCCGACGCCCGCCCGACCGGACGTCCCACGCCGCAGCCCCCCGTCGCCCGCCCGGTCGGCGCCGCGACCGCGCAGGCCGCGACCGCGCAGGCCACGCCGGCCCAGTCGGTGACCGGCGCCGAGTCGATCGTGCGCTCGCTCGAGGCCGCCGGCACGCAGGTCGTCTTCGGCATCCCGGGCGGCGCGATCCTGCCGACCTACGACCCGCTGATGGACTCCAAGGTCATGCGGCACATCCTCGTGCGCCACGAGCAGGGCGCCGGCCACGCCGCGGCGGGCTACGCGTACACCAGCGGGAAGGTCGGCGTCTGCATGGCGACGTCGGGCCCGGGTGCGACGAACCTCGTGACGCCGATCGCCGACGCCAACATGGACTCGGTCCCCCTCGTGGCGATCACCGGCCAGGTCGGCGCCTCGATGATCGGCACGGACGCGTTCCAGGAGGCCGACATCGTCGGCATCACGCTGCCGATCACCAAGCACAACTTCCTCGTCACCGACCCGGACGAGATCCCGCGCGTCATCGCCGAGGCGTTCCACATCGCGCAGACCGGGCGGCCCGGTCCCGTGCTCGTCGACATCGCGAAGTCCGCGATGCAGGCGCGCACCACCTTCGCGTGGCCCCCGGCGATGGAGCTGCCCGGCTACCACCCGGTGACCAAGCCCCACGCGAAGCAGATCCGCGAGGCGGCCCGGCTGCTCGCGACCGCGCGCCGGCCCGTGCTCTACGTCGGCGGCGGCGCGATCCGCTCCGGGGCGAGCGCCGAGCTGCGCGCGCTCGTCGACGCGTCCGGCGCCCCGGCCGTGACCACGCTGATGGCGCGCGGCGCCCTGCCCGACTCCCACCCGCAGAACCTCGGGATGCCCGGCATGCACGGCACCGTGCCCGCCGTCGCCGCGCTGCAGAAGGCCGACCTCGTCATCGCGCTCGGCGCCCGCTTCGACGACCGGGTGACCGGGAAGCTGTCGTCGTTCGCGCCGAACGCGACGGTGGTGCACGCGGACATCGACCCGGCGGAGATCGGCAAGAACCGCCGCGTCGACGTGCCGATCGTCGGGGACCTCAAGGAGGTCATCGCCGACCTGCTGCCCGAGCTCGCCCGCGAGCACGCGCAGCACGGCAAGCCGGACCTCGAGGCGTGGTGGCACCAG
This sequence comes from Actinotalea sp. JY-7876, assembly GCF_014042015.1. Lineage (NCBI taxonomy): Bacteria > Bacillati > Actinomycetota > Actinomycetes > Micrococcales > Cellulomonadaceae > Actinotalea > Actinotalea sp. JY-7876. The sequence goes on along the minus strand of NZ_CP059493.1, from coordinate 2,300,596 downwards.
ATCGACGACTGGCGCGAGACGTTCCCGCTCGGCTTCACCGAGCCCGACGACGGCCACCTCGCCCCGCAGCACGTCATCCAGCGGATCGGCGAGATCGCCGGACCGGAGGCGGTCTACGTGGCCGGCGTGGGCCAGCACCAGATGTGGGCGGCGCAGTTCATCCGCTACGAGCGGCCGAACGCGTGGCTGAACTCCGGGGGCCTGGGCACCATGGGCTACTCGGTCCCGGCGGCCATGGGCGCCAAGGTCGGCGACCCGTCGCGCACCGTGTGGTCGATCGACGGCGACGGCTGCTTCCAGATGACCAACCAGGAGCTCGCCACCTGCGCGATCAACGACATCCCGATCAAGGTCGCGGTCATCAACAACTCGTCGCTGGGCATGGTCCGCCAGTGGCAGACGCTGTTCTACGAGTCGCGGTACTCGAACACGGACCTGCACACGGGTCACGGCACGCGCCGCATCCCCGACTTCGTCAAGCTCGCGGACGCCTACGGCTGCGTGGGCCTGCGCTGCGAGACCCGGGCCGACGTCGACGCCACGATCCGGCGCGCGATGGAGATCGACGACCAGCCCGTCGTCGTGGACTTCACGGTCTCGCGCGACGCGATGGTGTGGCCGATGGTCGCCGCCGGCGTCAGCAACGACGAGATCCAGTACGCGCGCGGCATCAGCCCCGCGTGGGACCGGGGCGAGTGATGCCGGCGGGGGCCGCGATGCGCCGCATCGGCCTCATCGGCGGCACGTCCTGGGAGTCGACCGCCTCGTACTACGCGGGCCTCAACCGCGGGGTGCGCGAGCGGCTGGGCGGCACCCACTCGGCCGACCTCGTGCTGCGCTCGGTCGACTTCGCCGAGGTCGAGGTGCTCCAGGTCGCGGGGGACTGGCCGGCGCTCGGGCGCCGCTACCAGGTCGAGGCGTCGGCGCTCGCCGCCGCGGGCGCCGAGGTGGTCGGCATCCTCGCCAACACCATGCACCTGGTGCACGACGACGTGGTGCGCGGGGCCGGGCCGGACGTGCGCGTGGTCCACGTGGTCGACGCCGTCGCTGCGGCCGCCACCGCGCTCGGTGCCACGCGGGTCGGCCTGCTGGGGACGCGCTACACGATGTCCTCGCGCGCCCTGTACCCGGACCGGATGGCCGTGGTCGGCGTCGACGTGGTCGTGCCCGGGCCGGACGACGCCGACCTGGTGAACCGCGTGATCTACGACGAGCTCGTCCAGGGCCAGGTCCGCGAGGAGTCGCGGCGTGCCTACCTCGACGTCGTCGCCCGCCTCGCGGACGCCGGCGCGCAGGCCGTCGTCCTCGGCTGCACCGAGCTCTCGCTGCTGCTGGACGCCACGACGCCGGCGCCGGTCCCGCTGCTCGACAGCACGTCCCTGCACGTCACAGCCTTGCTCGACGCGGCCCTGGCGCCGCGACCCGTCCTCGAAGAAGAAGGTGCAGCATGAGCCGGCACACCCTCTCCGTGCTCGTCGAGAACAAGCCGGGTGTCCTGACGCGAGTCGCGGGCCTGTTCGCCCGCCGCTCGTTCAACATCCACTCGCTCGCGGTGGGCCCCACCGAGCACCCGGAGATCTCGCGGATCACCGTCGTCGTCGACGTCGCCGAGCTGCCGCTCGAGCAGGTGACGAAGCAGCTCAACAAGCTGATCAACGTCATCAAGATCGTCGAGCTCGAGGCCGACGCGTCCGTCCAGCGCGAGCTGCTGCTCGTCAAGGTCAGGGCCGAGCCTGCGGTGCGCTCGCACGTCCTGGAGGTCGTCACGCTGTTCCGCGCGCACGTCGTCGACGTCGTGCCGGACGCCGTGACCATCGAGGCCACCGGCGGGCCGGGCAAGCTCGAGGCGCTCCTCGCGGCGCTGGAGCCCTTCGGTATCCGCGAGATCGTCCAGTCGGGCACCGTCGCCATCGGCCGCGGCTCCCGCTCCATCACCGACCGAGCGCTGGAACGCGTCAGCCGCTCGGCCTGAGACCCACCACACTGCTGCACGACACCTACGTACCAAGGAGACCCTCCCGTGGCTGAGCTGTTCTACGACGACGACGCCGATCTGTCCCTCATCGCCGGCCGGAAGGTCGCGGTCATCGGCTACGGCAGCCAGGGCCACGCGCACGCGCTCAACCTGCGCGACTCGGGCGTGGACGTCCGCGTCGGCCTGCGCGAGGGCTCGCCGTCGCGTGCCAAGGCCGAGGAGCAGGGCCTGCCGGTCCTGAGCGTCGCCGACGCGGTCAAGGAGGCCGACGTCGTCGTCGTCCTCGCGCCGGACCAGGTCCAGCGGCACATCTACCGCGACGAGATCGCGCCCAACCTGCGCGAGGGTGCGGCCCTGGTCTTCGGGCACGGCTTCAACATCCGCTACGGCTACATCAAGCCCGAGGCCGGCCACGACGTGTTCATGGTCGCGCCCAAGGGCCCGGGTCACCTCGTGCGCCGCGAGTACGAGGGCGGGCGCGGCGTGCCGGTCATCGTCGCCGTCGAGCAGGACGCGTCCGGCCAGGCCTGGGACCTCGCGAAGTCCTACGCCAAGGCCATCGGCGGCCTGCGCGCGGGCGGCATCAAGACGACCTTCACCGAGGAGACGGAGACCGACCTCTTCGGCGAGCAGGCCGTGCTGTGCGGCGGTGCCTCGCAGCTGGTCCAGTACGGCTTCGAGACGCTGACCGAGGCGGGCTACCAGCCCGAGGTCGCGTACTTCGAGGTGCTGCACGAGCTCAAGCTCATCGTCGACCTCATGGTCGAGGGCGGCATCGCCAAGCAGCGCTGGTCCGTGTCGGACACGGCCGAGTACGGCGACTACGTCTCCGGGCCCCGGGTCATCTCGCCCGAGGTGAAGGAGAACATGAAGGCCGTCCTCGCGGACATCCAGAACGGTGCGTTCGCGGAGCGGTTCATCGCCGACCAGGACAAGGGCGGGCCGGAGTTCACCGAGCTGCGGGCCAAGGGCGAGGCGCACCCCATCGAGGCCACCGGGCGCGAGCTGCGCAAGATGTTCTCCTGGATGAAGGACTCGGACTCCGACTACGTCGAGGGTTCCGCCGCCCGCTGACCCGCGCGGCACCGCGAGAGCGGAGCCCCGTGCCCACCGCGGAGCGTCGTGCCCACCCGCGGAGCGTCGTGCGGTGACCGCGGAGCCTCGTGCCGCGACACGCCGGCGTGTCGCGGCACGGCGCTCCGCGCTCGTGGGGTGGTCCGGTGCGGGGTGGTCCGGTCCGGTCCGGTCCGGGTGGGCGGTCCGGTGCGGTCCGGGTCGGTGGATGGCTACAGGTTTGACGAACGTCCCGCGGAGCGGGGCGAGGAGAGAGGTTCGCACGCATGGGACGCAACATCCGGCTCGCCGTCGTCGCGGGTGACGGCATCGGGGTCGAGGTCGTGGAGCAGGGGCTCCGGGTCCTCGACGCCGCGCTCGCGGGACAGGACGTGGACGTCGCCACGACCGAACTGGACCTCGGAGCCCAGCGCTGGCACCGCACGGGGGAGACCCTGACGGACGCGGACCTCGCGACGATCCGGGAGCACGACGCGATCCTCCTCGGCGCGATCGGTGACCCCGGCGTGCCCTCCGGTGTGCTGGAGCGCGGGCTGCTGCTCCGCCTGCGGTTCGAGCTCGACCACTACGTCAACCTGCGGCCGGCGCGTCTGTTCCCCGGGGTGCGCTCGCCGCTCGCCGAGCCGGGCGACGTCGACTTCGTCGTCGTGCGCGAGGGGACCGAGGGGCCGTACGTCGGCAACGGCGGCGCCATCCGCGTCGGGACGCCGGCCGAGGTCGCCAACGAGGTGAGCGTCAACACCCGCTTCGGCGTGGAGCGCGTCGTGCGCGACGCCTTCGCGCGTGCGCAGGCCCGGCCCCGCAAGCACCTCACCCTCGTGCACAAGCACAACGTCCTCGTCCACGCGGGGCACCTGTGGCGCCGCACGGTCGAGGCGGTCAACGCGGAGTTCCCCGACGTCACGACGGACTACCTGCACGTCGACGCGGCGACGATCTTCATGACCACCAAGCCGTCCCGCTTCGACGTGATCGTCACGGACAACCTGTTCGGCGACATCCTCACCGACCAGGCGGCCGCCATCACGGGCGGCATCGGCCTGGCGGCCTCGGGCAACATCAACCCGGACCGCACGACGCCGTCGATGTTCGAGCCCGTGCACGGCTCGGCCCCCGACATCGCCGGTCAGGGCATCGCGGACCCGACCGCCACGGTGCTCAGCGTGAGCATGCTGCTCGCGCACCTCGGGCTCGACGACGCCGCCGCGCGCGTCGAGGCGGCCGTCGCCGCCGACCTGGCCGAGCGCGGCGACCGAGTACGGTCGACGGCCGAGGTCGGGTCCGACCTCGCGGCGCGGGTCGCGGGCTGATCCCTCCGGCCGTCACCACCGGTACCGTCAGACCGAGCCGTCCGGGACGGCGCGGTCACCGCCCTGGTGAAAGGACCGACATGAGCACCACCACCCCCACCTCGGGGACCGCCTCGCACACCTCGGCGGCCGACGCCTTCGAGGTCCGCCCGAGCGACAGCCCGCGCACCGACGCCGAGCGCGCGGCGCTCATGGCGGCCCCGGTCTTCGGCACCGTCTTCACGGACCACATGGCGCGCATCGCGTGGTCGGTGGACGAGGGCTGGCACGACCGGCGCGTGGAGAAGCACGGGCCGCTCCAGCTCGACCCCGCGGCCGCCGTCCTGCACTACGGCCAGGAGGTCTTCGAGGGCCTCAAGGCCTACCGGCACGACGACGGCTCGGTCTGGACCTTCCGGCCCTGGGCCAACGCCGCGCGCATGGCGGCGTCGGCGCACCGCCTGGCGCTGCCCGAGCTGTCCGAGGCCGACTTCCTCGGCTCGATCGAGGCGCTCGTGCGCACCGACGCGGCGTGGGTGCCGTCAGGCGGCGAGACCAGCCTCTACCTGCGGCCCTTCATGTTCGCGTCGGAGACGTTCCTCGGCGTGCGCCCCTCGCGCGAGGTCCAGTACGTCGTCATCGCGTCACCCGTCGGGCCGTACTTCTCGAGCGGCGTGAAGCCGGTCTCGATCTGGGTCGTCCGGGACTACCACCGCGCCGGTCCCGGCGGCACGGGCTTCGCCAAGTGCGGCGGCAACTACGCCGCGAGCCTGCTCCCGCAGCAGGAGGCCTACGAGCACGGCTGCGAGCAGGTGTGCTTCCTCGACGCCGTCACGAACACCGAGCTCGAGGAGCTCGGCGGCATGAACGTGTTCGTGGTCAAGGCCGACGGGTCGGTCGCGACGCCGCCCCTCAACGGCTCGATCCTCGAGGGCGTCACGCGCTCGTCCGTCCTGACGCTGCTCGCCGAGGCGGGGCACGACGTCGCCGAGCGCTCCCTCCCGCTCGCAGAGGTCCGGGACGGGCTCGCGGACGGCAGCATCGCGGAGGTGTTCGCGTGTGGCACCGCCGCGGTGGTGACGCCGATCGGACGGCTGGCGAGCGACGACTTCGACCTCACCGTCGGCGACGGCGGCACCGGACCGGTCACGGCGTCGGTGCGCGCACAGCTGACGGACATCCAGCACGGCCGCGCCGAGGACCGCCACGGCTGGATGCACCGGCTGATCTGAGCGCCGGCGACGGCGTGCGCGGCCAGGACCCGGCCGCGCGCGTCGTGCGCCGCGGCGTGGGCACGCGCTTCCTACGGTGCCGTAGGTATGGCATCATCGGCGCGTGACCAGCCTCACCCTCATCATTGCGTAGCGCGTTCGGCCACCCGCCGAACGCGCAGACCTCCCGTATCCCGGGGGGTCTTTTTGTTGGTCCGGGCACCACCCACCGCCCGGCCCCGCGAACCGCCCCAGCCCCGGCACCATCCACGGCCGGGAGGGCGGCCCGCCGGTCACGCCGCCCACCAGCACCCGTTGCGCCCGCAGCACCGCTCGACGAGAAGAGCCACCGTGGAGAACTTCGACGTCTACGACACGACCCTGCGCGACGGTGCGCAGCAGGAGGGGATGAACCTCTCCGTCGCCGACAAGCTGGCCATCGCGCCGCTGCTCGACGAGCTCGGCGTGGGCTACATCGAGGGCGGCTGGCCGGGGGCCATCCCCAAGGACACCGAGTTCTTCCGGCGCGCGACCACGGAGCTCGAGCTCAAGAACGCCGTCCTGGCGGCCTTCGGCTCGACCCGCAAGGCGGGCACGCGGGCGGCCGACGACCCCCAGGTGCGCGCGCTGCTCGACTCGCAGGCGCCCGTCGTGACGCTCGTGGCCAAGCACGACGTCCGTCACGTCGAGCGGGCGCTGCGCACGACGCCGGAGGAGAACCTCGCGATGATCGGGGACACGGTCGCGTTCCTCGTGGGCGAGGGACGCCGGGTCGTGGTCGACGCCGAGCACTTCTTCGACGGCTACCGGTACGACGCCGGCTACGCGCTCGCCGCGGTGCGGGCGGGCTTCGAGGGGGGCGCCGAGTGCGTGTGCCTGTGCGACACGAACGGCGGCATGCTGCCCGACGGCGTCCACGAGATCGTCACGGCGGTCCGCGCCGAGGTCGACGGCCGCCTCGGGATGCACGCGCACAACGACTCGGGGTGCGCGGTCGCGAACACCCTCGCCGCGGTCCGGGCCGGCGCCGTGCACGTCCAGGGCACGGTCAACGGCTACGGCGAGCGCACGGGCAACGCGGACCTGCTCACCGTCGTCGCGAACCTCGAGCTCAAGGCCGGCCGGCCCGTCCTCGCCGACGCCGGGCTGCGCGACCTCACGCGCATCGCCCACGCCATCAGCGAGATCACCAACATCGCGCCCTTCGCGCGCCAGCCGTACGTCGGCGCGAGTGCCTTCGCGCACAAGGCCGGCCTGCACGCGAGCGCCATCAAGGTCGACCCGGACCTCTACCAGCACATCGAGCCGACGCTGATCGGCAACGACATGCGCATGCTCATCTCCGACATGGCGGGACGCGCCTCGATCGAGCTCAAGGGCCGCGAGCTCGGCTTCGACCTCGCGGGTCAGGGTGAGGTCCTCTCGCGCGTGACCAACCGGGTCAAGGACGCCGAGGCGCAGGGCTACACGTACGACGCGGCCGACGCGTCCTTCGAGCTGCTCCTGCGCGAGGAGATCGACGGTGCGCGCGCGCGCTTCTTCGACACCGAGAGCTGGCGCGTCATCGTCGAGACCGTGCCCGGCAACCCGTCGGAGGCGAACGCCGAGGCCACCGTGAAGCTGCACGTCGGCCCCGAGCGGGTGATCGCGACCGGCGAGGGCAACGGCCCCGTCAACGCGCTCGACCAGGCGCTGCGCAAGGCGCTCACCGGGACCTACCCCGAGATCGGCCGCTTCGAGCTGATCGACTTCAAGGTGCGCATCATGGACACCCAGCACGGCACCGACGCGGTCACGCGCGTGCTCGTCGAGACCATGGACTCGGGCGCGGAGACCACCTGGCGCACGGTCGGCGTCGGCCCGAACCTCGTCGAGGCCTCGTGGGAGGCGCTCGTCGACTCCGTCGTCTACGGCCTGCTCCAGGCGGGGGTCGAGAACCGCGGCTGACGCGCGGGGCGCCGCGGCGCCCCCTGCATGGCGTGCGCGCCGCTCGGCGCTCCACTAGGGTCGGGCGGCGCCGGCCGGCCCCGACCCGAGGAGCGACAGTGACGACGACGGACGACGGGCGCGTCCTGGCACGGGGCGCGGACGACGCGCCGCGTCCCTCGCCGGCCACCCGGGCCTGGCGCTCCGTGCGCGACGACCGCGGTCCCTGGGTCGCCCTGCTCGCCGGCGTGGTCGCGGGCGTCGTCGGGTGGCGCCTGGGGGTGACAGGGCTCTACCTCGGCGGCCTCGTCGTCACCGCCCTGGCCCTGGCGGTCGTCGTCGGCTCGAAGGACCGCGCGCGCGTCGGGCTCCTCGCGGCGGCGGCCGTCGTGGCCGGGGGCATCGCGGGACCGTGGCTCGGGATCCGCCTGGCCTACGCCGGGGCGGGGGTCGAGGTGAGCGGGGTGGAGTCGTACGCCGAGTACGTCGGCCACCTGGGGGACGTCGCCGTGCTCGCCCAGTCGTCGCAGCTCGTCGGGCTCGGCGGCGACGGCGACGCCGTCTGGGTCGCGGACGAGCCCGACCGGCGCCTGGTCTGGACCGTGGGGGAGGACCGGGTCCTGGTCCGCACCGGCGAGGAGCTCCGTGCGCGGGACGCGCAGGGTGCGGAGGTGTGGTCGGTCCCGTGGACGAAAAACCGGTTCCGGCCCGTCGCCGTCGCGGACGGCGTCCTGGTCGTGGAGTCGTGCGATCACGTGAGCCTCGCGGAGGGCATGTGCAGCTGGACGGGCCTCCGGGTCGCCGACGGGCGGACCGCGTGGGAGACGAGCGCTCCCGCCGGGGGCGCCCGGTGGGTGGCGTCGTTCGACGACCTGGCCTCGTCCGCGCCCGGCCTGCCGCCCACGTCCATCGTCGCGACGGGCACGGAGGCAGGGGGCGTGGCGCTGCTCGACGGGGCCACCGGCCGCACGCTCGGGGAGCTGGCGCCAGGACGCGAGGTCGTGCTCGTCGGCGACGCCGCCCTGCTGGTCACCACCGAGGGGGACTGCTCCGTCGAGCTCGTACGGGACGGGGCCACGGCCTGGACGACGCCGTTCGACTGCGAGCTCTGGCGCCCGTCCGAGCACCTCACCTTCCCGGCCGGCACGCTCGTGGGGAGCACGTTCTGGTTCGAGTCCTGGGACGACGGCGCGGGCAGGCTCGTCGTCGACCTCGAGGACGGGGCCGTCCGCACGGAGGCGTACGCGTTCACCAGCGGGACGTTCCCGTACGGCGACTTCGGCCCCGACGACCTCCCGGTGAACGTCCTCGCGGACGGCGTGGTCCTCGAGGTCACGGCCGGCGCCGTGATCGGCCGGACGCCCGAGGGCGAGGAGCGGTGGCGCGTGGGCATCCGGTCGCAGGACCTGCGCTCGCTCCAGGCCTCGGCGGACGTCGTCGTGCTGTCCCGCTACCCGCAGCCGCTGCTGCTCCACGAGTGGTTCGCGCGCGAGGACCGCTCGCGGGTCGTCGTGGACGTGCTGGACGCCCGGACCGGCGCGCTGCTCGCCGGCGTGCGGCAGGAGGCCTACCCGTGGAGCCCGACGATCGTGGGGGACCGCGTCCTGATGGAGGTCGACGGCGCGAACGAGCGGGGCGGCCTGCGCCTGGTCGGTGGCTGACCCGCTCGCCGTCGCGCTCAGCGCAGCGGCGTGTGCGCGGGCTCGACCCGCTCGCCGTCGCGCACCGGGCCCGGCGGCGTGCCGTCGCCGAAGGGGCGTCCGCCCAGCGCCTCGCGCCCGTGCGGGGTCAGCCAGCCCGTGAGGTCCGGGCCCGCGGGCACGATCCCCGTGGGGTTGATGTCCGTGTGCACCACGTAGTAGTGCCGCTTGATCTGCTCGAAGTCCACCGTGTCCCCGAAGCCGGGCGTCTGGAACAGGTCCCGCGCGTAGGCCCAGAGCGCCGGCATCTCCGTGAGCTTGTTCCGGTTCGCCTTGAAGTGCCCGTGGTAGACCGCGTCGAACCGCACGAGCGTCGTGAACAGGCGCACGTCGGCCTCGGTGATCGAGTCGCCGACCAGGTACCGGCGGTCGGTGAGGCGCTCCTCGAGCCAGTCCATCCCGGCCCACAGGCGCGCGTAGGCGTCGTCGTACGCCTCCTGCGAGCCCGCGAAGCCGCACCGGTAGACGCCGTTGTTGACCTCGGTGAAGACGCGCTGCGCGACCTCGTCGATCTCGGCGCGCAGTCGCTCCGGGTACAGGTCCGGCGCTCCGTCCCGGTGGTGCGCGGTCCACTGCGTCGACAGGTCCAGGGTGATCTGCGCGAAGTCGTTCGTCACGACCGCGCCGCTCGGCACGTCGACGATCGCGGGCACCGTGATGCCGCGGGGGTACTCCGGGTCGCGTGCGAAGAACGCCTCCTGCAGGCGCTCGATGCCGAGCACCGGGTCGCGGCCGCCCGGGTCGAGGTCGAACGTCCAGGAGCGCTCGTCGTGCGTGGGTCCCGGCAGACCGAGGGAGAGGGCGTCCTCCAGGCCGAGCAGGCGGCGCACGATGATCGCGCGGTTGGCCCACGGGCACGCGCGGGCCGCGATCAGGCGGTAGCGACCTGGCTCGACGGGCCAGCCGTCGCGCGCGTCGGTCGTGATGCGGTCGGTGAGGTACCGGGTGTCCCGCTGGTAGTCGCTGCCCTTGACCGCGTACCGGCCCCCCTGGGAGTGCTCGGGTCGCTCGTCGTCGTTCACGGGTGCTCCGTCCGCCAGATCGTTAAGGCTTCAACGATCCTATCCGCCCCTGGCGAACGAGGCCCGGCAGGCGCGTGACGCGCCGCGGACGCGACCTAAGGTGATCGGATGCGCGGAGAGTACAAGGTGCCCGGTGGGAAGCTCGTGGCCGTCGACGTCGAGGTCGACGACGGCCGGATCAGCCGGGCGGCGGTGAGCGGGGACTTCTTCCTCGAGCCGGACTCGGCGCTCGAGTCGATCGACGGCGCGCTGCTCGGGATGCCCGAGACGGCCTCGGTCGCGCAGCTCACGCACGTGGTCGAGAGCGTCCTGGGCGACGACGTCACGATGGTCGGCTTCAGCGCGGACGCCGTGGCCGTCGCCGTGCGCCGTGCGCTGGGGCACGCGTCACGCTGGGAGGACCACGAGTTCGAGGTCGTCCACGAGGGCCCCGAGCAGCCCGCGATGCACATGGCGCTCGACCAGGTCCTCGCCGAGGAGGTGGGCGAGGGTCGACGTCGGCCGACCCTGCGGATCTGGGAGTGGGGAGCGCCCGCGGTCGTCATCGGCTCGTTCCAGTCGCTGCGCAACGAGGTCGACCCCGAGGGGGCCGAGCGCCATGGCATCACCGTCGTGCGTCGGATCTCGGGCGGCGGCGCGATGTTCATCGAGCCGGGCAACACGATCACCTACTCCCTCACCGTCCCCGGCTCGCTCGTCGAAGGGCTGAGCTTCGAGCGCTCCTACGCGTTCCTGGACGACTGGGTGCTGGGCGCCCTGCACGACCTCGGCATCGACGCCACCTACGTGCCGCTCAACGACATCGCGTCGCCCGCGGGCAAGATCGCGGGCGCGGCGCAGAAGCGCATGGCCAACGGCGCCGTGCTGCACCACGTGACGATGGCCTACGACATCGACGCCTCGAAGATGACCGAGGTGCTCCGCATCGGCCGGGAGAAGATGTCGGACAAGGGCACCAAGAGCGCCAACAAGCGCGTGGACCCGCTGCGCTCGCAGACCGGCATGGCCCGCGCCGACGTCATCGAGGCGTTCAAGGAGCACTTCCGCAGCCGCTACGCGACGGTCGACGGCGCCGTGACGCCGGCCGAGCGGGCCCGGGCCGAGGAGCTGGCCCGCACCAAGTTCTCGACGCAGGAGTGGACGGCGCGCGTGCCGTGAGCCCCGGGCCCGGCACCTGCCGGGCCCGTGTCACCCCGCCAGGTGGCCCCACTCCTCGGCCAGGTCCTCCCAGCGGCCGGTCGCGGCCACGCGGCCCTCGTCGAGCACGACGACCCGGTCCGCGCGCTCGAGCGCCGAGCGCTTCGAGCTCGCACCCACGACCGTGACGCCTCGGCGGTGCAGCGCGTCCCAGACCTCGAGCTCGGTGCGGGCGTCCAGCGCGGAGGAGACGTCGTCGGCGACGAGCAGCTCTGCCTCGGTGGCCAGCGCCCGCGCCAGGGCGAGGCGCTGCACCTGCCCGCCGGAGAGGCGTACGCCCCGGTGGCCCACGAGCGCGCCGTGGCCCCCCGCGTCCTCGACGTCGCGGCGCAGCCGGGCGTCGTCGACCGAGGCCTCCACCCCACGGGCGTGGTCCAGGCTGATGTTGTCCGCGAACGTGCCCGAGAGCACGCGCGGCACCTGGCCGACGTAGGCGACCTGGCCCGGGCGCAGGAACAGCTGCGGGTCGTCCACCTCGGCGTCGTTCCAGCGGATGCTGCCCTCGTGGTCCACGAGGCCCGCGAGCGCCGCGAGCAGGCTCGACTTGCCGGCGCCGACCCGGCCCGTGACGAGCACCAGCTCACCCGCCTCGATCGTGAGGTCGACCCCTGACACACCGACGGTGCCGTCGTCGTGCACGGCGTCCAGACCGGCCAGGGTGAGCCGGCGCAGCGGGACCCGCGGCGCGGGCAGCGGCGCGGGTGCGGCCCCGTGGACCAGGTCGACCCCGGGCGGCACCGCGACGAGGTCGGAGCGGCCGGCGAGGGCGCCGGTGGCCTGGAGCCAGCGCCGTGCCACGGGCGCCTCGGTGACCGCCGCCCCCGCGACGGTGCCGAACCAGCCCGAACCGGTGACCGTCGTGCTCACGAGCAGCGCGGTCGCCAGGTCCCACACCCCGGTCAGGTACGCGGCCCATGCGGCGACGATCCCGAGCTGGACGAGGACGGCGGGCACGCCCTCGAGCAGCGAGCGGACCCGCAGCTCCCGGACCGACGCGGTGACCCGGCGTGCGTCGACCCGCTCCAGGTAGGCCCGGACCGCCGGTGTCGCGGCCGCGAGCTTGACGGCGCGGGCCCCGTCGAGCGCCGAGACCAGGGTCCGCCCGAACCGGGCGCGCTCGTCACCGGCGACCCGTGCCGAGCGTCCCGCGACGGGTGCGCCCAGCGCGGACACCAGCGCCGAGACCGCGAGCACCGCCGCGAGCACGGCGCCCGCGAGGAGGCTGCGCCCGGCCACGCACGTGGCCACCACGAGCAGGGTGCCGTTGACCACGTCCACCCAGCGGTCGGCGTAGAGCACGAGCCGTTCGCTGTCGAGAGCGCGGGCGGTGACCTCCCCGGGCGGGGTCCGGGCGAGGCGCTCCTGGCTGGTCTGGCCGACAAGCACCGCGAGCCGCATCCGCAGCGTCACCGCCGACCACCACAACGGGTAGACCCGGAACGCGAACGCCACCACGAGCGGCGCCAGCAGCAGGCTCGCGCTGAGCCCGGCAGCCTCCGCCCACGGCGTTCCCCCCTGGGTGAGGCCCTCGACCAGGCGGCCCCACAGCCACCCGGTGACCACGCCGTAGGCGCCCACCAGCGAGCCCACCAGGAACGCGACCGCACCGGCCGCACCCCATCGCGGGTAGGCGGCGACCAGGCGCAGGACGGTGCGCGCGAGCCGTGGGGTCGGCGCCTGGGGGACGGGGCGTGGGTCGCGGCGCACACCCCGCGCGGGCAGCGGGGCGCTGGTCGTCACGGTGACGGTCTCCCCGCTCGAGGCGAGCAGGTCCCGGAACGGGCCGGGCTCGGCGGCCACGACCTCCCGCGGGCCGTGCTGGACCACCCGGCCGCCGTCGAGCACGGCGACGGCGTCGCACCGACGCGTCGTCGAGAGCCGGTGGGCGATGACCACGCCGGTGCGTCCGGCCAGGAGCCGCTCGGACGCGCGGGTGACGCGGTGCTCGGTCTGCGGGTCCATGCGGGCGGTCGCCTCGTCGAGCACCACGACGCCGACGTCACGGACCAGGAGCCGGGCGAAGGCCACGAGCTGCTCCTCGCCGGCCGAGAGCGTCGTGCCCCCGGTGCCCAGGCGCGTGTCGACGCCGTCGGGCAAGGAGGCCACCCAGTCCTCGAGCCCGAGCGCCGCGAGGGCAGCGAGCACGCGCTCGCGCGGGACGTCCTCGAACAGGGTCACGTTCTCGGTCAGGGTCGCCGCGAGGATCTCGGTGCGCTGGGTGACGACGCCCACCGCGCGGCGCAGGCCGTCCAGGTCGGTCGTCGTGACGTCCTGCCCGCCGACCAGCACCGTCCCGGGCGGCGGCTCGACGGCGCGTGAGAGCAGCTTGGCGAGCGTGGACTTGCCCGCCCCGGTGCGCCCGACGAGCGCGCACGTCGTGCCCGCGGGCACGGTGAGGTCCACGTCCTGCAGGGCGAAGCCGCCCGGGTAGGTGAAGGTCAGCCCCCGGATCTCGAGCGCGAGCGGGCCGGCGGGGACGGGTGCCCCCTCGGCGTGCTCCGCCGGGGCCTCGAGGAGCGAGCCCACGCGCTGCAACGCGCCGAGCCCGGCCTGCAGCTCGGGCAGGTGGTGGCTGACCTGGTTGAGCTGCCCCACGAACGTGGTCACCAGCAGCCACAGGGTCACCAGGGCCGCGACGTCGAGTCGTCCGCCCGAGACCAGCGCCACGCCCGCGACGGCGAGGCCTGCCAGCAGGGCGTGCAGGAGCAGGCCGGTGCGCATCGTCACGGCCACCGACGCCCGGCAGGTGGCGGTGACCCGTGAGAGCACGGCGCTGGCGCGCTCGGCGTACTGCCGCACGACGTGCGCCTGGCCGAGCGAGGAGCGCACGTCGTCGCGTCCGGTCACGGCCTCCTCGAGCTGGGCCGAGTGGTCGGACCAGGCGACCTCCTCGGCGAGCTTGCGGCGTGCGAGCTCGGGCGTGAGCCGGCGTGCCACCAGCACCACGAGCGCCGCGACGAGCGGGAAGGCGACCCATGCCGGCCACCAGGTGAGCCCGGCGACCACCCACGCGAGGACCGAGCGCAGCAGCGAACGGCCCATCGCCCAGCCGGTGCGGCTCAGCGTGACCCCGAGCTGGCGGGGGTCGTCGTCGACCCGGTCCATGAGCTCGCCCACGGCCTGCTCCTCGAGCACCGGCAGCGGCTGGCCGAGGGCGGCCCCCAGCAGGTCGGCGCGCAGGCGTCCCTCGGCGCGGCCGACAACGGCTGCGAAGAGGGTGCGCCCCCAGGTGTCCAGGACCGTCGCGGTGAGCAGCAGGACCGCGAGCCCCAGGACGAGCGTCGAGGTGGGGGACTCGGCGAGCCGTCCGGCCACGACGGAGGCCAGCGTCTCCCCGACGGCGGCCACGACCGCCAGCACGAGGGAGGCGGTGGAGGCCGGTCCGGCGAGCCGGCGCCAGGTCAGGGGCGCGGGGCCGGGCCGGTCGTGGCTGCGCGCACCCGCCCCGGCCGCCTCCCGGCCGGGGGTGTCCGTCCCGGTCGACGTCTGCCCCGCTGTCGTCACCTGCGCTGCCACCTGCACGCTCCACTGGTCCCGCCACCCGTGCGGTCACGAGGGCCCTCCACGCTAGCGGTGGGCACCCACACCGGTCGCAGCGATATCGGAGACGCTCCGGGGTGGGCGGGGGCGCGGGTGGGCGGCTGCGCGCGCCGGGTGCGTGGCCGCGTCGTGCTCAGGCGTGGGGGCGCTCGCCGAACACGGCCGTGCCGAGGCGCACGATGGTCGCGCCGTGGGCGACCGCGGCCTCGAGGTCGCCGCTCATGCCCATGGACAGCCCGCCGGCCTCCGCGGTGCCCGGGGCGCTGGACGCCACCAGCGCATCGCGCAGCTCCCGCAGCTGCGCGAAGCCCGCCGCGACCCGGCCGACGTCGCGCGAGTGCGCGCCGATCGTCATCAGGCCGGTGAGCCGCAGCCGGGGGAGCGCGGCGACGGCGACGGCGAGGTCCAGCGCGCGATCGGGCGCGACGCCGGCCTTGGTCGGCTCCGCGGAGACGTTGACCTGCACCATGACGTCCAGGTCCCGGTCCAGCACCTCGCACCGCCGCGACAGCCGCTCGGCGAGCCCGAGGTCGTCGACGCTCTGCACGCCGTCGGCGTAGCGCAGGGCGAGGTTGACCTTGTTGCTCTGCAGGCGGCCGATGACGTGCAGCGTCGGGCGCAGGTCGCCCAGGGCGGGTGCCTTCGCGACGAGCTCCTGGACCTTGTTCTCGCCGAGCAGGTCGGCGCCCGCGAGCACCGCCTCGCGCACGACGTCGGCCGGCATAGTCTTGGTCGCGAGGAGCACCCGCACGTCGGCGGGGTCGCGGCCGGCGGCCCGCGCGGCATCCGCCACGCGATCACGGACGACGGCGAGGCGCTGGGCGACGGGGTGCGGCACAGCGTGACCCTACCGAGGCCGTGACGACCGGCCGGCGACGGGAAGCCTCAGGGGCGGGACCAGGGAGGTCCCGGATGTCATGGCGGCGGCGGATAGGGCACGGTGGACCCGTGCGCACGCTCCTGAACCTCATCTGGCTCGTCTTCGCCGGCTTCTGGCTCGCCGTCGGCTACGCCGTAGCGGGCGTCATCTGCTGCGTCCTCATCGTGACGATCCCGTTCGGCATCGCCTCGTTCCGGATCGCCGGCTACGCGCTGTGGCCGTTCGGCCGCGCGGTCGTGGACCGGCGGGACGCGGGCGTCATGTCCGCCCTGGGCAACGTCATCTGGGTGGTCGTGGCCGGCATCTGGCTGGCGATCGGCCACGTCCTGACGGCGATCCCGCTCTTCGTGTCGATCATCGGCATCCCGATGGGCATCGCGAACCTCAAGATGATCCCGGTCTCCCTCATGCCGCTGGGCAAGGAGATCGTCGAGACCGACCGGCCCTTCGGCTCCCGCTGAGGGCGCGGGTCAGTCGCGCGCGATCGGCGCGAGGACGGCGTCCGTGAGCCGCACGAGGTCGGCGGGCGCGAGCTCGACGTCGAGCCCGCGGCGCCCGCCCGAGACGAAGACGGTGTCGAACAGCTCGACCGTCTCGTCGACGACGGTCGGGTGGGCCGTCCTCTGGCCGAGCGGCGAGATGCCACCGACGACGTAGCCCGTGGCGCGCTCGGCGGCCGGCTTCTCGGCCATGACCGCCTTCTTGCCGCCCACGGCGGCGGCGAGGGCCTTGAGGTCGAGGCGGCCCGTCACGGGGACGACGGCGACGGTGAGCTCGCCGTCCACCTCGGCCATGAGCGTCTTGAAGACGCGCTCGGGCTCGACGCCGAGCGCCTGCGCGGCCTCGAGGCCGTACCCGACGTCGGACGCCGGGTCGTGCTCGTACGGGTGCGCGGTGTGCGGCACGCCCGCCGCCGCCAGCGCGACGAGCGCGGGCGTGCCGGTCGGCGCGTGCTTCTTGGCCACCTCCGCAGCGTACCGAGGTGCCCCGACGTCACCGGTCCCGCGGTGCGGTGGACGGCGGGCCGAACACGGCGTGGACCCCGCGTGAGAACAGCACCGAGTCGGGCGGGCGCGGGCCGACGGGGAGGGCGCACGCGTCGACCAGCGACGCGTCGAGGGCGAGCAGCTCCGCGTCCTGCAGCGGCCACGGCTCGTGCCGGTTGCGCAGGTAGAGCGTGCGGCCCAGGCGCTCGCTGTGCAGCGCCCACCGGGCGGTGAGGAAGGCGTCCAGCGGGTCGCCCGCCGGCCGGGGCGCGCCGGGCCGCACGACGACGCGGGCGCTCGCCGCGGGCGACCGCGGCCACCGCCGGCGCGAGGTGTAGGTCAGCACCCCGTCGCGCTCGACGACGCGCATCCGGGCCCAGGCGTAGGGCAGCCCCGCCGTCCACCGGGCGCCGAGGACGAAGCCGAGGCGGGCCGCCTCCATCGTCCGGAACACCACGCCGCGCCGCCCGCGCACGTCCACGCAGTACAGGCGGACGTTCGTCTCCGCGAAGGCGCCGAGCCACGGCACCGCCGGCCCGCGCGCGAGGCCGCCGCCGGAGGTGCGGAAGGGCACCAGGCCGAGCCAGCTCGAGCCGTCGTGGACGTCGGGCACCGTGCCCGGCGGCAGGAGCGGTGCGACGTCGGCCGGGTCCACCCGCCAGTGCACGAACGTCAGGTCGAGCCATGCCTGGCGCATCAGCGCCGGGCCGGGCAGCGGCGGGGGCGTCACGGACACGGCCTCGACCCGCGCCCTCGCCATCACGCCTCCCTCAGAGCCGGCCGGCGGCGGTGATCGTGAGCGCGACCTCGCCGCGCTCGTCGCTCGCGGCCAGGTCGACGACAGCGTCGATGCGCCAGTCGTGGTCGCCCGCCGGGTCGTCCAGCAGCTGGCGGACCTCCCACCGCGTCGCCCCCTCGGTGAGGAGCAGCAGCGCCGGGCCGCGCGCGGCCGGACCCGTGCCCACGTCGTCGTGCTCGTCGAAGTAGGGGTCCAGCGCGTCGCGCCACCGCTCGGCGGTCCACCGCTCGCCGTCGGCGTCGACGTCGCCCAGCGCGCCGAGCGCCTCCCAGCGCTCCCGTGCGACGAGCTCGACCCGCCGGAACAGGGCGTTGCGCACGAGCACGCGCAGCGCACGGACGTTGCCCGTCAGGGCCGGGGGAGCGACCTCGGTCGGCGCCGCGCCCTCGGCCTCGACCGCGGCGGGGTTGCTCAGGCGCTCCCACTCGTCGAGCAGGCTCGAGTCCGTGCCGCGCACGAGGGCCCCGAGCCACTCCACCAGGTCCTCGAGCTGCTCGTCGCGGCGCTCGGCCGGCACGGTCTGCCGCACGGCGCGGTAGGCGTCGGCGAGGTAGCGCAGCAGCACGCCCTCGGTGCGCTCGAGCCCGTAGACGGACACGTACTCCGTGAAGGTCATGGCGCGCTCGGCCATGTCCCGCACCACCGACTTGGGGGAGATCTCGTGGTCCGCGACCCACGGGTTGGTCTGCCGGTAGATCGCGAAGGTCGCCTCGAGCACCTCGGCGAGCGGCTTGGGGTAGCTGACGTCCTCGAGCGCCGCCATGCGCTCGTCGTAGTCGTAGCCCTCGGCCTTCATCGCGCCGATCGCCTCCCCGCGGGCCTTGCGCTCCTGCGCCATGAGCACCTGGCGGGGGTCGTCGAGCGTGGACTCGATGACGGACAGGACGTCGAGGGCGTAGGTGGGCGACTCGCGGTCCAGGACGTCGAGCGCGGCGTAGGCGAACGGCGACAGCGCCTGGTTGAGCGCGAAGTCCGGCGGGACGTCGACCGTGAGCCGCACGGTGCGGCGCCCGTCCGGCAGGGTGACGCGCTCGACGACGCCCGCCGCGCGCAGCGAGCGGTAGACGGCGACCGCCTGGCGCACGTGCCGGCCCTTGGCCGCCTCGGGCTCGTGGTTCTCGCGCAGCAGGCGCGTCATGGCCGCGACCGGGTCCCCGCGCCGCGCCAGGACGTTGAGCACCATCGCGTGGGTCACGGTGAAGCTCGAGGTCAGCGGCTCGGGGTCGGCGTCGCGCAGCCGCTCGAACGTCTTGTCCGTCCAGTTGACGGCGCCCTCGGGCGCCTTCTTCCGCACGATCTTCTTGAGCTTCTTCGGGTCGTCCCCGGCCTTGGCCAGCAGCTTGCGGTTCTCGATGACGTGCTCCGGCGCCATGACCAGCACCTCGCCGAGCGTGTCGTACCCGGCGCGGCCGGCGCGGCCCGCGATCTGGTGGAACTCCCGCGCGCTGAGGTGCCGCATCCGGGTGCCGTCGTACTTGACGAGCGACGTGAGCACCACGGTCCGGATCGGGACGTTGATGCCGACGCCGAGGGTGTCGGTGCCGCACACGACCGTAAGCAGGCCCTGCTGCGTGAGCCGCTCCACCACCCGCCGGTAGCGCGGCAGCATGCCCGCGTGGTGCACGCCCACGCCGTGCCGCAGGAGCCGGGACAGCGTCTTGCCGAAGCCCGTGCCGAAGCGGAAGTCGCCCAGCTCGGCCGCGATCGCGTCGCGCTGCGCGCGGGACGCCACGGTGGTGGAGAGCAGCGCCTGCGCCTGCTCGGCGGCCGCGGCCTGCGTGAAGTGCACGAGGTAGACGGGCGCGCGCCGGGTCGTGACGAGCTCCTCCACGACCTCGTGCAGCGGCTCCACGACGTAGGAGAACGTCAGCGGCACCGGCCGCTCGCTGCTCGTCACGGCGGCCACCGGCGTGCCCGTGCGCCGCTCGAGGTCGTCGACGAAGAAGCTGACGTCACCCAGGGTGGCGGACATGAGCAGGAACTGCGTGCGGGGCAGCTCGAGCAGGGGCACCTGCCACGCCCACCCGCGCTGCGGGTCGGCGTAGAAGTGGAACTCGTCCATGACGACCTGCCCGACGGCGTCGTCGCCCGGGACGGCCGGGTCGTCGTCGGGCAGCGCGTCGGCGAGCGGGTCGCCGGTGCGCTCGCCGCCGGTGCGCAGCGCGATGTTGGCGAGGATCTCCGCGGTGCAGCAGATGATCGGCGCGCCGGGGTTCACGCTGCTGTCGCCGGTCATCATGCCGACGTTCTCGGCGCCGAAGGCCGCCACGAGCGCGAAGAACTTCTCGCTCACCAGGGCCTTGAGCGGCGCCGTGTAGAAGGTGCGGCGCCCCTGGGCGAGGGCGACGAAGTGCGCCGCCATGGCGACGAGCGACTTCCCCGAGCCCGTCGGCGTCGCGAGGATCACGTGCGAGCCGGTGACCAGCTCGAGCACGGCCTCCTGCTGGGCCGGGTAGAGCTCGAAGCCGTGGTCCTCCGCCCAGCCGGTGAACGCCTCGTAGAGCGCGTCCGGGTCGGCGTCGGCGGGCAGGCGGTCCACCAGGCGCGGCGGGCTGACGGCGGGCGCCTCAAGCGCGGTGTGGCTCACCCGTCCATCGTCGCAGGCGCGCGGCGCACCGGTGCGCGTGGCCTCAGGGCCCGAGCACGTCCGCGCACACGGCCACGAGCCGGGACCGCAGGACGGCGGCCCGCTCGGCGAGCTCGCGCTGGGCCGCGACGTAGGTCCGCTTGCCCTCGGGCGTCTCGATGGGGACGGCCGAGTGGCCGAGCGAGGAGACGTCGTACGGCGACGCGCGCATGTCCAGGACCCGGATCTCCGCCGCGAGCCCGAAGCAGTCCAGGAGGAGCTCGCCCGGGACGGCCGGGCCGAGCTTGAGCGCCCACTTGAGGCAGTCCATGTTGACGTGCAGGCAGCCGGGCTGGTCGAGGTCGACCTGGGTCTCGCGCGTCGGTCGCAGCTCGTTGCGGGGGACCGCCTCGGGCGTGAAGAAGCGGAAGGCGTCGATGTGCGAGCAGCGCACCGGGTGCTGCTCGACCACGGCGTCCGTGCCGGACGCGCCGAGGCGCAGGGGCAGCCCGTGGCGCCGCTCCTGGTCGGGCTGCCGGTAGACCATCGCCCACTCGTGCAGGCCGAGGCAGCCGGTGTAGACCGGTCGCCCGGCCGTCGCCGCGAGGAGGCGGTGGACGTAGCGCACGGTGTCCCCGCGCTCGGCGAGCCAGGCGCGCACGTCGAGGCGGACGACGCCGTCCGTGGTCGCGTACCAGCGCCACGTCGCGTGCGGCGGCGCCTCGCCGGCCGTCTCGAGGCCCACGCCGGCGCCCGGGTGCCACCGCCGCAGCCGGGCGGGCGTCACGCCGTAGTAGTCGTAGAGGAAGTCCTCGACGGCGTCCTTCGTGCCCGCGGCGCGGCGGGCGCGCCGGGCCGCGGTCAGCGCGTCGGCGCGGTCGGCGTGGGCTCGTGCGAGGCCGTCCCAGGCCTCGCGCGCCAGCACGGTCGGTGTGGTCGTGAGCACGGCTCCAGCGTAGGTGGCGGCCGTGGCGCCGCGCCCCGGCCTTGCGCGCCGGTCCACGCTCGCCTGGGATGGGTGCCATGACGGACCTCGCCCTGCTCCTCGACGACATCCGCGGCACCGACCAGCGGCTCCTCGCTGCCGTGGACCAGCTCACCGACGACGACGTCCGCGCCCCGTCGCGCCTGCCGGGCTGGACGCGCGGCCACGTGCTGGCCCACCTGGTCGGCGTCGCCGGCGGAGCGGCCCGCCAGCTCGAGCACGCCGTCGCCGGGACGGAGCGCGTCGACTTCTACGACGGCGGCCGCGCCGGGCGCGACGCCGCGATCGAGCTCGGCGCGCGGGCCGGTGCCGGCGAGCATCGCGAGCAGCTGCGCGCGGCGCTCGAGCGCCTCGAGACGGCGCTCGCGGCCGTCGGGCCGGACGTGCTGGACGTCACCACCGGGTACCGCGACCGGCCCGTCAGCGCCGTCCTGACGATGTGGTGGCGCGAGGCCGAGGTGCACGCCGTCGACCTTGACCTGCCCGGGCTGACCACCGCGGCGTGGACCACGGGCCTGCGCGCGCACCTGGTGGACTACCTCGCGGACCGCGTCCCCGACGGCGTCCGGCTCGACCTCGCGGCGACGGACCGGCCCGCCGAGCGCCGCACGGTCGGCGCTGCCGACGGCGCGGTGGTCACCGTCCGCGGGACGGCCGACGACCTCGTGCTCTGGCTCGCCGGGCGTGAGCCCGCCGGTCCTGTCGCGGCCGAGCGGGACGGCGTCGCCGTGCCGCTGCCCGAGCTCCGGCCGTGGCCCTGAGCGCGCCTAGGGTGTGCGCATGCCCAGCGCGCCGCCGCCCCTGACCGTCGTCGAGATGTGGACCGACGGTGCGTGCAAGGGCAACCCCGGACCGGGCGGCTGGGGCGCCTGGATGCGTTCGGGCGAGCGGGAGCGCGAGCTGTGCGGCGGCGAGCCGGAGACGACGAACAACCGCATGGAGCTCACCGCGGTCATCGAGGGCCTGCGCGCGCTCACCCGCCGGTGCGCCGTGACGCTGCACGTGGACTCCACCTACGTCATGCACGGCATGACGCGCTGGCTGCCGGGCTGGAAGCGCAACGGCTGGATGACCGGGTCGAGGACGCCGGTGAAGAACAAGGACCTGTGGCAGGCCCTGGACGAGGAGGTCCGCGGCCACGACGTGACGTGGGTCTGGGTCAAGGGCCACGCCGGCGACCCGGGGAACGAGCGCGCCGACGCGCTCGCGAACCGCGGGGTCGACGTCGGCCTGGCGTCGGTCCCGCGCTGACGGGCCCCACGGCCGCCATCCGAGACGGGACGTCCCGAAACTTGATACACCGGCGCGGGTGCGGGTGAATGGACGGCGTGAGCGCCGACGTGTACACCCATGGTCACCACGAGAGCGTGCTGCGGTCGCACCGCTGGCGGACCGTCGAGAACTCGGCGGCCTACCTCGTGCCGGCCCTCGGCGCCGGGCAGAGCGTGCTGGACGTCGGCTGCGGCCCGGGCACCGTGACGATCGACCTCGCGCGGCGCGTGGCCCCGGGGCGCGTCGTCGGCGTCGACACGTCGGCCGCCGTCATCGAGCTCGCGCGCGAGGCGGCGGGGGACCTGCCCAACGTGGAGTTCCGCACCGGCGACGCCATGGCCCTCCCGTTCGACGACGACGCGTTCGACGTCGTGCACGCGCACCAGGTGCTCCAGCACCTGTCCGACCCCGTCAGCGCCCTGCGCGAGATGCGCCGCGTGACGCGCCCGGGAGGCGTGGTCGCCGTGCGCGACGCCGACTACTCCGCCATGACCTGGTACCCGCTGAGCGCCGGCCTCGACGAGTGGCTCGCGCTCTACCACGAGGTCACCGACGCCAACCGGACCGAGGCGGACGCCGGCCGCCGGCTCCTGTCCTGGGCGCACGCGTCCGGCTTCGCCCCCGAGCTGGTGACGAGCGGCGCCGACGCGTGGTGCTACTCGAGCCCGGAGGAGCGCGTGTGGTGGTCCGGCGTCTGGGCCGAGCGCGTGACGGCCTCGGCGTTCGCCGAGCAGGCGGTGGCCTACGGCCTCGCGGACGA
Source organism: Actinotalea sp. JY-7876 (assembly GCF_014042015.1). Classification (NCBI taxonomy): domain Bacteria; kingdom Bacillati; phylum Actinomycetota; class Actinomycetes; order Micrococcales; family Cellulomonadaceae; genus Actinotalea; species Actinotalea sp. JY-7876. Next base: position 2,277,414 of record NZ_CP059493.1, on the reverse strand, counting down.
CGTCGCCCTGGAGGTCCTCGCCGACGCGTGGCGCGCCTGGGGTGAGGCCGAGGACGGCTGGTTCGCCGTGCTCCACGGCTGGGTCCTGGCGCGCGTCCCGTCGTAGGCGCTCACCGGGGTGCGCCCGTCACAACGGGCGGTGGGGGCGGGGGCGGCGTGCCGGCCGGGACGCCCACGAGCCTGCGTCCCGCGGGCACGAGGGTGTCGGCGACGACGGTGGACCACTCGTGGAGCAGACGTTCGAGCGGGCCGCGGCCGAGCGTCGCGCGCCAGGCCCACGTCGTCGCGAGCGTGACGAGGACGAAGGCCGCGAGAGTCACGTTGCTCGCGTTCCACACCACGCCGTCACCGAGGACGGCGATCGCGACGAGCTGGGCGCAGTACGCGGTGAGCGCGAGCGCACCGGTCGCCGCGAGCGGCGCCGCGAGGCGGGAGCCGTACCGGGAGACCACCAGGCAGCCGGCGAGCAGGAGGAGCGAGACGCCGATGTTGCCGACGACCTCGGGCGCCGAGTTGGCGTGCGGCTCGACGGCGAGCAGCGCGCGGCGCACGGTGTGCTGCGGCGCGATCCGCGCCGAGCCGAGCGCGCCGACGCCGTACCCGACCACCGCCGCGGCGAGGCCCGTGAGGGCCAGGCGCGGGGCGGCGCCGTCGGCGGCGAGGTCCGTGCGGCCGAGCGCCACGCCGACGAGCAGGTACGCCATCCACACGACGGCGGGGTAGTGGGCGCCGACGAGCACGTCGAGCGGTTGCGGGGTCCCGAGCACGAACGACGTCGCGGTCGCCGCGCGCGCGTAGACCCAGACCACCGGCCCGAGGACGACGAGGAGGCCCGCGACGGCGAGCAGCGTCCGGCGGCGCCACCCGAGCGCGAGCGAGACCAGCGCGAACATCACCGCGTACGTCGGCAGGATCACCGCGACCGGCGTGCCCAGGGCGATCATGACCGCGCCCAGGGGCCACAGCAGCAGGGCGCGGGCCAGGACGCGGACCACGGCGTGCCGTCGGCGCGCGCCGACGTGCGGGCGCGGGCCGCCGCTCAGGAGCGCTGCCGAGACGCCCGCCAGGAGCGCGAAGGTGGCGGCCGAGCGTCCGTCGGCGACGCCCAGCCAGCCCGACGCCGACCACCACGGGCCCTCGGCGTCGCCCACGTGCGCCGCGAACATGCCCAGGACCGCGAGGCCCCGCAGGAGGTCGACCGCGACGATGCGCTGCACAGCGAGAGCGTAGGCCCCGCGGCTAGGGTGGCGCCGTGCGCATCGCGAGGTTCACGACCGGCGGGGATCCCCGCTACGCCCTGGTCGACGGCGAGGCGGGCTCCGAGGAGCTCGTCGTCATCTCCGGCGACCCCATCTACATGCCGGTGCAGCCCACCGGCGAGCGCGTGCCGCTGTCGCGCGACGACGTGCGGCTGCTCGCGCCGGTCATCCCCAGGTCGAAGATCATCGGAGTCGGGCGCAACTACGCCGAGCACGCCGCCGAGATGGGCAACGACGTCCCCACGTCCCCGCTGCTGTTCCTCAAGCCGAACACCAGCGTGGTCGGGCCCGACGACCCGATCGTGCTGCCGCCGTGGTCGCAGGAGATCCACCACGAGGCCGAGCTGGCCGTCGTGATCGGCAAGGTGACCAAGGACGTCACGCCCGAGCGCGCGCTGGACCAGGTCTTCGGCTTCACCGTGGCCAACGACGTCACCGCGCGTGACGCCCAGCGCACCGACGGGCAGTGGGCGCGCGCCAAGGGCTTCGACTCCTCGTGCCCGCTCGGGCCGTGGATCGTCCCAGGGCTCGACGTCGACGACCTCGCCGTGCGCGCGCGGGTCAACGGCGAGACGCGGCAGGACGGGCGCACGTCGCAGCTGATCTTCGACGTCGCGACGCTCGTGTCGTACGTGTCCGAGGCGTTCACGCTGCTGCCCGGCGACGTCATCCTCACCGGCACCCCGGCCGGTGTGGGACCGGTCGTGCACGGCGACGTGGTCGAGGTCGAGGTCGAGGAGATCGGCGTCCTGCGCAACCCGGTCGTCCGCCGGGACTGAGCCGCCGCTACGGCGACGGGGCCAGGTCGATCGCGACCTGGTCACCGAGGCGGACGAACCCGACGCTCTCCGCCACGCGCGCCGACGCGACGTTGTCCACGCGGCAACGCCACTGCGGCACCAGGCCGGCGCCGAGGGCGTGCAGCGTGGCCGCGGCGGCCGCCTGAGCGCCGAGACCTCGGCCGCGGGAGCCGTCGGCGACCGCGACGCCGAGGTGGGCCAGGGCGCTGCCCCAGGTCTCGTAGCCCGCCGCGGCGGCGGGCGCCCCCGTGTCAGCGTGAACCACGCACCGCGTGCTCATGCGGGCCAGACCGCTCTCCTCCACCTCGGCCGCGGAGCACCGGCAGAGGACCGCCGCGATCTCGGCCCCGGTGGCTGCCCGAGCGGTGCCCTCCCCGCCCCGCGACACCGTGCCGCGATCGGCGAAGGACAGTGAGGCGGCCCCGAGCAGGCTCGGCCGCGCGGGCTCCAACGCGCCGAGCAGGGCGGCGACGTCGAGCAGCTGCGGCGACTCCAGGTGCCGCAGGAGGGAGAGGGCACCCTCGGGCGCCGCGACCGCGATCGTCCCGCGGAGCCGGACCACCACCGCTGCGGTCAGGTCGGGCCGCTCGATGAACACCGGTCCGGCCGTCTCGAGTGTCCGAGGCGTGGTCCGCAGCCGCCCGGCCCACACCTGCCGCACGACCGCCTCGGTGGAGGACGTCACGTCGCGTGTCACCCCGAGGAGTCTGGCAGCCGTCGCGGGCTCGTGGCCTGCCGGCGACGGCGTCAGAACGGCGGCGGAGGTTCTGGCTCCTCCGGCCCCCAGGCCTCCGACTCGCCCGGGACCGCCTGCAGGTGGATCCAGCCGTCCTCGGGCGGCGGGTGCTCCGGCGGACGGCGGTACATGTGACCCGTCGGCGACGTCCACACCGTGCCGCCGGCCGCGACGGTGCCGCCGGCCGCGACGGTGCCGCCCGCCGCGACCGTGCCGCTCGCCGCTGAGCCTGTGGCGGCGGGCACGCTCGCTCCCGCGCCGGGATCCGTCGCGTCCTCGCGGCGGACCTGCCACCCGCCGTGGGTCTTCGCCCGGTGGTGGTGGCGGCAGAGGGCCTGCAGGTTCTCGATCCTCGTCTGGTCGTCCGGACCCGCCGGGTCGTAGGGCTCGACGTGGTCGACGTCGCACCGCTCCGCGGGCATGCGGCAGCCGATGAACGTGCAGGTCCGGTCCCGTTCGACCACGGCGTCGCGCAGCGACGTCGTCGGCCGGTACCGGCGGGACGACCGGGCGAGCGGTTCACCACTGCCCGCCCGGACCAGGAGCGGCTCCCACGTCGAGCCCGCCGCGATCCGCCGCGCGAGACCGCCGGGGACGACGCCGTAGCCGTCGAGGACCGCCGGCGCGTCCGTGAGGCCGAGCAGCGACTCCGCGGTCGCGGTGATGGTCAGGTGAGGCCGCCTGCCCTGCCGCGTCCGCAGCGGCGTCCCGGCCGGGTGCGTGCCGGCGTCGAGCCAGCGGGTGGCGAGGTCGACGAGCGCGTCGGCGCGGCGCTGGTCGAGCGTCCGCCGGTCCTCGTCACGGTCCTGCTGCTCTGCCAGGACGGTCAGGGTCGTGTGGAGGGCCACTGCGTCGGGCGCGGGGAGGAAGGCGCTGACCCATGCCATCGCGTCGGGGGCGGGGAGCAGCTCGACCCGCCGTTCCTCGCACGCGCGGCGGTGCCTGACCACGGCGGCGTCGGGGTCGCGCAGCAGCTCCATCCGCCGGAGCGCGGCCCGCAGCCGCGGCACCGTCGAGGTGACGGCCGTGGGCATCAGGTGCTCCGCGAGGTCGCGGGCGACGTCGTCCGGCAGGCGGCCCAGCTCGTCAGCGAGCAGCGCGGCGCGCCGGACGTCGACGTCCCCGCGGTCCAGCGCGTCCGCCACGGCGGGCAGGCGCTCGAGCCCGAGGGCGAACCCCACCGTGGCCTGCGCGACGGCACGGGTCGTGCACAGCCGCGCGGCGACCTCGTCGCCCAGGTGGTCGGCCCGCTCGCCGACGCGGCGGCGCGCGAGCTCCGCCAGCACGCGAGCCTGGCGACCCGACGCCCACGACACCACTCGTTCCCACGCCGCGACGGCCTCGACGAGCGCGGCGTCGTCGAGGTCGGCGGGCTCGAGCGCGGCGACGTCGGCGGCGAGCTCCGGACCGGGCGCCGCCGCCATCAGCGCGGCGGCGAGCGGGTGCCGCGCCGTCCAGGCGCGCGCGTCGACCGCGGCGGGCGCCGGTGGCGCGGCCGGGAAGGGCGGGGGACTGGACATACCGGCACACTACGGACGACCACCGACACGGTCTGCGCACCTGCGGCGCGGGGGCCGGCCGACCCGCGCGACTAGGCTGGCACCACCATGCCTGAGAACCTCGCAATGCCGTCCGCCCCGTCCTCCACCGCCTCCGGATCGGACGTCCGCGTCCGGTTCTGCCCGTCGCCGACCGGCACGCCGCACGTCGGGCTGATCCGCACGGCCCTGTTCAACTGGGCGTACGCGCGGCACACCGGCGGCACGTTCGTCTTCCGGATCGAGGACACGGACGCCGCGCGCGACAGCGAGGAGAGCTACCAGCAGCTGCTCGACGCGCTGCGCTGGCTCGGTATGGACTGGGACGAGGGCGTCGAGGTCGGCGGACCCCACGAGCCGTACCGCCAGTCGCAGCGGATGGACGTCTACGCCGACGTCGCGCGCCGCCTGCTCGAGGCCGGCTACGCCTACGAGTCCTTCTCGACGCCCGAGGAGGTCGAGGCCCGCCACCGCGCGGCCGGGCGCGACCCCAAGCTCGGCTACGACGGCTTCGACCGCGACCTCACCGAGGAGCAGAAGGCGGCCTACCGCGCGGAGGGCCGTGAGGCCGTGCTGCGCATCCGGATGCCCGAGGACGACGTCACGTTCACCGACCTCATCCGTGGCGAGCTGACCTTCAAGGCCGGCTCCGTACCCGACTTCGTCATCGTGCGCGGCAACGGTCAGCCGCTCTACACCCTGACCAATCCGGTCGACGACGCGCTCATGGGCATCACGCACGTCCTGCGCGGCGAGGACCTGCTGTCCTCGACCCCGCGCCAGGTGGTGCTGTACCGCGCGCTCACGGCGATCGGCGTCGCGCAGGTGGAGCCGGTCTACGGCCACCTGCCGTACGTCATGGGGGAGGGCAACAAGAAGCTCTCCAAGCGGGACCCCGAGTCCAGCCTCTTCCTGCACCGCGAGCGGGGCTTCACGCCCGAGGGCCTGCTCAACTACCTCGCGCTGCTGGGCTGGTCGATCGCGCCGGACCACGACATCTTCACGGTCGAGGAGATGGTCGCGGCCTTCGACGTCGCCGACGTCAACCCGAACCCGGCCCGCTTCGACCTCAAGAAGGCCGAGGCCATCAACGCCACGCACCTGCGGATGCTCGCGCCCGAGGACTTCCGCGCGCGCGTGGTGCCCTACCTCCACGCGGCGGGGCGGGTCTCCGCGGCGTCGTACGACGCGCTCACCGACGCCGAGCGCAGGGTCCTGGACGTCGCGGCGCCCCTGGTGCAGGAGCGCATGACCCTGCTCGGCGAGGCCGTCGGCATGCTGGGCTTCCTGTTCGTCGACGACGCCGCCCTGGAGGTCGAGGACGACGCGCGCGCCGCGCTGCGCGACGACGCCGCCCAGGTGCTCGACGCGGCCACCGCCGCACTCGAGGCGCTGCCCGACGACGGCTTCACGACGGCCGCGACGCAGGAGGCGCTCACCGCCGCGCTCGTCGAGGGCCTCGGCATCAAGCCGCGCTTCGCGTTCACACCGCTGCGCGTCGCCGTGTCCGGCCGCCGCGTCTCGCCGCCGCTGTTCGAGTCCATGGAGATCCTCGGCCGCGCGTCCACCCTCGCCCGCCTCGCGGCGCTGCGCTCGACCCTGTGACGGGCGAGGCGCCGCGTCCCGACGCCGGCCGCCGCGTCGACGGCGTCCTCTTCGACATCGACGACACGCTCGTCGACACGCGCGCGGCGTTCGGCGCCGCGCTGGCCGCCGTGGCCGAGCGCTACCTGCCGCACGTGCGCCCCGAGCAGCACGCCGACCTCCTCGCGACGTGGCGCGCCGACGCCGGCGGCCACTACGCGCGGTACACGCGCGGGGAGCTCGGCTACGCCGCGCAGCGGATGGTGCGCGCCAACGAGCTGCACCGCCGCTTCGGCGGCCCGGAGCTCGACGACGCCGCGTACGCGGCCTGGGCCGCGGTGTTCGAGGCGGGCTTCACGGGGGCCTGGGCGGCGCACCCCGACGCGCGCGGGACCGTCGACCGACTGCTGTCTGCGGGCGTCGCCGTCGGCGCGCTGTCGAACGCCGCGGTCGCCTACCAGGCGAGCAAGCTCGAGCGCGTCGGGCTGCTCGCCGACGTCCCCGTGCTGGTCGGCGTCGACACGCTCGGCTTCGGCAAGCCGGACCCGCGCGTCTTCGCCGAGGCGTGCCGCCGGCTCGGGACCGCGCCCGGACGGACGGCGTACGTCGGGGACGAGCTCGACGTCGACGCGCGCGCCGCGGTCGCCGCGGGGCTGCTCGGCGTCTGGGTGGACCGGCCGGGACCGCGTCGCACCGAGGTGCCCGACGCCGGCGTCGCGGCCGCCCGGGAGGCGGGCGTGGTCGTCGTGCGGTCCCTGGACGAGGTCCCGGCGCTGCTCGGCGTCTGAGCCGCCGTCACGTCGCTGCTCGCGGCCCCGGTCCGAGCCGTCCGCCGGCTCCGCGGGACGGTCTCCGTCAGCCGCGCACCCACAGCGTGACGGCGGCCGCCAGCGCGACGACGACGATGAGCCCGCGCAGCAGCGTCGGCGGAAGACGCCGCCCGACGCGGGCTCCGAGGACCCCGCCGATCGCGGACCCCACCGCGACGAGTCCCGCGATGCGCCAGTCGACCAGACCGCCGACGACGAACACGGTCGCGGAGACGAGGTTCGCCACCCCCGCGAGCACGTTCTTGGCGCCGTTCGCCCGGTGCAGGTCGGTCGTCCAGCCGATGCCGAGCAGCGCGAGCAGCACGACGCCCTGGGCGGCCCCGAAGTAGCCGCCGTAGACCCCGGTCGCGCCGACGCCGACGGCGAGCCCGAGCGTCAGCGGGAGCGTCGTGTGGGTCGCGTTGGGGACCTGCGCCGTCCCGGGTGGTGCGTCGGCGGCCGCCCGCGCCGCGGCCCGACGCCGGACGACGGCGGCGACGCGCGGCTGCGCGGCCGCGAGCACCGCCGCCAGGACGAGCAGCCACGGCACGACGGCGGTGAACGAGTCGGCCGGGGCGACGAGCAGCAGGAGGGCGCCGAGCACGCCGCCGACGGCCGAGAGGACAGCCATCCGCGCGACGACGCCCCAGGCGCCCGCGAGCTCGCGGCGGTACCCCCACGCGCCCGCGACCGATGCGGGCAGCAGGCCCACGGTGTTCGAGACGTTCGCCGTGAGCGGCGGCACCCCCAGCCCCACCAGGAGGGGGAAGGTCAGGAGCGTGCCGGCACCCACCACGGTGTTGACGGTGCCGGCGAGCACGCCGGCGACGAGCACGAGGACGAGGTCGAGCGCGTCCATCCTCAGCGCCCGGCCGCGTAGGCCTGCATGCCACGGGGCGTCGCGGCGGCGCGCAGCACGCCGTCGCGCCGCGCCACGGCCGTGAGGCGGCCCAGCGACCACGGGCCGGTCACCGTCACGTCGTGCCCGCGCCGGCGCAGCCCGGCCAGCACGTCGGGTCCGAGCCGCTCCTCGGCGTGCAGGCCGCGCAGCTCGACCTCGCGCGGGTCGAACGAGGAGACCAGGTGCGTGGTGTGCCACGTGGGGGCGTCGATGGCCTCCTGCAGGCCCATGCCGTAGACGAGGTGGTTCAGCAGGAACGGCACCTGCCACTGGTCCTGCTGGTCGCCGCCCGGCGTCCCGCACGCGATCTCGGGACGACCGTCGCGCAGCACGAGGGTGGGGCTCAGCGTGGTCCGCGGCCGGCGGCGCGGACCGAGCGACGAGGGCAGGCCCTGCTCCACCCAGAACATCTGCGCGCGGGTCGGGAGCGCGAAGCCGAGACCGGGGATGACCGGCGAGCTCTGCAGCCAGCCGCCGCTGGGCGTGACCGAGACCATGTTGCCGGCGGCGTCGACGACGTCCAGGTGGCAGGTGTCGCCGCGCGCGACGCCGTCGGCGCCGGTGCGCGGGTCGACCGCGTCCGGGACCGCGCCGGAGGCCCGCTGGAAGGTGGGCTCCCCGACGCCCGTCGGCCGGGTGGCGGACGCCGCCGCACCGGAGCGCGACGCCGCCTCCGCCTCGAGTGCGCGGCGGGCGAGGCGCGGCTCGCGACCGCCGGGGCTGCCGGGCCGCAGCTCGTCCGACGCCGTCGCGCCGACGAGGGCGCGTCGCTGCGACGCGTACTCGGGGGAGAGGAGCTCCTCGAGCGGGACGTCGGCGTGATCGGGGTCGCCGTACCAGGCGTCGCGGTCGGCGAACGCGAGCTTGGCGCCCTCGACGACCGCGTGGACCAGCTCGGCCGAGCCGGGTCGGGTGTCGGCCAGGTCCATGCCGTCCAGGAGGGTGAGCTGCTGGAGCAGCGCCGGTCCCTGGCCCCAGGGTCCCGTCTTGGCGATGGTCCGGCCCGCGAACTCGACCGTCGCCGGCGCCTCCTCCCGGACGCGCCAGGAGGCGAGGTCGTCCGCGGTCAGCAGGCCGCGGTGCGCCGCGCCCGTCGAGTCCAGGACGGGGCTCGCGGCGAAGCGCCCGATCTCCTCGGCGACGAAGCCCTCGTAGAAGGCGGCGCGCGCCGCCTCGATCCCGGCCTCGCGGTCGGCGTGGCGGTCCGCGACGGCCGCGAGCCGCTCGAGCGTCTCGGCCAGCGCGACGTTGCGCAGCAGCGTGCCGGGCGCGGGCACCTCGCCGCCCGGCAGGTACACCGCCGCCGACGTCGGCCAGTGCGCGGCGAACAGGTCGCGGACGGCGCCGATCGTCGCCGACGCCTGCCGCAGCAGCGGGTGGCCGTGGCGCGCGTAGCCGATCGCGTAGGCCATGACGTCGCTCGCGCGCCACGTCCCGTACCGCGCGAGGAGGTCCATCCAGGTCCCGAACGCGCCCGGCACCACCGCCGCGAGGAGACCCGTGCCGGGGACGTGGTCGAGGCCCAGCGCGGTGAACGCGTCGGGGGTGGCCGCGGCGGGGGACGTGCCCTGCCCGCTGAGGACGAAGGGCGAGCCGCCGGCCGCGCACCCGATGACCGGGACGTCACCCCCGAGGCCGTTGAGGTGCGGCTCCACGACGTGCAGGACGAGTCCGGTCGCGACCGCGGCGTCGAAGGCGTTGCCGCCCCGCTCGAGGACCGCCGCGCCGCTGGCGGTGGCGAGCCAGTGGGTCGAGGCCACCATCGCGTGGGTGCCCGTCAGCTCGGGGCGGGTCGTGAAGTCGGGCGCGATCACGTCCGAGATCGTCGCACGCGGCGGGCGGGCGCTCATGCGCTGCGGTGTGACGCCGGTCGCACGGGGGCCTCGCCGACGCCGTCCCGCGCCCCCGGGTTTGGAGGCGCGGGTCCGCTCGGGTAATGTTCCCCGGCGGTACGAGGTCCACCGATCCACCTCCTCACGGCGGCGGCGAAGCGGGCCGGATACCCCCATGGGGTATGGTGTAATTGGCAGCACGAGTGATTCTGGTTCACTTAGTCTAGGTTCGAGTCCTGGTACCCCAGCCCGATCGAAGGCCGGCAGCGCACGCTGTCCGGGACCGAGATCGGGATGCTGTAAGGTATCGACGGCCTCGCACCCGACGGGTGTGCAGGACGACTAGGCCCCCATCGTCTAGTGGCCTAGGACGCCGCCCTCTCACGGCGGTAACAGGGGTTCGAATCCCCTTGGGGGTACAGAGGAAGGCCCGGTCACCACGGTGACCGGGCCTTCTGCTTTGTCCGGCCGGCCCACCCGCAGTCCGTCGGGCTGCGGGTGGGCCGGCCGGTGGGCTACTCGCCCGTGCGGCGCAGGACCTCGGTGAGGCGGTTGGCCGCCGCGGAGACGGCGCCCGCGTGCAGGCGGCCGGGCTGGCGGCTCAGCCGCTCGACCGGACCGGAGATGGAGACGGCGGCGACCACGCGCCCGGACGGGCCGCGGACCGGCGCCGACACCGACGCGACGCCGGCCTCGCGCTCGGAGACCGACTGCGCCCAGCCCCGGCGTCGGACGCCCGAGAGGATGGTCGCGGTGAACTTGGCGCCCTGGAGGCCGCGGTGCAGGCGGTCCGGCTCCTCCCATGCGAGGAGGATCTGCGCGGCGGAGCCCGCCTGCATCGTCAGCGTCGCGCCGACGGGGATCGAGTCCCGCAGGCCGATCGGCCGCTCGGCGGCCGCGACGCAGATGCGCTGGTCGCCCTGGCGGCGGTACAGCTGGGCGCTCTCGCCGCAGTGGTCACGCAGCGCGGCCAGCACGGGGTTCGCCGCCGCGAGCAGCCGGTCCTCGCCCGCCGCGGTGCTCAGCTCCGACAGCCGCGGACCCAGGACGAACCGGCCCTGCATGTCGCGGGCGACCAGGCGGTGGTGCTCGAGCGCGACCGCCAGCCGGTGGGCGGTCGGTCGGGCAAGATGGGTCGCAGCGACCAGCTGCGCAAGTGTGGCCGGTCCCGCCTCGAGAGCGCTGAGGACCGAGGCGGCCTTGTCCAGCACGCCGACTCCGCTAGAGTTGTCCATAGGCCGATATTGGCGTCTCGATGACTGAGACGCAAGTGGGAGGGCCGAACTGGGGTCCCGGACCCGTCTTCCGGGGGAGTCGCGCGAGAGGAACGCACATGGCCGGCACGCTGGCGGAGAAGGTCTGGGACGCGCACATCGTGCGCCGCGGAACCGACGGGGCCCCCGACCTCCTCTACATCGACCTGCACCTGGTGCACGAGGTGACCAGTCCGCAGGCGTTCGAGGGTCTGCGCCTCGCGGGGCGCCCGGTGCGTCGCCCGGACCTCACGATCGCGACCGAGGACCACAACACCCCCACGCTCGACATCGACCGGCCGATCGCCGACCTCACGAGCCGCACGCAGATCCAGACGCTGCGCAACAACGCCGCCGAGTTCGGCGTCCGGCTGCACTCGCTCGGCGACGCGGACCAGGGGATCGTCCACCAGGTCGGCCCGCAGCTCGGCCTGACGATGCCGGGCCTGACCGTCGTGTGCGGCGACTCGCACACCTCGACGCACGGCGCGTTCGGCGCGCTGGCGTTCGGCATCGGCACGAGCGAGGTCGAGCACGTCCTGGCGACGCAGACCCTGCCGCTGGCGCCGTTCAAGACGATGGCGATCACCGTCGACGGCACGCTGCCGCCGGGGACGACGTCGAAGGACATCATCCTCGCGATCATCGCCAAGATCGGGACCGGTGGCGGCCAGGGCTACGTGCTCGAGTACCGCGGCGAGGCCATCCGTGCGCTGTCCATGGAGGCGCGCATGACGATCTGCAACATGTCGATCGAGGCCGGCGCGCGCGCCGGCATGATCGCGCCGGACGAGACCACGTTCGAGTACCTCAAGGGTCGCCCGCACGCCCCGCAGGGCGCGGACTGGGACGCCGCGGTCGAGTACTGGCGCACGCTGCGCACGGACGACGACGCCGTCTTCGACGCCGAGGTCGTGCTCGAGGCGTCCGACCTGGAGCCGTTCGTCACCTGGGGCACGAACCCCGGCCAGGGCCTGCCGCTGTCGGCCCGGGTCCCCGTCCCCGCCGAGATCGCCGACGAGAACGAGCGCGTCGCGGCCGAGCGCGCGCTCGAGTACATGGGCCTGGAGCCGGGGACGCCGCTGCGCGACATCCCGGTCGACACGGTCTTCATCGGCTCGTGCACGAACGGGCGGATCGAGGACCTGCGCTCGGTCGCCAAGGTGATCCGCGGCCGGAAGAAGGCCGACTCCGTGCGGGTCCTCGTGGTGCCGTCGTCGGCCCGCGTGCGCCTCCAGGCCGAGGCCGAGGGGCTCGACCAGATCTTCCTGGACTTCGGTGCGGAGTGGCGCAACGCCGGCTGCTCGATGTGCCTGGGCATGAACCCGGACCAGCTCGCGGCGGGGGAGCGGAGCGCCTCGACGTCGAACCGCAACTTCGAGGGCCGTCAGGGCAAGGGCGGGCGCACCCACCTCGTCTCGCCGCTCGTCGCCGCGGCGACCGCCATCCGCGGCACGCTCTCGTCGATCGCCGACCTGGGCGACGACGTCGTCGCGCCCGACGGCAGCCCCCTCACCGACACGCGCAGCGACCTGCAGCCGGCCTGACGGCCGTCCGGAACGGAGACAGACCCATGGAGAAGTTCAGCCAGCACACCGGGGTCGGCGTGCCGCTGCGGCGCAGCAACGTCGACACCGACCAGATCATCCCGGCCGTCTACCTCAAGCGCGTGACCCGCACGGGCTTCGAGGACGCGCTCTTCGCCGCCTGGCGCGGCGACCCCGGGTTCGTGCTCAACCAGGAGGCGTACAAGGCCGGTTCCGTCCTCGTGGCCGGCCCGGACTTCGGCACCGGCTCCTCGCGTGAGCACGCCGTGTGGGCGCTCAAGGACTACGGCTTCAAGGCCGTCCTCTCGACCCGGTTCGCGGACATCTTCCGCGGCAACTCCGGCAAGCAGGGGCTCCTGGCCGCCCAGCTCGCGCAGGAGGACATCGAGCTCATCTGGAAGGTGCTCGAGACGCAGCCGGGCACGGAGGTCACGGTGGACCTCGCGGCCAAGCTGGTCCACTGCGCCGACGTGACGGTCCCGTTCCAGGTCGACGACTACACGCGCTGGCGCCTCATGGAGGGCCTCGACGACATCGGCCTGACGCTCCAGCACGAGCCGGACATCACCGCGTTCGAGGAGCGCCGCGAGGCGTGGCGGCCGCTGACCCTGCCGGCGAAGCACCTGCCGCCCGTCGAGATCGTCGCCGCGCGGCCCGTCGCGCTGCACCGGGACGACGCCCTGTCCTGAGGCGCCCTGTCCTGACGCGCCTGTTCCGACGCGCCCTGTCCTGACCGGCCCGCCGCCGGGGCCCGCTCAACGCGGCGGGCCCTGGCGGATCGCCGCGAGGAGAGCCTGCGGCGTGGCGGTCGTCGGGTCCCACCGGGACTCGACCCACCACGTCGCCCCCGCGTCCTCGAGCCGTCGCACGTGGTCCCGGGCGGCGCGCGGGTCCGTCGGCAGGACCCCCTGGGTGACGACGTCGAACTCGGGCGGCACCGGGTGCCCGTCGGCCGCCAGCGCGGCGCGGCGCTCGTGCAGCCACCGGGTCGCGGCGGCGACGTCGTCCACCGTGAGCTCCTCCTCGCTGCCGGTGCGCTGGAGCACGGCCCCGTCCCACCGGGCGGCACGCGCCATCGACCGGGGCGACGGCCACCCCGCGACGGGCCACACCGGGATGCGCGGACGCTGCACCGGTGGCGGGGCGATGTGCAGGCCGTCGACGCGGTAGTGCGCGCCGTCGAACGAGAACGGCTCTCCCGTGGCGGCCAGGTCGAGGATGGCCAGCGCCTCGTCGAGCCGCTCGGCGCGCTCGCGCGCGGTGGCCGGCTCTCCCGAGACCCGGCCGAAGCCGCCGTCGTCCGTGACGCCGAGCCCGACGGGGAGCACGAGCCGGCCGCCGGAGAGGTGGTCCACCGTCAGCGCCTCGCGCGCGACCTTCCACGGCCGGCGGCGTGCGAGCGGGAAGATCATCGCGCCGAGGCGGACGGTGCTCGTGCGGGTCGCGACCGCCCCGAGGACGACCCACGGGTCCCACGTGTCCATGGGGCCGACGCTGATGCCGTCCCACGTGAAGAACCCGTCCCAGCCGTGCGCCTGGGCCTCCTGCCCCATCTCGAGCACCTGCGCGACGTCGCCGTAGCTGCCCACGAACCCGTACCGCATCTCGGACCTCCCGCGTCGACCGGAGCCCGGCCGGACGACGCCCCTGCGCGTCGCGACGTCCCCGGACCTGCTCGTCGCACGGTACGTGTGAGGTCCGACACGCCCGTGACCTCCGCGCGGACGCCGGCGTGACGTACCACCTCGCGTAGGCGACGATGGGCCCATGCCTGACGTCCTGCACATCCACGGTGGCACGCCCCTCAACGGCGAGATCACCGTCCGCGGCGCGAAGAACTTCGTCTCCAAGGCGATGGTCGCGTCCCTCCTCGGCGAGGGGCCGAGCGAGCTGCGCAACGTCCCCGTGATCCGCGACGTCGGCGTGGTCACGGGCCTGCTCGAGCTGCACGGCGTCCAGGTGACGTCCGACCCCCGCGCCGGGGTCCTGCGGCTCGACCCGAGCAACGTCGAGTCGGCCCACGTGGCGGACATCGACGCGCACGCCGGCTCCAGCCGCATCCCGATCCTGTTCTGCGGGCCGCTGCTGCACCGCCTCGGCGAGGCGTTCATCCCCGACCTCGGCGGCTGCCGGATCGGCGACCGGCCGATCAACTTCCACCTCGACATCCTGCGCCAGTTCGGCGCCGTCGTGGAGAAGCGCGAGCAGGGGATCCACATCCGCGCCCCGCGCGGCCTGCACGGCACCAAGGTGTCCCTGCCGTACCCGAGCGTCGGCGCGACCGAGCAGCTGCTCCTCACGGCCGTGCGCGCCGAGGGCCTCACCGAGCTGACGAACGCCGCGATCGAGCCGGAGATCCTCGACCTGATCAACGTGCTGCAGAAGATGGGCGCGATCATCTCGGTCGACACGGACCGCGTCATCCGGATCGAGGGCGTGCCCCGCCTGATGGGCTACCGCCACACCGCGCTCTCGGACCGCATCGAGGCGGCGTCGTGGGCCTCGGCGGCGCTCGCCACGGCCGGCGACATCACCGTGCGCGGCGCGACGCAGCCCGAGATGACGACCTTCCTCAACACCTTCCGCAAGGTCGGCGGGGAGTTCGACGTGCTCGACGACGGCATCCGCTTCTTCCACCCCGGCGGCGACCTGCGCTCGATCGTCCTCGAGACCGACGTGCACCCCGGCTTCATGACGGACTGGCAGCAGCCGCTCGTCGTCGCCCTGACGCAGGCCAAGGGCCTGTCGATCGTCCACGAGACCGTCTACGAGAACCGCTTCGGCTTCACGGACGCGCTCGTCGGCATGGGCGCCACCATCCAGGTGTACCGCGAGTGCCTCGGCGGCCACCCGTGCCGGTTCGGCCAGCGGAACTTCTACCACTCGGCCGTCGTCTCGGGCCCGACGCCGCTCGCGGCCGCCGACATCGAGGTGCCGGACCTGCGCGGCGGGTTCAGCCACCTCATCGCGGCCCTCACGGCCAAGGGCGTCTCCGCGGTGCGGGGCATCGACCTCATCGACCGCGGCTACGAGCACTTCATGGACAAGCTCACCGCGCTCGGCGCCGAGTTCGACCGCAGCTGAGGCGCGGGCTGGGGACGGCGGGGCACGGGTAGCATCGGCTCCCGTGCCCGCCCCCCAGCGCGCGAACCGCGCCTACCGCACCATCGCGCGCGTCGTGCGCCCGCCCCTCCTGGCGATGACGGTCCGCGACTGGCGCGGCACCGAGCACCTCCGTCAGGAGGGCGGCTTCATCGCCGCGGCGAACCACATGTCGAACATCGACCCCCTGACGTTCGCGCACTTCCTGTACGACAACGGGATCGCGCCGAGAATCCTGGCGAAGTCCTCGCTGTTCACCGTTCCCGTCCTCGGCCGGCTGCTGAACGCGACCAGGCAGATCCCGGTGCACCGCGACACGGCCGCGGCGGGCCAGTCGCTCTCGGCGGCGATCGAGGCCCTGGCGCAGGGCGAGTGCGTCGTCGTCTTCCCCGAGGGCACGCTCACGCGAGAGCCGGACCTGTGGCCGATGCAGGGCAAGACCGGCATCGCACGCCTGGCGCTGACCACGCGCGCGCCCGTCGTGCCCGTCGCGCAGTGGGGGCCGCAGGACCTGCTGGGCCGCTACTCCGCGGTCCTCAAGCCGTTCCCGCGCAAGAAGGTCACCATGGTCGCCGGACCGCCGGTCGACCTCTCGGACCTGTACGACCGCCCGCAGGACGCCGCCGTCCTGCGCGAGGCGACCGAGCGCGTCATGGCCGCCATCACGGGGCTCCTGGAGGAGATCCGCGGCGAGCAGGCCCCGGCCGAGCGCTTCGTGTGGCGCCGACCGCCGGGTGAGAAGCGGTGACGGCCCGCACGCGGGCCGCGGTCCTGGGGACCGGGAGCTGGGGCACCACCTTCGCGGCGGTCCTCGCCGACGCCGGCTGCGACGTCACCCTCTGGGGCCGGCGCGCCGAGGTGTGCGACGAGATCACGTCGCACCGCACGAACGAGGCCTACCTGCCCGGCGTCCGCCTGCCCGAGCGCATCCGGGCCACGACCGACGCCGCCGACGCCCTGCGCGGCGCCGAGGTGGTGGCGGTCGCGGTGCCCGCGCAGACCGCCGGCCGCACGCTCGAGCCGTTCGCGGCACTGCTGGAGCCCGACGCGCTCGTCGTCTCGCTGATGAAGGGCGTGGAGCTCAGCTCCGACCGCCGCATGAGCGAGGTCGTCGCCCACGCGCTGGGCGTGCCGGACGCGCGGATCGCCGTCGTCTCGGGGCCCAACCTCGCCAAGGAGATCGCGGCGCGGCAGCCGACGGCGACGGTGGTCGCGTCGACCGACGAGGCGACCGCCCAGCGGGTCGCCCAGGCGTGTGCCTCGGCCTACTTCCGGCCGTACACGAACACCGACGTCGTCGGCGTCGAGCTCTGCGGCGCCGTGAAGAACGTCATCGCGGTCGCCGTGGGCATCGCCCAGGGGCGCGGCTTCGGGCACAACACGATGGCCACGGTCATCACGCGGGGCCTGGTGGAGATCACGCGCCTCGGGCTGGCGCTCGGCGCGGACGCGGAGACGTTCTCCGGCCTGGCGGGCATGGGCGACCTCGTGGCGACGTGCGCCTCGCCGCTCTCGCGCAACCACACGCTCGGCGTGCACATCGGTCAGGGGATGACGCTGGCCGAGGCGCTGGCCGCCACGGGCGGGACGGCGGAGGGCGTCAAGTCCTCGTCGTCCGTGCTCGAGCTCGCCGGCACGGTCGGTGTCGAGATGCCCATCACGGCCGCGGTGGTCGACGTCCTGCACCACGGGCTTCCCGTGGACCGCATGGCGCAGGCGCTGCTCGCGCGCCCCCACAAGGCCGAGGGCCTCTAGCTCTCTCGGACGCGCCGGGCCGCGGACCGTGACGTCCGCCCGCCGCGTCAGTCGCGCGGCGTGCCCCGCAGCGCCTGGTCCAGGTCCGCCCAGAGGTCCTCGACGTCCTCGACCCCCACCGACAGCCGCAGCAGGTCCGGCGGGACCGTCGCGGACTCCGTCGCGAAGCGGCGGCGCCTCTCGAGGCTGGACTCCACCCCGCCGAGGCTCGTGGCCGGCACCCACAGGCGCACCGCATCGACGACGGCGTCCGCCGCCTCCGGGCCGCCGTGCGGGCGCACGCCGAGGATCGACCCGAAGCCGTCGAGCAGGCGCGCGGCGCGCTCGTGCCCGGGATCGCCCGGCAGGCTCGGGTGGCGGACCTCGGCGACCGCGGGGTGCTCCGCCAGGCGCGCGGCCAGCACGGCGGCGTTGTGCTGGGAGCGCTCGACCCGCAGCGCGAGCGTGCGCAGCCCGCGCAGGGCCAGCCAGACCTCCCACGGCCCGGCGATCGCCCCGTGGACCGTCCGGTAGGCGGCGAGCCGCTCGCGCAGGGCGGGGTCGGACGTCAGGACGGCACCCAGGACGACGTCGGAGTGCCCGGCGAGGAACTTCGTCACCGAGTGCACGACGACGTCGGCGCCCAGCTCGAGCGGCCGCTGGCCGAGCGGCGTCGCGAAGGTGTTGTCGACCGCCACCAGCGCGCCCGCGGCGTGCGCCCCCGCGACCAGCGCCGGCAGGTCGGCCACCTCGAGCATCGGGTTGGTGGGCGACTCCACCCACAGGAGGTCGGCGGGCCCCTCGGCGCCCTCGCCCCGCACGGCGGCCAGCACGGCCTCGGTGTCCGCCACGTCGACGGTCGTGACGCGCAGGCCGGTGCGGCGGCCGAGCTCCTCGCCGAGGGCGAGGCTGATCTGGTACGAGTGCCGGGGCATCACCACGCGCCCGCCCTGCGGGACCAGGCCGAACGCGGCGGCGATCGCCGCCATGCCCGAGCCGAGCACGAGGGCGGGCAGCGCGCTGCGCTCGAGCGCGGCGAGCGCGTCCTCGAACGCCGTCCAGGTCTCCGTCCCGCCGCGGGTGTACAGCAGCTCCCCGGGTGCCGGGACGCCGGCCGAGACATACGTGGAGGACAGCACGACGGGCGGGTTCACGGGCCCGCCCTGGACGCGGGGCGGCCGTCCGGCCGTCACCGCGACGGTCGCGGGGGAGAGGCGGGGCACGTCGCGGCGATCGCTCACGCGGCCGAGCCTAGACCGCCCCGCCGGTCCCTCCCCGAGGCCGTGGTGACGCGCGGCACGCGCCGTCGGCGGGCCTCGCGCGCCCGACGCGAGAGCCTCCGTCGTCGGTGCTAGCCTCGACCGCGTGCTGACGGTCTTGGCGGGGGACGTGCTCGCCGACCGGGTCGGCGCGGCTCCCTCACGCGTGCTCGCCCTCCACGGCTGGGGCCGCTCCGGCGCCGACTTCCAGCGCGTCCTCGACGGGACGGACGCGCTCGCGGTCCACCTGCCGGGCTTCGGCCCGACGGCCCCGCCGCCGCAGGCCTGGGGCTCCGTCGAGTACGCCGAGCACCTCGCCGCCGCGCTCGCGGGCACCGGTCCGTACACCGTCGTCGCGCACTCCTTCGGCGGCCGTGTCGCCGTCCGGCTGGCGGCCGCGCACCCGGAGCTCGTCCGCTCGCTCGTGCTCACGGGCGTGCCCCTCGTCCGGGCGACGCCCCCGCCGCGACCGCGCCTCGCGCTGCGGGTCGCCAAGCGCCTGCGCGCCGCCCACCTGCTGCCGCAGGGCGTCGTCGACCGGCTTCGCCGCAGCGGCGGCTCCGCCGACTACCAGGCGGCCCAGGGGGTCATGCGCGGCGTGCTCGTCCGCGTCGTCGGCGAGGACTACCGCGAGGACCTCGCGCGGATCGCCGCCGCCGGCCTGCCCGTGCACCTGGTGTGGGGCGAGGCCGACGACGCCGCGCCGCTCGCCGGCGCGCGGCTGGCGGCCGAGCTGCTGCCGGGCGCCCCGCTCGACGTCGTGCCCGGTGCCGGTCACCTGCTCGAGGGGCCGCTCGAGGCGGCGGTGCGGGACACGCTGCAGGCCCGGCTCGAGCGCGACCTCACCCCCGACGGCCGCGCCCAGGACGGCGGCGCATGAGCGGCACGGCGCTGACCCTGGTCCTCACGCTCCTCGGCCTTGCGGCGCTCGCGCCGGTGGGTCTGCGCTGGCTGCGGGTCGGCCAGCGCGAGCACTACCTGCCCGGCCGGGCGGCGCGCATCGGCGCGCTGTGGCTGTCGAGGTCGCGCACCGACCTCGTGCTCGCGGTGCTCGCCGGGGTGCTCGCGGTCGTGGCCTGCGTGCCGGGCCTCGAGCTCGCCGCAGTGCCCGCCCTCGCGCTCGCCGTGTTCCTGCCGCGTGGTCTGGGCGTGCGCGGTCGCACGTCGTCGCTCGGCTGGACCGCGCGGCTGCGCCGGCTCGTGATCGCGTGGCTCCTCCTCGAGCTCGTCCTGGGGGCCGCGCTCGTGCTGCTGGTCGGCCCGGGCGCCGTCGCCCTCGTCGTCGTGGGCGCACCCGTCCTGCTCGACGCCGCGATGTGGGTCATGGAGCGCGTCGAGCGCCGCCTCTCGGCGCCGTTCGTCGCGCAGGCGCAGCGCCGCCTCGCCCGCATCCGGCCGCAGGTCGTCGCCATCACGGGCTCGTACGGCAAGACGTCGACCAAGGGCTACGTCGCGCACCTGCTGAGCGCCTCGAAGGCCGTCGTCGCGTCGCCCGCGAGCTTCAACAACCGCCTGGGCCTCTCGCGCGCGGTCAACGACGGCCTGGTCGAGGGCACCGAGGTCTTCGTCGCCGAGATGGGCACCTACGGACCCGGCGAGATCCGCGAGCTGTGCGAGCTGTTCCCGCCCGACGTCGCCGTCATCACCACGATCGGCGAGGCGCACCTCGAGCGCATGCGCACGACGCAGACCATCCTCGCGGCCAAGTCGGAGATCACCGAGCGGGCGCGCGCCGTCGTGCTGCCGATCGACTCCCCGGACCTGGCGGCGCTCGCCGAGCGCTGCCGGGCCGAGGGCAAGCAGGTCGTGACCGTCTCGGTCGAGGGGCGCGACGCCGACGTCGTCGTGGACCTCCCCGCCGGCACCGTGGTGGCCCGCACGCCCGACGGGACCGTGACGCTCGACGTGGGGCCCGGTGTCGCGCACGGCGTCAACCTGGGCGTCGCCGTCGGCGTCGCGATCGCCGTCGGGGCCGACGTCGCGGCGGCCGGGCCGCGGCTGCGCGCGCTGCCGCGCGCCGCCCACCGCGCCGAGGTGCAGGACACCGGCACGGGCCTGGTCGTGGTCGACGACACCTACAACGCGAACCCGATCGGCGCGCGCGCCGCGCTCGACGAGGCGGCGGGGCTCGCGCGGGAGCGGGGCGCACGCCTCGTCGTCGTGACGCCCGGCATCGTCGAGCTCGGCCCCGTGCAGCACCGGCGCAACGCGGACTTCGCGGAGGCCGCCGCGGCCGCCGGGGCGCACCTCGTCGTCGTCGGGCGGACCAACCGCGCGGCGCTCGTCGAGGGTGCGGCGCGGGCCGGGGGAGCCGTCGAGGTCGTGGCCACACGCCCCGAGGCGGTGCCGCTGGCGACCGCCGCGGCGGGCTCGAACGGCGTCGTACTCTACGAGAACGACCTGCCGGACCACTATCCGTGACCTGCGTCGGTACGCAGCACGCGTGCCACGCTGCAGGTGGTGACGGTGTGCCGGTCCCGGCGTGCCGGTGCCGGCGACGATCCCCCGACGACGAGATGAGGGTGCATGTCCTGGGCAGTGGTGTTCGGCGGTCCGTCCCCGGAGCACGAGATCTCGATCCTGACCGGCCTGCAGAGCGAGCGGGTCCTGACCCGCGCGGGTGAGCAGGTGCTCTCCCTCTACTGGGGCCCCACGGGCGCGTGGTTCCTCGTGCCGCCGGGCACCGAGGCCAAGGACTACCTGCAGGGCGCCCCCGCCGGCGCGAAGCCGGTCGAGATCCGGCTCGGCGCCGACCCCGGCCTGTACGTCAAGGGGCGCCTGCGCTCCGAGCGGCTCGAGCCCGAGGCCGCGCTGAGCTGCCTGCACGGCGGCCTGGGCGAGGGTGGCGGCTTCGCGTCGCTGGCCGCGCTCCTGGGGCTGCCGGCGACCGGCTCGTCGCTGTACGCGTCGGCGCTCGGCATGGACAAGCTCGCGTTCGGGGGCGTCATGGTCGCCGCGGGCGTCCCGACGCTGCCGCGGGCCGCGCTCGACGCCGACGTCGACCCGGGCTTCGAGGGCCCGTACATCGTCAAGCCGCGCTACGGCGGCTCGTCGATCGGCATCGAGATCGTCGACGACCTCGCGGCCGCCCGCGTCCTCGGGCGCACCAGCACGCACCTGCGCCAGGGCGCCGTGCTCGAGCCGTTCCGCGGCGACCTGGTCGACCTCAACATCTCCTTCCGCACGGCGCCCACGCTCGAGGTCTCCGACCTCGAGCGGCCGCTGCGCGGCAGCGAGGGCGTCTACTCCTACGCCGAGAAGTACCTCGCGGGCGGGGCGGGCGAGGACGCGGGCCTGACGAACGCGCCGCGCGAGATCCCCGCGCAGGTGCCGGCCGAGGTCACCGCCCAGGCGCAGGACATCGCGCGCCGGGTCGCCGTCGCGACGCGCCTGACCGGGGTGGTCCGCGTGGACCTGCTGTACCAGCCGCAGACGCACGAGCTGTACGTCAACGAGGTCAACTCGGTGCCCGGTGCGATGGCGCTGTACCTGTGGGCCTCCAAGCGTCCGGCGGCTCAGGTGCTGCGCGACGCGCTCGTCGAGGCGCGCGACGCCGGCGTGCCCGCGGTCGCCAGCGGCTTCGGCTCCGGCGCCGCCCTGCGTGCCGCGGGCGGCATCAGCGGCAAGCTCGTCGGCCTGGACGGGCCGCGCGCCTGACGCCCGCGCGCGCCGGCCGCCCCGTCAGGACGACGGGGCGGTCGCCGCGCGGCGGTGCGCCTTGGCGAGCAGGTCCAGCAGCAGCTGGCCGAGCGGGCGACCGACCTCGGCGGCCGCCAGGGGCAGCACGGACGTCTCGGTGAGCCCGGGGGAGATGGCCGCCTCGAGGAACCACGGGGTCCCGGCGTCGTCGACGATCGCGTCGGTCCGCGAGATGTCCCGCAGGCCCAGCACGCGGTGCGTCAGCTCGGCGGCGTGCGCGGCGGCGGCGAGCGCCTCGTCGGGCAGCGGCGCCGGCAGCGCGACCGTGATGAGGTCGGCGCTGTAGCGCGCCTCGAAGGAGAACGGCGACACGTCGGGGTTCTGGAACGCGGCCGGGGGCAGCGCGCGCGGCTCGTCGTCCTCGACGACGACGGTCTCGATGGTCTGGCCCGCCACGTACCGCTCGATGAGCGCGACGTCACCGAAGGTGAAGCACCGCACGAGCGCGGCCGGCAGGTCCGCCGCGACCTCGACGAGGCTCATCCCGAGGGTCGAGCCGCTGGTCGCGGGCTTGACGACGACGGGCAGCCCCAGCTGGTCGGTGATGGACCGGACCAGCTGCGCGGGCGAGAGCTCGCGGAACGAGCGGGACGAGATCGCCACCCAGGGCGGGGTCGCGAGGCCGGCGCGGGACATGAGGACCTTCGCGACGACCTTGTCCCAGGCCAGGTGGCACGAGCTGGGCGGCGAGCCGACGTAGGGCACGCCCGCGAGCTCGAGCGCGGACTGCAGCGAGCCGTCCTCGCCGCTGGCGCCGTGCACCGCGATGTAGGCGGCGTCGACGCCGTCGGTCGCCAGGCGGTCGAGGAGCGACTCGTCGGCGTCGTAGAGGGCCGCGTCGATGCCCGCCTCCGCGAGGGCGTACAGGGCGCGTCGCCCGGAGCGCATGGAGACCTCGCGCTCGTTGGACAGGCCTCCGGCGATCACTGCCACACGGTCGAACTCCGTCGTCACGACATCGATCCCTTCGTCCAGCTCCGGGCCTCGATCCTAGTCAGGCGGGGCCGTGCGCCGTGGCCCGGTGGTCCCGGGTGGGGCCTCACAGGCAGGAGCGGGTCTGCTCGACCAGGCTGACGGCCGGTCCCAGATCGAGCAGGAACGACGTCGAGCGGGAGCTCGCCACGGACGCGGGCACGCGGACCTCGACGGCGGGATCGCGGCCGTACGTGACGAAGGTCCACGGGGCCGCACCGTCGGCGTCCTCGGCGCCGGCGATCGCCACCCAGTCGACCTGGTACGCGCCGTCGTCCGCGTCCACGCACGGGTCCGTCGTGGGCCCGGGCGGCTCGACCCCGCAGCGCGCCACGACCGGCGCCGTGCGGTCGCCCCACGCGGTCGTCGCCTGGCTCGTCGTCTCGAGGCGGGGCATGCCGTCGAGCGTCTCGGGCATCGCGAGGACGACCGCCGCGCACACCGGGTCCGCGGCGTGCGGGGCCGCGGGCACGGCCACGGCCTGGCCGCAGGCGGCGAGCAGGGCGCACCCGGCGGCCGTGGTCGAGAGGGTGAGGGCGCGAGCGGGGGACGGGCGGTTCACGCGGCCACCGTAACCGGCGCGGGCGGGGTCGGGCCGAGGCGCCGGGGCCGGGCGGCGCTGGGTAGGTTGGGCGCGTGGAACCCGAGGCGAGCGCCGGACCGACGGTCGCCGACCTCGGTGAGGACGCGCTCCTCGCGCAGATCTTCCCCCTCCTGCCGCGCGCGGCGGGGACGCTGCTCGGCCCGGGCGACGACGCCGCCGTCGTGGCCGCGCCCGACGCGCGTGTCGTCGTCTCGACCGACGTGCTCGTGGAGGGCCGCCACTTCCGTCGCGAGTGGTCGTCCGGCGAGGACGTCGGCCGGCGCGCGGCGGTCCAGAACCTGGCCGACGTCGCCGCGATGGGGGCGCGTCCGACGGCTCTCGTGGTCGCGCTCGTCGTGCCGCCCGACGTGCCCGTGTCCTGGGTGCTGGGCCTGGCTCGCGGCCTCGCCGCCGCGTGCGGCCCCGAGGTCGGCGTCGTCGGGGGGGACCTGTCGGGCGGCTCCGAGGTCGTGGTCGCCGTGACCGTGCACGGCGACCTGGAGGGGCGCGCGCCCGTGCTCCGCAGCGGAGCGCGGCCCGGGGACGTCGTCGCGCACGCCGGGGTGCGCGGACGCTCGGCGGCCGGGCTCGCGCTGCTCACCGCCGGGGGTGACGCGGCCAGGGCCCACCCGGCGCTCGTCGAGGCGCACCTGCGACCGGTCTCGCCGCTCGCGGCCGGGCCGGCGGCCGCCCGGGCCGGCGCGACGGCCATGCTCGACGTCTCGGACGGGCTCGTGCGTGACGCGGGCCGGCTCGCGCGTGCGAGCGGCGTCGTGGTCGACCTGGACGACCCGCTCGTCGCCTTCGGCGAGGACGCCGTCGCCCTCGCGGCGGCCGCCCGAAAGCTGGGCGTCGACGTGCGCGACTGGCTGCTGGCCGGCGGTGAGGACCACGGCCTGCTCGCGGCGTTCCCCGCGGGTGGGGCGGTTCCCGCGCCGTTCCGTCCGGTCGGACGGGTCACGGCCCCGACGCCCGGCGCGCCGGCCGGCAGCGTGACCGTCGAGGGTGCCGCCGTGCGGGGCCCCACGGGCTGGGACCACTTCGGCGGCTAGCCGGCTGCGCCACCGCGCACGCCGTCGCGCGCGGTGGCGTTCCGTCGATGGCCTCCCAGGTGCTCCGTCGGGCCGTCAGCCGCGGCGGTAGCGGACCTCGGTGAGCTGCGTGCCACCGACGTCCTCCAGGCGCTCCACGCCGTCGCGCGCGAAGCCGTTGCGCCGGTAGAAGTGGGCGGCGCGCTCGTTGACGTCCGGCACCCACAGCGTGACGGCCGCTCCGTCGGGGACCTCCGCGAGGAGCGTCCGCATGAGCTCGCGCGCGATGCCCTGCCCCCAGGAGCCGGGCTCGAGGTAGATGTAGTGGATCTGGAGCGTCGTGCGCTCGGCGTCCTCGTCGAGGCTCGGGCCCAGGGAGGCGAACGCGACGACGCGTCCCTCCTCCTCGGCGACCCAGGTCCTGGTGCCCTCCCGGGGCGTGGTCAGGCGATCGGCCCACGTCGCGGCGCGGGCGGCGACGTCGAGACCGGCCAGGTACTCCGCCGGGACGACGTCCGCGTAGGCCTGCCGGAGCGAGGCGACATGGACGGCCGCGATGGCGTCGGCGTCCCGGGCCGTGGCCGGTCGGACGAGGACTTCGTTGAGGTCTTCCACCATGGGCGCCACCCTGCCACCTGTGCGCGCACAATGCCACGCCATGATCGAGTCTTGGGCACCTCTTGGCGTGTCGTGCCGCGCGTGCCCGCCCGGTGCCGGACACGACGACGCCCGCGGACGGTCTCGTCCGCGGGCGTCGGTGTGTCGGGGGTCAGGCGGGGCGCTGCACCTTGCCGGCCTTGAGGCACGAGGTGCACACGTGCACCCGCTTGGGGGCACCCGCCACGACAGCGCGCACGCGCTGGATGTTCGGGTTCCAACGACGCTTGGTGCGGCGGTGGGAGTGCGAGATGCTGTGCCCGAAGCCCGGGCCCTTGCCGCAGACGTCGCAGTTGGCAGCCACGTTCTCTCTCCTGATCGTCAGTGCACGCCGCGCGCTCACGAGGAGGGCGACGAGTTCGATGTCCGGGCCGAGGCGCCCGGTTCGGGCACGCTCTCGGCGCCCGGGCGTGGCCGGGCAACCTCGATAGGGTATCCGATCGCGGGGCCCGTCCCAAACGGACGGGTCGCGTGCGCGGATGGGGCAGCGTCAGGCAGGTCGGCGGCGGGAGGTGCGGTGAGGACCGTCGTCGTCGACGCCGCGCTGCTGCGCGCGTGGTCCCGGAGCGCCACGGCGCAGCTGCGGGCCGCGAGCCAGGAGCTCGACGACCTCAACGTCTTCCCCGTGCCCGACGGCGACACGGGGACGAACCTCCTGCTGACCCTCGCCGAGGCGACCCGCGGCGCCGACGCCGGCGGCCCCGGGGTCCACGCCTGCGCACGCGCGCTGCTGCGCGGCGCCCTCGTCGGTGCCCGCGGGAGCTCGGGCGTCATCGTGAGCCAGTACCTGCGCGGGCTGCTGGGCGCCCTGGTCGCTCCGGAGGGCGGCGAGGGCGCGCCGGTCCGCGCCCCCGACCCGGCCGCGCGCGCGACGACCGGTGCGGTGGACGTCACGTCCGACGCCCTGGCCCGCGCGCTCCACGACGCCGCCGAGGCCGCCTGGACCGCGGTGGGGACACCCGTCGAGGGCACCGTGCTGAGCGTCGCGCGCGCGGTGGCCCGCGGCGCGGCCGAGGCGGCCGGCGCCGGTGCCGGACCGGTCGACGTCCTCGTCGCCGGGCTGCGCGCGGGCGGTGCGGCGCTCGCCGTCACCCCCGAGCAGCTGCCGGTGCTCCGCCACGCGGGGGTGCTCGACGCCGGCGGTGCGGGGCTCCTGGTCGTGCTGCGCGCGTTGGCCGAGTGCCTGGGGGCGGGGGGCGCGGTGGTCGGGGCGGGGCCGCAGGTCGCCGCCTCTCACGGTCGCGTCGCGCGTCATGGTGACGACGAGCACGGTGACGCGGACCACGGCGACGCGGAGCACGGTCACGCGGAGCACGGCGGCGAGTTCGAGGTGATGTACGTCA
Source organism: Actinotalea sp. JY-7876 (assembly GCF_014042015.1). Lineage (NCBI taxonomy): Bacteria > Bacillati > Actinomycetota > Actinomycetes > Micrococcales > Cellulomonadaceae > Actinotalea > Actinotalea sp. JY-7876. The sequence continues at coordinate 2,250,775 of NZ_CP059493.1, read as the reverse complement.
TCGAGGGGACCGGCGGGCCGCGGGCCGACGTCGCCGACGGGCTGCGCGCCGCGCTCGGCCGGCTGGGCGACTCCGTCGTGGTGGTCGGGGGCGACGGCCTCTGGCAGGCGCACGTCCACACGGACCGGCCGGCGGCCGCGGTGGCCGCCGCCGGCGACCTCGGCTGCCGCGCGAGCCAGGTCCGGGTGCGGCACCTCCTCGCCCAGTCCGGCGTCCACGGGGCGCACCGTCCCCTCGTGGGCGTCGTCGCCGTGACCCGGGCGCCCGGGCTGCTGCCGGACCTCGCGCGCGCCGGCGCCGTCGTCGTCCTCGTACCGCCAGGCGGCGTCGCGGGCGACGAGGTGGGGCGCGCGGTCGAGGACACCGGTGCGGACCACGTCCTGGTCCTGGCCCCGGCCGGAGCGCTGCCCGGCGGGGCGCCGCCCGTGTCCGGGCCGGGCACGACCGTGCTCGCGGACCTCGACGAGGTCCGCGTGGTGGTCGGCGCCGCGACCCTCGCCACCCTCGCGAGCGCGGCACCGGCGCAGGACGCCGTCGCCGCGCTCGTCGACGCGGTGCGCGCCGTCCGCCCCGGGTGCGTCCCGGCGCCGGAGGACCGCCGCGGTGTCGGCGGCGACGGGCATGCTGGGGCGGTGCTCGACACGGCCCTCGACCTCCTCGGACCCGAGGGCACGCTGCTGACCGCGGTGCTCGGTGCCGGCACGTCGCCCGACGTGGGCGAGCGTCTGGTCGGTGGGCTGGCGCAGCGGCGTGCCGGGGTCGAGGTGGTCGTGCTCGCGGGCGGGACGCCGGGCGCCGACGTCGTGCTGGGTGCGGAGTGAGAGCGGGGAGATGACGCTGGACGACCACGAGGTGCCGACGCCGCCCGACGGGCGCCCGCATTGGCTCGCCGACCCGCTCGGCCGCGTGCTCGGCCCCCGCACGGCCGCCGCGCTGGGCAAGCTCGACGTGCACACGGTCGGCGACCTGCTGCAGCACTACCCGCGGCGGTACGCCGCGCCCGGCCGGATGACCGACCTGTCGTCGGTCGTGGTGGGCGAGCACGTCACCGTCATGGCCGAGGTCCGCCAGGCGACCGTGCGGCAGATGCGCTCGCGCGGCGGCGCGATGCTCCAGGCCCGTGTGTCCGACGGACGCCGGGACCTGAGCCTCACCTTCTTCGCCAAGCGCAGCGGCGCGCTGCACCCGCACGAGCGCCGGCTCGTCCCGGGGCAGGTGGGCCTGTTCACGGGCACCGTCGGCACGTACCGCGGCGAGCTCCAGCTCACCCACCCCGACTACACGATCATCGGGGGCGACGCCGACGACGAGGCGGCCGCCCTGGTCGAGGCCAGCCGGCCGATCCCGATCTACCCGGCGGCCGCGGGCCTGCCGACGTGGCGCATCGCGCTCGCGGTGCGCACCGTCCTGGACCCGATGCGACCGGAGGACCTCGCCGACCCCGTGCCGGCGCCCGTGCGGGAGCGCCGCGGCCTGCGCACCGTCCACGAGACGCTCCACGACGTGCACCTGCCGTGGTCCGACGACGACTGGCGGCGCGGTCGGCACCGCCTGAAGTACGAGGAGGCCTTCGTCCTGCAGGCCGCGCTGGCCCGGCGCCGAGCCCTCGTCGCGGCGCAGGAGGCGGTCGCCCGCCCGGGAGCGGCGGACGGCCTGCTGGCCGCGTTCGACCGGCGGCTGCCCTTCGAGCTGACGGCCGGCCAGCGCGAGGTGGGCGAGCAGATCGGCCACGACCTGGCGGCGCACCGCCCGATGCAGCGGCTCCTGCAGGGCGAGGTCGGCTCCGGCAAGACGGTGGTCGCCCTGCGCGCGATGCTGCAGGTCGTCGACTCCGGGGGGCAGGCGGCGCTCCTGGCGCCCACCGAGGTGCTCGCGGCGCAGCACGTGCGGACGCTGCGCGCGCTGCTGGGGCCGCTCGCGGAGGAGGGCATGCTCGGCGCTGCCGAGCGCGCGACGCGGGTCGCCGTGCTCACGGGCTCGCAGTCGGCCGCCGCCCGGCGCGAGGCGCTCCTCGACGCCGCGTCGGGCCGGGCGGGGATCGTCGTGGGGACCCACGCGCTGCTGGGGGAGCAGGTCCAGTTCGCGGACCTGGGCCTGGTGGTCGTCGACGAGCAGCACCGCTTCGGCGTCGAGCAGCGGGACGCGCTGCGCGCCAAGGCGGGGACGACCCCGCACCTGCTGGTGATGACGGCGACGCCGATCCCGCGCACGGTCGCGATGACGGTGTTCGGCGACCTCGAGGTCTCCACGCTGACCGAGGTCCCGGCCGGCCGGGCGGGGACCACGACGCACGTCGTGCCCGCGGGCAACGCCGCCTGGATGGCGCGGACGTGGCGGCGCGTGCGCGAGGAGGTCGACGCGGGTCACCGCGTGTACGTCGTCTGCCCGCGGATCAGCGCGGACGACGACGCCGGCGCGGACGACGCCGACCTCGTCGAGGCGCGCAGCGGCCGCCGCTCCGGCTCCCGCGCCGACGGCGACCCCGACGACGACGGCACGCTGCCGCTGGCGGGGGTCGAGCCCGAGCGGCGGCCGCTGCGCGCCGTCGAGGAGGTCGCCGCCGAGCTGCGCGCGATGCCGGAGCTCGCGGGTGTCGAGGTCGGCGTCCTGCACGGCCGGCTCCCGCCGAGCGAGAAGGAGGACGTGATGAACCGGTTCGCCGCCGGTCAGGTGCAGGTCCTCGTCTCGACGACGGTGATCGAGGTCGGGGTGGACGTCCCGGCCGCGACCGGGATGGTCGTGCTCGACGCGGACCGCTTCGGCCTCTCCCAGCTGCACCAGCTGCGCGGGCGCGTGGGGCGCGGGTCGGCGCCGGGGCTGTGCCTGCTGGTGTCGGACGCGGCCGAGGGCACGGACGCCGCGACCCGCGTGCGGACGCTCGCGGAGACGACGGACGGCTTCCGGCTGGCGAGCGTCGACCTCGAGCTGCGCCGCGAGGGCGACGTCCTCGGGGCGTCGCAGTCCGGTGGGTTCAGCTCGCTGCGCCTGCTGCGCGTCGTGCGCGACGCGGACCTCATCGCGCAGGCGCGCGAGGATGCCGTCGGCCTGGTCGCGGAGGACCCCGACCTGAGCGAGTGGCCGGTGCTGCGCGACGCCATCGAGCGCTGGCTCGACCCGACCCGCGAGGAGTTCCTCGACCGGAGCTGACGCGGGTCGCCGCTCGCCGGGCCCCTAGCCTGGGGGCGTGACGCGGATCGTGGCGGGGACGGCGGGAGGCCGGGTGCTCCAGGTGCCGGGCAAGGGCACCAGGCCGACGAGCGAGCGGGTGCGCGAGGCGCTGTTCTCGCGCCTCGAGCACCTCGACGTGGTCGACGGCGCCCGCGTCCTGGACCTGTACGCGGGCTCCGGTGCGCTCGGGCTCGAGGCGGCCAGCCGTGGCGCCGCCGCGGTGGTGCTCGTCGAGTCGGCGCGGCAGGCCGCGGACGTGTGCCGTCGCAACGCGGCCGCCCTCGGGCTGCCCGGCGTGCGTGTCGCCGCCGAGCGGGTGCTCACGCACGTCCAGCGGCCCACCGGCGAGGCGGTCGACCTCGTGCTCGTCGACCCGCCGTACGACCTGCCGGAGGACGAGCTCACGGCGGTGCTCGAGGCCCTCGTGCCGCGACTGGACGCCCGGGGCGTCGTCGTCGTGGAGCGGTCCTCCCGCTCGCCCGAGCCGACGTGGCCGGCGGGCCTGCGGCGGGACGACCAGCGGCGCTACGGCGAGACGGTCGTGTGGTTCGCCGAACCGGCGGGTGTCGCGCCGCAGGCGCCCCGCGCCCCGTCAGTGCCTATGGTGGGCCGATGACCGTCGCCGTCTGCCCGGGCTCCTACGACCCCGTGACCCTGGGGCACCTCGACGTCGTGCGCCGGGGTGCCGCCCTCTTCGACGAGGTGGTGGTGGCCGTCGCGACGAACGCGACCAAGCGGCCGCTGCTGCCGCTCGACGAGCGCCTGGCGCTGGCGGAGCGGGCCGTCGCCGACCTGCCCACCGTGCGGGTCGCCGCGGTGCCGGGGCTGCTGGTCGACTTCTGCCGCGACGTCGGGGCGACGGTGCTGCTCAAGGGGCTGCGCAACGGCGCGGACTACGACGCGGAGCTCCCGATGGCGCTGATGAACCGCCACCTGACGGGCGTGGAGACCCTCTTCCTGCCCGCCGACCGCTCGGTCACCCACATCGCGTCGTCGCTGGTCAAGGACGTCGCGCGGCACGGCGGCCCGATCGACGACCTGGTGCCGCCCGGCGTCGCGCACGCCGTGCGCGAGCGGCTCGCCGAGGCGGCCCGGACGAAGGAGGCACGATGAACCACCTGCATCCCGACGAGCACGAGCACCCCCTCGACCGGCAGGCGGCGCAGCGCGAGCGGGGCGAGGCCGCGGGCGTGCCCGCGGCGCGCGACGACGGCGACCAGGCCGGCCTCACCGGGATCCTCGAGGCGCTGGAGCACGCCGTGAGCTCGGCGCGCGGGATGCCGATGTCGTCGTCGGTGCTGGTCAACAAGGCCGAGCTCCTCGACCTCGTCGACCAGGCCTACGCCGTCCTGCCGTCCCAGCTCACCGAGGCGGACCAGGTGCTGGCGGGCGCCGATGAGGTGCTCGCGGAGGCCCGACGCCAGGCCGAGGAGCTCATCACCGCCGCGCGGGAGCGGGCCGAGGAGCTGGTCGACCAGGAGCACGTCGTCGTCGCGGCGCGCGTGCGTGCCGACGAGATCGTCGCCGAGGCCCAGGAGGTCGCCGACGGCCTGCGCCGGGACGCGGACGACTACTGCGACCGGCGGCTCGCCGACTTCGAGATCGACCTGGGCAAGGTGCTCGCGCAGGTGCAGGCGGGCCGCGCGAAGCTCGCCGAGCGGCTCGCCGACGAGGTCTGAGCCGCGGGCCGGCGGCGGGCCCCGGTTGGGAGCGGTCCGCGGCATGGCGTAGCATTCCACGTTGGTCCTTGCCGTTCGTGGCGCGGACCGAGACCCCCTCGACACAGGACGTGACGCTGTGGAGCGCCCGCTCACCCTCGATCCTCGATCGCCGTACGTGCTCGACACGCACGAGCTCGGTCGGCGACCCGGGACCATGCGGCGCGAGCAGAAGACCGTCCCTGCGCCGCAGGACCTCGGTACCGCCGTGATCGGCATCCCCGCCGGTGACGACCTGCGCCTCGACCTGAGGCTCGAGGCCGTGATGGAGGGGGTCCTGGTCTCCGGGACCGTCGGCGCCCGGGCCGTGGGGGAGTGCGTGCGCTGCCTGACGGAGGTCGTCGAGGACGTCGAGACCGAGGTCCAGGAGCTGTACGTCTACCCTGAGCGGGCCAAGGTCGCGCTCGAGGACGGCGACGAGGAAGAAGACGTACGTGAGCTCGAGGGCGACCTGATCGACCTCGAGCCCGCGCTGCGGGACACGGTGGTGCCGGCACTGCCGTTCCTGCCGGTCTGCATGCCGGACTGCCCGGGCCTGTGCCCGCAGTGCGGGGTGCGGCTGGCGGACCCGGAGAACGCGGACCACACGCACGAGGTCATTGACCCCCGGTGGGCTGAGCTCGACCGGATGAAGAGCATGTTCGACGACACGAAAGAGAGCTAGCCGTGGCTGTTCCGAAGCGCAAGATGTCGCGCAGCAACACCCGTGCGCGTCGGTCGCAGTGGAAGACGACCGCTGCGACCCTCACGACGTGCCCCCGCTGCCAGGCCAACAAGCTGCCGCACGTGGCGTGCCCGTCCTGCGGCACCTACAACGGCCGTCAGTACGCCGAGGCCGTGCGCACCGAGCACGAGTCGCGCTGACACCCGTGCCCTACCCGCAGGTCGACGCCCGATGACGGCCACGCCTGCCGCCCAGCTCGTCGAGAAGCTCGGGGTCCACCTGGACCCCGAGCTTCTCGTGCTGGCACTGACGCACCGGTCCTTCGCCCACGAGGCGGGCGGCATCCCGACCAACGAGCGCCTCGAGTTCCTGGGTGACACCGTCCTCGGGCTGGTCGTGACCGAGGCCCTGTACCGCCGCCACCCCGACCTGTCCGAGGGTGCGCTGGCGAAGATGCGCGCCGCGACCGTCTCGCAGCGTGCGCTCGCCGCGATCGCGCGCGAGCTCGACCTCGGCCAGTACCTCCTCCTCGGCAAGGGCGAGCTCGCCACCGGCGGCCGGGAGAAGGACTCGATCCTCTCCGACACCCTCGAGGCGCTCATCGGCGCGGTCTACCTCACGCACGGCCTGGAGCCGGCGCGCGGGCTCGTCGAGCGCCTGGTCGCCGAGACCCTCAGCGCCGCGGCCGGGCTCGGCGCGGGGCTGGACTGGAAGACCTCGCTCCAGGAGCTCTCCGCGCGGCTCGAGCTCGGCCCCCCGGAGTACCAGGTCGAGGGCGAGGGCCCCGACCACGCGCGGGTGTTCACCGCGCGGATCCTCGTCGGCGGCCAGGTGCGCGGGGAGGGCAGCGGGCCCTCGAAGAAGGTCGCCGAGCAGGAGGCCGCCGCCGCCGCCTACGAGGCGCTCCAGGAGCTCGACCCCGCGGCGGTGCAGCCCGCCGCGACCCGCTGACCGCGCCTCGTGCCTGAGCTGCCCGAGGTCGAGACCGTCCGCGACGGTCTGGCGCGGCACGTGCTGGGTCGCACGGTGACCGAGGTCGAGGTCCGGCGCGCGTCCAGCGTGCGCCGGCACGAGGGCGGCCCCGCCGACTTCGCCGGGCGCCTGGTCGGCCGCACCTTCACCGCGGCGGTCCGGCGGGGCAAGTTCCTGTGGCTCCTGCTCGACGGCGAGCAGTCCGGCGAGGCGATGCTCGCCCACCTCGGGATGAGCGGGCAGCTCCTCGTGCGCCGGTCCGGGCCGGACGCCCACGAGGCGGCGTCCCACCCCCACCTGCGCACGCGCCTGCACCTGCGCGGGCCGCAGGGGCCCGACGACGGCGCGCACGTCCTGGACTTCGTCGACCAGCGCACCTTCGGCCACCTGCTCGTCGCCGACCTGGTCCCGGTGCCCGACGGCGCCCCCGCCGGTCGGGGGAGCGACCTCGCCGCGCTGCCGCGGGAGGTCGCGCACATCGCGCGCGACCTGCTCGACCCACACCTGGACCGGGACGCGCTCGTGGGCGCCCTGCGCCGACGGCGGACCGAGGTCAAGCGGGCGCTGCTCGACCAGACGCTCGTCTCCGGGGTCGGGAACATCTACGCCGACGAGGCGCTGTGGCGCGCCGGGCTCCACGGCGCGCGCGGCGCCGCGATGCTGCGGCCGGTCCAGGTCCGGCGCCTGCTGGACGCGGCGGCGGACGTCATGCGCGAGGCGCTGCGGGCCGGCGGCACGAGCTTCGACGCCCTCTACGTCGACGTCAACGGCAGCTCGGGCTACTTCGACCGCTCGCTCGCCGTGTACGGCCAGGCCGGCCGACCGTGCCCCCGCTGCGGCACGCCGGTGGTGCGCGAGGCCTTCGCGAACCGCTCGTCCTTCACCTGCCCGAGGTGCCAGCCACGCCCGCGCGGGGCGCGTCCCGCGCCGCCGCCCTCGTCGCGCCTTCGACCGGGCGCCGGTCGCCGGGCCTAGGATCGAGCCGTGGCAGCCAACCTGACGCCTGAGACCGACCGGACGGCGGACATCGCCGTCATGATCGTCGACGACCACGAGGTCGTCCGACGCGGGATCGCGGAGGTGGTCGACCGCGCCGACGGCATGGGGGTCGTCGCCGAGGCGGGATCCGTCGCCGAGGGCGTGCGCCGCGCCACCCTCGTGCGCCCGCAGGTCATGCTCGTGGACCTGCAGCTCCCCGACGGGACGGGCATCGACCTGCTCAACGCGCTCAAGGCCCCGCTGCCCGACACCCGCGCGATCATCCTGACGTCCTTCGACGACGACGACGCGCTCGCCGCCGCGCTCCAGGCCGGCGCCGCGGCGTACGTGCTCAAGAGCGTGCGCGGCGCCGAGATCGCCGACGTCATCCGCTCGGTGGCCGCCGGTCGCACTCTGCTGGACGAGCGGACCGTGACCCGGCGCCGGGCCGACCACGACGACCCGACGATCGACCTGACGCCCAGCGAGCGCAAGGTCCTCGACCTCATCGGCGAGGGCATGTCCAACCGCGAGATCGCGGAGCGCCTCGGCGTCGCGGAGAAGACGGTCAAGAACCACATCACCTCGCTGCTGGCGAAGATGGGGCTGCAGCGCCGCACGCAGGTGGCCGCGTGGGTCGCCGGGCACAAGCGCAGCGCCTGGCGCGGCGACAACGACTGACGCCGGCGCGGGCACCGCGCAGGAACGAGGCGCGGCGCGCCACCTGCGCCGCCGCGACGCTCAGCCGTGCGAGGGCAGCGGCGTCTCCCAGCACAGCAGCGTGCCGCGCCCGGGGGCCGGCTCGAGCACGAAGGTGCCGCCGTGGCGCCGGGCGCGCGCCGCGAGGTTCTCGGTCCCCGAACGACGGTCCCGCTCCGGCGCCAGGCCCCCGCCGTCGTCCTGGACCTCGACGCGGATGCGCCCCTCGCCGGGCTCGCCGTCCACGTCCACGCGCACGGTGACCGCGGTGGCCCGCGCGTGGCGGGCCGCGTTGGCCAGGCCCTCGCGCACCACGGCCACCACGTCGTCGGCCAGGTCCTCGCCGGTGCGGTCGTCGATCGTGGCCGCGTCGGACTCGAGCGCGGCGTCGGAGTCCAGGACGCGGCCGTCCAGCGTGATGACCAGCCCGGGGGCGAAGCCCAGCCCTGTGCGCGCGAGCGACGCCTCGCGGCGCAGGCGCTCGGCCAGAGGCGCGCTCGCGTCCGGGTCACGCAGTGCGTGGACGATGGAGCGGATCTGCCGCACCGTCGCGTCGACGTTGTCCAGGGCGTCCTCGACGATGCCCGTCAGCTCCGTGGCGTCGACACCGCGGGCCGCGCGCCGCCGCACGGTCTCCAGCTGCATGCCGGTCGCGAACAGCTGCTGGATGGCGAGGTCGTGCAGGTCGCGTGCGATGCGCTCCCGCTCGTCGAGGAGGGCCTCGACGTCCTGGGCGTGCCGGGCCTCGGCGAGCACGAGCGCCAGCGCCGCCTGGGCGGCGTAGGACTCGGCGGTCGTGAGGTCGCTCGGGGCGAAGGGGGCGGCGCCGCTGCGCCGCAGCAGCACGAGCACCCCGACGCCGCGTCCGTGGGCGTGCATCGGTGCGTAGAGCGCGGGACCGAACTGGCGCAGCGCGTCGACCCGCATCGAGCGTGCCCGGGAGAGCGAGTCGACGACGAGGCCGTTGCCGTCCGCCAGGACCGTGCGGGCGCGCCCGTCCGGGGGCATGACGGTCCCGACGAGCTCGTCCGCGGCGACGCCGTCGACGATCTCCATGACCCACTCGTCCCCGAGACCCGGCAGGACCAGGGCGGCCGTGTCGGCACCCGCGACGTCGCGGGCCGAGGTCGCGATGTGGGCGAGGACGTCCTCCTCCTCGGCGCCCGAGAGCAGCATCGTCGTGATCTCCTGGCCCGCCTGGAGCCAGCGCTCGCGCCGCGCCGACTCGGCGTAGACCTGCGCGTTCTGGATCGCCACCGCCGCGGCGGCCGCGAGCGTGACGACCGCCTCGTCGTCCTCGTCGGTGAAGCCGCCGGGCTTCTCGGACAGGTACAGGTAGCCGAACACCCGGTCGCGGACCCGCACCGCCGCACCGAGGAACGAGCCCATGGGCGGGTGGTCCGGGGGGAACCCCTGGAAGGTCGGGTGCTGCGTCAGGTCGGCGAGCCGCAGCGTGCCGTGGGACGGGATGGAGGCGAGCACGCCGATCGCGTGCGGCGGCCGGCCCAGGAGCGCCGCGAGCCGCTCGTCGATGCCGGTGTGGACGAACGTGGTCGACCGGCCCTGCGAGTCGAGGACGTTGATCGCCGCGTACCTCGCGCCCGTGAGGTCGGCGCTCGCCGAGACGAACCGCTGCAGGACCGTCGGCAGGTCGAGGTCCGCGCCGAGCGCCACGGCGGCGTGGAGCAGGTCCGCGGCCGCGAGCCGGTCCTCGTGGTGACCGCGCGCGGGCTCGGGCGTGCCCGCCGGGCGGGCGCCGTCGGTGGCCCCCGTGCTCGTGGTGCCGCCCCAAGACATCATGCGGTGGTCCTCCGTGGTTGCGTCCCGCTCGCGCGCGCACCGGTGGGCGCGGCCCGGCGGGTCCCTTGCACGCTACCCGCGTCCGGCGGCCGGCGCGGACCGGCCCGCGAGCTCCAGCACGGCGTCGGCCGCCTCGAGGCCCTCGGACCGGTGCGTGACGACGACCACGGCGCGGCCCGGGGCGAGCGAGCCGTCGAGCAGCCCTGTCAGGAGCGCCGCCGCGCCGTCGTCGAGGTGCTCGGCCGGCTCGTCCAGCAGCAGGACGGGCGCGCGGGAGAGCAGCGCGCGGGCGACGAGGAGCCGGCGCCGCTCCCCGCCGGAGACCCGGGCCCCGCCCGAGCCCAGCATCGTGTCCAGCCCGTCCGGCAGGGCCGCGAGCCACGCGCCGAGGCCCACCGCGGCGAGGGCGTCCCCGGCCTGCGCGGGAGTCACGTCGCCCCGCGCCACGCGCAGGTTCTCCAGGACCGTCGTGTCGAACACGTGGGCGTCCTCGGTGGTGACGACGACGACCCCGGCCGCCTCCGCGCGGGGGAGCGCCGCCAGGTCGCGCCCGCCGGTCCGGACGCTGCCGGCGCGCGGGGGCAGCAGCCCGGCCAGGGTCAGGAGCAGCGTGGTCTTGCCCGCACCGCTGGGTCCCACGACGGCCACGCGGTCCCCGGCGTGGAGCACGAGGTCCACGCCGGCGCACGCCACCGGGCGTCCCGGCCACCCGCACGCGAGGCCCCGTGCCTCGAGCAGCGGACCGCCGTCGGGTACCGCGGCGGCGGCCGGCGGAGCCTCCTCGGGCGACGGGTCGGCGTCGTCGAGCAGCGCGACGAGGCGCGCGGCCGCCCGCCGTGAGCGCAGCAGCTGGACCGCCGCGGCGGGCAGCAGCCCGGTGGCCTCGAAGGCCGCGAGCGGCGTCAGCACGACGACGGCGAGCTCGACCGGCGCCAGGACGCCGGACGTCGTGGCCGCCGTGCCCAGGACGACGGCGCCGAGCACCGCCAGGCCGGTGGCGAGCGGCCCGAGGGCGGCCCCTCCCGCGGCCCGCGCCGCCGCGCGGTCGGTGGCGGCGGCGAGGTCGGCGTCGCTGCGCCGCAGGCGCTCCAGGAGCGTGGGGACGCGCCCGGCCACGCGCAGCTCGTCGGCGCCCTGCAGGAGCGTCATGGTCTCCTCGGCGACGCGCGCGCGGGCGTCCGCCGCGCCCAGCTCCGCGTCGCGCGCCGCGCGGACCGCCCACCACGGCGCCACGACGCCCGCGAGCACGAGGCACGCGGCGAGCACGGCGCCGGCACCCGGCAGGAACGCCCCGACCAGCACGACGCTGCCCACGCCGACGACGAGCGCCACGGCGGCCGGCAGCAGCCCGCGCACCACGGCGTCGCCCACCGCGTCGACGTCGGCGCCGACGCGTGCGAGCAGGTCGCCCCGACGCAGGCCCACGACGCGGTCGACGGGGGAGTCCGCCAGGCGCTCGTAGAGCCGTGCCCGCAGCCGGGCCATCCCGCGCAGCGCCACGTCGTGGGAGACCAGCCGCTCGACGTAGCGCAGCAGGCCCCGCGAGATGCCCAGCGCCCGCACGGTGACGGCCGCGATCGTCAGGTACATCACGGGCGGCATCTGCGACGCGCGGGCGATCAGCCACGCCGAGACGGCGGCGAGCGCGACCGCGCTGCCGAGGCTCCCGGCGCCGGCCAGGACGGCGCGCACCACGCGTCCCCGGTCGACGTCCAGCATGGCGAGCGTGCGCAGCAGCGGGTCGCGCTGCCGTGCGGGCCGGGGCGCGCTCATCGGGTCACCGCCGGCTCGTCCGGCACCGCGACGGGTCGCCGGCCCACCATCACGACGTCGTCCGCCGTCGCCAGGAGCTCCGGCCGGTGCGCCACGAGCACGACCGTGCGTCCCTGCGCGCGCAGGGCGGCGATCGTCTCCAGGACCACGCCCTGCGTCCCGGCGTCGAGGTGGGCGGTGGGCTCGTCCAGGACCACGAGCGGGGCGTTCGCGACCAGGGCGCGGGTCAGCGCCACCCGCTGGCGCTGCCCGAGGCTCAGGCCCACGCCGCCGTGGCCGAGGACGGTGTCCCAGCCGTCGGGCAGGGCCGCGAGCACCTCGTCCAGGCCGCAGCGTCGGGCGGCCCGGTCGAGCGCCGCCGCGGGCACGTCGCGGCCCTGGAGCACCGCGTCACGCACCGTGCCGGGCTCGAGCACGGGCCGTTGGGGGACCCACGCGACCTGCGACCAGTAGGAGGCGAGGTCCACGTCCCGCAGGGCCACCCGGTCACCCGCAGGGGTGTCGAGCTCCACGTCCCCCTCGTCCGGCACGACCAGGCCGAGCAGGACGGCGACGGCGGTGGACTTGCCCGAGCCGTTCGGCCCGGCCAGGGCGACGACGCGGCCCGGCGGCACGGTCAGCGTGAGGTCCGCGGGTGCCAGGGTCGCGCGACCCGGCTGGTCGACGCCGACGCCGCGCAGGCGCAGCGTCGTGGTGGCGAGGTCGGGGGCGCGGACGCCGTGGGCGGCGTCGGGCAGCGGCGTGTCCAGGACGGCGAAGGCGCGGTCGGCGGCCGCGACGCCGTCGGCCGAGGCGTGGAAGTGGGCCCCGACCTGGCGCAGCGGCAGGTACACCTCGGGCGCGAGCACGAGCACCGCCAGTCCCGTCTGCAGGTCCAGGCCGCCGCTCACCAGGCGGAAGCCGACCCCGACGGCGACGAGCGCGACCGCGAGCGTCGTCAGCAGCTCCAGGACCATGCCCGAGAGGAACGCGATCCGCAGGGTGCCCATCGTGGCGCGCCGGTGCGCGTCGCCGAGCTCCTGGACGCGGGCCGCCGGGCCGCGCTCGCGCCCGAGCGCGCGCAGCGTGGGCAGGCCCACCAGGAGGTCGAGCACCTGGTGGCCGAGGCGCTCCATGCCGGCCAGCCGGCGCTCCGAGGCGCTCTGGGTGAGCCGTCCGACGAGGACCATGAAGAGGGGCACGAGGGGGAGGGTCGCGGCGATCGTCGCGGCCGCGACCCAGTCGAGGTCCAGGACGACGAGCAGCGTCGCGGGCGTCACGGTGGCGGCCAGGAGCAGCTGGGGCAGGTACCGCACGAAGTAGGGCTCGAGCGCGTCGAGCCCGCGCGTCGCGAGCGTCGCGACGGCGGCGGGACGCCCGTGCGCGGGCCCGCGCGGGCCGAGTGCCACCGCGTGCTCGACGACCTGGCTGCGCAGCTCGGCGACCGCGCGCACCGCCGACCGGTGCGCGAAGCGCTCCTGCGCCCCGGTCACCAGCGCGCGGAGCACCACGACCCCCGCGAGGACCGCGACCCGCGGCGCCACGTCGGCCCAGGCGGCCGTGCCGCCGACCACGGGGGCCAGGATCGCGGCGAGCAGGAGGGCCTGGGCGACCACCAGCCCGGCCGTCAGGGCACCCAGACCCGCGGTGAGGACGACGTACCTGCGGGCGCTGCGCGCCCGTCGCAGGAGCCGCGGGTCGAGCGGCTTCACCTGCGCGTCAGGAGCAGGCCCGCGTGGTCCGGGATCCGCTCGGCGGTGAGCCGCTTGCGGAACACCCAGTAGGTCCAGCCCTGGTAGAGCAGCACGAACGGCGTGAGGACCACGGCGACCCACGTCATGACGGTCAGGGTGTAGTCGGTCGACGACGCCTCGGCGACGCTGAGCGAGAACGCCGGGTCGGTGGCCGGCATGACGTCGGGCCACATCGAGCCGAAGATCAGCACGACCGCCGCGACGAGGGTCACGGCCGACGCCACGAAGGCGAGACCCTCGCGGCGGGCGCGCGTGGCCGCGACGAGCACGAGGAGCATCACCGCGGCGAGACCGGTCGCCGCCCAGGTCCAGGCGACGGAGTACGCGACCTGCGCCCACACCGCCCAGACCCCGGCCACGACGAGGGTGACGACCGCGAGGCGCGCCGCGAGCGCGCCGGCACGCTGCCGCATCTCGCCGTCGGTCTTCAGCGTCAGGAAGACGGCGCCGTGCGTGAGGAAGAGCAGGGCCGTCGTCGCGCCGCCGAGGAGGGCGAACGGGTTGAGCAGGTCGAAGAACGTCCCGACGAACTGGTGGTCGGCGTCGAGCGGCACGCCGCGCACGAGGTTCGCGAACGCGACGCCCCACAGGACCGCCGGGACCCACGAGCCGAAGATCAGCGCCCGGTCCGACCAGGCGCGCCAGCGGTCGTCGTGGAACTTGCCGCGCCACTCGAACGCGACCACGCGCACGATGAGCGCCAGCAGGATGAGCAGGAGGGCGAGGTAGAACCCGGAGAACATCGTGGCGTACCACTCCGGGAACGCCGCGAAGGTCGCGCCGCCCGCGGTGAGCAGCCACACCTCGTTGCCGTCCCACACCGGGCCGATCGTGTTGATCATCAGTCGCCGGTCGCGGTCCTTGCGGCCCAGGACGGGCAGCAGCATGCCGACGCCGAAGTCGAACCCCTCGAGCACGAGGTAGCCCGTCCACAGGAGGGCGATGAGCAGGAACCAGACGGTCGAGAGCTCCATGGCGGCCTCCTCAGTAGGCGAACGACAGGGGGCGGTCGGCCGCGCTGGCGTCGGGGTCGTCGGGGTCGTCGTCGCGCCCGTCGGGGCTCACGTCGCGCTCGGTGTCGGCCACGCCGTGCGCGGCGTACCGGGTCATGAGCCGGAACCACAGGACGGCCAGGACGGCGTAGAGCGCGGTGAAGGCGATCATCGACGCGAGGACGGTCCCGGGACCGACGACGCTCGAGACGCCCTTGGCGGTGAGCATCCACACGCCGTCGACCCCGCTCGGGTTCGGGTTGGGCGCCACGACCCAGGGCTGGCGGCCCATCTCGGTGAAGATCCAGCCGAACGCCGACGCGAGGAACGGCGTCGGGATGGCGAGCAGGCCGAGCCGGGCGAACCAGGGGTGGGCCACGGTGCGGCCCCGGCGCAGGAACCACAGCACCGCGAGGGCGAGGGCGGCGGAGCCGACGCCGAGGCCGATCATGAGGCGGAAGGACCAGTAGGTCACCGCGAGGTTCGGGCGGTAGTCGACGCCCTCCCCGTAGAGCAGCTCGGAGCGCTC
Organism: Actinotalea sp. JY-7876; assembly: GCF_014042015.1. Lineage (NCBI taxonomy): Bacteria > Bacillati > Actinomycetota > Actinomycetes > Micrococcales > Cellulomonadaceae > Actinotalea > Actinotalea sp. JY-7876. The sequence goes on along the minus strand of NZ_CP059493.1, from coordinate 2,235,749 downwards.
CTGGAGCTCCTCGACACCGGGCAGGTAGGAGTCGAAGTCGCCCGAGGCGAGGTAGGACGTCACGCCCGGGATCGTCAGGATGTGGTGCACGCCCTCGCAGGAGTTGGACAGGTCCCCGATGGTCAGGAGCGAGAAGGCGGCGCCGTTCTCGCCCTCGCACAGCGCCTCCGCGGACGCCATCTTCATCGGCTGCTGGTCGAACATCAGCTTGGCCTGCCAGTCGCCCGAGACGGCGACGCCGATCCCGGAGACCAGCATGGTGATGACGCCCAGCACGATCGCGGGCCGGTAGACCGTGCGCGCCGTCACCTCGTCGCCCGCACGCACCGTGCGGACCATCCACCAGGCGGCGATGCCCGCGACGAAGGTGCCGGCCGTGAGGAAGGCCGCCGCGATCGTGTGGGGGAACGCGGCGAGCAGGGTCGAGTTGGTGAGCACGGCGCCGATGTCGACCATCTCGGCGCGGCCGGTCTCCTCGTTGAACACGGCCCCGACGGGGTGCTGCATCCACGAGTTGGCGGCCAGGATGAAGTAGGCCGACAGGTTCGTCGCGAGCGCCACGGCCCAGATGCACGCCAGGTGGATGCGCTTGGGCAGCCGGTCCCAGCCGAAGATCCACAGGCCGAGGAACGTCGACTCGACGAAGAACGCCGCGAGGGCCTCCATCGCGAGCGGCGCGCCGAAGACGTCGCCGACGAAGCGCGAGTACTCGCTCCAGTTCATGCCGAACTGGAACTCCTGCACGATGCCCGTCGCGACGCCGATGGCGAAGTTGATGAGCAGCAGCTTGCCGAAGAACTTGGTCAGCCGGAGCCACCGCTCCTGGCCGGTCCGGACCCACAGCGTCTGCATGATCGCGACCAGCGGGGCGAGCCCGATCGTCAGCGGCACGAAGATGAAGTGGTAGACCGTCGTGATGCCGAACTGCCACCGGGCGAGGTCGAGTGCGTCCACGATGAGGTCCTCCGGCGACGGCGGGCGGAATGGTGGTCCTGCGGGCGCTGCCCTGGTGGGGTTGGCACCCCATCTCCGACGCTAGGAACGTGGCGCGACCGCAGCGTGGGACGTAGGTCCCGTGTCGTGACGCCGTGTCATCTCACGGCACGGCGTGGTGCCGGGCGCGGCGGGCCCGTTATGCGATACTGACCGCGGCAGTGAGGGTCGCCACACCGGCCCTCCCGCCACGACGTCCCGCTGGACCCCGGTCCGCGGCCCGCCGTGCGCCGCCGTCCACCAGACGAGCAGGCGCCGGTGCAGCCGCCCGCCAGCCGTGACGACCCGACGACTTCCGTCGCGGAGCGCGAGGCGCACGCGACGACCGAACCGCCCGAGGGCCGGCGAGTGTGGCCGGCGCACCGGGCATGGAGCACTCGTGACCGACGAGAACACCACCGACAGCACCTCCGCCGCAGCACCCGTCCGCCGCACGCGCGGTCGGCGCGTCGCGACGGGTGGCGCGGTCACCCCGCCCGCGAGCACGGCCCCTGGCGCGAGCTCGGCCCCGCTGGGTGCCACCACGACCGCTGCGACGACGCCGCCGGCCGCTGCGCCCGTGACCGAGGCGCCCGTGTCCGAGGCGCCCGTGACCGAGCCCGCGACCGACCCGGCCGCGCCCCGCGCCCGCCGCGCTCCGCGCCGTGCGTCGTCCGGCGGCACCCAGGCATCCGCGGAGGCTGCCGCCGCCCCGGCACCCCAGGAGGCTGCCGCCCCGGCGGCCCAGGGCGCGGCCGCGCCCGAGCAGCCCGCGGCGCCCGAGACGACGGCGGCGCCGCGCGCCCGCCGCAGCCGGCGCGCGACGTCCGCCGGCACGGCTCGTACCGAGCCGCCGACCGCGCAGTCGTCGACCACCGAGCCGTCGACCGCGCAGTCGTCGACCACCGAGCCGTCGACCACCGAGTCGTCGACCACCGAGCCGTCGACCACCGCACCGTCGGCCGAGCCGCGGGCGACCGGGCCGGAGGCGCCCGCCGCGCCGGCCGCCGACGCCGCGACCGAGCCGACCCGGGCGCCGCGACGGCGCCGCGCGGGTGCGTCGGGCCGGGCCGACACCGGTGCCGCGGCGGACGCCGCGCCGCAGACCACCGCGACCGACGGGCCGAGCCCGGAGGAGGCCGCCGCTGTCGCGACCGAGACGGTCGTCGAGGAGCCCACCGCCCCGGCCCGGGGACGTCGGCGCACCAAGGCCGCGGACGCGGCCCCCGAGCTCGACGTGCTCGCCGAGCTCGGCGCGAGCGCGCCCACCAGCCGCCGCAGCCGCGGCGCGTCGAGCCGCGCCGCGGCGCAGGCCGAGGCGCCCGCCGCGGCGAGCGCGCCGGCCCAGACGGGTGACGCGGCCGCGTCCGGGCGTGGCTCCGGTGCCGGTGCGCCGCGACGCGAGTCGCCGCGACTGGCCACGACCGCCCTGCTGTTCCAGGCGCCCGAGCCGACCTCCCGCCCGCGGCGCCGGCGTGTCGAGTCGCCGGCGGGACCGCCGCGGCTCGAGGACCTGGTGCTGCCGGGTGACGAGGCCCCCGAGGAGGACGCCGAGGAGCTGGCCGTCGAGGCCGGGCTGGTCACGCCCGAGGTGGCCCCCGCCGAGGAGGCCGCCACCGAGGAGGCCGCCGGCGCCGACCAGGATGGCGCGGACGAGGACGGCACGGACGACGACGGCCCCGAGGCCGACGACGAGTCGGGCGCACCGCGCCGCCGCCGCCGGCGCGGTGGCCGTGGCCGCCGCAGCCGTTCCGGTGCGGAGCGTGACGGGGATGACGCCGACGAGGCCGCCACCGCGGACGAGAGCGGCGAGGACGACGCCGAGACGGCCGGGTCCGAGCCCGAGGGCGAGGACGAGCCGCGCGAGGGCGGGCGCCGCCGGCGGCGCTCGGGTCGCGGTCGCGGCCAGGCGGAGCCCGGCACGGGCGACGACGCGGCCGACGAGTCGTCCGAGGACGACGAGAACGGCGAGAACGGCGACGAGGGCCAGGACGAGGGCGACGAGCAGGGCGGGGCGTCGAGTCGTCGCCGTCGGCGTCGCCGTCGGGCCCGCGGCGAGGGCGACGACGTCGCCGCGCCGGCCCGGACCCGCACGCGGGCCGCGCGGACGCCGTCCGACGAGGTCACCGCGCTCAAGGGCTCGACCCGCCTGGAGGCCAAGCGTCAGCGCCGGCGCGAGGGCCGGGACGCCGGTCGCCGCCGCACGATCGTCACGGAGTCGGAGTTCCTCGCCCGGCGCGAGGCCGTCGACCGCGCCATGATCGTCCGCGAGTCGGACGGGCGCGTGCAGATCGCCGTCCTGGAGGACGGGGTGCTCGTCGAGCACTTCGTCTCGCGCACCGGTGGGCAGGGCGCCGGCTCGATGGCGGGCAACGTCTACCTGGGTCGCGTGCAGAACGTGCTGCCCAGCATGGAGGCGGCGTTCGTCGACGTCGGCAAGGGCCGCAACGCCGTGCTCTACGCGGGCGAGGTCAACTGGGACGCCGCGGGCCTGGAGGGCCAGCCGCGCCGCATCGAGCAGGCGCTGAAGTCGGGCGACTCGGTGCTCGTCCAGGTCACCAAGGACCCGATCGGCCACAAGGGCGCGCGCCTGACGTCGCAGATCACGCTCGCCGGTCGCTACCTCGTCTACGTCCCGGCCGGCGGCATGACGGGCATCTCCCGCAAGCTCCCCGAGAACGAGCGTGCCCGCCTCAAGAAGCTGCTCAAGGAGATCGTGCCGGACGCCGCGGGCGTCATCGTGCGCACGGCGGCCGAGGGCGCCTCGGAGGAGGAGCTGCGCGCCGACGTGCAGCGTCTGCAGGACCAGTGGGCGGCGATCGAGAAGAAGGCCAAGTCCGCGTCGGCGCCGGCGCTCCTGCACGGCGAGCCCGACCTGGCGATCCGCGTCGTCCGGGACATCTTCAACGACGACTTCTCCTCGCTCGTCGTCCAGGGCGACGGCGTGTGGTCGATGATCTCGGAGTACGTGGGGGCCATGGCACCGGATCTGGTCGAGAAGGTCTCGCGCTGGTCGGGCCAGGGCGACGTCTTCGGCGCGCACCGGATCGACGAGCAGCTCGCCAAGGGCATGGACCGCAAGGTCTACCTGCCCTCCGGCGGCTCCCTGGTCATCGACCGCACCGAGGCCATGACCGTGGTCGACGTCAACACGGGGAAGTTCACGGGCTCGGGCGGCACGCTCGAGGAGACGGTCACGCGCAACAACCTCGAGGCCGCCGAGGAGATCGTCCGCCAGCTCCGGCTGCGGGACATCGGCGGCATCATCGTCATCGACTTCATCGACATGGTGCTCGAGTCGAACCGTGACCTCGTCCTGCGCCGCCTCGTCGAGTGCCTGGGGCGCGACCGCACCAAGCACCAGGTCGCTGAGGTCACGTCGCTCGGCCTGGTCCAGATGACCCGCAAGCGCGTGGGGCAGGGCCTGGTCGAGGCGTTCAGCGAGACGTGCCAGCACTGCAACGGCCGCGGCTTCATCGTGCACAGCGAGCCCGTCGAGGTCCGTGCGGCGCAGGACGAGGGCCGGCCCGCGGAGCCCACGGAGTCCAAGCGCTCGCGTCGCAAGAAGGCGGCGCCCGCTGCCGCGCCCGTCGCGGTGCCGGTCCTGCCGCAGGCGCGCGAGGCCGTCAAGGCGACGCTCGCGACGATCGCGGCGGCCGCCGCGCACGCGCACGACCACGACCAGGACCAGGCCGAGCTGGACCTCACGGGCACCGACGACGCACCGCAGGACCGCGCGTCGGACGGTGCGGCGCCCGAGACGGCGCCCGAGGCTGCGGCCGAGGCGGCGACCCAGGACGCGCCCGCGGCGGACGACCTCGGCGACGCCCTGGCGAGCATCGAGGCCGTGGAGGCGCCCGTCGCCCCCGTGACGGACGACGCCCGGGAGGGCTGAGACCGCACGCCGGCGTCTCGCCGCCCGGGGCCCGTGCCCCGGGCGGCGACGCTTCCCCGGGCCGTCGGGCTGCCCTACGGTGGCCGCGTGGCCCCCCTCGAGCGCATCGCCGTGCTCTCCGACGTCCACGGCAACATGACCGCCTACGACGCCGTGCTCGCCGACATCGCCGCGCGGGGCATCACGACGGTGCTCAACCTGGGTGACGTCGCCGGCAAGGGGCCCCGCGGCTCGGCGGCGGTCGCGCGCACGCGCGAGGTCTGCGCGGTCACGGTCCGCGGCAACTGGGACGACTTCCTCCCGCGGCCGGACCCGGACAAGAACCCGGCGTCGGTCTGGTGGTACGAGGAGCTCACGCCCGACGACCGGGCGTGGCTGCTCGCGCTGCCCCTGGTGCACGACATGGTCCTGAGCGGGCGCCGCGTGCGCTTCGTGCACGCCTCCGCGCTGAGCGTCTACACGCGCGTGCGCCGCGTCCACACCGACGAGGAGTTCGAGGCGATGTTCGCCGCGACCGACCTCACCGGACCGGGTCCGGCGCCGTCGGTCGTCGTCTACGGCGACATCCACGACGCGTACCTCAAGACGGTCGACGGCCGGACGCTGCTCAACGTCGGCAGCGCGGGCAACCCGCTCGACGAGCCCGTGCCGTCGTACGTCGTCCTGGAGGGCGTCGTCGGCGGCACGGCGCAGGACCCGTTCGCCGTGCAGGTGGTGCGCGTGCCGTACGACATCGAGGCCGAGATCGCGGTGGCGCGCGCGGCCGGGATGCCGGAGCTCGAGGCCTACGCGATCGAGCTCCGCACCGGGGTGTTCCGGGCGCACCACGCGGAGCGCGGGCTGGTTTGACCCTGCCGTGAGCGTTCCGTACTGTTGGGCGTCGGCGCGTCTTGGATGCGCCGGGTGGTGCGTGCCCCCAGACCCTTGTGGCTGCGCGCGGCGCCTCACCCCAAGGAACGTGCACGACGACGTCGTGCTTACGCGAACGAGTAGAGATGAGCGGCAACGTGGTGTACGCGATCGTCAAGGCTGGTGGCCGCCAGGAGAAGGTTGCGGTCGGGGACGTCGTCGTCGTCGACCGTCTGAAGGGTGACGCCGGCTCGACCGTGCAGCTGCCCGCGCTGCTCCTCGTGGACGGGGAGAAGGTGACCTCGGACGCCGCGTCGCTGGCGGACGTGACGGTCACCGCGGAGATCGTGCGGGACGAGAAGGGCCCGAAGATCGACATCCTCAAGTACAAGAACAAGACGGGCTACCGCAAGCGCCAGGGCCACCGCCAGCGGCTGACGCGCCTGAAGGTCACCGGCATCAAGTGAGTCCGGGCGGCCGCCGCGCCCAGCGCAGCGACCGCTCACCCCGTCCTCCCGTCACGCTCAGCACGAAAGCAGGTCAGTCATGGCACACAAGAAGGGCGCCAGCTCCTCGCGGAACGGCCGCGACTCGAACGCGCAGCGCCTCGGCGTCAAGCGCTTCGGTGGTCAGGTCGTCAACGCGGGCGAGATCATCGTGCGCCAGCGCGGCACGCACTTCCACCCCGGCATCAACGTGGGCCGTGGCGGCGACGACACGCTCTTCGCCCTCGCCCCGGGTGCCGTCCAGTTCGGTGTCCGCCGTGGCCGCAAGGTCATCGACATCGTCACGGCCGACGCCTGACCTGAGCTCCACACGGAAGGGGCGCACCGGTGACCGGTGCGCCCCTTCCGTCGTCCGGCCCCTGACCGACCCCCCGCACCACCCCCGCGCGCCGAGCGCCGCGGGCACCACCCCGAGAGGAGAGCGCCGTGGCCTCGTTCGTCGACCGCGTCGTCCTGCACGCGACGGGAGGTGACGGCGGCAACGGGTGCGCCTCGATCCGCCGCGAGAAGTTCAAGCCCCTGGCCGGCCCCGACGGCGGCAACGGCGGCGACGGCGGCGACGTCGTCCTCGAGGTCGACCGGCAGGTGACGACCCTGCTCGACTTCCACCACTCGCCGCACCGTCACGCACCCTCCGGGACGCAGGGGATGGGCGACGACCGCCAGGGCGCGACCGGTCAGGACCTCGTGCTGACGGTTCCCGACGGCACGGTCGTCAAGAGCACGGACGGCGAGGTGCTCGCGGACCTCGTCGGCCAGGGCGCGCGCTTCGTCGTGGCCGCCGGCGGCCGTGGCGGCCTGGGCAACGCCGCCCTGTCCTCGCCGCGCCGCAAGGCGCCGGGGTTCGCGCTGCTGGGTGAGCCCGGCGAGAGGCGGGACGTCGTGCTCGAGCTCAAGACCATCGCCGACGTCGCCCTGGTGGGCTACCCGAGCGCCGGCAAGTCGAGCCTCGTCGCGGCGATCTCGGCCGCGCGACCCAAGATCGCGGACTACCCGTTCACCACGCTGGTGCCCAACCTCGGCGTCGTGCAGGCCGGCTCGGCGCGCTACACCGTGGCGGACGTGCCCGGGCTCATCCCCGGCGCGAGCCAGGGCAAGGGCCTCGGCCTGGAGTTCCTGCGGCACATCGAGCGGTGCGCGGTCCTCGTGCACGTGCTGGACTGCGCGACGCTCGAGCCGGACCGCGACCCGATCAGCGACCTCGACGTCATCGAGGCGGAGCTCGCCGCGTACGCGGGTGACCTCGAGATCCGCGGTGGCGAGGTGCCCCTGACGGAGCGCCCGCGCGTCGTCGTCCTCAACAAGATCGACGTCCCCGAGGCGCGCGAGCTCGCCGAGATGGTGCGCCCCGAGCTCGAGGCGCGCGGCCTGCGCGTGCTCGAGATCTCGACGGCGAGCCACGAGGGCCTGCGCCCGCTGACGTTCGCCCTGGCCGAGCTCGTGGCCACGGCGCGGCGCGAGGCGGAGCAGGTCGAGGTCCCGCGCATCGTGCTGCGGCCCAAGGCGGTGGACGACGCCGGCTTCACCGTCACCCGCAAGGAGAGCGGCGGGCGCACGTGGTTCCAGGTGCTGGGCTCCAAGCCCGAGCGCTGGGTGCGCCAGACGGACTTCACCAACGACGAGGCGGTGGGCTACCTCGCCGACCGGCTCGCACGGCTCGGCGTCGAGGAGCGGCTGTTCGCCGAGGGCGCCACGCCGGGCGCCGAGGTCGTCATCGGCCCCTCGCAGGACGCGGTGGTCTTCGACTGGGAGCCCACGCTGCTCACGGGCTCCGAGCTGCTCGGCGGCCCGCGCGGCACGGACCTGCGGCTCGAGGACCAGTCCCGGCCCACCCGCTCCGCGAAGCGCCAGGGCTACAAGGAGCGCATGGACGCCAAGTCCGAGGCGCGGTCGGAGCTGTGGACCGAGCGCGAGGCCGGCCACTGGGCCGACCCCAGCAAGGACGAGTGACGCGATGGCGGGCACCACGGGGGAGCGGGCGCACGACGTCGCGGACCGGTCGCAGGTGGCGTCCGCCGCGCGCGTCGTCGTCAAGGTCGGCTCCTCGTCGCTGACCGGCGCGGACGGGCGTCTGGACACCGGTGCGCTGGCCCGGCTCGTCGACGTCCTGGCCGCGCGCCGCGCCGCCGGCGGCCAGGTGGTGCTCGTGACGTCCGGTGCGATCGCGGCGGGCCTGGCGCCCCTCGGGCTGCCGACGCGCCCGCGCGACCTCGCGACGGCGCAGGCGACCGCCTCGGTCGGCCAGGGGCTCCTCGTGGCCCGCTACACCCAGGCGTTCGCCGCCCACGGGCTCACCGTCGGGCAGGTGCTGCTCACCGCGGAGGACACGGTCCGCCGGGGCCACTACCGCAACGCGCAGCGCGCGCTCGAGCGCCTGCTGGGGCTCGGCGTCGTGCCGATCGTCAACGAGAACGACGCGGTCGCCACGGACGAGATCCGCTTCGGGGACAACGACCGGCTCGCCGCGCTCGTGTCCCACCTCGTCCACGCGGACGCGATGGTGCTCCTCACCGACGTCGACGGGCTCTACGACGGCCCGCCGTCCCGCCCGGGTGCGCGGCGGATCAGCGAGGTGCGCAGCGAGGCCGACCTCGAGGGCGTGGACGTCAGCGTCCGGGGCAGCGCGGTCGGCACGGGCGGCATGGTCACCAAGCTGGCCTCCGTGCGGATCGCGACGGGTTCGGGCGTGCCGGTCGTGCTCACGTCCGCGGCGCAGGCGGCCGACGCGCTCGCGGGCGAGGCCGTGGGCACGTACTTCGCCGCGACCGGCCGACGCCGGTCGACGCGCATGCTGTGGCTCGAGCACGCCGCCACGACCCTGGGCCGGCTGGTCCTGGACGAGGGCGCCGTGCGGGCCGTCGTCGAGCGCCGGACGTCGTTGCTGCCCGCGGGCATCACGGGCGTGGAGGGCGAGTTCGACGCGGGCGACCCGGTCGAGCTCGTCGGGCCCGACGGCGTCGTCGTGGCGCGCGGCCTGGTGGCGTTCGCCGCGGGCGACGTGCCCGAGCTGCTCGGCCGCTCCACGCACGAGCTGCGGGAGCGCCTGGGCGCGGGATACGACCGCGAGGTGGTGCACCGCGACGACATCGTCCTCGTGCGCGCCGGCCAGCCGCGGTCCGCGAAGCGGCCCCGGGCCCGGGGCTAGCCCCCTCGAGCGGCCGGTCGCGGTCCTGCGCCGGCGGCTGGGCCGTCCGGGCGACCGGCCTCGTCACCGGGCTCGCGGGGGCGGCAGGATCGGCCGACGGCCGCCGGCCGCGCGAAGGAGGCGGTCGTGGCGCAGCTCCCGCCCGAGGCCGCCCTGGAGGACGAGCCGGTCGAGGCCGCCGTCCTGGGAGGCGTCGCGGTCCAGGACCCAGCGGTGGGGGACGAGGTCGTCGTCGCCGCTCCGTGCCGGTGTGGAGGGCGTCGTCCAGCAGTGCATGGGTGTCGAGCTGAGCTGGTCCACGGCGGTCGTCCGGGCCGGCCAGGACCCCTCGGGCCCGGCCGCGCTGGCGCGGGACGGCCTGGACTGGGACCGCCTCGCACCGGGTGAGCCCCTGACCACGGTGCGGCTGCTCGGTGTCGCGACCGCCCTGCTCGACCACCCCGGCCACCCCAAGCACCTGGTCGCCGAGGTCGTCGCGTCGTGGCCCACCACGCCGCCCGGTCACGCGCCGCTGCGTGACGGGCTGACGGTCGCGCTGCACATGCACCGGTGGGCGATGTACGGCGGGGGCGAGGACCTCGTGCGCGTCGCCGGGTTCCTCACCCCGTGGCTGCTCGGCGCCGTCGACGCCCTGCGGGCGGACACGGCCTACGCCACCCTCGACCGCGTCCAGGCGGAGGACGGGTGGAGCCCGTGGGAGTGGGTGGTCGCCGCGCCGACGGAGCGCGACCTCCGCTCGCGGCTGTGGGGCCACGGCTGGGGCACGCTCCTGGGCCCCGCGCACCTCGAGGCGGTCGGCGGCGCGGCCGCGCTCGCGGGCGTCCCCGGCGCGCAGGTCGTGCCGAGGCCGGGAGGCTTCGTCTGGGTCACGCTGGGCGACGACCCGGGCGCCGCCGGGCGGGCCGACGTCGCGGCGCTGCGCGAGGTCCTCCTGCCCGCGCTCGCGACGGGGGAGCGGACGCACGAGGAGTTCGTGCGCGAGGCCCTCGCCGACGGGTTCACGGAGCACCCGGTCGTCTGACGGGACGCCTATCCTGCGGGCATGACCCTCGCACCGCCCGACCCCGCCCAGGACACGGCCGCCGTCGAGGAGGCCGTGCGCGACGTGGCGCGTCGCGCACGCGTGGCCGCCCGGTCGCTCGCCACCACCACGCGGGCCACCAAGGACGCGGCGCTGCGGGCGATGGCCGACGCACTGGTCGCCGCGGACGCGCAGATCGTCAGCGCCAACGCCGTCGACCTCGAACGGGGTCGGGCGCACGGGCTCTCCGCGGGGCTGCTCGACCGCCTCGCGCTGACGCCCGAGCGCATCGCCGGCATCGCGGACGCGCTGCGCGAGCTGGCGGCGCTGCCCGACCCGGTGGGTGAGGTGGTGCGGGGCTCGACGCTGCCGAACGGGCTACGGCTGCGGCAGGTCCGGGTACCGATGGGCGTCGTCGGCATGATCTACGAGGCGCGGCCCAACGTGACGGTCGACGCCGCCGGGCTCGCCCTCAAGAGCGGCAACGCGGCGATCCTGCGCGGCGGGTCAGCGGCGTCGAGCTCCAACACGGTGATCGTCGAGGTGCTCGGCCGGGCGCTCGCGTCGGTCGGCCTCCCGGCGGACGCGGTCCAGTCGATCGACCAGTACGGCCGGCCCGGCGCCGTGGCCCTCATGCACGCCCGCGGGCTGGTCGACCTGCTGGTGCCGCGCGGCGGCGCCGACCTCATCCAGACGGTCGTGCGCGAGGCCACGGTGCCGGTCGTCGAGACGGGCGTCGGCAACTGCCACGTGTACGTCGACGCGGCCGCTGACCCGGCGATGGCGCTGCCGATCCTCATGAACTCCAAGACGCAGCGGGTCGGCGTGTGCAACGCCGCCGAGACCCTCCTGGTCCACGCCGACGCCGCGCCCGGCTTCCTGCCCGACGCCCTCGCGGCCCTCGCGGGTGCGGGCGTGACGGTGCACGGCGACGACCGCACGGCCGCGCTGGCGCCGGACGGGGTCGACGTCGTGCCGGCGACCGACGACGACTGGGCGACCGAGTACCTCTCGCTCGACCTGGCGGTCCGCGTCGTCGACTCGATCGACGACGCGCTCGAGCACATCCGCACCTGGTCGTCCGGGCACACCGAGGCGATCGTCACCGGTGACCTGGCGGCCTCGCAGCGCTTCGTCTCCGAGGTGGACTCGGCGGCCGTCATGGTCAACGCGTCGACCCGGTTCACCGACGGGGGACAGCTCGGACTCGGTGCGGAGATCGGCATCTCGACGCAGAAGATGCACGCGCGCGGTCCGATGGGGCTCGCCGAGCTCACGACGACGCGCTGGGTGGTCGAGGGCCAGGGCCACGTCCGCGCCTGACGTCACCCGTCCGCGGCGAGCCGACGGCTCGTGCGCCGGGCGGGACGTGCGACACTGGTGAACCCGTCGCCTCGCACCGCCCTGGGTTCCCGGACCGGTGCGTGTCGCGACAGAACGACGAGTCGAGACCCCAGGAGGTCGACGTGCACGCTGCCCTGCTCGCCGCCGAGGAGCACGCCACCGAGGCCGCCCAGGGACTGCCGCCGGTGGGTTACGGGCTCGCCGCCTTCGGCGCCCTCATGGTGCTCCTCGCCGTCACCTACGCCTTCCGTAGCGTGGGCACGCGCCACTGACCTCGCGCGCCGCCAGGCACCCGCAGGCCACGCAGACGCAGACGAGCTCGGAGGACTCCCAACCCGATGACTGACCAACGGCCCAGGATCGGCGTGATGGGCGGGACGTTCGATCCCATCCACCATGGTCACCTGGTCGCCGCGAGCGAGGCCGCAGCCGATCTGCACCTCGACGAGGTCGTCTTCGTCCCCACGGGTCGCCCGAGTCTCAAGCAGGACCGTCCCGTGACGGCCGCCGAGCACCGGTACCTCATGACCGTCGTCGCGACGGCGTCCAACCCCCGCTTCACGGTGAGCCGGGTCGACGTCGACCGGCCTGGGCTGACCTACACGGTCGACACCCTGCGCGACCTGCGGGCGCAGCGGCCCGACGCGGACCTGTTCTTCATCACGGGCGCCGACGCGATCGAGCAGATCTTCACCTGGAAGGACGTCGACGAGCTCTGGTCGATGGCGCACTTCGTCGCCGTCACGCGACCGGGGCACACGCTGTCGACCGACCAGATCCCGCAGGGCGCCGTCACGCAGCTCGAGGTCCCCGCGCTCGCCATCTCGTCGACGGACTGCCGCGCGCGGGCCCGGGCCGGTGAGCCGGTCTGGTACCTCGTGCCCGACGGCGTCGTGCAGTACATCGCCAAGCACCGTCTGTATCGAGGTCAGGATGACTGAGCAGAGCCCCGCGGAGTGGGGCGAGCGGCGGCGACGCCGCGAGGAGGAACGGCTGCGCGCCCTGGCGGCGCAGCAGGCCGCGCAGGCGGGCACGGGCGGCCCCTCGGCCGCGCCGGCGCCGGCCGGTGGCGCGCCGGCCGGTGCGCAGGAGGCTCCGACGGCGCCGCAGGCCGCGCCGGCGCCGCCCGAGCGAGCGCTGTCGCGCCGCGAGCTGCGCGAGCGTGCCGCCGCTGCCGCACGCGCCGCCGAGGAGGCGCCGCCGCGCCGGCCGAGCCGCCCCGGCCGCGGTCCCGGCGCGAGCTGCGCGTCTCGACCTCCGCGGACACCCCGACCCCGGCGCGCCCGACCCCCCAGGTGCAGGCGCCCGCGCTCACCGGCGGGGTCCGGCGCGTGTCCGCCGACGGCACCCTCACCGACGTCGAGCCGCCCCGGCGCACGGGCGACGCGGAGCCCGCGCGGGACCCGAGCGTCCTGACGCCGCAGGCCCGCGCGGCCGCGATCCGCGCGCAGGCCGCCCGCGCGCAGGCCGAGCGCGAGGAGGCCGCGCGCGCGAGCGCCGAGCGCGCCCAGGCGCAGCGCGTCGCACAGCGTGCGGAGCAGGAGCGTGCCGAGCAGGTGCGGGCGGATCAGGAGCGCGCCGAACGCGAGCGCGCCCAGCAGGGCCGCGCCACCCACGAGCGCGCCGCCCAGCAGCGCCTGCTCCACGAACGCGCCGCGCAGGAGCGCCTCGCCCGCGAGCGCGCCGCCTCGCGGTCGCAGGCGTCCCCGGCGACGAACGGCGCGACGGGACCCCGCCCTGCCGGGGCGGGTGGCACCGACGGCGACGGCACCGACGGCGCGCCGCGCGGGGTCGCGTCGGGCCGCCTCGTGGGGGTGCCCGGGCCGCGTCAGGACACCGCGCTGCCCGCGCACCGGCCCGATCCCGACGAGGAGCCCGAGGCGCCCCTGGCGCGTCCGTGGACCGGCGGCACGGCCTGGCGGCCGGCCGAGGCCCGTCCGGCGCCCGGGGCGCGTCCGGCGACGGCCCGCAGCGCGGCACCCCCGGTCGCCGGCGGACCGCGGGCCGCCGACGACCCGACCACGCAGCTGCCCGTCGCGACCGACCCGCCGTCCGCGGGTGTCGCGCCCACCGGGAGGCCGCTCCGCGCCGGGCAGACGTTCGGCTCGAAGGCGCTGCCGGTCCCCACCACCCCGGTCACTGACGTCGACGGCGCGGCGCCCCTGGCGCCCAGCTGGAGCAACGTGGCGCCCACCCCGACCGGCTGGACCCCCACGCCGCTGGCCACGGGTGCGGTGGCCGAGCGGCCCCGGCCCGCCGAGCTCCCCGAGGACGCCGCGTCGGCCGTCGCCGAGGCGCCGGACCACGAGGACGCCACGCCGGAGCCACCTCGCGCGCACCCCTACACCTGGCTGCACATGATCGTGCTCGTCGCGGTCGCCTTCGTGCTCGGCATGCTGATCTTCATGGTCGGGATGCGCGAGTCCGCTCCGACCGACGGCGCCGAGCCCGCCCCCGCAGCCGCCACCTCCTCGCCCGCCGATCGCGCGGGCACCACCGAAACGACAGGACATCTGTGACCGCCTCCGACCGAGCCCTCGACATCGCGATCGCCGCCGCACGTGCGGCGTCCGACCTCAAGGCGCAGGAGATCATCGCCCTCGACGTGAGCGAGCGCCTCGTGCTCACCGACGTCTTCCTCATCGCCTCCGCGACCAACGAGCGCCAGGTCTCCGCCATCGTCGACAACGTGGAGGAGACCCTGCACAAGCAGGGCGTCAAGGCGATCCGGCGCGAGGGCGTGCGCGAGGCGCGCTGGGTCCTGCTCGACTTCGGCGACGTCGTCGTGCACGTGCAGCACGCGGACGACCGCGTCTACTACGCGCTCGAGCGGCTCTGGGCCGACTGCCCCGTCGTCGAGCTCCCCGAGGACGCCCGGGGCGGGGACGGGCAGGCGGACTGATGGCGGCGCGCGCCGTCGTCCTGTGGCGGCACGGCCGCACTGCCTGGAACGCCGACGCCCGGCTGCAGGGCAGCACGGACATCGCGCTGGACGACGTCGGCCGGTGGCAGATCGCGGAGGCCGCGCAGCACCTCGCGCAGCGGCACGCGCCCAGCCGCATCGTCTCCTCCGACCTCGCCCGGGCCGTGGCGACGGCGCGCGCGCTGGGTGACCTCACGGGGGTCGAGGTCGAGGTCGACCCGCGCCTGCGCGAGCGCCGCTTCGGCGCGTGGGAAGGGCTGACCGCGAGCGAGATCCAGGAGCGCTGGCCCGAGGCGTACGCGACCTGGCGCGGCGGGCGCGACCCGGACCGCGACGGCGCGGAGGCGCGGGCGACCGTGGCGGCTCGCGTCAGCGAGGCGGTCGCGGAGCACGCGGCGGCGGTCGAGGACGGCGGCACGCTCGTGGCCGTCTCGCACGGCGCGGCCATCACGCTCGGGCTCGTCGCGCTCCTCGGGCTGGACCCGGCGGGCTGGCGCGGCCTGGGCGGGCTCCACAACGCGCACTGGTCGCTGCTGCGCGCGAGCCACCGGGACATCCCGCCGGCCTGGTACGTCGAGTCCCACAACCTCGGGCCCGCGGTGGCGGTCGACGACTGGAACGCCGGCGTCCCGACGGACGCGATGCCGTCCAGCACGGGAGACGCGCTGCGCAGCTGAGCGCGGGGCGGATTGGCTCTCGGGGCGAGAGATCCCCTAGACTCAACGAGCCCTCCGGGGCAGCGGGGCTGTGGCGCAGCTGGTAGCGCACCTGCATGGCATGCAGGGGGTCAGGGGTTCGAGTCCCCTCAGCTCCACCCGATCATCGAGAGGCCGTCCTTCGGGGCGGCCTCTCGTCGTCGGTGGGGTTCCTGCCGGTTCACGGCGGGCCGGCGGCGCCGCCGTGCGTGCTCGGACGAGCGGCTCTGCGTGTCGCCGCGACGATCGGTTAGCGTGATCCTCGCCCGAACCGCTGCCGTCGGACCTCGTCGGTCCCCGCCCGGCGGCCCGCAGACAACGAGGTCTCATGCGCATCGCCGTCTTCACCACGTGCCTGGTCGACGGCCTGTTCCCCCACGCAGCCGCCGCGACGGTGCGCCTGCTCGAGCGGCTGGGCCACGAGGTCGTGGTGCCGTCCGGCCAGGCCTGCTGCGGCCAGATGCACGTGAACTCGGGCTACCCCCGGCAGGCCGCGCCGATCGTGCGCAACCACGTCCGCACCTTCTGGCCGGTCGCCGAGGGGGAGTGGGACGCCGTCGTCGCCCCGTCCGGGTCGTGCGTGGCCTCGACGCGGCACCAGCAGGGCCGCGTCGCCCGGCAGGCCGGGGACCCCGGGCTCGCGCGTGCGGCCGAGGAGGTCGCCGCGCGCACCTACGAGCTGTCCGAGCTGCTGGTCGACGTCCTGGGCGTGACCGACGTCGGCGCCTGGTTCCCGCACTCGGTGACGTTCCACCCGACCTGCCACGCCCTGCGGATGCTGCGGGTCGGCGACCGCCCGACCACGCTGCTGCGGGCCGTCGGCGGCCTCGAGCTGGTCAACCTGCCGGACGCCGACCAGTGCTGCGGGTTCGGCGGGACGTTCGCCCTGAAGAACTCCGAGACCTCCTCGGCGATGGTCGCGGACAAGGCGGCGTCCGTGGTCGGCACCGGGGCCGAGTTCGTCACGGCGGGGGACTGGTCCTGCCTGATGAACATCGACGGCGCGCTGTCCCGGCTGGGCGCGCCGGTGCGCTCGGTGCACCTGGCGGAGATCCTCGCGAGCACGCGCGAGGACCCGTGGCGGCCGCCCGCGCGGCGCGGGACCCGCGCCGCATCGGCCGCCTCCGCGCGGACGGGACGCGCCCGATGAGCACGTACCTGGGGATGCCCGCGGTGCCGCCGAAGCCTGCGACCGAGCCCGTCGCCCCGCTGCGGTGGGGGCCGACGTTCCCGGTCGCGGCTCACGATGCGCTCGCCGACGGCCAGATGCGGACCAACCTGCGCCGGGCGACCCGCACGATCCGGGACAAGCGACTGCACGTCACCGCCGAGCTGCCCGACTGGGAGGCGCTGCGCGACGCGGGGTCCGCGATCAAGGCCGACACCATGCAGCGGCTGCCGGAGCTGCTGGAGCAGCTCGAGGCGGCCGTGACCGCGCGCGGCGGGACGGTCCACTGGGCACGCGACGCGGCCGAGGCGAACCGCATCGTCACGGACATCGTCCGGGCCGCCGGCGCGCGCGAGGTCGTCAAGGTCAAGTCCATGGCGACGCAGGAGATCGGCCTCAACGAGCACCTGGAGGCCGAGGGCGTCGTCGCCCACGAGACCGACCTGGCCGAGCTCATCGTCCAGCTCGCCGGCGACCGGCCGTCGCACATCCTCGTGCCGGCGATCCACCGCAACCGCGACGAGATCCGGCAGATCTTCGCCTCGCGCATGGCGGAGGTGCCGACCGGGCTCACGGACGACCCGCGTGAGCTGGCGATGGCCGCCCGGGCGCACCTGCGCGAGCTGTTCCTGCGCGCCGACGTCGCGATCAGCGGGGCGAACTTCGCGGTCGCCGAGACCGGCACGGTCGCCGTCCTGGAGTCCGAGGGCAACGGGCGGATGTGCCTGACGCTGCCGCGGACCCTGGTCAGCGTGGTGGGCATCGAGAAGGTCGTGCCGACGTACCGGGACCTCGAGGTCTTCATGCAGCTGCTGCCCCGGTCCTCGACCGGTGAGCGGATGAACCCCTACACGACCATGTGGACCGGTGTGACGCCGGACGACGGGCCCCAGGAGTTCCACCTCGTGCTGCTCGACAACGGTCGGACGCGTGCGCTCGCGGACGAGATCGGGCGCTCCGCCCTGCACTGCATCCGCTGCTCGGCGTGCATGAACGTCTGCCCGGTCTACGAGCGGACCGGCGGCCACGCGTACGGGTCGGTGTACCCCGGTCCGATCGGCGCGATCCTCACCCCGCAGCTGCTGGGCCTGGAGTCCCGCGACGCGGCCACGGCGTCGCTGCCGTTCGCGAGCTCGCTGTGCGGCGCCTGCTACGACGCGTGCCCCGTGAAGATCGACATCCCCACCGCGCTGGTCCACCTGCGCGACCGCGCGCTGCACGACGGCGACGGCGCCCACCCGAGCGCGATGGGGACCGCCATGGCGGCGGCCGCCGCGGCGATGTCCTCGGGTGGCCGGTTCCGGTGGGCCCTGCGCGGCCTCGCGCTCGCCGGCCGCGTGCTGGGAGGACGCCGGATTCGGCGTCTGCCCTGGCCCGGCTCGCTGTGGACCGCCACGCGTGACCTGCCGGTGCTGCCGCGCCGCTCGTTCCGGGACGGCCTGGCGCGACGCCCTCGCGGCACGAGCACCGGCGCGGGCCGCGGCGCGGGCGGGGACGCGTCATGAGCGCGCGCGACGCCGTCCTGGGCGCGGTCCGCTCGGCGCTCGGCCGCGCCCCGGGTGCGCCGGGCCCTGCGCCCGCCGACGTCGTCCGGGGCTACCGGGCGGCGACCGACGTCGCGCCCGGCTCCGAGGGTGCGTTGGCCCTGCTGGCGGACCGGCTGCTCGACTACCGGGCGGCCGTGATCCGCTGCCGGGCGAGCGAGGTCGCGGCCACCGTGGCGGCGCAGCTCGCGGACGCCGGCGCCGTCGCAGTCCCACCCGGGCTGCCGCAGGCGTGGCTCGACGCGGTCCGGGCGAGCGGGCTCACGGTGCTCGTCGACGCGCCGGGCGACCTGCTGACCGCCCGTCGCCTCGACGGGACCGGGGCGGTCCTCACGGCCTGCCGGGTCGCGGTGGCCGACACGGGCACGATCGTGCTCGACGGCGGCCCCGACCAGGGCCGCCGCGTGCTGAGCCTGGTGCCGGACCGGCACGTCTGCGTCGTCCGCGCGGACCAGGTCGTCGCGTCGGTGCCCGAGGCGGTCGCCCTCCTCGGGGAGCACCCCGAGCGCCCGCAGACCTGGATCAGCGGGCCGAGCGCGACGAGCGACATCGAGCTGGTCCGGGTGGAGGGCGTCCACGGACCGCGCGACCTGCGCGTGGTCGTCGTCGTGGACTGACGTCGAGCGATCCCGCACAGGTGATCGGTCTGCCACCGCGCTCGCCGTCGTCGTCCGACGTCGGCTGCGCAGGCGCTCGCGCCGCGCCGACGCTCGCCCCTAGGCTCGCTCCCAGGTGGAGGGGCGCACCGACAGGGGGCGGCATGGGCACGAGGATCGTTCGCGCGGCGGGACAGGTGCTCCTCAGCTGCCTGGTCATCGCGGGGTTCATGACCGTCGTCCTCGACCGCGGCCCGTGGACGCGGTGGCTGGTCCCCACGGTCCTCATCGTCGGCGCCGTCGCCGCCGTGACGTGGTTCCGGGAGCGCCGGGCCCGCGCGAGGACCGCGACCTAGCCCTGGTGGTCCTCTCCGTCGACGCCGGACCGGGCGTGCGGCCGGGTTCGCGGGGTGTCGTCGGGCGGCCCTAGGGTCGGGCCCATGACGCGCCCGCTCCGCATCGGTGTCCAGATCCAGCCGCAGCACGCCGACTACGCCGCCATCCGGCGCGCCGTCGCGCAGGCCGAGGAGGCGGGGGTCGACATCGCCTTCAACTGGGACCACTTCTTCCCGCTCTACGGCGACCCCGACGGCAAGCACTTCGAGTGCTGGACCATGCTCGCCGCCTGGGCGGAGGCCACCGAGCGCATCGAGATCGGCGCGCTGGTGACGTGCCAGGGCTACCGCAACGCCGACCTGCTGGCGGACATGGCGCGCACCGTGGACCACATCAGCGACGGCCGGCTGATCCTGGGCATCGGAGCGGGATGGTTCGAGCGCGACTACACCGAGTACGGCTACGAGTTCGGCACCGCCGGCTCCCGGATCGCCGAGCTCGCCACGGGCATGGAGCGCATCCGGTCGCGCTGGGCCGCCCTGAACCCCGCCCCGACGCGCGACATCCCGGTCCTCATCGGCGGCGGCGGTGAGCGCAAGACCCTGCGGGTCGTCGCGGAGCACGCCACGATCTGGCACTCGTTCGCGGACCCGGAGGTCTTCGCGCACAAGTCGGCCGTCCTCGACCGGCACTGCGCCGACGTCGGCCGCGACCCGACCGAGATCGAGCGTTCCGTCGGGCTGGGCACCGAGGGCGTGCCGGGGGAGCAGGCTGACCAGCTGGTCGATCTCGGGGTCTCGCTCTTCACCGTGGACGTCAGCGGGCCGGACTACGACCTGGGACGCCTGCGCGAGTGGATCTCCTGGCGCGACGAGCGCAACGCCGGGTGAGCCGGCTGTTCGCTGTGGGCGAACATGCGCGCGCGGGATACTGAGGAGGAGATGACAGCGGACGAGGACCCCACCCCCTCGCCCGGCGGTGCCGGGCGGCGGCGCGCGCACCCGGCCGTGCGCGTGCTTCGGACGCTCGCCCTCGTCCTGGCGCTGCTCCTCCCGTGCGCCGCGTGGGGCGTCGCCACCGCATCCGCCGAGGCCACGCTCGGCCCGCACCTCGCCCGGTACGAGGTCACGGTGGACAGCGAGGTGACGGTCGATCTCGGGCCCCTCGGGACGCTGGTCATCGACTCGCCGCTCCCGCTCGGGCTCGGCGCCCGGGTCGTGGTCCAGGAGATCCCGGCCGAGCTGACGGCACTCGAACCGGCCGAGACGCTCGAGGTCCTCGGCGGGGACCTGCGGGGGTACGTGCAGTTCTTCAGCGCCCCGCAGGCGGCCGTCCAGTCGGCGGTCGAGCGCCTGCTGCTGGACGCCGCGCGGCGCACCGCCTTCGCGATGGTCACCGTGGCCGTCGGGGCGTGGCTCGTGCGCGCCGGGCTCGGGGCCGCGCGCCGTGCCGAGCTCCTGGACACCGCCCGTCCCTACGCGGGGCTGGTCGCCGGCGGCACCGCGGTCGTCGTGCTCGTGGTCGGCACCGTGTCGGCGAGCAGCGACGCGGCGCTGCGGGACGGGCAGGACGCGACGGCGTCGGCGGTCTTCGACGGCACCCCGCTGGCCGGCGCCCGGATCACGGGCCGGCTCGCGGGTCTCGTCGACACCTACGGCGGTATGGCCGTGGACGCCTGGCGCGCGAACGAGGAGTTCTACGACGGCGCCGCCGAGTCCCTGCGGGCCGCCTGGGAGGAGCGGGCGGAGTCCGACCGCGAGCTCGAGGTGGCCCGCGAGACCCTGCTCGTCGCCGGCGACGAGCAGGACCCGAGCGCGGCGGACGAGCAGGCGCAGGGGGAGGGGAGCGGCGAGGTTCCCGAGGGCGCGGACGGCGACGGCACGGTCGGCGACGGCACGGACGGCGAGGGCGGGGACGGTCAGGCCGAGGACGGTCAGGCCCAGGACGGCAGCGCCGGCTCGGGTGACCCCGGTGACCCCGGTGACCCCGGTGACCCGGTGTCGGACGGTGACGGGTCGGGGCAGGCAGCGGAGGACGCCGCTCCCGGTGTCACGGCCGACGGCTCGGACGAGGACGACGCGCCCGAGCCGGTGGTGCTGCTCTTCGTCAGCGACCTGCACTGCAACGTCGGCATGGCGCGCGTGATCCGCACGGCCGCGGAGCTCTCCGGCGCCGAGGTCGTGCTCAACGGCGGGGACACCACGGTGAACGGGACGTCGGTCGAGGAGTACTGCGTCGACGCGTTCGTCGGCGCGATGCCCGAGGGCGTCCCCATGCTCGTCGCCGACGGCAACCACGACAGCGAGACCACCTCCTCGCAGGAGCGTCACGCGGGTGCGCGCGTGCTCGACGGCGAGGTGGTCGAGGTGGCCGGGCTGCGCGTGCTCGGGGACAGCGACCCCAACGCGACGCGCATCGGCGCCGGCACCAGCCTCGCCGGCGAGGAGACGGTGCGGCAGGCGGCGCGGCGCCTGGCCGACGTCGCGTGCGCGGAGCGCGACGGCGTCGACCTCCTGCTCGTCCACAACCCGAACGTGGGCAACGCGGCGCTCGAGGAGGGGTGCGTCCCGGCGCAGGTCTCGGGGCACAAGCACCGGCGCATCGGCCCGGAGGCCGTCGGCCTGGGGGTGCGGTACGTCAGCGGCAGCTCCGCGGGCGCGACCCTGGGCCAGGCGACCGTCGGGCCGCTCCGCGGGGTGGCCGAGCTCACCGTGCTGCGGTGGGACCCGACGTCACGCACCGTGCTCGACTACCGAGTGATCGAGGTCGCACCCGACGGCGTGGCCCGGGTCGGTCTCGCCTCGCCCTGGCCCTCGCCCGGGACGGCAGACCAGGCGGCGGACCTGGCGGAACAGCCCGAGGACCAGGCCGAGGACCAGGCCGACCAGACCGGGGACCAGACCGGGGACCCGACCGGGGCGCCGGGCGAGGGCCGCGTCGAGGACGCCGCGGACGGCGCCGACGGGTGACGCGGTGTCGGGTCGCGGGTCCGTCCGGCGTACGGTAAGGCCGCCGCTGCCGACGTCCGGCGGGGCGAGCACCAGGAGGAGCGTCGTGCGTCAGGAGCTGGTCGTCCGAGGTCGGGGAGCGGGCGCCGTGGTCGCCCTCCTCGCCGCGCTGCTCGTCCAGGGAGCGCTCGGCGTCGCGCCGGCCGCGGCCCACGACCGGCTGGTCGGGACCGATCCGGCGGCCGACGCGACCGTCGAGGCGCCCCCCGCGCAGGTCGTCCTGACCTTCTCCGCCGACCAGCTGCCCCTCGGGGCGGCCGTGAGCGTGACGGGTCCCGACGGCGCGCAGTGGTCCGAGGGCGAGGCAGTCGTCGCGGGGACGACCGTGACGCAGGCCCTGCGGCCCGGCCTGCCGGGCGGCGCCTACGCCGTGGCGTGGCGCTCGCCGTCCTCGGACGGGCACGTGCTCGAGGGCACCTTCGCGTTCCAGGTGGCCGAGCAGCCGACCGCCGCCCCGTCGCCGCAGGAGACGACGGCGCCGCAGGAGACGACGGCGCCGCAGGAGACAACGGCCGCGGAGGCGACGCCTGTGCCGAGCGCGAGCGCCGTCACCGACGCCTCCGAGGCGGACCCCGAGCAGCCCGCGTGGGGTCTGCCCCCCGCCGCCTGGATCGGCGGCGTGGCGCTCGCCGCGGCCGGGATCGTGGTCCCGCTGGTGCTCCGCCGCAGGGGGAACCGTGAGTGAGGGGCCCGCCGCGCCGGAGCTCTCGCCGGAGCACCTGCGGCGCCGGCTCGTCGTCACGCTCGCCGTCGTCGTGCTGGCCGTCGCGCTGGTGGTCGGCGGACCGTGGGTCTACGCGCGGTTCCTCGCCCCCGACGCGCGGGCGCCGCTCACGCTGAGCACGCCCACCGCGGCGCCCACCGCGCAGGCCCAGGTGCTGGCCGGGCCGGTCGACGTCGACGGCGCCTGGCGCATCGGCGAGGGCTCCGCCGTGGGCTACCGGTTGGCGGAGGTCCTCACGGGTGAGCCGGTGACGGTCGTGGGACGCACCGAGGACGTCACCGGGTCGGCCGAGGTGACCGACGGCGCCCTGACGGCCGTCGACGTCGTCGTGAGCACCGCCACGATCGTCACGGACGAGTCGGCGCGCGACGCGTACTTCCGGCGCGCGCTCGACACCACGGCCTACCCCGAGGCGACCTTCACGCTGACGGCGCCGGTCGACGTCTCGGCCATCGGCGCGACGACGGAGCCGGTCGCCGTCGCGGTGGACGGCACGCTGAGCTTCCACGGCGTCAGCCGGCCGGTGGTGGCGTCGTTCCAGGTCCAGCGCACCGAGGCCGGGATCGAGGTGGCGGGGCAGGTCCCCGTCACGCTCGAGGACTTCGGGCTCGAGGCGCCCGACCTCGGGTTCGTCACCGTGGAGCCTGCGGGCGCCGTGGAGATCCTCCTGGTGCTGGTGCGCTGACGCCCGCGCGACCTAAAGTTCGGCATGCCGAACTTTGGGGGTGCCGCGGCGCTCGGCGCGTGCCTCGCCGCGGTCCTCGCCGGCTGCGCGCCTCCGGCCGAGGCGAGCGGAACCGCCGGGGACGACCGTCCGGTGGTCCTCGCGACCTTCACCGTCCTCGCCGACATGGCGGGCGTCGTCGCCGGTCCGGACGCGCGCGTGGAGTCCCTCACGGGCGTCGGCACGGAGATCCACGGGTACGAGCCCAGCCCGGACGACCTGCGCCGTGCCGCCGGGGCGGACCTGCTCCTCGCCAACGGCCTCGGGCTCGAGGTCTGGCTCGAGGACCTCGTCGCGCCGCTCGACCTGCCGACGGTCGTGCTCACCGAGGCGGTCGACCCCCTGCCGATCGCCGGGAGCGACCACGCCAACCCGCACGCGTGGATGTCCCCGCGCACCGGCGCCGACTACGCCGTCGCGATCGCCGACGCCCTGGGCGACCTGGCCCCGGCCGACGCCGCCGCGTTCGACGCGCGGGCGCAGGCCTACGCCGCCGAGCTGCTCGAGCTGCACGACGAGCTCACCGTCCGGCTCGCGGCGCTCCCGCCCGACCAGCGGCTCCTGGTCACGTGCGAGGGCGCCTTCTCCTACCTCGCCCGCGACGCCGGCCTCGACGAGGCGTACCTCTGGCCGGTCAACGCCGAGCGGCAGGGCACGCCGCGCCAGGTCGCCGACGTCGTCCGTCGCGTCCGCGACGCCGAGGTGCCCGCGGTGTTCTGCGAGTCCACCGTCTCCTCGACGGCGCAGGAGCAGGTCGCCCGCGAGACGGGTGCGCGCTTCGGCGGCACCCTCTACGTCGACTCGCTGTCGGGCCCCGACGGCCCCGTGCCCACGTACCTCGACCTCCTGCGCCACGACGTGGACGTCGTGGTCGCCGGGCTGACGGGGGCCCCGGCGGGGGAGGGCGACCGGTGAGCGGCCCGGCCCTGCGCGTGCGGGACCTGACGGTGCGGTACCGCGACGTCGTCGCGCTCGAGGACGTCGCGGTCGACGTCGCCCCCGGCGTGGCGTGCGGCCTGGTCGGGATGAACGGCTCGGGCAAGTCGACGCTCCTCAAGGCGTGCGCGGGGCTCGTGCGGCCCCGCACCGGGCGGGTGGAGGTCCTGGGCCGCACCCCGGACGAGGCGCGGCGCGACGGGCTGGTCGGGTACGTGCCCCAGGCCGACGACGTCGACAAGGACTTCCCGGTCGTGGTCGCCGACGTCGTGCTCATGGGCCGCCACCACCGGATGGGGCGCCGCCGCCGGGTCCGCCCGGCCGACCGCGCCGCGGTCGACGCCGCGCTGGACCGCGTCGGGCTCGCCGACCTCGCCGGGCGCCAGATCGGGCGGCTCTCGGGCGGCCAGCGCCAGCGCGTGCTGCTCGCCCGCGCGCTCGCGCAGGAGGCGCGCGTCCTGCTCCTCGACGAGCCCTTCACCGGGCTCGACGTGGTGTCGGTCGCCACCGTGACGGCGGTCCTCCACGAGCTCGTGGCCGAGGGCGCCACGGTGGTCGTCTCGACCCACGACCTGCGCACGCTGCCCGACCTGTGCGCGACGGCCGTGCTGCTGCAGCGGCGCGTCCTGGCGGCGGGGCCGACCGCCGACGTCGTCACCCCGGCGAACCTCGCGCGGGCGTTCGGCCTCGACGCGCCGACGGAGGTGCCGTGACCGGGTTCTGGGAGCTCCTCGTCGAGCCGTGGCAGTTCGGGTTCATGCAGCGCGCGCTGCTCGTGACCCTCGTCGCGTCGGTGGTGTGCGCGATGCTCAGCTGCTGGCTCGTGCTCATCGGGTGGTCGCTCATGGGGGACGCGGTGTCCCACGCCGTGCTGCCCGGCGTCGTCCTGTCCTACCTCGTGGGCGCGCCCTTCGCCGTGGGGGCGTTCGTCTTCGGTGTCGGGGCGGTCGCGCTCATCGGGGCGGTGCGGGAGTCGACACGGGTCAAGGAGGACGCGGCGATCGGCGTCGTCTTCACCACGACGTTCGCCGTCGGCGTCGTCCTGGTCTCGACGACCCCGAGCCAGGTGGACCTGTCCCACATCCTGTTCGGCAACGTGCTGGGCGTCTCCGACGCCGACATCGCCCAGGTGCTCGTCATCGCGGCCGTCGCGCTCGCGGTCATCGTGGCGCTGCGGCGGGACTTCACCCTGTACGCGTTCGACCGCGTCCAGGCGCACGTCGTCGGGATGTCCGTGCGCCGCACGGGGATGCTGCTGCTGGGGCTGCTCGCCCTCACCGTCGTCGTCGCGCTCCAGGCGGTCGGCGTCGTGCTCGCGGTCGCCATGCTCATCACCCCCGGCGCGACGGCGTCCCTGCTGGTCGACCGCATCGACCGGATGCTCGTGGTCGCGCCCGCGATCGCCGCCGCGTGCGCCGTCGTGGGCATCTGGGCGAGCTACGTGCTCGACGCCGCCTCGGCGGGCCTCGTGGTGGTCTGCCAGGGCATCGCGTTCGGGCTCGCCTGGGCCGCGTCGCGGCTCCGCGCGCGGCGAGCGACCCGCGTCGATGTCGCCGAGGGCGCCGAGGGCACGGCGGTCGGCGCGTGAGCGGGGCGGGGCGGCGCGGGGCGCGGCAGGTCGGCCTGACGGCCGTCGCCGAGGACTACCTCAAGGTCGTCTGGAACCTCCAGGAGTGGTCGGACGAGCCGGTGACGACCTCGCACCTCGCACGCCGGCTCGGGGTCGGCGCGCCGTCGGTCTCGGAGACCCTCGGGCGGCTGGTCGCCCGCGGCTGGGTCGAGCACGAGCGCTACGGGCAGGTCCGCCTCACCGCCGCGGGCCGCGCGATCGCGCTGCGGGTCGTCCGGCGCCACCGGCTGATCGAGACCTGGCTCGTGGAGCAGCTCGGCTACGGGTGGGACGAGGTGCACGACGAGGCGGAGGTGCTCGAGCACGCGGTCTCCGACGTGTTCGTCGAGCGGCTCGACGCGCTGCTCGGTCGGCCGCGCCGCGATCCCCACGGCGACCCGATCCCGCAGGCGGACGGCACCGTGGAGCGCCCGGACGCCGTCGTGCTGGCGACGCTGGCGCCGGGACGCCGCGGCCGCGTGGTGCGCGTCGACGACGAGGACCCGCAGGTGCTGCGCGAGTGCGAGCGGCGCGGCGTGCGGCTCGACGCGGTCCTGGTGGCACCGGGAGGGCTCTCGCCCGCCGCCGCTGCGGCGGTGCGCGTCCGACCGCTCGCGTGAGCCCGTCGGTCTGTTCGGGCGCGACACGCCGGGGAGTCGGGCCGCACCCCTGGCGGCGGAGGTTACGGTGCCGTAGGTTCGGACCGATCTAGGTGCGGTGCCCCCGGGCCCGCGCTGTCCCCCAGCAGACCGGGAAGTATGCATGAGCGCAGACGTCGTCCCTCCCACCGGCGCCGAGTCCACCACCCAGACGCCCGTCGGCCGCGCCGACCGCTCGCTGGCCGAGAGCCCGCGTGAGCGCCAGGTCAGCGAGTTCACGGCCCTGACCCGCACCGTCCAGGAGGCGGGGCTCATGCGGCGCCGCTACGGCTACTACTGGACGCGCTTCACCGTGCTCACCGTGCTGCTCGTCGGCATCGGGGCCGGCATCGTGCTCCTCGGGGACTCGTGGTGGCAGCTCGGGCTCGCGGCGCTCCTCGCGCTCGTGCTCGGCCAGGTGATGTTCCTCGGGCACGACGCCGCGCACCGCCAGATCTTCAAGTCCGGCCGGTGGAACGACTGGGCGAGCCTGGTCATCGCCAACCTCTACGCCGGCATGAGCTACGGCTGGTGGCAGCACAAGCACAGCCGCCACCACGCCAAGCCGAACCAGGTCGGCGCCGACCCCGACATCGCCACCGGCGCCCTCGTGTTCCACACCGAGGACCTCCCGGCGCCCCGCTCGGGTCTCGTGGGGTGGTTCACGCAGCGCCAGGGCTGGCTGTTCTTCCCGCTCCTGCTGCTCGAGGGCCTGAACCTGCACATCTCCGGGATCAAGACGATCTTCGGCCGGAGCGAGGTCAAGCGCCGCCCGATCGAGATCGCCTTCGTCCTCATCCGCCTCGTGGGCTACCTCGCGCTGGTGTTCTGGGCCATGCCGGTCGGCCTGGCGTTCGCCTTCCTCGGCGTGCAGCTCGGGCTGTTCGGCCTCTACATGGGCGCCGTGTTCGCGCCCAACCACAAGGGCATGCCGATCGTCCCGCCGGACGCGCGCATCGACTTCCTCCGCCGCCAGGTGCTCATGAGCCGCAACGTCCGCGGCGGCCGGTTCACCGACCTCATGATGGGCGGGCTGAACTACCAGATCGAGCACCACCTGTTCCCCAACATGGCGCGCCCGCACCTGCGCCAGGTGCAGCCGATCGTCCGCGAGTTCTGCGCGTCGCGGGGCATCCACTACACCGAGACGAGCGTGTGGCGCTCGTACGCCATCGTCGTGGCCTACCTCAACAAGGTCGGCCTGGCCGCGCGCGACCCGTTCCAGTGCCCGCTGACGCTCGAGTACCGCTCCGCCCGCTGACCGACCGGCCCACGCGCCCTTTCCTGCGGCCGCGCAGGGGAGGGTGCGTGGGCCCGCGTATATGCGCGGGCCGAGTGGTGCGCCGACGGTAACCTGAGCGGGTGCACAACCCTGAGCCCGCTCCCGCTGCCTCCGCCCCGACGCCGCCCGAGGCGCCCCTGCGTTACACGGCCGCGCTCGCCGCCGAGATCGAGCTGCGCTGGCAGGACCGGTGGGAGGAGGAGGGCACGTTCTGGGCCGCCAACCCGAGCGGCCCGCTCACCGACGCGCAGGGCCGTCACGCGGACCCGGACTCGCCCTCGTTCTTCATCATGGACATGTTCCCGTACCCCTCGGGGGCCGGGCTGCACGTCGGCCACCCCCTGGGCTACATCGCGACCGACGTCGTGGGCCGCTACCGGCGGATGTGCGGCGAGAACGTCCTGCACGCGCTCGGCTACGACGCGTTCGGCCTGCCCGCCGAGCAGTACGCGGTCCAGACCGGGCAGCACCCGCGCAAGACGACCGACGAGAACATCGTCACCATGCGCCGGCAGCTGCGCCGCCTGGGGCTCGGCCACGACGAGCGCCGGACGTTCGCGACCACGGACTCGGAGTACGTCCGCTGGACGCAGTGGATCTTCCTGCAGATCTTCAACTCCTGGTACGACGACGCCGCGGTGCGCCCCGACGGCGGCACGGGCCGGGCGCGGCCCGTGGCCGAGCTGGTCGCGGCGTACGAGAGCGGGGAGCGCGCGGTGCCGGCGGACCTGGCCGGCGGCCGCACCTGGGCCGAGCTGGACGAGGTGGAGCGCCGGCGCGTCGTGGACGCGCAGCGCCTGGCCTACGTGTCCGAGACGCCGGTGAACTGGTGCCCCGGGCTGGGCACCGTCCTGGCGAACGAGGAGGTCATCGACGGGCGCTCGGAGCGCGGCAACTTCCCCGTCGTCAAGCGCAACCTGCGCCAGTGGAACATGAGGATCACGGCGTACGCCGACCGCCTGGCGGCGGACCTGGACCTCATCGACTGGCCCGAGAAGGTGCGCTCCATGCAGCGCCACTGGATCGGTCGCTCCGAGGGCGCGCAGGTCACGTTCGACGTCGTGGGCGGGCGGCAGGTCGAGGTCTTCACGACCCGTCCGGACACGCTCTTCGGGGCCACGTTCATGGTGGTCTCGCCCGAGCACCCGCTGCTCGACGAGGTGCCCGCAGCCTGGCCCGACGGCACGCGCGACGCCTGGACCGGCGGCCACGCGGAGCCGACGGCGGCCGTGGCGGCCTACCGCGCGGAGGCGGCCGCCAAGACCGCCGTCGAGCGGCAGGCCGACGCCGGCCACAAGACGGGCGTGTTCACGGGTCACCTCGCCGTCAACCCGGCGACCGGCGCCTCGATCCCGGTCTTCACGGCCGACTACGTCCTCATGGGCTACGGCACCGGCGCGATCATGGCCGTGCCGGCCCAGGACGAGCGCGACTGGCAGTTCGCGGAGCGGTTCGAGCTGCCGATCGTGCGCACCGTCGCGCCGCCGGACGGCTGGGAGGGCGGCGCGTACACGGGCGACGGTCCCGCGATCAACTCCGCGAACGCGGAGGTCACGCTCGACGGCCTGCCCGTGGACGAGGCCAAGCGCACGATGATCGAGTGGCTCGAGCGGCGCGGGGTCGGGACCGGGACCGTCACCTACCGCCTGCGGGACTGGCTGTTCAGCCGCCAGCGCTACTGGGGCGAGCCGTTCCCGATCGTCTACGACGAGAACGACCTGCCGATCGCGCTGCCCGACGAGCTGCTGCCCGTCGACCTGCCCGAGGTGCCCGACTACTCGCCGCGGACCTTCGAGCCGGACGACATCACCTCCATGCCGGAGCCGCCGCTCGGCCGCAACGAGGAGTGGGTCAACGTGACCCTGGACCTCGGCGACGGCCCGCGCACGTACCGGCGCGACACCAACACCATGCCCAACTGGGCGGGCTCGTGCTGGTACTACCTCAACTACCTCGACGCGGGCCGGCGCGACGTCGTCGTCGACCCCGCGCTGGAGCGCTACTGGATGGGCCCGGGCCACAACGCCGACGCGGGGGAGTCCGGGGGCGTCGACCTGTACGTGGGCGGCGTCGAGCACGCCGTGCTCCACCTGCTCTACGCGCGCTTCTGGCACAAGGTGCTGCACGACCTCGGGCACGTCTCGAGCGTCGAGCCGTTCCGGACGCTGTTCAACCAGGGCTACATCCAGGCGTACGCCTACACCGACGCGCGGGGGGCGTACGTGTCGGCGGACGAGGTCGTCGAGGACGCGTCGGTGCCGAGCGGGTACACGTGGCAGGGGCAGGAGGTCTTCCGCGAGTACGGGAAGATCGGCAAGTCGCTGAAGAACACCGTGACCCCCGACGAGATCTACGACGCGTACGGGGCCGACACGTTCCGGCTCTACGAGATGTCGATGGGCCCGCTGGACCTGTCGCGCCCCTGGGAGACGCGCGCGGTCGTCGGCTCGCAGCGGTTCCTGCAGCGGCTGTGGCGCAACGTCGTCGACGAGACGACCGGCGAGCTGCTGGTCACGGACGACGCCCCGGGCGAGGAGACGCTGCGCGTGCTCCACCGCACGATCGAGGACGTGCGCACGGAGATGGCGGCCATGCGGTTCAACACCGCGATCGCCAAGCTGATCGTGCTCAACAACCACCTCACCGGGCTGACGACGGTGCCCCGCGTGGCCGCCGAGAGCCTCGTGCTCATGCTCGCGCCGCTCGCCCCGCACATCTGCGAGGAGCTGTGGTCGCGGCTCGGCCACCCGCAGAGCCTGGCGCGCGAGGCGTACCCCGTCGCCGAGCCGCGCTGGCTCGTCGAGGAGACCGTGACCTGCGTGGTGCAGGTGCAGGGCAAGGTCCGTGACCGGCTCGAGGTGCCGCCGTCGATCGGCGACGACGAGCTGCGCGAGCTGGCGCTGGCGACCGCGGGCGTCCAGCGCGCGCTGGCCGGCCGCGACGTGCGGACGGTCATCGTGCGGGCGCCCAAGCTCGTCAACGTCGTGCCCGCCTGAGGTGCCCGCCGCGCCGGGCGCGCGTGGCGGCGTCGCGGTCGTCACCGACTCGACCGCGTCGCTGCCGCCCGAGGTGCTCGACGTCGTCGACGTCGCGGTCGTGCCGCTGCACGTCGTCATCGACGGCGTCGCGCACCGCGAGAACGTCGACCTGAGCCCCGCCGGGCTGCTCGACGCGCTCCGGTCCGGCGCCCGGGTCACGACGTCGCAGCCGGGTGCCGAGGCGTTCGCGCGCGCCTACCAGCGTGCCGTCGCCCGCGGCGCCCGCGAGATCGTCTCGGTCCACCTGTCCGGTGACCTGTCCGGGACGGTCGGCGCCGCGGGCCTCGCGGCGGGCGAGGCCGCCGTGCCCGTGCGGGTCGTGGACTCGCGCACCGTGGGCATGGGCCTCGGCCTGGCCGTGCTGGCTGCGGCGGCCGCCGCGGCGCGCGGGCTGCCCGGAGCCGAGGTCGCCGCCGCGGCGGCGCGGCGTTCCGCGACGTCGACCGTGCTGTTCGCGGTCGAGACGCTGGAGCACCTGCGGCGCGGGGGCCGCCTGGGGCCGGTCGCCGCGGCGCTCGGGAGCGTGCTCGGCGTGCGTCCCGTGCTCGGCGTCGACCGCGGCCGCATCGAGGTGGTGGAGAAGGCGCGCTCGGCCGGACGCGCGCGGGCGCGGCTCGTGGAGCTCGCCCTCGCGGACGCCGCCGCGCGGGACCGCTTCGACCTCGCGGTGCACCACCTCGGCGACGAGGCCGCCGGGCGGGCGCTGGCCGAGGAGCTGCGCGGCGCGTGCGGTCCGGGCCTGGGGCGCGTGCACGTCGCGGAGATCAGCGCCGTGATCGGTGCCCACGTCGGGCCGGGCGTCCTCGCGGTGGTGGTCGCGGACGCCTGAACGTCCACAGGCCGGGCGCTCCACAGGTCCGGCGGTCCCTCGGGGGCGGTCGGGCCTCGCCTGCCTAGCGTCGGGCCGGTGACCACCCCAGCGCACCGCGACCAGGTCCCCGGCCGTGGTGCGACGTCCGAGGACCGTGACGGCGGCGCGCGGGCCCGGCTCGCGCGCCTCGCCGTCGACACCCGGGCGCGTCCGGCCGGCGACGGCCGGCCCGCCGCGCCGCCGGCCTGGGTCCCCGCGGCGCCGGGGACCGCGCCCGACGGGTCGGACGACGCGCCCGACGGGCCGGACGACCCGCGCGAACGGGCCGCCGCCCTGCGCGGAGCGGCGCTGCGGGACCGGGCGCTGGCTGCCGCCGTCACCGGCTACACGGCCGCCCACGGGCACCCGCTCGACCACCCCGCCGCCGCCCCCGGCTCGTCCGGGTGGTCCGGGCGTCGGTGGGCCGTCCGGCCGGCCACGGTGGCGCTGGCCGCGGTGGTGCTGGTGCTGGTCGTGGGCCTGGTCGGTCTGCTCGCCCTGCGACCGCCGCCCGCGACGGTCGTGGGCGGGCCGCCGGCGGACGCGCCGACCGGCACCGCACAGGACGCGGCCGGGGCCGACCCCGCCGGGGGAGCGCCGACCGCGGGACCGGGCGCGCCCGATGGGGGCGAGAGTGCGGCCGCGCAGGCCGTCGTGGTGCACGTCGTCGGCCAGGTCGCCGCACCCGGGCTGCTCGAGCTGCCCGCCGGCTCCCGCGTGGCCGACGCCGTCGACGCGGCCGGCGGGGCGCTCCCCAGCGCGGACCTCACGGCCCTCAACCTCGCGCGCGAGGTGACCGACGGCGAGCAGGTGGTCGTGCCGGCGCCGGGCGAGACGGTCGCGGTGCCGCAGGGGACCGGCGGCGGGTCGTCGCAGCCCGGTCCGCTCGACCTCAACCGGGCCGACCTGGCGGCGCTCGACGAGCTGCCGGGGATCGGGCCGGTGCTCGCCGAACGCATCGTGGCCTGGCGCGACGAGCACGGGCCCTTCACCACCGTCGAGGAGCTCGCGGAGGTGCCCGGCATCGGCCCGAGCCTGCTGGCCGACCTGCGTGAGCTGGTCCGGGTCTGACCGCGCCCACGGTCCAGCCCGGGGCCGCGCCCGGTGACCCGCCTCTGGACCTGCGCCTGCTGCCGGCCGCGGCGGCGGCCTGGCTCGCGTGCGGCCTCGCCGTCGGGTCGGGCGCGGCGGCGGTTGTGGCGGTGGGCGCCGCGCTGACCGTGCTCGCCGCGGCGGTTGCCGTCTGGGCCAGGAGCCGCTGCCCCGAGCGCGGGGCCGCCGGACCAGCCGCCTCCGTCGTCCTCGTCCTGCTCGTGGCCGGGGCCGCGCTCCTCGCGTGCGGTCTGCAGCTCCACGCCCGGGCCTCCGGGCCGCTCCCCGGCCTCGCCGAGGAGCGCGCCGTCGTCGCGGTCGAGGGCGTGGTCCGTGGGGACCCGCGGGCGCTCGCGTCGCCGTGGGACGGCGCCGTCGGGCGGTGGTGGGTGACGGTCTCGGTGGACACCGCCAGCGGGCGCGGGAGCCAGGGCCCCGCCCGCGCGGCGGTCCGGGTGATCGGCGGGCCCGCGTGGGCCGGCGTGAGAGACGGTGAGCGGGTGAGCGTGGCGGGCCGGGCGGCGCCCGCGGCCCCGGGCGAGGAGGTCGTCGCGCTCGTCACCGCGACGCGCGGACCGGTGGTCCTCGCGCCGCCCGCACCGCACGCACAGGCGGCCACGGCGCTGCGGGTCGGCCTCCTCGCCGCCACGGAGGACCTCACGGGCGACGCCCGCGCGCTGGTCCCCGGCGCGGCCGTGGGGGACACGTCGCGCGTGCCGCCCGACCTCGAGGAGGCGATGCGGGTCAGCGGCCTGACGCACGTGACGGCGGTGTCGGGCGCGCACTTCATGGTGCTGACCGTCACGCTCCTGGCCCTCACGGCGCGGCTGCCGCGCCCCGCCCGGGTCGGCGTGTGCGCGCTCGTGCTGGCCGCGTTCGTGCTCCTCGTGCGCCCCGAGCCGAGCGTCGTGCGGGCCGCGGGCATGGGGGCGCTGACGCTCGCGGGCCTGGCCCTGGGTCGACGCTCGCGGGCGCTGCCCGCACTGAGCGCCAGCGTGGTCGTGCTCCTGCTCCTCGACCCGTGGCTGGCGCGCAGCTACGGCTTCGCGCTGTCCGTGCTCGCCACGGGCGCGATCGTCGTGCTCGCGCCCGTCCTGGTCCGGGCCGCGGGGGAGCGCGTCCCGCGCACCGCGGCCGTGGCGGTCGCCGTGCCCGTGGCCGCGCAGGCCGTGTGCGCCCCCGTGCTGGTCCTGCTCGACCCGGCGGTGTCCCTGGTCGCCGTCCCGGCCAACGTGCTCGCGGCGCCGGCCGTGGCCCCCGCGACGCTGCTGGGGCTCGGGGCCACGCTCGCCGCGCCGGTCGCACCGCCCCTCGCCCGCGCCCTCGGCGCGGCGGCCGGCGGACCGTGCTGGTGGATCGGCGCGGTCGCCCGCGGTGCGGCGTCCGTCGACGGTGCGAGCCTCGCCTGGCCGGCAGGGCTCACGGGCGCCGCGCTGCTGGCCGGGGCGACGGCGGCCGTGCTGGCCCTGCTGGCCGGCCGCACCCGCGCCCTGCGCACGCTGCGGCCCGGGGTCGTCGTCGTGCTGTGCGCGGTGCTCCTCGTGTCCGTGCCGGGGATCCGCCGCCCGCTGGTCGGCCTCGTGCCGGGCGCGGGTCCGCCGGCGGGGCCGTGGGTGGCGCAGTGCGACGTGGGGCAGGGTGACGCCCTCGTGGTCGGTACCCGGCCGGGAGCCGCCGTCGTGGTGGACGTGGGTCCGGATGGTGACGCCGCGGACGCGTGCCTGGACCGGCTCGGTGTCGACCGGATCGAGCTGCTCGTCCTCACGCACCACCACGCCGACCACGTCGGTGGCCTGGAGCCCGTGCTCGCCGGTCGCACCGTCGACGCGGCGCTGGTGAGCCCCCTGCCCGAGCCCGCAGGCCAGGCGGGCCGCACCCTGCGGGCGCTCGCGGACGCGGGCGTGCCGGTCGACGTCGGCCTCGCGGGGTCCGGTGGACCGGGTGACGGCAGCGCCGGTGAGGGGACTGCCGGTGAGGGGACGTCCGGTGAGGGGACGGCCGGCCAGGTGCGGTGGAGGGTCCTGTGGCCGAGCCGGGCGCCGGTCCCGGTGGCGGACGCGCTCTCGCCGCCGCGCGAGCACGCGGTCGGGCCCGAGGAGGGCGCCGTCAACGACGCGAGCCTGGTGCTGCGCCTGGACGCCCCGGGCCTCGCGGTGCTCGCCCTCGGCGACCTGGAACCCGCCGCCCAGGCCGGCCTGCTGGCGGCGCACGGCCCGTCCGGGGTGCTGGCCGCCCAGGTGGTCAAGGTGGCGCACCACGGGTCCGCGTACCAGGACGCGTCGCTGGCGCAGGCCGTGGACGCCGCCGTCGCGCTCGTCAGCGTGGGTGCGGACAACGGGTACGGGCACCCGGCGGCGAGCACGCTCGCGCTCTACCGTGCGACGGGCGCCGCGGTGCTCGCGACGGACGAGTGCGGGACGGTGGTGGTCGCGGCCGAGCCGCGCGGGCTCACGGTGCGTGCCCGCTGCCCCGTGGGCTGACGCGTCGCGCCCTCGCTCGGCCCCGGCCGCCCCGCCGCGCGCTCTGCCGGCGCCAGGCGCAGACTCGAGACGAGACGACGACCGGCCGTCGGCCGCTCGCCCTCGACGGCGGTCGTGAGCGGGTCGCGCCGTCCGGGGCCCGCGCCGGCACGTGAGTGAGGACCCGTCGATGAGCCGGACCACGAGGTCGTCCGCCGGGACGAGCGAGCCGGAGCTGGTGCTCTCCCGCCGCACCGTCTACGTGATCTTCAGCGCGCTGCTGGTGGCGATGTTCCTGTCCGCGCTGGACCAGTCCGTCGTGGGGACGGCGTTGCCGACGATCGTGGGCGACCTGGGGGCGGCCGAGCACGAGGGCTGGATCATCACGGCCTACCTCCTGGCCATCGCCGTCGTCATGCCGATCTACGGCAAGCTCGGCGACCTGCGGGGGCGGCGGCGTCCGTTCCTGGTCGCCATCTCGATCTTCGTGCTGGGCTCGGCCGGGTCGGCGCTGTCGACGACGTTCGTCGAGCTCGTCGTGTGGCGGTCGGTGCAGGGCCTCGGTGCCGGCGGGCTGGTCATCCTGAGCCAGGCGATCATCGCGGACATCGTCTCCGCCCGGGACCGCGGCAAGTTCATGGGGCCCATGGGAGCGGTCTTCGGGGTCGCCACGGTGGCGGGCCCCCTGCTCGGCGGCTGGTTCACCGACGGCCCGGGGTGGCGCTGGTGCTTCTGGCTCAACGTGCCGGTCGGACTGGTCGCGCTCGCCGTCGCCTGGTCCCGCCTGCGGCTGCCGTCGCGCGCCCCGAGCACCCGCTTCGACGTCCCCGGTGCGGTGCTCATGACGATCTCCACCGCAGGGATCGTGCTCCTGACCAGCTGGAGCTCGATCAGCAGCGCGGGGCGGTACGACTGGAGCGACCCGGCGCTGCCCGCGCTGCTCGTCCTCACCCTCGTCGCGCTGGCGGCGTTCCTCGCGGTGGAGGCGAGGGCCACCGACCCGCTGATCCCGCTGCGCCTGTTCCGGAACCGCACGTTCTCGGTCTCGGTCACGATCGCCCTGGTCATGGGCATGACCATGTTCGCGGCGCTGTCGTTCCTCCCGACGTTCCTGCAGATGGCGCGGGGCTACGACGCCACGAAGGCCGGCCTCCTCATGCTCCCCATGACGGTCGGGCTGATGATCACGGCGCTCGGCTCCGGCATGCTCATCTCCGCCCGCGGTCGGTACAAGATCTTCCCCATCCTCGGCATGGGGATCGCCACCGTGGGTCTCGTCCTGCTGACCCAGCTCACGCCCCAGATGTCGATCGTGACCTTCGGCGTCATGATCTTCGTCCTCGGGTTCGGCCTCGGGTTCGTGATGCAGACCATCGTCATCGCGGTGCAGAACTCCGTCTCGCCCGAGATGGTGGGTGTCGCGACGTCCACCAACAACTTCCTGCGGGAGATCGGCGCCGCCGTGGGGACCAGCCTGTTCTCGACGGTGTTCACGACCAACCTCACGACCCGCCTGGCCGAGGCCGTGAGGGATGCGCCCGCGGGCGCCGTCCCCTCGGGCTACGGTGCGAGCTCCCTGACGCCGTCGGCCCTGGCGAAGCTGCCCGCCGCCCTGCGCGAGGAGGTGGTCGCGGCGTACACCGACGCGCTCGCCCCCGCCTTCTGGTACCTCGTGCCGCTCGGCGTCCTGGGCTTCGTCGTCGCCTTCTTCATGAAGGAGGTCAAGCTCTCCGACACGGCAGGCCTGGTCGCCCGCGGCGCCGCGGTAGCCCGCTGACCGCCACACCCCCGCCCCGCCGGCCTCCCCACCGGCACCGTCCGCGAGCCGCCCACGTCCGCCCCCCGCCGAGCACGTCCATCCCCGCCGAGCACGTCCGCCCCCCGCCGAGCACGTCCGCCCCCCGCCGAGCACGTCCGCCCCCCGCCGAGCACGTCCGCCCCCCGCCGAGCACGTCCGCCCCCCGCCGAGCACGTCCGCCCCCCGCCGAGCACGTCCGCCCCCCGCCGAGCACGTCCGCCCCCCGCCGAGCACGTCCGCCCCCCGCCGACCACGTCCATCCCCGCCGAGCACGTCCGTTCCGGGTGAGCACGTCCTGTGCAGGGGACGTCCTCACGGGAAACGGACGTGCTGACCACGTGGCGATCCCGCCCACCGGCGCGCGCCGACGCAGGCCCACGCCGCAGTCGGAGGACGGACGTGGGCCGACCACGTCCGTTCCGGCCGAGTACGTCCTGTGCAGCGGACGTTCTCGCGGGGAACGGACGTGTTGGTCGCGGCCGCGGCTGGTGCGGCGGCGGTGGGCGGCGTGTGGCGGGGGAGATGGCGGGGCGGCAGGCACTGGCGGTGCGGGGGAGATGGCGGGGCGGCAGGCACTGGCGGTGCGGGGGAGATGGCGGGGCGGCAAGCATTGGCGGGGCGGGGGAGATGGCGGGGCGGCAGGCACTGGCGGTGCGGGGGAGATGGCGGGGCGGCAGGCATTGGCGGTGCGGGGCGGCAGGGACTGGCGGGGTGGGGCGGCGGTGGGGTTGGTCGGGGTGGGGATGGGGCGGGCGTCGGGCGTGACGGTGGTGCGTGGCAGGCTTGGGGCATGCCCCCTGCCGCCCGCCGCAGCACCGCCCCGACCGGCGGCATCGCCTGGGACCAGGCGGAGCTGGCGCCCGTCGTGCTCCTCGCGGGCTCCGAGGCGCTGCTCGCCGAGCGCACGGTCGAGCGCCTCGTCGCGCAGGCGCGCGAGCGGGAGCCCGCCGTCGAGGTCGTCCGGCTCGACGCCGCCGCCTACGAGCCGGGCCGGCTCAGCGTCGCCGCCAGCCCGTCGCTCTTCGACGAGCCGCGTCTGGTCGTCCTCTCGGGACTGCACCAGGGGACCGACGAGGCCCTGGCCGACGTCGTCGCCTACCTCGCGGAACCCGCTCCCGACGTGTGGCTGGTGCTCCAGCACGGTAGTGGCGTGCGGGGCAAGAAGGCGCTGGAGGCCATCCGGGCCTCCGGCGCGACCGTCGTCGCGTGCGACCCCATCAAGCGGGACGCGGACAAGCATGCCTTCGTCATGGGGGAGCTGCGCCGCGCCCGCCGCAAGGCCGAGCCCGCCGCCGTGCGAGCGCTCCTGGAGGCGTGCGGCGCCGACCTCAGGGAGCTCGCCGCCGCGTGCGCTCAGCTCGCGGCCGACTCCACAGGCCTCGTGACCCACGACCTGGTGACGCGGTACTACGGCGGGCGGGTGGAGGCCACGGGCTTCCGCGTCGCCGACGCCGCCGTCGAGGGCCGGGCGGGGGAGGCCGTCGCCCTGCTGCGGCACGCCATGTCGACGGGAACGGACCCGGTCCCGCTCGTCGCGGCGCTGGCGTCGAAGCTGCGCACGCTCGCCAAGGTGGGCGCCGCCCGCGGCCGCGGCCTGGACCCGGTTCGCGACCTCGGCCTCGCGCCGTGGCAGGTCGACCGGGCACGGCGTGAGCTCGCCGGCTGGACCCCCGAGGCGCTCGCCGCGGCGGTCACCGCCGTCGCGCAGGCGGACGCCGAGGTCAAGGGCGGCGGCCGGGACGCCGCCTTCGCGATCGAGCGCGCCGTGCTGCGCGTCGCCGACGCCCGAGGCTGAAGGGCCGCGCCGCCGACGTCACCCTGCGGCGCGCGGCCCGTCGTCGCTGTCACGGGCGGGGTGACTGGCGTGGGCGCGCCGCGGCGGCAGCCCGGTCACTCGCCGGATATTCACCCGATCGCTTTGGGACGTCTTCACCCCATTCACGCCAAAAGTCCCCCACGGACACGTCAAATTCGCTGCTCAGGCATCGTGCATTTCCGGAGGAACCCTGTCATAGTCCTCGTGACACACGTCGCCCGACCGCCCAGGAGCTCCCATGAACCGCATCGCCAAGACCCTCGCCGCCGTCGTCGTCACGCTCGGCCTCACCGTCGTCGGCCTGCCCCTCGGCTCGGGCGGCGTGAGCACGCTGGGTGTCGGCAGCACGGGCTGCTGCAAGATGTGACGGAGCCGACGCCGGCCGCGAGGCCGGCGTCGGATTTTCATCCTTTCGGGCCCTGCCCGGCGCGCACTGTCACGGATAGGGTGACCAACTGTGACAGAACTCTCCGATCGCCTCCGCGCCGAGCGGACCCGTGCCGGCCTCTCCCAGACGGCGCTCGCCGGGGACGACTTCTCGCCGAGCTACATCTCGCTCATCGAGGCCGGTCGACGCGTGCCCACCGACGCGGCACTGG
Source organism: Actinotalea sp. JY-7876 (assembly GCF_014042015.1). Taxonomy (NCBI): domain Bacteria; kingdom Bacillati; phylum Actinomycetota; class Actinomycetes; order Micrococcales; family Cellulomonadaceae; genus Actinotalea; species Actinotalea sp. JY-7876. The sequence goes on along the minus strand of NZ_CP059493.1, from coordinate 2,196,182 downwards.
GCGTCCTCGCGCGCCGCCTCGGCACCACCGCGGAGTACCTGCGCTTCGGCGACCGGGCTCCGAGCGAGGAGCGCGCGCGCCTGGAGATCGGCTTCGCGCAGCTCGCGCTCGTGAACGGGGAGGCGCAGGAGGCGAGGGACCGCCTCCTGGCGCTCGACCTGGGCTCGATCGCGCCCAGGCATCACGTCGAGGCCTTGCACACGCTGGCCCGCGCCCACGAGGCGCTCGGCGACCTCGACGAGTGCGTGGCGGTGCTCGAGCCGCTGCTCGCCGACGCGCGCGCCGACCACCGGTGGCTGGACGCGGCCGTCATGGGCTGCGACCTCGTCGCGGCCTACCACGAGGCCGGCGACCTGGGGCACAGCATCGCGCTCGGTGAGGCCCTGCTCGAGGACGTGGAGGCCGCGGGTATCGCGGGCACCGACGAGCACCTGCGCCTGGGGGCGACGCTGCTCTGGTCCTACTACGAGCGCGGGGACCTCCTGTTCGCGACCCACCGCGCGTCCGAGCTGATCGCCATCGCCGAGGCGAAGGGGACCATGCGCGGGCGGGGGAGCATCTACTGGAACGCGTCGCTCGTCGCCGAGGGGCGCGGTGACCTCGCCGAGGCCCGCCGGCTCACCGAGCGCGCCCTCGCGTACCTGAGCGAAGGTGCGGCGAGCCGGGACGTGCCGCGCCTGCGCCTGCACTTCGGGTGGCTCCTGCTGCGGTGCCTGCCCGCGGAGCCCGAGGCCGCCCTGGCGCAGCTCGACGAGGCGGCGGCGGGGCTCGCGGTCGTCGGCTCCGAGATCGAGCTCGCCCGGTGCGAGTTCGAGCAGGGGCGCGCGTGGCTCATGCTCGGGGACGCCGATCGGGCGGAGTCGCTCGCGCGCGGCGGCCTGAGCCGGCTCGAGGACCAGGCGGCCCTCGACATCTGCAATGGGAACATCCTGCTCGGCGACGTCTTCGCGGCGCGGGGCGAGGTCGAGCAGGCGCGCGAGACCTACCAGTGGGCGGGCGGCCGGCTCGCGATGATGGCCGCCGGCCGGAGCGCGGCCGCGATCTGGCGGGCGCTGGGGGACCGGCTGCTGAGCCACGGCGACACGGCAGGGGCGGCCCAGGCGTTCGACGCGGCGCTGCGCGACGCCGGCATCTACCCGACGGCGGTCCCCTCCGTGGTCGTCCCGTCGTCGGCGGCGGCCGGGTTCAGCGGCGCCGAGCACTGAGCGGGCACCCGCCCTCGCGGCAGCCGGCCCGCAGGGGGGACCGGCGCGCAGGGCGGTGGCCCGGAAACACGCGCCGGGCGTCGCGCTGACGCGTCCGCCCGGCGCGCGGCGCGTCCGCACACGGCACAGGACGTCCCTCGAGACGCGAGAAGGGCGCCACCCCAGGGGTGGCGCCCTTCTCGTGCGTCCGGTGCCCGCCGGGTGGATCCGGCGGACGGTGGTCGCCTCAGAGGGAGGCGACCTGCTTGGCCAGCGCCGACTTGCGGTTCGCGGCCTGGTTGGCGTGGATGACGCCCTTGCTCACGGCCTTGTCGAGCTTGGTCGTCGCGACCTGGAGGGCCGTGGCGGCTGCCTCCTTGTCGCCTGCGGCGACGGCCTCGCGCACCCGACGCACGTGCGTCTTGAGCTCGGACTTCACAGCCTTGTTGCGCAGGCGCGCGATCTCGTTGGTGCGGATGCGCTTGATCTGGGACTTGATGTTCGCCACGTGTTTGACTCTCTTGTGCGTTTCGCCGGAGCGAATCTGACAGGTCGTAGAGGGCGCGTCCGGTATCGGGACTGGGGCGTGGGGACACCCTCGGGGAGACGCCGGACGAGTGCCCGCCGACCTGGGCGGACACGCGAAGGTCGATGCTACCAGGAGCCGCCCATGTGGGCGACGACGTCGTCGAACCGGGCGCGGTCCAGCACGGCACCCTCGCGCCGCACCGCGGCGGGGTCCACCCGCAGCACGCGGTCCACCCGGATCTCGCTCGGCCGGCGGCGCGCGTCCCAGTCGCCCGAGCCGACGTCGACCCACCGTCCCGGGGCGCGGCCGGGACGGGCGTCGTGGTCGCGGCTCGTGAGCATGAGCCCGAGGAGCCAGGGCCCGTCGTGCCCGACGAGCAGCACCGGGCGGTCCTTCCCGCGCGTGTGGTCCTCCTCGAACGGCACCCACGTCCACACGATCTCGCCCGGGTCCGGGTCGCCGTCAAGGTCCGGCGCGTAGACGGCGTGCACCGTCCCCCGGAAGTCGCCCGCGTACCCGGCCGCGGCCCGTGCCGAGGGGGCCGGCGGTGCCGCGGTCGTCCGGCCGTGGACGACGGCCCGCGCCAGGCGCGCGGCGCGGCGCAGGAGGGAGCGCGGGGAGGGCACGCGGCCACGGTAGCCGCACGCCGCGCGTACCGGCCCTGCGAGGCCCGAGCCTGCCCGGCACACCGGCGTCCGAACCATGCCGGAAAGCCGCCGGAAACCTCGATGTGACGTCTGCCACCTAACGTCCGACTATGGCCGACCTGTTCGAGGGTTACCCCGCCGGGGCAGCGTGGGACGAGGTGTTCGACCGCGACGGGTCCGTCCGCGCCGCCTACGAGCGGGTGCACGAGGCGCTCGTGGCGATGCCCGCGGGCGAGCTCCGCTCGCGCGCCGAGCTCATGGCACGCGCCTACCTCACGCAGGGCGTGACCTTCGCGCTCGCGGGGGAGGAGCGCCCCTTCCCCGTCGACGTCGCGCCGCGCGTCCTGACCGCCGCGGAGTGGGAGACGGTCGCGCCCGGCGTCGCGCAGCGCGTCCGCGCGCTCGAGGCGTTCCTCGACGACGTCTACGGGGAGCAGCGGGCGGTCGCGGACGGCGTCGTGCCGCGCCGGCTCCTGACCACGTCGACCCACTTCCACCGGGCGGCGCACGGGATCCGTCCCGCGAACGGGGTCCGGGTGCACGTCTCGGGGATCGACCTCGTCCGCGACGAGCAGGGCGCCTTCCGGGTGCTGGAGGACAACGTCCGTGTGCCGAGCGGCGTCAGCTACGTGCTCTCGAACCGGCGGGCGATGGCGCAGAGCTTCCCCGAGCTCTTCGCCGCGCTCCGGATCCGTCCGGTCCAGGACTACTCGCGCCGCCTGCTCGCGGCCCTGACGGCCGCCGCGCCGTCCGGCGTCGACGAGCCGACCGTCGTCGTGCTGACGCCCGGCGTGCACAACAGCGCCTACTTCGAGCACTCGCTGCTCGCGCGGACGATGGGCGTCGAGCTCGTCGAGGGACGCGACCTGTTCTGCGCGGGTGGGCGGGTGTGGATGCGGACCACGCACGGCCGGCGCCGCGTCGACGTGGTGTACCGGCGGGTCGACGACGAGTACCTCGACCCGGTCGTGTTCCGCGCGGACTCCCTGCTGGGCAGCCCCGGTCTGCTCGCGTGCGCCCGGGCGGGGACCGTCACCATCGCCAACGCCGTGGGCAACGGGGTCGCGGACGACAAGCTCGTCTACACCTACCTGCCCGACCTCATCCGCTACTACCTGGGCGAGGACGCGATCCTGCCCAACGTCGAGACGTGGCGGCTCGAGGAGCCGGACGCGCTCGCCGAGGTCCTCGACCGCCTCGACGAGCTGGTCGTCAAGCCGGTCGACGGGTCGGGTGGCAAGGGCCTGGTCATCGGTCCCCGCGCCGACCGGGCCCAGCTCGACGCGCTGCGCCGCACGCTGCGCGCCGACCCGCGCGGCTGGATCGCCCAGCCCGTCGTCCAGCTCTCGACGGTCCCGACCCTCGTCGACGACCGCTTCCGCCCCCGGCACGTGGACCTGCGGCCCTTCGCCGTGAACGACGGCGACCAGGTGTGGGTGCTGCCCGGCGGGCTCACCCGCGTCGCGCTCCCGGAGGGCGAGCTCGTCGTCAACAGCTCGCGGGGCGGGGGCTCGAAGGACACCTGGGTGCTCGGGGCGCCGCGCCGGCCGCTGCCGGCCGCGGCCCGGTCCGCTCCCGCCCCGCTGCCGCAGGGCGTCCCGATCGACAGCAGCCCGGCCGACCAGGAGGTGCAGGTGCAGGTGCAGCAGCAGCAGCAGGCCCGGTGGGCACCGGCGCCGGCCGGGACGGGTGGTGCCGGGTGCTGAGCCGCATCGCGGAGTCGCTGTTCTGGATCGGCCGCTACGTCGAGCGCGCGGAGGACACGGCCCGCCTCCTCGACGTCCACCTGCACGCGCTGCTGGAGGACCCGTGGGCGGAGGAGGACCTGGCCTGCCGCTCGCTGCTCGCCGTGATGGACCGCGAGCCGGAGCCGGGGGTGCCGGCGGGGCGTCGGGTCGTGCTCGAGGTGCTCGCGTACGACGCCGCCGCGCCGGCCTCGATCGCCGGCGCCCTGGTCGCGGCGCGGGAGAACGCGCGGCGGGGCCGCGAGGTCATCTCGACGGAGCTGTGGGAGGCGCTCAACGCGACCTGGACGCAGCTCCCGGTGCGGACGCGGTCCGGCCGGCCGCACGACTTCCTGGCCTGGGTCCGCGAGCGGGCGGCCGTCGTCAGCGGCATCGTGGACCAGTCGCTCTCCCGCGACGACACCTGGCAGTTCCTCGTGCTCGGGCGGTCGATCGAGCGCGCGGACATGACCGCGCGCCTGCTGGCGGCGCGGGCGCTCACCGGCGCGTCCGGGCCGGACTGGCCGACGCTGCTGCGCTCGTGCGGCGCGCACGAGGCGTACCTGCGGCGCTTCCGCGGGGTCGCCACGGACCGGAGCGCCGCGGAGTTCCTGCTGACCGACCCGCTGTTCCCGCGCTCGGTCGTGTACGCGCTCACCCAGGCCCAGAGCTGCCTCGATGCGCTGGAGCCGCCCGGGCAGGACCTGTACTCGATCGCGGCCCGGCGCAGCCTCGGGCACGCCCGGACCGGACTGGAGTACGCCGAGCTCGGCGAGGTGCTGGCGCACCTGCCGCACCAGATGGCGCTGGTGCAGCGGGCGTGCGCGGCGGCGAGCGACGCGATCCGCGCCCGCTACTTCCCGTCCGGCGCGGTGACCACGTGGGTGGGGAGCATGCTGTGAGCCGGCTGCACGTGGTGCACACGACGCGGTTCGTCTACGACGGTCCGGTGACGGCCTCGTACAACGAGGCGCGCATGACGCCGCTGTCCGAGCGGGGCCAGACCGTCCTGGAGAGCCGGCTGGCGGTGGAGCCGCAGACCTGGCGCCACGACTACCGCGACTACTGGGGGACGGCGGTCGCCGCCTTCGAGAGCGGCGTGCCGCACCGCGAGCTCGTGCTGGAGTCGGTCACGCGCGTGGACGTCGGCGATCGCACCGTCGTCGCCGACGCGACGTGGGAGCAGGTGCGCGACCCCGCCACGGTGGCCGAGCTCGGTGAGTTCCTGGCGCCGTCGGCCACCACGCGCGCGCCCGACGACGTCGCCGCCACGGCGGCGGAGCTCGCCGCCGAGCTGGGTCCGGACGCCACGGCGCGCGCCGTGGCGCTGCGGCTGCACGAGCTCGTGGAGTACGTGCCGGGCGTCACCGCGGTGCACTCGACCGCCGCCGACGCGTGGGAGCAGCGCAAGGGCGTGTGCCAGGACCTCGCGCACCTGACGGTGGCGGCCCTGCGCAGCGCCGGCGTGCCGGCGCGCTACGTGTCCGGCTACCTGCACCCGCTGCGCGGCGGGGACGTCGGGCTCTCCGTCGTGGGCGAGTCCCACGCGTGGGTCGAGTGGTGGGCCGGCGACTGGGTCGCCTTCGACCCGACGAACGGGACCGACGTCGGCGAGCACCACGTCGTCATCGGTCGTGGCCGCGAGTACCAGGACGTCGCCCCCGTGCGGGGGACGTACGCGGGCGGGGGGACGCGGGCGCACGAGGTCACCGTGCAGATCACGCGCGAGGCATGAGGGCGCCGCGCGGCCCGGCCGCCGTGCCGGGGGACGGGGCCGGTCATGGGACCATGGTGGCGTGTCACCGATCCCGAGCGCCTCGCTGAGCAGCCGCATCCAGCCGGCCGCCACGCCGCCCGAGCTGCTGCGCAACTTCTGCATCATCGCCCACATCGACCACGGCAAGTCGACGCTGGCCGACCGCATGCTCCAGCTCACGGGCGTCGTCGACCAGCGCGCGATGCGCGCGCAGTACCTCGACCGGATGGACATCGAGCGCGAGCGCGGCATCACGATCAAGTCGCAGGCGGTGCGCATGCCGTGGGCGATGGCGGGGGAGGACGGCGTCCTCGTCCCCTACGCGCTCAACATGATCGACACGCCGGGCCACGTCGACTTCACGTACGAGGTCTCGCGCTCGCTCGCCGCGTGCGAGGGCGCCGTCCTCCTGGTCGACGCCGCCCAGGGCATCGAGGCGCAGACGCTCGCGAACCTCTACCTCGCGATGGAGAACGACCTCGCGATCATCCCCGTCCTGAACAAGATCGACCTGCCGGCGGCGCAGCCCGAGAAGTACGCCGAGGAGATCGCCAAGCTGGTCGGCGGGGAGCCCGAGGACGTGCTGCGCGTGTCCGGGAAGACGGGCGAGGGCGTGGAGGTGCTGCTCGACCGCATCGTCCGCACCGTGCCCGCACCCCGCGGGGACGCCGACGCCCCCGCGCGCGCCATGATCTTCGACTCGGTCTACGACACCTACCGCGGCGTGATCACCTACGTCCGCGTCGTCGACGGCCACCTCAGCCCGCGCGAGCGCATCGTCATGATGTCGACGCGCGCGCAGCACGAGCTGCTCGAGATCGGCGTCATCTCCCCGGAGGGGATCCCGACGCAGGGCCTGGGCGTGGGTGAGGTGGGCTACCTCATCACCGGCGTCAAGGACGTCCGCCAGTCCAAGGTCGGGGACACGGTCACCAACGCCGGCAAGCCCGCCGCCGAGTCGCTGGGCGGCTACGACGACCCCCGCCCCATGGTGTTCTCCGGCCTGTACCCGATCGACGGCACGGACTACCCGGTGCTGCGCGACGCCCTCGACCGGCTCAAGCTCAACGACGCCGCCCTCGTCTACGAGCCCGAGACCTCGGTCGCCCTCGGCTTCGGCTTCCGCGTCGGCTTCCTGGGGCTGCTGCACCTGGAGATCATCCGCGAGCGGCTCGAGCGCGAGTTCGACCTCGACCTCATCTCCACGGCGCCGAACGTCGTGTACGAGGTCACCATGGAGGACCGCTCGGTCATCCGCGTGACCAACCCGAGCGAGTTCCCGGGCGGCAAGATCGGCGAGGTCCGCGAGCCGATGGTCAAGGCCACGATCCTGTGCCCGAGCGAGTTCATCGGCGCCGTGATGGAGCTGTGCCAGACCCGCCGCGGCGAGCTCGGCGGCATGGACTACCTCTCCGAGGACCGGGTGGAGATGCGGTACACGCTCCCGCTCGCCGAGATCGTCTTCGACTTCTTCGACCAGCTGAAGTCCCGGACCCGCGGCTACGCGTCGCTCGACTACGAGCCCTCGGGCGAGCAGGCGGCCGCCCTGGTCAAGGTGGACATCCTGCTGCAGGGCGAGCAGGTCGACGCGTTCAGCGCGATCGTGCACAAGGACAAGGCCTACGCCTACGGCGTGATGATGGTGGGCAAGCTCCGTGAGCTCATCCCGCGCCAGCAGTTCGAGGTGCCGATCCAGGCCGCCGTCGGCTCGCGCGTCATCGCGCGCGAGACCGTGCGCGCGATCCGCAAGGACGTCCTGGCCAAGTGCTACGGCGGCGACATCAGCCGCAAGCGCAAGCTCCTCGAGAAGCAGAAGGAGGGCAAGAAGCGCATGAAGACGATCGGTCGGGTCGAGGTGCCGCAGGAGGCCTTCATCGCCGCGCTCTCGACGGAGTCCGGCGGCAAGGATGCCAAGGAGAAGGCACGCAAGTGACCCCCCGGCGGGTCGGCTCGTGAGCCCCGCGCTTCCCGAGGGGGCCGCACCACCGCCGGACGGGACCTTCCCCGACTGGCTCCGGCCCTCGACCGGCGCTGGCCCGCGCGGGTTCGGCGTCTACCTCCACGTGCCGTTCTGCACCGTGCGGTGCGGCTACTGCGACTTCAACACCTACACGGCGGCGGAGCTGCTCGCGGAGGCCGGTGGGCGCAGCGCGGGCCATGAGCGCTACGCCGAGACGGTCGCGCGCGAGGTCGACCTCGCCGCCCGCACCCTGGACGCCGTCGGGCGGACGCCGCGCGAGGTGGCGACCGTCTTCCTCGGCGGGGGCACGCCGACCGTGCTGCCGGCCGGCGACCTGGTGGCGATGGTGGACCGGCTGCGGGGCACCTGGGGGCTCGCGGCCGGCGCCGAGGTCACGACCGAGGCGAACCCGGACTCCGTCACCCCCGACTCGCTCGCGGAGCTCGCCGCGGGCGGGTTCACGCGCGTCTCGTTCGGCATGCAGTCGGCCGTGCCGCACGTGCTCGCGACCCTCGAGCGGACGCACGACCCCGACCGGGTGCCGCAGGCCGTCGCGTGGGCGCGCGAGGCCGGCCTCGCCGTCTCGCTCGACCTCATCTACGGCACGCCGGGGGAGAGCCTCGCCGACTGGCGGCGCTCGCTGGACGCCGTGGTCGCGTGCGACGTCGACCACGTGTCCGCGTACGCGCTCACGGTCGAGCAGGGCACGCGGATGGCCGTCCAGGTGCGGCGCGGGCTCATCCCGGCGCCCGACCTCGACGACCAGGCCGCGAAGTACGAGCTGGCCGACGACGTGCTCGGCGCCGCCGGCCTGCGGTGGTACGAGATCAGCAACTGGGCCCGCGAGCCCGGCGCCGCGTGCCGCCACAACGTCGGCTACTGGCGCGGCGACGACTGGTGGGGCTTCGGACCCGGCGCGCACTCCCACCTCGGCGAGGGCCGCGACGGCCGGGCGCTGCGCTGGTGGAACGTCAAGCACCCGCGCGCCTATGCGGACCGGCTCGGCGCGGGGTTGACGCCCGCGGCGGGCCGCGAGGAGCTCGCACCGCAGGAGGTCCGGCTCGAGCGCGTCATGCTCGGCGTCCGGCTCCGCGGCGGCCTGCCGCTCGCCGACGTCGGCCCCGCGGGCCGAGCGGCGGTGGCGGGCCTGGTCGCCGACGGGCTGCTCGACGCGCGGGCCGCGGGCGCGGGCAGCGCGGTCCTCACGCGCCGGGGGCGGCTCCTGGCCGACACGGTCGTCCGCGACCTCACGGGCTGAGCGTCCCGGGACGACGACGGGGTCGGTGCCCGTGGGCACCGACCCCGTCGGTCAGCGGGCGACCGTCTGCTCAGCGGCCGATCACTTGATGAAGCGGATGTTCACCGGGTAGCGGTACGCCTCGCCCTTGTTCGCGGCGACGCCGGCCATGATCATGAAGACCAGGGCGACGATGAACGCGACGTACAGGATCGAGCCGATCCCGAACGTGATCGCGGTGATGACGGCGAACGCGACGGCGGCGATCGTCAGCGTGATCTGGAAGTTGAGCGCCTCCTTGGACTGCTCCTCCACGAAGCGGCCCCGGTCCTTGTACATCAGCCAGATGACGAGGGGCGCGATGAAGCCGAGGATGATGCCGCCGAGGTGGGCGAACATCGCCCACTGGCGCTGCTCGGCGTCGGACAGCGGGACCTGCCCGGGCGGCGGGTAGCCCGTGCCCGGGTAGGGCGCGTAGCCGCCGGGCTGCTGGTACCCACCGGGCTGCTGCTGGTAGCCACCCGGCTGCTGCTGCTGCTGGTAGCCCGGCTGCTGGTAGCCGGGCGCCTGCTGGGGGCCACCGGGCTGCTGGTACCCGGGCTGCTGGTAGCCGCCGGGCTGGGTGCCGTAGGCGGGCGGGGGCGTGGCGCCCGCGGGCGGGCCGCCGGGCGTGCCCGCGGCACCGGGCGTACCGGGGAACTGGGGCTCGTCGGAGGGATTCGTCGTCATGTCGCTCTCACCAGCTTCGTCGTGTCGGGCTGACCGCAGCTGCCGGCCTCGTGGTCCCGGTCGGCGGTGCCGCCGGGGCCGAGCGGCGGTGCACCGGCTCGGTGCACCGAACACTAGCGAAGGCGCCGCCTCAGGGTGCGGTGACGAAGTCGATCAGCTCCTCCATGCGGCCGAGGAGGCTGGGCTCGAGGTCCCGGTAGTCGCGGACGCTGCGCAGGATGCGCTGCCACCCACGCGCGACGTCGGCCTGGTCGTCGGCCGGCCAGCCGAGCGTGCGCAGGATGCCGCGCTTCCACTCCGTGCCACGGTCGATGACGGGCCAGGCGTCGAGCCCGAGGCGCCCGGGGCGGACGGCCTGCCAGACGTCGACGTACGGGTGGCCGAGCACGAGCAGCGTGCCGGGAGCCGCGGCGCGCATGGCGTCCGCCGCGATGCGCGACTCCTTGCTGCCGGCCACGAGGTGGTCGACGAGCACGCCGAGGCGGCGCCCGGGCCCGGGCGCGAACTCCCGCACGGCGGCGGCGAGGTCGTCGACGCCGTCGAGGAGCTCGACGACGACGCCCTCGAGGCGCAGGTCGTCGCCCCACACCTTCTCGACGAGCTCCGCGTCGTGCTTGCCCTCGACCCAGATGCGGCCGCCGCGCGCCACGCGGGCGCGGGCGCCGTGCACGGCGACGGACCCGGACGCCGTGCGCGTCGGGCGCTGCGGGGCGGGGGCGGTGACGGGGGGCGTGAGCTCGACCGGCTCGCCGTCGACCCAGAAGCCGGGGCCGAGCGGGAAGGTGCGGGTGCGACCTGCGCGGTCCTCCAGGACGACGACGTGCATCCCGCCGGACTTCTCGACGCGCACGACGGCGCCGACCCAGCCGGTCGTGACCTCCTCGACCACGAGCCCGACGTCGGCGGCGAGCGGCCGCGACGAGGGCTTGCGCCGGTGGTGGGGGCTGGTCGGCCCCTGGCCGGGGGTCGGTCCGGCGAGGACGTCGCGTCCGTAGCGGTCCATGGTCCTCCGTCGGCTCGTGGCTCGCGACGGTGGGCGCCGCGCGCGGGTAGGATTGGCACTCGGACCCTGAGAGTGCCACATGCGACGACGCCCGGCCGTGCCGGGCGTGCTGTGGGAGAGGAGGTGTCATGAGCGAGGACCGCAGGCTCGACGTGCTGCGCGCCATCGTCGAGGACTACGTCGAGACCCAGGAGCCGGTCGGCTCCCGCGTGCTCGTCGAGCGGCACAACCTCGGCGTGTCGCCGGCCACGATCCGCAACGACATGGCCGCCCTCGAGGACGCCGGGTACATCGCGCAGCCCCACACCTCGGCGGGCCGGGTGCCGACGGACAAGGGCTACCGCCTCTTCGTCGACCGGCTCTCGACCGTCAAGCCGCTGTCGGCCGCGGAGCGCCGCGCGATCCAGACGCTGCTCGAGGAGGCGGTGGACCTCGACGACGTCGTGGACCGCTCCGTGCGCCTGCTCGCGCAGCTGACCCAGCAGGTCGCCGTCGTGCAGTACCCCTCGCTGCGGCGCTCGGCGCTGCGGCACCTCGAGCTCGTCCCGGTGGGCCACGACCGGCTCCTCGTCGTGATCATCACGGACAACGGGCGCGTCGAGCAGCGCGTGCTGGACCTCGGCGAACCGGTCGCGGAGCGCGTCGTCACCGAGCTGCGCGCGCGGCTCAACGCCACGGTGGCGGGCCGCCGGCTCGTGGACCTCGCGGAGCCGCTCGACCGCATGACCCAGGCGTTCGCCGTCGCCGACCGGCCGATCGTGCTCCGCGTGATCAAGGTCGTCGAGGACACCCTGGCCGAGGCGACGGAGGAGCGCATCGTCATGGCGGGCGCGGCGAACCTCGCGCGCAGCGGCACGGACTTCCCGCACACCATCCGGCCCGTGCTCGAGGCGCTGGAGGAGCAGGTGGTGCTGCTGCGCCTGCTCACCGACATGGCCGAGGACGCCGCGCCCGTGTCGGTGCGGATCGGCAGCGAGAACCAGCACGCCGGACTGGCGGAGACCTCCATCGTCGCCGCGGGGTACGGTGCGGACGGCGATCCGGTCGCGCGCATCGGCTCGCTGGGACCCACGCGCATGGACTACGCGGGCACGATCGCCGCGGTCCGGGCCGTCGCGCGGTACCTGTCCCGGATCCTCGCCCCCTGAGCCCCGGCGCACCGCCTCGGCCCGACCGGCCGCGGCCGCCCCAGACCCGTCCGACCGCCGCCCGACACCGGACCCCCCGGTCCAGAGAGTGACACGTGAGCAGCAACTACTACGAGGTCCTCGGCGTCAGCCGCGACGCGACGCAGGACGAGATCAAGAAGGCGTACCGCCGGCTGGCGCGTGAGCTGCACCCGGACGTCGCGACCGGTGAGGGTGCGGAGGACCGCTTCAAGGACGTCTCGCGCGCCTACGAGGTGCTCTCCAACCCCGAGAAGCGCCAGATGTACGACCGCGGCGTGGACCCGACCGCTCCCGGCGGCGGCGGCGGCGCGAACTTCGGCGCCGGCTTCGGCTTCCAGGACATCTTCGAGACGTTCTTCGGTGCCGCCCAGGGCGCGTCGGCGCAGCGCGGTCCGGTGCCGCGCGCCCGGCGCGGGCAGGACGCGCTGGTCCGCCTCGACATCGACCTCGCCGAGGCCGCCTTCGGCGTCCACCGCGAGGTGCCCGTCGACACCGCGGTCCTGTGCGGCACCTGCCAGGGCTCGTGCTGCCGCCCCGGCACCTCGCCCCGCACCTGCGACGTCTGCGGTGGCCGTGGCGTCGTGCAGCGGGTCGCCCGCTCCTTCCTCGGCCAGGTCATGACCTCGAGCCCGTGCGCGGCCTGCCACGGCTTCGGCACGGTCATCCCCGAGCCGTGCCCGGAGTGCTCGGGCGAGGGGCGCGTCCGCAGCCGCCGCACCCTGTCGGTGGACGTGCCGGCCGGGGTGGACACCGGCACCCGCATCAAGCTCACGGGTCAGGGCGAGGTCGGCCCCGCGGGCGGCCCGCCCGGCGACGTCTACCTCGAGGTGCGCGAGCGCAACCACGAGACGTTCGTGCGCCGCGGCGACGACCTGCACTGCACGCTCGAGATCCCGATGACGGCCGCGGCGCTCGGGACGGTGGTCGAGCTCGAGACGCTCGACGGCCCCCGCGAGATCGACATCCGGCCGGGCACGCAGCCGGGCGACGTCGTCGTCGAGCGGGGCCTGGGGATCGGCCACCTGCACGTGGGAGGCCGCGGCGACCTCAACGTCCACGTCGACGTGCAGGTGCCCACGACGCTGGACGACGAGCAGGCCGAGCTCCTGCGCCGGCTGGCGGAGCTGCGCGGCGAGGCCCGTCCGGCGTCCCGCGTCGCCCCCGCCCACCCCGGCGTCTTCTCCAAGCTGCGCGACAAGCTCGCGGGCCGCTGACGTGAGCGTCCGGTGAGCGCCCCGGTCTTCCTCGCGGAGCCGGGGCAGCTGTCCGGTGCCGCACCGGGCGGCGCGTACGTCCTGCAGGGCGGCGAGGCGCGGCACGCCGGGGTCGTGCAACGTCGCCGCGCGGGCGAGCGTGTCGACGTCGCCGACGGCGCCGGCGTGCGGCTGCGGTGCGAGATCGCCGCGGTCGAGCCGGGTCGCCTCACGCTCACGGTGGTCGACGTCGTCGTGGAGCCGCAGGCCTCGCCCCGCCTCGTCCTGGTGCAGGCGCTCGCCAAGGGCGACCGCGACGAGCTCGCGATCGAGGCGGCGACCGAGGTCGGCGTGGACGAGGTCGTCCCCTGGCAGGCCGCCCGCTCGATCGTGGTGTGGCGCGGCGAGCGCGCCGCGAAGAGCCGCGCGAAGTGGCGCGCCACGGTGCGCGAGGCGACCAAGCAGTCCCGCCGGGCGCACGTGCCGGCCGTCGCCGAGCCCGTGGACACCGCGGGGCTCGCTGCACGCGCCGCCGCCGTCGTCGCGGCGGGCGGCGTCGCGCTCGTCCTGCACGAGGAGGCGAGCGTCCCGCTCACCGAGGTGCCGCTGCCCGACGGCGGTCCGGGCGGTGCCGCCGGGGCGGAGGTGCTCGTCGTCGTCGGCCCGGAGGGCGGCATCTCGGCCGAGGAGGTCGAGCGCCTCGAGGCCGCCGGCGCGACCGCGGTGCGGCTCGGGCCGCACGTGCTCCGGACGTCGACGGCGGGGCCGGTCGCCCTCGCCCTCCTCGCCGCACGCACGGGCCGGTGGGGCTGACCCGCGAGCCTGCGGTCACCGTCCGCTAGCCGACGGTGAACGTCACCTCGACGCGGTTGTCGGACGCGCCCGCGCCCTCGGTCTCGGACATCGACGCCTCCCAGACCTGGAGCGTCCACGTGCCCGGGTCGAGGTCCAGCTCGATGCTCCACGGCCCGATCTCGCCGTTGGCCCCGGCCTCGGTCCAGCCCTCGACGACGACGTCCTCGGTGCCCGCGGCCACGACCCGGTAGCTCAACGTCGCCTCGTACGCGGTGCCCTCGCCGGTCGCCGTCACGGGCGAGGTGACCTGCTGGCCGGCGAGCGGTGCCGTGATCGAGTTCGGGCCGTTGACAGCGGGTGCCGCCGCCGGCTCCTCGGTGGGGGCGCTCGTCGCCGCCGGAGAGGTGGTCGCGGACGCGCTCGGTGAGGGGGTCGCCGACGACGAGGCGGTCGGGGACGCGCTCGGTGAGCCGCTCGTGGCGGGCTCCTCGGTGCCGGTCTGGCAGGCCGCCGCGGCGCCGGTGACCAGGCCGGTCACGGCGAGGGCCAGCGCGGTGCGCCGGAGCGCCGTCGTGCGTCGTACCGCGACTCCAGACGCGGCGGGCGATGCGGTCGAGCGGGTCACGTGGGCTCCGTCCGTCGGGTGGGTGCCATGGTGGCAGGCGCCGCCGCCAGCGCGCGCCAGGCGCCGCGGCTAGCCTGTCGGCATGTCGCGCTCACCCAGCACCCCGGCGCCCGGTCGCGCCGACGACTGCCTGTTCTGCCGCATCGTCGCGGGGGAGGTCCCGGCCACCGTCGTCGCCTCCGACGAGCACGCCGTGGCGTTCCGCGACCTGGACCCGCAGGCCCCCGTGCACGTGCTGGTCGTCCCGCGCGAGCACCACCCCGACGTCGTGCGCCTCGCGGCGGCGTCACCGGAGCTGCTCGCGGCGGTGGTGCGCCTCGCCGAGGAGGTGGCCGAGGCCGAGGCGGGCGGGCAGTTCCGCCTCGTCTTCAACACCGGCCCGCACGCCGGCCAGTCGGTGTACCACGTGCACGGCCACGTGCTCGGCGGGACGCAGCTCGGGTGGTCCCCGGGCTGATCGTCCGGCCGCCGTCCGGGTGGGTGCGCCGGTACGATGGGTGAGCGCCGTCACCCGGCGCGCAGCCTTCGCCCGACCACGTCGCACGACCACGCGACACGACGACCTCCCGAGGAGACGCGGCCCCCGGCCGACCCATGTCAGACACATCTGCGCGACGCCTGCACGGCGCAGGCGGCGGCGACGTCGAGCACCGCATCGTCGTGCCGTCCCACCTTCCGGCGGTAGCCCTCCTGGGAACGGGGGACGAGGTCCTGCGTGCGGTGGAGGCCGGGTTCCCGGGCGTGCGGATCCACGCGCGCGGCGACCAGATCACGCTCCAGGGCCCCCCGGGTGACGTCGCCCTGGTCTCGCGCCTGCTGGACGAGCTGCTCGAGGTGGCCGCGAGCGGGACCGAGCTCAGCGGCGACGTCGTCGCGCGCTCCGTGCGCATGCTCACGGCCGCGACGGCCGCCCGGCCCGCCGAGGTGCTCACGCAGAACGTCCTGTCCAACCGTGGCCGCACCATCCGGCCCAAGACGGTCGGTCAGAAGGCCTACGTCGACGCGATCGACCGCCACACCATCACGTTCGGGATCGGCCCGGCGGGCACCGGGAAGACCTACCTCGCGATGGCCAAGGCCGTCCAGGCCCTGCAGGCCAAGCAGGTCAACCGCATCGTCCTGACGCGCCCGGCGGTCGAGGCCGGGGAGCGGCTCGGCTTCCTGCCCGGCTCGCTCAGCGAGAAGATCGACCCCTACCTGCGGCCCCTGTACGACGCGCTCCACGACATGGTGGACCCGGACTCGATCCCGCGGCTCATGGAGGCCGGCACGGTCGAGGTCGCGCCGCTCGCCTACATGCGCGGCCGCACGCTCAACGACGCGTTCATCATCCTCGACGAGGCCCAGAACACCTCCACCGAGCAGATGAAGATGTTCCTCACGCGCCTCGGGTTCGGCGCCAAGATGGTCGTGACCGGGGACGTCACCCAGGTCGACCTGCCGGGCGGGACGACGTCCGGCCTGCGCGTCGTGGAGGACATCCTCAGCGGCGTCGACGATGTCGAGTTCTGCCGGCTGACCTCGGAGGACGTCGTCCGGCACCGGCTCGTCGGCTCGATCATCGACGCCTACGCGGCGTGGGACGCGGACCGTGCGCCCGCGCACGACCACCGGGCCGACGGCAGGAGCGGGCGCCGGTGAGCATCGAGGTCAACAACGAGTCCGGCGTCCCCGTCGACGAGGCGGAGTTCGCGGCGCTCGGGCGTCACGTGCTCGACGCGATGCACGTGCACCCCCAGACGGACCTGTCGATCATGCTGGTCGGCACGGAGGTCATGTCCGAGCTCCACGTGCAGTGGATGGACGAGCCCGGACCCACCGACGTCCTGTCGTTCCCGATGGACGAGCTGCGCCCGGGCCAGGACGGCGAGCCGTCGCCGCCCGGGTTGCTGGGCGACGTCGTCCTGTGCCCGGAGGTCGCCGCGCGCCAGGCGCGCGACGCGGGGCACTCCACGACGGAGGAGCTGCTGCTCCTGACGACGCACGGCATCCTGCACCTGCTCGGCTACGACCACGCCGAGCCGGAGGAGGAGAAGGAGATGTTCGCGCTCCAGCGCCAGCTCCTCCTGACCTTCCTCGCCACGCGATGAGCGGTGCTCCTGCGGGGGCGCTGCTGGTCGTCGCCGCCCTCCTCGTGCTGCCCGCGGTGATGCTGTCCGCCGGCGAGACCGCGCTGCTGCGCGTGAGCCGCACGGCGCTGGCCGAGCTCGCGGCGTCGGACGCGCCGGTCGGTCGACGCCTGCAGCGCGTCGCCGACGACCAGCACAGCACGGCGTCGGCGGCCGCGTTCGTGCGGGTGCTCTGCGAGGCCCTGGCCGCCGTGGCGGCGACCCTCGGCCTGGCCGCGACCGGTCTGCGGTGGTGGCAGGTCCTGGCGCTCGCCGCCGTCGTCGTCGCCGCCGTCGCGGTGGTCGTGGTGCGGCACGTCCCGCGGACGCTCGGGCGCCGCCACCCGGTGGGGACGCTGCGCCTGACGGCGGGCTGGCTCGTCGGCGCGCGCGTGCTCACGACGCCGCTCGGGTCGGCGGGCGCGGGCATCTCCGAGCAGCACGAGCTCACGGACGACGAGCTGCGCGACATGGTCGACCGGGTCAGCGAGTCGGAGCACATGCAGGACGAGGAGCGGGAGATGTTCCGCTCCGTCCTCGAGCTCGGCGACACCATCACGCGCGCCGTGATGGTGCCCCGCACGGACATGATCACGCTGCCGAGCGGGACGCCGCTGCGCAAGGCCATGTCGCTGTTCCTGCGCTCGGGCTACTCGCGCGTGCCGGTCGTGGGCGAGTCGGTCGACGACGTGCTCGGCGTCCTCTACCTCAAGGACGTCGTGCGGCACCGCCACCTGCACGAGGGCTCCGACGAGGAGCCCGTCGACGGGCTGCTGCGGCCGCCGGTCTTCGTGCCCGAGTCCAAGCCGGTGGACGACCTGCTGCGCGAGATGCAGCGCGGCGCCTTCCACATGGCCATGGTCGTCGACGAGTTCGGCGGCATCGCCGGCCTCGTGACGATCGAGGACGCCCTCGAGGAGATCGTGGGCGAGCTCACCGACGAGCACGACCGCTCGCCCGTCGACGTCGAGGACCTGGGCGACGGCGCGTACCGCGTGCCCTCCCGCCTGCCCGTCGACGAGCTGGGCGAGCTGTTCGACCTCGAGCTCGAGGACGACGACGTCGACAGCGCGGGCGGCCTGCTCGCGAAGGCACTGGGCAAGGTGCCCCTGGCAGGGTCGAGCGCCGTCGTCGGCGGGCTCGAGCTGAGCGCGGACCGCGTGGAGGGACGCCGCAAGCAGGTGGCTACGCTCGTGGTGCGCCGCGCGCCCCTCGACAGCCAGGACGAGGTGCCGGACGCACCACCGACGCAGGGAGCTCCACGATGACCCGCCCGACCACCGACGACGGCACCTTCCGGTCCGGCTTCGTCTGCATCGTCGGGCGGCCGAACGCCGGCAAGTCGACGCTGACCAACGCGATCGTGGGGCAGAAGGTCGCGATCACCTCCGGGCGGCCGCAGACCACCCGGCACGTGATCCGGGGCATCGTCCACCGCCCCGACGCGCAGGTGGTCCTCGTCGACACACCGGGGCTGCACCGCCCGCGCACGCTGCTGGGCGAGCGGCTCAACGACCTGGTCAAGAACACGCTCGGCGAGGTCGACGTCGTGGTCTTCTGCCTGCCGGCGGACCAGCGTGTGGGCCCGGGGGACCGGTGGATCGCCCAGCAGCTCACCGAGCTCGCGTCCGGACCGCACTCGACCCCCGTCGTCGCCGTGGCCACCAAGGCGGACACCGTGCCCAAGGGCCGGCTCGCCGAGCACCTCATGGCGGTGGCGGCCCTGGGGGAGTGGGCCGACGTCGTGCCCGTCAGCGCCGTCGAGGGGTACCAGGTCGACACGCTCGTCGACGTCCTCGTGAGCCACCTCGAGCCGGGACCGGCGCTCTACCCGGACGGTGAGCTCACCGACGAGCCGGAGGCCGTCATGGTCGCCGAGCTGGTGCGGGAGGCGGCGCTCGAGGGCGTGCGCGACGAGCTGCCCCACTCGCTCGCCGTCGTCGTGGACGAGATCCAGCCGCGGGAGGGGCGCGACGGCTCGGACGGCAGGCCGCCCCTGCTCGACGTGCGCGTCGAGCTCTTCGTCGAGCGCGACAGCCAGAAGGCGATCATCATCGGCAAGGGCGGCGCCCGGCTGCGCGACGTGGGCTCGACGGCCCGGCGCGGCATCGAGGCGCTCCTGGGGGCCCGGGTCTACCTGGACCTGCACGTCAAGGTCGCCAAGGACTGGCAGCGGGACCCCAAGCAGCTGCGCCGCCTCGGGTTCTGACGGGCGCGGCGCGGGCTCGGCCCGTCCGGTCCAGCCCGACGGCGCGGCTAGACTCCGCGGCGTGCGATACCGGATCGCGCTCTCGAGCGCCGTGGCAGTCGTGGCGCTCGGCATCGTCGGCACCGTCTCCGGTCCGGACTGGGACCCCGTTCCCCTCACCGAGACGATCGAGGTCGAGTCGGCCGACACCGCCATCGGGGGCGTCGAGGGCGCGGACGCGGTCGGCACCTACGAGGTCGCGACCTCGGTGGTGACCGTCGAGCTCGCGGGCGCCGTGGTCGAGGCCCAGATCAGCGAGCCCGTGGGTGCGCAGGGCGACCGCCCGGGCGTGGTCTTCGTCCACGGCGCGGGGACGGGCAAGTTCGACGTCGCGTTCACGCAGCAGGCGCAGGCCCTCGCGAGCGCGGGCATCGTCGCGATGGTGCCGAACAAGCGGCTCGACACGTACACGACGCGCACGCGCGACTACAACGCGATGGCCAGCGACTACCTGCGCAGCGTCGAGCTGTTGCGCGGTCTGCCGGGCGTGGACAGCGACCGCGTCGGGGTCTACGGCGAGAGCGAGGGCAGCTGGATCGTGCCCGTCATGGCGGCGGACAACCCGTCGGTGGCGTTCGTCGTGCTCGTCGCCGCCCCCGTGGTGCCGCCGCGCCAGCAGGCGGCCTTCGCGGTCGACTCCTACCTGCGCAACACGGGCGTGCCGGAGGAGGTGCTCCGCGCCGTCCCGCGCGTGGTCGGCATGGAGTTCCCGGGCGGGGGCTTCGAGTACGGCAACTTCGAGGTGCGACCCTTCCAGCAGCGCATGCGTCAGCCCGTGCTGCTCGTCTACGGGACGGGGGACGCCGCGATGCCCACCGTGCAGGGCGCGCTCGAGCTGGTCGAGGACCTCTCGATGGCGGCCAACCCCGACTGGACCGTGCGGTACTACGAGGACGCCAACCACGGCATCAAGATCGGCGCCACGCTGGTCCCCGAGTTCGCCCGGGACCTCGTCGACTGGGTGCAGGGACTGCCCGAGACTGGCGACGCGGAGCCCCGGGTGGCGGGCGCGGAGCCGTACCAGCGTTTCCGCGCCGACCCCGTCGAGCGCCCCCGCTGGTTCGCCGAGGGTGACCTCGTCGTCGCGGCTCTCGGCGCCTGCGCCGTGGCGCTCCTCGTGGGCCCGGTGCTGTGGGTGGTCCGCCGGCTGCGTGGACGTCGCCAGCGCGCGCTGGGGCGGGGGATCCTCGCCCCGCTCGTCACGATGGCGGCGGGTGCGGCGCTCACGCTCGTGACCCTGGTGGCCTATCTCATGTCCGTCGCGCACCTGGCCCAGAACTACCTCACGAACCCCGTGCTCGTGCAGGGCGGCTGGCTCGCGGTGCGGCTGCTCGGGGTGGTCGCCGTCGTCGCCGGGGTCGTCCTGGTGTACCGCGTCCTGGACGCGCGGCGCCCCGGCGCGGAGCCGGCCGCGCGGACCGTCACGGGGGAGTGGACCCTGGCGACGGGGGTCGCCGGGTCCGCCGTGCTGCTGCTGATGCTCGCCTACTGGGGCGTCTTCCCACCGACATGATCACGTCGGCCATCCGGGTGCCCGCGGCGCTCGGTTGACCGCTACGGTTCTCCCGGGGCGGCTTCGCCGGGCCCCGGACACCGGAGGGGTTCACGACGATGACCGACGCACAGGGATTCACCGCCGCACAGGCAGCGGACCCGACCACGCCCGGGCAGACGCTCGCCGACATCGCGGCGCAGCGGCCTGACCTGCGGCCCGCCGTGGCGGCCAACCCGGCCACGTACCCCGGCCTGCTCGAGTGGCTCTCGGCCCTCGGCGACCCGGCCGTCGACGCCGCGCTCGCCGCCCGTGGCACGGCCGGGCGGGCGCCCGCCGCCGCCGCGCCGTCCGGTCCGATCACCGAGGTCCCCGGCCGCGGCGCGCCCGCGAGCCAGACGACCGAGCAGCCGACGGAGCAGCCGGCGTCGTCGCCGGCCGGTGAGAGCACCGGCGAGGTCACGCCGGCCGGCGAGGCCGAGACGGCCGTGCTCCCCACCGAGGGCCGCGCCGACGAGACCCCGACCGTCGCGCTGCCGCAGGGCGAGAGCACCCCCTCGTCGGGCGCCGCCCAGGAGTCCGGCGCCTCCCAGGGCGGCGGTACGCCGGCGTCCGCGCAGGGCCCCGCCGCACCGCCCTACAGCGCTCCCGCGCCGACGCCCTACTCCGCGCCCGCCTCGCAGCCGTACAGCGCGCAGCCCACCTCGCCCTACGGTCAGCCGGCGGCCGGCCAGCCGCCCTACGGCCAGCAGCCTCCGTACGGTCAGCCCGGCCAGGGCCAGCAGCAGCCGCCCCACGGCCAGCAGCCCGGCCAGGGCCAGCAGCCGCCCTACGGCCAGCGGCAGCCCGGCCAGGGCCAGCAGCCGCCCTACGGCCAGCAGCAGCCCGGCTACGGCCAGCCGCCCTACGGCGCCCCGGGCCAGCAGCCCTACGGGCAGCCCGGCCAGCAGCGCCCGTCGGGTCCGAGCGCGACCGCCTACCCGGGCGGGGCGTACGGCGGCCCCCCGGCGGGCGGCCCGACCGCCACGGCCTACGCGGGCGGCCAGTACCAGCCCGGAGCACCCCAGAAGTCCTCGAACAAGACGCTCTTCATCGTCCTCGGCGTGATCGGCGGGCTCATCGTGCTCGGCCTCGCGGCGTTCTTCGTCATCCGCGGCCTGCTCGGGTCCTTCAGCGAGCCCGACGGGACCTACGGGTCCGACCCGGAGCTCGACGGGCTGTACGACGCGTGCGCCGACGAGGACTGGGAGGCGTGCGACGACCTGTACTTCTCCTCGCCCCTCGGCTCCGAGTACGAGGAGTTCGGTGACACCTGCGGTGGCCGCACCGACGGTGGCGTGAGCTGCGTCACCGAGTTCGGTCGCTCGTCCGACCCGGACCCCGACCCCGAGGGCGAGCCCGAGGCCTATGGCGACGACCCGGAGCTGGACGCCCTGTGGGACGCCTGCGAGGCGGGTGACGGCGTCGCCTGCGACGACCTGTACTTCTCCTCGCCCATCGGCTCGGAGTACGAGGCGTTCGCCGACACGTGCGGCGGCACGACCGAGGACCGCGGCGGCCTCTGCGAGTACTCGTCCAGCGCGCCGTCGGACGAGCCTCAGAGCTACGGTGACGACCCCGAGCTCGACGCGCTCTGGGACGCCTGCGAGGCTGGCGACAACCAGGCGTGCGACGACCTCTTCATGGAGTCGGACGTCGGCACCGAGTACAACGACTTCGGCGACGACTGCGCCGGCCGGGGCCGGCCCGAGGGCCAGCTGTGGTGCGTGCCGGACGCGTGAGCCGGGGGTACAGTGACGGGGTGCGCGTGACACAGCCTCGGCTGCTTCTTCGTCGCCGCGGCGGGGCCTGACCGACCGGTCCCTCGCCGCGGTGGTCGGTGTGCCGGTCGCTCCCCGAAGATCCCGAGCACCGAGGACCAGCGATGAACCCCAGCACCAGCCCCAGCACGACGACGCCCTCCGCCGGTCGCGCCGGCGCGGCCGAGCGCGCGCCCGTCACCCCGGACGCGCCGTACCAGGAGCGCAACAAGCAGCAGCCGTCGCCGATGCGGGTGGGCAAGTACCGGCCCTTCCACGAGCAGATCCGGGTCGAGCTCCCGGACCGCACGTGGCCCGACCGCCGAGCCGAGAAGGCGCCGCGCTGGTGCGCGGTGGACCTGCGGGACGGCAACCAGGCGCTCATCGAGCCCATGAGCCCCGAGCGCAAGCTCCGCATGTTCGAGCTGCTCGTGGAGATGGGCTTCAAGGAGATCGAGGTCGGCTTCCCGTCGGCGTCGCAGACGGACTTCGACTTCGTCCGGATGCTCATCGACGAGGACCGCATCCCCGACGACGTCGTGATCCAGGTGCTCACGCAGTGCCGGGAGCACCTCATCGAGCGCACGTACGAGGCGATCGCGGGCGCCAAGCAGGCGATCGTGCACCTGTACAACTCGACGTCCGTGCTGCAGCGCGAGGTGGTGTTCCGCTCCGACCAGGACGGCATCCTCGACATCGCGACCTCGGGCGCCCACCTGTGCAAGAAGTACGAGGAGACGATCCCCGGCACCGAGGTCTACTACGAGTACAGCCCCGAGTCCTACACCGGCACGGAGCTCGAGTACGCCCTGCGGGTCTGCAACGCGGTGATCGACGTCTTCGACCCCACTCCCGAGCGCAAGGTGATCATCAACCTGCCGGCGACGGTCGAGATGGCGACGCCGAACGTGTACGCCGACTCGATCGAGTGGATGAGCCGCCGGCTGCACCAGCGCGAGAACGTCGTGCTCTCCCTGCACCCGCACAACGACCGCGGCACGGGCGTGGCGGCGGCCGAGCTGGGGTACCTGGCGGGCGCGGACCGGATCGAGGGCTGCCTGTTCGGCAACGGCGAGCGCACCGGCAACGTGTGCCTGGTGACGCTCGGCATGAACCTGCTGAGCCAGGGGGTCGACCCGGAGCTCGACTTCAGCGACATCGACCGCATCCGGCGCACGGTGGAGTACTGCAACCAGCTGCCCGTCCACGAGCGGCACCCGTACGGCGGTGACCTGGTCTTCACGGCGTTCTCCGGCTCGCACCAGGACGCCATCAAGAAGGGCTTCGACGCCATGGCGGCCCGGGCGGTCGCGGAGGGCGTCGAGGTCGACGACCTCGTGTGGGCGGTGCCGTACCTGCCGATCGACCCGCGGGACGTCGGCCGCTCGTACGAGGCGGTCATCCGCGTGAACTCGCAGTCCGGCAAGGGCGGCATGGCGTACCTCATGAAGACGGAGCGCCACCTGGACCTGCCGCGTCGCCTGCAGATCGAGTTCTCGCGCGCCGTGCAGCAGTTCACGGACTCCTCGGGCCGCGAGGTCACGGCCGAGGACCTGTGGCGCATCTTCACCGACGAGTACCTGCCGGTCGAGCCGGGGAGCGACCTCGCGCCGTGGGGCCGCTTCGCGCTGCGGGGCAGCCGGACGGTGAGCACCGAGGCCGGCCCGGACCTGCTCTCCGTCGACCTCGTCGTCGGGGGCGAGCAGCGCACCGTCGAGGGGCGGGGCAACGGCCCGGTCGACGCCTTCGTCGACGCGCTCGCGAGCCTGGGGCAGCCGGTCGAGGTCCTCGACTACGCCGAGCACGCGCTCTCGACGGGCGGCGACGCGCGCGCCGCCGCCTACGTCGAGTGCGCCGTGGGGGACCAGGTGCTGTGGGGCGTGGGCATCGACCCGTCCATCACGACGGCGTCGCTCAAGGCGATCGTCTCGGCCGTCAACCGCGCGCACCGCTGAGGCACCCGGCCGGGGCCCGGCCCGGCCGGGGCCCGGCCCGGCCGGGTCCCGGCCCGGCCGGGGCCCGGTCAGGGGCGCAGGGGGTGGCGGCGGTACGCCTTGGTGCGCGCCTTGAGCTCGCCGGCCGCGGCCGCGCGCAGGCGCGCGTCGACCCGCGCCGCCTGGTAGGCGGCCTCGCGCACGAGCTTGCGGTAGCTCCGCAGGCGCCGGGGGGCCAGATCGCCGTCCGCGACCGCGGCGACCACGGCGCAGCCGGGCTCGCTCGCGTGCGCGCAGTCGGAGAACCGGCACCCGGCCGCGAGCGCCTCGATCTCCGCGAAGACGTCGGCCAGCGCCTCCTGCCCGGCGAGGCCGACCGATCGGATGCCCGGGGTGTCGATCACCGCGCCGCCCCCCGGGACCATGTGCAGCTCGCGCGTCACGGTCGTGTGCCGGCCCTTGCCGTCGCCTCGCAGCGCGCGCGTGCGCATGGCTTCGCGGCCGAGCAGGGCGTTGAGCAGGGTCGACTTCCCGACGCCCGACGCGCCCAGCAGCGCCAGCGTCGCGCCCGCCGCGAGCCGGCCCCGCAGCGGCTCGAGCCCGACCTCGTCCACCGCGCTGACGGCGACGACGTCGGCTCCGGGCGCGATCGCGACGACCTCGCCCAGGAGCGCGTCGGGATGGGCGACCAGGTCGGCCTTGGTCAGGACGACGAGCGGCTCGGCGCCGGACGACCACGCGAGCGCGAGGAGGCGCTCGATGCGCGCGAGGTCGACGTCGGGCGCCATCGCCTCCACGACGACGGCGACGTCGGCGTTCGCGGCGAGGACCTGGGCGTGCGAGGAGCCGGCGGCGACCTGGGCGCGCACGACGGCGGTCCGCCGCGGCAGGACGGCGGCGACGATCCACCCGTCGGGCGGGACGTGTGCGAGCCGCACGCGGTCGCCGGCGGCCGGGACGGCCGTGGGGTCGGCCGCGGCGGCGCGGGCGAGCGCGGGTGACCACGCGGCCCGGACGGGCGACGCGTCGACGCTCGCGTCGGGCGCGGGGAGGAGGACGTCGCACGAGCCGCGGTCCGGGCGGACGACGCGGGCGACCGGCCCGTCGTCGGGACGAGAGGCGGGCGTGGCAGGGGTGGTGGGCGGTGGAGCAGCGGACAACGGAGTGACCCTTCGAGGGGCCGCGCCGGTCAGCGGCGCGGTCGTGCGGGAGGTACGGGCACGGGGACGACGACGACGTCGGTCATGGCGCGCACCTCCTTCCAGGGGTCCGTGGGCGCCGGCCGGGCGCCCGGGGCGGCGCGCCGGGTGGCGCGGCCGCACCACACCGACGCTAGCCCGCGGTGACGGCTCCGGGCACGCGAAATAGTGGACCGGACACGGCGGTGCGGCCGTGGGGGCCGGTGCGCCGGGCGGAGGGTGTGCGCGGTGCGGGCCGGGCGTGCGGCGCGGCGGGGGTGTGGTGTCGGTGGGGCGGGGGACAATGGTGCCGTGAGCCTCTACCGCGACGAGGCGATCGTGCTGCGCGCCCAGAAGCTGGGCGAGGCCGACCGCATCGTGACCCTCCTGACCCGCCACCACGGCAAGGTGCGCGCGGTCGCGAAGGGCGTGCGACGCACCTCGTCCCGGTTCGGGTCGCGGGTCGAGCCGTTCATGGTGGTCGACGCCCAGCTCTACACGGGGCGCAACCTCGACATCGTCACGCAGGTCGAGACGCTGGGGCCCTACGCCCGTGCCGTCTGCGCGGACTACGCGCTGTACACGGCGGGCACGGCCATGCTCGAGACGGCCGAGCGCCTCGTCGAGGCGGAACGCGAGCCCGCCACGCAGCAGTACCTGCTGCTCGTCGCCGCCACGCGGTCGCTCGCGGAGCGGGCGCACGCGCCGGGCCTCGTCCTGGACTCCTACCTGCTGCGGTCGCTCGCGATCGCCGGCTGGGCGCCGTCGTTCACCGACTGCGCGCGGTGCGGCGCCCCGGGTCCGCACCGGGCGTTCGCCGTCGGCTCGGGCGGTGCGGTGTGCGGTGCGTGCCGTCCGCCGGGCGCCGCCTCGCCGGCGCCCGAGACGTTCCGCCTCCTCGCCGCCCTGCTCACGGGGGAGTGGGCCGAGGCCGACGCGAGCGCGGACCGGGACCGGCGCGAGGCGAGCGGGCTGGTCGCGGCCTTCCTGCAGTTCCACCTCGAGCGCGGGCTGCGCTCGCTGCGCATGGTCGAGCGCGTCTGATGGCGCGTGAGCGCGCGAGCACCCGCGGCCGGCGTGACCGCGAGGTGCAGGCCCCGCCGCCGCACCCCTCGGGGGCGCGCCCGCCCGCGATCCCGGCGCAGTTCGTGCCGAAGCACGTGGCGATCGTCATGGACGGCAACGGGCGCTGGGCGAACGAGCGCGGCCTGCCCCGCACCGAGGGCCACGCGGCGGGCGAGGCGGCGCTGCTCGACGTCGTCGCGGGCGCCATCGAGATCGGCGTCACCCACATCTCCGCCTACGCGTTCTCGACCGAGAACTGGAAGCGCTCGCCGGAGGAGGTGCGCTTCCTCATGGGCTTCAACCGCGACGTGCTGCGCCGCCGCCGCGACACGATGGACTCCTGGGGTGTGCGGGTGCGCTGGGCGGGCCGGCGCCCGCGCCTGTGGCGCTCGGTGATCACCGAGCTCGAGACCGCCGAGGAGGTCACGCGCGGCAACGACGTGTGCACGCTGACCATGTGCGTCAACTACGGCGGCCGCGCCGAGGTCGCCGACGCCGCCAGGGCGATCGCGCGCGAGGTCGCCGCCGGGCGCCTGGACCCCGAGCGCGTCGACGAGCGCACGGTCGCGCGCTACCTCGACGAGCCGGAGCTGCCCGACGTCGACCTCTTCCTGCGCACGTCGGGGGAGCAGCGGACGTCGAACTTCATGATCTGGCAGGCCGCGTACGCGGAGATGGTCTTCCTCGACGAGTACTGGCCCGACGTCGACCGCCGCCACCTGTGGCGCGCCGTCGAGACGTACGCCCGCCGCGACCGCCGCTACGGCGGCGCCGTGGACCGGGCGACGGCGACCGACGCGCCCTGAGCCGCACCCGCGGCGTGCCGGGTCGCGGGGCGCTCGGCCTCAGGCGTCCTGGACCACGGTGACCGTCTCGGCGCCGGCCGCCGCGCGGCGGCGGCGCCGTCGGGCGATGAACACGGCGACCACGCCCGCCAGGAGGCACACGACCGCGGCGAGCGCCCACGGCGAGCGCGTGCCGAGCTCGACCGCGCCCGCGACCGCCGCCATCCCGCCACCCGCCCACACCAGCGCCCAGGCCAGGTAGCCGGGGAACGCCCACAGGGTGTACCGCGGCCACGCCAGCCGCAGCACGCCCGCCGACAGGTGCACCGCGCTCTGCAGGCCGACCGTGAGGAAGGACAGGGGCACGACCGGCATGCCCCAGCGCTCGATGAGGCGGGTCGCCCGCTCGATCTGCGGGTTCTCCAGCCGGTGCGCCCACCGCGAGCGCAGGACGCCGGCGGTGATCCCGCGGCCCACCCAGTAGGTCGCCTGGGACCGGACGGCCGCACCGCCGACGAAGAAGAGGTAGACCGGCAGGAACGGCCAGCCCTCGAGCCACTCAGGCACCGTCGGCCCCCGCGCCCACCTCGACGACCGCACCGCTCGTCCCCGCCCGGGCGCACCCGGTGCACGTTCCGAAGAGCTCGATCGTGTGCTCGATGTCGCTGAACCCGTGCGACGCGCCGACCCGGGCGGCCCAGGACTCGACGGTCGGCCCGTCGATCTCGACGGTCGTCCGGCAGGTGCGGCACACGAGGTGGTGGTGGTGCTCCCGCCGGGCGCACCGGCGGTAGAGCGACTCGCCGTCGGCGCTGCGCAGCACGTCGACCTCGCCGACGTCGGCGAGGTTCTGCAGCGTGCGGTAGACCGTCGCGAGGCCGATGCCCTCGCCCCGCCCGCGGAGCTGCTCGTGCAGCTGCTGGGCGCTGCGGAACTCGTCGACGTCGGCGAGCAGGTCGGCGACGGCGGAGCGCTGGCGGGTCATCCGCTGCATCAGCGGCCACCTCCCAGGGTGAGCTGGACGTCGTCGTCCTGGACGGGGTGGGGGTCGTGAGCGGCGCGCGTGTCGCCGCCGCGCAGGCGCGCGAGCGCCGGACGCGCGATCGACGTCGCGGCGTAGAGCCCGATCGCGAGGACGACGATCGTGGCGCCGGGGGACACGTCGTTCCAGTAGGTGATGGCCAGGCCGCCGACGCAGACCACGGCGCCGATGACCATGGCGAGCGTCATCGTGCGCCGGAAGGACGCGGTGACGAGCTGCGCGACCGCGACCGGGACGATCATCAGCGCGCTGACGAGCAGCAGCCCGACGACGCGCATCGCGAGCGTCACCGTGAGCGCCGCGATGACGGCGATCGCGAGGTTGAGCGCCCGCACGGGCAGGCCCGCCGCGCGCGCGAACTCCTCGTCGTGGCTCACCGCGAACAGGGCGGTCCGCAGCCCGACGCCGATGACCAGCACCAGCACGGTCAGGACGACGGTCAGGCCGAGGTCGGCCCAGGAGACCGTCGAGATGGAGCCGAACAGGTACCCCATGAGGTTGGCGCTCGTGCCCCCGGCCTGGGAGATGAGCAGCACGCCGCCGGCGATGCCGCCGTAGAAGAGGAGCGCGAGGGCCACGTCGCCCGTCGTGCGGCCACGCTCGCGGACCAGCTCGATGAGGATCGCGCCGACGAGCGCGGCGACGACGGCGCCCGGGATCGCGAGCGAGTCGGGCGCGAGGCCCGTGAGCGAGCCCACGAGCCAGCCGAGGGCGACGCCGGTGAGGGCGACGTGGCCGATGCCGTCGCCGAGCAGCGCGAGCTTGCGCTGCACGAGGTAGGTGCCGATGACGGGTGCCGTGACGCCGACCAGGAGCGCGGCCAGCAGGGCGCGCTGCATCAGCGGGTCGGTCACCAGGGACACGAGCTCGCTCCAGGCGGTCACTGGTCCCACCCCACCCTCGGTGCGATCCCCACGGCGAGGTCCTCCGGCGTCCCGTGCGGGTGCACGTGGTCGTGGTCCGCGCCGGCGTGCTCGGCCGACGGGGCGGGCGGTGCGCCGTCGTGCACGACGGAGCCGTGCCGCAGCACGACGGCGCGCCGGACGAGCGGTGCGAGGGCGCCGAGCTCGTGCAGCACCACCAGGACGGTCGTGCCGGCCGCGGCGAGGGCCGTGAGCGCGGCGGCGAAGGCGCGCTGGCTCGGCAGGTCCACGCCCGCGACGGGCTCGTCGAGCAGCAGCAGGTCCGGGCGGCGCACGAGGGCGCGCGCGATGAGCACGCGCTGCTGCTGGCCGCCCGAGAGCTCGCGCACCGGCCGCTCCGCGACGGCGGCGAGGCCGACCTGGTCCAGTGCCTCCAGCGCGCGCCGGTGCGCGTCCCGCGGCGGGCGCAGGCGGCGGGCGTGCAGCGTGCCGGACGTCACGACCTCCGCCGCGGTGGCCGGGACGCCGGTCGCGGCCGAGACCCGCTGCGGGACGTACCCGATGCGCTCCCACTCGACGCCGCGGCCGAGGGGCCGGCCGAGGAGCTCGATGCGCCCGCGGTCGACCGGCACCACGCCGACGAGCGCCTTGACGAGCGTGGACTTGCCGGACCCGTTGGCGCCGAGCAGGCCGACGACCTCACCGTCCTCGACCGTGAGGTCGACGTGGTGGATGATCGGCGCGCCGCCGAGGGTCACGTGCACGCCCGTCGCGCGGACCGCGGCGCTCATCGGCGGGCCTCGCACCCGACGGGGCGGGGTCGCGGGGTCAGGCGCACGCGAGCGCCTCCCGCAGGACCTGCAGGTTGCGCTCCATGGCGCCACGGTAGTCCGTGTCCTGGTCGGCCTGGCTCTCGATCGGGTCGAGCACCGCGGTCTGGACGCCCAGGTCGCCCGCGAGCGCCTCGGCGACGTCCGGGCTCACGAGCGTCTCGGTGAAGACGGTCGTGACGTCGTGCTCCTGGGCGAGCTCGCGGACCTCGCGCAGGCGCGCGGGCGACGGCTCCGCCTCCGGGTCGAGGCCGGAGATCCCGACCTGCTCGAGGCCGTAGCGCTCCGCGAGGTAGCCGAACGCGGCGTGGGAGGTGACGATCACGTCGCGCTCGCAGGACGCCAGGCCCTCGGCGAGCTCGGCGTCCAGGTCGAGGAGGTCGGCCTCGAGCGCGGCCGCCGCGTCCTCGTAGTCGGCGGCGTGCTCGGGATCGGCGTCGGCCAGGGCCTGTGCGACGTCGCCCGCGACGGCGGCGAGCAGGGTGGGGTCGAGCCAGAAGTGCGGGTCGGCGCCGTCGTGCGCGTGACCGTCGTCGCCGTGGTCCTCGCCGTGGTCGTCCTCGTCGTGCTGCGCGGCGTGTGCCGCGATCTGCGGGACGTCGGCCGCGTCGACCACGTGCTCCGGGTCGCGTGCCTCCACGGCCTCGTCGACGGCCGCCTGGAAGCCGCCCAGCAGGACGACGACGTCGGCCTCCCCGACGGCGCGGACCTGCCGGGGTGAGAGCTCCAGGTCGTGGGGCTCGGCACCGGGCGGCGTCAGCGGCTCGACGCGCACGTGGTCGCCGCCGACCCGCTCCGCGACGTACTGGAGCGGGTAGATCGAGGCGAGCACGAGGACGCGGTCGTCCTCGGCCTGCGGCCCGGCGCACCCGCCGAGCAGGAGCGCGGCGGCCGCGGCGAGCGCGGCGGGGCGACGAGAGGACATGACAACCATTCTCAAGACGACTGAGAACGGTTGTCAAACGCGCGGGTGCGCCGCGGTCCGGGGTGGGCCGCACGCGCCTACCGGCCGATTCGGTGCCGCGGTGGGGGCGACGCCGGTAACCTGGGGAGCGCCCGGCCGTCGGCCGTGGCGTGCACCCGACGACGTCCGTGCCCGCACGCGCACGCCGTGCGCGAGCACAGCACGGACCCGCTGAATCCTGGAGCTGATGTGGCACCCACGTCCCGCCTCGACGCCGTCACGAACCTCGCCAAGCGGCGCGGCTTCGTCTTCCCGGCCGGAGAGATCTACGGCGGTACGCGGTCGGCCTGGGACTACGGGCCCCTGGGCGTCGAGCTCAAGGAGAACATCAAGAAGCAGTGGTGGCGGGCCATGGTCACCAGCCGCGAGGACATCGTCGGCCTGGACTCCTCGGTGATCCTGCCGCGTCAGGTCTGGGTCGCGTCCGGCCACGTCGGCGTCTTCACGGACCCGCTCACCGAGTGCCTCTCGTGCCACAAGCGGTTCCGCGAGGACCAGATGCTCGAGGAGTTCGAGGAGAAGAAGGGCCGCGCCGCCGAGAACGGCCTGGCCGACATCGCGTGCCCGAGCTGCGGCACGCGCGGCAGGTGGACCGAGCCGCGCGACTTCAACATGATGCTCAAGACCTACCTCGGCCCCGTCGAGGACGAGTCCGGCCTGCACTACCTGCGGCCCGAGACCGCCCAGGGCATCTTCGTGAACTTCGCCAACGTCATGACGACGTCGCGCAAGAAGCCGCCGTTCGGCATCGGCCAGATCGGCAAGTCGTTCCGCAACGAGATCACGCCGGGCAACTTCATCTTCCGCACGCGCGAGTTCGAGCAGATGGAGATGGAGTTCTTCGTCGAGCCCGGCACCGACGCCGAGTGGCACCAGTACTGGATCGACACCCGGACGGACTGGTACGTCGGCCTGGGCATCTCGCGCGACAACCTGCGGCTCTACGAGCACCCGAAGGAGAAGCTCTCCCACTACTCGACCCGCACCGTGGACATCGAGTACCGGTTCGGCTTCCAGGGCAGCGAGTGGGGCGAGCTCGAGGGCATCGCGAACCGCACGGACTTCGACCTGCGAACGCACTCCGAGCACTCCGGCCAGGACCTCTCGTACTTCGACCAGACCAAGAACGAGCGCTGGGTGCCGTACGTCATCGAGCCCGCGGCCGGCCTGACGCGGTCCCTCATGGCGTTCCTCGTCGAGGCGTACGCCGAGGACGAGGCGCCCAACGCCAAGGGTGGCGTCGACAAGCGCACGGTCCTGCGCCTGGACCCGCGGCTCGCCCCGGTCAAGGCCGCGGTCCTGCCGCTCTCGCGCCACGAGGACCTCTCGCCCGTCGCGAAGGCGCTGGCGACCGAGCTGCGCGCGGCCTGGAACGTCGACTTCGACGACGCCGGGGCGATCGGCCGCCGCTACCGCCGCCAGGACGAGATCGGCACGCCGTTCTGCATCACCGTCGACTTCGACTCGCTGCAGGACCAGGCCGTGACCATCCGCTCGCGCGACACGATGGCGCAGGAGCGCGTCAGCCTCGACAAGGTCTCGGCGTACCTCGCGCCGCAGCTGCTGGGCAGCTGACGGGGGCGTCGTGAGCGTGCCGAGCGGATCCGCGACCCCCGGCCCGCCCCTCGGGGCCGTGCCGGGGGTCCGGCCGCTGCGCATCGGACCGATCACTGTCGACGTCCCGGTCGTCCTCGCGCCCATGGCCGGGGTGACGAACCGCGCGTTCCGGCGGCTGTGCCGTGAGCACGGCGCCGGGCTGTACGTCGCGGAGATGGTCACCTCGCGGGCCCTGGTCGAGCGCACGCCCGAGTCGCTGCGGATCATCCGCCACGACCCGGACGAGCGCCCCCGCTCGGTCCAGGTGTACGGCGTCGAGCCGACGACGGTCGGCGCGGCGGTCCGGATGCTCGTCGAGGAGGACCGCGCCGACCACGTCGACCTCAACTTCGGCTGCCCGGTCCCGAAGGTGACCCGGCGCGGCGGCGGCGCGGTGCTGCCGTGGAAGCGGGACCTGTTCGCGGCGATCGTCCGGGCCGCCGTCGGCGCCGCGGCGCCGCACGGCGTGCCCGTGACGGTCAAGATGCGCAAGGGCATCGACGAGGACCACCTGACGTACCTCGAGGCCGGCCTCACGGCCCAGGACGCCGGCGTCGCAGCCGTCGCCCTGCACGCGCGCACGGCCGCCGACTACTACTCCGGCACCGCCGACTGGTCCGCGATCGCGCGCCTCAAGGAGGCGGTCACGGACATCCCGGTGCTCGGCAACGGCGACATCTGGTCCGCTGAGGACGCGCTGACGATGATGCGCGAGACCGGGTGCGACGGCGTCGTCGTGGGGCGTGGCTGCCAGGGTCGGCCGTGGCTGTTCGCCGACCTCGCCGCCGCGATGCGCGGGTCCGACGTCCGCGTCCGGCCCGGCCTGCGGGAGGTCGCCGGCGTCGTGCGGCGGCACGCCGAGCTCATGGTCGAGGAGTTCGGTGACGAGTCCAAGGCGCTGCGCGAGCTGCGCAAGCACATGGCCTGGTACCTCAAGGGGTACGCGGTCGGCGGGCCCCTGCGCGCCGAGCTGGCCCTGGTCGAGTCCCTGACCCACCTCGACGAGCTCCTCGGGCGCCTCGACCTCGACCAGCCGTATCCCGGCGTCGGCGCGGAGGGGCAGCGCGGCCGCGCCGGCTCGCCGAAGCGTCCGCACCTGCCGGAGGGCTGGCTCGACTCCCGCGACCTCAGCGACGCGTTCCGGCGCTCGCTGCAGGAGGCCGAGCTGAGCGTCTCCGGCGGCTGACCCGGGGGTCGGGTCTACGCTCACCGGATGGGCCGGCCGCACGGGCCCGACCGCCCGCGTGACCTCGTCGACGTCGAGCTCGAGGACGCCGACCGGGAGGTCGCGCGCCCCGCGCGGGCCGCGGGCCGCCCGGTGCCCGGCGGGCGCGCCGGCGCGGTGCGCGGCGTGCCCGGCGGGCGCGCCGGCGCGGTGCGCGGCAGGCGCCGGCTCCTGGGCGCGGGTGCGGTCGCCCTGCTCGTGGTGACCACGGTGCTGGTCTCGGAGCGCGAGTCCGAGCGGGACCGCGCGCTCGCGGCGTCGCTCTCCGGCGTGCCCGGCGTCATGGCACCGCTGGACGGCGCCCTCGCCGAGCGGTGGCGGGTCGACGGCGACCGCGTCGTCGGCCAGGCGGGTGACGTGGTGCTCATCGCGGACGGCGACGCGACCACCGCGGTGGACGCCCGCGACGGCGAGCTGCTCTGGACGCGCCCGTCGCCCGACGGGCGCAGCGGGAGCTGCCGGCCGCTCGCCGACCTGGCCGGGCGCTCGATGCCGGCCGTCGGACGGCAGGGGCCCGAGGTCGGCGCCCCGTCCGGCCCCGACGTGGTCTGCGTGCGCTCGGGCCGCACGGGCGGGCGGGACATCGCCCCGCCCGCGCTGCGCGAGGCCGCGTCCGCGGCGGCCAGCACGACCGTGACCAGCGTGGACGGCGCGACGGGCGTCGAGGGGCGCGCGCTCACGGTCGCGGGCGTCCTGGTCGCCAGCGACGTGCTCGACGGCGACCTCGTCCTGGTGACCGACGCCGACGACGTCCGGCTGCACGTGACCCGGTGGGACCCGGGAACCGGCGCGGTGCGCTGGCGGCTGGTGGTCGGGCGCGACGTCGCGGCGGGTCTGCGGCACGTCGGGTGGCGCGACGGGACGGTCGTCGTCGCCGGTCTCGACGAGACCGTGGCCTACGACCTGCGGGACGGGCGCCCGGCCGACGTCGAGCAGCTCGACGCGGCGACCTCCGCGGTGGAGCAGCACGACCTCCCGGACGGGGCGCGCCTGGTGTGGCGGCACGCGCGGAGCGCGACGTTCCCGGGCGGCTCGGGGAGCGTCGTCCTGGCCGACGGCACGCGCACCGTGCTCCCGGGCCCCGCGCTGCGCACGGGCCTGCGTGACCGGTCCGAGCCCGGGACGCTGCTGGTCGCGACGTCCGGGACCACCGTCGGCGCCGTCGACGTCGCGACGGGCGCCGTGCTGTGGCAGGCACCGGGCTCGCGGAGGACGCGGGTCCCCGTGACGGTCGCCGGCCGCGCCGTGCTCGTCGAGGCCGGGACCGCCACGGCGGTGGACGTCCGCACCGGCGCGGTGGCCTGGCAGGTCGGGCCCCTGGGCGACGAGGCGCACGCACCGGCCCTGACGGACGGCACGCTCGTGCTGCTGCACCACCGCGAGGAGGGACGCGACGCGCTCGTCGCTCACGACGTGCGGACCGGGTCGCCGGCCTGGCGCGCGCCGCTGCCCGAGGGCACGAGGCACGTCGTGGGACCGCTGGACGGGCGGGTGCTCGTCGTCGGCGAGGGGTGGGTCGCCGGGCTGGCCTGACCCACCCCGCGCCGAGGCGGCTCAGGCCCGGCGCGCCCAGACCGTCGCGTCGCCGGGCACGACCGTCGCGCCCTGCGCGATCGTGACGGACGCGTGGAGCACGCCGTACCCCTCGGGCAGGGCGACCTCCCGCTCGCCGAGGTTCGCCACGACGAGGACGTCGTCGTTGTGGAAGGCGACGACCTCCGCCGGGTCGCCCAGGCCCTCGGCCCAGGTCAGCGTGCCGTGGCCGAGCCCGTGCTCGCGCCGCAGGCGCAGCGCGACGCGGTAGGTCTCGTACGTCGACCCCGCGACGCCCCGCTGGACGTCGGCGGCGTACCGCGCGAACGACGCCGGCTGGCTGAGCCACGTGCGGCCGGTGGGGGAGAAGCCGAACCCCGGCGCGTCCGCGCTCCAGGGCAGCGGCACCCGGCAACCGTCGCGGCCGCGCTCGGTGTACTGCGAGCGCCACCACGTCGGGTCCTCGCGCTCGTCGTCGTCCAGGCTGGTGTGCTCGGGCAGGCCGAGCTCCTCGCCCTGGTAGAGGTACGCCGACCCGGGCAGCCCCAGCATGAGGAGCGTCGCGGCCCGGGCGCGGCGCAGGCCCAGCTCCTCGTCCGGCTGCGGATCGCCCTCGCCGATGCCGTTGGGCTTGGAGCCCGGGACGGCCAGGCCGAGGCGCGAGGCGTGCCGGACGACGTCGTGGTTCGACAGGACCCACGTCGTGGGCGCGCCGACGGCCTCGTTGGCCGCGAGCGACGCCGTGACCACGTCCCGCAGCGCGGGCGCGTCCCACCGGGCCGTGAGGAAGGCGAAGTTGAACGCCTGGTGCATCTCGTCCGGGCGGACGTAGCGGGCCAGGCGGCTCAGCGGCTCGACCCACGCCTCGGCCACCAGGCAGCGGTCGCCGTCGTACTCGGCCAGGACCTGGTGCCAGTCGCGGTAGATCTCGTGCACGCCCTCCTGGTCCCACATCGGGCCGCGGTTGCCGGCGCCGGTCGAGCCGTCCTCGGCGCCCACCTCGCCCTCGTGCGCACCGTCGATCATGGCGGACGTGCCGGACCAGTCCGGCAGGCCCTCGGCCTTGACCATGCCGTGGGCGACGTCCACGCGGAAGCCGTCGACGCCGCGGTCCAGCCAGAAGCGCAGCACCGAGCGGAACTCGTCGCGCACCTCGGGGTTGGTCCAGTCCAGGTCCGGCTGCGTCGTGTCGAACAGGTGCAGGTACCACTGGCCCGGCGTGCCGTCGGGCTCGGTGACGCGCGTCCACGCGCTGCCGCCGAAGACGGAGGTCCAGTTGTTGGGCGGCTCGTCCCCGCCCGGGCCACGCCCGTCGCGGAACACGTACCGTGCGCGCTCGGGGCTGCCCGGCGCGGCCGCGCGGGCGGCCCGGAACCACGCGTGCTCGCTGGACGTGTGGTTCGGGACCAGGTCGATGATCACCCGGATGCCGAGGTCGTGGGCGCGCTCGATCAGCGCGTCGATGTCGTCCAGCGTGCCGAACAGCGGGTCCACGTCGCGGTAGTCGGCGACGTCGTAGCCGGCGTCGTGCTGGGGCGAGCGGTAGAACGGCGAGAGCCAGATCGCGTCGACACCGAGCTCGGCCAGGTGCGGCAGGCGGGAGGTGATGCCCGGCAGGTCGCCGATGCCGTCGCCCGACGCGTCGGCGAAGGAGCGCGGGTAGACCTGGTAGATCACCGCCGTGCGCCACCACTCACCGGCCTCGCGGCGGGGGGTCGGGGTGTCGACGGGCGCGGGCGTGACGGACGTGGCGAAGGACATGAGCTTCCCGGTGGTGTCGGTGGATGCGGGGGACGCGGCGTCGGGACGCCGGGGGCGTCAGTTGGCGACGGCGGTCGCGTCGACGGCCGGGACGCGCGCCGCCACCATCGCGGCGGCGGCGACCGGACCCGTCGAGCCACGCACGATGAGCTCGGGGTGGAAGAGCAGCTCGGTGCGGGGGACACGGGTGCCGGAGATCTCGGAGAGCAGGGCGCTGACGGCGGCCTTGCCCATCCGCTCCACCGGCTGGCGCACGGTGGTCAGCGGCGGGTCGGTGAAGGCGATGAGCGGGGAGTCGTCGAAGCCGACGACGGAGACGTCCTCGGGCACGCGGAGCCCGCGCGAGCGGGCGGCGCGGATGGCGCCGAGGGCCATGAGGTCGGACCCGCAGATCAGGGCCGTGTGGCCGCTGTCGATGAGCTCGCCGCCCGCGGCCTGCCCGCCCTCGACGGTGAAGAGCGTGCTGACCACGTGCTCGGCCGGGTCGGCCGCCGGGTCGCGGCGCTGCAGGGCCGCCGTGAACGCCG
Source organism: Actinotalea sp. JY-7876 (assembly GCF_014042015.1). NCBI lineage: Bacteria > Bacillati > Actinomycetota > Actinomycetes > Micrococcales > Cellulomonadaceae > Actinotalea > Actinotalea sp. JY-7876. Next base: position 2,158,681 of record NZ_CP059493.1, on the reverse strand, counting down.
CGACCTTGCGGTGCGCCGGGATGTACCGGTCCGGGCCGATCGCGAGACCGATGCGGGTGTGGCCCAGGGAGGCGAGGTGGCGCAGCGAGAGCTCGACGGCGACGACGTCGTCGGTGGAGACGGCCAGGGCGTCGACGCCGCGCGCGAAGCCGTTGACCAGCACGATCGGCACCCCGCGGCTGCGCAGGCGGTGGTAGCGGTCACGGCCCGCGGCCATGTCGGCGTGGCGGCCCGAGACGAAGACGATGCCGTCGACGCCGTGCTCGAGCAGCATCTCGACGTACTCGTCCTCCGTGGTGCCGCCGGGGGACTGGGTGCACAGCAACGGGGTGTAGCCCCGCTCGGAGAGCATGGTCTCGATCGCCTGCGCGAGGGCGGGGAAGACGGGGTTGTCGAGCTCCGGGACGATGAGCCCGACCAGCCCCTCGGAGCGGGTCCGGAGCTTCTCGGGACGGTCGTAGCCGAGCACGTCCAGCGCGGCGAGGACGGCCTTGCGGGTGTCGGCGGCGACGCCGGCCTTGCCGTTCAGGACGCGGGACACGGTGGCCGTGCTGACGCCCGCCTGGTCGGCGAGGTCCTTCAGCCTGGTGCGCACGGTCGGCAGCGTAGAGGACACCTGTCCTCCCCTCGGGTTCGGTCTGCAACGACGTGACCTGAAAGTTACCGCAACGATTTGCAGCGCGCTATCCGCGGCGTTAGCGTCGCCGTATCAGAGTCGACGCGGCACGGCCCGGCGGCGAGAAACACGAACCACTGGAGAACACGATGCGACGGAGCATCCCACTCGTCGCGGCTGCCCTCGGCGCCGCCCTGACCCTGGCCGCCTGCGGCGGGGGCGACACGGACACCGAGGACACCGGCGCTGCCACCGAGGAGACCGGCGGTGCCGGAGAGGGCGGCACCCTGACCGTCTGGGTCGACGAGACCCGGCAGGCGGCCGTCGAGTCCGCCGCGGCGGCGTTCGAGGAGGAGACCGGCACGACGGTCGAGACCGTGCTGAAGAACTTCGACGACATCCGCGCGGACTTCCTCGCGCAGGTGCCGACGGGCGAGGGCCCGGACCTCACGGTCGGCGCCTCGGACTGGCTCGGCGAGTTCACGACCAACGGCGTGGTCGCCCCGGTCGAGCTGGGTGACCTCGCGGGCGACTTCGAGGAGATCGCCATCGAGGCGTGGACCTACGACGGCCAGATCTACGGCCTTCCCTACGCGATCGAGAACATCGCGATCATCCGCAACACGGCGCTCGCGGACTCCACGCCCGCCACCTTCGACGAGATGATCGCCCAGGGCCGTGCCGCGGGCACGACGTACCCGTTCCTCGTGCAGGTGGGCGAGGACGGCGACCCGTACACGATGTACCCGTTCCAGACCTCGTTCGGGGCGGAGGTCTTCGCCCAGGACGCGGAGGGCGCCTACCTGCCCGAGCTCGAGCTCGGCGGCGAGCCCGGCACCGCGTTCGCGCAGTGGCTCAAGGCGCAGGCCGACGCCGGCGTGCTGAGCACCTCGATGACCTACGACATCGCCGTCGAGGCGTTCAAGAACGGGGAGTCGCCCTACATCCTGGGTGGCCCCTGGATGCTGTCGACGTTCGAGGGCATGGACCTCGCGGTCGACCCGATCCCGAGCGCCGGCGGCGAGCCCGCGCGGCCGTTCTCGGGCGTGCCCGGGTTCTACGTCAACGCGCAGAGCGACAACCAGCTCATCGCGAGCGACTTCCTCACCGGCTACATGGCCACCGAGGAGGCCCAGGTCGCGCTGTACGAGGCCGGCAACCGCCTGCCGGCGCTGACGGCCGCGGCCGACGTCGCCTCCGAGGACCCGCTGACCGCGGGCTTCCGCGTCGTCGCCGAGGACGCCCTCCCGTCGCCCGCACTGCCCGAGATGGGTGCCGTGTGGAGCTTCTGGGGCGCCACCGAGGCCGGGATCATCAGCGGCTCCATCGAGCCGGTCGCCGGCTGGGAGAAGATGGTGACGGACATCCAGGCCGCCATCGACGCCGCCTCCTGACGGACCTCGTCACGCCGGGCCCGGGAGCGGTACTCCCGGGCCCGGCGTTCCACCAGCGACAGTCACGACGGCCGCGACGCAGCGACGCCTCGCCACCTCAGGAGATCCGATGAGCACTCCGCAGGCCCCGATCGCCCCGCCGCCCGTCGAGGAAGGAGCCGCCGCGCGGGCTGGACGCTCGTCCCACGCGCGGACCTTCTCGCGCGGGTTCTTCGTCAAGCTCGTCCTGGTCGCCCTGATCGACGCGATCGGCGTCTACATCGTCATGGCGGCGATCGCGGAGGGGAACCAGGCGATCCTCTGGGCCACCGTGGTGCTGCTCGCGGTCACGAACTGGGTGTACTTCACCAAGCGCGCGGTGCCGCTGAAGTACCTGCTCCCTGGCCTGGCCTTCCTGCTCGTGTACCAGATCTTCGTCGTCGCCTACACGGGGTACGTGGCCTTCACGAACTACGGCGACGGGCACAACGCGACCAAGGACCAGGCCATCGAGGCCCTCCTGGTGCAGAACGAGAAGCGCGTCGAGGGCACCTCCGCCTACCCGCTGGTGGTGGTCGAGCGCTCCGGGCCGCTCGGCGGTGGCGAGCTCGGCTTCGCGCTCGACGTCGACGGCGAGGTCCGCGTCGGCACGGCGGAGGACCCCCTCCACGACGTCGACGACGGCGTCGTGGACGACGGCACGGTGACCGACGTGCCGGGCTGGACGATCCTCACCCGCCAGCAGGTGCTCGAACGCCAGCGCGACGTGACAGGGCTGCGGGTCCCGGTCTCCGACGACCCCGAGGACGGCTCGATCCGCACGCAGGACGGGCGCAACGGCTACGTCTACCGCTCGAGCCTCGAGTACGACGCGGACACCGACCGCATGATCGACACCTCGACGGGCGTCGAGTACGCGCCCAACGCGGAAGGGCAGTTCGAGGCGCCCGACGGCACGAAGCTCCCGGTGGGCTGGCGGGTCACCGTCGGCTTCGACAACTTCGTGCAGGCGTTCGGCGACACGCGGTACTCGACGCCGTTCCTCAAGGTGCTCGTCTGGACCCTCGTCTTCGCGGTGCTCTCCGTGGCGCTGACGTTCTTCGTCGGCCTGTTCTTCGCGGTGGTCCTCAACGACGACCGCATTAAGTTCCGCCGCGTCCTGCGCGCCCTGCTGATCCTCCCGTACGCGTTCCCGGCCTTCATGTCCTACCTGCTGTGGCGAGGCATGCTGAACCGGGACTACGGGTTCATCAACACGGTGCTGCTGGGCGGCGTCGACATCAACTGGCTCGGCGACCCGTGGCTCGCCAAGGTGGCGGTGATGGGGGTGCAGCTGTGGGTCGGCTTCCCGTACATGTTCCTCATCTGCACCGGCGCCCTGCAGTCCATCCCGGGTGACATCGTCGAGGCCGCCAAGATCGACGGCGCGGGGCCGGTCCGCCTGTGGCGGTCGGTGACCCTGCCGCTCGTCCTCGTCGCGACGACGCCGCTGCTCATCTCGTCGTTCGCCTTCAACTTCAACAACTTCAACATCATCGAGATGCTCACCGAGGGGGCGCCGCGGTTCCCGGACGCCTCCGTGCCCGTCGGGGCCACCGACATCCTCATCACGATGGTGTACTCGATCTCCGGCCTGGACGGCGGGGCGCCCAAGAACTACGGCTTGGCGAGCGCCCTGTCGATCGTCATCTTCGTCATCGTGGCCACCATCTCGGTGATCAGCTTCCGCAGGACGCGCGCGCTGGAGGACATCAACTGACATGGCCACCACCGACCTGACCTCCACCGCCCCGGCCACCGCGTCCCGCCGCGGCCGCCGGCCCGCCGACCCCGCGCAGGTCCGCATGGGCCCGCGCCGCTGGTGGCGCGAGCTGGGCTGGCGCTACGTCGTCGCCGTGCTCGCCATCGTGTACGCGGGCTTCCCGATCCTCTACGTCATCTCGGCGTCCCTCGCCGAGGGCGGGACCCTGACCGGCTCCAACGAGCTGTTCGGCACGATCTCCGGCGCGAACTACGCCGACCTGGGCGACACGCGGTTCTGGAACTGGGTCGTCAACACGCTCGTGGTCGCCACGTCGACGGCCGTGGGCACCGTGCTCATGGGGGCGGCGGCCGCCTACGCCTTCTCGCGCTTCCGGTTCACCGGGCGCCGGGTCGGCCTGTCGGCGCTGCTCATCATCCAGATGTTCCCGCAGCTGCTGGCCTTCGTCGCCGTGTTCCTCCTGCTGCTCTCGCTGGGCGAGGTCGTGCCGGCCCTGGGCCTCAACTCGCGGCTCGCGCTGATCATGGTCTACCTGGGCGGCGCGCTCGGGGTGAACACGTTCCTCATGTACGGCTTCTTCAACACCGTGCCCAAGGAGCTCGACGAGGCGGCCAAGATCGACGGCGCCACGCACGCACAGATCTACTGGACGATCGTGCTGCGGCTGGTCGCGCCGATCCTGGCCGTCGTCGGCCTGCTGTCCTTCATCTCCTCGTTCTCGGACTTCCTGCTGGCCAAGCTCATCCTGCAGTCCGAGGAGAACTGGACGCTCGCGGTCGGCCTGTACCAGTGGGTGTCCGACCTGCTCTCGGCGAACTGGGGGCTGTTCGCCGCCGGTGCCGTGATCAGCGCGATCCCGGTCGTGGTGCTGTTCATCTTCCTGCAGCGCTACATCGTCGGTGGGCTCACGGCGGGCTCCGTCAAGGGATGACCGCGAGCAAGGGATGACCGCAGGCGGGACGGCCCGGCCCGTGCGCCTGGACGCCCACCACGACGGGAGCGTCCGGCACGTGCCGGACGCCACGCCGCGGCTGGGCGACGTGGTGCCGGTGCGCGTGCGCGTGCCGCAGGACGCGCCGACGCGGGCGGTGCACCTGCGCACGGTGCGCGACGGCGAGCCGCACGTGACGCCGGCCCGCCTCGACGTCACGGCCGGCGGCGAGCGCTGGTACGTGGCCGAGGTCGAGGTGCACAACCCGGTGACGTCCTACCGCTTCCTGCTCGACGAGCCCGGCGGCTACCGGTGGCTCAACGGCCGGGGGGTCCACGCCCGGGACGTGCCCGACGCGGCCGACTTCCGCCTCACCGTGCACACCCCGGCGCCGGCCTGGGCCCGCGACGCCGTCGTCTACCAGGTCTTCCCCGACCGCTTCGCGCGGTCGGCCGACGCGCCGGCCGGCTCCGGTCTGCCCGACTGGGCCGAGCCGGCGGACTGGGACGACGAGCCCGTGGGCTCGGGCCCGAGCACGCCGCGTCAGCTCTTCGGTGGGGACCTGCGCGGGATCGAGGAGCGGCTGGACCACCTGCGGCAGCTCGGCGCGGACGTCCTGTACCTCACGCCGTTCTTCCCGGCCCGGTCCAACCACCGCTACGACGCGAGCACCTTCGAGCACGTCGACCCCCTGCTCGGGGGCGACGAGGCCCTGGCCTCGCTCGTGGCCCAGGCACACCGGCGCGGGGTGCGGGTCATGGGTGACCTGACCACCAACCACACCGGCGACGCCCACGAGTGGTTCCGGCGGGCCGCCGCGGACCGGGGCTCGGTGGAGGCCTCGTTCTACCACTGGACCGACGCGGGCCACGTGGGGTGGCTCGGCCACGCGAGCCTGCCCAAGCTCGACCACCGAGCCCCGGCGCTCGCCGACCGGCTGGTCCGGGGCCAGGACTCGGTGGTGGCCCGGTGGCTCCGCGAGCCCTTCGCGCTGGACGGGTGGCGCATCGACGTCGCCAACATGACCGGCCGCTACCGCGACGTGGACCTCACGCACGAGGTCGCCCGCGCGATCCGCGCCACCGTGGCCGCGCAGAACCCCGACGCCCTCCTGGTCGGCGAGCACTTCCACGACGCCTCGCGCGACCTGACGGGTGACACCTGGCACGCGGCGATGAACTACACCGGCTTCACGCGGCCGGTGTGGACGTGGCTGACGCCGCCCGGGAGCACGGCGCCGATGCTGGGCCTGCCCGTGCCGCGGCCGCGGCGTCCCGGTGGGGCGATGGTCGGCGCGATGCGCGACTTCGACGCGCTCGTCCCGTGGCAGGTCACCGCGCACCAGTGGAACATGCTCGGGTCCCACGACACCCCGCGGCTGCGCACCACGGTGGGGGCGGGGGTGCGGCCCGAGGGTGAGGTCGACGCCGCGGTCGAGGTCGCGGTCGGGCTGCTCATGACCTACCCCGGCACCCCGATGATCTTCGCGGGGGACGAGGTGGGCGCCACGGGCGACAACGGCGAGCACGCGCGCGTCACCATGCCGTGGGACCGCCCGGAGCGCTGGCACTCCCGGACCTTCGAGACCTACCGCTCGCTCATCGCCGTGCGCCGGGCCTCCGCGGCACTGCGCCGCGGCGGGCTGCGCTGGCTGCTGGTGGAGGACGACGCGGTGCTCTACCTGCGCGAGACCCCCGAGGAGAGCGTCCTCGTCGCCGTGGCCCGCGCGCCGTGGTCGGGCGCCGTCCTGCCGGAAGGGCTCGGCGCCGGCGCCACGACGCTGCACGGCCCGGACCTGCGGCGCGGCGGGGACGGCCTGCTCGTGCCGGGGCAGGGGCCGGGCGTCGGGGTGTGGCGCCTCGACCGGCCCGCGGTGTGAGGCAGGTCCCGCGGCGGGAGACGGCGCTGGCTAGGGTGAACGGCGTGCCCGACGCCTCCCGCCCCACCGGCCCCCGCACCGGGGCCTACACGGACCAGGACCGGCACCGATGGCTGCCCGAGGCTCCCAAGTCCCAGCAGCGCACGCCGTTCGAGCGCGACCGGGCACGCATCCTGCACTCCTCGGCGCTGCGACGCCTGGGTGCCAAGACGCAGGTGCTCGGCCCGTCGACCGACGACTTCGTGCGCACGCGCCTGACGCACACGCTCGAGGTCGCGCAGGTGGGTCGCGAGCTCGGCAAGGCCCTCGGGTGCGATCCCGACGTCGTGGACGCGGCGTGCCTCGCCCACGACCTCGGCCACCCGCCGTTCGGTCACAACGGGGAGCGGGCGCTCGCGGAGCTGAGCGCCGGCATCGGCGGGTTCGAGGGCAACGCCCAGACCCTGCGCCTCCTCACCCGCCTCGAGCCCAAGGTCACCGACCCCCGCACCGGCCGGCCGGTCGGCCTGAACCTCACGCGTGCGAGCCTCGACGCGTCGGTCAAGTACCCCTGGTCGGCGCCCGACGCGCCGCCCGGGCCGGACGGGACGCCGTCGGCCAAGTTCGGCGTCTACGCCGACGACGCCGAGGTGTTCGCGTGGCTCCGCCAGGGCGCGCCCGACCGCGTGCGGTGCCTCGAGGCCCAGGTCATGGACCTGGCCGACGACATCTCCTACTCCGTCCACGACGTGGAGGACGCGGTGGTCGGCGGCCGCCTCGAGCTCGAGGTGCTGCGCGACCCGGAGGTCCGCGCGCGCGTCGCCGCCCAGGTCCGGCTCTGGTACGGCCACGCGGTCGACGCGGCCTCCCTCGACGACGCGATGCGCCGCCTGCCGCTGCTGGCCACGTGGGTCGAGGGCTTCGACGGCTCCCGCCGGGCCCTCGCGGCGCTCAAGGACATGACGAGCCAGCTCATCGGCCGGTTCTGCGGCGCCGCGATCGACGCGACCCGGGAGGTCTACGGGGGCGGGCCGCTCACGCGCTACGACGCCGAGCTGGTGGTGCCGGCGCCGACCCTCGCCGAGATCCTCGTGCTCAAGGGCCTCGCGGTCACGTTCGTCATGGCGCCGCGCGAGCTCGAGCCGCTGTACGGCCGCCAGCGCGAGATCGTGGCGGACCTCGTCGAGGTGCTCCACGAGCGCGCGCCTGCCGCGCTCGAGGCGCCGTTCGCGGCCGACTGGGCGGCGGCCGACGACGACGCGGCCCGGTTGCGGGTGGTCGTGGACCAGGTCGCGTCGCTCACCGACGTCAGCGCCGCCGAGTGGCACGTTCGGCTCGTGCGCCCGGACCGGGGGAGCCGGCCCTAGGGTTTCCGGGTGGACATCCTGGAGATCATCGGCTTCGTCACGGGGGCGGCGTGCGTCTGGCTCGCGGCGCGCGAGAACATCTGGACCTTCCCGGTCGGCATCGCGAACAACGTGGTCTTCGCCGCGATCTTCGTGAGCAGCGGGCTGTACGCCGGCGCCGCGCTCCAGCTCGTCTACCTGGTGCTCGGGGCGCTCGGGTGGTGGTGGTGGGCCCGCGGCGGGGCGGACCACGGACGCCTGGAGGTCCGCCCGACGCCGCGCTGGGCCTGGCCCGTGGCCGTCGTGGCGGCGGCGGGGGCGACGGCGGTCCTCGCCGTGGTGCTCGGGACGTGGACGGACTCCGCGGTGCCGTTCTGGGACGGCCTGACGACCGGCCTGAGCCTGGTCGCGCAGCTCATGCTGAACCGCAAGTGGCTCGGGAGCTGGTACGTCTGGATCCTCACGGACGTGCTGCTCGTGGGCCTGTACGTGAGCCTCGGCCTGCACGTCACCGCGGCGCTGTACGTGCTGTTCATCGGCCTGTGCCTGCAGGGCCTGCGGCGCTGGCGCCGCGCGCAGCGTGACGCCGCCACGGGCTCCCCGGCGTCCGTGGCCGCCTCCGATCCGGCCCCGGTGGCATGACGCGGTACGCCCACGGCCTGGTGATCGGCAAGTTCTACCCGGTCCACGCGGGCCACCTGAACCTCATCCGCACCGGGCTGGCCCGCTGCGACCGGGTCACCGTGCAGGTGCTCGGCTCCTCCCGGGAGTCGGTCCCGGTCGAGACGCGGGCCGGCTGGCTCCGGGCCGAGCTGCCCGGCGCCCACGTGGTGACGGCGCTCGACGACACGCCCGTCGACTACGCGGACCCGGCCGCGTGGGACGCGCACGTCGCGCTCATGCGCTCCCTGCTCGACGCGCCGGTCGACGCCGTGCTCACGTCCGACGCCTACGGCACGGAGCTGGCGCGCCGCCTGGGCGCCACGTGGCTGCGGGTCGACCCCGGCCGGGTGGGCGTCCCCGTCTCGGGCAGCGCCGTGCGGGCCGACCCGGGGGCCCACTGGTGGGCGCTGCCCGCGGGCGTGCGCGCCTGGTTCGCGCGACGCGTCGTCGTCCTCGGCGCGGAGTCCACCGGCACCACGACCCTCGCCGCCGACCTCGCGCACCACCACGGGCTCGAGCCCGTGCTCGAGTTCGGCCGCGAGTGGAGTGCGGAGCGGCCCGGCGGGCTGGCTGCCCCGTGGCACACGGCCGAGTTCGACCTCGTGGCGCGCGAGCAGGCCAGACGCGAGGACGACGCCGCGGCCGCGACCCCGATCCCGCTCGTGGTGTGCGACACCGACGTGCTCGCCACGACGCTGTGGCACGAGCGCTACACGGGCACCCGGTCGCCGTCGGTCGAGCACCTGGCGGAGCGGCGCGTCCCGGACCTGTACCTGCTGACCGGCGACGAGATCCCGTTCGTGCAGGACGGGATGCGCGACGGCGAGCACGTGCGCCACGCGATGCAGGACCGGTTCCGCGAGGTGCTCGCGGCGCAGGCGGCGGCCGGGGGAGCGCCCTGGCACGAGCTGCGCGGGTCGCCGTCCGAGCGCCTCGCGGCGGCGTGCGAGCTCGTCGCGCCGCTGCTCGCCCGTCCGCGGCCGATGTCGGCACCGCTGCCGCAGCGGGGTGCCGAGGCGTTCGCGGACGTCCCGTGATCATCCGTGCCAGACTCGAGGCGTGCTGAGCCCCGACGCCCCCGTGCCCGTGACCAGCGACCCGACCGCGCCGGCCGCGACCCGCGACATCGACCGGGTCTCCTCGGCGCCCACGCGTCCCGGCAGCGGTGGCGCGACCGGCGCCGACGCCCAGCTCGACGTCGAGCGGCTGTTCGCGGGGGACACCGTCGGCGGTCCGGGCGTCGCGCCCGACGCGCCGCTCGACGAGAAGCTGCGCCAGGCGTACTTCTGGCTGGTCAACCACGCCATCATCAGCCCGCACTACGACGTCGAGTTCGCGGACCCCGCGCGGCCGCGCACCGCCTACCGCATCGGCGACACGCGCGCCGTCGTCGAGCTCCCGACGGACCAGTCGTACTCGAGCTTCGTCCTGCTGCCGCTGCTGACGTTCGCCGTCCGGGGCCGGTGCCTCCTGGTGGGCGGCCCGGGTCGCGGCAAGACGGCGAGCGCGATCCTCATGGGCGTGCTCGCCGGGTACCCGGTGCGCGACGTCCGGCGCGCGATGCAGCACGGCCACCCCCAGCTGACCGTGAGCGACCTGTTCGGCACGCCGCTGCCGCGCGACCTCGTCGCGGCCGAGCGGCTCGCCGACATCGACGTCGCGTGGCGCACCTGGCTCGGGATGCGGGTCAAGATCGTCGACGAGTACAACCGCATCCCCACCAAGACGCAGTCGGCGCTGCTGACGGTGCTCGCGGACGGCTACGTCGAGGTCTTCGACCAGATCTACGAGACCGGCGCCTCGGCCTGGTACCTCACCGCGAACGACGACGCCGGCGGCGGCACGTTCCAGGTCGTCGACGCGCTGCGCGACCGGATCGACGTCGTGGTCAAGGCCCTGCCGTTCAACAACCGCTTCCTCGGCGACCTGGTGACGCGCGCTGAGCGCGGGGTGCGCCCGGAGGACAACGTGCCGCCCGAGATCGTCTTCTCGGCCGACGAGCACGACCGCGTGCACCGCGAGGTCCTCGCGGTGCACCTGCCGGCGCCGGTCCGCCGCCGGCTCGAGTACTTCGCCTCCCAGCTGGAGGTCCTCGAGCACGCCGCCTGGCAGCTCGAGTACCGGACCAAGGACACCGCGCGGCTCGCGGGCGTCGACCCGCACACGCTCTCGGTCGCCGACACCGGGCGCGACCGGCTCGCCGACGTCGGCGCGCAGACGCTCAACGGGCTCTCCGTGCGCGCCCTGCAGTCCCTCATCCTGTACGCGAAGGCGATGGCGTACTTCCGCGGGAACGCGCAGGTCACGCTCGCGGACCTGCGCGCCGTGCTGCCCTTCGTCCTGCACGACAAGCTCCAGCCCGACCTCCAGGCCACGAGCTTCGACGCCCCCGAGCGCCAGGCGCTGCGCACGGACCGGGTCTCGTGGATCCGCGACCTCTTCGACACCACGTGCCGCCAGTACGACGCCGAGGAGCTCGACGCCGACGACCCGGTCGGGGAGATCCTGGCCGAGCTCGACCGCGGCACGCACGGGCTCACCGAGCAGGAGGTGCTGCGGCGCACCGCGCGCATCGAGGGCCTGCTCGCGCTCTGGCAGGACTCGGTCAAGCTCTACGGCAGCGTGTACGACGACGCGCTCGCCCTGAAGTACGCCCACCAGCGCTACTCCGGCTACCTCGCCTGGCTGCGGTGGAGCGGCGGGTGAGCGCGCCGCTCGACCCGGCGTCCGCCACGGGCGCCGCGGTGCGCGCGCGCCGCGACGCGCTCAACGCGACCCTGCGGCGCGCTGCCTCGCAGGGCGCGCCCGCCGACGAGCTCGTGAGCGCGACGGCGGACGCGGTCGGGCTCGTGCGCACGCTCGAGGGCGTCGCGGACGGCGAGGCCCTCGGCGACGCCGTCGAGGCGTTCGTCGACGTCGTGACGACGCTGTGCGCGCGCGGGCGGTGGGTGCCCGGGGCGGCGGAGCGCCGGGCGGTCACCGCGGCGGCGGGCCTGGGGCCGTGGGTGCTCGCGGCGCCCCGTGAGGTCGTGACAGTCCTGGCCGCCGCCGCGCCGGCGGTGCAGCGTGGCGGCCGCACGGACGCGTGGCTCGGGCACCTGCGTGCGGCGGCCCTGGCGGAGCTCCCGGGCGGGGACGGCGCGCGCGACGCGGCGGCGCTCGTGGCGCGCGTCCGGGGTGCCGTCGTCGTGGCCGCGTGGCGCAGCGGGCTCGCGCGCTACCGCGACGCCGCGCTGCGCGCCGTCGTGGACCTGCCCGCGACCGTGGCGGCCGCCGCGCTCGGCCTGCCCGCGGCGGACGCCGCCGCGCTCGAGCGCGACGTGCTCGCGCCGCACCGCCGGGACCGGTGGTGGTGGCCCGACCGGCCCGCCGCGCCCGGCGTGGTCGCCCGCCACGGCGGCTTCCGCGGGCTGGGCGGCCCGTGGCTCACGCGTCCGGTCGTCGCCGGGTGGCTGGACGAGGGCCGCGGTGGTCCGGGCTGGCTCGTGCACGCCGACGGCCAGCGCTGGCTCGTGGTGGCCGACGTGCACGGCGTCGCCGTGGTGCGGGCCGGTGAGATCGGCGGCGAGGTCCCCGCGCCGGGGGTCACGGCCGCGGCGCTGGCGGGCGTGGTGCCGTGGGTCGACACCGTCACGGGCGGTGCGGTCTGCCCCGGGGGCACCGACGGCGCCGTCGCGCTGGTGAGCCGGGCGCACTCCTACTGCGTGGACGTCGTCCGCCTGCCCGCGCGGGTGGCCGCGTGAGCGCGCTGGCGGAGCGCTGGCTCGCGGCGTGGCCCGCGGCGCTCGGGGCGTGGGGGCGCCCGACGCGCATGCACCTGCCGACGCTGCACGAGGAGCGGGTGCCGGGTGCCGGGTCGTTCGCCTGGTTCTCCTGCACCGACGTCGAGGTGCACATCTGCCTCGCCGACGTGCGGGCGCGGGGCCTCGAGGACCACGCGGTCGCCGCCCTGGCGCACGAGGTCGGCCACCACGTGCTCGCGCCCGGCGACCTGCTCACGGCGGCCCGCGTGGCGGCGCGCGTGCGGGTCGGCCTGGTCGACGCGGACCAGCTGGTCGGGACCGTCGCCAACCTGTGGGCGGACCTGCTCATCAACGACCGCCTCCAGCGCCGCGCCGGCCTCGACGTGCTGGGCCTGTACGCCGCGCTGGGGCGACCGTCCCCGGACGACCGGCTGTTCCAGATGGTCTGGCGCGCGTACGAGATCCTGTGGCAGACCCCGCGCGGGGCCCTGACGGACCCCGCGGGCGACATCCCCGAGGACGCGGCGCACCTGTGCGCGCGGCTCGTGCGGGTCTACGCGCGGGACCCGGTCGGCGGCGCCGGCGGGTTCGGGGCCCTGGTCCGCACGACGCTCGCCGAGCAGCTCGAGTCGTACCACCCGGACGTCCGGATGGTGCCCTGCGCGCACGCGGAGACGGGCGACGTGGTGCCCGGCGGCCTCGCGGGCGACACGGGCCTCGGGCGGCCGGTGGTGCACCCGGCGCTCGACCCCGCGGTGGTCGGCACGAGCGGCGACGGCGAGGACGACGACGACGAGGGGGACGACGAGGACGGCGACGAGACCGACGGCGCGTGGGGCCGCGGGCCGAGCACCGGTTCCTCCTCGGACGCCACCGGGCAGAGCCTGGAGCCGGCGGACGCGCTGGCGGCGCTCCGGGCGCTCGGCATGACGGTCGACGCGGCGACGGTCGCCGCCGCGTGGTACCGCGAGCACGCCGCGCCGCACCTCGTGCCGTTCCCGACGCGCCCGGCCCACCCGCCCCGCGAGGAGCTGCTCGGCGGGCTGGAGGCGTGGGAGCTCGGCGACGACCTGGCCGACGTCGACTGGACCGGGACGCTCACCGCCTCGCCCGTGGTCGTGCCCGGCCTGACCACGGTGCGCCGCGACGTGCACCAGGAGGACCCGGTGCGCGACGAGCGCCGGGTCGTCGACCTGGACCTCTACCTCGACTCGTCGGGATCGATGCCGAACCCGACCGCCCGGCGCGCCCCGATCGCGCTCGCGGGCGCCGTGCTGGCGCTGTCCGCCCTGCGGGCGGGAGCGCGCGTGCAGGCGACCACCTGGAGCGGCCCGCAGCAGGTCGCCGGGACCGACGGCTTCACGCGCGACGCCGACGCGGTGCTGGCCGCGATCGTCGCCCACTTCGGTGGCAGCACCTCGTTCCCCCTGCCGCTCCTGGAGCGCACCCACCTCGCACCGGCACCGGCCCGTGCCTGGGGCGGCGCGCGCACGGATGACGACGCCACCCACATCGCGGTGATCTCGGACACGGGCGTCGTCTCGATGTTCGAGGACGTCGCGCCCGCGTCGGTGATCTTCCGCGGCGGCGCGGAGCCGACCGCAGACCCGAGCACCGGGATCGCGGCCCGCGCGGTCGCCGCCGCGGGCGGCGGCGGCACGCTCGTGCTGGAGGCCCAGCAGATCCACGCCGACCGGATCGCCGCCGTGGCACCCGGGTACGACGTCCACATCGTCAACGACCAGGAGCAGCTCGTGGCCTTCGCGCGGGACTTCGCACGCCGCCTCTGGGCGTCCGACGGCGGCGGTGCGCATGGCCGATGACCGCACGCGGCACCCGGGGCCGTCCCTGGCGACCCTCACCCAGCGCCTCGCCCTGACGTCGCCGGACATGCTCGACCGCCACGTCGGCGTCCCGGCCCTCGTCGCGGACGTCGTGATCCAGGTCGACGGCACCGTGCTGGACGCCGCCGGGCTGGCCTGGATCGACCGCACCTTCGGCCCCGACGCGCCACGCCGCACGCGGGCCGGCGCCGCCGTGGCGTGCTGGCTGCTGACCGACCCGGCGCTGCTCGGGCACCCCGGTGTGGCCGCCGCGGCCGCGGAGCGCGGGGGGACGGCCCGGTGGTTCCTCCACGTCGTCATGAGACTGGTGAGCGAGCTCGCGCACGTCCGGGACCCGCGCACGTGGGTCCACCAGGACACGGGCCGCGAGGAGGCCGCGCGGGCGGCGCTGGCGGCGGGCGACCTGCTGCCCGCCGGGGAGAGCGAGCAGGAGGCGGCCGACCGGTGGCAGGCGGTGAGCACCGCCTACCGGGAGGTGGCGTCGCGGGCGATGGCGGAGGAGGTGCGGCGCGCCGAGGAGCTCGCGCGCGCCCTCGCGGAGAAGCGCGCGAAGGAGGCGGCGGCGCAGTACTCCAACTACTGACGACGACGAGCCTGATGACGAGCCACCGATGACGAGCCACCGATGACGACGAGCAGGTGATGACGACGGACGACGAGACCCACGGCGGTCCGGCCGCGGCGCCGCCGCCGGACCCGGTCCGCGCCGAGGCGGTGCTCGGCGAGTACGCGCCGCTGTCCGCGCTCGCGCTCGACGACGCCGAGCGCTGGCCGACCCTGGACGCCGCCGGGGCGGCGCGGCTCGCGGCCGTGAGCGACGACCCCGCCGCACCCACGTGGGTGCACCGGGCGGGCGACCGGCTGCTGCCCGCCGACGTCGCGGCCCTCCACGAGGCGGCGCGGCGGTGGCGCCGACCGACGGCGTCCGAGGTGACCGCGTCCGAGGTGACCGCGTCCGAGGCGACGGCGCCCGACGCCGCCCCGCCCGCCTGGGTGAGCGCGCTGGTCGCACGGGCGCACGAGCAGGTGCCGCGGTACCGCCGGCTCGCGCGCGCCGGCCGCTCGGGCCCGACCACCCCGCTGCGCGACCTCGCCCCCGTCGACCGCGAGGACCTGCGGCGGCGGATCGCCGACTTCGTGCCGCTCGACGTCCCGCTCGACCGCGTCCTGGAGGGCACGAGCTCCGGCTCGACGGGCGCCGCGCTGCGGATCCCGCTGCACCCGCTCTTCGTCGCCGGGGACGTCGTCCTGATCCACCGCCTCCTGGCGGAGGCGGGCGTCGACTGGCGCCCCGCGGTGGACCGGCTCGGCCTCGCGAACGTCGTCGACCAGCGGGCCGCGTTCACGTACCCGTCCGCCATGACGGCCTTCCCGCGCGAGGACGGCGAGCCCGTCCCGGTGATGGCCCGGGTCAACCTCGACGACGGCGCCTGGCGTCGGCCGGGCGACCGGGAGCGGTTCCTCGCGGCCTGGGACCCGCAGGTCCTCAGCTCCTCGCCGCTGCCGCTCCTGCGGCTGGTCGAGCTCGCGCGCGCGGGGCTCGACCTGCACCCCGTCGCGCTCGTCAGCGGGGCGGCGCACCTGACGCCCGCGGTCCGGCGGCTGGTGGCCGACACGTGGGACGCGCCGCTGATCGACCTCTACGGGCTGCGCGAGACGGGGGCCGTCGCCACGCGCCGGGACGACGGTCCGTTCGTCGTCCTGCCGCGGCACGTGTGGGTCGAGGCGCTCGACCCGGGCGGTGCGCCGTGCGCCGACGGCGTGCCGGGGGAGCTGACCGTGACCACCGACGAGAACCCCTACCTGCCGCTGCTGCGCTACCGCACCGGCGACCAGGGCGCCCTGCGCCGCCGGCCCGACGGCACCGTGGAGATCCACGGCCTCGAGGGCCGCGCTCCGGTGCGCTACCGCCACCGCGACGGCACCTGGCGGCCGTCCGTCGACGCGACGCAGGTGCTCCAGGGCCACGGCGTCGCGGCGTGGGAGCTGCACCAGGCGGCGGACGGTGCCGTCCGTCTCCGGGCGCTGCCCGCCGCGGGCCGCACGGCCGCGGGGGAGGCGGCCGCGCGCGCGGCGGCGACCGCCGTCGGGCGCCTGCTCGACCGCGACGTGCGGCTCGACGTCGTCGACGGGCCAGTGGCCTTCGGCGGGCGCAAGCCGCGCCGGTTCACGAGCGACCTGGACCCCGTGGCGTCATGAGGTCTTGTGGTGACACCACAGTGGTGTCACCATGACGTCATGGACCTCACGCCCTACGTCGACGACCTCCAGCACCGCCTGGTCGTCGCGGCGGGCGCGGGCGGGGACGACGCGCGCCGGCTCGCGGAGCGGCTGACCGCGCCGCTGGACGCGGCGGTGCGCCTCGTCCTGCTGGACGTCCTCTCGGCGGCGGCGGGGGAGATCACCGCCGAGATCGCGCCGGGGTCGGTCGATGTGCGGCTGCGCGGGGGCGCGCCCGAGCTGGTCGTCACCCCGCCCGCCGCGACCGTGCCCGCGGCGCCCCCTCCCGTCGTCGCGTCCGCGCCGGACGGCGACGCCCCGGACGCCGGCTCCACCACGCGCACCACCCTGCGGCTCCCGGACCACCTCAAGGCACAGGTCGAGGTGGCCGCCGCACGCGACGGCATCTCGGTCAACACGTGGCTCGTCCGGGCGGTCGCCACCGCCCTCGAGTCGTCCGCCGCTCCCGCCACGCAGCAGGCGTCCTCGACGCCGCGTGGCGCGAGCCGCCTCACGGGCTGGGTGCGCTGAGCGCGCGCCGCGCGCCAGCCCCTCGCCTCGTCCCTCACCCGCGTACCCGCTGACCGACCGCCTGGAGTCGTCATGCCCACGTTCCCGACCGACGTGCCCGTCCCGCTGGTGGTGGACCTGCCGCCCGGAAGCACCCTGCACGTCGTCGCGGGGGAGCGGGACGACGTCGTCGTCACCGTCCTGCCGACCGACCCGGCCAAGCCCGGTGACGTGCGCGGCGCGCAGGACGTGCGCGTCGGGCGCGACGGCGACGCGGTGACCGTCTCCGGCCCGCCGACCTGGAAGCAGTACGTGCCCTTCGGCAGCGGGAGCATGACCGTCACCGTGGAGCTGCCCACCGGCTCCGACCTCAGCGGCCGGGCGGGCAGCCTCTACGCCGAGGGGCGCCTCGGCACGGTCGAGATGACCGTCACCGCCGGGGACGCCCGCGTCGAGGAGGCGGGCCGCCTCACGCTCACGGTCTCGGCCGGCGCCGTCGTCGTCCGGCGGGCCACGGGGCCGGTCGCGGTCCGGGCGAGCGCCGGCTCGGTGCGCCTCGCGGAGCTGGTGGGCGACGGCACGATCCGCGCCGGCAACGGCACCACGACCGTCGGGTCCGTCGTCGGCTCGCTGGAGGTGTCCGGGGCGCACGCGGAGGTCGTCGTCGGGCGCGTCCGCGGCACCGTCACCGCCACGGCCGCCTACGGCGGGATCCGCGTCGAACGCGTCGAGCAGGGGACGGCGACCCTGTCGACGTCGTACGGCTCGATCGAGGTCGGCGTCCCGCAGGGCACCGCCGCCTGGCTGGAGGTCGCCTCGCAGCACGGGACCGTCCGCAACGAGCTGCGGCCCGGCGAGGGCCCCGCGGCCGAGGAGCTGACGGCGGAGATCCGCGCCAGCACGAGCTACGGCGACGTCATCGTCCGCCGTCCCTGACGGACCAGATCGAGGGGGGAGCACCATGACCGAGGACCTGGCGATCGACGTGCGGGGCCTGCGCAAGGCGTTCGGCGACCGGCCCGTGCTGGACGGCGTCGACCTCGCCGTCCGCGCCGGCACGATCACCGCGCTGCTCGGGCCGAACGGCGCGGGCAAGACGACCACCGTGGGCATCCTGTCCACGCTGCTGCGCCTCGACTCCGGCACCGCCCGGGTCGCAGGCTTCGACGTCGTCGCGCAGGCGGGCGCCGTGCGCGCCGCCATCGGCGTCACGGGCCAGATGTCGGCGGTCGACGACCTGCTCACGGGCGTGGAGAACCTGCGGCTCATGGCGTCGCTGCACCACCTGGGCCGGCGAGCCGGGCGCGAGCGCGCCGACGCGCTGGCGGCCGGGCTCGGCCTGGGCGATGCCGTCCGCGCGCCGGTCTCGACGTGGTCCGGCGGGATGCGGCGCCGGCTCGACCTCGCGATGACGCTCGTCGGCAGGCCCGCGGTCGTCTTCCTCGACGAGCCGACCAGCGGCCTGGACCCCCGCAGCAGGCGCGCCCTGTGGGACGAGGTGCGCGCCCTCGTGGCCCGGGGCACCACGGTGCTCCTGACCACGCAGTACCTCGAGGAGGCGGACCGGCTCGCCGACCGCGTCGCCGTGCTCGACCGGGGCCGCATCGTCGCCGAGGGCACCCCCGCCGAGCTCAAGGCCACGCACGACGCCGGCTCGCTCGACGACGTCTTCCTGCGGCTGACGGAGCCGCCGGCGCAGGAGCCCACCGACACGTCGACGAGGGGATCGGCATCATGACCACCACCACCACCGTGCCGCGCACCGCGGCCGCCCGCCCGTGGGCCGACACCGTGACCATGCTCCGGCGGAACCTGCTGCGCGCGGTCCGCTACCCCGGCCTGACCGCGTTCACCGTGGGTGGGCCCGTGGCCGTGCTGCTGCTGTTCGTGTTCGTCTTCGGCGGGGCCCTGGGGGCGGGCGTGGCGCCGGGCGTCACCCCGGGCGCGGCCGGCCGGGCGGCATACCTCGACTACATCACCCCGACCGTCCTGCTCTTCGCGGTCGTCGGGGCAGCGCAGAGCGTGGCGATCACCTCCGCGATGGACGCCACGAGCGGCATCATGGCGCGGTTCAAGACCATGGCCATCTCGCCCGGGTCGGTGCTCGGCGGGCCCGTGCTGGGCACCGTCGTGCAGGGCCTCCTCGCGGCCGTGGTGGTGCTCGGCCTCGCGATGGCGCTCGGGCACCGGCCGGCCGTGGGTCCGCTGGACGTCCTCGGGCTGGTCGGCCTCCTGGCGGTCGTCGGGTTCGCGACGAGCTGGCTGTGCGTGGCCCTGGGCCTGAGCGCCCGGTCGGTGGAGACGGCGTCGAACGTCCCGCTGCTCCTCACGGCGCTGCCGTTCCTGGGCAGCGGTTTCGTCCCGGTCGAGACGATGCCGTCGGGGGTGCGGTGGTTCGCCGAGTACCAGCCCTTCACGCCGATCATCGAGACGACGCGCGCCCTCCTGGACGGCACCGCGGTGCCGGCGACGACGCTCGCGCTCGCCCTCGGGTGGTGCGCGCTCATCGGCGGCGCCGGCTGGGCGTGGGCGCGGGTGCTGTACCGGCGTGAGCGCCGGTGACGCGGTCAGCCCGGGCTCACTGTCCCATCACCTGCGCCATGCGGGCGGCCATCTCGGCCTCGGTCATGTCCTCGAGGTGCGTCGCGATGAGCCAGCGGTGCCCGGACGGGTCGCGCAGCACGCCCGTGCGGTCACCGTGGAACTGGTCGGCCGGCTCGCTCACGGGCGTGGCGCCCGCCGCCACCGCCCGGGCGAAGGTCGCGTCGGCGTCGGGCACCCAGAGCGTGAACGACGCGTGGACGGCGCCCTGCGGGTCGGGGGCCACGACGCCGAACTCCGGCATCTCGTCGCTCACCGTGACGACCGTGCCGGCGATCCGCACCTCCGAGTACATGAGCACGTCGTCGGCGACGAGGCGCAGCACGATCTCGGCGTCGAAGGCCCGCCGGTAGAAGTCGAGCATCGCGAGCCCGTCGCGCACGACGAGGTTCGCGGTCACGGACGGTTGGCCGGGTGGGATGTGCTGGACCATCGGAGCTCCTCCTCGAGCCGGTGCACGATGCCTCACGGTCCAGGGTCCTCCGGGCCGCGGCGGGAGTCCAGGCCTCCCGGCCGCCGTACGACCGCTCGCGGCCGAGCACCTAGACTCGCGCCGTGGCGGGACGGATCAGGCAGGAGGACGTGGCCGCCGTCCGCGAGCGCGCCCACATCGAGGAGATCGTCGGCGAGCACGTCACGCTGAAGTCCGCGGGCGTCGGCTCCATGAAGGGCCTGTGCCCCTTCCACGACGAGCGCTCGCCGTCGTTCCACGTCCGCCCCCAGGTGGGGTTGTGGCACTGCTTCGGCTGCGGCGAGGGCGGGGACGTCATCTCCTTCCTGCAGAAGATCGACGGCCTGGGGTTCGCGGACGCCGTCGAGCACCTCGCCGGGCGGGTCGGCATCCAGCTGCGCTACGAGGACGGCGGGCCGACGAGGCCGGGCGAGGAGCCCGGGCGGCGGCAGCGGCTGCTCGAGGCGCACCGCATCGCGGCGGCCTACTACGTCGAGCAGCTCCTGACGCCCGCCGCCGCCGTCGGGCGCACCTTCCTCGCGGAGCGGGGCTTCGACCGGTCGGCGGCCGAGACCTTCGGCGTCGGCTTCGCGCCGCAGGGCTGGGACCACCTGCTGCGCCACCTGCGCGGCAAGGGGTTCACCGAGGCGGAGCTGGTCGCGTCGGGGCTCATGAGCCAGGGCGGCCGCGGCATCTACGACCGGTTCCGCGGCCGGCTCGTGTGGCCCATCCGCGACGTCACGGGCGACGTCGTCGGCTTCGGCGCGCGCAAGCTCCTCGAGGAGGACCAGGGGCCCAAGTACCTCAACAGCCCCGACACGGCCCTCTACAAGAAGGCCCAGGTCCTCTACGGGATCGACCTGGCCAAGCGCGAGATCGCCAAGGCGAAGCAGGTCGTCGTCGTCGAGGGCTACACCGACGTCATGGCCGCGCACCTGTCCGGCGTGCCCACGGCCGTCGCGACGTGCGGCACGGCGTTCGGGCCGGACCACGCGCGCGTCGTCCGGCGCCTGGTGGGGGACAGCGCGGCCGGGGCCGGGGTGCAGCTGGCGTCCGGCACCTCGGTGGGCGGGGAGATCATCTTCACGTTCGACGGCGACGCCGCCGGGCAGAAGGCGGCGCTGCGGGCGTTCACGGAGGACCAGCGCTTCTACGCGCAGACGTTCGTCGCGGTCGAGCCGAGCGGGATGGACCCCTGCGACCTGCGGCTCGCGCGCGGGCCCGAGGCGGTCAAGGCACTGGTGGCGAGCCGGCAGCCGCTGTTCGAGTTCGTCATCCGCTCCACGATCCGCGCGCACGACCTGAACACGGTCGAGGGCCGCGTGGCCGCGCTGCGCGCGTCGGCGCCGGTGGTCGCCGGCATCCGCGACGCCGCGCTGCGGCCCGAGTACGCCCGCATGCTGGCCGGCTGGCTGGGCATGGAGCATGAGGCGGTGCGCGAGGCGGTCAACGCCGCGGGCCGCGCGGCCCGCTCCGACGGCGCGCGCGCCGACCAGCGACCCGGTCGGCCGGACCCGACCATGCCTGGCCCGGGGGAGCGGCCGGCGCCGCGCGGGGCCGAGGCGCCGCGTCGCCCCATCGCGCCGGACCGCACCGACCCGGTGGCCCGTGTGGAGCGCAACGCCCTCGAGGCCGTGCTCCAGCACCCGGCGGCCGTGGACGCGGCGTCGTTCGACGCGCTCACCCCGGAGGCGTTCAGCGTGCCCGCCTTCCGTGCGGTGCACGAGGCGATCCGGGCCGCGGGCGGCCTGGCCGCGGCCGTGCAGCTCGGGGACCCGTCGGCCTGGGTCGAGCGCGTCCGCGAGGAGGGCGCGGGAGCCGTCGCGGGCCTCGTCACCGAGCTCGCGGTCACGCCGCTGCCCGAGGACCGCCCCGAGGTCCTGGACGACTACGTGCGCGGCGTCGTCGACGCGCTCGTCGACCTGGGCCTGACGCGCCAGATCGCCGACGCCCGCGGGCGCCTGCAGCGGATGGACCCGGTCGCCGAGGCTGACGCGTACGGCGCGGCGTTCGCCGACCTCGTCGCGCTCGAGGGCCGCCGGCGAGCCCTGCGGCATCGGGACTGACCGAGAGGGAGCGACGCTCGCGCACGGCGGACCGTAGCCGTCCGGCGCTCGCGCGCACGTCCCCCGGGGACGAGCATGACGCTTGACGGCGGCCGCACCGGCCGCGCAGGGCAGGGAGGCGCCGTGCGACGACGTCCGAGGGTCCGGCGCGCGGCCCCGGCCACGGCAGCCCTCGTGCTCGTCCTCGTCACCGCGTGCAGCCCGCAGGGGCACCCCACCTTCGCGACCGAGGAGGCGTGCCGGTCGGCGTACCCGGAACCCGACGTCCACTGCCGCTACGACGAGTCGGACGACCACTGGCTGGCCACGATGTGGTTCCCGAGCGAGGAGATCTGCACGGCGGCCAAGGGCAGGCCCTGCAGCGCGGGCAGGTGCGAGACCGAGTGCGAGCCGCTCGAGAGCGGCTCCGGCTGGGCGTGACGCGCACCCTTGACGTCGTCGCGCGCCTCACCTAGCGTGCGGAGAGCGCTTTCCGTCAGTGTCGACGGGGCGCCACGGGAGGCACGATGAGGGCACGGACGGGCGTCGTCGTCGGCGCGACGGTCGCGATGCTGCTGGCGGGCACGCCGGCGGCGGCGAGCAACGGCCATCCGCACGGGAACGGCCATCCGCACGGCGGCGGGCACGGTCACGGCACGGGCCGGACCGACCTCGGCCGCGAGGTGCTCGGCGCGCAGGACGGCTGGGCGGCCGCCGACGGCGGCACGAGCGGGGGTTCCGCCGCGAGCGACGAGCACGTCTTCCACGTCGACACGTGGCAGGAGTTCCGCGACGCTCTCGGGGGCGCCGACGCCCGGACCAACCAGACGCCCCGGATCGTCTACGTCCACGGCGAGCTGAACGCGTACGAGCAGCCGGACGGGACGCTCGCGACGTGCGAGACGTTCGAGCAGGCGAGCGGCTTCGACCAGGACGAGTACGTGGCAGCCTTCGACGCGCAGGCCTGGGAGTGGAGGCTGCCGCCCGCCGAGGTGGAGGCGCTCCAGGCCCGCCAGGACGCCGCCGCCGCGGTGCAGGCGGCGCAGACGCAGCAGCACATCGGCTCCCGGACCACCGTGGTCGGTGTCGGTGACGACGCCCGGGTCGTCGGTGCCAACCTGCGGATCCGCGACGCCGACGACGTGATCGTCCGGAACCTGACCGTCTCGGACTCGACCGACTGCTTCCCCGAGTGGGACCCGGGCGACACCGCGGCCGGCAACTGGAACTCGCGCTACGACAACATCTCGGTCTGGACCTCGACGCACGTCTGGATCGACCACACCACGCTCGACTCGGGTGCGGTCCCGCCGTCGGCGCTGGAGACCGTGCACGGTCGGCCGTACGAGGTGCACGACGGGCTGCTCGACATCACGCACAGCTCGGACCTGGTGACGGTCTCCTACAACGTCTTCGGCGAGCACGACAAGACGATGCTCATCGGGTCCTCGGACAGCCGGACCCAGGACAGGGGCACGCTGCGCGTGACGCTGCACCACAACCACTTCGTCGACGTCGGCCAGCGCGCGCCGCGCGTGCGGTACGGCCAGGTGCACGTCTACAACAACCTGTACACCCAGACGAAGGCGGAGGGCTTCACGTACTTCTGGGGTGTGGGGCGCGAGTCGCAGCTCTACGTCGAGAACAACTACCTCGACCTCGCGCCCGGGACCGACGTCGCCACCGTCGTCGGCGCCTACGGCGGCACCGCCATGACGGAGGTCGGGACCCGCATCGGCACCCGGTGGGTCGACGCGCTCGCCCGGTACAACGCCGCCCACCCGGAGGCGCCGCTCGGCACGGACGCCGGCTGGGTCCCCGAGCTCCACGACCGGGTCCAGCCCACGCCGGCGGTCCCGGCGCACGTACGGCGCGAGGCGGGCGCGGGCGTCCTGCGCTGACCCGCGACTGACCGCGCCGCTTGACCCGGGACGCCGACCCCCGAGTGGAGCGTCGTGCCGCGACACGCCGGGGTGTCGCCGCACGACGCTCCGCGGGGGCCGGGGGCGTGGTGACGTGGGGGCATTGGACGGGGTGCCAGGGTGGGGCCATGCACCTCGACGACGACGACCTGATCACCGCCGCCGACCGGGCGCTCGCGGGCATCGCGCAGATCCTCGAGAGCCTCGGGGACGACCTCGCCAACCGCGCGCCGGACCTGCCCGGAGCGAACACGCCGTTCGCCATCGCCACGCACTGCCTCGGCGTGCTCGACCACTGGGTCGGGCGCCTGGTCGCCGGACGCGACGTCGCGCGCGACCGGGACGCCGAGTTCCGCGCAGCGGGCCGCGTCGACGAGCTCGTGGCGCGGCTGGAGGCCGCCCGTGAGCGCCTCGCCGAGGATGTGCGCGGCGTGGACGGCACCGCGCCGTTCGCCCTGCCGACGGGTAGGCCGCGCCGCGACTGGCCCACGACGCGCGGCGGCGCGATCCTCCACGCGGTCGAGGAGCTGGCCCAGCACCACGGCCAGCTCGAGCTCACGCGCGACGTGCTGCTGGCGCGACACGCCCGGCCCTGACCGCGAGACGGGCGCGCGCGGGTGCCTGGGAGGGCCTAACGTTCCGGGGTGCCACCTGCGGTGGCGCGCCGCAGACGCGACCGACGGTCGTGCGGTGAGAACGAGGGAGAGCTCATGCCTGGTGGTCTGGCCGCACTGCTCGACGACATCGCCGCGCTGGCGAAGATCGCCGCCGCCTCGGTGGACGACGTCGCCGCCGCGGCGGGACGCGCGAGCTCGAAGGCCATCGGCGTGGTCATCGACGACACGGCGGTGACCCCCCGCTACGTCACCGGCTTCACGCCGAACCGCGAGCTGCCGATGATCAAGCGGATCGCCGTCGGCTCGCTGCGCAACAAGCTGCTCTTCATCCTCCCGGCGATCCTGCTGCTGAGCCAGTTCCTGCCCTGGCTCCTCACTCCCATACTCATGCTCGGCGGCACCTACCTGGCGTTCGAGGGGGCGGAGAAGCTCTACGAGGTCCTCACCGGGCACGGCAAGGAGAAGAAGGCCGCCGTGCCGGCGCCCCTGCAGGGGCAGGACGTCGAGAAGACGATGACCAACGGCGCCATCAAGACGGACTTCATCCTGTCGGCGGAGATCATGGTCATCGCGCTCAACGAGGTGGCGGACGAGCCGTTCGTCTCGCGCGCCGTGATCCTCGTCGTCGTCGCGCTCGCGATCACGGCGCTCGTCTACGGCGTCGTCGCGCTGATCGTCAAGATGGACGACATCGGCCTGCGGCTCGCGCAGACCCGCCAGGGCGCCGTCGCGACGGCGGGCCGGCTCCTGGTCAAGGGCATGCCCAAGGTGCTGGCCCTGCTCTCCACGGTGGGGATCGCGGCGATGCTCTGGGTCGGCGGGCACATCCTGCTCGTCGGCGTCGACGAGCTCGGCTGGCACGCGCTGTACGACCTCGTGCACCACGCCGAGGAGGCCGTGCACGACGTCGGCGGTATCGGCGGGTTCCTGGCCTGGCTCGTCAACACGCTCGCGTCCGCGCTCATCGGCGTCGTCGTGGGGGCGGTCGTCGTCGCGATCATGCACGTCATCCCGCGGCGCAAGGGCGCCACGGCCGCTCACTGACGCCCCGCGGGCCGTGACGCCCGCACGGCACCGCCGCGCGGTGCGACTGCCGGCGACCTACCCTGGACGGCAGGGGGCGAGTGCGATGGCGCATCGGATGATCTGGAACCAGACGGCGCACTTCGGCGCGGGGTCGATCTCGGTGATACCGGGGGAGCTCGTGGGCCGGGGCTTCAGCAAGGCCCTGGTGGTGAGCGACCGGGCGCTGGTCGACGCGGGGGTCACCGCGCGGGTGACCGACCTGCTCGACGCCGCGTCCTTCCCCTACGAGGTCTTCTCCGACGTCCTGCCCAACCCGCCCATCGCCAACGTCCAGGCGGGCGTGGCGGCGTTCCGGGCGTCCCACGCCGACGTGCTGGTCGCCGTGGGCGGCGGTTCGCCGCAGGACACGTGCAAGGCAATCGGCATCGTCGTGGCCAACCCAGAGTTCGCCGACGTGCGGTCCCTCGAGGGTGGCGCCGCGACCGCGAACCCGTCCGTGCCGATCGTCGCGGTGCCGACGACGGCCGGCACCGCGTCCGAGACGACGATCAACTACGTCATCACGGACCCCGAGCGGCGCCGAAAGTTCGTCTGCTTCGACCCGCACGCGATCCCGGTCCTGGCCGTCGTGGACTCCGACATGATGGCCGGCGCGCCGCGCGCGCTGAAGGTCGCGACCGGGCTGGACGCCCTGACCCACGCCATCGAGGGCTACACGACCCTGGGCGCGTGGGAGCTGTCCGACCTGTTCCACCTCAAGGCCATCCAGCTCATCGCCGCCTCGTTGCGCGCGGCCGCCGACGGCGACGACGCGGCCGCCGAGCGCATGGCGCTCGCCCAGTACGTCGCGGGCATGGGCTACTCGAACGTGGGGCTGGGACTCGTGCACGCGATGGCGCACCCGCTGGGCGCGTTCTACGAGGCGCCGCACGGCGTGGCCAACGGGATCCTGCTCGCGCCCGTGATGGCGTTCAACGCCGAGCACACGGGGGAGAAGTACCGCGACATCGCGGCGGCGTTCGGCGTCGAGGACGCGGCGACGATGCCGCTCGAGGCCGCGCGCGCGGCGGCGGTCGAGGCGGTCGCCACGCTCACCACGGACCTGGGCAACCCCAGGTCCGTCCGGGACGTCGGCGCGACCGAGGCCGACCTGCCCGCGCTCGCGCAGGCCGCGTCCGACGACGTGTGCGCCGGCGGCAACCCGCGTCCGGCGAGCGTGGCCGAGATCGAGGAGCTGTACCGCTCGATCCTCTGATCCCCCCGCCCGGCGCTCGTACCACCCCCCGCAGCGTCTCGATGTCGTCTCGCTCGATGTCGTCTCGCTCGGCCTGGTGCCACCTACCGGTGACCGGCGGGACCCGCCGGGCCCGTCGGGTCGGTGCGGCACTGGCGGCAGACGCCGGACAGCGCCACATGGGTCGCGGCGAGGGCGAACCCGTGCTCTCGGTCGACGACGCGGGCGACGTCGTCCAGCAGAGCGGCGGGCAGGTCCTGCACGACGCCGCAGCGCTGGCACTCCGCGTGCAGGTGGGCCTCGCGGGCCAGGTGGTAGGCCGTCCCCGTGCGCCGCACGTGGACGTGCTGGACGACGCCGAGCGCGGCGAGCGCCTCGAGGGTGCGGTAGACGGTCGCGCGGTGGACGGTGGGGTCCTCCTGCGCGACGGCGCCGAGGATCTCCTCGGCCCCGAGGTGGCCGTCGGCTCGCGACAGCACCGTCAGGACGGCGCGGCGCGGCCGCGTCATGCGCTCGCCGCGGGCGCGGAGCATCGCGCGCACCCGGGCGACGGTGGTCGCCGCATCGTCCGGCGTGTGGCCCGACGTCGCCTCGTCGCTCGTCATGCCTCACCTCATCGTCCGGCCGGCGCGAGGTGCCGGGCCCCGTGGCCACGGCACCGCCAGCCTAGTGCGGACGGGTCAGCGCCGGCAGGGGTGCAGCCGCGACAGAGTCGCGTTACCGTGGCCTAGCAGGTACCCGGCCCCCGCGGGTGCACACCACTCCAGGGGGTTGCCATGACGACGTCGTCCCGTCCCGCCCAGGCCAAGCGCCGCGTCCCGCGCCTCACGCGGGGGGAGTGGGCCTCGATCGGGGCGATGACCGGTGTCGTGGCCGCGCTCCACGTCATCGGCTGGGGGCTGCTCCTGCTCGTCGTCGCGCCGGCGCAGTACCGGGTCGACTCGACCACGGTCTTCGGCGTCGGCCTCGGCCTGACGGCCTACACCCTGGGGATGCGGCACGCTTTCGACGCCGACCACATCGCGGCGATCGACAACACCACGCGCAAGCTCATGGCGGAGGGCAGGCGGCCGGTCTCCGTCGGGTTCTGGTTCTCCCTCGGGCACTCGAGCATCGTCTTCGGGCTCTGCGTCCTGCTCGCCCTGGGTGTCAGGGCGCTCGCCGGGCAGGTCGAGGACGACTCCTCCGCCCTGCAGCAGACCACCGGCCTCATCGGCATCACGGTGTCGGCCGTGTTCCTCCTGGCGATCGGCATCATCAACCTCGTCGTGCTGCGGCAGATCCTGCAGGTGTTCCGCGCGATGCGCCGCGGGGTCTACGACGAGGCCGCCCTCGAGCGTCAGCTCGACAACCGCGGTGTCATCAACCGCCTGCTGCCGCGCGTGACGAAGGCCGTGACCAAGCCGTGGCACATGTACCCGGTCGGGCTGCTCTTCGGCCTGGGCTTCGACACCGCGACCGAGGTCTCGCTGCTCGTGCTGGCCGGGGGTGCGGCGGCGTTCGAGCTGCCCTGGTACGCGATCATCACGCTGCCGGTGCTCTTCGCGGCGGGGATGAGCCTGCTCGACTCCATCGACGGGTGCTTCATGAACTTCGCCTACGGCTGGGCGTTCTCCAAGCCGGTCCGCAAGGTCTACTACAACATCGCGATCACGGGCCTGTCCGTCGCGGTCGCCCTGCTGATCGGGGGGATCGAGGTGGTCTCGATCTTCGCGGAGAAGCTCGCGATCACGAGCGGCCCCGTCGCGTGGGTCGGTGGGCTCGACCTCGGCATGGTCGGCTACGTCGTCGTCGGCCTGTTCGTCGTCGCGTGGGTGGTGGCGCTCGCGGTCTGGCACTTCGGCCGCATCGAGGAGCGCTGGACCGCCGGGCTGCGGTCCGGGCGGCCCGCCGAGTGACCGCCCGAGTGACCGCGCGACGTCGTGCTCAGTCGCGCGGCGACGCCGCGGCCGCCTGACGCTCGCCGCGGGGCCGGCGGTCGCGGGGCCGTCCCAGCAGCAGCAGGCAGAAGCCGTCGACGAGCGTCTGCACCCCGACCAGCACGCCGAGCAGGCCGAAGGTCGCGTCGACGAGGTCGAGGACCACGATCAGGCCGAGCACGGTGGACAGGAGCCCGCCGAGCGCCAGGACCCAGCGGAAGGCGTCGTTCTCGACGGCGGCGATCAGCCGGGTGATCCCGATCGCGAGGAACATCGCGCCCGCGACCAGGGTGAGGGTGAACGCGCTGGCGTCCGCCTGCCGGAAGAACACGAGCCCGAGGACCAGGAGCAGCGCGCCGCTCAACGACGTGGACCAGAAGCCGCCGCGGCCGATGCGCACGAGGGCGGCCGCGATCGCGAGCGCGCCCGAGAGGAGCGTGGCCCACGCCAGCAGGCGCACGGAGACCTGCGCGGCGATCAGGGTGTGCAGGAGGACCACGAGACCGACCGCGACCAGGAGGACACCCAGGACGAGGTCCCAGCCCAGTCGTCGGCGGTCCCCGGTGGGTGTGCTCATGCGCGTCGCCTCCCGCTCGGCCGGTCGCTCGTGACCGCCACGCTACGACGCGGCACGGCATCGGGCGACCGGTCCGAGCGTGGAGGCGCACGGGCGCGCCGGTGCCGTCAGGCGAGCCGGAGCGTGTCCCCGTCGCGCACCACCGGGAGCGGGTCGGTGATCTCGCCCACGAACCGCCCGTCCTCGAGGTCCCGGAACCCGATCAGCGCCCAGCCCGGTCCGTCGCGCACCAGGCGCGCCGCGTAGAGGCTGGGGTGGTCGAACGTCCGCGCACGGTCCAGGTCCCACGGCCCGAGCAGGCTCCTGCCCGGGGCGCACCACATCCCGCCGCCCGGCCAGGTGGCCCGGCGCTCGGGGGCCATGTGCGCGGGCCAGCAGCAGAAGAGCAGGAACGCCATGCCGTCCACCTCGACCACCTGGGGGACCTCGAGCTGGCCGAACCCCGCGGGTTCCGACAGCGGCGGCCGCACGGTCCACGTGTCCAGGTCCGGGCTCGTCGCGTGCCCGATGACGCTGCGGCCCGCCGGTGGCCCGGCGCGCGCCCGGGCCGTGACGAGCATGTGCCAGCCGTCGCCGTCCGGGTCCGCCAGGACCCAGGGGTCCCGCCACGCCTCGTCGAACCAGGCCTCGCCGTCGTACTTCTCGTACCAGCGTCCGTCGGCCTCGGTGAGCGGACCCGGGACGCGGTGCCAGGTCACCAGGTCCTGCGACCGGGCCGCGCCGATGCGCTGGACCACCCCGCCGTCGGCCCGGCTCACGCCCGTGTAGAACAGGCGCCAGGAGCCGTCCGGCGCCCGGACCACCGATCCGGTCCACGTGGCCTGGTCGTCCCACGCGGGGGAGTCGGCCGCGACGAGCGCGTCCGGCACCAGCTCCCACGTGCGCAGGTCCGTGGACCGGGCGTGGCCGATCGACGCACGCAGGTGGCGTCGGTCCGGGTCGTGCAGGGCCCGGCTGGCACGCAGGAAGAACAGGTGGTGGTACCCCCCGTCGTGCGTCTGCCAGCTGTCCCACACCCAGTGGTCGGGGAGCCGGAGCGCCACGGCTCAGCCCTTCACACCGCTGGAGGCGATGCTGCTGACGAACGCCCGCTGGAAGGCGAGGAACATCACGAGCACCGGCAGGGTGATGAGCGAGGTGTAGGCCATCACCTCGCCCCAGGCCGGGTTGATCTGGAAGAAGTACTGCACCCCCACCATGACCGGCCGCAGCTCCTCCTGCTGGACGACCATGAGCGGCCACAGGTACTGGTTCCACGCCGGCAGGAAGGTGAGGATCGCGACGGTCGCGAAGGCGGGACCGGAGAGCGGGACGATGATCCGCCGGTAGATGGTGAACCAGCCGGCGCCGTCGATGCGCGCCGCCTCGTCGAGGGACGGCGGGATGGTGGAGAAGTACTGCGTGAACAGGAAGATCGAGAACGCGTTGGCGATGAACGGCACGATCTGCACGTGGTAGGAGTTCAGCCAGCCGAAGTCGTACATCGGCAGGCCGTTCTCGAACACGATGGTCGGCAGCTTCGAGACCCAGTAGACGAGCGGGATGGCGATCGTCTCGAAGGGCACGATCAGCGTCGCGATGATCAGGATCAGGACGAGCTTGCGGCCGCTCCACTCGAGCCGGGACAGCGCGAACCCCGCCATGCTGTTGACGACGAGGCCCAGGCCGACGATCAGGACCGTCACGAGGACCGAGTTCGCGAGGAACCGGGCCACCGGGACGCGCTCGAAGACGCCCGCGTAGTTCGCCAGGCTGATGTCCCCGGTCGGCAGGAAGGCCTGCGGCGAGTCGATGTCGGAGAGGATCTGCGCGTCCGGCTTGAGGCTGGAGACCAGCATGAACACGAGCGGGAAGAGGAAGAAGACGGCCAGCAGGACCATCGGGAGGTAGCTGAGGAGCCGGCGTGAGGCCGACGTGCGGTGCGTGGTCATGTCAGTCCTTCTCCCGGGTGAGCCAGCGCTGGACGAGTGCGATGACGAGCACGATCACGAAGAAGATCAACGAGATCGCCGCGCCGTAGCCGGTCTCCTGGCGCCGGTAGCCCTGCTGCACCGCGTGGTAGACGAGCGTCGTCGTCGTGTCGAGGGGACCGCCCTGGGTCATGACGTCGATCTGGGCGAACAGGCCGAGCGCCTGGATCGTGATCGTCACGAGGATGAAGACCATGGTCGAGCGCAGGCCGGGCCACGTGACGCTGCGGAACTGCTGCCACCCGTTGGCGCCGTCCATGCGGGCGGCCTCGTAGAGCTCCTCGGGGATCGTCTGCAGCCCGGAGAGCCAGATGATCATGTGAAAGCCGACGGCCTGCCAGATGGAGAGCACGATGATCGCGCCGAGTGCGGTGCGGGTGTCGTTGAGCCAGTCGGCGCCCTCCAGGGCGCCGCCGCTCACGCGCGAGAGCAGCGCGTTGATGAGGCCGTCGCGCTGGTACATGAACTCCCAGAGCACGGAGATCACGACGATCGACGTGACCACGGGGATGAAGTAGATGATCCGGAACAGCGTCACGCCACGGAGCTTGCGGTTGACCAGGACGGCCATCCCCAGCGCCAGCGCCGACTGCACGGGCACCACCACGACGGCGAAGATGAAGGTGTTGACCAGCGAGCGGAGGAACGTCGGGTCCTGCGTGAACGCCCGGACGAAGTTGTCGCCGCCGACGAAGCGTGGCGGGTTGGGCGAGATCAGCCGGGCGTTCGTGAAGCTGAGCCCGAAGGCGAGCAGCACGGGCACGACCAGGAAGAGGAGGAGCAGGAGGGTCGCCGGGGCGACCATCCAGTAGGCCGAGCGGTGACCCTGACGGGCGGCGCGCGCGCGACGGCGGTTGCGGCCGGTGAGCGCCTGGGTGACCGCCTCGTCCGGCAGCGCGTGCGGGGTGATCTGCTGAGCGGGGAGAGTCATGGTGACATCCGATCCGGCGGCTCGGCGGGGCGGCGCGTCGTCGGGTCGCGGCCACGGTCGCCACGGCCCGGCCGGGGCGCGCCGCCCCGACCGCCGTTCAGGACGGTCGGCTCAGAAGCCGTAGCCGTCGTTGGACTCGATGTTGGTGTCGATCTCCTGGACGGCCTGGTCGAGCGTCTCCTGGACGTCGGCGCCGTTCATGATGTCCTTGCCGGCCCGCTCGAAGACGCTCGAGATGATCGGGTACGCCGGTGTGGGCGGTCGCTCGAGCGCGAGCTGCTGGGACAGCTCGACGAAGGGCTGCAGCGGGTCCCCCTCGCCGAACATCTCGGAGAGCTCCTCGGCCTCGGCCGTCGCGGGGATGACCACCTGGCCGTCCGCGAAGGCGGCGATGTACTGCGGGTCGAAGCTGAACTCGAGGTACTCGCGTGCCCCCTCGCTCGCCTCGCACTCGGCCGAGATGCCCCACTGCCAGGACGCTCCGCCGATCTTCGGCCCCTCGCCGAGGTCCGGCGGCGGGAGGATGAGCAGGTCCTCACCCACCGTCTCGAGCGAGTCCAGCGCGTTCCACACGCCCGTGTAGCTCAGGGCGACCTCGTCGTTGTTGAACTCCTCGTTGCCGATCGTCCCGGCGTTGCTCGCGAGGCCGCGCTCGAAGAGGCCCTGGAACCACTCGAAGAACTCGACGGCTTCGGGCCCGTTGAGCGCACCCTCGGCGGTGAGCATCGACTCGCGGTCGATGAGGTCTCCGCCGGCGCTCTGGAGCATCGGCGAGTAGGCGTAGGACCACCACTCGCCGGCGTCCTCCGCGCCGATGTCGAGGGGGGTGGCGTAGCCCGCGCCCTGGAGCGTGGTGAGCGCGGCGTCGAACTCCTCCCGCGTCCACGGCTCCTCGACGGTCGGGACGCGGATCCCGTTCTCCTCCAGCACCGACCCGCGCGCGAAGACGGACAGCGCCGCGTCCCAGTAGCCCGCCGAGTAGACCTCGTCCTGGTACTCACCCACCGCCGTCGGCAGCAGCGCGTCCGTGATCGCGGGGTCCAGGTCGAGCGGCTGGATGTAGCCGGCCCACGCCCAGTTGGGCACGATCGGCCCGTCCATGTCGAGCAGGCACGGCAGGTCCCCGGCCGCGGCTCCCGCGACGACCGCGTCGTTGTACGCACCCTGGGGGAACGACTCGACGACGACCTCGTACCGGTCCTGCGACTCGTTGTAGTCGCCGATGATCTGCTCGTAGATGGCCAGCTCGGCCGGGTTCCCGGCCGAGTGGGTCCACATGGTCAGCTCGGTGGTGCCGCCGTCGCCGTCACCGCCGCCGTCGGACTGGCCTGCCTGTCCGCATGCGGCCAGCGCGGTGGCCGAGGCGGCGGTGATGGCTAGCATCCCCGTGAAGGACTTGCGACTCATCGTGATTCCCTTCATGGGGACCTCGACGGGCAAGGTCGAGATCCCCCGCTCGACGGACGCCGGCCGGCGCCCGTTCGGGTGGTGTCACGCCCGCCGTCGGCCCGGTCACCGGGCCGGCGGCGGGCCTACCGATTCCCGACGGATGAGCGGGCACGGCATCAGGACGACGCCGTCCCCGTCCGCGGGTCTGTCTCGCACGCCGAGCAGCACCTCCACCGCCCACCGGCCCATCTCGTGGTGAGGAAGGGCGACGGTGGTCAGGGGCGGGTCCAGCTCCGCGGCGATGAGCTGCTGGTCGTCGTAGCCGACGACCGACAGGTCTGCGGGTACGGCCAGGCCGTGGTGGCGCGCCGCGGCGTACGCGCCCATGGCCAGCCGGTCGTTGAAGCAGAAGAGCGCGGTCGGGCGCCGGGCCGGGGGCAGGGCGAGCAGGCGGTCCGCCGCCTCCCGGCCACCGGCCGCGTCCGACGTGCCCCGGACGTGCAGCGCGGGGTCCGGCGTGATCCCCGCCCGGGTGAGCACGTCGAGGTATCCCTCGAGCCGGAGCTCGGACGCGAGGGGGAGCGGGTCCTCGTCGATGTCGAGGTAGGCGATCCGGACGTGTCCCGCATCGACGAGCTCCTGGACCGCAGCGGCCGCGCCCCCGCGGTCGTCCGGGACGACCGCGGCAAAGCCGCCCTCGACCGGTCGGGCATCGAGGAAGACGGTCCCGCGGGGGATCCAGGGCGGGGCGGTGACGGCCCGGTGCCACATGCAGGCGTAGACGAAGCCGTCGACCTGGTGGGCGCGCAGCGTCTCCACGGCGTCCTGCTCGGCGGTGGCGTCGCCGCCCGTGCTGACGAGGAACAGCAGGTGCCCGTTCTCGCGGGCCGCGTCCTGGGCCGCCTCGATCATGCGCACCGCGTACGGGGTGGTGGCGATGCGGTCGGAGAGGAAGCCGATCGTGTGGGTGCGTCGCGTGCGCAGCCCTCGGGCGAGGGTGTTCGGCGCGTACCCCAGGTGCTGCGCGGCGTCGCGCACGCGGTCCTGCGTGGTCGCGGGGATGCGGGTCGTCGCCCGGCCGTTCAGGACGAGCGAGACGGTGGCCGCGGACACCCCTGCGTGGAGTGCGACGTCCTTGATGCCGACGCGTCGCACCATCGTCACCCTTCTCGTGCTAAACCGATTAAGCAACCATTCGAGTGTGATCCGTGTCACACCGCCGTGTCAACCCTCGGACAGCCGTGGGCGGCGCCCGCGGGTCCGGACGGCCGTCCCGGGCTCGGGATGCGGACCATGCGTGCCCTGGCAGGCTGGGGCTGACCGCCACGGTGCCCCGACGGACTCGGACCAGGAGGTGGCACCATGCTCGAGCCCGGGCGACGCCGTCGTGGTCTCCGCGGGAGCGACCTGTCCTCGGCCGTCGCGTCGCTCGCCTCGACGGCCGTGGCCCTGCTGATCGCCGCCGCGCTGTGGGACGACCTGGACCTGGGGCTGGCGCGGGCGCTGCTCGCCGCCGGCGTCGTCGCGCTCGTCGACGCCCTCGTCCGTCCCGTGCTGCGGCCGCTGGCGCGCCTCGGGGGAGCGAGCGTCGCGCTGCTCCTGGGGCTCGCCGTCCAGGTGGCGTCCGTCCTGCTCGCCCTGCGGCTGGTCACGGGCGATGCCATCAGCGTGGGCACGGCCGTCGGGACGCTGGTCACCGTCGCGCTGCTCGGGGCGGTGGGGCGCTGGCTCACGGCGGCCAGCGACAACGAGTACGTCGTCGCCGACCTCGTGGCGCGCGCCCGCCGGCGCTCCCGGGCTCCGCGGCCGTCCGGGGCCGCGCGGCCGGCCGGGGTCGTCGTCGTGCAGGTCGACGGGCTGGCCTACCCGCTGCTGCGTCAGGGCGTGCTGTCCGGGGACCTGCCCACCCTGGCGCGGTGGGTCCGCTCCGGCGACCACGTGCTGCGCCGGTGGTGGGCGGCCGTGCCGTCGACGACCCCCGCGAGCCAGGCCGGGCTGCTCCACGGCACCAACCGGGGCATCCCGGCCTTCCGCTGGTTCGACCGGCGGGCGGGGCGGCTGCTCGTCGCGAACCGGCCGGCGGACGCGGCGCTCATCGAGGAGCGCCTGTCCGACGGGCGGGGCCTGCTGGCCGACGGCGGCGTGAGCATCGGCAACCTGTTCACGGGGGACGCGCCCACGAGCCTGCTGGTGATGAGCCGGGCGGGGCGGCCGCGCGGCCTCGGCCCGGGTGGGGCGTACCTGCGCTTCTTCGCGAGCCCGTTCGTCTTCGCCCGGGCGACCCTGACGACGGTCGGGGAGATGGTCAAGGAGCTCTACCAGGCGCGGCAGCAGCGGGTCCGCGGCATCGTCCCTCGCACGCGCCGCGGCTGGGACTACGTCCTGCTGCGCGGGCTGACGAACGCGATGGTCCGTCACCTGACCGTCGCGCTCGTCGCCGAGGAGATGGTCCGGGGCGCGCCGGTCGTGTACGTGAACTTCGTCGACTACGACGAGATCGCGCACCACGCTGGTCCGGCCCGACGCGAGTCGCTGGACTCGCTCGCCGGCATCGACCGGGTGCTCGGGACGCTGGAGGAGATCCTGCCGGCGGCGGCGCGCGACTACCGGTTCGTCGTGCTGTCCGACCACGGCCAGTCGCAGGGCGCCACGTTCCGCCAGCTCGCCGGACGCTCGCTGGAGGACGTGGTGCGCTCGCTCACGGCGGTCGCCGAGTCCGACGCGGTCGCCGCGACGGGTGACGTGGAGGGCTGGGGGCAGCTGAACACCCTGCTGGCCGACGTGCTCTCGGCCTCGGCGGTCACCCGGTCACTGGCCGACCGGCACGCCCGCCGCTCCGGCGGGGGCGCGACGGACCGGCCGGGGCACGACGCGGACGGCGGGCACGAGGGGCCGCTCGACCTCGTCGTCGCCGCGTCCGGCTGCCTGGGCCTGGTCTGGTTCCCCGCGGCGCGCCGATGGGACCTCGACGAGATCCGCGCGCGCTTCCCCGCGCTCGTGCCGGGGCTCCTCGACCAGCCCGGCGTCGGTCTCCTCGTCGTGCGCAGCCCACGTGGGCCGCTCGCGCTGTCGGCGGCGGGCGTCCACGTCCTGCGGGACGGCACCGTGACGGGCACCGACCCGCTGGCAGGCCTCGGCCCGCACGCCCGGCGCGACCTGCTGCGGGTGGCGTCGATGGACGAGGCCCCCGACGTCCTCGTGCACTCGACGGTGGACCCGCTGACCGCCGAGGTCCACGCCTTCGAGGAGCTGGTCGGCTCGCACGGCGGCCTCGGCGGGGACCAGAACCACGCCGTCCTGCTGCACCCCGCGCGGTGGCCGCTGGCGCAGGACCTGCTCGAGCCGCGCGACGACGGCGAGCTGCACGGCGCCGAGGCCGTCCACCGCCAGCTCGTGCGCTGGCTCGAGGCGGCCGGGCTCCGCACGACGGGGAACGAGGTGGGGTAGGGATGCGCCTGACGTGGCTGGGGCACTCGACGGTCGTCCTGGACCTGGCGGGCGCCCGGGTGGTCGCCGACCCGCTCCTGCGGCGGCGGGCCGGGGTGCTGCGCGTCGTGCGGGGGCCGGGCACCGCGGGGCCCGAGGAGTGGTCGCGCACGGCGCCCGACGCCGTCGTCCTGTCGCACCTGCACCACGACCACTGCGACGTCCCCACCCTGCGCGCCATGCGTGCCGCCGTCGTGCTCGCCCCGGTCGGCGCCGGGCGGTGGCTCACCGGGCGCGGGGTCGAGCACGTGACCGAGCTGGCGGTCGGGCAGCGGCACCAGGTCGGCGGCCTGGTCGTCACGGCCGTGCCGGCGGACCACGGCGGGCGGCGCGAGCCCTTCGGGCCGACCGCGGCCGCCGTCGGGCACCTTGTCGAGAGCCCCGACCTGACCGTCTGGCTGGCCGGCGACACCGGAACCTTCGCCGGGATGGCGCGCATCCCCGCGATGGCGGTCCGTGGCGTCGTCGACGTGGCGGTGGTGCCGGTCTGGGGGTGGGGCCCGCGCCTCGGCCCGGGACACCTGGACCCCGTGCGGGCCGCCGCGGCAGCCCGTACGGTCGGCGCCCGGGTCGCCATCCCGGTGCACTGGGGGACGCTGCGCATGTCCGGCATGGCGCGCCCGATGCGCACGCGCCTGCGGATGCCGGGGGAGTGGTTCCTGCACGCCCTGGCGGACGCCGACGACGGCGGGGCCGATGCGGTCCGCGGCGTGCTGCTCACCCCGGGCGAGGCGGTCGAGCTCGCCTGAGCCGGTCCGGACGACGGCTGCGGATGCGGTTCCGGCCGGTCGGCGTACCGTCGATCAAGGGCCGCCGGGACGACGGCGCCCGCCAGCCGCCCCGCACCGTCGCAGGGCTGCCGACGAGGGAGACGACGACGTGTCCTCACCGCAGCGCCTCGGCTCGAGGGGGCTCAGCCGCCGGACCTTCCTGCACGGCCTCGGTCTCGCCGGCGCCACCGCGGCCCTGGCCTCGTGCGCGCCGGCGTCGTCGCGCGGCGTCACGGAGATCGTCTTCTACCAGTCCAAGCCGGAGGTCATCGGCTACTTCGACGAGCTCATCGAGCAGTTCCACCAGTCGCAGTCCCGCGTCCGCGTGCGCCACGACGCGACGTCGAACCTCGCCGGCTCGTTCGTCCGCGAGAGCCCGCCCGACATCGGGTGCCTCAACTACAACTTCGAGGTCTCGCGCTACGTCGAGCGCGGCGCCCTGAGCGACCTGGGCGACATGCCGGAGGCGGGCCGCATCCGCGAGGACCTCCAGCCCTTGATCGACGTCACGGCGACGTACCCGGACCGCACCAGCGTGATCCCGTACTCGCTCATGGCCGCGGCGGTGCTGTACGACCGGGACCTCTTCGAGGCGAACGGCCTCGTGCCGCCGACCACCTGGGCCGAGTTCACCGCGCTGTGCGACGCGCTCACGGCCGCGGGGGTGACCCCGATCTACAGCACGTTCAAGGACCCGTGGACGATCGCCCAGGGGCACTTCGACTACGCCGTCGGCGGCATGCTGGACACCACCGACTTCTTCGCCCGGCTCAAGGAGCAGGGCGACGACGTCGGGCCGGCGTCCGACGTCGCCTTCCAGCAGCAGTTCCTCGAGCCGGTCGAGCACATGGCGGTGCTGGTCGAGCACTCGAACACCGACGCGGCCAGCCGGAGCTACGGCGACGGCAACGT
This sequence comes from Actinotalea sp. JY-7876, assembly GCF_014042015.1. Taxonomy (NCBI): domain Bacteria; kingdom Bacillati; phylum Actinomycetota; class Actinomycetes; order Micrococcales; family Cellulomonadaceae; genus Actinotalea; species Actinotalea sp. JY-7876. The sequence goes on along the minus strand of NZ_CP059493.1, from coordinate 2,119,965 downwards.
CGCCTTCGCCAACGGTGAGGCCGCGATGTACCTCCAGGGGCCGTGGGCCCTGAGCGAGATCGCCAAGACCAACCCGGACAAGAACGTCGGGTCCTTCCCCCTGCCGATGACGGACGACCCGGCGGACCGCAAGGTCCGGGTCAACATCGACCTCGCCCTGTGGATCCCGGAGGCCTCGCCGAAGAAGGAGGCGGCTCGCGAGTTCCTCGCGTTCCTCATGCAGCCCGAGGTCATCGACGCCTACAACGCCCAGGCGCTGGGCTTCGGCGTGACGCAGGACGCGGCCGAGGTGACCGACGAGACGCTCGTCGAGCTCAAGGAGTACTACGACCGGGCGGCCTTCTACCTGGGTGCGTCGCAGCTCGTGCCGCAGTCCATCCCGCTGCAGAACTACGCCCAGTCGCTCGCGTCCGGCGCCGACCCGAGCGAGGTGCTCGCGACCCTCGACGCCGACTGGGCGCGCCTCGCCTTCCGCACCTGAGCACGTCCGTCCCGCTCCGCCTCACCGACGACCGGAGGCCTCATGGCGACCACCGCAGCCACCCGACCACGGGCGGTCGACCGCGCGCCGACGCCGGGGCGCGGCCTCGGGCGCCGGCGGGTGGGGACGACCTTCTACCTCATGCTCGTGCCCTCGCTCGTGCTGTTCACCCTGTCGATCGCGCTGCCGGCGATCATGGGCATCACGCTGAGCTTCACCGACTCCGTGGGCTTCGGGGAGTTCAGCTTCACGGGGTTCACGAACTACGTCGCCCTGTTCTCGGACCCGGCCATCGCCGCGTCCTACGGGTTCACGGCCGGGTTCGCCCTGGTCACGGTGCTGCTCGTCAACGTCCTCGCCTTCCTCCTGGCCATCGGCCTGACGTCGAGGATCCGGGCGAAGGTCACGCTGCGCGCCGTCTTCGTGCTCCCCATGGTGATCTCGGCGATCGTCATCGCGTACGTGTTCAACTTCCTGTTCTCCAACTCCCTGCCGCAGCTCGGGCAGGCGATGGGACTGGGCCCGCTCGAGGAGAGCCTGCTCGCCGACCCCGACCTGGCCTGGATCGCGATCGTGGTGGTCACGGCCTGGCAGGCGATCCCGTCGGCGCTGCTCATCTACATCGCGGGGATCCTGTCGATCCCGGGGGAGGTGTACGAGGCGGCCGCGATGGACGGGGCGTCGGCCATCCGCCGGCTGCGGTCCATCACCCTGCCGCTCGTCGCCGGCTACGTGATGATCAACCTCGTCATCGGCTTCAAGAACTTCCTCAACGCCTACGACACCATCGTCGGCCTGACCAACGGCGGTCCCGGCACCGCCACCCGCAGCGTCGCGATGACGATCTTCTCGGGCTTCACGGGCGGGGACTACGCCTACCAGATGGCGAACGCGACCATCTTCTTCCTCATCGCGATCGTCCTCGCCGCCGTCCAGCTGCGTCTGACGCGCGGAAGGAGTGCGTTCTGATGACCCAGCAGAGCCTGCTGACCACCGGGCCGGGCCAGGTGCCCGTCCGACGCCGCCGCCGGTTCCGGGCCTCCGGCGGCCAGGACCGGCCGAGGTGGCAGACCACGGTGCTCCTCGTGCTGTGCTCGACGGCGGTGTTCCTGCCGCTGTACGCCACGGTCGTCATGGCGTTCAAGACGGCCGAGCAGTCGGTCGACGGCCAGGTCTTCGCGCTGCCGTCGCCCGTGTCCCTCGACGGGTTCGTGGAGGCGTGGCGGCTGACGAACTTCCCGCGCGGCTTCGCGATCTCGGTGTTCGTGACCGTCGTCACGGTGGTCGGGACCGTGGTGCTCGCGGCGCTCGCCGCCTACGCCATCGCCCGCAACTGGGACCGGCGCTTCTTCCGGTGGTCGTTCTTCTACCTGCTCGCGGCCATGTTCCTGCCGTTCCCGGTGCTCGCGCTGTCCCAGGTGAAGCTGACGGGCATGGTGGGGCTCGACAACCCGCTCGGGGTCGCGATCCTGCACGTGATGTTCCAGCTGTCGTTCAGCGTGCTGCTGTTCACCGCCTTCATCCGCGGCCTGCCGGAGGAGCTCGAGGAGAGCGCACGCCTCGACGGCGCCAGCACGTGGCAGGTCTTCCGGCGGATCGTGTTCCCGATGATGGCGCCGATGAGCGCGACCGTGGCGATCTTCGCGTTCCTCGCCTCGTGGAACGACTTCATGATGCCGTCGCTCATCACGGCCGACTCGACGATGCAGACGCTGCCGGTGCTCCAGAGCGTCTTCCAGACGCAGTTCAGCAGCAACTACAACGTCGCCTTCGCGTCCTACCTCATGGCCATGGCGCCGGCGATCGTCGTCTACCTCTTCACCCAGCGCTGGGTCATGGCGGGCGTCACGCAGGGCGCGATCAAGTAGCCGCGCGGTCCGGGGCACCGCCACGGATCGGGTAGCATTGCGACCCGCACGATCCCGCGTAGCTCAATTGGCAGAGCATCCGACTGTTAATCGGACGGTTACTGGTTCGAGTCCAGTCGCGGGAGCAGCGCAGCGTAGGCCCCGTCCCCGACGGGGCCTTTCGCATGTCCGGCCGCGTCGGGCTCAGGACAGGCCGGCCGCCTCGCGGACCTTCGCCTCGGCCGCGTCGACGACGGCGGCGGTGGCCGGGTCCGACAGGTTCACGCGCCCGTTCCCGAGCACCTGCGTGAGGAGCCCGCCGTCGGCGTCGCGTCGCAGCGCGACCCGCACGACGGCGCCGCCCGGCACGGTCACGCGCGCGGTGTGGACGACCGAGGACTGCACGCGCTCGTGCACCGCGCGCACGAGCGTGCGCGCGTGCTCGGCCTCGAGGTGCAGGACGGTCGCGGGCGAGCCGTCGACCCAGGTGACGGTGAGCTCCGCCGCGTCGGCGTCGAGGCGCGCCCCGTCGACGTCGCACCACGCCCGGCGCAGGCCGGGCCCGGCGAGCACCTGCAGGTGCTGCGTCGTCACGACCGCCCAGCCGTCGCTCAGCGGGGCCGTCGCCAGGATCTTCTCGCCGCGGCGCAGCTCCAGGCTGCGGCGGGCCTCGTCGGGCAGCCGGGGCGCGCGTCGTCGGAGGGCCATGGGACCACCGTAGCCGCGCGTCGTCACCGCCCTCCTCGCGGACCGTGCCCGCGGACCATGCTCGCGGCCCCCGCTCCCGGCGGTCGCGCTCGACCGCTACGGGCGGGGGTGCGTCCGGCTCCGGTACCGTGACGCGCGCGGGCCAGTAGCTCAGCCGGTCAGAGCAGCGGACTCATAATCCGTCGGTCGTGGGTTCAAGCCCCACCTGGCCCACCCGCGCCCGGTCGTGCGCGCGGGCGCTGGGCTCGGGGGTCCGGCGCCGCGGGTCGGACACCGACCGCCCGCCTCGTGCGCGCCGTCATGGCGACGTGCCCGACCGCGAGCACGACCGCCGCGGCACCAAGCCACGACGACCGGGCGGCGACCGCGGCCGAGGCGAACGCCGCGACGGGCAGCACCGCGAGCGGGAGGGGGAGGCGCGCCACGGTGGCGACGAGGTCCGCGTGCCGCCGGCCCCGCGCGAGGTAGCGGGCCCACACGCCCAGGTAGGCCACCACGCACAGGCCGGCCGCCAGCGCGGGCGCGCTCACGAGCGCCGCCCCGGGGAGCGTGACGGCGGCCGCGACGCACCCCGCCTGCCCGACGCGCTCGAGGGTCGCCAGGGCGCGCACCACGACGAGCGTGCCCTCCGGCGGGGGCAGCGGCCCGTCACGCGGCGGGAGCGCGACGTGCAGGACGTTCGGCGCGAGGACCGCGACGACCAGCGCGATGCCGGGGCCGGAGACGTCCACGCCTCACTGTCGGCGCGCGCGGTCTGCGGCGCGCGGGACGTCCGTCCCGGTCAGCGGTCGGTGTCCGGAGCGGTGGGCAGCCCCAGGAGCCACCCGCTGGTCATGGTCGCGAGGATGATCGGCGCCTCGTAGGTCCGCGGGGCGAGCGCCGGGTCGTCGTCGTGCACGGTGACGACCAGGTCGCTGGGCTGAGGGTTGTGCATGACGATCCCGAGCAGGTTCCCGACCAGACCGCGGGCGCGGTGGCGGCGGCGGGCGGCGCCGGTGAGCAGCGCCTCGAGCACCCGCGCGGTGTCACGGCGGGGGACGTCGAGCTCGACGGTGTCCTCGACGACGACCACGTCCTCGCCGTGCCGGTAGAGCCGCACGACGAGCGAGGGGTCGCCGGGCACCTCGACGGGGACCCAGGCCCGGTCGCCGTCGAGCGGGTCGTCGTCCTCCCACGGGTCGGCCTCGGGCACGGGTGCAGGGGTGCGCCCGTTGCGGACCGCGACCTCCCACAGGCCGCGCACGGCCCGCTGCGTGGCCTCGTCGAGGGGCACGGCTACCCCTGCTCGGTCAGGACCGCGGTCGCGAGGAACAGGAGCGATCCGAGGGCGAGCGCGCCGACCGCGAGGCGGAAGGTCGCGCGCTCGCCCGCCTGGTCGTCGGCCTGGCCGAGACGGAAGGCGCGCACGAGGAGGAAGGCGCCGGTGAGGGTCAGGACGCCGCCGAGGGCGAGGAAGACGGGCTGCACGGGGACAGTCTGCCGTCCCCGTGCAGCCCCCGGGATCAGAAGCGGTCCGTGCCGCCCGTGGTCCCGCTGCCGTTCGTGGGCGTGCCGGTCGTGGAGGTGCCGGAGAGGTCCTCGGTGCTCGTCTCGTAGGAGCTGCCGACCTCCTCGGACCCCGAGCCGGTGCGGCTCTTGACCGCGTCCGTCGCCGACTTCACCGCGCCGCCGACCTTCTCGGTGAGGTCGGGCGCCTTCTCCTTGACGAACGCCGTCGCGTCGGAGACGGTGCCCTGGACGCGCGGGTTCTCCCACACGGTCTGCGCGGACGACCGCAGCTTCTCGAAGCGCTCGCGGCCGGCGCGGGTGCCGAGCACGTAGCCCACGGCACCGCCGATGAGCAGGGCTGCCTTGATCCGCATGGTGACGGTCCTTTCGTCGGTGTGCGCGTCGTGCCGCCGGGGGGTGTCCGGCGCTTCCGAGCGTAGGGGGACAGCGCGGCGCGCGCTCGCGCTCGCCCCACCCGTCTCGGCTGGCGGCACCGCGCGCGGGAGTCGACAGTGGAGAGATGGGTAAAGGACGCGTGCGCAGGCTGGTGGCAATCCTCCCGGTGATCATGGCCGGCGTGAGGTGGTACCGGGACCGTCGTCGTCAGCAGCGCGACGGCGGGGCGCCGGGCCGGCGCTGACGACCCGGGCAGACGTGGGTCCCGGCGGGCACGGTGAGGTCCCGCGCCGTGGGAAGATCCCCCCATGGCGATGAGAGACATCCGCGTCGTGCCGGACCCCGTGCTCCGGACCCCCTGCGAGCCGATCACCGAGATCGACGCGCGTGTGCGCTCGCTCGTGGAGGACCTCCTGGAGACCGTCGACCACGAGGGGCGGGCCGGCCTCGCGGCGAACCAGATCGGCGTCAGCCTGCGGGCGTTCTCGTGGAACATCGACGACGAGATCGGGTACGTCCTGAACCCGCGCATCGTCGAGCTGTCCGAGGACGAGTACCAGGACGGCGACGAGGGCTGCCTCTCGGTCCCCGGCCTCTGGTACCCGACGCAGCGCGCCTGGTACGCGCGCGTCGTCGGCCAGGACCTCGACGGCAAGGAGGTCGTCGTCGAGGGCACCGAGCTCATGGCGCGCTGCCTGCAGCACGAGGTCGACCACCTCGACGGGATGCTCTACCTCGACCGCCTCGAACGGTCCGTGCGCAAGAAGGCGATGCGCACGCTGCGCGAGCAGCTCGCCTGAGTTCTGCTGAGACCGGCTGAGGGCGGCCGACGCGGGCCGCCGTCCGTCGTCGTGGCTGGCGCCGGGCGGTCGTGGTACGGCATGCTGGCCCCAGCACGCCGCGTGACCATGTGTGCCTCCCGGAGCGGGATGAGGTCGTTGGGGAAGACGACCCTCGACCCGTCAGGAGGTGTGACATGGCTGGTGCCATCACCCGCGGTGTACTTTTCGTGCACTCGGCACCCCGTGCCCTGTGCCCCCACATCGAGTGGGCTGCCGGCGGAGTGCTGAGCAGCCGCCTCGCCATGGACTGGACCGAGCAGCCGGCCGCGCCCGGCATGTTCCGCGCCGAGGTGTCGTGGCAGGGCGCGCAGGGGACCGGCGCGCGCCTGACGTCGGCGCTGCGCGGCTGGGCGCACCTGCGCTACGAGGTCACCGAGGAGGCCAGCCACGGCGCCGACGGTGCCCGCTGGAGCCACACGCCCGACCTCGGCATCTTCCACGCGGCCACGGACGTGCACGGCAACACCGTGGTGCCCGAGGACCGGATCCGCGCCGCGCTCGAGCACGCCGGCGACGCGGACCGCATGCGCCGGGAGCTGGACCTCGCCCTGGGCCAGGCCTGGGACGACGAGCTCGAGCCCTTCCGGTACGCGGGCGCGGGTGCCCCGGTCCGCTGGCTCCACCGCGTCGGCTGACCCACACGTCCTCCGGGCGTTGTCGAACCTCCGGGCACTCGCGCACCACGTCCCCGTCGACCCACGGACCTCTCAGCACGCCCCCCGAGCACGCACGTCCCCGACCCTCAGCACGCACCCACCGAGCACGCACGTCCCCGACCCGAGTGTGGAGCGTCGTGCCGTGACACGCCGGTGTGTCGCGGCACCACGCTCCACGCTCGTGGCACGACGCTCCGCGCGAGGGCACGACGCTCCGCGCTCGTGGCACGACGCTCCGCGCTCGGCACACGAGGCTCCGCGCTCGCCACGACGCTCCGCGCTCGGCACGGGGCTCCGCACTGGTGTGGGAGGGGACCGGGGCGGGTAGGGGCCAGCAACCCTGAGGTCCCAGAGGGACCTCGGAGCGTCGAGGACCTCAGGCGGTGGTGACGACCAGCGCCACGTTGTGGCCGCCGAAGCCGAAGCTGTTGTTGACCGCGGCGATCTGACCGTCGGGCAGCGCCCGGGGCGTGTCGCGCACCAGGTCCAGGACGAGGTCCGGGTCGGGCTGGTCGACGTTGATCGTGGGCGGCGCCAGACGGTCGCGCAGCGCGAGCACCGTGAAGATCGTCTCGAGCGCCCCGGCTCCGCCGAGCAGGTGGCCGGTCATCGACTTGGTCGCGGAGAGCGCGACCCGGTCGGCGTCCGCACCCAGCACCGCGCGGACACCGCGCGCCTCGATGAGGTCGCCGACGACCGTCGACGTCGCGTGCGCGTTGACGTGGACGACGTCGGACGCAGTGATCCCGGCGTCGGTGAGCGCCGCGCGCATCGCCGCGACCTGACCCCGCCCCTCGGGCTCGGGGGACGTGATGTGGTAGCCGTCCGAGCTCAGGCCGACGCCGCCGATGCGGGCGTAGACGCGCGCGCCCCGCGCCGCCGCGTGCTCCGCGCTCTCGAGCACGACGATGCCGGCGCCCTCGCCGAGCACGAAGCCGTCGCGCTGGGTGTCGTAGGGCCGCGACGCGCCCGCGGGGTCGTCGTTGCGCGTGGAGAGCGTGCGTGACGCGGCGAAGGCAGCGAGCGGCATCGGGTGGATGGCCGCCTCGGTGCCGCCGGCGACGACGACGTCGGCCCGGCCCGAGCGGATCATCTCGACGCCGTAGCCGATGGCCTCGGCGCCCGACGCGCACGCCGAGACGAGGGCATGGGCCCCGGCGCGCGCGCCGAGCTCGAGCTCGACGTACGCGGCGGGGGAGTTGGGCATGAGCATCGGCACCGTCATCGGCAGGATGCGGCGGGCGCCCTTCGCCTGGAGGGTGTCCCAGGCGTCCAGCGTGGTCCAGATGCCGCCGATGCCCGACGAGACGACGGTGCCGAGCCGCTCCGGCTCCACCTCGGGGCTGCCCGCGTCGGCCCACGCCTCGCGCGAGGCCACCACGGCGTACTGCGCCGAGGGGTCCATGCGCTTCATCTCGGGGCGCGACAGGACGGCGTCGGGCGTGACCTTGAGCTGGGCCGCGAAGGTCACGGGGATCTCGTACGTCGCCGCCCAGTCGTTCTCGAGCGTGCGGGCGCCGGACTCGCCGGCCAGGGCCGCCTGCCAGGTGCTGGGCACGTCGCCTCCGAGCGGCGTCGTCGCGCCGAGACCGGTGATGACGACGTCGGGGATGGTGCTCACGGTTCCTCCAGGACGGGCGGGCGGTGGTGCGGCTGGGTCGTGCGGGCCGGCCGGACCCGTCGCGGGGTCGGGCCGGCCCGCACGGCCGACGGCGGGACTCAGCCCTGCGCGCCGTTGATGTAGGCGACCGCGTCTCCCACGGTCGTGAGGTTCTTGACCTCGTCGTCGGGGATGCGCACGGAGAAGCGCTCCTCGGCGAGCGTGACGATCGTCATCATGGACAGCGAGTCGATGTCCAGGTCGTCCGTGAAGGACTTCTCGGACGAGACGGAGTCGGTCGGCAGGCCGGTCTCCTCGCTGACGATCTCGGCCAGGCCGGTGAGGATCTCCTGCTCGCTGTACGCCATCTGTGTCTCCTTGGTGGGGTGGCGGTCGGTGCCCGGTCGGGCGCCTGACGATTGTTCACCGGGTCCGGCGTGCGTGTCCCCGGTGGTGCCGCGTGTCTCAGGGGAGCACGACGACCTGGGCGGCGTAGACGAGGCCGGCGCCGAAGCCGATCTGCAGCGCGAGCGCCCCGCTGCCGACCTGGCCCTCGCGCAGCAGGCGCTCCGTGGCGAGCGGGATGGACGCCGCGGACGTGTTGCCGGTGTCGGCGATGTCGCGACCGACCACGACGGTCTCGGGGAGCTTGAGCTGCTTGATCATCTGGTCGATGATCCGCATGTTGGCCTGGTGGGGGACGAACGCCTCGATGTCCTGCGGTCCGACGCCGGCCGCGGCCATCGCCTTCTCGGCGACCGGGGCCATCTGCCACACCGCCCACTTGAAGACGCTCGCGCCCTCCTGGCGCAGGGTCGGCCACTCGCCGCTCGTGTGGGCGTCCTGCCACGACGAGGTCTGGCGGATGAGCTGCGCCTGCCCGCCGTCCGAGCCCCACACCGTCGGACCGATGCCCGGCGTGTCCGAGGGGCCGATGACGACCGCGCCCGCCCCGTCGCCGAGCAGGAACGAGATCGAGCGGTCGGCCGGGTCGATGAAGTCGCTCATCTTCTCCGCGCCGATCACCAGCACGTTGCGTGCGGTGCCCGCGCGGACCAGCGCGTCGGCCTGCGCGATGCCGTAGCAGTACCCGGCGCACGCGGCGGAGATGTCGTACGCGGCCGCGGGCGTCGCGCCGATCCGGTCGGCGACGATGGCCGCGCCGGCCGGCGTCTGGTGGAAGTACGTCACGGTCGAGAGCAGGACGGCGTCGATGTCGGCGCCCGTGAGCCCGGCGTTCGCCACGGCCGCGCGCGCCGCGCCCTCGGCGAGGTCGATGACGTCCTGGTCCGTGCGCGCCCGTCGGCGGGTCACGATGCCCGTCCGCTGGCGGATCCACTCGTCGGAGGAGTCGATGGGTCCTGCGACGTCGTCGTTCGTCACGACGTTCTCGCCGCGGACCGCCCCGAGGCCGAGGATGCGGGTGTGCGCGGGCCCGACGGCCTGCGTGAGGGTGGGACGGGTCACGCCTGGGTCTCCTCGGTGGTCGGTGGTCCGGCGTGGCGGAGGGCGAGGTCGCGCGCGGCCTCCAGGTCGGCCGGCGTCTTCACGGCGACCGTCTCCACCCCGGGCAGGCTACGCCGCGCGAGCCCGGTCAGGACACCGGCGGGTGCCAGCTCGATGAGTCCTGTCACGCCCATGGCGACCATGGTCTGCTGGCACAGGTCCCACCGCACGGGCGCGACGACCTGCGCCGCGAGCCGCCCCAGGACCGCGGCGGCGCTGCCGTGCCCGTGCGCCCCGCCGCGGTACGCGGCGCCGTCGGCGTCGGACAGGAACGGCAGCGTCGGGTCCTGCGCGGCCCAGCCGGCCGCGACGGGTCCGAAGACGTCGAGCGCGGGCTGCATGTAGGGCGTGTGGAACGCGCCGGCGACCTGGAGCGGGATGACCCGGGCCCGGGCGGGGGGTGCGGCGGCGAGCCGGGCGAGGGCCTCGAGCGAGCCGGCCGCGACCACCTGACCGCCGCCGTTGACGTTGGCGGGGTGCAGGCCGGCGTTCTCGACGGCCGCGAGCACCTCGGCGGGGTCCCCGCCGACGACGGCGCTCATCCCCGTCGGCTCCAGCGCGGCGGCGTCGGCCATCGCCCGCGCGCGGACCGCGACGAGCGCCGCGGCCCCCGCGTCGTCCAGCACCCCCGCGACGGCGGCCGCGGCGAGCTCGCCCACCGAGTGGCCGGCGGTGACGTCGGGGCGCAGGCCGTCGTCCCCGCCCGCCAGGAGCGCGCGGTAGGCCAGCAGCGACGCCGCCACGATGAGCGGCTGCGCGACGGACGTGTCGCGGATCGTCTGCGCGTCCGACGTGGTGCCGTGGGTGACCAGGTCGGTCCCCGCGGCCTCGCCGAGCGTCCCGAGCCGCTCCGCGGCGCCGGGGAGGTCGAGCCAGGGACTGAGGAAGCCCGGGGTCTGGGAACCCTGACCGGGGCACACGATGGCGAGCACCCGACCACTGTGCCGGTCGCACCGTCGTGCGCCGGGCCACGACGCCCACCAAGGTCGGGACCGGCCCTTGTGCGGAACCTACAAGGTGGTCTCGGCGGGGGACAGGCGCCCCAGCGCCAGGGCCGTCTGCAGGACGTAGGCCTCGCGGGCGTCCAGCGGGTCCCAGCCGGTGACCTCGGCGACCTTGCGCAGCCGGTACCGGACCGTGTTCGGGTGCACGTACAGGACCCGCGCGGCCGCCTCCAGGGAGCGGCCGTGCTCGACGTGCGCGGCGAGGGTCTCCAGGAGCGAGCCGCCGGCCCCGCGCAGGGGGCGGTAGGCGAGCTCGACCAGCGTCCGGCGTGCCACGAGGTCGCCCACCAGCACGCGCTCCGGCAGCAGGTCGTCGGCCAGCACCGGGCGGGGCGCCGTCGGCCAGGCCGGTGCGGCCGCGAGGCCCGCGAGGGCGGCCGACGCCGACCGGCCCGCCTCGGCGAGGCTCGGCACCGCCGGTCCGATCACCACGGGCCCCGGGCCGAACCGCGGCAGCAGGGACGTCGCGGCGGCCCGCAGGTCGCCCTCCCCGCCGAGCACGACGACGAGGCGGTCGCCCTGGATCCCGACGAGCGCGTCGTCGGCCGCGCGGCGCGTCGAGCGGCGCAGCTCGGCGGCGCGCACGTCGTCCAGGGGGTGCAGGCTCGTGCCGACGAGAACCAGCGTGCTGCCGTGGCCCGTCCAGCCGAGCGCGGCGACCCGGGAGCGCAGCGCGTCGTCGGCGTCGCCGCGGATGAGCGCGTCGACGACGAGCGCCTCGAGCCGTGCGTCCCACGCGCCCCGCACCTCCGCGGCACGGGCGTAGACCTCGGCGGCGGAGAAGGCGACCTCCCGCGAGTACCGGAGCACGGCCTCGCGCAGGTCGCGCTCGGCGCCCGGCGCGGCCAGGCGGTCGCTGTGCTCCTCGACCACCTCCACCACCAGGCGGACCAGCTGGAGCGTGTGCTGCAGGGACACCGACCGGGTGAGCTCCGGCGGCGCGGCCGAGAAGATCTCGCTCGCCCCCTGCGGCGGGGTGCTCGGGTCGGAGAACCACGTGATGAAGCTCGAGATGCCGGCCTGGGCGACGAGGCCGACCCACGACCGGTCCTCGGCGGGCAGCGCGCGGTACCAGGCGAGGTTCTCGTCGAGCTTGCGCAGGGCGGCGGCGGCGAGCAGACCGCTGCCGTCGTGCAGGCGCCGCAGGGTGTGCGCCTGGTCACGCGGCGCGGTGGAGACCATGGCTGGGAGCATAGGGCGACGGTCGCCCTGGTGGGGGCCGACGCACGCCGGGATGTTGTAGGGAGCCCACAAGTCCGGACGGCGTCTGCGCCGTCCGAGGGCCCCGTCCGGGCGGTCGTCCGCCGGGCCGCGCCGTGAGGGTGCGGCTATGGTCTTTTCCATGGCCTTCCTCCCGCGCCTTCGCCGCCTCATGCGTCGCCCGGTGTCCGCGTCGAGGGTGGGCGTCCGTCGTCCGACCACGACCAAGCGCCGTGACACCATCCACGAGGACGCCGTGCGCGCCATGCTGGGCGAGGACCCCAACGACGCTCGCGCGTTCACGGCACTGGCCGAGATCGTCCGCCGCCGTGCCGCGGGCATGGGGCCCGACGGCGACCCGCTGACGGCGCCGCAGGACGACGTCGAGAAGCACCGGGCCGCTGACCTCGCCGTGTGGGCCCTGGCCGAGGAGCTCGCCGGCCACCCGCGGGCCTGGTACCCGCTCATCGAGCTCGCGCGCCTGTCGCTGCACCAGGACCACGAGGGTGCGATCCGCCGCCTGAGCACCGCCGCCGAGCGCGACCCGTCGGGCGTCGCCCTCGTCGAGGGCCTGGCGGTCCTCCGCGAGGCGGGCCAGCCGGTCGAGGCGCTCAACCTCGGCGTCGGGCACTGGCGGGTCAAGGAGCACACCCCCGAGGTGGCCCGGCAGCTCGTGCTCGCCGCCATCGAGGCGGACCGTCCGCACGACGCCAACCAGCACCTCGCCGCGCTCGGGATGCACCCGGACAAGGGTGCTGTCGCACGGCTGCGCCCCGACCTGGACCGGATCATCGCCCAGGCCGGCCAGAACATCAGCGGCCCGTAGGCCGCCCGGCCACCGCGCCGACGACGAAGGCCCCCGCGCTCCAGGAGCGCGGGGGCCTTCGTCGTCAGCGGGGCGGGCGGGTCAGGAGTCGCCGCCCGCGACGCCCGAGGCTCCGGCCCGGACGTCGTGGATCCGGTACCGCTCGATGGCCTGCGCCGGGGCGTCGGCCGCGACCTCGCCCCGACGGGCGAGGAGCTGGAGCACCTTGACCACGGTCGAGGGCCCGTCGATCTTGAAGTAGCGACGGGCCGCCGCACGCGTGTCCGAGAAGCCGAAGCCGTCGGCGCCGAGCGTCGCGTACTCGCCCGGGACCCACTGCCGGATCTGGTCGGGGACCATGTGGTCGTAGTCGCTCGTCGCGACGAACGGGCCCTGCGCCCCCTCGAGCTTCTGGGTCACGTAGGCCGTGCGCGGCTCCTCGCCCGGGTAGAGCCAGTTGTGCTGGTCGGCCGCCAGGCCGTCGCGACGCAGCTCGTTCCAGCTCGTCACGGACCAGACGTCGGCGCGCACGCCCCAGTCGTTCGCCAGGAGCTCCTGCGCCTCGAGCGCCCACGGCACACCGACGCCGGACGCGAGGATCTGGGCCCGCGGGCCCTCGCCCTCGGCGACCGAGACACGGTGGATACCGCGCAGGATGCCCTCGACGTCGACGTCCTCCGGCTCGGCCGGCTGGATCATCGGCTCGTTGTAGACCGTCAGGTAGTACATGACGTTCGGGTCGCGCGGGTCGCCCTCGCCGTACATGCGCTGCAGGCCGTCGCGGACGATGTGCCGGATCTCGTACCCGTAGGCCGGGTCGTAGTGCACGACGGCGGTGTTGGTCGCCGCGAGGATCGGCGAGTGGCCGTCCGCGTGCTGCAGGCCCTCACCCGTCAGGGTGGTGCGCCCGGCCGTGGCGCCGATGATGAAGCCACGCGTCATCTGGTCGCCGGCGGCCCAGAACTGGTCGCCCGTCCGCTGGAACCCGAACATCGAGTAGAAGATGTAGAACGGGACCAGCGCCTCGCCCTGCGTCGCGTAGGACGTGCCGACCGACTGGAACGCCGCGGCGGAGCCGGCCTCGTTGATGCCGGTGTGCAGGATCTGGCCCGACTCCGACTCCTTGTAGGAGAGCATCAGCTCGCGGTCCACGGCGAGGTAGTTCTGGCCGAGCGTGTTGAAGATCTTCGCGGTCGGGAAGATCGAGTCGAGCCCGAAGGTGCGCGCCTCGTCGGGGATGATCGGCACGATTCGCTTGCCGAACTCCTTGTCCTTCATCAGGTCCTTGAGGAGCCGGACGAAGGCCATCGTGGTCGCCACGTGCTGGTGGCCCGAGCCCTTGGCCAGGACGTCGTACGTCTTCTCCGGCGGCAGCGCCACGGGGGCGAAGCTGCTGCGCCGCTCGGGAACGAAGCCGCCGAGCTGGCGGCGCCGCTCGAGCATGTACTGGATCTCCGGCGAGTCCTGGCCCGGGTGGTAGTACGGCGCGTTGTACGGGTCCTCGATCTGCTCGTCCGTGACGGGGATCCGCAGGGAGTCGCGCAGCGTCTTGAGGTCGTCGACCTTGAGCTTCTTCATCTGGTGCGTCGAGTTGCGCCCGGCGAAGTTGGTGCCCAGGCCGTAGCCCTTGATGGTGTGCGCCAGGATCACCGTCGGCTGGCCCGTGTGGGCCGTCGCCGCCGCGTACGCGGCGTAGATCTTGCGGTAGTCGTGACCGCCGCGCTTGAGCGCCCAGATCTCGTCGTCGGTCATGTTCTGCACGAGCGCCTTGGTGCGCGGGTCGCGCCCGAAGAAGTGCTCGCGGATGAACGCGCCGCTCTCGGCCCGGTACGTCTGGTAGTCGCCGTCGGGCGTGACGTTCATCAGGTTGACCAGCGCGCGGTCCTTGTCCGCGTTGAGCAGCGCGTCCCACTCGCGGCCCCAGATCACCTTGATGACGTTCCAGCCGGCGCCGCGGAAGAACGCCTCGAGCTCCTGGATGATCTTGCCGTTGCCGCGCACCGGGCCGTCGAGCCGCTGCAGGTTGCAGTTGACGACGAACGTGAGGTTGTCGAGGTTCTGCTGCGCCGCGAGCTGGAGCATGCCGCGGCTCTCGGGCTCGTCCATCTCGCCGTCGCCGAGGAAGGCCCAGACGTTCTGCTGGCTCGTGTCCTTGATGCCGCGGTTGTGCGTGTACTTGTTGACCCACGCCTGGTAGATCGCCGACGCCGGGCCCAGGCCCATCGAGACGGTCGGGAACTCCCAGAAGTCCGGCATGAGCCGGGGGTGCGGGTAGGAGGACAGGCCGCCGCCGGGCACCGAGACCTCCTGGCGGAAGGCGTCCAGCTGCTCGCCCGTGAGGCGGCCCTCGAGGAACGCGCGGGCGTAGACGCCCGGGGCCGCGTGCCCCTGGAAGTAGACCTGGTCGCCGCCGCCGGGGTGGTCCTTGCCGCGGAAGAAGTGGTTGAGCCCGACCTCGTAGAGGGTCGCGACCGAGGCGTAGGACGAGATGTGGCCGCCGACGCTGACCTCGGGCCGCTGGGCACGCGTCACCATGACGGCCGCGTTCCACCGCAGGTAGGAGCGGTAGCGCCGCTCGACCACCTCGTCGCCCGGGAAGTACGGCTCCTCGTGCACACCGATCGTGTTGACGTACGGCGTCGTGATCGACGTCGGCACCGCCACGTTCCGCTCGCGGGCGCGCTTCAGCAGGTTGAGGAGCACGTACCGGGCCCGGGGCCCACCGCGCTCGTCGACGAGCCCGTCGAACGACTCGACCCACTCACCGGTCTCGTCCGGGTCGATGTCCGGCACCTGGCTGAGGAGCCCGTTGATGAGCGGGCCCGCGTTGTCTCGTGCAGCCACCTGCAACCTCACCTCTCGTCCGCACCGTTGCGACTCCCGGGTGGGCGCCATCATCCAGTGCTCGGGTCGGCCCGAGGAGTGACGTTGGTGTTGCCGGTCCCCGGTCGTCCGACCATTGTCGTTCTTCCGGGTGCAGAAAGTCACACCGGCGGTGCGGCGTGAGACGTGACGTGGGCGACAGCGCGACCGGGCGGCCTGCGTGTGGCGCTTGCCACAGGGTGGGTGGATGCTGTGGGCTTACCGCGATGCCGGGCCGACGAGCTCGCCCGGCGCACGCACGACGACGAAGGGAACGGCACACCAAGTGGGAGCGACCGCGGAACCCGTGGGCAACCGAGGGGCAGCGGGAGCCGAGCGGCTCGGCTTCTCCACCGGACAGGTCATCCAGGAGTTCGGGTACGGCGACGACGTCGACGACGACCTCCGGGAGGGCATCGAGGACATCGTCGGCGGTGAGCTGGTCGACGAGGACTACGACGACGTCACCGACGGCGTGATCCTGTGGTGGCGCGAGGACGACGGTGACCTCACCGACGCGCTCGTCGACGTCCGTGCCGCGCTCGACGAGGGTGGCCTGATCTGGGTCTTCACGCGCAAGCCCGGCCGCAGCGGCCACGTCGGCCACAGCGACATCGAGGAGGCGGCCACCACCGCAGGGCTCCACGCCACGAGCACGCTGGCGATCGCCCCCGACTGGTCCGCGACCCGCCTCGGCACCCGGAACCGGGGGAAGTGAGCGAGGCGGGCGGCGGCGCGACGGTCGCGGCGCCCGTGCCGGGCCAGCCGGCCCCCGACCTCGAGCTGCCCGACGCGCACGGCACGCCCGTGCGCCTCACGGGCCTGCGCGGCGGCCCGGTCGCGCTCGTCTTCTTCCCGTTCGCGTTCTCGGGCCTGTGCACCGGTGAGCTGTGCGAGCTGCGCGACAACCTCGAGGACTTCGAGGCCGCGGGCGTCCGCCTGCTGGGGATCTCGTGCGACCCGATGTTCACGCTGCGCGCGTGGGGCGAGCAGGAGGGCTTCGGCTTCGACCTCCTCTCCGACTTCTGGCCGCACGGGGCCGCCGCGCGGGCGTACGGCGTCTTCGACGAGGGCCAGGGGATCGCGACCCGCGGCAGCTTCCTGATCGACGCCGACGGGATCGTGCGCTGGTCCGTCGTCAACCCGCGCGGCCAGGCCCGCGAGCTGGGCGCGTACCGGGCGGCCCTCGCCGCCCTCTGACGCCGAGGCGTCGTCGGTACGCTGTGGGCGCCGTCGGCGACGACGGCGTGGGGCCTGTAGCTCAGTTGGTCAGAGCGCCGCGTTTACACCGCGGAGGTCGTCGGTTCGAGACCGGCCGGGCCCACCCAGGACCGACGTCCGCCGCTGCTAGCGTCGCGCCGTGCAGGTGACGTCCCTCGCGGTCTACCCGGTGAAGTCGCTCGGCGGCGTGCCGGTGGACAGCGCCCGGGTGCAGCCGTGGGGGCTCGAGCACGACCGGCGCTGGATGGTCGTCGACGAGGCCGGCGCCAAGGTCTCCGCGATCGCGGTCGGCGCGATGGTGACGATCACGGCCACGCCGCGGCCCGACGGCGGCCTGCTCCTGGCGCACGACGGCGCGGCCCCGCTGACGGTCCCGGTCCCGGTGGACGGCCCGCGCGTGGAGGTCACGCTCTCGCGCGTCGGCACGGCCCACGCCGCCGACGACGCCGCCCACGCGTGGCTGAGCGAGGCGCTCGGACGGCGCGTCCGGCTGGTCTGGCTCGACGACCCGCGCCGCCGGGCGGTCACGGCGGAGCACGGCGGCCGGCCCGGTGACGTGCTCAGCCTCGCCGACACGGGCCCCCTGCTGCTGACCAGCACGTCCTCCCTGGAGCGGCTCGACCGGTGGGTCGCGCAGACCTGGGCCGACCGGTACGCGCAGTGCGGCGCCGCCGCGGGGTCGCGCCCCGGGCCGTTGGCGATGACCCGGTTCCGCCCCAACCTGGTCGTGACCGGCGACCTCGAGCCGTTCGCCGAGGACTCCTGGCTGCGGATCACGGTCGGCGACGTCGAGCTGCGCGTCTCCGAGCACTGCGACAGGTGCGCCGTGACGACGATCGACCCGGCGACCGGCGCGCGTGGTCAGGAGCCGCTGCGCACGCTCGCCGCGCACCGCCGCCGCGACGGCAAGGTCTGGTTCGGCGTGCGCGCCGTACCCGTCTCGACCGGGACCGTGCGCCTCGGCGACCGGGTCGAGATCGTGCGCTCCCGGTAGCCTCAGCGGCGTGAGCGGCGACGAGGCGAACCCCGAGACCCTGACCCTGGCCGACGTCGTCGGGCTGCTCGACCGGCGCTACCCGCCCGGCACGGCGGAGGGCTGGGACGCCGTCGGCACGGTGTGCGGGGACCCGGCGCAGCCGGTCCGGCGCGTGCTGCTCGCCGTGGACCCGACGGCCGACGTCGTCGACGAGGCGATCGCCCTGGGCGCCGACCTGCTCCTGACGCACCACCCGCTGCTCCTGCGCCCGGTGCACTCCGTGGCCGCGACGACCTTCAAGGGCGCGCTCGTGCACCGGCTGATCCGCGCCGGGTGCGCGCTGCACGTCGCGCACACCAACGCGGACGCGGCCGCCGACGGCGTCGCCGAGGCGCTCGCCGTCGCCGTCGGGCTGACGGACCTCGCACCGCTCGTCGCGCTGCCGGACGCACCGCTGGACAAGCACGTCGTCTTCGTCCCGGTCGAGCACACCGAGCGCGTGCTCGACGCGATGAGCGGCGCGGGCGCCGGTGCGGTCGGCGAGTACAGCCGGTGCGCGTGGACCGGCACGGGCACCGGGACGTTCGTGCCCGGCGCCGCGGCTGCGCCGGCGATCGGCACCCGGGGCGAGGTCGAGCGGGTCAGCGAGGACCGGCTCGAGATGGTGGCGCCGCGGGGCGCGCGCGCGGCGGTGGTCGCGGCGATGCGCGCGGCGCACCCCTACGAGGAGCCGGCGTTCGACGTCCTGGAGCTGGCGTCCCTGCCGGGGGCCGCGGGGACCGGCCGCGTGGGCCGGCTCGCCGGGCCCACGACCCTGGGCGCCTTCGCGGAGCGGGTCGCCCGCGTCCTGCCCGCGACCGAGCAGGGCGTGCGCGTGGCCGGCGACCTCGACGCGCCGGTCGAGCGGGTCGCCGTCGTCGGCGGGTCGGGGGACTCCCTCTTCGACGCGGTGCGCCGCAACGGCGTGGACGCCTACCTGACCGCGGACCTGCGGCACCACCCGGCGTCCGAGCTGCGCGAGCGCGCCGCCTTCGAGGCGTCGTCGGCCGGACGCCTGCCGCAGGACGGCCGGCCGTTCCTGGTCGACGTCGCCCACTGGGCGAGCGAGTGGCCGTGGCTGGAGTCCGCGGCGCGGGTGCTGCGCGAGGATGCGGCCGGACGGGGCGCTACGGTGGACGTCCAGGTCAGCACCCGGCGCACCGATCCCTGGACCGCCCGGATCGCCTCGGCCCCCCAGCCCTGAACCACCCCCGGAGGACCCGTGACGACAGCACCTGCGCCCGACCAGCTCCGACTCCTCGACGTGCAGGCGCTCGACACGCGCGCCCAGCAGCTCGCGCACCAGCGCCGCGTGCACCCGGCGCACGAGCGCGCGACCGAGCTGGCCTCCCGGCTCGCGGACCTCGAGGCCGCGTACGTCACGTCGAAGACCGCGGTGAGCGACCTGCGGCGCGAGGTCGCCAAGGCCGAGGCCGACGTCGAGCAGGTCCGCACGCGCGCCGCGCGCGACCAGGCGCGGCTCGCGTCCGCGGCGGTCAGCGCCAAGGACGCCCAGGCGCTGACGCACGAGATCGCGGCGCTCGCCCGGCGCCAGTCGGACCTCGAGGAGATCGAGCTCGAGGTCATGGAGCGCCTGGAGGCGCACGAGGCGACGCTCGCCGAGGTCGGCAAGGCCCGCGACGAGGTGCTCGCGCAGCAGGAGGAGGCCGCGGGCATCCTCGAGCGCGCGCTCGCGACGCTGGACGAGGAGCTCGCGCAGGTCGCGGCGGAGCGCGAGCAGGTGGCGCACGGCCTCGACGCGGGGCTCCTGGCGCTCTACGACCGGCTGCGGGCCCAGCTCGGCGGCAGCGGCGCGGCGGCGCTGCGTGGGCGCCGGTGCGAGGGCTGCCGGCTGGACCTGAACCCCAGCGACGTCGAGAAGATCAAGGCGGCGCCGCCCGAGCAGGTCGTGCGCTGCGAGGAGTGCGGGCGGATCCTCGTGCGCGGCGCGGACGGCCGCAGCGCGGCGTCGTGACGCGGCGCCTGGTCGTCGAGGCCGACGGCGGCTCGCGGGGGAACCCGGGACCGGCCGGCTGGGGCGCCGTCGTGCGCGACGCGGCGACCGGCGCCCTGCTCGCCGAGCGCGCCGGCTACCTGGGCTTCGCGTCCAACAACGTGGCCGAGTACTCCGGGCTGGTCGCCGGGCTGGAGGCGGCCCGGGACATCGACCCCGCCGCGCACGTCGAGGCGCGGCTGGACTCGAAGCTGGTCGTCGAGCAGATGTCCGGCCGGTGGCAGGTCAAGCACGCGGACATGAAGCGGCTCGCGGAGCTGGCGCGGGGCGTGCTCCCCGCCGACCAGGTCACCTACACCTGGGTGCCCCGGGCCCAGAACGGCGCGGCGGACGCGCTCGCGAACCAGGCGATGGACGCGCGCGAAGGGCTGTGGCGCGACCACCCCGACGGCTACGGACCGGACGCCACCCCGCCGGTGGAGCCGCAGGCGCCCGCGCGGGCGCGCCGCCCCTCGGGCGCGGCCATGCGCTTCGACGACGCGGAGCCGCTCACCGTCGTCCTGATCCGGCACGGCGAGACGCCGATGACGGCGTCCAAGGCGTACTCCGGGGGAGCGGTGCCCGGGCCGTCGCTGACGTCCACCGGGCGGATCCAGGCGGCGAAGGCCGCGGACATCGTGTTCCGCATCGGCCGCACCCTGTGGCCGGACCTGCCCCACCCCAGCGCGCTGCGCGCCTCGCCGATGGTGCGCACGCAGGAGACCGCGGGTGCGGTCGGCCGCCGGCTGGGCCTGCGCGTCGAGCTCGACGAGGCGTTCCGCGAGTGCGACTTCGGCGAGTGGGAGGGCCTGTCCGCCGATCAGATCGAGGAGCGCTGGCCCGGCGACCTCAAGCGCTGGCACGTGGACGCGGAGTTCCGCGCTCCCGGTGGCGAGTCGATCGAGGACGTGGGCGTGCGGGTCTCGGGGGCGCTCGAGCGGCTGCGCGACGAGGCCGTGGGCCGCACGGTCGTGGTGGTCGCGCACTCCGTCGTCATCCGCGCGGCCATCGGCGCGACGCTCGGTGCGCCGTCGTCGGTCTGGGCCTCGGCCCGCGTCGGGCCCGCCTCGATCACCATCCTGCGCCTGTGGGCCGACGGCGAGCGCGAGGTGACGGTCGTCGGGATGCCGACGGACCTCTAGGTTCTGCGGACCCCGGGGGTCGTGCGTCAGCCGACGACGAGCCGCAGCTCGTGCGTGCCGGCGCGGCGGCCCGGGACGAGCTCGGCGTCGAGCAGGGTGGTGCCCACCATCTCGCCCGCCGCCTCGAGGAGCTCGGCCGGCGTCGTCGGGTCCTCGCCCGCGCGGGTCACGAGGTGGCGGGTGAGCAGACCACGCGTGTGCTTGGCCCAGTGCGAGACGACCGTGCGGCGTCCGGCCTCCTCGCGCAGCACGGTGACGCTCACGTGGCCCGGGCCGCCCGACGGCGCCCACGCCGCCGCGTACGCCGCCGAGCGGCAGTCCACGACCAGGCGGTCCGTCGCGAGCGGGTCGAGCTCGCGGGCGAGCGGCTCGCGCCATGAGCGCGCGAGCGGGCCGACGCCCGGCAGGTCGGTGCCCATCGACAGCCGGTAGGCGGGGATGAGGTCCGCGGGGGTCACCGCGCCCCAGAGCGCCGAGACGACCCGGACGCACCGCAGGGAGCGCGCGCGGGCGGCGTCGTCGGGCAGGTCCGCGAGACCGGCGGCACCGAAGAGGACGCCGGTGTACACGTCGTGCGCGGGCGCCGTCGGCTCGGTCTTCAGGCGCGTGTTCCGCGCGACCTCCGGTGCGAGCGACGCGCCGACCCCGAGCACGTCGAGGGCGTCAGTGCGCCGGCTCGCACGGGCGAGGGCCGTCAGGACGCGGCGGCGGTGCGCGCTGAGGCGGTGCGCGCCGCTCAGGGCGGCGAGGTCGAGGGGGGCGCCGTGCCGGGGGGCCGTCTTGCCCTCGGACGGCGGGAGGAGCACGAGCACCGCAGCAGGCTAGTGCGCCGCGCGGGCCCGCCCGTGCCACGGGGCCCCGGTCATGACGGACGTCACGCCGCCGGGCGGCGTCCCGGTAGCCTGGTCCCGGATGAGTCGGCCAGGCGGTCGCGTCACCGGGTCCGCCCGGTGCCGAGGAACGTCCGGGCTCCGCAGAGCACGGTGGTGGGTAACGCCCACCCGGGGTGACCCGCGGGACAGTGCCACAGAGAGAAGACCGCCTCGCCGCCGGCCTCGGCCGGCAGCGCGGTAAGGGTGAAACGGTGGTGTAAGAGACCACCAGCGCACCGGGTGACCGGTGCGGCTAGGTAAACCCCACTGGGAGCAAGGCCAGACAGGGAGCGTTCGAGGGCTGCTCGCCCGAGCTCCCGGGTAGGCCGCTGGAGGCGTGCGGCAACGTACGTCGTAGAGGGATGGCCGCCACCCGCACCGGGGTAACCGGGTGCGGGGACAGAACCCGGCGTACCGGCCGACTCATCCACCTCGCCCGGCGCCGAGCGGTGAGAGCACGCGCCCACCCCGCCGACGTGACGAACGCCATAGCCGCGGGCCAGGCGCCGATCTGGTGCCACGATGAGGGTCTCCCGTCACCGGCCCGCGCCGCGGAGCTCCGTCGCCCGCGGCCGCGGGGAGCCCTTGCACCACCAGCACCGATGGGACACGTGTGACCGACCGCAGCAGCACCACGGAACGACTCTGGACCCGGGACCTGGTCCTCGCCTCGCTGGCGAACCTCGTCCTGGCGTTCGTCTTCTACCTCCTCATGACCACGATGGCGCTGTACGCCGTGGAGCGGTTCAGCGCGACGGACAGCGCCGGGGGACTGGCGTCGAGCATGTTCGTCATCGGCGCGGTGGTCGCGCGCCTCTTCGCCGGCAACCTCGCGGACCTGGTCGGCCGGCGCCGGATCCTCGTCGTCTCGATGGTCGTCTTCGTCGTCGCCTCGTTCGCCTACCTCCCGGTCGACGCCGCGGCCGACTCCCTCGGTGTGCTGCTGGCGGTCCGCGCGGTGCACGGCGTCGCGTTCGGCATCGCGAGCACCGCCGCGCTGTCCCTCGCCCAGTCCCTGATCCCCGCCTCGCGCCGCGCGGAGGGCACGGGCTACTTCACGCTGAGCACCACGCTGGCGACGGCGATCGGCCCGTTCCTCGGCCTGCTCCTGGTGCACGGCCCCGGGTACGACGTGCTGTTCGTCGTCAACGGCGTGGTCGCGGTGCTCGGGATCGTGTTCTCGGTGCTGCTGCTCCGGACGCCCGACGTGCTGCCGGGGCCGGACGAGCGCGCGCGGCTGCGGCGGTTCCACCCGCGCGACATGCTCCACCCCGACGTGCTGCCCGTCGCGAGCTTCATGCTCGTGCTCGCGGTGAGCTTCGCCGGCGTGCTGACGTTCCTCAACTCCTACGCGGAGGATGCGGGACTCGAGTCCGGCGCGAGCATCTTCTTCCTCGTCTACGCGGTGGTGCTGTTCGGGACGCGCCTCGTCGCGGGCAGGGTCCAGGACCGGCGCGGGGACAACGTCGTGGTCTACACGGCGCTCGCCGCGTTCGCGGTGGGGCTCGTCCTGCTCGGCCTGGCCACCTCCGACGCCGTGCTCGTCGTCGCCGGCGGGTTCCTGGGGATGGGCTTCGGCACGCTCATGTCGGCGATGCAGGCCATCGCCGTCGGCCGCGTGCCCATGCGCCGCGTCGGCGTCGCCGTCTCGACGCACTTCTTCATGGTGGACCTGGGCGTGGGCCTCGGCCCGATCCTCCTGGGCGTGCTGCTCGACGCCATCGGCTACGGCGACATGTACCTGGTGCTGGCGGGCACCGTCGTCCTCTCGGCCGCCCTGTACCACGGCGTCCACGGGCGCAAGGAACGCGCGCGGCGACGCGCCGTGGCGACGCTCGAGACGCCCCTGGACCGCGCGCCGGTGCCGGCGCAGGGCTGAGCGGGCGGCGCTCGGGCCCGGGGCTCCGCACGTGTGGCGAGCGGGTGATGTCCGGCGCCCGGGGAGCGACGGGCCCCCGGGCGTGTGATCATCAGGGCGTGATGATGACCGAGATCGCCGCCCTGGACGTCCTGCTCGTCGAGGACGACCCCGGCGACGTGCTGATGGTCCAGGAGGTCTTCGAGGACCACGGTCTCGGCGGTCACCTGGACGTGGTGAACGACGGCGCCGAGGCGCTGGCGTACCTGCGCCGCGAAGGTGCCCACGCCGCCGCCCGTCGCCCGCACGTGATCCTGCTCGACCTGAACCTGCCCAAGATCGGTGGCCGCGAGGTCCTCGAGGCGGTCAAGACGGACCCGGAGCTCGGGTCCATCCCGGTCGTGGTCCTGACCACGTCGTCCGCGGAGGAGGACGTGGTGCGCGCCTACACGGCGCACGCGAACGCCTACGTCACCAAGCCGGTCGACTGGGACGCGTTCACGGCGGCGATCCGGCGGATCGGGCACTTCTTCGGCGACGTCGCGCGCCTGCCCGGGCGCTGAACGTCACCGCGTCACCCCGGCGGCTCCCGACGTCGGCCGGTATCCTCGGGGAGCCTTCCGACGTCGCACGACGAAGCTCGGGGGCCAGGACTCCCGGCCTGCGACGCCGGGACAGCAGGAGGCCGTAGGTCATGGCAGGCACAGATCAGCACGCCGTCGGGGGGATCACCGTCGCCGAGCGCGACGACTCCACGGTGGCGCATCTCTGGGGCGAGATCGACGAGGCGCTGCGCGAGCAGGCCAGCATCGCGCTGAGCAGGGCGCTCACCCGGGATCTGCCCGTCGTCCTCGACGCCGCGCAGGTGACCTTCATCGACTCCACGGGGATCGCGTTCCTCATCCAGTTCATGCGCGTGGGACGCGAGGAGGGCCTGCCGGTGACCCTGCGCAACCCGCCGTCGCTCGTGACGGACGTGCTGGAGCTGCTCGGCCTGCAGGGCCTGTTCGACGCCTCGGGCGACGAGAGCACCATCACGGCCACCTGAGCCCCGGAGGCGCCCTCAGCCCCGCTCGCGCAACGCCGCGACCTGGCGGTCGTGGTGCCCGCGCTGCTCCGGGTCCGCCAGCCGCGGGTCCTCCGCGGGCAGGCCCGCCCCCGCGGCGCGCGCCCCTGGACGTTCCGGGAAGGCACCCAGCGCGCCCAGGTAGGCGCGGTCCGCGGCGAGCCGGGCGGCGAGCCCGGCCGCGTCGGTCGGCGTCCCGTGGCCCGGCACCAGGGCCTGGACGGACCAGCGCGCCGCCGCGGCCTCGAGGGTGCGCAGGGCGGCGAGGTGGTCCCCGACCGGGTCGACGGCGTCCGTGTCGAGCAGCGGGATCTCGGTCTCCGAGAGCAGGTCGCCCGCGAGGAGCACGCCCGCGCCCGGCACCACGAACGCCGCGCTGCCCGGGCAGTGCGCCGCGTGCGGCACGACGACGACCTCGGGGCCCGACCACGGCACCCGCTCGCCGGGCAGGGGGTCGAGGCGCCCCGTCAGGGCCGGGTCGTGCCCGGGGGCCGTCGCGTCCGCCTCGGCCGCCAGCGCGTCCGCCGTCGCGCGGGCGTGCTCGACGGCGGCGCGGGTGGCCCACCGGGGAACGGCTCCCAGCGCCGCCGACCAGAGCACGTGGTCCCAGTGCGGGTGCGTCGACGCCCCGGCCTCGACGCTCAGCCCGCGGCGCGCCAGGGTGGCGGCGAGGGCCGCGAGGTCGGCCGGCGTGAGCGCCGGGTCGACGAGGAGGCAGCGGCCGTCCGCGCCGAGGACGACGGTCGTCGTCGTGGACCACGGCTGGCTCGTCGCGACCAGGACACTCGGGGCGACCTCGACGAGGGCGACGTCGCCGGGCGCACCGCGGCCGGGCGCGGCGTCGTCCACCGGCTCAGTCGGACGCGGTGGCGTGGGCCGCCAGCGCCGCCGCGCCGACGATCCCCGCGGCGTTGCGCAGCTGCGCCGGCACGATCGGGGTGCGCAGGTCCAGCAGCGGCAGGAAGTTCTGGTGCTTCTTGCTCACGCCGCCGCCGACCACGATCAGGTCGGGCCAGAACAGGTCCTCGACCACCCGGAAGTAGCGCTGGAGGCGCTCCGCCCAGCGCTCCCAGTCGAGGTCGTCGCGCTCGCGCGCGCTGTCCGCCGCGCGGGACTCGGCGTCGTACCCGTCGATCTCGAGGTGGCCCAGCTCCGTGTTCGGGACGAGCGTGCCGTCGACCACGAGGCACGAGCCGATGCCCGTGCCCAGCGTGACGACGAGCACCACGCCGGGCGTGTCCCGGGCGGCGCCGTAGAGCGTCTCCGCGTAGCCGGCCGCGTCGGCGTCGTTGACCGCCAGCACGCGGCGCCCCGTGGCCTCGGCGATGACGCCCGTGACGTCCGTCCCGATCCACGACTCGTCGACGTTCGCGGCCGAGCGGGCCACGCCGTGCTGGATGACCGCCGGGAACGTCACGCCGATCGGCATGCCCGCCGGCAGGTGGAAGGCGTCGAAGAGCTCGCCGACGGTCCGCGCGACGGCGGCGGGCGTGGAGGGCTGGGGTGTGGGGATGCGGACCCGGTCCGCGGCGAAGGTGCCCGCGACGAGGTCGACGGGGGCGCCCTTGATGCCGCTGCCGCCGATGTCGATGCCGAAGGCCAGGGTCGGTCCGGCGGTGCCGGGGTCGAGCTCGGGGGTCGTGGTCATGGCAGGGTCAGGATCTCCGCTCCGGTCTCGGTCACCACGAGGGTGTGCTCGAACTGCGCGCTGCGCCTGCGGTCGCGCGTCACGACGGTCCAGCCGTCGTCCCACATCTCCCACTCCGGTGTCCCCAGGTTGAGCATGGGCTCGACGGTGAACACCATCCCCGGCTCGATCACCGTGGCGTACCGGGGCGCGGCGTCGTAGTGGGGCACGACGAGCCCCGAGTGGAACGCCTCGCCGACGCCGTGCCCGGTGAAGTCCCGGACCACGCCGTACCCGAAGCGCTGCGCGTACTTCTCGATCACGCGGCCGATGACGTTGATCTCGCGGCCCGGCGCGACGGCCTTGATGCCACGCATCATCGCCTCGTGCGTGCGCTCGACCAGGAGCCGCGACTCCTCGTCCACGTCGCCCACCAGGAACGTCGCGTCGGTGTCGCCGTGGACGCCGTTCTTGTAGGCCGTGATGTCGACGTTGACGATGTCCCCGTCCCGCAGGACCGTGGAGTCCGGCACGCCGTGGCACACGACCTCGTTGACCGAGGTGCACAGCGACTTGAGGAACGGGACCTGGCTCGGTCGCGGCTGGTACAGCAGCGTGGACGGGTAGGCGTCGTGGTCGCACAGGAACTCGTGGCCGATGCGGTCCAGCTCGTCCGTCGTGACGCCCGGCGCGACGTGCCGCCCGACCTCCTCGAGAGCCTGCGCCGCGAGGCGGGACGCCACGCGGATCCGCTCGATCGTCTCCGCGTCCTTGACCTCCGAGCCGGTGAAGGGCAGCTCGCGGTCCTTGCCGACGTACTCCGGCCGCTCGATGTGGGCCGGGACGCTCCGCACCGGGCTCAGGGTCCCGGGGACCAGGGTGCCGCCGGGCGCGTGCGAGATCGACATGCCTGGCAGTCTACGGAGCAGGCGCGGAGGTCGCGCCGCGAGCCGGAGGGAGCGGTCATGGGCGACGGCACGGAGTTCTGGTTCAACCCCGGGACGGGGGAGATCGAGGAGGGGCGCGTGAGCCCGTGGACCGAGCGGATGGGCCCGTACCCGACGCGCGAGGCGGCCCAGCAGGCGCTGACGAAGGCCCGCGCCCGCACCGACGCGTGGGACGAGGACGACCGGCGGTGGCGTGACGGCTGACGCCGACCCCGGCGCAGCGCGGGCGCACCTGCGTGCCGACTGCGCGCGGTGCGTCGGCCTGTGCTGCGTGGCCCTCGCCTTCTCGCGGTCCGCGGATTTCGCGATCGACAAGGAGGCGGGGGAGCCGTGCCGACACCTCGCCGTCGACCACCGCTGCACCATCCACGCGCGCCTGCGCCCCGCCGGGTTCGCCGGGTGCACGGTGTACGACTGCCTCGGCGCCGGCCAGCGGGTCACGCAGGTCACCTTCGGCGGCCGGACCTGGCGGGACGACCCCGCGGTCGCGGCCGCGATGTTCGCGGCCTTCGGCGTCGTGCGCGGCCTGCACGAGATGCTCTGGTACCTCGCGGAGGTGCTCGACCTGCCGCGCGCGGCGGCCGAGCACGAGGCGGCGCGCCGGCTCACGGCCCGTCTCGAGCAGGTGACCGCCGCCGCTGCGCCCGTCCTGGCCGACGTCGACGAGCGCGCGCTCCAGGCCGAGGTCGCCCCGGTGCTGCGCCGCGCGAGCACCGCCGTGCGCGGGCGGCGCGCGCCGGACCTCGCGGGCGCGCGGCTGGTGGGCGCCGACCGCCGCGGCACCGACCTGCGCCGGGTCGGCCTGCGGGGCGCGGTCCTGGTGGGCGCGGACCTGCGGCGCGCCGACCTGCGCGAGGCCGACCTCCTCGGGGCGGACCTGCGGGGCGCGGACCTCGCCGGGGCCGACCTGAGCACCGCCCTGTTCTGCACGCCGATGCAGCTCGCCGCCGCCGGCGGTGACGCCGCCACGCGGCTGCCGTCGTCCGTCGCGCGGCCGGACCACTGGCAGGGTGGTGCACCGGTTCCCGCCGCCCCGGCGGACGGGCCCGTCCGACCGGCCGAGAGAGGCACCGCATGATCGAGATCCTGAGCCCCACCGAGGTCGCCCGTGCGCGCGAGACCGGCGCGCTGGTCGGGCACACCCTGCACACGCTCAAGGGCCGCGCCCGGGTGGGCACGAACCTCCTGGAGATCGACGCGTGGGCGCGGTCGATGATCCTCGGTGCGGGCGCGGTGTCCTGCTACGTCGACTACGAGCCGTCCTTCGGGCGCGGCCCCTTCGGCCACTACATCTGCACGTCGGTCAACGACGCCGTGCTGCACGGGCTGCCGCACGACTACGCGCTCGCCGACGGCGACGTCCTCACGCTCGACCTCGCGGTCCTGCTCGACGGGGTCGCCGCCGACGCGGCGATCACCTTCGTGGTCGGCAGCTCACCGCGCCCGGAGGACCTGGCCATGATCGCCGCGACTGAGCGGGCGCTGGCCGCCGGCATCGCTGCGGCCCGCCCCGGGGCCCGCATCGGCGACCTCTCGCACGCCATCGGCACGGTGCTGCGCGCGGCCGGGTACCCGGTCAACACCGAGTTCGGGGGCCACGGCATCGGGACGACGATGCACCAGGACCCGCACGTCGCGAACACCGGGCGACCGGGGCGCGGCTACACGCTGCGTCCCGGGCTCCTGCTCGCGCTCGAGCCGTGGATCATGGCGGACACCGCCGAGCTCGTCACCGACGCCGACGGGTGGACCCTGCGCAGCGCGACCGGCTGTCGCACGGCGCACACCGAGCACACCATCGCCATCACCGACGACGGCGCCGAGATCCTCACCCTGCCGCGCCGCGCCTGAGGCGGCGCGGCGCCCGGCTCAGGTCCGGGCCACCCGGTGCTCACTCGGCGAAGCTGTGCTCCGCCGCGGGGAACCCGCCCGACCGGACGTCCTCGACGTAGGCGCGGGCGGCGTCGCTGAGGGCCTCCCGCAGCCGGCCGTAGGCCTTGGCGAAGCGCGGGGACCAGTCGGTCAGGCCCGCCATGTCCGGCCACACGAGCACCTGGCCGTCGCACTGCGGGCCGGCGCCGATGCCGATCGTGGGGATGGTGAGGATCTCGGTCACCTGGGCAGCGAGCGGCGCCGGCACCATCTCGAGCACGACGGCGAACGCGCCCGCGTCCTGGAGCGCGACGGCGTCGGCGCACAGGCGCTCGGCGGCGCCCTCGCCGCGGCCCTGCACGCGCTTGCCACCGTGCACGTTCTCGGACTGCGGCGTGAAGCCCAGGTGGCCCATCACGGGGATGCCGGCGCCCACGAGGAGGCGCACGTGCTCGGCGACGCGAGCGCCGCCCTCGAACTTCACCGCGTGCGCGCCGGCCTCCTTGAGCATCCGCACGGCAGTCGCGTGCGCCTGCTGGGGGGAGGCCTCGTAGGACCCGAACGGCAGGTCGGCCACGACGAGCGAGCGCTTCACGGCGCCGGTCACGGCCCGCGCGTGGTGGATGATCTCGTCGACCGTCACCGGGATCGTCGTCGCGTAGCCGTAGAAGTTGTCGCCCAGCGAGTCGCCCACGAGCAGCACGTCCGTGCCCACCTCGTCGAAGATCCGCGCGGTCGGCGCGTCGTAGGCGGTGAGCATCGTGATCCGCTCGCCGCGCTCCTTCGCCTCGCGCAGGTGGTGCACCCGGACGCGACGGGGCTTCGGCGCCCCGCCCGCGACCGGCGTCGTCGGCTCACTCATCGACAGGTCCCTTCGGCTCGCGCCAGCGTGTGGTGACCGGGAGACGCCGGTCGCGCCCGAACGCCAGCGCGCTCACCTTCGGGCCCGGGGGGTACTGCCGCCGCTTCCACTCCGCGCGGTCGACCAGTGCGAGCACCGTGTCGACCACCTCGGCGTCGAACCCGCGCGCGAGCAGCTCCTCGCGCCCTTCGGCGTGCTCCACGTAGGCGTCCAGCACCTCGTCGAGCAGGTGGTACGGCGGCAGCGAGTCGGTGTCCATCTGGCCGGGGCTCAGCTCGGCCGACGGGGGCTTGGTGATCGAGCTCTCCGGGATCGGCGGCATCTCGCCCTGGTCGAGCGCGACCTGGTTGCGCCACCGCGCCAGCGCCCACACGCGCGACTTGTCGACGTCCTTGAGCGGCGCGTAGCCGCCCACCGCGTCGCCGTAGATCGTGGAGTAGCCGACCGCCAGCTCGGACTTGTTGCCCGTGGCGAGCACGAGATGACCCTCGACGTTCGAGACGCCCATGAGGATGACGCCGCGGACGCGGGCCTGGAGGTTCTCCCCGGCGACGCCCGGCAGGTCCATCTGGCTCGTGAAGGCGTCGACCATCGGGCCGATGGGCTGGACGCGGTAGTCGGCGCCGAGCCGCTTGGCGAGGTCCTCGGCGTCGTCGCGCGAGTGCTGCGAGGAGTGCCCGGAGGGCATCGAGATGCCCACGACGTTCGAACCGCCCACCGCGTCGGCGGCCATCGCGGCGACCAGCGCCGAGTCGATGCCGCCGGAGAGGCCGAGCACGACGGAGCGGAACCCGTTCTTGGTGACGTACCCGCGCAGGCCGGTGACCACCGCGGAGTACACCTCGGCGTCCGGGTCCATCGGCGCGGCCAGCAGCCCGGGCTCGGGGTCCACGCCGCGGTCGGGCAGCTCCCAGACCAGCAGGTGCTCGACGAACTGCGGGGCTCCCGCCAGGGGCGTGCCGTCCTGCCCGACGACGAAGGAGCCGCCGTCGAACACGAGGTCGTCCTGGCCGCCGACCATGTTGACGTAGGCGACCGGGGCGCCGACCTCGCGCGCCCGCCGGGCCGCCAGCTCGCCGCGGACGTGGCCCTTGCCCTCCTCGTAGGGGGAGCCGTTGAGGACGAGGAGCAGCTCGACGACCGCCTCGTCCATGAGCGAGACGGGGCCCCCGTCCTGCCAGATGTCCTCGCACACGACGATCCCGATGCGCCGCCCGTCCACCTCGATGACGCACTGCCCGTCGCCCGGGGTGAAGATCCGGAACTCGTCGAACACGCCGTAGTTGGGCAGGTGGTGCTTGTCGTACCAGGCGACGACCTCGCCGCGGTGCAGCACGAGCGCGCGGTTCGTGGCGCGGCCCTCGGCGTTGCGCCCCAGCGTCCCGAGGACGACGACGATCTCGCCGAGCCCGGCGTCGACCAGGTCGCGGCACAGGCGCGTGACGGCGCGCTCGGCGCCCCGGGCGAACGAGTCGCGCAGCGCGAGGTCCTCGATCGGGTAGCCGGTGATGGTCATCTCCGGGAAGGCGACGAGGGCGGCCCCCTGGGCCGCGGCGTCGGCCGTCCACCGGAGCACGGCGCGGGCGTTGCCGTCGACGTCGCCGACGCACGTGTCGACCTGGGCGAGTGCGATGGTCAGACCCATGGCGGCCACCCTAGTCAGCGCGCGGGACGCGCGGCGTGCCGAGGCGCGGACCTGACGGTGCTCCGGGCCCCGCGTACGGCAGGATGTGGTCATGGACAGGCAGCAGGAGTTCGTGCTCCGCACGGTCGAGGAGCGGGACATCCGCTTCATCCGTCTCTGGTTCACCGATGTGCTGGGCATCCTCAAGTCGGTGGCGATCGCGCCGGCCGAGCTCGAGGCGGCCTTCGCCGAGGGCATCGGCTTCGACGGCAGCGCCATCGAGGGCCTCACGCGGGTCTACGAGGCGGACATGCTCGCCAAGCCCGACCCCTCCACGTTCCAGGTGCTCCCGTGGCGCGGTGACACCCACGGCACCGCGCGCATGTTCTGCGACATCCGCACGCCCGACGGCGAGCCGTCGCTGGCGGACTCGCGCTACGTCCTGACGCGGGCGCTGAACCGGGCGAGCGAGCAGGGGTTCACCTTCTACACGCACCCCGAGGTGGAGTTCTACCTCTTCGAGTCGCCCGCGGACCCCGAGCGCCCCCTCGTGCCCGTGGACCAGGGCGGCTACTTCGACCACGTCGCGCGCGGCACCGGCCACGACTTCCGGCGGGCCGCGATCACGATGCTCGAGTCCATGGGCATCTCGGTCGAGTTCTCGCACCACGAGGCGGGCCCGGGCCAGAACGAGATCGACCTGCGCTACGCCGACGCGCTGACGACCGCGGACAACATCATGACGTTCCGCACGGTGGTCAAGGAGGTGGCGCTCGAGCAGGGCATCTTCGCCTCGTTCATGCCGAAGCCGCTCGCGGACCACCCCGGGTCCGGCATGCACACCCACCTGTCGCTGTTCGAGGGCGACCGCAACGCGTTCCACGAGCCGGGCGCGCCGCTGGGCCTGTCGAGCACCGCGCGCAAGTTCATCGCCGGCCTGCTCCACCACGCGGCGGAGATCACCGCGATCACGAACCAGTACGTGAACTCCTACAAGCGGATGTGGGGCGGGGCGGAGGCGCCGTCGTACATCTGCTGGGGGCACAACAACCGCTCCGCGCTGGTCCGGATCCCGCTCTACAAGCCCGGCAAGGCGAACTCGAGCCGGGTCGAGTACCGGGGCGTCGACTCCGCGGCGAACCCCTACCTCGCGTACGCCGTGCTGCTCGCCGCCGGCCTCAAGGGCATCGAGGAGAACTACGAGCTGCCCGACGGCGCCGAGGACGACGTCTGGGAGCTCACCGACCCCGAGCGGCGCGCGCTCGGCATCCAGCCGCTGCCGTCCTCGCTCGAGCAGGCGATCGCGGTGATGGAGAAGTCCGAGCTCGTCGCCGAGACGCTGGGCGAGCACGTCTTCGACTTCGTCCTGCGCAACAAGCGCGAGGAGTGGAACGCCTACCGCGCCCAGGTCACGCCGTTCGAGCTGAAGCGGTTCCTGTCGGTCCTGTGACGACCGGGACCGAGGTCGCGGACGGTGGTCGCCGTCGCACGCTGCGCGCGCGTCTGACCCGCCTCGGCTTCACGGACACCGAGCGGGCCTGCTCGTTGCTCGACGACCCCGACCTCGTCGCGGTCGTCGGCACCGTCGACGAGGCCGCGCCGCTGCTCGAGGCGCTGGCGGCGGTCGCCTCCCCGGACGAGGCCCTGCTGGCGCTCACGCGGGTCTCGGGCGCGTGCCGCGGCGCGGGCGAGGGGTCCCGCTGCGGGCTGCGTGACCTGCTCGCGGAGCCGTCGCCCCACCGCGACGCGCTGCTCGCCGTCCTCGGGGCCTCGTCCGCGCTCGCGGACCACCTGGTCCGCCATCCCGACGACGTCGCCGCGCTCGCGGACCCGACCCCGATCGGCGCCGACGTGCGCGACGTCCGGGCCGAGCTGCTCGCCGCCGTCGGCGCGGACGACGGCGTGCCCGAGGGCGGACCCGTCGCCACGGTGGCGGGCGCCGGGGGTGTCGACGCGCTGCGGCGTGCCTACCGGCGGCGGCTCCTGCGCATCGCCGCCGCCGACCTGCTGAGCCCCGAGCCGCTCTCGCTGCTGCCGGCCGTCGCGGCGGCGCTCGCCGACCTGGCCGCCGCCGCGCTCGAGGCCGCGCTGGCCCTCGCGCGCGCGGCGCACCCCGACGAGGCGGCGACCGTCCGGCTCGCCGTGATCGGCATGGGCAAGTGCGGCGGCCGCGAGCTCAACTACGTCAGCGACGTGGACGTGATCTACGTCGCGGAGCCGGTCGAGGGCCGCTCGGAGGACGAGGCGATGCGGGCGGGCGCCAAGCTCGCCGCGTCGCTCGCCCGGGCGTGCGACGGCACGGCGACCGAGCCGCCGCTGTGGCCTGTCGACGCGGCCCTGCGGCCCGAGGGCAAGAACGGCCCGCTCGTGCGCACGGTCGCGAGCCACGTCAGCTACTACGAGCGCTGGGCCAAGACCTGGGAGTTCCAGGCCCTGCTCAAGGCCCGGGTCGTGGCGGGGGACCGTGAGGTGGGCCGCCGCTACACCGAGGCGATCGCCCCCATGGTGTGGTCCGCCGTCGAGCGCGAGAACTTCGTCGAGGACTCCCAGGCGATGCGGCGCCGGGTCGAGCAGCACGTGCCCGCGGCGGAGGCGGACCGTCAGCTGAAGCTGGGCGTGGGCGGCCTGCGGGACGTCGAGTTCACCGTCCAGCTGCTGCAGCTCGTCCACGGCCGCGCGGACGAGTCCATCCGCAGCCCCAGCACGCTGACCGCGCTGGCCGCGCTCGCGGCGGGCGGCTACGTGGGGCGCGACCACGCGTCGCGGCTGGCCGTGTGCTACCGCCTGCTGCGCGCGCTCGAGCACCGCATCCAGCTGCACCGCCTGCGGCGCACGCACCTGATGCCCACGGACGAGGGCGAGCTGCGCACGCTCGCGCGCTCGATCGGCATGCGCGCCGGGGGAGCGGCCGAGGTGCTCGAGCGGTGGCGGACGGTACGCCGCGAGGTGCGGCACCTGCACGAGGAGCTCTTCTACCGCCCGCTGCTCCCGGCGACGGCCAGCCTGTCCCGCGAGGACGTCACGCTCGCCCCCGACGCCGCCCGCGCGCGCCTGGCGGCGATCGGCTACCGGGACCCGGCCGGCGCGCTGCGTCACATCTCCGCGCTCACCGAGGGCGTGAGCCGGCGCGCGTCCATCCAGCGGCAGCTGCTGCCGGTCCTGCTGGGGTGGTTCGCCGAGGGCAGCGACCCCGACGCGGGGCTGCTCGCGTTCCGCCGCCTGTCCGACGAGCTCGGCACCACGCACTGGTACCTCAAGCTGCTGCGCGACTCGGGCGTCGCCGCGCAGCGCCTCGCGCGCCTGCTCTCGACCTCGCGCTACGCGGCCGACGTGCTCGCACGCTCGCCCGAGTCGGTCGCGTGGCTCGACGACGACGCCGAGCTGGCGCCCCGCGACGTCCTGCGCCTCGAGGCGGAGGCGGACGCCGTCCTCACCCGGCGCGACGACGCCACGGAGGCCGCGACGCTGCTGCGGGCGCTGCGGCGGCGCGAGATGGCGCGCACCGCGGTGGCCGAGGTCCTCGGCTCGAGCTCGGTGGTCTCGGCCTCGGCCTCGCTGACCGCCGCCGCCGACGTCGTCCTGGCGGGGGCCCTGCGCATCGCCGAGTACGAGGTGCAGCACGGTCCCGACGGGACGCTGACGCGCAGCGCCATCATCGCGATGGGCCGCCTGGGCGGCAGGGAGCTGGGGTACGCCTCGGACGCGGACGTGCTGTTCGTGCACGACCCCCTGCCCGGCGTCGACGACGCGCGTGCGCAGGCCCAGGCCATGACCGTCGCGCAGCGCGTGCGCCAGATGCTGGGCCAGGTCGGCCCGGAGCCGGCGCTCGAGGTGGACGCGGACCTGCGCCCCGAGGGGCGCAACGGGCCGCTCGTGCGGACCCTCGCGTCGTACCGCGAGTACTACCAGCGCTGGTCGTCGCCGTGGGAGAGCCAGGCGCTCCTGCGGGCGCGCCCGGTGGCCGGTGACCCGGCGCTCGGGGACGCGTTCGTGACGTTGATCGCCCCGCTGCGCTACCCGGACGGGGGCGCCGACGCGGGCATGGTGCGGGAGGTGCGCCGGCTCAAGGCGCGCATGGAGGCCGAGCGGCTGCCGCGCGGCGTCGACCCGAGCCGGCACCTCAAGCTCGGGCGCGGTGGCCTGAGCGACGTCGAGTGGACCGCGCAGCTTCTCCAGCTGCAGCACGGGTTCGAGGTCGAGGGCCTGCGGACGCCGAGCACGCTCGAGGCGCTCGACGCGGCGACCGGCGCCGGGCTGGTCGACGCCGCGGACGCCGCCGTCCTGCGCGAGGCGTGGCTGCTGTCCTCGCGCCTGCGGGACGCCCTCGTCCTGTGGAGCGGGCGGGCCGGCGGTGCGGGCGCCGACGTGCTCCCGCACGACCGGCGCGCCCTGTCCGCGCTGGCGCGCCTGGTGGGCTTCGGCCCGGCGTCGGGCGCCGAGCTGGAGGAGACGTACCTGCGCGCGGGCCGCCGCGCCCGGGCCGTCATGGAGCGCCTCTTCTACGGCTGACACACCCGGTCGCTGCGGATAGGGTCCGCCGGATGGGGTTCGGCTCACGCTCGCCCTGTTCGCCGCGCTCGTGGGCGTCGGCGCGTACACCGTCAGACGCCCGGGCTGACGGCCCGGCGCCCGCGTCAGCGCAACCCGCGCGCGGGCCCCTCGATCTTGGGGCAGGTGTCGACCACGACGTCGAGCCCCGCCGCGCGGGCGCGCTCCTCGGCGGCCGGGTCCGTGACGCCGAGCTGCAGCCAGACGGCCCTGGCCCCGACAGCTATCGCCTCGTCGATGACGGCACCCGCGCGCGAGGAGTTGACGAAGACGTCGACGACGTCGACCGGGCCGGGCACATCGGTCAGGCTCGCGTACCCGGTGGCGCCGTGCACCGTCTCGGCGCGCGGGTGGACGGGGACGATCTCGTGGCCGAGGCCCTGCACGTAGGCCGAGACGCCGTACGCGGCGCGGGACCGGTTGGTCGACAGCCCGACGACGGCCCACCGGCCGGGCGTGGTCAGGAGCCGGTCGATCACCGCGGGATCGTTCATGTGGCCAGCCAAGCACAGCGCGGGTCGCGGTGCAGGGCCGCCGGAGCGTCGGGCAGCAGGGTGCCTCGGGCGACACGGTGCGTCGGCGCTCGGTACGACGTCTTCTGGCTCGACGTCGGCGAGGTTCGACACATCTGAGGGGCAGGTTGGTCAGGTTTCACGACGGCCGGTCGAGGACTCGGTGGGCGCGCCACGGCCCAACCCGTCGCACCGAGGAGAGACCGTGACCTACTACGCTCCGCGCGTCGTCCCGTGCTCCGGCTACGCCACGGCGGGCTTCGTCTTCGCGGCGACTGGTCTGGTGCCTGTCGGTCTCATCCTCTGCATCATCGCCTGGAGCGAGACGCGCAGCGGTGAGCGCGGCGGCCACGCCTTCACGGTCGCCGGGCTCACCCTCAGCGTGATCTGGTTCGCGCTCATGGCGTTGGCGATCGCGCTGGCGGCCAGTGGGGTCAGCCTGCTGTCCCTCGTGCTAGACGCCCTCCTCACCGGCTGATCCGAGACGTCGTTCCTGGTCAGCGTGCACGGCCGGGTCGTGTCAGACCCTGTCCGTAGGGTGCCGGTATGTCCACTTCGCTGAGCGACCCGGTCGGCGCCGGTCCGGTGCCCGAAGACGGTGGCGGGGGTGCCGGCACCTGGGCCGAGGCGTGGCTGTGGTCCATGCGGCACCGGCTCGCGGCGGAGCTCGAGGAGGCGGTCCCCGGCCCGGAGCTTGCCGCTCGGCTGGGCGGCCTGGAGCCGGCGGACATGGACGACGCCGCGCTGATCGAGGCGGTGGCCGCGTGGGAGCGGCTGGCGTCCTGGGTCGCCGCCGGCCAGGCGCGCGCGATCGCGCAGCTCGCCTCGCGGCCGCGGGCGTTGGGTGGGGCCTTCGTGGCCGATCAGGTTGCTGCGTGCCTCTCGACGACCGGGGCCGTGGCTGAGAACAAGGTTGCCCTCGCGCTCGCTGCGGAGCGGGTGCCCGCCGTGGGTGACGCGCTCGCTCGCGGCGAGATCGACGTGCGTCGCGCGACCGTCCTGACGGACGAGCTGCGGCGGCTGCCGGACGCCGCGGCGCAGGACGTCGCCCTCTCAGTGCTTCCGGGCGCCCGCACGTGCACCGCGCCCCAGCTCCGGTCCCGGCTGCGACGGATGGAGCTGCTGCGCGATCCCGACGGCGCCGCGGCGCGGCACGCGGACGCGCGCGGGCAGCGCCGGGTCGAGCTGCAGCCGGTCGCCGACTCCATGGCGTGGCTCGCCGCGTACCTCCCCGCCGACGACGCCCTGGCGGTCCACACGACGCTGACCGCGCTCGCGGGGGAGGCCGCGCCCGACGACTCCCGGTCGCTCGACGAGCGTCGTGCCGACGCCCTCGTGGACGTCGCCACGCGCTGGCTCGACGCGGGGGCGCACCCCGACGGGACGCCGCTGGCGACGCGGCAGGGCAGGCGTCCGCACCTGGCCGTGACGGCGTCCGCCGCCACCCTGCTCGGCCTGTCCCACGAACCCGCGGACCTGCAGGGCTACGGCCCGATCCCGCCGGACATGGCGCGCCGCATCGCGTCCCGCGCGACGTGGGAGCCGCTCCTGGTCGCGGTGCGCAGCGGCGAGCCGCTGGCGCGCGGCACGCGTACCTACGCCCCGACCCGGT
This sequence comes from Actinotalea sp. JY-7876, assembly GCF_014042015.1. Taxonomy (NCBI): domain Bacteria; kingdom Bacillati; phylum Actinomycetota; class Actinomycetes; order Micrococcales; family Cellulomonadaceae; genus Actinotalea; species Actinotalea sp. JY-7876. The sequence goes on along the minus strand of NZ_CP059493.1, from coordinate 2,081,799 downwards.
CGCTGCGCGACGCGGTGGGCCTGCGGGACCGCACCTGCCGGTTCCCCGGGTGCCGCATGCCGGCGGCGAGGTGCGACATCGACCACGTCACGCCGTTCGACCCGGTGCCCGGCGTCGACGAGCCCAGCGTCGACGAGCCCGGCGTCGAGCAGACCCGCGTCGGCAACCTGCAGGCGCTCTGCCGCCACCACCATCGGGCCAAGACCCACGGCGGCTGGAGCCCGACGCGGCGCGAGGACGGCGTCACCGTGTGGCGCTCACCCACGGGCCAGACCTACCGCCGGCTGCCCGAGCACGAACCGCCGATGAACCCGCCGCGACCGCCGCCGCCCGACGGCGTCATCATCGACCTCCACCCGCCGCCGTTCTGACGCGCTCGGGCCCGCACGGCCCGGCCCGGCGGGGGCCGGGGGGCGGGGCGCAGCCGGCGCCTTCCGCCTGACGGCGTCACGTCCCTGCCGCGAGCAGGTCGCCCTCCTCCTCGAGGCGGCGGACGACGTCGTCGGGGCCCAGCTGGACCATGCCCGGCTCGACCTCGTCCCAGCGGCGGGGCGCGGCGACGCGGGGCTCGTCCTTGGCGCGCAGGGAGTACGGCGTCACGGTGGTCTTGGCCGGGTGGTTCTGGCTCCAGTCCAGGAGCACCTTGCCCGGGCGCAGCGCCCGCTTCATGTTCGCCAGCAGGAGGTCGGGATGGGCCGCCGCGAGCTCGTGCGCGACCGTGCGCGCGTACTCGCGCACCTCGGTGGCCGGCCGGACCTTGGGCAGCGGCGCGTACAGCTGCATGCCCTTGCTGCCGCTGGTCACCGGGAACGTCGTCGTGAGGTCGTCCTGCGCCAGGCGGTCGGCGACGAGGTGCGCGACGCGGGCGCACTCGTCGAGGCCGGCCGGGGGACCGGGGTCGAGGTCGATGACCAGCCGGTCCGCGCCGCGCAGTCCGCCGCGCGGCCCGACCGTCCACTGGGGCGTGTGCAGCTCGACGGCGCCCTGGTTGGCCGACCACACCAGGCCCGGCAGGTCGTCCAGGAACGGCAGGTCGAGGACCGTGCCCTCGTCCTCGGTGCCCGGGCTCGCGGGCAGCTGGAGGTGCCGCAGCCACTCCGGGGCGCCGCGCGGCGTGTTCTTCTCGAAGAACTTCTCGCCGTGGACCGTCGTCGTGAAGCGGATCCGCGTGACGGGGCGGTGCTCCAGCTGGCGCAGGATCGCCGGCGCGACGGCGGTGTAGTAGCCGATCATCTCGGCCTTGGTGAAGCCGGTGGAGGGGTACAGCACGCGGTCCAGGTGCGTGAGCTTGACCGGGCGCCCCTCGACCTCGACCCACTGCGCGTCGTCCTTCGCCACGGTCATCCCCTCGCTCGGCGGCAGGTCACGGAGCCTCCCACGCGTCGACGTCGCCATCCGTGCGCAACGCGCGGACCACGGGGTGACGCAGGCGCCCGCCCCGCATCCGCTGGAGGTAGACGACGTCGACGCCGACCTCCGGCCGACACCACGTGACGCCGCGCGCGTCGACGTCGGGCACCTCGTCGTCCAGCACGGGCTCGGTGCTCTCGCGGCCGGTGAGCTCGCGCAGCAGGTCCGCGCCGCGGCGCCCGGCGAGGCCGCTGCCCGCCTTGCCCAGGTAGCGCCACCTGCCGTCCGCGTCGGGGGCGCCGAGCAGGATCGCGCCGAGCCGGTTGCTCGACGCCGCGACGCCCGCTCTCCCGTACCCCTCGCTGCGCCAGCCGACCACGGCGGCGGTGCGCGTGGCGCGGTGCGCCGCCTTCACCCAGTCGGGTGATCGGCGCCCCGGCTGGTAGGTCGACGTGCGCCGCTTCGCGACGACCCCCTCGAGGCCGTGCTCGAGCGTCACCTGCCACAGCGTCGGGCCGTCGGGGTAGACGGGGGAGAGCTGCACGTGCGCGGGCAGCTCGAGGCGCTCCAGCAGCTCGCGGCGCTCGCTGAACGGCCGGCGGCTCACGTCCACGCCGTCGAGCACCAGCACGTCGAAGACGATGTACGTGGCGGGTGCCGAGGTCGCGAGGCGGGACGCGCGTGCGGCGTCGCGCACGTTCATGCGCTCGGCGAGCGCCTCGAACGACGGGATCCCGCCCGACATCACGACGACCTCGCCGTCGAGCACCGTGCCCGGCATGGCCGCCAGACCGGCGAGCTCGGGGTAGGTCACCGTGACGTCGCGACCGGAGCGCGCGACCAGCCGCAGCGAGCCGCTCGTGGTCTGCGCGAGCACCCGGACGCCGTCCCACTTGACCTCGTAGGACCACTCCGGACCCTCGGGCAGACGGCCCTCTTCGGCCGCACGGGTGGCGAGCATGGGCTGCACGGGTCCATCCTGCCCACAGAAGGTGCCGACCGGCACCCGGATCGCGCCTGCCCTCGATCGGCACAGCGCCCCGGGAGCAGGCAGCCCGACCTGGCGGGCGCGGCGCCGAGGAGGTGGGCGCATGCGTGCGATCTGGAAGGGCGCGGTGGCCTTCGGGCTGGTCAACGTGCCGGTCAAGCTCTACGCCGCGACCGGTGAGCACAGCGTCCCCCTGCACCAGGTGCACCGCGAGGACGGCGGCCGGATCCGGTACAAGAAGGTCTGCAGCGTCGACGGCGAGGAGGTCCCCTACGGCGACATCGCCAAGGGCTACGAGACCGACGACGGGCGGATGGTCGTCCTGACCGACGAGGACCTCGACGACCTGCCCCTGGCGACGGAGCGGGAGATCGCCGTCGAGGAGTTCGTGCCCTCGGACCAGGTCGACCCGATCATGCTCGGCAAGACGTACTACCTCGAGCCCGAGAAGACGGCCGCGAAGCCGTATGCGCTGCTGCGTGAGGCGCTCAAGACCACCGACCGCATGGCCGTGGTCAAGGTGGCGCTGCGCCAGCGCGAGTCCATGGCGGTGCTGCGCGTGCGCGACGACGTCATCTGCCTGCAGACCCTGCTGTGGCCGGACGAGGTGCGCTCGGCGGACTTCCCGATCCTCGAGGCCGAGGTGCAGGTGCGTCCCCAGGAGCTGCAGATGGCGTCCTCGCTGGTCGAGTCGCTCGCCGCCGACTTCGACCCCTCGGCGTTCGAGGACCGCTACCAGGCGGCCCTCGAGTCGCTCATCGAGGCCAAGGTGTCCTCGGGTACCACGATCAAGGCGGCGGCCGGCAAGGACGACGACGAGGGCTCGGGCGGCGAGGTCGTCGACCTGCTCTCGGCGCTCCAGCGCAGCGTCGAGAAGGCGCGCGGCGCGCGTGCCGGTTCGGCGGCGCCCGCCGAGCCCGCGGCCGAGCCCGCGCCGAAGCGGGCGAGCCGCGCCAAGGCGGCCCCGAAGGACGACGAGGCGGCCGAGAAGCCGAAGCGCGCGAGCCGGGCCAAGCCCAGGGCCGACGACGCGGAGCCCGCGAAGAAGACCACCCGGCGCCGCGCCTCGTGAGCGTGGCGCGGGACGACGTCGTCGGGACGCTGCACCGGATCGCCTTCCTGCTCGAGCGGCAGCAGGCGTCTGAGTACCGCTCGCGCGCCTACCGCGGCGCCGGCGACGCCGTCGCGGCGCTCGAGGACGCCGAGTGGCGCGCGCGCACGGCCGACGGCGCCTGGCAGCAGCTGCCGGGGGTGGGGGAGCGCACGGCGGAGGTCATCGCCGCCGTCGTGCACGGCGAGGTACCGGGCGTGCTGGCGGACCTCGAGCGCGAGCTGGGCGAGCGCCTGCGGGCGGCGACCCCGGCGGGCCAGGCGCTGCGGGACGCGGTGCGCGGCGACCTGCACTCCCACACGGACTCCAGCGACGGCGGCGCGCCCGTGCAGGCGATGGCGCTCGCGGCGGTCGAGATCGGCCACGAGTACCTCGCGATCACCGACCACTCACCGCGGCTCACGGTGGCCAACGGGCTCTCGGCCTCGCGCCTGCGGCGGCAGGTCGAGCGCATCGGGCAGATGAACCGCGTGCTCGCGCCGTTCCGCCTCCTGACGGGCATCGAGTGCGACATCCTCGACGAAGGGACGCTCGACCAGGAGCCGGCGCTGCTGCACGAGCTCGACGTCGTCGTGGCGTCCGTGCACTCCAAGCTCCGGATGGAGCGCGCGGCCATGACGCGGCGCATGGTCGCGGCCGTCAGCGACCCGCGCACCGACGTGCTGGGGCACTGCACCGGGCGGCGCGTGCGCGGCAAGGAGCGGCCGCAGTCCGAGTTCGACGCCGCCGCCGTGTTCGCCGCCTGCGCCGAGCACGGCGTGGCCGTCGAGGTGAACAGCCGCCCGGACCGGCAGGACCCGCCGGACGACCTCATCGCGGTCGCGGCCGAGGCCGGGTGCCTGTTCAGCATCGACTCCGACGCGCACGCCCCGGGCCAGCTGGACTGGCTCGTCGACGGCTGCGACCGGCTGGCCGCGCACGGCGTCGACGTCGACCGCGTGGTCACGACGTGGCCGGTCGAGCGCCTCCTCGCCTGGACCCGCGCCCGCTCCTGAGGAGGGACCCGGGGGTGCTACGCCCTCGCGTCGCGGGCGCGACGGGTGCTCGGCTCATCGGGCCGGCGCGGCGCGGCGCGCCTCAGGCCATGGGCGCGGCAGGTGCCGTCGCGGCGGGGACGGGCTCGGTCCCGGCGGCCGTGGTCGCGGCAGGCGCCGTGGTCGCGGCGACGGCCAGGCCGCGCAGGGCCGTGCGGTCCACCTTGCCCGTCGCCTTGCGGGGCAGCGTCGCGACGCCGACGACGGCGGTGGGCAGCTTGTGCCGGGCGAGGGTCAGGGCGCCCAGAGCGCGGACCTCGTCGAGCGCGGGGAGCGGCCCCGGTCCCTCGACGGCGAGCACGATGGTCTCGCCCCACCGCGGGTCGGGCACGCCGACGACGGCGAGGTCGTCGACGCCCTCCCGGGTCGCCAGCTCCGAGACGGCGCGCTCGACCTCGCAGGGGAAGACCTTCTCGCCGCCCGTGTTGATGACCTCGCTGAGGCGCCCGACCACCGTCACGCAGCCGTCCGGGTCGAGGGTGGCCAGGTCACCGGTGCGCAGCCACCCGTCGTCGGTGAACGCGGCACGCGTCGTCTCCGGGTCCCGCCAGTACCCGGGCGTGACGTTCGGGCCGCGGACCTGGATCTCGCCGGCGGCGACGACGGCGGCCGAGCGGGCGCGGACGTCGTCGTCGCCCACGCACGTCGCGGGGGCGGCCGTGGCGGCCGTGGCGGCCGCGCCGGCCGCGCCGGTCGCGCCGGCGGTGACGGGCGTGACGGCGCCGCTCACCGGGTCCGCCAGGCGCAGCGTCGTCCACGGCAGCGGGAGGCCGGCGGAGCCCGCCTTGGCGGTGGTCCAGCGCTGCGGCAGGTAGGTGGCTCCCGGCCCGGTCTCGCTCATGCCCCACGACTGCTGCAGGTGCATGCCGCGCGCCGCGAAGGTCCGCACGAGCGCCGGCGGCACCGGCGCGCCGGCGACGATCGCCGCCCGGACACCGGAGAGGTCCGCGACCTCGAACCCGGGGCACCGGGTGATCGCCCCGAACATCGCGGGCACCCCGAACACCGTGGTGGCGCCGCCGACGAGGTCCGCGAGCGAGCGCTCCGCGTCGAACGCCCGGCGGGACAGGACGGTGCCCCCGCGGACCAGCGTGCGCAGGACGAAGGCGTTGAGGCCCCCGATGTGGGACATCGGCGCCACGGCGAGGGCGACGTCGTCCGCGCGCGTGTCGAAGGTCGCGTCGATGTTGCGCGCGCTCCACCACAGGTTGCCATGGGTGAGCTGCACGCCCTTGGGCCGGCCGGAGGTGCCGGAGGTGTAGATGAGGACGGCCAGGTCGTCCGGGGCGCAGCGCGTGGGCTCGCCGTAGGGGTGCGCGTCGGCGTCGGCACCGAGGGCGCGGGGCGTCGCGTGGCCGTGCGGGACGAGGCTCAGGCCGGGTCGTGCGTGGGCGACGTCGCGGTAGACGTCCGCGAGGTCGTGGTCCACCAGGAGGGCGGACGGCTCGGCGTGGTCGAGCAGCGCACCGGCTTCCGCCGCGGAGAGCCGGAAGCCGAGCGGGACGAACACCGCCCCCGCGTGCGCGCTCGCGAGGAGGGTGACGAGCAGCTCGACGCTGTTGCGCCCGGCGTGCGCGACCCGGTCCCCGGGGCGTACCCCGGCCGCCGTCAGCTCGCCCGCCAGGGCGGCGGCGGCCGCCGCCACCTGCCTCGCGGTCCACCGCGCGTCCTCGTCGACGACGCTCGTGGCGCCCGGCGCGCGGTACGCGGCGTGCGCGAACGCGGCGGCGGGGCTGAGGTCCACGTCCACGTGCTCACTGCCTCTCGTGGTGACCGCGGTACGCGGCGGGCCTGGGATCCCGCCGCGCACCGCGGAGCTGGGTGCCGGCGCCGGCCGTGGGAGGACGGCCGGCGCCGGACAGGTCAGGCTCCCGTCGCCGCCGGAGCGCGGTCCGCCGGGGTGGCAGGCGTGTCCGTCGGCGTCGCCGGACGGCGGCTCACGCGGACCAGCACGAGCGTGAGCAGCAGGCCGACGACCGCGAGCGCGATCGCGATGATGAACGGCTTGGTGTAGTCGCCCTCCGCGCCCATGCTCGCGGCGATCCGCGGGGCGAAGAACGCGGCGACCGAGTACGCCGTGAACACGATCCCGTAGTTGATGCCCTGGAACCTGGGACCGAAGTTCTTCATGGTCAGCGCCGGGAAGATGCCCATGACACCGCCGAAGCACAGGCCCAGGCCGATGATGCCGATCGCGAAGCCGACCGTGGAGGACACGGTGACCAGCACGAGCATCGACAGGCCGACGACCGTGTAGATCAGCATCAGGCCGGTCGTGTAGCCGAGGCGGTCGGAGACCGCGCCCCAGACGATGCGACCGAGCATGTTGCAGGCGGCGTAGATCGACACGAACACGGCCGCGGTGGTGGCGCTCAGGCCGAACATCGCGCTCTGGCCGATGCCGGAGGCCTGCGAGGCGATCATGAGCCCGGAGAACGCGCCGACACCCATCATCAGGAAGATGAGGACGAACGCGGGCGTGCGCACCATGCCGGTCCACGGCAGGTTCACCTGGCCGCCGGCACCCGCCGGCGGTGTCCAGCCGGCCGGGGTGTAGCCCACGGGCGCGGCCCGCAGGAAGAGCGCGGCGACCACGACGACGACGGCGTACACGGCGCCCATCGCGACGAACGCCGTCGTGACGCCCGATCCCTTGATGATCGCCTGGGCCGCCGGGGCGGCGATCACCGAGGCGGCGCCCATGCCGCCGGTGATGAGTCCGGCCGCGAGCCCGCGCTTGTCCGGGAAGAGCTTCATCGTGTTGTTCAGGCAGCCCGAGTAGGCCAGGCCCTGCCCGAGGCCCGCGAGGACGCCGTAGCTCAGGTAGAGCATCGTGGTCGTCGTCGAGATGCCGGTGAGCATGAAGCCCGCCGCGAACATGAGGCCGCCGACGAGGATCGAGACGCGGGCGCCGCCCTTGTCGACGATCCACCCGCCCAGGATCATCGGGATCGGGCCGATCGCGGCGTTGATGGTGAACGCCATCATCACCTCGGGCATCGTCCAGCCGCGCAGGCCGCTCAGCGGCCCGGCGAAGACGGAGAACGAGTAGATCGCGCCCGTGCACATGAGGATCGCGACGGATCCCCAGAGCACGGCCCACCGGTTGATGGTGGGCGTGGCTGTCCGGGACATGTCAGGCCTTTCCGACGAGCGCGGGCGTCGGCGCCGGCGCGGAGGGGTACTGCGGGACGGGGGTACCGCTCACGTGGGCAGCCAGGCCGCCCCAGGTCTCGTGGAAGAGCTCGGCCGGCATCTGCCGCAGGTCCGGGGACACGGCCGGGACGAAGTCCATCTGGTCCAGGACGTCGGTCTGCAGGTCCACGCCGGGCGCGACCTCGATGACGGTCATGACGCCGTCGACCAGCTCGAAGACGACGCGCTCGGTGACGTAGAGGACGCGCTGACCGCGCTGCGCCGAGAACGGGCCGCTGAACGTGATCTGCTCGACCTGGCCGAGGAACTTGTGGGCCCGGCCCTCGGTGCGGATGCTCACCGCGCCGTCCGCGACCTCGACGTCGAGCCCGCCCGCGGTGAACGTCCCCGCGAAGACCAGGGTCTTGGCCGACTGGCAGATGTTGATGAAGCCGCCGCAGCCGGCGACGCGCGAGCCGAACTTCGACACGTTGACGTTGCCGACGGCGTCGGTCTGGGCGAGCCCGAGGACCGCCACGTCGAGGCCGCCGCCGTCGTAGAAGTCGAACTGCGCGTGCATGTCGACCAGGGCCTGGGGGTTGTACGCGTGCCCGAAGTCCTTGAGCCCGGCGGGCACGCCGCCGACGGCGCCGGCCTCGGTGGTCAGCATGATCTGGTCGCTGAGGCCCTCCTCCGCCACCACGACGCCGACGTCGGCGGGGATGCCCACGCCGAGGTTGAGCACGGTGCCGGGACGCAGCTCCATCGCGCAGCGTCGCGCGATGACCTTGCGCTCGGACAGCGCGAGCGGCGCGACGCCCGAGAGCGGGACGCGCAGCTGGCCGGAGAACGACGGGTTGTAGTGGGTGTTCTCGGTCTGGAAGTGGTTCTCCGGGGAGGAGACGACCAGGTAGTCCACGAGGATGCCCGGGACCTTGACGTCGTTCGGGTCCAGCGAGCCGGCCTTGGCGATCGACTCGACCTGGGCGATGACGATGCCACCGCTGTTGTGCGCCGCCTGCGCGATGGGCAGGACCTCCATCTTGAGGCCCTCGTGCGTGAGCGTGAGGTTGCCGTCCTCGTCGGCCACGGTGCCGCGGATCAGCGCGACGTTCACGGGGAACGAGGGGTAGAAGAGCCACTCCTCACCGGCGAGCTCGACCACCTGGACGAGGTCGTCGACCGAGGAGGGCGACATGCGCGCGCCCTCGACCCGGGGGTCGACGAACGTGCCGAGGCCGACCTTGGTGATCACGCCGGGGCGCTTGGCCGCGATCTCCCGGTAGAGCTGCGTGATGACGCCCTGGGGGAGGTTGTACGCCTCGCACCCGTCGGCCTCGATGAGGGCCGCGAGCTTCGGCGACGCGATCGCGATCCCGCCGATCCAGCGCTTGAGCAGGCCCTCGTGGCCCCAGTGGCTCATGCCCTTGTCGCGGCGGTTGCCGACGGCGCTCGCGTGCATGACCGTCAGGGCGCGCGGGGCGCCCGTGGCGAGGAAGCGCTGCTCGACGGCGGCGAGCGTCTCCTCGTTGACGCAGGCCAGGCCGAACCCGCTCAGTGCGACGGTGTCGCCGTCGGCGACGAGCTCTGCGGCCTCGGCCGCGGTGATGACGTGTGCCACGTCGTGTCCCTTCCTCGGAACGGTCGACGGAGGTCCGCCGAACGCTCCGTACTTTTCCGGACGGGCTGCGTCGGTAAACGGGACCATTGTCCTGAGAAGTGGTGGGGGGCAGCGGCCGACGATGGCTCCGGACGCCACGACGGCGGCCGGGCGCGGATCGAACGGGCGCCCCTGGGACTTGGAGAGGGACACCCATGGACTTCGGCCTGACGGACGAGCAGCAGCTGCTCCTGGAGAGCCTCGACGAGCTGCTCGAGCGCGAGTGCCCCGAGTCGTACATCGCCGACCTCGACCTCACGCACCAGCCGCCGACGTCGTTCCGCAAGGCGATGAACGAGGCCGGCTTCGGCTCGCTCGGCTTCCCCGAGGAGTTCGGCGGCACGCCCAGCGACGCGCTGACGCTCGTGATGCTCGCCGAGCGGGTCGCGCGGCAGGGGCTGAACAACGGCTACGGCCTCGAGCTGCTCCAGGCGATGGACATCCTGGAGTTCGGCTCGCACGAGCAGCAGCAGGAGATCCTCGGGCTCCTCGCCGCCGGCGACGTGCCCTTCGCGCTCGGCTTCACCGAGCCCGGCGCCGGCTCGGACAACGCGGCGATGGCCACGACGGCCGTGCACCACGACGGGATGGTGACCTTCAACGGCACCAAGACCCTCATCACCAACGCGCTGCAGTCGCGCTACCTGCTGCTCATGGCGAAGAACCCCGAGGTCGAGGACCGCCGCAAGGCCATCTCGATGTACCTCGTGCCGATGGACGCCCCGGGCGTCACCACGAACCGCCTGGACAAGATCGTCTGGCACATCTCGGACTCGTGCGAGATCTTCCTCGACGACGTCACGCTGCCGGAGAGCTGCCTGGTCGGGGTCAAGGGCAACGGCTTCAAGCAGCTCATGCGCAACTTCGAGCTCGAGCGGCTCGTCATCGCCGCCAACTGCCTCGGCATGGCGCAGTGCGCCTTCGACGACGCCGCCACCTACGCCGCGCAGCGCGTGCAGTTCGGCGTCCCGATCGGTTCCTTCCAGCTGATCCAGCTCAAGCTCACCGACATGGCGATCAAGCTCGAGAACATCCGCAACCTCGTCTACAAGACGGCGTGGATGGTCGACCAGGAGCTGCCGCTCAAGAGCCAGGGCGCGCTGTGCAAGCGCTACGCCGCGATGGCCGCCTTCGAGGTGGCCGACGAGGCGATGCAGATCTTCGGCGGCGTCGGCGTGACCGTCGGCACCCGCGTCTCGCGCCTGTGGCGCGACCTGCGCGGACACCGCTTCGGCGGCGGCACCGACGAGATCATGGTCCACATCGCCGGCCGGCAGATCGTCAAGGACCACAGCTGACGCACCGCGCCCGCCACAGCCACCTCCCGAGGAGAACCCCATGAAGATCGTCGTCGCCTACAAGTGGGCGCCCAACCCCCAGCACGTCGAGGTCCGCCCCGACGGCACCGTCGACCCGAGCCGCGCCAAGGCCTCGGTCAGCGAGTACGACCCCGTCGCCTTCGAGCTCGCCCGCGCGCTCGCCGACACCACCGGTGACGAGGTGGTCGGCCTCACCGTCGGCGACGCGTCCATCGACACCCCGCTCGGCCGCAAGGCCGCGCTCTCGCGCGGCCTGGACCGGCTCGTGGTCGTGGCCGACGACGCCCTGGCCGGCGCCGACGGCACCCGCCTCGCGGCGGTGCTCGCCGCGGCGGTCCGCAGCCTCGGCGACGTCCGCGTCGTCCTGACGGGCGACTCGTCGATCGACGTCGCCGCCGGTCAGGTCCCCATGACGCTCGCCGGGCACCTCGGCTGGCTCGGGCTGACGTCCGTCTCGTCGGTCGTGCCGCAGGACGGCGGCCTCGTCGTCGAGCGCGAGGCGCCGGCCGGCGTCGTGACCCTCGCGGTGAGCGGTCCGGCCGTGCTCGCGACCACGACGGACGCCGTCGTGCCGCGGGTCCCGGGCATGAAGGACATCCTCGGCGCCGCCAAGAAGCCCGTCCAGGTGCTGCCGCTCGCCGAGCTCGACGTGCCGGCCCCCGGCACCGTCGTCACCACCGTGGGCACCGCCCGCCCGGCCGCCGGCGACCGCCGCGGCATCGTCCTGGACGGCAGCGACCCGGCCGCCGCCGCCACCGAGCTGGTCGGCGCCCTGCGCCAGGCCGGCGTCCTGTAGGAAGTGAGCGTCACCATGAGCAACTCCACCCAGGCCCTGGTCCTCGTCGCCGACGAGCCGGCCGTCACCGGGCTCGTCACCACGGCCCGCACCCTCGCGACCGAGGTCGTCGCCGTGGTCGCCGGACGCCGCGAGGTCGCGGACGCCGTCGCCCCCGCCGTCGACCGCGTCCTGTGGCTTCCCCTGCCCGACGGCCTGCCCGTCGAGGCGCTCGCGTCCGAGGTGGCGCGCGTCGTCGCCGAGGCCGCACCGCGCGGCGTCGTCGGCGCCACCACCGGCGCGGGGCGTGCCCTGCTCGGTGCCGTCGCGGCCCGGGTCGGCGCGCCGGTGCTCCAGGGTGTCACCGCCGTCGAGTCCGGCGAGCAGGTCGTCGTCACGCACGGCGTGCTCGGCGGCATCAGCGAGCACCGCAGCGCCGTCGAGGGCGTCGTCGTGCTCGCCGTCGGTCCCGGCGCCGTCGCCGAGGCCGGTGCCGCGGCGCCCGTCGAGGAGGTGGCCGTCGCGCCGCTGACGGGCGTCACGATCACCGACGTGCGCACCAAGGAGCGGGCGGACGTCGACCTGGGCGCCGCGCGGACCGTGGTCGCGGTCGGCCGCGGCCTCAAGGCCCGCGAGGACGTCGCGCTGATCGAGGACCTCACGCGCGCGCTCGGCGGTGAGCTGGCGTGCTCGCGTCCCCTCGCCGAGGGCGTCGACTGGCTCGCCAAGGAGCGGTACATCGGCATCTCGGGCCAGCACGTCTCGCCCGCGCTGTACGTGGCCGTCGGCATCTCGGGTCAGCTCCAGCACATGGTCGGCGTGCGGGACGCGGGCGTCGTCGTCGCGGTGAACTCGGACCGCGACGCGCCGATCTTCGCCCAGTGCGACTACGGCATCGTCGGCGACCTCTACCAGGTGGTGCCGGCCCTCACGGCGGCCGTCGGGGCGACGTCGTGAGCGAGGTCGCCGAGCCGGACTTCGACGTCGCCGTCGTCGGCGCGGGCCCGGCCGGCGCCGTCGCGGCGTACCGGATGGCGTCCGCCGGGCTGTCCGTCGTGCTCATCGAGCGCGGCGAGACGCCCGGGTCGAAGAACCTCTCGGGCGGCGTGCTCTACGGCCGCGTGCTCGACGAGGTCTTCCCGGGCTTCGCGGACGAGGCGCCCGTCGAGCGGCGCATCACGCGCCACGTGACGACGTTCCTCACGCCGGACTCGGCGGTCGGGATCGACTACAGCGGCCAGGGTCTGGCCGACCCGGTCAACGCGGTCACGGTGCTGCGGGCGAAGTTCGACCCGTGGCTCGCCGGCAAGGCCGAGGAGGCCGGGGCGTTCCTCATGCCCGGCGTGCGCGTCGACACCCTGCTCACCGAGCCGGGGCCCGACGGCGCGCCGCGGGTGGTCGGGGTCCAGGCGGGCGACGACCAGCTGCGCGCTCGCGTCGTGGTGGCCGCCGACGGTGTGAACTCCTTCCTCGCGCGGAGCATCGGCCTGCGGCCGAAGGAGCCGACGAACCACATGGCCGTCGGCGTCAAGGCCGTCATGGCCCTGCCGCGCCAGACGATCGAGGACCGGTTCGGCGTCACGGGGGACCAGGGCGCCGCGCACGCGATCGTCGGTGACTGCACGCTCGGGATCGGAGGCGGCGGGTTCCTGTACACCAACACGACCTCGCTGTCGGTCGGTGTCGTGCTGCGGCTCGACGACCTCGTGCGCTCGGGCCGGACGTCGGCCGAGGTGTTCGAGCACTACCTCCAGCACCCCGGGCTCGCGCCGTACCTCCGCGGTGCGGAGATGGTCGAGTACGGCGCCCACGTGGTCGCCGAGGGCGGGCTCGCGATGGTGGGCGAGGTCGCCACCCACGGCATGCTCGTGGTGGGGGAGGCCGCGGGCCTGACCATCAACAGCGGGCTGACCGTGCGGGGCATGGACCTGGCGATCGGGTCCGGCCTCGCGGCGGCGGACGCCGTGGTCGAGGCGCTGGCCGCGGGCGACGTCTCGCGCGAGGGGCTGGCCGGCTACCGGCGCCGCCTCGAGGAGAGCTTCGTCATGAAGGACATGCGGACCTATGGCAAGGCGCCGAAGTTCCTCGAGCGCACCGGCATGTACGGCGCCTACGGCGAGCTCGCGGCGAGCATCTTCCACGACGTCTTCGCGCTGGACGGGACGCCCCGGCGTCACCTCGTCCAGACGGCGAAGGCGGCCTTCTCCCGGTCGCCGGTGACCCTCCGGCAGCTGGTCAGCGACGGATGGGCAGGAGTGAGGGCACTGTGAGCACCCCGATGACGGTTCCCGAGCGGCTCGCCCGCACGACCTTCACGATCGACGAGGAGGAGTCGCACATCGCCATCGACCAGGAGCTGTGCCGCAGCACCGGGACGGACAAGGCGATCATCGCGGTGTGCCCGGCCGGGGTGTACAGCGAGCAGGACGGCCGCGTCGTCGCCGACTACGCCGCCTGCGTCGAGTGCGGCACGTGCCTGGCCGTGGCGGCGCCCGGCGCGCTGCGGTGGCACTACCCGCGCGGCGGCTTCGGCGTCAGCTACCGGGAGGGGTAGGCGCGGAGCCGGCGTGCGCCACCGCGGCGAGCTGGGCGTCCACGAGCCGGGAGACGTACTCCGGCATCGTGCGGTGCACCCGCTCGAGGAGCTCGGGCGGCGTCACGAGGACGTGCATGAGGATGGCGCCCTCGACCGCGTCGAGGAGCTGCACGGCGGAGGCCCCCGCCGGCAGCTCGCCGTCGCGGATCGCGTCCTCGACGCGGTGGCGCTCGTCCAGCACGAACGTGGTGATCGCGTCGTGGCGGATCTCCGCGAACACCGTGGGGTGGGCGCGGGCCTCGACGTACAGGCGCAGCATCGCCAGGCCGAACGGTCCGAGGTAGAGCTGCGCGCGCCGCAGTCCGTGCGCGACGAGGTAGTCGCGCACGGACTGCGGCGCGTCGTCGTCGGTGGCGTCGGACGCGTCGCCGTCGGACGCGTCGTCGGCAGCCGGGTCGGCGGCGGGGGCGGCGTCGGGCGCGTCCTCGGCAGGGCGGTCGGGCTCGCCCCCGGCGGGGCGCGGGGCGTCGGCCGGCTCGGGGCCGAGGGCGTCGTCGCCCTCGGCCTGGACCCGCCGCAGCGCGGAGGCGAGCAGCGTCGCCTTGTCCGGCCAGCGCAGGTAGATCGACGACTTGCCCGCCCGGGAGCGCGTGGCCACCTCGTCGATGGTCAGGCCGGCCCAGCCCTTCTCGCCGAACACGTCGAGGGTGGCCCGCAGCGCACGGTCCTCGAGCTCGGGATCGCGGGGGCGCCCCCGCCCCCGCTTCGCATCCGTCGTGCGGCCGGGCGGTGGGGTCGAGGGCTCCGGCGGGGCGGACGAGGTCACCTCCCGAGGGTAGTGCCGCAGGCGCCGTCCGGCCCGCGCAGAGCCTCCCCGGGCCCGGCCCGGCGCGCGGCGGTAATGTCCGGGAATGGGGCGACGTGGCCGACCGGGCGCGGGGCACGCGATGGTGGAGGTCGAGCTCGAGGCCGACGACGTCGAGGCGGGCTCGGTCCTCGCGGAGCTCGCCGCGCGCAGCCCCCACCACGGCTCGGCGCCCGCGGAGACAGCCGGCACGGTCGACGCCCCCCGGGCCCGACGTGGACCGCGCCTGCGGCCCCGGGTCGTGGGCGCCGTCGCGGTGCTGGGGATCGTCGCCGCGTGGGGTGCCCACGGCCTCCAGGCGCAGCGCGCCGAGGAACGCGCCGCGCGGGCCGGCGCCATCCCGGGCGTCGTCGCACCGCTCGACGAGCCCCTGGTCGCGACCTGGGAGGCGTCCACCGTGCTCGGCGTCTCGTGGACGGACGACCTGGTGCTGCGCTGGCAGGAGCGCATCGGGGGCGTCGAGCTCCAGGCGCTGGAGCCCGCCACCGGGCAGGCGCGCTGGAGCGTGGCGCGCGGCGCGACGGACGACGGCCGGGGCGTGGACTGGTGCGAGGGTGTGGCCGGTCGCGAGGAGCGCCCCGTGGTCCTGTGCTGGCGGGTCTCGCCCGTGGTCGTCCCGAACTCCGACGGCACGACCACGACCTTCGACGGCGAGCTGGTGACCCTCGACGCGACCGACGGCACCGTGGTCTCCGAGCACCCGACGGCCCTGCCGTCCTCCGGCTACGGCGTGATCGACGGTGACGCCGTGCTCGCGTACCGCGACGGTGACGTCGTGCGCGTCGTACGGACGGACCCCGTGACCGCGGAGGTGGTGTGGTCCCGCGAGCTGGCCCTGACCGCGCGCCAGCCGGACGGCTCACCGAGCGCCTGGGTCACGGTCGAGCACGACCTGGTCGTGGTGCACGGGCCGACGACCCTCGTGCTCGACGCCGACGGGGTGACCCTGGGGTCGTGGGACGCGCCGGACGTCGACGTCGAGGATGCCGACGCGCTGTCCCCGTCGCTGGAGGGTGCGCTCGTCGAGGTCACGGACCGGGGATTCGGTGCCTGGACGGACGTCATCGGGTCGAGGCGGGCCGCCACCGGCACCTGGTACGACCGCTCGGGTGCGGCGCTGAGCCCGGTGGAGGGCTTCCTCGCCGAGCCCGAGGTGAGGGACGCGAGCCTGGACCACGTGGTGCTCACCTCGAGCGGCGGCCGGGAGCTGCGCGCGACCGATACGCGGTCGGGCCAGGTGCGCTGGAGCGCGCCGCTCGAGGTCGGTCAGGTGCTGCTGCGGCGGGACGGGAGCGCGATCGTCGCCGACTCCGGCAGCGTCTTCTCGCTCGACCTGCTCACCGGCGCCCGCCAGTGGTCGGTCCCCGTGGCCGGCGCGCGCGCGGACCTGGGCACCGTGACCGACGGGCAGCGCGTGGTGCTGCTCGCGCGGTCCGACGGCCGGTGGGTCCTGCACGCCGTCGGTCTCGACGGCGTGCCGCTGTGGACCTCCGCGCTGCCGACGGCGGCCGCGCTGCCGGACGGCATCCTCGCCGGGATGCCCGTCCTGCTCGAGGTCGACGGCAGCCCCGTGCTCAACGGCAGCCAGACCATGGTGGGCCTGGGCTGACCGCGCGGTGCTCGGCGCGCGGCGCCTACGGTGGACGGGTCGGCCGTCGAGGAGAGGAACCGCATGACGCTCCGCCTGGGGTACAAGGCATCCGCCGAGCAGTTCGGCCCGCGCGAGCTCGTGGAGATCGCGGTCGCCGCGGAGGCGCACGGCATGGAGAGCGTCGCCGTGAGCGACCACTTCCAGCCGTGGCGCCACGAGGGCGGCCACGCGCCGTTCTCGCTCGCCTGGATGGCCGCGGTCGGCGAGCGCACCAGCACGATCCGGATCGGGACGAGCGTGCTCACGCCCACGTTCCGCTACAACCCGGCCGTGCTCGCGCAGGCGTTCGCGACGATGGCGGTGCTCTACCCGGGCCGCGTGTTCCTCGGCGTGGGGACGGGCGAGGCCCTCAACGAGATCGCGACCGGCTCGCGCCCCGCCGAGGAGCCCTGGCCACCGTTCAAGGAGCGGTTCGCGCGGCTCCGCGAGGCCGTCGAGCTCATGCGCACGCTCTGGCGCGAGGAGCGGGTCACCTTCCGGGGCGAGTACTACTCCACGCGTGACGCGTCGATCTACGACCGGCCCGACGGCGGCGTCCCGGTGTACGTCGCCGCGGGCGGCCCCGTGGTGGCGCGGTACGCGGGGCGGGCCGGCGACGGCTTCATCTGCACGTCCGGCAAGGGCATGGAGCTCTACACCGACAGCCTCCTGCCGGCCGTGGCCGAGGGCCTCGAGCGCGCCGGACGCGCGCACGACGACATCGACCGCATGATCGAGATCAAGCTGTCGTACGACCCCGACCCGGCGGTGGCGCTCGAGAACACGCGCTTCTGGGCGCCCCTGGCCCTGTCGAAGGAGCAGAAGCACGACATCGACGACCCGGTCGAGATGGAGCGCGCGGCCGACGCGCTGCCCATCGAGCAGGTCGCGTCCCGGTGGATCGTGGGCTCGGACCCGGACGAGGTGGTCGCCGGCATCGCGCCCTACGTCGAGGCCGGGCTGAACCACCTCGTCTTCCACGCGCCCGGGCACGACCAGCGACGCTTCCTCGAGCTCTTCGAGCGCGACCTCGCGCCGCGCCTGCGGGCCCTCTGACGGCGCCGTAGGCGCGGGGTCACCCCCGCCTGCCGCGCAGCGCGTCGAGGATGACGTCGTGCACGTTCGTGGCGTCCTGCGCGCGCGCCAGGCGCTGGGCCGAGGGGCCTTCCGCGGTCAGCGGCGTGGCGCCGCCGGTGTGGCCCGACGTCGTCCAGTCCACGACGAACTCCAGGTCGGAGCCCGCGACGGGGAAGGGGCCGTCCTCGAGGCTCTGCAGCACCTCGGCGCTCGTGCTGGTCGGGTCGCCCGACTCGTCGTCCGGGTCGACGTTCTCGATCGCGAGCCCGCCGGTCTCGTGGTCGCCGACGACCACGACCAGGGTTCCCGGGTGCTGGCGCGCGAACTCGTGGACCAGTGCCACCGTGGCGTCGAGGGCCTGGCCGGCCTGGATGGTCCGCGCGGCGTTGTTGTTGTGCGCCATCTCGTCGACGCCCTCCTCCTCGACCATGAGGAAGAAGCCCTGGCGGTCCTGGGAGAGCACGTCGAGCGCCTTCTGCGTCATGGTGCTGAGCGGCACGACCGGGGCGTACTCGTCGCCCGCGCCCTCCGGCGCCTGCTCGAACATCTCCTCGTTGGCGAACAGGCCGAGCAGCCGGTCGGCGTCGGCGGCCGCGAGCTCCTCGGGCGTGCTGACGTAGGTGTACCCCGACGCCTGCGCCCGCTCGACGAGGTTGCCGATCGTGCTCCGGCTGACCTCGGGTCGCGGGTCCGCCGGGTCGTCCGGGTAGGCGCCGGGGTCCCCCTCGGGGTACCACCAGTCCTCCCCGCCGCCGAGGATCACGTCGGGCCGGGTCTCCTCGATCATCTGGCGCGCGATCTCGGTCTGGTCGCCGCGGTCGGCGACGTGCGCACCGAACGCGGCGGGCGTCGCGTCGGTCACCTGCGCGGTCGTGACCAGGCCCGTGGCCTTGCGCAGGTCGCGCGCCTCCTCGAGGAGCGTGCGCACCGGCGCGCCGGTGAGGTCGACGGACACGGCCCCGTTGTACGTGCGCACACCCGTGGCGAAGGCGGTCGCGGCGGCCGCGGAGTCGGTCACGGCCTCCTCGGGATCCGCCGAGTCGGTGTGGGTCCACCCCGCGTACTCCAGGGAGTCCATGGCCAGCTCGCCGTCCTGACCGACGGTGGCCAGGCGCGTCGCCTCGCGCGCCGCGATGCTCAGGCCGTCGCCGACGAGCAGGACGACGTTGCGCGCCTGGTCGCGGCCGTTGCCGTGGCCGTTCCCCTGACCGTTCCCGCGGCCGTCGCCCTGGCCCCCGCCCGCGGCCAGGCCGATCGCGAGCACCGCGGCGCCCGCGGCCGTCGTCGTCCGTCGTGACGTGGTGAGTCCCATGTCGCCCCCTGGCCCGACGTCGTCGTCGGCCTCGATCCCGGCACTTCTCCGTACGGGTGAACGTACGCCGCAGGTGCCGGGGCGCACCAGGGTGGCCGGCCGACCGGACCGGGGAGCAGCCCCGTCAGGACCGCAGGGCGGTGGCGGCGGCGGCGAGGAGCGCGCGCACCGGCCCGGCGGCGTAGCCGGCCATGGCCAGGGCGAACCCGTCGGGGTGCACGTCGTCCGCCCGCAGCAGGGGCGGCTCGCCGGCGGCACGCCGGTCGAGCTCGTCCGCCGCCCGCCCCACGAGCCGCTCCACGGCCTCGGCCCGGTACCCGCGGCGCACCCCGGTGCGCGGCAGGGCGGCGAGTGCGGCGCGCAGCTCGGCGCCGGTGCGCGGTGGTGCCGGGCTCGCGGGCTCGCCGCTGCGCGCGGCCGTGTCGCGGAGCGCGCCCACCCCGAGGCCCGGGGCCCCCAGCGCGCGGCCGGTGAGGTCCGTCATGACCGCTCCTTCGTCGACGTCGGTGTCCACCTCGACATCGGCGCGCCGCGGGCCGGGCTTGACCACCCGGACGGGTGGTTCGCCGCGCCCCCTCGACCCCGGCGGCTCAGCCGGCGTCGTGCTCGCGCAGGTCCGCGAGCTCGGCGAAGACGTCGCGCAGCGCGGGGTAGAGACGGGACTGCGCGGCGAACAGCCGTGCGTAGACGTCGGCGGTGCGGGGGTCGGGCACGACGTCGTGGCCGTCCGGGAGGTGGACGTCGGGCGCGCCGCCCGCCAGGTGGCCGCGGGCCAGCGCCGCCGCGCCGGCCGCGCTGATCTCGCCGGCCGAGCAGACGCGCACCGTGCGCCCCGTGACGTCGGCGACCACCTGGACCCACAGCGGGCTCCGGGCGCCGCCGCCGACGGCGCGGACGACGTCGACCCGGTGCCCGGTCGCCGCCTCGAGGCGGTCGAGGTGCAGGCGCAGCTCGAACGCGACGCCCTCGAGGATCGACCGGTACAGGTGCGCGGGGGTGTGACGCCCGTGCCACCCGACGACCGCGCCGCGCGCGAGCGGGTCCCAGTGGGGCGTCTGGGCGGCGTTCCAGTAGGGGAGCGTCAGCAACCCCTCCGCGCCGGGCGGCAGGGCGGCGGCCGCGGCCTCGAGCGCGTCGCCGGGGGTCCCGCCGCCGAACTGCTCGCGGCACCACGAGGCGACGTAGGCGGCCGCGTTGAGCACCGTCTCGAGGGTCCACGTCCCCGGCACCATCCCGGCCAGGGTCCGGAACGCCGGGTCCCACCGGTACTCGGGCGAGGTGACCCCCAGCACCATGGAGGTGCCCAGGTTGAGGTAGGCGACGCCGTCCTGCGCCGCCCCCAGCGCCAGGCCGGCGGCCTGACCGTCACCGAGCCCGGCCACGAGCGGGAGGGGACCGGGCAGGCCCAGCTCGCCGGCCGCCCCCGCGGTGAGCAGACCCAGCACCTCGCCGTCGGGGACCAGCTCGGGGAGCTGGGCGGCGCGCACGCCGGCCAGCGCCAGCAGCTCCGGCGACCACTCGTGCGTGCGCAGGTCGAGCAGCCCGAGCGTGTCGGCCGACGCCGCGCTCGTCGCCCACCGGCCCGTGAGCTGCAGGCACAGGTAGGCCTGGACGTCGCCGACGCGCGCGGCGTCGCGCAGGACGGCCGGCTCGTGCCGGCTCAGCCAGGCGAGCTTGTAGATCGCGGGGGTGGTGTCCGGCGGCTTGCCCGACACGTCGTGGACACGGTCCGTGCCCAGCGCGGCGATCTCGGCGTGCGCGCGTGCGTCGAGCCAGAGGATCGCGGGCCGCAGGGCGGCACCCGTCTCGTCCAGGCACGCGAACGACTCGCGCTGGTGCGTCACGCACACGGCTCCGACGGCGGCCGGGTCGGGGAGCGCCGCGATCGCCTCCCGCGCGGCGTCGCGCGTGGCGTCCCACCACCGGGCCGGGTCCTGCTCGTGCCATCCCGGGCGAGGGCTGCTCGTGGTGATCGGACGGGAGGCGCTCGCGACCACCCGCCCGTCGGCGTCCTCCACGACGGCCTTGGCGGCGGTGGTCGAGCAGTCGACCGCCAGGACGAGCGTCATCGGCCCGGCGCGACGACGACCTTGAGGCCCTCGCGCGCGTGCGCCGCCCGGAACGCGTCGGCGGCGCGCCCGAGCGGGTAGGTGTCGCTCACGAG
The DNA here is from genome assembly GCF_014042015.1 of Actinotalea sp. JY-7876. Classification (NCBI taxonomy): domain Bacteria; kingdom Bacillati; phylum Actinomycetota; class Actinomycetes; order Micrococcales; family Cellulomonadaceae; genus Actinotalea; species Actinotalea sp. JY-7876. Next base: position 2,060,843 of record NZ_CP059493.1, on the reverse strand, counting down.
CGAGGCGACGTCGACCCGGCCGGACGTCACGAGCGCGATCGTCCGCGGGTACATCTCCTTCATGCGGCGCGACAGCTTCAGCGTCAGTCCCTTGCGGCGCGCGGCCGACGCCGGGAAGCAGGTCGAGTCCGCGTCGGGGATGCCCGCCAGCACGACCGTCGCCCCCGGGCCTGCGGCGTGCACGGCGAGCGCCACGGCGTCGTCGTTGCCCGCGATCTCGAGCACGACGTCGCCCCCGCGTCCGGCGGTGGCGTCGGCGAGCGCATCGAGGACTCCCGGGTGCGAGGGGTCCAGGACGACGTCGGCGCCCAGGCGCGCCGCCGCCTCGCGACGGTGCGCGAGCGGCTCGACGGCGACGACCCGCTCGGCGCCGGCCAGCCGCGCCAGCTGCAGGGCGCACAGCCCGATCGGTCCGCACCCCACGACGACCACCGTCGCGCCCAGCCGCGCCCCGCCGAGGTCGACGGCGTGCAGGGCGACCCCCAGGGGCTCGAGCATCGCCGCGTCGGCGTCGCTGAGCTCGTCGGGGACGGTGTGCAGCAGCTCGGTGGGCCACGCCATGAGCTCACGCAGCCCGCCGTCGTTGCGCCCGTGCCCGGCGAAGCGGACGGTGGGGCACAGGTTCCGGTTCCCGGCCAGGCACTGCTCGCAGCGCCCGCACGGGTCCGCGGGGTCCAGCGCGACGCGACGCCCGTGGTGCGGGCCGCCCTCGACGACGCCGGCGAGCTCGTGCCCGAGCACGAGCGGCTCCGACAGGGTGGCGTCGCCGATGCCGCCGTCGGCGAACCAGTGCAGGTCCGAGCCGCACAGCCCGACGGCGGTGACCCGCACGAGGCTCTCGCCCTCGCCCGGCACCGGCTCGTCGACCTCGTCGATCCGCAGGTCGCCGACGCCGTGCAGACGTGCTGCCCTCATCCTGGGTCCTCTCGTGTGGTCGACCCTCGTGCGCCTGGAGCCTACCGACCCAGGGGCGCGCGCTCACCGGGGTGCGCGGCAACACTGCCCGGTGGACGCGGCCTCGGCGGCGGCGGCTCGGCACGTCAGCCGGGCGTCAGGCCGGCACGGTCGACCAGGGTCGCGAGCTGCACCCGGTTCTCGAGCCCGAGCTTGGTCATCGCGCGGTTGAGGTGGGTCTTGACCGTGGCCTCGCTGCAGAACGTCCGTGCGGCGATGGCGGCGTTGGACAGGCCGGCGGCCGCCGCCGTGGCGATCTCCTGCTCGCGGTCGGTGAGGGCGCCTAGCCGGGCAAGCGCCTCGGACCGGCGACGAGCGCCGACGTCGGCCGTCACGTGGTCGACGACGGCGCGCGAGGCGCGGTCCGAGAGCCGGCTGCCGCCCGCCGCCACCACGCGCACGGCGTCAGCGATCTGCTCGGGTGCCGAGTCCTTGGCGAGGTAGCCGCGCGCCCCGGCGTGCACCGCGGCCAGCACGACGTCCTGGGCGTCGAAGGACGTCAGCGCGATGACCGCCGGCGGCTCCGGAAGCCGCTGCAGCGCCGCGGTCGCCTCGACCCCGGACATCCGCGCCATGCGCAGGTCCATGAGCACGACGTCCGGGTGGTGCGCCTGCACCGCAGCCACGACCTCGTCGCCGTCCGCCGCCTGCCCGACGACCGCGAGGTCCTGCTGCTCGAGGATCGTCTGCAGGAGCGTGCGCACGAGCGGGTCGTCTTCGACGAGCAGCACCCTGATCACGCCTGGATCGTAGGGTCCGCCTCCGACACGGGCGCGGCCGACGGCCAGGGCAGGTGCGCCGTGACGACCCAGGCGTCGCCCTGCGGGCCGGCCTCGACCGTGCCCCCCACGGTCGAGGCGCGCTCGCGCATGCCCACCAGGCCGGTGCCGGATCCGGGTGCCTGGGACGGTGCCTGGCCCGGGCTCATGCCGTTGCGCACCCGGACGTGGACGCCGTCACCCGGCGCCGCCCGCAGGTCGAGGTCCACGCGTGCGTGCGGCGCGTGCTTGAGCGCGTTGGTCAGGCTCTCCTGGACGATCCGGTAGACCGCGCGGGTCAGCGCGGCCGGCGCCCGCACGCCGTCCGTGACGAAGACCGTCGCGGCGATGTCGGCTCCGCCGTCGCGCGCCGAGGCGACCAGGTCGGCGAGGTCGGCCAGCGAGCGCCCGGGCATCGGGCCTGCCGTGAGCGGCACCTGGGCGTCGCGCAGGACCGCGATGAGGTCGCGCATCTCCTCCAGGGCCTGGTGTGCCGAGGAGCGCATCGACCGGGCCGCGTCCTGGACCTGCTCGCCGTCGGCGGTGAGCTCGAGAGCGGAGGCGCGCAAGGAGACGATCGAGAGGTGGTGGGCCACGGTGTCGTGCAGCTCGCGGGCGATGAGGTCCCGCTCGTCCTGGCGGGTCAGCTCGGTGGTGAGCTCCGCGCGCAGCTCCTGCACGGCGTGCGCCTGCTCCCGCTCCGCCCGGACCGCCGTGGTCGCGACGTGCCGCGAGCGGCGCACCAGCCCCGTGCCCACCGAGACGGCGAGGAGCAGGAGGCCCAGGACCGCGTAGCCGCTACCGGGCAAGGTCTGCACCTGGCCCGTCACGGGGTCGGCGGCCGAGAAGACGGCGTCGTGCGGCCGACGGGCCGCGTCGCGTGCGAGCGCCACGGCGGTCGCGGCGGCGGCGAGCGCGCCGCACCACCAGGCGGCGCGCGCCGACCGGAACGCGATCACCCGCGGGAGGACGACGAGCACGGCCAGGGCGTCGAGCGGCAGGAGGACGGCGGCGGCGCCGGTCACCACGGTCACCGCCACGGGGTGGCGTCGGCGCAGCGGGAGGCTCGCGCACGCCAGCACGCCGCCGAGCCACGCGAGGACGAGCAGCCCTTGCGGCGGCGCGCCCGCCCTGCCGTCGGCGTGCTGCGACGCGAACGCGACGGCGCCGGTCATCGAGAACACGCACACCAGCACGAGCGCGGCGTCCCCGACGCGGCGCAGCAGCAGGCGGTGACCGGTGAGCCGGCCCGGGGCCGGCACCGTCGCGGCTGCCGCCGGGATGCGGTGCGAGGGTGCTCGCCCGAGCAGCGCGCGCGGCCGGGCCGTCGTCGGTACCGCCGGTGGGGGACTGGCCATGGTCGGGACGGTAGGCCGCACCACCGACACGCCGCGTCCATCGAAGGGCCAGCCGGTGCGAGCCGGTCGGACGACGTGCCGGCCCCGTGGCCCCGGGGACAGTCGGTGCCGGCGCCCGGGACCGTGGCGCCGAGCCGACGCCCGAGATCGTCCCGACCAGGAGGCCCCCATGTCCGAGCCCCAGCACCCGTTCCCGCACCCGCCGCAGCCGGGCGCCGCGCAGCCGCCCCAGGGACCGCACGGGGGCCAGCCCTATGGTGTGCCGGGCGAGCCCCACGCGGCGCCTGGCCACTCCTACGTGGCGCCCGGGCAGCAGTCCCCGGCGCCGGGCGAGCGTCGCAGCTGGTTCGCCCGGCACAAGGTGCTCAGCACGCTCGGCGTCCTCGTCGTCCTGGGGATCGGAGCGTCAGCCCTCGGTGGGGGTGACGGCGACGCCCCGGCGGGTGCAGCCCCGACGCAGCCCGCGGACGCGCCGCTCGCGGAGGACGTCCAGGACGCGCAGGACGAGGCCACGCAGGACGAGGCCACGCAGGACGAGGCCGCCGCCGAGGCGCTCCCGGGCGTCGGCGCGACGGTCGCGGACGGGAAGTTCGAGTTCGTCGTCACCCAGGTCGAGGTGGGGGTGACGCGGGTCGGGGACGACATGTTCGGCCAGGAGGCTCAGGGCCAGTTCGTGCTCGTCCACCTCACGGTGACGAACATCGGCGACCAGGCGCAGTACTTCGACGGGTCGTCCCAGAAGGCGCTCGACGCCCAGGGGCGGACGTTCTCGGCCGACACCGGAGCGGCCATCTACCTCGGTGACGCCAACAGCTTCCTCAACCAGATCAACCCCGGGAACCAGGTCCAGGGCCTCGTGGTGTTCGACGTGCCGGTGGACGCCACCCTGACCCAGCTGGAGCTGCACGACTCCCCGTTCTCGGGCGGGGTCACGGTCGCCCTCGCGTGACCGGTGGTCACCGGCGGTCGCTCCCCGGGGCGAGCGGTCGCCGGTGGCCGCGAAGCCGTCGCTCAGCTCGCGTCCCGGCGCAGCTCCTCGCCGAGCCGGCGCAGGTCCCCGTCGAGCGTGTCGAACGCGCTCCGCACGTCGTCGGACACCTCCTCGCGCGCGTCCGCGATCTCATCCGTCGCGTCGTCGACCGCGTCCAGGGCCGCGTCGCGCACGGACCGGTCCGTGCTCTCCCGCGCGGACTCCGCGCGGTCGAGCGCCGCCTGGGCCTCGTCGAGCGCCTCCTCCGCCTCCCGGCGCACCTCGGTCCCGGCGTCCTGGACGCTCGCGCGCAGGTCGTCGATCTGGGTCTGCAGGTCGTCGAGGTCGACCGCCTCGGCGCTCTCGCTGCCGCCGGACTCATCGCCGCCGCTGCTGCCCCCGCCGTCCTCCGACGCGGAGCTCGTGGCGGCCGGGCGGTCGTCGTCCGGGTCGTCGTCCGGGTCGTCGGCGGCGCAGCCGGTGAGCGCCAGCGCTCCGGCGAGCGAGAGTGCGGCGACGGTCCTGCGCATGAGTGCCCCCTACGGCTCGTGCTGGTCCGTCCAGTCTCCGCCGCACCGCCTCACCCTGCGCGGCGAGCCGACGACAACAGGCAGGCCCCGGCACGGCCACACCAGGCGCCTCCTCGAGACGGTTGGGGCGTGGGAGCATCCTGCGCAGGGGGTGGCTGGTGGACACTTCGGGTGGCGCGGTTCGAGCCGCAGCTGTGCATCGCGGGGAAGCGAGGGCGCAGCGTCCTGGGGCTCGGGCGACGGGCGCCCTGGACGGTCCCCGTCGGCAGCTCCCAGGCGGCGTCGTCGCCGAGAGGCAGGGCTCAGGCCGCCCGCAAGAGCACGTCCACGCGGACGGGCGGTTCACGTCGGCAGTGATCATGGACGACCCCCACGTCGTCGCGCCCACGATGGACGTGCGGTGACGCAGCGCGCGACGGTGTCGGTCCCCGGCGTGGTGCTGCGGGCCGTCCTGGTCCTCGCGGTGGCCACCGGATGTTCCAGGGAGTCGCAGGTCGGGACGCAGTCCGATGAGATCCGCGAGCACGTGTTCACCACGGGCCGGCAGGCCGCGGCGCACATGGAGCGTGAGTACGCCGAGCTCGGTGTGAGCGTCGTGCACTTCCCCGAGCAGGACCGGTGGACGGACTGCGGGGAGGACCTCGCTGCGGACACCGAGGTCCCGGACGCGATCCAGTGGCTCACGACGTGGCAGTTCACGTTCGACACGCGCCGGGAGACGGCCTCTCTGATCGACGAGATCGGTGCGGTGTACGTCGCGGACGGCTGGGAACAGGGCGAGGACTCGGGCTCCGGGACCGGCCGATTGGTCACCTTCCGCCGGGACGGGTACGTGATGCTGTGGGGAGGGGACAGGGCGGTCGACCCGGACCGCGCGACCTTGTTGGGCCTGACCGTCGCAGGGCCGTGCGCGCCTGCTCCGCAGGACATCCGCGAGTGGACACCCGAGCCCGAGCCCGCACCTTGAGCAAGCCTGAGCAACGACGTCAAGGCTGCAGGCGCCGCGCAGGCAGTAGCCGTTCTCGCGACGGCTGCATTGAGCTCGGCTACCCTCACGCGATATGTCAGCAGTGACCCGAGATGTCGTCCGCGCCCTGGCTTCAGGCCTGGTCATCGGCCTGATCATCGTCGGCGTCTCCCACCTCCAGCACCGGGTCACGCCGCAGGTCGTGTGGTGCGCCGCCGCGGTGGCTGTGGCCGCAGCCGTCGTCAACTTCGTGCGGGCGCGCAGAAAGGCCACCAGTGAGCTGGAAGGCTCTGATCGGGGACATCGCCCTGGCGAGAATGCGCCGGGACGCTGAGGTCCCCGAGATCTACCCGCTGACGATCCCGCACGTCGCGGCGAGCGACCAGCAGCTGGCGGCAGCCGAGGAGCGCCTGGGCCACGCCCTCGACCCGCTCCATCGACAGCTGCTCACGTTCGCCAACGGACGGTCGCAGATGTTCGTCCACACCGACCTGCACTCAGCCGGCGAGCTCGGCGGTCGGGGAATCTGGTCCCTGCTCGGTGGCACCGGCACCAACGAGACGAAGATGCCCGGCCAGTACGACCGGGCGATGACGTTCGTCGAGGCGGCCGAACCGCGCGGAAGCCTGGCGGTCATCACCTACCTCGGCGGCCCCATGCCGCAGAGCATCACCGCCGACGCGCCCCACTCGCACTACGCACTCGACCAGGCCGGAGCGCTGCGGGACTTCGTCGCTGGCGTCGAACGGCCCGAGGGTGTCCCGCTCACGGTCGTCGGTCACTCCTACGGCGGGTCGGTCGTCGGTGCGGCCGAAGCTGCGGGGATGGTCGCCGACCGCATCCTGCACGTGGAGTCCGCTGGCGCGGGGCCGAACGTGTTCAATGTGCAGGACAATGCCGACCCGTCGACCCCGCGGTACTCCATGACGGCGCCAGGGGACGCGATCGGCGCCACCCAGGGCCTGCAGGCCGGTCCGTTCGGTCACGGCGCCGACCCCGACCTGCTCGACGGTGTCGTGCGCCTGGAGACCGGCCGCATCGACGCGGACGACCCGAACAGCGGCATCGTGCAGGGCTTGGCCTCCCACAGTGCGGTGTTCAACCGCGGGACGACAGCGTGGGAGAACGTCCTGGCGGTGATGACCGGTGGCGAGGCGACGATGTACACCGAGCCCGACATGCACATGTCCGCCGGCAGGCACCCGGTGGCCGTGCCGCACTACCCGATGTCCGACCCGGACTTCGTACCGCCGACGGTGCAGGTCCAGTGATGCATCGAGCGGGCGCGCGCTTGGCAGCGGGGATAAGCGCGCTGCTCCTGGCGGCGCTGACGGGCTGCGGCCCCGGAGAGGCGGAGATCGTGACCCAGTCCGACGACACCCGCGACGTCGTGTTCTCCACCGCGGCCGAGGTCGCAGCGAGCATCGAGCGCGACTACGCCGACGCTGGCGTGTCGGTCGTGCACTTCCCGGACGTCGAGGACCGGTGGTCGCAGTGCTCCGACGACCTCGTCGCCGACACCGAGGTCCCGACCGCCATCCAGTGGTCCTCGCACTGGTGGTTCGACTTCGACCCTCGCCGCGAGACCGCGTCGCTGATCGAGGAGGTCGCTGCGCCGTACGTCGCCGACGGGTGGGAGCCGGGCCGCGAGCTGCTCTCCGACGGAGGAGGTCGGTCCGTCGCCTTCCACAAGAACGGGTACGTGATGCGGTTGGGTGGGATGCTCGAAGCCGACCCCGACCGGGTGTCCTCCTTCGGCCTGACCGTTACAGGGCCGTGCATCCCCGCGCCGCAGGACATCCGCGAGTGGACCGCCGCGGGCACGCCGGCGCCGTGACCGCTTGGCCGACCGCTTGAACATGTCGCATCGTCGACCCCGCCACCCGCACGCGCCGACGGGGCGCCACCGCCCGCGCACCGTGGTAGGCGAAGCGTCCCGTGTCCGTCTGGATCCCTCGCCATTCGCGTGTCTGCTCAGCCCTGGTGTTCGGTGGCGCTGGCCGGACCCGCTTGCGACGGAGGGGGACTGCCTTGCCCGACTGCACTGATGCGGACCGGCAGGGATACCGCCAAGCCGCCGTACCGGCCCCGGGAGGTGCGAACCAGAAGCATCGTGTCCGGCAACGATGTCGGCCGTTGAGTCCGGAAGCGCCGGCAGGATGGCGGTCGTCGGGTCGCGCCAGGTCAGGTCAGGAACGCCGGAAGGTCGTGGCCGCCGTGGATGAGGCAGCGGTCCAGGCCGTGGTTGAACGCCTCGCAGGACGTCTCCGGGACGTACACGCAGTGGTGGCACGCGCCGGGGCTGGTGCCGCGGGTCCGAGGCCCCCGTCTGTGCGCCGAGCGACGCTGAAGGCCTGGGCGATGTGGCCCACGGTCCAGAACGGGGAGGTCAGGTCGTGCTCGTCGGAGCACGTTGTGGTTGTCATGACGAGACCGGTCCGGGACCAGCCTGTCGCGTCAATCACCGCACGCACGAGGCCCCCGGTGCGGCAGCATCCCCGTGCGGGGGAGTGCCGGACCGGGGGCCCGTATGGGACGACCTCATGGGCGAGCGTCCCGTCGACGCGAGGCGCGCCGCTGTTCGTGCAGGTCAGCGGACTGCGGCCGCCGCATGACGGCCCGCAGCTCAGACGTCGAAGTACAGCTCGAACTCGTGCGGGTGCGGACGCTGGCGGATCGGGTCGATCTCGTGCGTGCGCTTGTAGTCGATCCACGTCTCGATGAGGTCGGGCGTGAAGACGTTGCCCTCGGTCAGGAAGTCGTGGTCGGCCTCGAGCGCGTCGAGCGCCTCCTCGAGCGAGGCGGGGAGCTGCTCGATCTGGGAGTGCTCCTCGGGCGGCAGCTCGTAGAGGTCCTTGTCGACCGGCTCCGGCGGCTCGATCTTGTTCTTGATGCCGTCGAGGCCCGCCATGAGCATGGCGGCGAACGCGAGGTACGGGTTCGACGACGGGTCGGGCACGCGGAACTCGATGCGCTTGGCCTTGGGGTTCGACCCCGTGACCGGGATGCGCACGCACGCGGAGCGGTTGCGTGCGGAGTAGACGAGGTTGACCGGTGCCTCGAAGCCGGGCACCAGGCGGTGGTAGCTGTTGACCGTGGGGTTGGTCAGCGCCACCAGGGCGGGCGCGTGCTTGAGCAGGCCGCCGATGTACCAGCGCGCCATGTCGGACAGGCCGCCGTAGCCCTTCTCGTCGTAGAAGAGCGGCTCGCCGTTCTTCCACAGCGACTGGTGGCAGTGCATGCCCGAGCCGTTGTCCCCGTAGAGCGGCTTCGGCATGAACGTCACGGTCCGGCCGTTGCGGTGCACGACGTTCTTGACGACGTACTTGAAGAGCATCACCTTGTCCGCCGACGCCGCGAGGGAGTCGAAGCGGTAGTTGATCTCCGCCTGGCCGGCGGTGCCGACCTCGTGGTGCGACCGCTCGACCTGCAGGCCCAGCTTGTCGAGCTCGAGGCAGATCTCGTCGCGCAGGTCGGCGAAGTGGTCGACGGGGGAGACGGGGAAGTAGCCGCCCTTGTAGGGGGTCTTGTGGCCGAGGTTCCCGCCGTCCTCCTTGCGGCCGGTGTTCCACGCCGCCTCGATGGAGTCGATGTGGTAGTAGCTCTCGGACTGGCTCGTGTGGAACCGGATGTCGTCGAAGATGTAGAACTCCGCCTCGGGGGCGAAGAACGCGGTGTCGGCGATGCCCGTGGACCGCAGGTAGGCCTCGGCCTTCGCGGCGACCTGGCGCGGGTCGCGGCTGTACGGCTCGTCCGTGTACGGGTCGACGATCGACATGTTGACGTTCAGCGTCTTCTCGACGCGGAACGGGTCGAGGTACGCCGTCGAGATGTCGGCGAGCAGCTTCATGTCCGACTCGTGGATGGCCTGGAAGCCGCGGATCGAGGAGCCGTCGAACATCTGGCCCTCGGTGAAGAACGCCGTGTCGACCGTCGAGGCCGGGACGTTGAAGTGCTGCATCACGCCAGGCAGGTCGCAGAAGCGGACGTCGACGAACTTGACGTCCTCCTCCTTGATGAAGGCAATGACCTCATCGGCCGAACTGAACATCCGGTGCTCTCCTTGGTCTCGCGCCTCGCGCGATCGGACGTCACGGGGGTACGTGCTCGTGGCGTGCTGCGGGTCGAACGTCGGTCCCGACCGTAGACCGGGGCGGTTTCCCCTCGGTGTACCACGTGTTTCCGCCGCGTTACCTGGGAGGCGGGTCGCGGCCCCGGACGCCGCGAGCCGCGCCGGGAGCGGGACCGCGTGCCCGAGCGCCTGTCCTACGCTCGTAGCGTGGCACCACGACGGGAAGACCTCGGTTCCTGGCTCGAGGGTACGCCGGGCAGCCCGGCGTCCGACGGCGGGTCGCGGCTCGGCCTCCCGGCCGAGGGCCCGGGCTCGCAGGCGTCCGTCCTGCGCCGCCTCGTCGGCCTGTGCATCGACTGGGGCGTCGCGCTCGCGGTCGCGGCCCTGCTCTTCCCGGACCCGTCGAGCGAGCTGCCGGGGATCCTGGCGGCGGACTCCACGGCCACGCTCGCGGTCTTCGCGGTCTCGACGATCCTGCTCGTGGCGACGCTCGGCTCGACGATCGGCCACCGGGTCGCCGGGCTGCGGGTCGTGCGCCTGGCCGACGTGCGGACCGGCACGCAGCGCGCTGCTCTCGCCGGCCCGGGCCTCGTGCCGGCGCTCGTGCGCACGGTGCTGCTGTGCCTGGTCATCCCCGCCGTGATCTGGGACGGCGACGGTCGCGGCATGCACGACGTCGCCGCGGGCACGGTCATCGTCCGCCGCTGACGTCGGGCGCTCAGGCGGGGGAGCGCCACACCAGCGTGTACCGCCAGTAGAGGCCGAGGCGCACCACCGCCCCGGGCAGCAGCTCACGCGCCGCCTCCCGCACCTCGCCGTAGGTGGTGGTCGCGTCGGCGAGCGGGACGTCGGCGTTCCAGCCGGCCCGGCGCGCGTGGGCCCACCGTGTCGCGACCATGCCGAGGGCGCCGACCGCCCAGTCGAGCGGCGCGGACGGGTTCGACAGGCCGACCACCACGAGCGCCCCACCGGGCGCCACGAGGCCGCGCAGCCGGGCGATCCCGTCGCGCAGCGGCAGGTGGTGCAGCGTGGCGACGCACGTGACGAGGTCGAACGGCCCGCCGAGGTCGGCGGTCATCGCGTCGCCGGTGACGTAGCGCAGCAGCGGCGAGTCGGCCTGGGCGCGCGCCCGGTCCACGACGACGGGGGAGGCGTCGACCCCCACGACCTCGCGCGTCGCGGCGCCCGCCAGCCGCCGCGTCAGCAGGCCCTCACCGCAGCCGACGTCGAGCACCCGGCCCCACGGCGGCGGCGCCGCCCGCGGGATGCGCCGGTGGTAGTGCGTGTTGTGGTTCCAGAACGGGTCGCGCGACGGCGCGGGCAGGGCGGTGATCGGCGTCGTCGTCACGCCGCCATCGAAGCAGCCGCGTCAAGGACCGGTCAGCGGCCGCGCATGCCCTTGCGGTCGGGGCGGGCGCGGTAGGGGTCGATGCCCTTGGGGACCGGCAGGCGCGGGCCGCCGAGGGCGCGCAGGCGCTTGGTGATCTCCGCGACCTCCTGCTTGGTCAGCGTCCCCTTGAGCTTCTGCACCGTCTTGGCGAGCTTGGGCAGCGGGACCTGGCCCTCGCCGTTGCCGGACTGGATCAGGATCACGGGCACGTTGGGCAGGATGCGCGTGATCTTGCGCTTCTCGGCCTCGAGGAGCTTGCTCTGGCGGCCGCCCGGGCCCTCGCCCACGAGGACGACACCGGCGCGGCCGATGCCCCGGAACACCAGGTCCTGGGTGCGCGGGTCCACGGCGGCGGGCTCCTCGGGGAAGTCCCAGCCCCGGCGGATGGTGCGCAGGGCCGACAGGCTCGCGCCCGGCTGCCCCTCGAGGCGCCGGTAGGCGGCCTTCTCGGCGCGGCGCGCGAGGATGAACATGCCCGCGAGCACGGCGAACGGCACGCCGACGACCAGCGCGTAGATCGGGTGACCCGTCACCTGGCCGAGCACGACCGCGATCGCCACCACGGCCGCGAAGGCGCCGAGGACCCACCACGTCACCGCCGGGTCCGCCTGGCGGGTCATCGTGTACGCCTGCCAGACCTGGTGGTACCAGCGGGTCTTCTTCACCTTGGGAGCCTTGGCCTCCGGGGAGGACTCGCTCGAGCGCTGACGGGCCATGGTCGCGAGTCTAGTGTCAGCGGGCGAGCAGGCTCGACGCCTCCTGGCGGGACGCGCGCTGCTCGGCGAGGTGCGCGAGCCCCGCGGGGATCGTGTCGCCGCGGCGGGTCATGGCCTGGGCCCACAGGCGCCCGGCCCGGTAGGAGGAGCGCACGAGCGGCCCGGACATGACGCCGGCGAAGCCGATCCGCTCCGCCTCGTCGGAGAGCGCGACGAACTCCTCCGGGCGCACCCACCGGTCGACGGGGTGGTGGCGCACGGACGGGCGCAGGTACTGCGTGATCGTGACCAGGTCGCAGCCCGCGTCGTGCAGGTCCTGCAGCGCGGCGGCCGCCTCCTCGTACGTCTCGCCCATGCCGAGGATGAGGTTGGACTTGGTGACCAGCCCGGCCGTGCGGGCCTGCGTGAGCACCGACAGCGACCGGTCGTAGCGGAAGCCGGGACGGATCTGCTTGAAGATCCGGGGCACCGTCTCGAGGTTGTGCGCGAGCACCTCGGGCCGGGAGGAGAAGACCTCGGCGAGCAGCTCGGGCACCGCGTTGAAGTCGGGGATCAGCAGCTCGACGCCCGTGCCGGGGTTGAGCGCGTGGATCTGGCGGACGGTCTCCGCGTAGAGCCAGGCGCCGCCGTCGGGCAGGTCGTCGCGGGCCACGCCCGTGACGGTCGAGTAGCGCAGGCCCATGGCCTGGACGGACTCGGCCACGCGGCGCGGCTCGTCGGCGTCGAAGTCAGCGGGCTTGCCCGTGTCGATCTGGCAGAAGTCGCACCGTCGCGTGCACTGGTCGCCGCCGATGAGGAACGTGGCCTCGCGGTCCTCCCAGCACTCGAAGATGTTGGGGCACCCCGCCTCCTCGCACACCGTGTGCAGGCCCTCGCGCTTCACCAGGCCCTTGAGCTCGGTGTACTCCGGGCCCATCGTCGCCCGGGTCCTGATCCACTCGGGCTTCTTCTCGATCGGCGTGGCAGCGTTGCGGGCCTCGACCCGCAGCATCCTGCGTCCCTCGGGTGCGATCGTCACGTGATCACCCTACGGCAGTCGTCCCACGACGTCCGGGGCGGGCGGACGTCACGGTGCCCAGCGCCCGCTCCAGGTGGCCCACGAGCAGCGGCGTCACCTCGGGGATCGTCACGCGGCGCCCGGTCTCGGCGCTCAGGGTGGTCACGTCGGCGTCGTCGATGCCGCACGGCACGATCCGCCCGAACGAGGCGAGGTCGGCGTCGCAGTTGAGCGCGAGCCCGTGCATCGTCACGCCGCGCGCCACGCGCACGCCGATCGCGGCCACCTTGCGGTCGCGCCGGCCCCGATCGTCGGCGGGGAACCAGACGCCGGACCGGCCGTCGACGCGCACCGCGGCCAGCCCGAGGTCCGCGCACGTGTCGATGACGGCCTGCTCGAGCGCCCGCACGTAGGCGACGACGTCGACCGGCTCGGCGAGCCGGACCACCGGGTAGGCGACGAGCTGGCCGGGCCCGTGCCAGGTGATGCGCCCGCCGCGGTCGACGTCGACCACCGGCGTGCCGTCGACGGGCCGGTCCCACGACGCGGTGCGCCGGCCGGCGGTGTAGACGCTCTCGTGCTCGACCAGCAGGAGCGTGTCGGGCGCCGCGCCGTCCGCGACCTCGGCGTGCACGGCGCGCTGGCGGTCCCACGCCTCGTGGTAGTCGACCAGGCGCCGGCCCAGGTCCAGGCTCACGACGTCCATGGAGCGACGCTACCCGGCGTCCGACGGCGCCGGCGGCGTCCGGCACGCGTCGTCGGACGTGCCGTCGGGTGCCTCGTCCGGGACCTCGCCCGGCGGCACGTCCCAGGCCCGGGGGTGCCCGGCCATCATCACGGCGAGGATCTCGCGCAGCTGCCCGACCTGCTCCGCGCTCAGGCCGCGGACGCTCAGCTCCTCGGCGAAGCGCGGGTCACCGGCCTCCTGCAGCGCGCGGAAGCCCTCCTCGGTCAGGGCGACGTCGTTGCGGCGGCGGTCGTTCGCGTGCGTGCGGCGCTCGATGTACCCGGTGCGGTCGAGGCGGGCGATGATCCGGCTCATCGTCTGCTCGGTGACCCCGGAGCCCGCGGCCAGCTCACGCTGGGACCGGGGGCCGGCGGCCAGCAGGAACAGCACCGGCAGGGAGGCGTGGTTGAGGTCCCACGCCGCCAGGTGGGCGTTCCAGTCGCGCTCGATGCGCCGCGCCACCGCGGAGATGAGGCGGCCGGTGGGCCACCGGTGGGTAGGGATCGGCTGCCCGGGGGCGGGTGCACCGTCGCCCCAGGCCTGCTGGGTGGCGGCGCTGCGGAGGTCCTCCGGTGCGCCGTCCACGGTCCGAGAGGTCACTGCCGACCCTTCTGGTTCAACCTACGGCGGTTCAACTTGTCGCCCAGGCTAGTCAGGTCAACAATACTCAGCATGCTGAGTAAAAGCGGCCGGTGGGCCGGAGTCGTCCGGGGGATCGGGATCCTCGCCGTCATCCTCGTCTGGTTGGGCGTGGCGGGCCTGGGCGGCATGTCCATCGGCAGCCTCTCGGACGTCCAGGAGAACGACGTCGCATCGTTCCTGCCGGAGGGGGCCGAGTCCACCGAGGCCGCCGCCGCCGCCGAGGGGTTCAGCGAGGAGGCCGTGCTGCCCGCGCTGGTCGTCGTGCGCGGGGACGGGGCGCTGACACCGGAGCAGCTGGCCGACGTCCAGGCGTTCGCCGAGGAGATCCCGGGGATCGAGCTCGAGGACGACACGACGATCGAGGACCTGCTCGTGGCGCCGCCGTTCGCCATCCCGTCGGAGGACGGCGAGGCCGCGCTGGTCACCGTCGTGCTCGACGCGGACGCGGCCAACGAGCAGATCGGCGAGGAGCGGGCCGTCAACCTCGTGGTCACCGAGCTGCGCGCCGCGGTCGACGAGACGCTCGAAGCCGACGGGCTCCAGGCGTGGGTCACCGGCCCCGCCGGTGCCATCGCCGACCTCGTCGCGGCCTTCGGCGGCATCGACGGGCTGCTCCTCGTCGTCGCCCTCGCCGTCGTCTTCGTCATCCTCGTCCTCGTCTACCGCTCGCCGTCCCTGCCGTTCACCGTCCTGTTCACGTCCCTGTTCGGCCTGTGCGCGGCCGCGCTCGTCGTCTACGAGCTCGCCGCCGCCGACGTGCTCGTCCTCAACGGTCAGAGCCAGGGGATCCTGTTCATCCTCGTGGTCGGCGCCGCCACGGACTACTCGCTCCTCCTGGTGGCGCGCTATCGCGAGGAGCTGCGTCGCATCGAGTCGCCGTTCACCGCGATGCGCCGCGCGATCCGCGGCTCCATCGAGCCGATCGCCGCGAGCGCGGGCACCGTGATCGCCGGCCTCCTGTGCCTGCTCCTGTCCGACCTGCGCTCCAACCAGAGCCTGGGCCCGGTGGCCGCCATCGGCATCGCGGCGGCGTTCCTGGCCTCGATGACGCTGCTGCCCGCCCTGCTGCTCCTGGCCGGTCGCCGCTCGCGCTTCATCTTCTGGCCGCGCGTCCCGCACGTGGAGGCGGACGCCGCGGACGGCGGCGCCGAGTCGCTCGAGCACCTCGAGGCACGCTCCGGCGTGTGGGGCCGGATCTCCGGCCTGATCGGCCGCCACCCGCGCCGCGTCTGGCTCACGACGGCTGTCGCGCTCGCGGTCGCGTGCCTGTGGGTGCCGACGTTCGAGGCGGAGGGCACCGGCGACACCGACGTCTTCCTCACCGAGGTCGAGTCCGTCGCGGGCGAGGAGTACCTGGCCGAGCACTTCGACGCCGGCCAGGTGCAGCCCGTCACCGTCGTGGTGGACGAGGCGGACCTCGACGCCGTCCTGGACGCGGTCGGCGACGTCGACGGCGTCGCCGCCGCGGCACCGGTCACCGAGGGCGGTGGCGGCGGACGTCCGGCCGACCCCTCCGCCCCGCCCGTGGTCGTCGACGGCCGCGTGCTCGTCGAGGTCGTCACCGAGGCGTCGTCCGAGAGCCAGGAGGCGACGCTCGTCGTCGAGGACATCCGCGAGGCCGCCCACGAGGCCTCGCCCGGGACGCTCGTCGGCGGTGCCGCCGCGGAGCGGCTGGACACGCAGGTGACGAGCGCGCGGGACCTGCGGGTCATCGTGCCGACGATCCTCGCGGTCATCCTGGTGGTGCTGATCCTCCTGCTGCGCGCGTTCGTGGCGCCCGTCGTGCTGATCCTGGCGAACCTGCTGTCCTTCGGGGCGACGATCGGCATCGCGGCGCTCGTGTTCAACCACGTGCTCGACATGCCGGGCGCGGACGCCTCGGTGCCGCTGTACGCGTTCGTGTTCCTGGTCGCGCTCGGGATCGACTACTCGATCTTCCTCATGACCCGGGTGCGGGAGGAGTCGCTCGTGCACGGGACCCGCGAGGGGGTGCGGCGCGGCCTGACGGTCACCGGTGGCGTCATCACGAGCGCCGGGATCGTGCTCGCCGCGACCTTCGGGGCGCTCGCCGTGCTGCCGCTGCTCTTCCTGGTCCAGCTCGCGTTCCTCGTCGCGCTCGGCGTCCTCATCGACGCCCTGGTCGTCCGGACGCTGCTCGTGCCCGGTGTGATCCACGAGCTCGGTGCGGCATCGTGGTGGCCATGGCAGAGGAAGATCGGGGCCCGCGAGACGGCCGGCAGCCGGGAACGCGTGTCGGTCTGATCGGGTACGGGGACGCCGGGCGCGGGATCCACGCCCGGCTGCTCCGCGAGGCGGGGCACCGCGTGACGGACGTCGTCACGCGGGACCCCGGCCGGGTCCGTGCCGCGAGGCAGGACTGGCCGGGCGTGCGCGTCCACGGCGACGTCGACGCGCTGCTCGCCGCGCCCGACCTGGACGTCGTGGTCGTCGCGTCGCCGACCGGCCGCCACCTCGAGCACGCGGGTGCCGCGCTGGAGGCGGGCGTGCCCACGGTGGTCGACAAGCCGCTGGCCCTCGACCGGGAGGGCGCCCAGCACCTGGTCGACCTCGCCGAGGCCCGCGCCGGTCGCCTGACCGTGTTCCAGAACCGGCGGTGGGACGGCGAGCAGCTCACGCTGCGCCGCCTGCTCGACGACGGCGCCCTCGGCACGGTCCACCGCTTCGAGCGCCGCTGGGAGCGGTGGCGGCCCGTGCCCAAGGACCGCTGGAAGGAGAACGCGGTCGGCGACGGCGGCGGGCTGCTGCTCGACCTCGGGTCCCACCTCGTCGACTCGGCGACCCAGCTCTTCGGCCCGGTCGAGGCGGTGCGCGGCGAGCTCCGCGCCCTGACCACCCCCACCGAGGACGACGTGTTCCTGGCGCTGAGCCACGCGTCCGGCACGGTCAGCCACCTGTGGGCGGGCGGCCTGGTGGGTGCGCCGGGCCCCCGCACGCGCGTCCTGGGCTCGGCCGGCGCCTTCCTCGTGACGTCGTTCGAGGGGGAGCCGACGCCGTTCGCCGCGCTCGACCCGGGCGACGGCATGGCGGGGTGGCTCGTGCACGGCGACGAGACCCGCCCCGTGCCGCGGGCCCCGGGGGGACACGCGGACTTCTACCGCGCCGTGGCCGCGTGGCTCGCGGGCGGCCCGGTGCCCGTGGACCCGCGCGACGCCGTCCGGACGGCGGCGGTGCTCGACGCCGCGCGCGTGAGCGCGGTCAGCCGCCGCGACGAGCCCGTCGCCTGACCGCTCCGCCGGGCCGGGCCTGTGGACAGCGCCCCGGCGGGCGCCGGGCGTGGTCGCATGGCGGCGTGAGCGACGACCCGGCCCCCACCGTCCCGGAAGGGCTCGCGGCCGCCCTGGCGGAGGCCGGCCTACGTCTGGCCGGACCGCTCGGTGCCGGCGCGTCCGGCGCGCGGTGGAGCGCCGTGCCGCTGGCCGGCGGACCGCTCGGCGACGTCCGACGCGTCGTCACGCTCGTCGTCACGCGTTCGGCGACCCACACCGCCCGGCTGCACGAGCGGGCGACGGCGCTCGCCGCCGTGCGCCACCCGCACGTCGCCACCGTGAGCGGCGCGCTCGTGCTGCCGGACGGGCGCCTGGCGGTGCTGCACGACGCCGTGGCGGGGCACGACCTGGCCACCCTCCTCGCCGCCCGGCCGGGATGGCGGGCCGGCGAGGTCGTCACGGCGCTCGTGCCGCTCGCCGACGCGCTCGCGGCGCTGCACGAGCGTGGCCTGACCCACGGCGACGTGGCACCGGCGAACGTCGTCGTCGAGGACGGGCGGCCGGTGCTGGTCGACCTCGTCCTGGGCGACGACCCGTTCGAGGGCGGCACCGTCGGGTACGCGGCGCCCGAGCGGAGCCGCGGCGCCACGCCCGCGGGCGACGTGCACGCCCTCGGCCGCCTCGGCATCGCCCTGCTCGGCCCGCCCGACCCGCCGGACGCGCGCGGCCGGGTGGGTGATCCCGCCCGGACCGCCGTGCGCGACGTGCTGCGGCGGGCCGGCGACCCCGTCGCGGAGGCGCGGCCGACGGCGGCCGAGCTCGCGGCCCTGCTCTTCGCGGCGTGCCCGCCCGAGCCGATCCGGCCCGTGGACCCGGCCGTCCTCGCGCAGCTGAGCCTGCGTCGCCTGGCCGAGCCCGACCCGGCGCGGACGCAGCCGCGGCCCCGGCGGGCACGTGGGCGGCACCGCGCCGGTCATCCCCTGCGGTT
The DNA here is from genome assembly GCF_014042015.1 of Actinotalea sp. JY-7876. Classification (NCBI taxonomy): domain Bacteria; kingdom Bacillati; phylum Actinomycetota; class Actinomycetes; order Micrococcales; family Cellulomonadaceae; genus Actinotalea; species Actinotalea sp. JY-7876. The sequence continues at coordinate 2,042,547 of NZ_CP059493.1, read as the reverse complement.
CAGGCTCCTGGCCGCGACGACCGCCGTCCTGGTCGCCGCGGTCGTCGCGGCCGCCACGGGCGCCGGACGGGTCGGTCCGGTGCCGGCGACGGCGCCGCGGGGGACCGCGTCGTCCGAGGCGACCGGGGCGGGGTACCGCGCCGATCCCGCTGCGGGCGGGGTCGCCCCCGTGACGCTGCCGCCGGCCGCGGCGGCCCTGCGCCTCACGCACGAACGCGCGGAGGCGCTCCTGGCGGCGGACCGCGGCCGGCTCGCCCGGGTCACGGTGCCGCGGTCGCAGGCCGCCGCCGCGGACCTCGTCGCGGCGCGACGCGGCGGTGGCGCGCCCGGGGGAGTGCGCCTCGAGGTGGCGGACGTGGCCCTCGTCGCGAGCAGCGTCCCGAGCCGTCAGGTCGGCGTCGACCCTCGCCCGGGCCGCGCCGGTGGGGGCGCCGGTGGGGGTGCCGCCTGTGCGGACGTCGCGCTGACCGCCGCGGTCGGCGCCGTGCCGGCCGAGCCTGCGCCGGACGCACCGGCAGCCGGCGGCGCCGCGGCCGTCGTGCTGCGCGTCTGCCCCACCGCGGGCGGGTGGCGCGTCGCCTCCGTGCTGGCGCCCTCGGCGTGAGCCGTCAGCGTCCCCGGCCGGCCGTCCACGCGGCGGCGGCGTCGAGGGTGGCGTGCGTGTGCGTGAAGCCGCTGGTCGCGAGCACGGTCGGCAGGGCGCGCTGCGAGGACAGCACGTCGTCGGCGAACTCGCCGAGCGCCAGGCGCAGCGCCACGCGCGGCACGCGGACGACCGCGGGCCGGCGCAGCGCGCGCGCCACCGCGCCGACCACGTCGCCGACCCGGGCCGGGGACGGCCCCGTGAGGTTGACCGCACCGTGCACGTCGGCGGTGAGCAGGTGCTCGATCGCGCGGACCTGGTCCTCGAGGGTGATCCAGGCCCAGACGGCCGAGCCGTCGCCGAGCGGCCCGCCGACACCGAGGCGCAGCAGGGGCAGGAGGCGCCCGAAGGAGCCGCCGCTGCGGGACATGACGATGCCCGTGCGCAGGTGCGCCACGCGCACGCCCGCGTCCTGCGCGGGGCGCGCCGCCCCCTCCCAGGCGCGCACGACGTCGACCAGGAAGCCCTCCCCGGGCTCCGATGCCTCCGTGAGCACCTCGTCCCCCCGGTCGCCGTAGAACCCGACGGCGGAGCCCTGGAGGAGCACGCGCGGCCGGTCGTCGAGGCGCGCGAGGGTGCGGGCGAGCAGCGCCGTCGGCGTCGTCCGGCTGCGGAGGATGGTCGCCCGGTAGGCGGGCGTCCAGCGGCGGTCGCCCAGTCCGGCGCCGCCGAGGTTGACGACGGCGTCGGCCGCCCGCAGCTCCTCCGCGTCGAGCCGGCCGCGGTCGGGGTCCCAGCCGATCTCTCGGCTCGTGGCCGGCGCGCGCCGCACGAGGCGGCGCACCCGGTGCCCGCGGGTCGCGAGGTGCTCCACGAGGGCCGAGCCGATGAGGCCGTGCGATCCGGCGACGACGACGTGCATGCCGCTCACCGTAGGGCAGGGGCGTGCGTCGCGGGGCCGGGGGCGGACACGACGACGCCCCGGACCGCGAGGGTCCGGGGCGTCGCCGCGCAGCTCAGAGCCCGACCTCGGCCTCGAAGTCGCCCTCCTCGATCCGCTTCTTGACCGACATGAGGTAGCGCGACGCGTCGGCGCCGTCCACCAGGCGGTGGTCGTACGACAGGGCGAGGTAGCACACCGACCGCACGGCGATGTACTCCACGCCGTCGGGGTCGCTCGCCACGACCGGGCGCTTGACGATCGAGCCCGTGCCGAGGATCGCCGAGGTGCCGACGGGCACGATCGGGGTGTCGAACAGCGCGCCGCCGGAGCCCGTGTTGGTCACGGTGAAGGTCGCGCCGCTCAGCTCGTCCGGCTTGATCTTGTTGTCGCGCGTCCGGGACGCCAGGTCCGCGATCTTCCGCGCGATGCCGGCCAGGTTGAGGTCGCCCGCGCCGCGGATGACCGGCACGACCAGGCCGCGCTCGGTGTCGACCGCGATGCCGACGTTCTCCTCGCCGTGGTACGTGATCTGGTTGCCCTCGAGCACCCCGTTGACCTTGGGGTGCGCCTTGAGGGCCTCCGTGGCCGCCAGCACGAAGAACGGCAGGAACGTGAGGTTGACGCCCTCGCGAGCCGCGAAGTCGCCCTTCGCCTTGGCCCGCAGGCGGGCGACCTTGGTCACGTCCACCTCGACGACGGTGGTGAGCTGCGCCATCGTCTGGAGCGACTCGACCATCCGCGAGGCGATGATCTGCCGCAGGCGGCTCGCCTTCTCGGTCGTGCCGCGCAGCGGGGAGACGGTCGCCGGGGCGGCCTTCGCCGCCGGAGCGGACGACGCCGGGGCGGCCTGCTGCTGCGAGGCGCGCTCCTGCTCGGCCTTCGCGGCGCGCTCCTGCTCCGCCTTGGCGGCCGCCTCGAGGACGTCCTCCTTGCGGATGCGTCCGCCGACGCCCGTACCCGTGAGCGTGGACAGGTCGACGCCCTTCTCGGCAGCGAGCTTGCGCACCAGCGGCGTCAGGTAGCCCGTGCCACCGCCGGACGGCGCCGGGGCGCTCGAGGATGCGGCCGGGGCGGCCTCGTACGCGGGCTGGCCCGGCGCCGCCGTCTCGGGCGAGCGCTCCTGGGCCTTGGCCTCGGCCGAGGGCTGGGGCGGGGTCACCTGGGACTCCTGCTGCGCCGGCTCCTCGGGCGTGGAGGCCGTCTGCGCGGCCGCCTGCTCCTCGGGCTGCTCCGCGGGTGCCGCCTGCTCCTGGGCGGGCTGCGCGTCGGCCTGCTCGCCGCCGGCCTGCGCGACCGTCGCGGAACCGCCGGAGTCGGCCGAGCCCACGCGGGCCAGCGCCGTGCCGACGTCGACCGTCTCGTCCTCCTGGACGAGGATCTCGACCAGCGTGCCGGCGACGGGAGACGGGATCTCGGTGTCGACCTTGTCGGTCGAGACCTCGAGCAGCGGCTCGTCGACGGCGACCTCCTCACCGACCTGCTTCAGCCAGCGCGTCACGGTGCCCTCGGTGACGCTCTCGCCGAGCGCGGGCATCGTCACGTCCTGGGTGGCGCCACCGCCCGAGCCGCCGGACTGCTGCGGCTGGACCGGCTCGTCCTGCGTCGCGGGCGTCGCGGGCGCCTCGGTGATCTCCTCGGGAACCTGGGCGGCCTGCTGCTCGTCGGCCGACGGCGCCTGGTCCTGGGCGCCGTCGTCGCCGGAGCCCTGGTCCTGGGAGCCCTGGTCGGAACCCTGGTCGGCGGGCTGCTCGTCCGAGCCGCCCGACTCGCCGGCGGCGCCGATGGTGGCCAGCGCGGTGCCGACCTCCACCGTCTCGTCCTCCTGGACGAGGATCTCGGTCAGGGTGCCCGCGAAGGGCGAGGGGATCTCGGTGTCGACCTTGTCGGTGGACACCTCGAGCAGCGGCTCGTCGACCGCCACCTCGTCGCCCACCTGCTTGAGCCACCGGGTCACGGTGCCCTCGGTCACGCTCTCGCCGAGAGCGGGCATCAGCACGGAGTCAGACATGACCTCGCGTCTCCTTCGATGGGGGTCAGTTGTGGGCGTGCAGGGGCTTGCCGGCGAGCGCGAGGAAGGCCTCGCCGATCGCCTCGTTCTGGGTGGGGTGCGCGTGGATGAGGCCTGCCACGTCCTCCGGGTAGGCCTCCCAGTTCACGATGAGCTGGCCCTCGGCGATGAGCTCGCCGACCCGCGCACCGATCATGTGCACCCCGACGACGGGCCCGTCCTTCTGGCGGACCAGCTTGACGAATCCCGCGGTACCGAGGATCTGGCTCTTGCCGTTGCCCCCGAGGTTGTACTCGAGCACCTCGACGTTGTCCGCGCCGTGGAGCTCCTTGGCCTTCGCCTCGGTGACGCCGACCGACGCCACCTCGGGCTCGGAGTAGGTCACGCGCGGGATGCCCGACTCGACGATCGCCGCGGGCTTGAGCCCGGCGATCTCCTCGGCGACGAAGATGCCCTGCGCGAACCCGCGGTGCGCGAGCTGCAGGCCGGGCACGATGTCGCCGACGGCGTAGATGTTGCCGACGCCGGTGTGCAGGCGCTCGTTCGTGATGACGAAGCCGCGGTCGAGCGTGACGCCCTGCTCGCCGTAGCCGAGGCCGTCGGTGCGCGGCCCGCGGCCGACGGCCACGAGGAGCACCTCGGCGTCGAACGTCTTGCCGTCCTCGAGCGTGACGTGCACGCACTGGTCGTCCTGCGTGGCGCTGCTGAACCGCACACCGGTCGAGAAGTTGATCTTGCGCTTCCGGTAGGCGCGCTCGAAGGCCTTGCTCAGCGACTCGTCCTCGTTGGGCACGAGGTGGGGGAGCGCCTCGATGATCGTGACGTCCGCGCCGAACGACTTCCAGACGCTCGCGAACTCCGAGCCGATGACGCCGCCGCCGAGGATGATCGCGGACTGGGGCACGCGGTCCAGCGTGAGCGCCTGGTCCGACGTCATGATCCGGCCGCCGATCTCCAGGCCGGGCAGCGACCGGGCGTAGGAGCCCGTCGCCAGGATGATGTTGCGGCCCTGGTAGCGCGTGCCGTCGACCTCGACCGTGTCCGGGCCGACCAGGCGCCCGTAGCCCTCGACGTAGGTGATGCCGTGCGCCTTCACCAGGCCCTGGAGGCCCTTGTACAGGCGGCCGACGACGCCGTCCTTGTAGGCGTGGACACCCGCCATGTCGATGCCCTCGAACGTCGCCTTGACGCCGAACTTCTCGCTCTCGCGGGCGCCGTCGGCGAGCTCCGCGGCGTGCAGCAGCGCCTTGGTGGGGATGCAGCCCCAGTGCAGGCAGGTGCCACCCAGCTTCTCGGCCTCGACGAGCGCGACGCTCAGCCCCAGCTCGGTGGCGCGCAGGGCGGCGGCGTAGCCGCCGCTCCCTCCGCCCAGGACGACGATGTCGAAGACGGTGGGGCTGTCAGCCACGATGGTGTCTCTCCTCGATAAGACGGGGGTGCTCCGGTCATCTTGTCACTCCCCGCGAGGGGACGTGAACCGCAGGACCGGCGAGCCGGTGTGATCAGCGCGACAAGTCGTCCTACGACTTCACGCCCTGCTCGCGACGCGGCGCCCGCCGTACGCTGTGTCGATGCGACTCTTCCGCCGCCGCGGGCCCTCCGGCGCCGGCGCGCCCGCACCCTCCGCCAAGGAGGCGCAGCAGGCGACGCTCCAGCACCTCGCCGAGTTCGTCCGCACCCGCGTCGGCGTCGAGGCCTACGTCGAGCCGGTCACCTCCGTCACGCAGACCACCGTCGTGCTCATCGCGACGACCGGCGAGTGGACGCGGCGCCGGGTGCCGGACCCGAGGACCGCGTACGCGATCGCCCGGGACCTCGGCATCCCCTGCTACGACGTCCAGCTCACCGGCTACCCGCAGCGCATGCGCGACTGGAACGCGCGTCGGCGCGTGCGCCGCTGACGCCCGTCAGGACTCGAGCAGCCGCAGCAGCGTGCGCACGCCCACGCCGGTGCCGCCGACCGGCGTGTAGCCGTGGGCCGAGGCCTCGTTGAACGCGGGGCCCGCGATGTCGAGGTGCGCCCACGGCGTGCTGCCGACGAACTCGCGCAGGAACAGCCCGGCCACGAGCATGCCGCCGAAGCGGTCGCCGATGTTCGCCAGGTCGGCGACCTGCGACTTCAGGCTCGCGCGGAGCTCGGACGGCAGCGGCATGGGCCAGAACTGCTCGCCGGACTCCTCGGCCGCGCGGACCACGTGGGCCCGGACCTCGTCGGTGCCCATGACCGCGGAGACGCGCGCGCCGAGCGCGACCATCTGGGCGCCGGTCAGCGTGGCGATGTCCAGGACCGTGTCCGGCTTCTCCTCGCAGGCCGCGACGAGGCCGTCGGCGAGGACCAGGCGGCCCTCGGCGTCGGTGTTGAGCACCTCGACGGTCGTGCCGCCGCGCTGCGTGATGACGTCGGAGGGGCGCTGGGCCGTCCCCGAGGGCATGTTCTCGGCGAGGCACAGCCAGCCGGTGACCTTGACCGGCAGCTCGAGCGCCGCCGCGGCGAGCACGGTGTGCAGCACGGCCGCGGCGCCCGCCATGTCGGACTTCATGGCCTCCATGCCCTTCGCGGGCTTGATGGACAGGCCGCCCGAGTCGAACGTGATGCCCTTGCCGACGATCGCGACCGAGCGGGTGGGGCGCGAGGGCGCGTAGGTGAGCTTGACCAGCCGCGGCGGCCGGGACGAGCCCTGGCCGACGGCGACGAGCCCGCCGTAGCCGCCCGCGGCGAGCGCCTTCTCGTCCAGCACGGTGACCTTGACCTTGGTGCCCTTGGCCGCGGCCTTGGCGGCGTCGGCGAAGGCGGCCGGGAAGAGGTCGAGCGGGGAGGTGTTGACCAGGTCGCGCACGCCGTGGACCGCGTCCGCGACGACGGCGGCGCGCGCCGCCGCGTCCTTCGCCGCGCCCTCGCGGGCCCGCGGGGTCGACAGCTCGATCCGGGCCGCGGGCCGTGCCCCGGCGGGCAGGGAGCGGTAGCGGTCGAACGCGTAGGCGCCGAGCAGCGCGCCCTCGGCGACGGCGGCCACCTGCTCCGCGTCGGCGGCGGGCAGTCCCAGGCCGACGGACGTCACGCCCGTGAGCTGGCGCGTCGCGGCGCCCGCGGCGCGACGCAGCGCCTCGGCGGACGGCGTGGCGCCGTCGGCCAGCTCGCCGACGCCCACGAGGGCGACGACCGGGGCCGCCACGGCACCGCCCGAGGGGACGCGGACGAGGGAGTCGGCCTCGCCGGTCAGGCCGAGCGCCGCCGCCTGGCCCACGAGCGCGCGCAGCGCGTCCGGGAGGTCGTCGGCGCCGACGAGCGCCACCGCGGGCGCGGGGGTCGTCCCGGCGCGGCGCGCGACGGCGACGACCAGCGCGTCGACATCGAGGCGGGCGGGGTCCTTGGACGTGAGGGTGAGTGTGGCCACCCGCCGATGCTAGCCGCGCGGCCACGTATCCTCGTCCGCGTGTGGTCCCCCCTCGTCCTGCTGGTCGTGGCCCTGTCCGTGGTGCTCGCGGGGTGGGCCGGCTGGCGCACCGCACGGGACCAGCCCGTGATCCTGCGCCAGCTCCTGTTCGGGGGCGTCGTCGAGGCGCTGCTCCTGGTGCAGGTGCTCGTCGCCGCCGTGCGCGCCGTGACCGGGGACGGCCCCGCCGACGCCCCGACCTTCTGGGGCTACCTCGTCACGACGCTCTTCGTGCTCCCCGTCGCGGCCGCCTGGGCCTTCACCGAGCGCAGCCGCTGGAGCTCGGTCGTGCTCCTCGTCGCCTCGCTGACCGTCGCGTTCCTCACGTACCGCTGCGTCCAGGTCTGGACCGGCGTGCCGGCCGTGGGAGCGGCGTGAGCGCGGCCGACGCGCCCGCCGCCCGGCCGACGGGCTCCGGTCCGGGGCGCCTGCTCGTCCTGGTCTACGGCGTCCTCGCGGTCGCGGCGACGGCCCGCTCGGCGGTGCAGATCGGCCGCGACCTGGAGGCGGCACCCCTGGCGTACACCCTCTCGGCCGTCGCCGGCCTCGTGTACCTGGTGGCGACCGTGGCACTGGCCCGTGGCACCGGCGGCTGGCGCCGGGTGGCGTGGGCCGCCGTCGTCTTCGAGGCGGTGGGGGTGGTGGTCGTCGGGCTGCTGTCCGTGCTGGCGCCCGACCTGTTCCCTGACGACACCGTGTGGTCGCGCTTCGGCGCCGGCTACGGGTTCGTGCCGCTCGTGCTGCCCGCCCTGGGGCTGGCGTGGCTCGTCCGGACGCGCGGGTCGGCCGCCGGGCCCCGGCGCTAGGTTGAGGGCCGTGTACCGGCTGCTGTTCGACCAGGTGTTCCGGCGGATCGACCCGGAGCGCGCGCACCACCTCGGGTTCGCCGTCGTGCGGGGCGTCGCGGCGGTCCCTGGCCTGCGGTCGGTCGTCGCCCGCAGGTGTGCGCCGCCGGGGCCGGCCCTCGAGGTGCTCGGGCTGCGCGTGCCCGGCCCGTTCGGCCTCGCCGCCGGCTTCGACAAGGACGCCCGCGGCATCCGCGGCCTGACGATGATCGGCTTCGGCTTCGTCGAGGTCGGCACCGTCACGGCGCTGCCGCAGCCCGGCAACGACCGCCCGCGGCTGTGGCGCCACGTCGATCGGCGCGCGGTGCGCAACCGCATGGGCTTCAACAACGAGGGCGCCGAGGCCGTCGCCGCGCGGCTGCGGCGCGTGCGGGCGGCGGCCTGGTCGCGCGGCGTCGTCGTCGGCGTGAACATCGGCAAGAGCAAGGTCACACCGGCGTCGGAGGCCGCGGCGGACTACGCCGCCAGCGCGCGGCTGCTCGCCCCGCTCGCCGACTACCTGGTGGTCAACGTGTCGTCGCCGAACACGCCGGGGCTGCGCTCGCTCCAGGCCGTCGAGCAGCTGCGCCCCGTCCTGCGTGCCGTCCAGGACGCGGCGGCCGAGGTCGGCGCCACGGCGCCGCTGCTGGTGAAGATCGCCCCGGACCTCTCGGACGACGACGTCGACGCCGTCGCGGACCTGGCCGCCGAGCTGGGCCTGGCGGGAGTGGTCGCCGTCAACACGACCATCGCGCACACGCTGGGCGAGGGCGGCCTCTCCGGCCCTCCCGTCCGCGAGCGCGGCCTCGCCGTCGTCCGGCGCCTGCGCGAGCGGCTGCCCGCCGGCGCCGTCGTCCTCGGCGTGGGCGGGATCACGACGCCCGCGGACGCCCTGGCGTACCGGGAGGCCGGCGCCGACCTGGTCCAGGGCTACACGGGGTTCGTCTACGAGGGGCCGTTCTGGGCGGCCCGGCTGAACCGAGCCCTCGCCGGCCGCTGGTCGACCGCGGTGGCGCGGTGACCCGGGTGCAGTGGGAGTGGCGCTTCCTCGACGCGCAGGACGTGCCGCTCGACCGGCCGCTGAGCCCGGCGTTCACCAACCGGTTCGACGCGGAGTCGTGGCTCGGCGAGCAATGGCGCCACCTCGCCGGTCAGGGCGTCGCGTCGGCGCAGCTCCTGCAGGAGGGCCACCCCGCGGCACCGGCCCTGCCCCTGCGCACGGGCTGAGCACCCGGCGCCCCGCGCGCCGGGCCGGACGTACCGTGACCCCGTGCGCCGCTCCCTGCAGCTCCTCGTCGGTCTGGTCCTCTACGCGGTGTCCATCGCGACGCTCGTCCGGGCCGGTCTCGGCAACATGCCGTGGGACGTGCTGAGCGAAGGGCTCTCGGAGCGTCTCGGCTGGACCTTCGGCACCGTGACCGTCGCGGTGAGCGGCGTCGTGCTGCTGTGCTGGATCCCGCTGCGCCAGCGACCCGGGATCGGGACCGTCGCCAACGTGCTGGTCATCGGGGTCCTCGTCGACCCGTTCCTCGCCGTCCTCGCGCTCCTGCCGCAGCCGCTGCCGGTGGCGGCGGCGATCGCCATGACGGTGGCGGGCATCGGGCTCAACGGGCTCGCGACGGCTTGCTACATCGGCACCCGCCTCGGCCCCGGGCCGCGCGACGGGCTGATGACGGGCGTGGTGGCGCGCACGGACTGGCCGGTCCGCCTCGTCCGCTCGGGCATCGAGGTGCTCGTCGTCGCGGCGGGCTGGCTGCTCGGCGGGACGGTGGGCCTCGGCACCCTCGCGTACGCGCTGGGCATCGGGCCGGTCGTGCACGCGCTCATGCCGCGCTTCCTCATGGCGCCGCGCGGCACCACGCCCCCGCAGGGCGGGGCGCCCTCGACGTCGGTCGAGGCCGCCCCGGCCTGACGGGGTGCCTGGGTCAGGCGGGCCGCTTCTGCGGCGCACCCTCGGCGGTCTTCGCCGGGTCGCGCACGACGACGTCGCCCAGCACCTCGTCGATGCGCGTCATGAGCTCGGCCGGGATCGTCACGCCCGAGGCGGCGACGTTCTCGTGCACCTGCTCGGGACGCGACGCGCCGATGATCGCCGCGGCGACGTTCTCGTTCTGCAGCACCCACGCGACGGCGAGCTGCGCCATGGTCAGATCCAGCTCCTGCGCGATCGGCGCGAGCCCCTGGACGGCGCCCAGGACCTCGTCGTTCATGAAGCGGCCGATCATGCGCGCGCCGCCCTTCTCGTCCGTCGCGCGCGACCCGGCGGGCAGCTCCTGGCCGGGCTTGTACTTGCCGGTCAGCACGCCCTGGGCGATGGGGGACCACACGATCTGGGAGAGGCCGAGCTCGCTGGAGGCCGGGACGACCTCCTCCTCGATGACCCGCCACAGCATCGAGTACTGCGGCTGGCTCGAGATGAGCTGGATGCCGAGCTCCGACGCCAGCGCGTGGCCGGCCCGGATCTGGTCCGCCGTCCACTCGCTCACGCCGATGTAGAGCGCCTTGCCGTGGTGGACGACGTCGGCGAACGCCTGCATCGTCTCCTCGAGCGGCGTCTCGGTGTCGTAGCGGTGCGCCTGGTAGAGGTCCACGTAGTCGGTCCGCAGCCGCGTCAGCGAGGCGTCGATCGACTCCATGATGTGCTTGCGCGAGAGTCCCACGTCGTTGGGGCCACCCGGGCCGGTCGGCCAGTAGACCTTGGTGAAGAGCTCGTACGACGCGCGTCGCTGGCCCTTGAGGGCCTTGCCGAGGACGGACTCGGCCTTGCCGTTGGCGTAGACGTCAGCCGTGTCGAACGTGGTGATGCCGGCGTCGAGGGCCGCGTGCACGCACGCGACCGCGGCGTCCTTCTCGACCTGCGAGCCGTGCGTGAGCCAGTTGCCGTAGGCGATCTCCGAGATCTTGAGGCCGGAGTTCCCGAGGTAGCGATGTTCCATACCTCGGAATCTACGGCAGCGGCCGGCACCCGTGCGCCGACCCCGGGCTCAGACCGGGAACTCGCCGCGCTTGACCTGGGTGCGCGGCAGCCGGGTCCGGCGCAGCTGGAAGGCGCGGAGGACGCCGTACATCACCGCGCCGCGCTGCACCTCGCCGAACTTGTCGGTCAGGCGCTGGCGCAGCTTGCGGCCCAGCAGGATCGCGTCGAGGACCATGGCGGCGACGTACGTGTAGAGCACGACGATGACCACGATGCTCGCGACCGCGTTCTGCCCGGTGAACATGAGCGCGACGACGACGACGATCGAGGCGGGCAGGAAGAACTCGCCGAGGTTGCGGCGCGCGTCGACGTGGTCGCGCACGAAGCGGCGGACCGGTCCCTTGTCGCGCGGCGGGAGGAAGCGGTCGTCGCCCGTCTGCAGCGCCTGGTGCTCACGTTCGCGGGCCGCCCTGGACGCGGCGCGTGCCGCCTTCGCGGCGGCCTTGCGGTCGGCCGGGACCAGCGGCTTGCGCCGCGCCGCCTCCGCCTCCTTGCGCTTGGGCGTCGGGCGCCCCTTGCCGCTCCCGGACGCCGACGTCGGCTCCGGCGGCACGGACTGCTCGGCGGGCGTGGACGCGGGGCGGTTGCGGGACAGCACACGCCCAGGGTAGTCGAGCGCGCGGGTAGCGTGGACGCGTGACCGACGACTCGATGACACCCGACCGCACCGCCTCCGCCCCGCCCGCCGGGCCCGACGTCGCGACGCTCGCGCAGCGTGTCGCGGACGGGTTCGGCGCCCTGCGCGCCGACCTCGAGGCACTGGTGCGGATCCCGAGTGTCTCCGCCGCCAGCTTCGACCAGGCGCACGTCGCCGAGAGCGCGCGGGCCGTCGCGGCGCTCCTGCGCGACGCGGGCATGCCGGAGGTGCAGGTGCTGACCGCCACGAGGCCCGACGGCGTCGTCAGCCGCCCCGCCGTCGTGGCGCGCCGTCCGGCCCCGGCGGGCGCCCCGACCGTGCTGCTCTACGCGCACCACGACGTGCAGCCGCCGGGCGAGCCGGAGGCCTGGTCGAGCGCCCCGTTCGAGCCGACGGAGCGGGACGGGCGCCTGTTCGGCCGCGGCGCGGCGGACGACAAGGCCGGCGTCGTGGCGCACCTGGGCGCGCTGCGTGCCCTGGGGGAGGATCTCGCCGTCGGCGTCACGGTGTTCGTGGAGGGCGAGGAGGAGATCGGCTCGCCGACCTTCGTCGACTTCCTGCGGACGCACCAGACCCTGCTCGCGGCGGACGTCATCGTGGTCGCGGACTCCTCGAACTGGCGCGTGGGCGTGCCCGCCCTGACGACGAGCCTGCGCGGGCTCGTCGACTGCGTCGTGGAGGTCGGCGTCGTGGAGCACGCCGTCCACTCCGGCATGTACGGCGGGGCGATCCTCGACGCGCCGACGCTGCTCGCCCGCCTCATCGCGACGCTGCACGACGACGACGGGAGTGTCGCGGTGCAGGGCCTGGTGAGCGGACCCGAGCCCACCGTCGACTACGACGAGGACGTGTTCCGTGCGGACGCCTCGGTGCTGCCCGGGGTGCGGCTCGCCGGCACGGGCACGCTCACGGGTCGGCTCTGGAGCAAGCCCGCGCTCTCGGTGATCGGGTTCGACGCGACCCCGGTGGACCGGGCGTCGAACACCATCGCGCCGAGCGCGCGCGCCAAGCTCTCGCTGCGGATCGCGGCCGGGCAGGACCCCGAGGCGGCGTTCGAGGCGCTGCGCGACCACCTCGTGACGCACGCGCCCTTCGGTGCGCGGGTCGACGTCCAGGTGGGGGACCTCGGCAAGGCGTTCCAGGCGCCCGCCGACTCGCCCGCCATGCGCGTCGCGCGCCAGGCGTTCGCGGACGCGTGGGGTACCGCGCCCGTGGACATCGGGATCGGCGGCTCGATCCCCTTCATCGCGGACCTGCTCGAGGTCTTCCCCGACGCCGCGATCCTCGTCACGGGCGTCGAGGACCCCGACTCGCGCGCGCACGGCGCCGACGAGTCGGTCGACCTCGCCGAGCTCGAGCGCGTCGTGCTCGCGGAGGCGCTGCTGCTCAGCCGGATCGCCGGCGCCTGAGCACCGGTCGCCGCCGGTGGCACCCTGCGCGCCACGGGCATACCGTCAGGAGATGAGCAGGGGGGCCGTGCTCCGCGAGCGGCTGGACATCGCGGTGAGTGGGCGAGGGCTGAACAGGCGAGGGCTGAGCGCGCCCGCGCGCGCGGGCGGCCCGGTGACGCCGCCGTGAACGCCGCCCCGGGCCGCGCCCGGATCAGTGCGGCGTCGTTCGGCCTGGTCGTGCTGGGCGGGTTCTTCGGCGTCGCCGCCCGCGAGGGGCTGTCCCTCGCCGTGCCCGACGTCGACGGGGTCCCGGTCGTCATCACGCTCGTCAACGTCGTGGGCGCGTTCCTCCTGGGGTTCCTGTACGAGGGCCTCGCGCGACGCGCGCCGGGGGAGGCGGTCGTCAGTCGGCTCAAGCTGCTCCTGGGCACCGGGTTCTGCGGCGGCCTGACGACGTACAGCTCGCTCGCCACGGACACCGCGGTGCTCCTCGACCGCTCGCGCCTCGACCTCGGCGCGGCGTACGTCCTGGGCACCGTGCTCCTGGGGGCCGCGGCGACGTTCGCGGGCATCGCCCTGGGCGCCCGCCTGCGCGGGCCGACCCGGACCGGGGAGGGTGTCGCGTGACCGCGGGCGCGTTCGTCCTGCTGGTCCTCGCCGGGGGCCTGGGCGCCGGCGTGCGCTACGTGGTCGACGCCGCCATCCGGGCGCGGACCACCTCGGCGTTCCCGTGGCCGACCGCGATCATCAACATGACGGGGTCGCTCGTGCTCGGGGCGCTGACCGGGCTGGTCGTGAGCCGGATCGCGTCCACCGAGATGAGCGCGGTGATCGGGACCGGCTTCCTCGGGGGCTACACGACGTTCAGCACCGCGAGCTACGAGGCGGTGCAGCTCATCCGGGAGCGGCGCTACGGGACCGCGTTCGCCTACGGGGTGGGCGTCCTCGTGGTCTGCGTCGCGCTCGCCTACCTCGGGTACCGCTGGGGCGCCCAGGCCTAGCCCGCCGCGCGCGCTGCGTGCGGCCCACGACGAGAGGACCGACGATGACGTCACTGCTCGAGGGCCGGACGGCGCTCGTCACCGGGGGGACCCTCGGGATCGGCCGCGGGATCGCCGACGTCCTGGCCGCCCAGGGTGCGCGCGTCGCCGTCACGGGCCTGACCGAGGAGGAGTGCGCCCAGGCGCGGGAGCGCGGCGTCCCGGCGCACGTGCTGGACGTGCGCGACGCGCGGGCGTGCCGCGACGTCGTGGCCCGGGTCGAGGCCGAGCTGGGCGGGCTGTCCGTGCTGGCCGCGAACGCCGGCGTCTACCCGCAGGCCCGGATCGCCACGATGAGCGACGACGACCTCGACGAGATCTTCGACATCAACGTCAAGGGCACCGTCCACGCGGTCCAGGCCGCCGTGCCGGCGCTCACCGCCTCGGGGCGCGGGCGGGTCGTCGTGACGAGCTCGATCACGGGCAACGTCACCGGGTACCCGGGGTGGTCCCACTACGGGGCGACCAAGGCCGCGCAGATGGGGTTCGTCCGCTCGGCCGCGATCGAGCTGGCCCCGGCGGGCATCACCGTGAACGCCGTGCTCCCCGGGAACGTCCTGACCCCCGGGCTCCTGGCGCTCGGCCAGGAGTACCGCGACCAGATGTCCCGCTCGGTCCCGCTCGGCTACCTGGCCGAGCCGGCGGACATCGGGGCGGTGGTGGCCTTCCTCGCCTCCGACGGCGCGCGCTACGTCACGGGCCAGGGCATCGTCGTCGACGGCGGCCAGGTGCTCCCGGAGTCACCGGAGGCGCTGACCGAGATGGGCGAGACCGGGCAGCTCGGCGAGCTGGGGGCCTAGGCCGCCCGCCTACAGGACGAGCTCCGGCTGGAGCCGCGCCGGGCTCCACACCCGCTGCCGGTAGGCCGCGTACGTCGTCGCGCCCAGCGCCACGACGAGGACCGCGACGAGCACGGCCACGTCCCGCGCGACCGTCCCCAGGTCGCCGCCGTAGAGCGTCTGCCGCAGCCCTTCGACCGTGTACGACATCGGCAACACCCGGTGCAGCGAGCGCAGGGGCTCCGGGATGGTCTGCCAGGGGAACGTCCCGCCGGCCGTGACCAGCTGGACGAGCATGAGGACGAGGCCGAGGAACTGTCCCACGGTTCCGAGCCACACGTTCAGCGCCTGGAGCACCGCGACGAAGGTCGCCGAGGCGAGCAGGAGCAGCAGGAGCGTGCCGATCGGGTGGACGGGTCGGATGTCGAGCGCGAACGCGACCAGGGAGAACATCACCACGACCTGCCCGACGCCGATCAGCGCCGGCGGGATCCAGCCGCCCAGCGCGGCCCACGCCGCGGGTGCGCCGGCGGAGAGCGCGCGCGACGACAGCCCGCGCACGAGGAGGAACAGCATGTAGGCGCCGATCCACGTGGCCAGCGACATGAAGAACGGTGCGAGCCCCGCGCCGTAGGTGCCCGCCCGCGCCATCGTGTCGCTGACCACCTCGACGGGGTTGCCGATCGTGCGCGCCGTCTCGCGCTCGGTGTCAGGGTCCAGGTCCGGGATGCGGGTGAGCCCCTGCTGCAGACCCTCGCGCAGCTGCGTGACGCCGGAGCCGAGCTCGGACGTGCCGTCGCGCAGCGTCACGCTCGACGACGCGAGCCGCGCGGCGCCGTCCGAGACCTGGGTCGTGCCGGCGGCCAGCGTGCACAGGTCTCTCGCGAGGGTGGCCGCCCCGGAGCTCACCTCGGCCGCGCCCGCCGCCACCTCCTGGCCTCCCTGTGCCGCGGTGGCGATGCCCTGCGTGAGGGCCGGGCTCGCGTCCGCGAGCTCGCGCGCGCCGGTGGCGACCTGGGCCGCGCCGTCGCTCAGCTCGTCCAGCCGGCCGGAGGCGTCCTCGACCTGCGTCACGAGCGAGGCCACGGGCGCCCGGGAGTCCTCGAGGAGCGCCCGGATCTCGGCCGCCTCCGCCTCGGTCAGGCGCCCCTCGGCCACGAGCGGCCCCAGCGCCGCCTCGAGGTCCGTGCGGGCCGTGTCGAGCGCGGCGACGGCCTCGCGCGTGGTCGTGACCGCCTCTCGGCCGACGTGCGCCGCCTCGGCCGCACCGCCCGCGACCTCGCCGGCGCCGACGGCGAGCGCGGCCGTCTGGGCCGGGAGGTCCGCGGTCCGGCTGCGCAGCGTCGCCAGCCCGTCCGCCAGCGTGCCCGCGCCCGACGCCAGCGTGCTCGCGCCCGCGGCGAGCCGGTCGGCGCCGGCCGCCAGCTCCGCGGCGCCGCTCGCGGTCTGCTGCGCGCCCGTCGCGAGCTCGGCCGTGCCCGTGACGAGCTCCACCGTGCCCTGGGACAGGCGGGCGGCGCCCGACTCGAGCTCCTGCGCGCCCTGCACGGCGCTCGAGAGGTTGGTGTGGATCGAGGCGAAGCCCCGCAGGAAGGTGTCGGCGGCCTCGGTGCCGACCTCCTCCGCGATGGAGTCCCGGACCTTGCCCACGATCGTGTCCGCGATCGTCGTCGCGAGGTAGTTGTTGGCGTCGTTGGTCAGGAGGGTCAGGCTCGCCTGCTGCGGCTGGAAGCGCGCCGACGAGACGAGGTCCTGCGAGAACGTGGGGCCGATGATCAGGGCGGAGTCGAAGCGGCCCGACCGGACGCCGGCCTCCGCGTCGGACTGCGAGGTCCGCACCCACCCGAAGCCGCCGTCGCCGTCGAGCAGGCGCGAGGCGACGCGCTCGCCGTAGTCGACCTCGCGCGAGGTGCCGTCGGTCGCGTTCTCGCTGGTGGCGCCGCGGTCCAGGACGACGAGCGCCGCCGGCACCGTCTCGAGACGACCGTAGGGGTCCTCGTTGGCGAAGAGGTACAGGCCGGAGTAGAGCGAGGGGATGATCATCATCGCCAGCACGGCCAGGCGTGGCAGCGTCCCCGCCCACACGCGGCGGAGCTCCGACATCGCCAGGTGGACGGCGGTCACCCTTCCCGTCCGTCCCGCGTCGCGCGCCCTGCGCGTCGACGGCGGCGCGGCGCCGGCTCCGGCTCGTCGGCGGCGTCGAGCAGCTGGGTCGGGTCCGTGCTCTCGGGCGCACCGGTGCGCGGTCGCGCGGGCGCGGCGGGCGGCGTCGTGCGCAGCGCCTCGACGGGGGCCGGCGCGTCGGCCTCGCTCCGGGCCGGGGGCACGTCAGCGCCCAGGTCCCGCGCGCAGGAGCGGCTGCACTGCACCAGGACGCCGTAGCCGAGCGCGGCGAGCTCCTGGGCGAGCTGCCACCACCGCGCCGGCTCGCCGCCGTGGCGCTCGGGCATGGTCAGCACGAGGAACCTGACATCGGGCCGCTCGGCGGCCAGCGTCGCGAGGAGCTCGGTGCGCAGGTCGCCGGGGATGTCGTCGACGCGCAGGCCGGCACGGTCGCTCAGGTCGTGCTCGGCGAGCCAGCGCCGGGTGGCCCCGGGCCCCGCGGGCACGCGGGCGAGCGCGAGGTCCTCCGCGACCACCGTGCCGAGCGGGACGGCGTCGTCCGGCTCGGAGACGCCGGGGAGGTCGACCACCGCCGTGACCCGGCGCAGCTCGGCCGGGTCGGTGGTCGTCGCGCCGTCGTCGTCGACGAGGGTCACGGTGCCGTCGAAGGGGGACAGGCGCCCGGTCGCGGCGAGGGCCAGCGCCGTCAGGCCCTGCCCCGGCTCGCCCGCCAGGAGGACGGCCTGGCCCGTGGTGAGGGTCAGGCCGCCGAGCTCCAGCATCACGGCGCGGCGGCCGCGCACGTGCACGTCGCTCATCGTGATCTGCACACGCCCACCTCGCTCCCACGGGGCGGGCGGCCGACCACGCGTCTCATGTGCGGCGCAGCGCCGGCACGAAGGCCGCGACGACCAGCAGGACCCAGGTGGTCAGGATGTAGGGCCACGTGTAGTGCGGTGCGCTCGTGGCGTCGGTGAGGAGCAGGGTCAGGACGGCGGTCAGCGCCGCGCCCAGGGTCGCGTAGAGCCACGCCGCCACGGTGCTGCGCAGGAAGACGACGGCGAGCGCGATGGCGGTCAGGACGCCGGAGTAGTTCGCCAGGCCGCTCCCGATCGTCTCGCTGCTCTCGCCCAGGGCGAGCGCGCACAGGCTTCCGACGACGCTGCCGAGGACCGCCGCCACCCCGACCCGCCACGAGGCGATGAAGAGGCCGAGCAGGATGAGCGCCCCGGCCCAGACGCTCTCGACGAGCACGACCTCGGAGACGTTCGTGAGCAGCGACCGCAGGAAGGACCGGCCGACCTCGTCCGGGACGTGCTGGGGCGTCGAGCTCACGTGCAGGCTCATGGTGACGGCGTAGACCACGCCCGCGACCGTGCAGAACGGTGCCGTCGTCGCCGGCAGGTCGAACCGCGCGAGCGGCCTCGTGGCGAAGAGCCGCACGAAGAGCCACATCACCGGCGCGCAGAGGACGGCGCCGACCACCGTGGCCACGTACGACCACGCCTGCGCGCCGCCCATCGCGGCGAAGACCGCGGCGCCGAGCAGGGCCCCGTTGTAGCCCTGCATGCCGATCCGCAGGTCCTGCCGGCGCGCGCCCATGAGCGCACCCGTCGCGGTCGAGACCAGGGTGCCGATCACCACGAGGACGGCCATGCGCACGTCGGCGACGACGAACGCCGCCAGGATGAGCAGACCCGTCCAGACGTTCGCCTGGAAGAAGATCTGGGACAGTCCGTGGGCGAAGGCCCGCCCGGTCAGTGCGGTGCCGGTACCGGGCGCTTGCGCCGTTGCTCCTGTCGATGCCATGCCGTCCTCCTCGGCGGCCGCCGCGCGGCCGCCCTCGTCAGGTCTTGCGGACCGTGGGCGCAGGCAGCCCGGTGAGGTGCAGGCGCAGGGCGCGCCAGGCGGCGGTCGCCGCGAGAGTGACCGTCCTGGTCTCGTCCCCGAGCATCCGCACCCAGACCCCGGAGTCGTCGGGCAGCGTGCTGACCCCGAGGCGCAGCGCGCCGGCGAACGTCGCGGCGAGCTCGTCGTGCAGAAGGTCGCTCAGCTCCGCGGCCGGCGCCCGGCGGGTGAGCACGTAGAGCATCGAGAGCACGTCGTGGCCGCCCATGACCGCGGGCCCGCCCGACGCGCCGGCGACCGGGGCCAGGCGGACGCGGTCGAGCGCGAGGAGGGTGCCGTCCGGCCGACGGGCCTCGAAGTCCGACGCCAGGACGGTGTACCGGTGGCGCTCGCCGCGGCCCAGCCGCCCCGCGACGACGGTCTCCCCGGCGAGGAGCGTCGCCGACTCCGCCACCGTCACGGCTGTGCGCTGGTAGAGCCTGGCGTCGGTGAACAGGATGGCCGGGTCCGGCAGGTACTCGACGTAGGCGTCGGGCCCCACGTCGAGGTTCACCTGGGCCACGGCGTAGTCGTGCTCCATCTTGAGCACCTTGGTGTAGGCCGACGTCGTGACGTGCGCGGACGTGCCCGCGCCGAAGGTGAGGTCGGTCCGCAGGCGGTCGCCCTGGAGGATCCCCGCACCGGTCGACATCAGGTAGGTGTAGGGCATGTCCGGCCGCTGCGGGTCGTAGTAGAGCGGGTGCATGATCTGCAGCGGCGACTTCTGGTAGTGCTCCACCAGCTCCGTCCCGTGGGCGCCCAGCGCGAACCCCAGCTGCAGCACGCCGACCTTGCCGGGGCTCCCGACGGCCAGCGTGTCGAGCACGCCGGCGTACCGCGCGACCTCCGGCGGCACCCGCCGGGGCTCGTAGTGCCCCGGCTGGACCCGGTGCCCGCCGTACGGGCGCACGGGGGCCTGGGCCGGCGGGGCGGGCACGGCGGGCGGGGCCGGCACCAGCGTCTCGGTGGCCATCAGACCAGCGCGGACCTGCGGCCGTGCCAGACCGCCATGATCTCGTCCTGGAGCCGCTCGAGGCCGTCGCCCGTCAGTGCGTTGGTGAGCACCACCGGCTTGCCGCTGCGCACGCGCAGGGCGTCGGACTCCATGACGTCGAGGTTCGTGCGGACGTACTGCGCGATGTCGACCTTGTTGATCACCAGGATGTCCGAGTCGGTGATGCCGGGGCCACGCTTGCGCGGCATCTTCTCGCCCTCCGAGGTGTCCAGCACGAAGACGAAGACGTCCGCGAGGGCGGGGGAGAAGGTCAGGGTCAGGTTGTCGCCACCGGACTCGTAGAGGAGCGTGTCGACGTCCGGGAACCGCTCCAGCATCTCGGCGCCGGCCGCGAGGTTCATCGTCGGGTCGTCCCGGACAGCGGTGTGCGGGCACGCGCCGGTCTCCACGCCCACCACGCGGGCCGGGTCGAGGACCCCCGCGAGCTCACGCCGCACGTGCTGCGCGTCCTCCTGGGTGTAGATGTCGTTGGTGATGACCGCCGGTTGCCGCCCGGCGGCCAGGAGCCGGGGGACCAGCGCCTCGGCCAGCGCCGTCTTGCCGGAGCCGACGGGGCCGCCGATCCCGATCCTCAGCACGTTCTCGCTCATGGGTCTCCTTCGTTCGATCCGTCGTGGTGGTGCGCCCGCTCAGCTCGCGAAGAGCCGGGCGTCGGCGCGCTCGTGCTGGGCGGACATGACGTCGGCCATCGGGACGCACCCGCCGAGGTCCTCCAGCGGCCGGTCGACCGCGGCGGCGGCCTGCGCCGCGATCACCGGTCCGACGGCGTGGAGCATCACCTGGACCTGCCGGTGGTCGGCCAGGCGCAGGCGCAGCGCGGCGCCGAGGAAGCTCACGGCGAACGCCGACATGTCGCACACGACCGCCTGCTCGGCCCCCACCCCGGCCGCCGCGTACGCGACGGCCGTGGCGACGGGCTGGCAGCCCGGGGACTCCTTGGCCGCGAGCCCCCGGGCCCACTCGTCCAGCTCCGGCCCGCCGAGCGCCTCCCGTGCGACGTCGGTGAGCTGGTGCCCGCTGCGCACCGATGCGCGGCGCATCTCGCCGTTGAGCTTCGACGCGTAGAGCGTCCGGTCGACCACCCGCACGCCCTCCCAGTCGCCGGCGGCCGCGGCGTCGTGGGCGCGTGCCAGGGCCGTCGCGTCGCCGGGCCCCACAGAGTGGACCAGCAGGTCCTCCAGCAGGGCACCGACACCGCCCTGGCTGACCAGCTTCGCCTGGCTGAACCCCTCGAGCCCGTGCGACATCGTGTAGAAGCCGCTCGGGAACGCGGAGTCCGAGAGCTGGAGGCTGACCAGGAGGCCGAGCGGGTCGGTGCTCATGGCTGCCTAGGCCAGGAAGAAGAGCTGGGTCATCGGCAGCGACTGGGCGGGTTCGATGTGCGCCGGCGTCCCGTCGTAGGTGACCTTGTAGGTCTCCGGGTCGACGTCGATCACGGGCGTGCGGTCGTTGCGCACCATGTGCGCCTTGCCGATCCCGCGGCACCGCCGCACGGGCAGCACCTGGCTCTCCAGGCCCAGCCGCTCGGGGACGCCGAGGTCGATGGCTGCCTGCGACATGAACGACACGCGGGTCGCCTGCGTCGCCTTGCCCCACGCCCCGAACATCGGCCGGTAGAAGACCGGCTGCGGGGTGGGGAGCGAGGAGTTCGGCTCGCCCATGAGCGCCCAGTTGATGAGGCCGCCCTTGATGACCATCTTGGGCTTGGCGGCGAACCCGCTCACCGACCACAGGACGATGTCGGCGATCTTGCCGTCCTCGAGGGAGCCGATGTAGTCGGAGACCCCCTGCGTGATGGCCGGGTTGATCGTCATCTTCGCCAGGTAGCGCAGGACCCGGAAGTTGTCGTTCGCCGCGGAGTCCTCCGGCAGCGACCCGCGCTTGTCCTTGTTGTGGTGCGCCGTCTGGAAGGCGCGCATGAACGACTCCCCGATGCGCCCCATGGCCTGCGAGTCCGAGGAGAACATCGACAGGACGCCCTCGTCGTGCAGCACGGTCTCCGCGGAGATCGTCTCGGCGCGCACGCGCGAGTCCGCGAAGGCGACGTCCTCCGGGATGTCGTGCGACAGGTGGTGGCAGACCATGACCATGTCGAGCAGCTCGTCGACCGAGTTGACCGTGTACGGCAGGGTCGGGTTGGTCGAGGACGGCAGCACGTTGGGGTGGCTGGCCGCCTTCATGATGTCCGGCGCGTGCCCGCCGCCCGCTCCCTCGGTGTGGTACGTGTGGATCGTCCGGCCGTTGATCGCCGACAGCGTGTCCTCCACGTACCCCGACTCGTTGAGGCTGTCGGTGTGCACGGAGAGCTGGACGTCGAACTCGTCCGCGACCGTCAGGGCGTTGTCCAGGGCCGCCGGGGTGGCGCCCCAGTCCTCGTGGACCTTGAGCGAGGACGCCCCCGCCCGGATCTGCTCGATGAGCGGGCCGGGCAGCGAGCCGTTGCCCTTGCCGTGGAAGCCCATGTTGACCGGCATGTCCTCGGCCGCCTGGAGCATCCGGTGCAGGTGCCAGGCGCCGGGCGTGGTGGTCACGCCGTTCGTCGCGTCCGTCGGGCCGGTGCCCCCGCCGAAGAGGGTGGTGATGCCGTTGGACAGGGCCGCGTGCCCCTGCTGCGGCGAGATGTAGTGGACGTGGCTGTCGATGCCGCCCGCCGTGGCGATGAGGTGCTCGCCGGCGATGACCTCCGTGACCGCGCCCACGACGAGCCGCGGGTCGACCCCGCGCTGCACGTGCGGGTTCCCGGACTTGCCGATCCCGACGATCTTGCCGTCCTTGATCCCGATGTCGCCCTTGACGACGCCGAGGATCGGGTCGAGCACGATGACGTTCGTGATGACCAGGTCCAGGCCGCCCGTGGCGCTGGTGACCTGCGGGTCCGCCGCCATGCCGTCGCGCGCGGTCTTGCCGCCGCCGTAGACGACCTCGTCGCCGTAGTTGCCCTCGTTGTAGTCCTTCTCGATCTGGATCACGAGGTTGGAGTCCGCGAGGTGGACCCGGTCGCCGGTGGTCGGGCCGAACAGGTCGACGTACTGCTTGCGCGAGATGATGGCCATCAGCTGTCCTTCGTCTTGGCGGAGTCGGTGCGCGGAGCGCCCTGGTCACCGGCGGAGGACGACCCCGACGGCTCGTTCTGGAAGCCGCCCGCCGCCAGGCGTGCGAAGGCGTCGATGCGGGTCTGGCGCGCGTCCAGGCCGCCGTCGACGAGGTTGTTGAACCCGATGACCCGCCGGCTGCCCGCGTAGGCGGTCAGCGTGACCTCGCGCGAGTCGCCCGGCTCGATGCGGACGCCGGTGCCGGCCGGGATGTCGAGGTGCATCCCGTAGGCCAGCTCGCGGTCGAACCGCAGGGCGCGGTTGACCTCGAAGAAGTGGAAGTGGGACCCGACCTGGATGCCGCGGTCACCCGTGTTGGTCACCGTCAGGGTGACCGTGGGTCGCCCGGCGTTGATCTCGATGTCATCGTCGCTGTGGTGGTACTTCGGGCTGCCTAGCATCGTCGTGCCCTCCGGGTTGCTGGGTGATCCATGCATGCCGCGGGGGCGTGTGTGCTGCCGTGCGTCGTCGTCCGTCCGGTGCGCGCCCCCTCGCACCGGACCTGGGCCCTCAGCCGCTCGGCCGGCTCTCCGCCAGCTCGAACCCGGCCGGCACGGTGCCGTGCGGGTGCTCGTGCGGGTGGCCGTGCCCGTGCGGGTGGCCGTGCCCGGCATCGCCGTCGATCCCGTGGGAGTGGGCGTAGCCGTGGCCGTGGTCGGCGAGCAGGCCGGCCTCGATGCCGGTCCGCCCGTGCTCCAGCGCGTGCAGTGCGGCGTCGCGCCGGCGGCGGACGACCTCCAGGACGGCCGCGCGCGAGACGAGAGGTCCGTAGGACGTGGTCCCGGCGAACCCGTCGACGCCGTCCGGCAGTCCGAACCCTGCCGGAACGAGCACCACGCCGCGGGCGCCCAGCAGTCGCGTGCGGTGCACGACGTCGGCCAGGTCACCCGGGCCGGCCACGCACGCCACCTCGACCGGGACCCCGGCGCCGTGCGTGCGCACCAGGTGGGCCACGCGGTACAGCTCGGCGTCGTCGAAGGGGTCGGCGGCGCGTGCGACGACCACCATCGCGGCGCCCGGCTCCGCCGCGGCGGTGCGGGTCGCCGCACGCCGCAGCGCGGCGACCAGGTGGTCGATCGTGCCGAAGTCGTCGCACAGCGCGAGGCGTCCGCGACCGGCTCCGGCGTCCAGCCAGCGCAGCGTCTTCGCCGCGTCGGCCACCATCACCGGGTCGCGGCCCCACGTCATCGGCAGCACGGCGACGCGCTCCGCACCCTCGGTCAGGGCGCGGGTGACGGCGTCGTGCAGGCGTCGCCCGGCGGTCGCGACCACCGCGCCGGGCAGGGCGTCGAGGAGCGGCTCGAGGCCGATCCCGCCGTCGCTCTCGTGGCCTGCGACGAGCAGCAGCCGGGTGGCCTCGTCGGCCAGCGACATCTCTCAGGCCGCCACGGGGTCGTGGCACGAGACGAGCTTGCTGCCGTCCGGGAAGGTCGCTTCGACCTGGAGCAGCGGCAGCCGCTCTCGCACCCCGGGCATGCAGTCGGTCTCGGCGACCACGTGCTTTCCGAGCTCCATGCACTCGGCGACGGACTTGCCGTCGCGGGCGCCTTCGAGAATCGCCTCGCAGATCAGTGCCTGCGCTTCGCTGAGATTCAGCTTCGTGCCGCGTTCCCGACGACGTCGTCCGATCTCTGCGACCTGGTACACGTACAGCTTCTCGATCTCACGAGGAGTGAGGTCCATGAGTCCACGCCTTCCGGAAGTTGGAATGGCGCGGGGGCCGCCAGAAGTCGTTTCTCGACCATACGACGCCCTCGCCGGATGCGACAGTGCTGGGCGCGATTCGGTCGAAAGGGACGGGCGGATCTGCCGAGCGTGCGCTCAGCGGGCCGCGGCGTCGGCGGGCGCCGCGCCGGCGCCCGCCCCCGGGGAGACCATGCTGACCAGCAGCGTGACGGTCTGGTTGATCCGCTCCAGCTCGTGCAGGACGAGGTCGTCGGTCCGCGCCGCGGGCCCGCCGGAGGCGTCCCGCCGCTCGAGGCCCAGGTCCTCCCGTAGCGGACCGGGCAGCCGGTCGGCGAGGGTGTCCCTCAGGGCCGCGAAGTTCTGGCTCGTGACGTCGCGCAGCCCGCGCCACTCCTGCGGCGTCAGCTCCGTGCCGACGCCCACGGCGTACTGCACCGCCCGCGCCAGGTGGCGGGTGTGCGAGGTCAGCGCCCAGACGGTGGTGAGCTGGGCCTCGACGCCCCCGGCCTCCAGCGCGCCGGCCGACCGGCGCAGGGGCGCGGCCGTCGAGGTGACGCTGCGGACGTCCTGGTTGACGACCAGGAGGCGGTCGTCGATCGCGGCGCGCGAGATCGCCTCGTTGCCCGCCATGCGCTCCAGGCTGCCGAGGACGACCGTCTCGACGTCGGCCGCGAGCCGCCCGGCGTCCGCGTTCAGCTTGGTCCGGGTGCGCGTGGGGAACACCCACCAGGCGACCAGGAGCGCGACCACGGCACCGAAGAGGGTCTCGAGCACGCGGATCTCGATCGCGAGCGTCGTCAGGCGCCCGAGGAACTCGTAGATCATGGCGAAGATCATGGTCGCCCAGAAGGTCGACACGGCCTGGGAGACGGGGCGGTAGTAGGTCGAGGCGAAGGCCGCCACCACGAGCACCGGGAAGAGCACGGCGGGGTCCGAGCCGGTGCTGAGGGCGATCGTGAACCCGACCACCGCACCGGCCACGGTCCCGGCGACCCGCTGGGCCCCCTTGACGAACGTCTCGCCGTCGGTGCCGCCCAGCACCTGGTAGGCCGCGAGCGTGGCCCAGTACTGGTGCGTGGTCGAGACGAGCTCGCCGGCGGCCAGCGCGACGCCCGTGGCGACGGCGGCCTGCAGGGCGCGCCTGGTCGTCGGCGCCATGCCGCGGCCCTCGGCGGGCTCCGGGGGGCCCGCGGTGGCGCGCTCGAGCTCCAGGAGCGCGCCATCGTCGACGTCGAGGTCGACGTCGGGCCGGGGCGGCGCGGTCCCGGCCAGAGCGGCCTCCTCGGCGCCGTGGAGCCGGTCGGTCGCCCGGTAGAGCTCCTCGGCCGCCTCGTGCAGGGCGCGTGCCGGTCCCGGCCACGTGGCCGGGGCCGGCCCGGCGGGCCACGGCTCGAGGTTCGGCGGCGGTCCCGACGGCGCCGCACCGGGGATGCCCGCGCGTCCCGTCGTGGCGGCCAGGTGGGCCTGGAGCAGCGCGAGCCGCCCGGCCAGCCGGCCGCGCATCTCGAGCGAGTACGCGGTGCCCGTGACCGCCCGGGCGGCCATCGTCAGGTTGACGGACGCCAGCTCGAGGTCGAAGAGGCGCAGCCGCAGCTCGGCGCTGCGCACCGGGTCGACGCCCGCCTCCTCGTCGGAGGCCAGCGTCCCCGCCAGGAAGGCCGCGGTCCGGTGCAGCCGACGGGTGTCCACGGCGACCCGCCGGCCGATGTCCGGGTCCCACCGGCCCGAGGAGACGGCGTCGACCAGCGTGCCCATGGAGGCGACCAGGTGCAGGCCGAGCCCGTCGATGCCCGCCTGCAGCGTCTGGCGGGGCCTGTCGGGCAGCACGACGTGGCTGATGACGTAGGCCCACAGGACCCCCGTCACGGCGGCGGCGGCGTACAGCGGGGCGTCGGCGAGCTCGAGGCGCAGGATGAGGGCGAAGTAGTAGACGAGGAAGGCGATCCGGCCCAGGGCCGCCCACCGCGGCCCGAACCGTCCGACCCACACGCCCACGAGCGCGACGCCCACCAGGAGCACGGCGGTCAGGAGGCGCGAGCCCGAGGCCAGCGCGCCGAGCACCACCACGAGGCCCACCGGCACGAGGAGCAGGAGGCTCGTCATCTGGCGGGCCCGGCGCGTGCGTCCCGCCGAGACACCGGTGCCCAGCATCCCGACGAAGCCGCCGAAGATCGCGGCCGACGTCGCGCCGGTCACGTCCGTCGCGCGGAACACGAGCGCGAGGGACGCCGCGCCGAGCACCGCGGCGAGCACCGCCCGGCTCGCGGCGCGCAGCCTGACGTAGCCGGGGTCCACCTGGGCCACGTGCTCGTCGACGAAGGCCTGCCACCGGGACAGCCGGCCGCGCGGCCCGGGCGGCGCCGGCGGCGGCGCCGCCGACGGCAGGGCGTCGTCGCCCTCGAGGCGGCGCAGCGCGAGCGAGCCCTCCCCGTGGAGGATCGAGACCGGCTCGTCGCTGACGATCATGGGCCGGTAGTCGAGGTCCGTGCTGACGGCGAGCGTCGTCTGCTGCGTGCGGTAGGCGAAGGGCAGCCACGCGCTGTACCGGCGGTACGCGTCGTCCACGTCGGCGAGGGGCTCGACCCCGGCGAGCCGTGCCATGTCGCGGTCGACGTGCACGAAGCGCGCCACCCAGGCATCGTCGTCCGGACGACGGGGGAGATCGGCCCGGACCTGCCGCGCGAACTCCTCGGCGGTGACCACGGACGGGACCGCCTCGCTCCGCCAGCCGTGGCGCCGCTGGAGGTAGTCCCCGAGCTCGAGCAGCTGGAAGGTGAGCGGGACGAGCGCGGGCTCGCTCGTGGCGGGGTGCCCGGACGGCAGGCCCCAGCGCAGCGCGCCGAGCGTGTCCCCGACCATGCGCAGCGCGTAGGGGAGCGCGAACCGGTCCTGCCCGCTCTGGAAGTAGTAGGCGGCGTGGTGCAGGCGCAGCCCGGAGACGTAGCTGCCCAGCGCGCCGGCGACGCCGTCGAGGTGCCCGTCGAGGCCTTGCACCTCCTCGCCCCGGATGTACGGCGCGAGCGTGGCGACCGCCGACCCGGCCCCTCGTTCGGCGGGCACGAACTGCTGGCACAGGGCGTTGAGGTCGCCGATCACGTCGTAGACGCCGAGGAGGAACGTGAGCACCAGGGACAGCAGCAGCACACCGGTGAGCGACTCGGCGATGCTGAGGAACCGCAGGACGTCGGTCTCCGCCGTGAGCGCCGAGCCGCCGACGGTCGCGAGCTGTGCCGCGCTGAAGTAGAGCGCGTCGAAGAGGTCGAGCCGGGCCCCGGTGCCGGTGACGGAGAACGCGCCGCGGGTCATCTGCCCGAGGTAGATCAGCCCGAAGCCGGTGATGACCCCGAAGAGCCACACCACGATGGTGGCGATGAGCTGCAGCCCGGTGACCTGGCGCAGCGCCAGGGGCCGCCAGCGTCGCGGCAGCCGGCGCGTGACGCGCCGCAGCGCACGCCACTGCCAGCTGGCGACCCGGCCCGCCAGGTAGCCCGCCTCGTCGTAGTTGAGCGCGGTGAGGAAGACGTCGACCAGCGTGGCAGCCAGCACGACGACGCCGAGGACCAGCCAGATGGTCTCCACCTCAGGAGCGTAGGCCTGCGGGCCGGGGGGCGCGCGGCCGCGGCGCCGCGGTCGCGCTCAGGCGGGGCGGTGCGCGACGTCGAACGCGTCGGCCCAGGCGCTGACCTGCGCCGGGACGGCGGGGCTCGGCCCGTCGTGGCCGAGCAGCGCGGCCACGTCCGGTGCCGCGACGCGGCCGCCGCCGCGCGCGAGGAACCGGCCCGCGACGACGCCGCGGGCCACGTGCTCGCCGTCCCGCTCGAAGACCTGGTCGAGGTAGACGACGCGCGGGTCCCAGCCCAGGACCCGCGACGTGATCGTGAACCGCTGGCCGAGCCGCAGCGAGCGGCGGTACGTCATGGTCGTCGCCACGACGACCGGGTACCAGCCGCGCTGCGCGAGCAGCGGCAGCGCGCCCAGGTCCGCCAGGAGGTTGGTGCGGGCCATGTCCATCATCTGCAGGTACACGCCGTTGTTGACGTGCAGGTACATGTCGAGGTCCGCGGGGGTCACGCGCAGCGTGGTCACCGACGGCTCGAGCAGCGTCCGGCCGGGGACGGCCGGGCGGGGGAACCTGACGCCGAGCGCGAGCCGCAGCTGACGCGTCACGGGGTGGCCGGGGCCGGGCGGACCGGCAGCGCGAGCATCTGGTCCAGCGCGACGCGGGCCCAGTGGGCGTCGTCGGGGTCGACGACCACCCGGTTGACGAGGCGGCCCGCCGCGAGCGACTCCAGGGTCCACACGAGGTGCGGCAGGTCGATGCGGTTCATCGTCGAGCAGAAGCAGACGGTGGAGTCCAGGTAGTGCACCGAGAGCTCGGGGTGCTGCCGGGCCAGCCGGCGCACGAGGTTGAGCTCGGTGCCGATCGCCCAGGCGGAGCCCGGCTCCGCGGCGTCCAGCGCCCGGATGATGTACTCGGTCGAGCCGACCATGTCCGCGGCCGCGACCACCTCGTGCTTGCACTCGGGGTGGACCAGCACGGTGACGCCCGGGACGGCGGCGCGGACGTCGGCGACGTTCTGCGCCGAGAAGCGGCCGTGCACCGAGCAGTGGCCGCGCCACAGGATCATCCGGGCCCCGGCGAGCTCGGCCTCGCTCAGCCCGCCGCCGGGGCGGCGCGGGTCGTACACGACGCAGTCGTCCAGGTCGAGCCCGAGATCGCGGACGGCGGTGTTGCGCCCGAGGTGCTGGTCGGGCATGAACAGGACCGCCCCGTCGCCGTCCCGCCCGCCGACGCGGTCGAACGCCCACCGCAGGGCGACCTCAGCGTTGGACGACGTGCACACCGTCCCGCCGTGCCGTCCGGTGAAGGCCTTGATCGCCGCCGTCGAGTTCATGTAGGTCACCGGCACGGTGCGCCCGGCCACGCCCGCGTCGGTGAGCACGTCCCACGCCTCCTCCACCTGGCCGATGGCGGCCATGTCCGCCATGGAGCAGCCGGCGGCCAGGTCGGGCAGGACGACGGCCTGGTCGTCGGAGGTGAGGATGTCCGCGGACTCGGCCATGAAGTGGACGCCGCAGAAGACGATGTGCTCGGCGTCGGGCCGTGCCGCGGCGTCGCGCGCGAGCTTGAAGGAGTCCCCGGTGACGTCGGCGAAGGCGATGACCTCGTCGCGCTGGTAGTGGTGCCCGAGCACGAAGGCCCGGTCCCCGAGCGCCGCGCGCGCCACGCGGGCGCGCTCGACCAGGTCGGGGTCGGACGGGTCCGGCAGGGCGCCGGCGCACTCGACGCCGCGCTCGGACGCGAGGTCCGAGCGTGCGCCCAGGAGCAGCAGGGCCGCGGAGGCCGCGGGCTCCGCGAACGCGGGCGCGGCGGCGGGGACGGCGGGGGTGACGGTGCTCACGGCGGGATCTTCGCACAGGGGCACCTGGGGCAGGATGTGCCGGTGCGCATCCTCCTGGCCCCCGACTGCTTCACCGGGACGCTGACCGCGCGTGCCGCCGCCGACGCGATGGCGACGGGGTGGGGCCGCGGGGCGCCGCACGACGAGGTGGTCCGGCTCCCGCTCGCCGACGGCGGCCCCGGCTTCCTCGAGACGGTCCGCGCCGCGCTCGGCGGCGAGCTGGTGCCCGTCACCGTGCCCGGACCGCTCGGCGAGGACACCCCGGCGCCCGTCCTGGTCGTCGCGGGCGACGACGGACCGGTCGCCTACCTGGAGTCCGCGCAGGCGGTCGGCCTGCACCTCGTGCCCGCCGACCGGCGCGACCCGACGGTGACGAGCTCGTTCGGGCTCGGTCGCCTGCTCGCGGCGGCCCTGGACCTGGGCGCGCGGCGGGTCGTCGTCGGCCTGGGAGGGTCCGCGACCAACGACGCGGGTGCCGGCCTGCTCGCCGGCCTCGGCGTGAGCGGGGCGGTGCTCCGCGGCGGCGGCGGCGGCCTGGGCGCGACGACGGCTGCCGACCTCGCCGGTCTGGCGGACCTGCGCCGCCGCACGGCGTCGGTCGACCTCGTCGCGGCCACGGACGTGGACGTCCCGCTGCTCGGGCTGCACGGCGCGAGCGCGGGGTTCGCGGGGCAGAAGGGCGCCACGCCCGAGCAGGCGCAGGACCTGGAGCGCGCGCTGGGTCACTTCGCCGACCTCGTCGGCGCCGAGCTCGCGCGCGACGGCGTGCGCCGCGACCTGCTCGCGTCCCCGGCCTCCCGCGGCGCCGGGCGCGCCCTCGCGCAGCTGCCGGGGGCGGGCGCCGCGGGCGGCCTCGGCTTCGCGCTGGCGGTGCTCGGCGCGCGCGTGACCTCCGGCGCCCAGGTCGTCGCGGACGCCGTCGGGCTCTCGGACGCCGTGGCAGCCGCGGACCTCGTCGTCACGGGGGAGGGGGCGCTCGACTGGCAGTCGCTGCACGGCAAGGTCGTGCAGGCGGTGGCCGACGCGGGGTTGGCGCACGGGGTGCCCGTGGTCGCCGTCGCGGGGCAGGTCCTCATCGGCCGCCGCGAGTGGGGGGCCGCCGGGCTCGCCGGGGCGTACGCGGTCGCCGAGCGGCCCGAGCAGGTCCCCGCCGCGCTGGCGGACCCCGCCGGCACGCTCGCGGCACGCACCGAGCGCGTGGCGCGGACGTGGTCACGCTGAGGACGTAGGCTGGGAACAGCGGCACGCCGTCCGCTGTTGGCCAGGACGACGGCCACCGCCGTGCCAGCCGTGAGCCGTTCGAGTCCTGAGCCGTTGACCGGGCTGCCGCCCCGAGAACCCGTGGAGACACCATGAGCGAGACCACCGAGACCGCCACCCACGGCGTCGACCTGAGCGAGGTCGCGGCCGACAAGGTCCGCACGCTGCTCGAGCAGGAGGGCCGCGACGACCTGCGCCTGCGCGTCGCCGTCCAGCCCGGCGGCTGCTCCGGCCTGATCTACCAGCTGTACTTCGACGAGCGCCTGCTCGACGGCGACGCGGTGCGCGACTACGACGGCGTCGAGGTCGTCGTGGACCGCATGAGCGTCCCGTACCTCGACGGCGCGAAGATCGACTTCGCGGACACGATCGAGAAGCAGGGCTTCACGATCGACAACCCGAACGCGGGCAGCTCCTGCGCGTGCGGCGGCTCGTTCGCCTGAGGCCACCCCTGGGCGCCGCGGCGTCCTGACGACCTCGGAGGGCCGGCACCTGGTGCCGGCCCTTCGTCGTGCCCGGGCCCGTTCAGTCGGCGGTGGGTCCGCCGAGCCGGACGCGCGTGGCGCCGGGCGGGCCGCCGGGCTCCGGCTCCTCGACGGCGTGGCCGCGCATCCTGGCCCAGGCGGGCACGTCGTTGCGCGCCGCGGGGTCCGTCCAGAGCACCTCGACGAGCGTGCCCGGCACCAGGTCCCTCGCCGCGGCCGCCAGGCGGATCACGGGCAGCGGGCAGCGCAGCCCGCGCGCGTCCACGCGGACGACGTCGTCCGGGCGCCCGCCGTCGGCGCCCGTCACAGCCCGACCACCCCCGCGGCGTCGCGCACGGCGGCGACGGCGTGCGGCAGCTCGGCCACGAAGCGCTCGACGTCCGTGGCGTCCACGCGTGCCGGCAGCGTGAGCCGGATGTTGCCGTGGGTCAGCGCACCCATCGCGGCGAGCACGTGGCTCGGCTCGAGCGCGCTGGACGTGCAGGCCGAGCCCGAGCCGACCGCGAAGCCGCGCCGGTCGAGCTCGCCCACGATCGCCTCGCCGTCGACGTAGAGGCACGAGAACGTCAGGACGTGGGGGAGACGGTCGACGGGATCGCCCACCACGTCCACGTCGGGGACGGCGGCGGCCGCCGCCCGCACCCGGTCGACCAGCCGGCGGCGGCGCGCGTCGGCCTCGTCGCGCTCGGCGAGGACGGCCTGGAGCGAGACGGCGGCGGCGAAGGCGGCCGGGACATTGACGCCGCCGGGGCTCCACGCGTCCTCGTCCTCCGGCGCGTCGGGCGTCGCCCGGACGCGCGCGCGCACCGCGAGCAGCCCGACGCCGGGGGGCGCGCCCCAGTCGCCGGGGTCGGCGGCGAGGAGGTCCCAGGCGTCGGGCACGGGCACGTGGCCGACGCTCGAACCGGCGTCCACGAGCAGCGGCACTCCCGCCGCGCGGGCCGCCTCGTGCGCGGCCGCGAGGGGCTGAAGGGTCCCCACCTCACCGTTCGCGTGCTGCAGGGCGGCGACGGCCACGCCGTCGGAGGTCAGCGCCGCCGCGAACGCGTCGACGTCGACGCGGCCGTGGCGGTCCACGCCGACGAGCGTGAGCGCGTCGCCGGCGACCCAGCGCCCCGCGGCGAGGACGGCCGCGCGTTCCACGGCCGAGGCGACGACGGCGCGTCCGACGCGGCGCCGCCCGCGGGCGACGGCCCGGACCCCGGCGTGCAGCGCCGTCGTGTGGTTCGCCACGAGGTGCAGCTCGGCGGTGCGGCAGCCGAGGGCCGCGGCGAGCGACTCGCGCGCCTGCTCGAGCAGGAGCCGCGCCCGGCGTCCCTCGGCGTGCAGGCGTCGCGGGTCGGCCCAGCCCTCGGCGAGCGCGGCGTCGTACGCCTCGCGGGCCGCGGGATGCACGGGCGCGCGCCCGGCGGCGTCCAGGTGGGTCCGGGCGCGGCCGTGCCCGTGCGGGGGCGCCGGTGCTGGAGTCACGTGCGTCACGGTAGCCGTCACGGCGTGCCGCCCGACCTGCAGGCCGTCCCACGCACGCTAGGGTGATCCCGTCGAGGACGAAAGTCCCGGTAGGCGCGCCCACGGTGCCGCCCGACCGAGGCCGCATGACACGAGAGGCACCCCTTGGACGCGCAACACCCCCGTCGACGCCGGTCGGGCGTCGCCCGTCTCTCGGCGCTCGCCGTCGTCGTGACGCTGGTCGCGACCGGCTGCTCCGCCGAGGCCCAGAGGGGCTACCTCCCGGGTCGGGAGGACGGCGAGCAGGTCACCAACATGACCGAGCGCATCACCACGCTGTGGACCGGATCCTGGATCGCGGCCCTCATCGTCGGGCTCATCACCTGGGGCCTGATCCTGTGGTGCGTCGCGGTCTACCGGAAGCGGCGCGACGACGACACGCTCCCGGTCCAGCTCCGGTACCACGTGCCGCTCGAGATCATGTACGTGATCCTCCCGATCCTCATGATCGGTGTCCTGTACTTCTACACGGAGCGCGACACCGCGGCGATCGAGGACATCAGCGCCGAGCCCGACCTCACCGTCCAGGTGGTCGGCAAGCAGTGGAGCTGGGACTTCAACTACCTCGACGACAACGTCTACGAGACCGGCGTGCACACGATCGACGTGGGCGCGCCCGGCAACCCGGACGAGGTGCCGACCCTGTACCTGCCGGTCGACGAGCGGGTGGAGATCCACCTGACCTCGCGCGACGTCGTGCACTCGTTCTGGGTCCCCGCCTTCCTCTACAAGAAGGACATGATCCCCGGCCGTCCGAACGTCTTCCAGGTCGTGCCGACCGCCGAGGGCGTCTACGCCGGCAAGTGCGCCGAGTTCTGCGGCGAGTTCCACTCCGGGATGCTCTTCAACGTCGCGGTGGTCTCGCGCGAGGAGTACGACGCCCAGATGGAGGAGCTGCGTGAGGCCGGCCAGACCGGCTTCCTCGGCTCCGACCTCGATCGCACGCAGAACCGCGGCGACGACAACGCGATCCCGACGGGAGAGGGCTGATGGCCGCGGCAGTCGAGACGGTGCCGGGGCTCACTCCCCGCCACCAGGGACGTGGCCGGGCGATCGTCCGCTGGATCACGTCGACCGACCACAAGACGATCGGTTACCTGTACCTGATCTCGTCGTTCTTCTTCTTCTGCATCGCGGGGCTCATGGCCCTGGTGATCCGCGCCGAGCTCTTCGAGCCGGGGATCCAGATCGTGCAGAGCAAGGAGCAGTACAACCAGCTCTTCACGATGCACGGCACGATCATGCTGCTGCTGTTCGCGACGCCGCTGTTCGCGGGCTTCGCCAACGTGATCATGCCGCTCCAGATCGGCGCGCCCGACGTCGCGTTCCCGCGCCTGAACATGCTGGCGTACTGGTTCTACCTGTTCGGCGGCCTCATCGCGGTCTCCGGCTTCTTCACCCCGCAGGGTGCCGCGTCGTTCGGCTGGTTCGCGTACACACCGCTGTCGACGACGACGTACTCGCCAGGGCTCGGCGGTGACCTCTGGGTCTTCGGCCTCGCGCTCGGTGGCTTCGGGACGATCCTCGGTGCGGTCAACTTCATCACCACGATCCTGACCATGCGTGCCCCCGGCATGACGATGTTCCGGATGCCGATCTTCACCTGGAACACCCTGGTGACGAGCCTGCTCGTGCTCATGGCGTTCCCGCCGCTTGCGGCGGCGCTGTTCGCGCTCGGCTCCGACCGGCGCTTCGGCTCGCAGGTGTTCAACCCGGAGCACGGGGGCGCCATCCTGTGGCAGCACCTGTTCTGGTTCTTCGGGCACCCCGAGGTCTACATCATCGCGCTGCCGTTCTTCGGCATCGTCTCCGAGATCTTCCCGGTGTTCAGCCGCAAGCCGCTCTTCGGCTACAAGGGCCTGGTCTACGCGACGATCGCGATCGCGGCCCTGTCCGTCACCGTGTGGGCGCACCACATGTACGTCACGGGCGCCGTCCTGCTGCCGTTCTTCGCGCTCATGACCATGCTCATCGCGGTACCGACCGGTGTGAAGTTCTTCAACTGGATCGGCACGATGTGGCGCGGGAAGCTGACGTTCGAGACGCCCATGCTGTGGTCGCTCGGGTTCCTGGTCACCTTCCTCTTCGGCGGTCTGACCGGCGTGATCCTGTCCAGCCCGGCGCTCGACTTCCACGTCTCCGACACGTACTTCGTCGTGGCCCACTTCCACTACGTGGTGTTCGGCACCGTCGTGTTCGCGATGTTCGCCGGCTTCTACTTCTGGTGGCCCAAGTTCACCGGCAAGATGCTCGACGAGCGTCTCGGCAAGATCCACTTCTGGCTGCTGTTCTTCGGCTTCCACGCGACGTTCCTCATCCAGCACTGGCTCGGTGCGCAGGGCATGCCGCGGCGCTACGCCGACTACATGCCGGAGGACGGCTTCACCTGGATGAACCAGGTCTCGACGATCGGCTCGATGGTCCTGGCCGCGTCCACGCTGCCGTTCCTGTGGAACGTCTACGTGACCTGGCGCAAGGCGCCGACGGTCACGGTCGACGACCCGTGGGGCTACGGGAACTCGCTCGAGTGGGCGACGTCGTGCCCGCCGCCGCGGCACAACTTCACGTCGCTGCCGCGCATCCGGTCCGAGCGCCCGGCCTTCGACCTGCACCACCCCGAGGTCGCGGCCATGGACCACGTCGAGCCCGACGCCGGGCCGCTGGACTGGGAGGGCGACCGCCGCGGGCAGACGTCCCTGGCGGCCGAGCGGCTGGCGACCGGCGACGCCGAGCCCGAGCAGTCGTCGGCGACGATCGTCGACGAGGGTCGGCGCCCGGAGCCCGGCGACGACGTGACCGACGGTGGCAACGCGAAGGACGAGGACCAGCGATGAAGTTCGAGACGCGACTGTTCCTGGCCTTCGTCCCCTTCTTCATCCTCGTCGGGGTCGTCTACGGCTTCTGGAGCCGGTGGGAGCCGGTCGGCGTGGCCTGCCTGTTCCTCACCGCCGGGCTCGTCGCCATGGTGGGCGGGTACCTGGCGATCCTCTCGCGCAAGATCGACGCGCGTCCCGAGGACGACCCGTACGCCGACATCGAGCAGGGTGCCGGCGAGCAGGGCGTCTTCAGCCCGTGGAGCTGGTGGCCCCTGGTCCTCGCCGCGGGCGCGGCCGTCGCGTTCGCGTCGCTCGCGATCGGCTGGTGGCTGCTGGCCATCGGCGCCGGCCTCGGTGCCATCGGCCTCGTCGGCTGGGTCTTCGAGTTCTCCCGCGGACAGCACGCCCACTGACACTGAGCGCGCGCACCGAACCGCGCGCCGACCACGACGCCCGTCCGCCCCTCAGGGGGCGGGCGGGCGTCGTCGTCCCCGGCCCGCCCTCTCTCCGCGGTTCTGGCACCGATCCGGGTGTCCACGCGCCGGATGGGTGCCAAAACCGGGCGTGCGCTCATCGCGGGGGTAGCTGGCGCGCGGTCTCGACGTCCCAGGGTCCCGCCGTCCACGCGGCCGGGCGTCGGTCTTGTGCGTGGCCTCGTCCGCCGCGGCCGCCGCTCGCGCGGACGTTTTGGCACCGATCCGGGTGTCCACGCGCGGGATGGGTGCCAGAACCGGGCGAGCGGGGTCGTGGGGCGAGGGCGTCGTGCGGTGGCGGGACGACGGCGGGCGCGGGCGCGCTGTGTGCGCGCCCGCGCCCGCGGGGTCGATCACCCTCCGGGGAGGGGTGGAGCTCAGGCGAAGGGGACGATGAGGCCCTGCGTCTGG
Organism: Actinotalea sp. JY-7876; assembly: GCF_014042015.1. NCBI lineage: Bacteria > Bacillati > Actinomycetota > Actinomycetes > Micrococcales > Cellulomonadaceae > Actinotalea > Actinotalea sp. JY-7876. The sequence continues at coordinate 2,005,792 of NZ_CP059493.1, read as the reverse complement.
GTCCGGGCCCGCTCGAAGCGCGCACCGGCGTCGGCCCAGTTGACGATGTTCCACCACGCCTTGACGTAGTCCGCCTTGACGTTGACGTAGTCGAGGTAGAAGGCGTGCTCCCACATGTCCAGCAGCACGATCGGGACGATGCCCAGCGGGATGTTGCCCTGCTGGTCGTAGAGCTGGAAGATGCCGAGCTTCTGGCCGACCGAGTCCCACGCGAGGATGGCCCAGCCGGAGCCCTGGATACCCAGCGCCGTGGCGGCGAAGTGCGCCTGGAACCCGTCGAACGAGCCGAAGAACTCGTCGATCGCGGCCGCGAGCTCGCCCACGGGCCGGTCGCCGCCCTCGGGGGAGAGGTTCTGCCAGAACGCCGAGTGGTTGACGTGGCCGCCGAGGTTGAAGGCCAGGTTCTTCTCGTGCAGGTTGATCGCGGCGAAGTCGCCCTTCTCGCGGGCCTCGGCGAGCTTCTCGAGGGCCGTGTTCGCGCCCGCCACGTAGGTCGCGTGGTGCTTGTCGTGGTGCAGCTGCATGATGCGCCCCGAGATGTGCGGCTCCAGCGCCGCGTAGTCGTAGGGCAGGTCGGGCAGGGCGTACTGGGCCATGGATCGGCTCCTCCGGTCAGGTCGCGGGGTTCGCGACGGCTCGGTCATGCTGTCGTGCGGGCACCGGCGGTGGGCCGATGCGGTCAGGGCTCGCCGCGCGGCGCGAGTGCGCCGCGCAGCGAGCCCTGGTGCTCACTGTGGTCGATCTTCAGTCGTCCTGCACCTCAGTGGCCCTGGACGGGGCCGTTCGAGGCGTCGGTGCCGAGCGGTGCCTCGGCCGCGCTGTGGCGCCCGCCCGTACCCGCGCCGACCTGGGCGGTCTCCTCGCCGGCGGGCAGGGCGTCGTGCTCTCCGTGCGAGTGCGCGGCCGCGAGCTCGGCGGGTGTGACGGGCTCGACCCGGTCCTCGTAGAAGAACCGCGAGACCCGCGCCCGCAGGGCGTCCTTGCGGTAGCCCTTGCGGCGCACGCCGCGCTCGTCCTCGGCCGGCGCGAGCTCCAGCGGGCGCCGGGGCTCGTACTGGACGCGGATCCAGCGCTCGTACTCGTCGAGCGGCTCGTGGACCTCGACGTACTCGCCGTTCGCGAACCGCACGATGCGCCCCGTCTCCTGGCCGTGCAGGACGATCTCGCGGTCCTTGCGCTGCAGGCCGAGGCACAGGCGCTTGGTGACCACGAACGCCACGACCGGTGCCACGAAGAACAGGATGCGGAACGCCCACGTGATGTCGTTGATCGACATCCCGAAGTGCGTCGCGATGATGTCGTTCGAGCCCGCCAGGATGAGGATGAAGAACGCCATGAGGATCGCGACGCCGACCGCCGTGCGCACCGGCGCGTTCCGCGGCCGGTCGAGCACGTGGTGCTCGCGCTTGTCGCCCGTGGCCCACGCCTCAATGAACGGGTAGGCCGCGAGCAGGGTGAACAGCACCCCGGGCACGACCACGGCCGGGACCAGCACGTTCAGCGACAGGGTGTACCCGCCGATCACCCACTCGGTGCCCTGACCTGGCATGAGGCGGAGCGCACCCTCGAGGAAGAGCATGTACCAGTCCGGTTGTGCGCCCGCCGCGACCGGTGAGGGGTCGTACGGGCCGTAGTTCCAGACGGGGTTGATGCTCAGGGTCCCGCCCATCAGGGCGAGCACGCCGAACACGATGAAGAAGAAGCCACCGGCCTTGGCGACGTACACCGGGAACAGGGGGAAGCCGACGACGTTGCGGTCCGTGCGACCCGGCCCGGGGAAGTGCGTGTGCTTGTGCAGCACCACCAGGAAGAGGTGCAGCCCGACGAGCGCGAGGATCAGCGCGGGCACGAGCAGGATGTGCAGCGTGAACAGGCGCGGGATGATGTGCTCGCCCGGGAACTCGCCGCCGAAGATGAAGTACGACAGGTAGGCGCCGACGAGCGGGATCGACTTCACGACGCCGTCGGTGATGCGCAGGCCGTTGCCCGAGAGCACGTCGTCCGGCAGCGAGTAGCCCGTGAAGCCGGCCGCGAGGCCGAGGATCATCAGGACGAAGCCGACGAGCCAGTTGACCTCGCGGGGCTTGCGGAAGGCACCCGTGAAGAACACGCGCATCATGTGCGTGACGATCGACGCCATGAACATCAGCGCCGCCCAGTGGTGGATCTGGCGCATGAGCAGGCCGCCGGTCACCTCGAACGACAGGTCGAGCGTCGAGGCGAAGGCCTCGGACATCTCCACGCCGTTCATCGGCGCGAACGGCCCCTCGTACTCGATGAGCCCCATGCTGGGCACGAAGAACATGGTGAGGAAGAAGCCCGTGATGAGCAGGACCACGAACGAGTAGAGGGCGATCTCGCCCAGGAGGAAGGACCAGTGGTCCGGGAAGATCTTCCGGGCGAAGCTCTTCACCGCCAGGCTGATGCCCGTGCGCTGGTCCAGGTAGTCGGCGGCACCGCCAGCGGTGCGCTGGGCCCCGGTTGCTCGAGTGCTCACTTCAGCCGCTCCCAGTAGCTCGGGCCGATCGGTTCGTGGAAGTCGCTCTGCGCGACCAGGTAGCCCTCGTCGTCGACCGTGATCGGCAGCTGGGGCAGCGCGCGGCTGGCGGGGCCGAAGACGACCTTCGCGCCGTCCGCCATGTCGAAGGTGCTCTGGTGGCACGGGCACAGCAGGTGGTGCGTCTGCTGCTCGTAGAGCGCCACGGGGCAGCCCACGTGGGTGCAGATCTTCGAGTAGGCGACGATGCCCTCGTAGGACCAGTCCTTCTTGTCCTCGGCCTCCTTGAGCACCTGCGGGTCGATCCGGACCATGAGGACGACGGCCTTGGCCTTCTCCTCGATCCAGTGCGACTCCTCGCGCAGGCCCTCCGGGATGACGTGGAAGACCGAGCCGATCGTCACGTCGGCCGCGCGGATGGGCTTGCCGGAGGGGTCACGCGTGAGGCGCTTGCCCTTGCGCCACACCGTGTGGCGGAAGGCGTTGATGTCCCAGTTGCCCCCGACGTCGCCGATCAGGGGGACCGCGACGCTGAGCGGCGCGAGGGCGAGGGCGGTCACGACGGCGCCCTTGAGGACGCCGCGCCGCTGGATGCCGGAGTCCTCGACGCCGTCCTTGAGCTGCTGGACGGCCTCGGCCCGGACCGCTGCGTCGCTGCGCTGCGGGTGACGCTGCTCGGACCGCTCGTGGTCGGACATGAGGACCTTGGCCCAGTGCACGGCGCCGGCGCCGATGGTGAACATGGCCAGGAACAGGCCGATCCCCAGCAGCAGGTTCGACAGACGCATGCTCTCGACCGTCTCGCCCGGCCGCACCAGGAAGTACGCGACGAGCGTGCCGATCGTGCCGACGATGGACAGCAGGAACAGGACGACGACCTGCCGCTCGGCGCGCTTGGCGGCCGCCGGGTCGTGGTCCGCCATGCGGTCGCGGTGCGGGGGGAGCCCCGGGTTCTCGAAGCGCTCCGGCAGACCCTGCTCGTCGCGCTGGACGGTGAGCTCGCCGCCGCTGTTGTCGGTCGTCATGAGGACTTCGCTCCGATCCACACCGAGCACGCGATGAGCAGGCCAAGGCCCGCGACCCACACCCACAGGCCCTCGACCACGGGGCCGACGGAGCCCAGGTCGGTGCCGCCGGGTGCGCCGGCCTTCTGCTCCTCGAGGAACGCGATGATGTCCTGCTTGTCATCGGGGGAGAGGTTCGCGTCGTTGAACACGGGCATCGACTGCGGCCCGGTCAGCATCGCCTCGTAGATCTGCGTGGGCGTGCTCCCGGACAGCGACGGGGCGTACTTGCCCTCGGACAGGGCGCCGCCCTTGCCGATGGAGCCGTGGCACATCGCGCAGTTGGTGCGGAAGAGCGCCATGCCGTTGGCGGCGTCGCCGCCCGCGGGGTCGACCTGGTCCTTGGCGGGGATCGCCGGGCCGGGGCCCAGCGAGGCCACGTAGGCGGCGAGCTGCTGGATCTGCTCCTGGTCGAACTGCGGCGGCTTGGCGGGGGCCTGCGGGCCGTTCTGCTGCATCGGCATGCGGCCGGTCGAGACCTGGAAGTCCACCGACGCGGCACCGACGCCGATGAGCGAGGGGACACCGTCGCGGCCCTCGGCCGAGGGGCCGTGGCAGGTCGCGCAGTTCGCCTGGAACAGCGCCTTGCCGGCCTCGACGTCGGACTCGCTCGGAGCGGTGGCGCTGACGGCGCTCGGCGCGAGGGCGGCGTAGAGCCCTCCGGTGGCGAGCAGCGCCAGCAGGAGCAGGATCACCGGGGCGAACCGGTGGTTCCTGCGAGCGGCGATGGCCTTCACGAAGCGTTCCTCATCTCGTCGGTGCACATCGCCGGTGCGAGCGTGCGGTGCTGGTCTGCGGTGGTGGGCTGCGGGCAGCGGCCGCGGTGCGTCACTGGATCAGGTAGATCGCGCCGAACAGCGCGATCCACACGACGTCGACGAAGTGCCAGTAGTAGGAGACGACGATCGCCGTCGTCGCCTCGTGGTGGCCGAAGCGCTTCGCGGAGAACGAGCGGCCGAGCAGCGCGAGGAAGGCGATGAGGCCGCCGACGACGTGCAGGCCGTGGAAGCCGGTCGTGAGGTAGAAGACCGACCCGTACGGGCTCGAGGAGATCGTCACGCCGTGGCTCACGAGCTCGGCGTACTCGAAAACCTGGCCGCCGATGAAGACCGCGCCCATCACGTAGGTGAGGGTCATCCACTCGTTCATGCCCCAGCGGCGGATCTGGAGCAGGCTCCCGGTCCGTCGCGGCTGGAACCGCTCGGCCGCCCACACGCCCATCTGGCACGTGATGGAGCTGAGCACGAGGACGATCGTGTTCGCCGTGGCGAAGGGGATGCTGAGCTTCTGCGTCTCCTCCGCCCACAGCTCGGGGATCGTCGAGCGGATCGTGAAGTACATCGCGAACAGAGCCGCGAAGAACATCAGCTCGCTCGCGAGCCACACGATCGTGCCGACCGACACGGGGTTCGGGCGGTTGACGCTCAGATGTGGGCGCGTGACAGGGGCAGCCGTTGCGGATGACACCTCGTCATTATGGCGGAGGTTGAGGCTCCATGGGTCCAAAGACCCACCCCGAGCACGACACGACTCGATCACACTCCCTCCACGACGCGCCGAGGCGGCCCCGTCGGCAGGCCGCCGTGCCAAGATGCACGTGGTGCCAGAGCAGGCGCCGGCGTCGAGAACGGGTGAGGGCGGCATGGGCGGCACGGTCACGAGCGAGCAGCACGACGGCGAGTGGGATGTGGTTGAGCGCGGTGGTGCTCCGCAGACCCTGCGCGTCCTGCTCTACAGCGACCACGCGGAGACGCGCGAGCAGGTGAAGCTGGCCGTCGGCCGCCGCATCGCCAAGGACCTCCCCCCGGTGGAGTGGGTCGAGGTCGCCACCCCGGAGATCGTCATCGCGACGGTGGACGCGGGCGGCCTGGACCTCCTCGTGCTCGACGGCGAGGCCGGCAAGTCGGGCGGCATCGGTCTGTGCCGGCAGGTCAAGGACGAGGTCTACCAGTGCCCGCCGGTCCTGGTGCTCCTGGGCCGCGCGGCCGACGCCTGGCTCGCCTCGTGGGCGCAGCCCGACGGCGTCGTGACCCGGCCGCTCGACCCGATCGCCGTGCAGGCGGCCGTCGCCGGGCTGCTGCGTCCCGCGTCCGCCGCGTGACGTCGCCGGGATGACGGCAACCCCGGGGTCGGACGGCGCGCGCGTCGCCCGGGCCACGCCCACGTGGCCGGGACTCCTCACGCGGCTGATCGCCGGTCAGGACCTCAGCGTGCCCGAGGCCGCGTGGGCGATGGACCAGGTGATGAGCGGTGACGCCGAGCCCGTGCAGCTCGCCGGCTTCCTCGTCGCCCTGCGGGCGAAGGGGGAGACGGTCGCCGAGCTCACCGCCCTGACGGAGGTCATGCTGGAGCACGCGCGGCGCATCTCGGTGCCCGGGCGAGCGGTCGACATCGTCGGCACGGGCGGCGACCTCATGCACACGGTGAACATCTCCACGATGGCGTCGCTCGTCGTCGCGGGCACGGGCGTGCGCGTGGTCAAGCACGGCAACCGGGCGGCCTCGTCGTCGACGGGCGGTGCCGATGTCCTCGAGGCGCTGGGCGTGCGCCTGGACCAGTCGCCCGAGCGCGTCGCGGAGCTCGTGGACGAGGTCGGCATCACGTTCTGCTTCGCGATGGTCTTCCACCCGTCGATGCGGCACGCCGCCCCGGCACGCCGCGGCCTGGCGGTGCCGACCATCTTCAACTTCCTCGGGCCGCTCACCAACCCGGCCCAGCCGCCGGCGGCCGCGATCGGCGTACCGGACGCGCGGATGGCCGGCCTGATGGCCGGGGTGCTCGCCGCGCGCGGGACGTCCGCGCTGGTCTTCCGGGGCTTCGAGGGCATGGACGAGCTCGCCGCAACCGGCCCGGCCGACGTCTGGTGGGTGCGCGACGGCCTCGTGGAGCGCACGACGATCGACCCGGCGGCCGACCTCGGGCTCGACGCGATCCAGGCCGCCGACCTGCGCGGCGGCGACGCCGCGGCGAACGCCGACGTCGCGCGGCGCGTCCTGGCGGGCGACCCGGGGCCGGTGCGGCAGACCGTGCTGCTCAACGCCGCGGCCGCCCTGGTGGCCGACGGCACGCTCGCGGGCACGGGCTCGGGCACGCTCGTCGAGCGGCTCGCCGCGGGGCTGCGCCACGCGACGGAGTCCGTGGACGGCGGTCACGCGCTGCGCGTGCTCGACCGCTGGGTCGCCGCCTCCCAGGCCTGAGGCGGCTGGGCTCAGTCGCCCAGACCCAGGTCGAAGGCCGACTCGAGGTCGTGCTCCGAGTACGCGCGGAAGGCGATGTAGGTCTGCGTGCGCAGCACGCCGTCGACCTTGCTGAGGCGGTCGGCGATGACGTCGGCCAGGTCGTCGTGCTCGCGGACCCGCACCATCGCGATGAGGTCCACCTCCCCGGTCACCGAGTACACCTCGGTGACGCCGGCCACCTCCGCCACCTCCGTCGCGATCTCCGGGATGCGGGCGGGGTCGGCGTCGATGAGGACGACGGCGGTGATCATGGGTGAGCCTTTCCCTCGGTGTCCGTGGTCCTCATCATGCCGTCCCGCTGACCTGCGCGTCCGAGCGCACGCGGGCGTCGGCGTCGGCGGTGTGCGCGTCGGCCCGGACCGGGGCGTCCACGTCGTCCCGGGCGGTGTCGTCCCGGGCCATGCCGTCCCGGGCGACGCCCTCCCAGGCCGCTTCGTCTGCGGTGTCCCTGACCTCGGCCGCCGGGACGAGGGCGGTCACCGGTGGCGTGCGGCGGGCGACGGCGGCGGCCACGGCGGATGCTGTCGCGGCCGGGGAGCGGAACGCCTCGGCGCCCCGTACCGGGCACGCCCAGCCCTCCCCGGCCTCGACGAGGCGGACGCCCGGCTCCTCCAGCCAGTCGAGCACCAGGTCGGTCTCCTCCGGGTGGGCGGCGGACGCGGGCAGGCACGGCGGCGCGACGTGCTCGGCGGTCGCCACGAGCGCCGCGATGTGCGGTCGCGGGTCGGCGCCGGGCGGGGTCGCGGTGGTCGCCGAGAGCCGGCCGTGACGGACCACGGCGACCTCCCACCCGCCGCCGTCGCGGACGCGGGCGGCGACGAGCTGCGCGTGGCCGGCCGCGCGGCGCGAGCGCTGGGCCCGTGAGGCACCCCGCAGGAAGGCGGCGAGCTGGTCGCGCCACGCGGCGGCCTCCTCGAACCGCTCGGTGGCCGTCAGCTGCGCGATGCGGGTCGCGTGGGCACTGACGACGGGCGCGGGGTCGAGGAGCATCGCGTGGCGCACCGCGTCGACGACGGCGGTGTAGGCCTCGACGTCCTGGCCACCGGTGCAGGGCGCGCCGCACCGGCCCATGCCCGCGAGGGCGCAGGGGCTGGCGTCGGCCGACGGCACGCGGGGGAGCCGGCCGGAGCACTGCCGCAGCGCGAACGTCGCGTGCAGGGCGTCGATCGCCTGCTGGGCTGCACCGCGGCTGGCGAACGGACCGATGTGCGCCTCGGGTCCCGCGGTCGGGCCGCCGTCGCCCCGGACGTCGCGGACGATGCTCAGCCGGGGGTAGGGCTCCACGGTGAGCCGGACCCACGGCATCCGCTCGGGGAAGCGGGAGCGTCGGTTGTAGCGCGGGGAGTGCTCGGCGATGAGGCGCAGCTCGCGTACCCGCGCCTCCAGCACGGTGCCGCAGACGATCGGCACCACCTCCTCGGCCAGCGCGACCATCTCGTTCATGCGGCGCCGGTGCTCCGCCGCCGTGAAGTAGCTGCGCACCCGCGTGCGCAGCGACGTGGCCGTGCCGACGTAGAGGATCTCCCCGCGGGCGTCGCGGAACTGGTAGACGCCCGGCGCGTCCGGCAGGCCGTCGGCCAGGTGGCGCTTGCGGCGCCGGGCGGCGGGCACGGGGTCGGTCGCTGTCGCGAGGTCCTCGAGGTGCGTGATCCCGAGCGGGCCGAGGCGCCCGAGGAGCGCGTGGAGCACGTCGACGGTGGCTCGGGCGTCGGACAGCGCGCGGTGGTCCGGCGTGACCGTCGCCCGGAAGTACGCCGCGAGGGTCGAGAGCTTGTGGTTCGGCACCTCGTCGCGTGTCACGGCGCGCCGCGCGAGGGCGACCGTGTCGACGACCTGGTTGCCGGGCCAGGCGTAGCCGTGGTCCGCGGCCGCCGCCTTGAGGAAGCCGACGTCGAACGCGGCGTTGTGCGCCACGAGGACGGCGCCGCGCGCGAACTCCAGGAAGCTCGGCAGCACCTGCCCGATGCGGGGCGCCTCGCGGACCATCGACGTCGTGATGCCCGTCAGCGTCGCGATGAAGGCCGGCACGGGGCCGCCGGGGTCCACCAGCGTCTGGAACTCGCCGAGCACGCGCCCACCGCGCACCTTGACCGCGCCGATCTCCGTGATCGCCGCCGTCGCCGGGGTGCCGCCGGTGGTCTCGAGGTCCACCACGACGAAGGTCACCTCGGACAGCGGCGTCCCGACGGCGTCGAGCGTGAGCTGCACGCCCGGTCCGGCCGGCGCCGCGCCCTGCTCGCGCCCTACCGCCGCGGCCGGACCGGCGGCAGCGAACGGGGACGTGGAGCGCGGGACGAGGTGCATGGTCGTGACGGTAGGCGCGGGCACCGACACGACCCCGGCGCAACGCCGCGGCGGGCTGCGTGTCGGAGGTCGCACGTACCGTCCGGCGCATGATCATCGACTGCGGGACCTGCACGGTGCGCGGCGACGCGTGCACCGACTGCGTGGTGACCTTCCTGACCATCCCGGTGCGCGCCGGGGCCGCCGTGCCGGACCAGGCGGCTCAGGACGCCTGGTCCGCCCGGGCCGCGCCCGAGGCCGCCGCCGGGGTGGGCGCACCCGACCTGGACGACGCCGAGCGCGCCGCCCTCGCGGTGCTGGCCCGCTCGGGACTCGTCCCGCCGCTGCGGCTGGTGCGCGCCGTCTGACGCGGCGTCCGACCGCCGGGACGGGCCCACGCGCACGCACACCGTGCGGGCGCCGTGGTCGGCGCCCGCACGGTGTGCCATCAGGCGGGGATGCGGTCAGGCGGGGATGCCGCCAGGCGGGGATGCGGTCAGGCGGTGTGCTGCGGCGCGCCGGCGTAGATCGCCTCGATCTCGTCCGTGAAGTCGGCGATGACGCGCGCACGCTTCACCTTGAGCGACGGCGTCAGGTAGTCGTTCGCCACGGTGAAGTCGGTCGTCAGGATCGTGAACTTCCGGATCGACTCGGCGCGGGAGACCGCGGCGTTGGTCCGCTCGACCGCCCGGTCCAGCGCGGCGCGCACCTGGGGGTGCGCAGCGGCCTCGGCCACCGTGAGCTCCGGCAGCCCGTGCGTCGCCAGCCACCCGGGAAGCGCCTCGGCGTCGAGCGTGACGAGCGCGCCGATGAAGGGCTTCTGGTCGCCGACGACGACGACCTGGCTCACGAGCGGGTGCCCACGCAGCCGGTCCTCGAGCACGGCCGGCGCCACGTTCTTGCCCGCGGCCGTGACGATGATCTCCTTCTTGCGGCCGGTGATGCGCAGGTGGCCGTCCTCGTCCATCGACCCCAGGTCCCCGGTCCGGAACCAGCCGTCGGTGAACGCCTCGGCCGTCGCCTGGGCGTTGTTGTGGTAGCCGACGAAGACGCCGTCGCCGCGCACGAGGATCTCGCCGTCGGCAGCGACGCGCACCGCGAGCCCGGGCAGCGGCGGGCCGACGGTGCCGATCTTGACGCCGTCGGGGACGGAGACCGTGGCCGGCGCGGTCGTCTCGGTGAGCCCGTAGCCCTCGAGCACGTTGAGCCCGACACCGCGGTAGAAGTGCCCGAGGCGCTCGCCGAGCGGGGCGCCGCCGGAGATGGCCCACTGGGCCTGGCCGCCGAGCGCCGCGCGGATCTTCTTCAGCACCAGGACGTCCGCGACCTTGTGCTGCAGGCGGAGCCACGGGCTCGGGCCGCGCGGTTCGTCCAGCGCGCGCGAGTAGACGATCGCCGTCTTCGCGGCGCGCTGGAAGATCCCGCGCTTGCCGCCTGCGGCGGCCTTCTGCTCCGAGGAGTTGTAGACCTTCTCGAACACGCGCGGCACGGAGAGGATGAACGTCGGCTTGAAGGAGCCCAGGTCCGGGACCAGCGTCTTGGTGTCCGGGGCGTGGCCCAGGACGGCGCCGGCCGGGATGACCAGCACCTCGATGAAACGCGCGAAGACGTGCGCCAGCGGCATGAAGAGCAGGGTCCGGGACCCGGGCGGGCACACCTCGCTGCCGAGACGCGCGACCGCGTTGCGCGTCAGGCTGACGAAGTTGGCGTGCGTGAGCTCGGCGCCCTTGGGACGTCCGGTGGTCCCCGAGGTGTAGATGAGGGTCGCGATGTCCGACCCGACGGCCAGCGCGCGCCGCCGCTCGATCTCGGCGTCGGGCGTCCCCGCACCCGCCTCGGTCAGCGCCCCGATGGCGCCGTCGTCGATCACCAGGACGTCCTCGAGCGTCGGCGCCTGGTCGCGCACACCCGCCACGGTCGCGGCGAGCGCCGCCGTCTCCACGACGAGGAGGCGGACGTCGGCGTCGGTGAGGATCCAGACGATCTGCTCGGCCGACGACGTCTCGTACAGCGGCACCGGGATCGCGCCGACCGCCCAGACGGCGAAGTCGAGGAGGGTCCACTCGTAGCGCGTGCGGCTCATGATGCCGACGTGGTCGCCGGGCTGGATGCCGCGGGCCACGAGGCCCTTGGCGACAGCGACGACCTCGGCGTCGAACTCCCGCGCGGACAGGGGGATCCAGGGTCCGTCGGGCGTGGTCTTGTGCTCGATCAGCGTTGCGTCCGGGAGGTCGGCCACGCGTGCTGCGAGGAGGGTGTTGAGGTTCTCGGACGGCGAGACCTCGACGAGGCGGGGGGTGGCGAACTCGTCCATGCTGGCTCCAGTGGCAGACGGATGGGTGTGCAGACCCTACCCACTCCCCGGGGCGCGCGGACGCAGGCCGGGCGTCCTGCCCCCGATCGCGTGAGGCTCGGTAGCCTGCACCGAGGGTTTCTCGCGGCTCAGGCCCATCTCGAGCAAGGACGGACATGTACGCGATCGGTGTGGACATCGGCGGCACGAAGATCGCGGCGGGCGTGGTCGACGAGGACGGCAGGATCGTCGCCAAGGCGAAGCGGAAGACGGTCGCCGGTGACGCGGCGGAGATCGACCGCGCCGTCGCCGACCTGTACACCGAGCTGGCGGCCGGCTACGAGGTGAGCGCCCTGGGCGTCGCGGCGGCGGGCTTCATCGGCTCGGACCGCTCGACGGCGCTGTTCGGCGCCAACATCGCCTGGCGCGACTACCCCCTGCGCGAGCGGATCGCCGAGCTCGTGGCCGACGACGTGCGGATCGTCGTGGAGAACGACGCCAACGCCGCGGGCTGGGCGGAGTTCCAGTTCGGCGTCGGGCGCGAGGTCGACGACATGCTGCTGCTCACGGTCGGCACGGGCCTGGGCGGCGCCCTGGTCGTGGGCGGCCGCCTGGTGCGGGGTGCGTGGGGCGTGGCCGCCGAGGTCGGTCACCTGCGCGTGGTCCCGCAGGGCCACCAGTGCGGGTGCGGCCTGCACGGCTGTTGGGAGCAGTACGCGTCGGGCAGCGCCCTGGTGCGCGAGGCCCGGGCCGCCGCGTCGGCCCACCCGGACCGCGCGACCCGGCTCGTCGAGCTCGCCGACGGCCGCCCGGACGCGATCAGCGGCCCGTCGGTGACCGTGGCGGCCAAGGAGGGCGACCCGCTCTCCGTCGAGCTGCTGGCCGAGCTCGGCCGCTGGATCGGCGAGGGCTCGGCCTCGGTCGCGGCGCTGCTGGACCCGGCGCTCGTGGTGATCGGCGGAGGCGTCGGCGCGGCCGGGGACCTGCTCCTCGAGCCCGCCCGGGCGGCCTTCCTGTCCCAGCTCTCGGGACGCGGTTTCCGGCCGGAGGCGCGCATCGAGCTCGCCGCCATGGGCAACGACGCCGGCATCGTGGGCGCCGCGGACCTCGCCCGGCTCTGACGCCGGGACCGGCGCGCCGGCCCGGGCGACCGCCCCCTCAGACACCAGGCCCCTCAGACGACGGCGCCCGGCCCGTCGTCGTCGTCCCGGCGGTGCGGCATGCGCCACAGGAGCAGGCCGACGGCGGCGACGAAGGCGGCGCCGGCGACCTGCAGCACGAGCGCGGGAAGGTCCTGCCAGGCGACGACCGCGACGAGCATGAGCAGCGGGACGCCCGCGACGGCGCCCCAGGCCATCGTCAGCAGCGGGTCGCCGCCGAGCACGGGCCCGGGGTCCGGCGGCTGGAAGTGCTCCTCCGCCGCCTCGACGTCGGGGTCGGGGCTCCAGGAGCGTGGTGTCGAGGGGTCCGGCGGGCGCCGGTCCGCCTCCGGCGCGTCGGCGGGGACGTCCGGCGGGGCGTCGGTGGACCGGCGGTGCGGGCGTTCCGGTGGCGCCTGGGCGTCGGCGTCGCGCGGGGCGGCACCCAGGTCGCCGAGCTGCGCCACGATCTCGGCCCAGCGCGCCTCGATGTCCGTGTCCGAGGACTCGTGCGGGCCGGCCGTGCCCTCGGGGCCGTCGGCCTTCCCGTCGCCGGCGCCAGCGCCGGTGGGTACCGGACCGTCCGCCCCCCGGTCGTCGCCCGGTTCGGGTGACGTTCCGTGGGGTTCTTCGGCGTCGTGCGGACGTCCACCCATGCTGAGCACTCTAGAGTCGTGGGGTCGCTGCGCGTGGGTCGCGCGAGCGCAGCAGCGGAGGTGACGCTTGTTCTACTGGCTGATGAAGCACGTGGCGCCCGGTCCGCTCCTGCTCGGGATGTTCCGTCCGTGGGTGCGGGGGATCGAGAACGTGCCGGAGACCGGAGGGGCGATCCTCGCGAGCAACCACCTCGCGGTGATCGACTCCTTCGTGCTGCCCCTCGTCCTGTCGCGGAAGATCCAGTTCATCGCCAAGGCGGAGTACTTCAACGGCACCGGCATCAAGGGCCGGCTCAAGGCGGGCTTCTTCCGCGGGGTCGGCACGGTGCCGGTGGACCGCGGGGGCGGCAAGGCCGGTGAGGCAGCCCTCAACACCGGGCTGCGGATCCTGCAGGAGGGCAGCCTCTTCGGGATCTACCCCGAGGGCACGCGCAGCCCGGACGGGCGCCTGTACCGCGGCAAGACGGGTGTGGCCCGGCTCGCCCTGGAGGCGGGCGTCCCCGTCATCCCCGTGGCCATGGTGGGGACCAACGTCGCGCAGCCGATCGGGCAGGTGATCCCCAAGCCGATGCGCATCGGGATCGTCATCGGCGAGCCGCTCGACTTCAGCCGGTACAAGGGCATGGAGAACGACAGGTTCATCCTGCGCTCGGTGACGGACGAGATCATGTACGCGCTCATGAGCCTCTCGGGCCAGGAGTACGTCGACCTCTACGCGGCGACCGCCAAGGCGCGCATCGCGGCCGGTCACAGCCCCGACGAGGCCGCGCCCGCCGACGAGCGCCCGCACGCCCCCGGCGGGCGTCCGGTGCCCGACGTCCAGGTTCCGGTCCCGCCCCAGGACGAGGTCCCGCCCTCAGTAGGATGAGCGTGTCGCCCACGGCGACCGCCACGACCGAGGGCCCGCCGCTGCGCCGCCGGTCGGCTCCCACGCTCGTGGGGGCCCTGTGCAGATCAACGAGAAGGTGAGTCCGAGATGTCGGTTCGTCGTGTCGCCCTGCTGACCGCGGGCGGCTTCGCCCCGTGCCTGTCCTCCGCCGTCGGAGGGCTCATCGAGCGCTACACGGAGATCGCCCCCGACGTCGAGCTGATCGCCTACCAGCACGGCTACCACGGCCTGCTCACCGGCACCAAGGTCGTCGTCGACGACGAGGCGCGCGCCAAGGCCGGGATCCTGCACCGCTTCGGCGGCAGCCCGATCGGCAACTCGCGCGTCAAGCTCACCAACGCGAAGGACTGCGTCAAGCGCGGCCTGGTGCGCGAGGGCCAGGACCCCCTGCACGTCGCGGCCGAGCAGCTCAAGGCCGACGGCGTCGACGTCCTGCACACGATCGGCGGGGACGACACGAACACGACGGCGGCGGACCTCGCGGCCTACCTGCACGAGAACGACTACGAGCTGACCGTCGTCGGGCTGCCCAAGACGATCGACAACGACGTCGTGCCGATCAAGCAGTCGCTGGGCGCCTGGACGGCCGCGGAGGAGGCGGCCGGCTTCGCGCGCAACATCATCGGTGAGCACCGCTCGGGCAACCGCATGCTCATCGTGCACGAGGTCATGGGGCGGCACTGCGGGTGGCTCACGGCGGCGGCGGCGGCGGAGTACCGCCGCTGGCTCGACACCCAGGAGTGGGTCCCGAGCATCGGCCTGTCGCGCGAGCGCTGGGACATCCACGCCGTCTTCCTGCCCGAGCTCGCGATCGACATCGAGGGCGAGGCCGCGCGCCTGCGCGAGGTCATGGACACCGTCGGCAACGTCAACATCTTCCTGTCCGAGGGCGCCGGCATGCACGAGATCGTGGCGCAGCTCGAGGCGGCCGGCGAGCAGGTCCAGCGCGACCCCTTCGGTCACGTCAAGCTCGACACCATCAACCCGGGCCAGTGGTTCGCGAAGCAGTTCGCCGAGCTGCTCGGCGCCGAGAAGACGATGGTGCAGAAGAGCGGCTACTACTCGCGCGCCGCGGCGGCGAATCCCGAGGACCTGCGCCTCATCAAGTCGATGACGGACTACGCCGTCGAGTGCGCCCTGCGGGGCGAGTCCGGCGTGATCGGGCACGACGAGGAGGACGGGGACCGGCTCAAGGCCATCGCGTTCCCGCGCATCGCCGGCGGCAAGGCGTTCGACGTGTCGGCGCCGTGGTTCGGCTCGCTCCTCGAGGGCATCGGCCAGCCGCTGGTCCCGGCATCCGCGTCATGAGCGTCGAGCCCGACCCCACGGTCGTCTCGGGGCTGGACGCGTGGCGCGACCTGCCCGCGCGGCAGCAGCCGCTGTGGCCCGACGCCGACGTCGTCGCGGCCGCCACGGGCGAGCTCGCCGCCCTGCCTCCGCTGGTGTTCGCCGGCGAGGCGGACGTGCTCACGGCGCGCCTGGCGGCCGCCGGGCGCGGTGAGGCCTTCCTGCTCCAGGGCGGGGACTGCGCCGAGACGTTCGCCGAGGCCACCGCCGACAACATCCGGAACAAGATCAAGACGATCCTCCAGATGGCCGTCGTCCTCACGTACGGCGCGAGCCTGCCCGTGATCAAGATGGGCCGGATGGCCGGGCAGTACGCCAAGCCGCGCAGCTCGGACGACGAGACGCGCGAGGGCGTGACGCTGCCCGCGTACCGCGGCGACGCCGTCAACGGTCACCCGTTCACGCCCGAGGCGCGCGTGCCGGACCCGCACCGCCTGGTCGACGCGTACCACCGCTCGTCGGCGACGCTCAACCTCATCCGCGCGTTCACGACGGGCGGCTTCGCCGACCTGCGCCGGGTGCACGAGTGGAACCGCGGTTTCCTGGCGAACCCGGCCTACGCGCGCTACGAGGAGACCGCCGCGCAGATCGACCGCGCGATCCGGTTCATGGCGGCGTGCGGCGCCGACTTCGACGCCCTGCGCACCGTCGAGTTCTTCTCGAGCCACGAGGCGCTCCTGCTCGACTACGAGCGGGCCCTGACGCGGATCGACTCGCGCACGGGCACGCCGTACGACTGCTCGGCGCACTTCCTGTGGATCGGCGAGCGGACGCGCCAGCTCGACGGGGCCCACGTGGACTTCCTGTCCCGCGTGCGCAACCCGATCGGCGTGAAGCTCGGCCCGACGACGTCGGCCGACGACGCGCTCGCGCTGATGGACCGGCTCAACCCGGCGGACGTCCCCGGCCGGCTGACCTTCATCACCCGCATGGGTGCGTCGCGCATCCGCGACGCCCTGCCGGGTCTCGTGGAGAAGGTGCACGCCTCCGGGCGCCCGGTCACGTGGGTGTGCGACCCGATGCACGGCAACACGATCACGTCCGCGAGCGGCTACAAGACCCGCCGCCTCGAGGACGTGCTCGACGAGGTGCGCGGGTTCTTCGAGGTCCACCGCGGCCTGGGCACCGTGCCCGGCGGCGTGCACGTCGAGCTCACGGGCGGCGACGTCACCGAGGTCCTCGGCGGCAGCGAGGAGATCGACGACGCGGGCCTGGCCCTGCGCTACGAGACCCTCGTGGACCCGCGCCTGAACCACCAGCAGTCGCTCGAGATGGCGTTCCAGGTGGCGGAGATGATCCGCCAGGCCTGACACCGGACGACGTCGGCCCCCGACCGCTGCGGCGGTGCGGGGGCCGACGTGCGTCGGGGCTCAGGTGATGGTGAGGGTCACGACGCTGCCGAGCGGCGCCTGCGTGCCAGCGGCCGGGTCCTGCCCGAGCACCCGGTTGAGCCCGAAGTACGGGGCGGCCCGTGCCGTCTCGACGCGGAAACCGGCGGCCTCGAGCGTCGCGCGAGCGTCGCTGACCACCGCGCCGTAGGGGATCTCGGGCACCGCTGCGAGCGGCGGCCCCTGCGAGACGGTGATCGTGATCTCGTCGAGCCGCAGCGCCTGCGAGCCGGGCTCCAGGCTCTGCGCCATGACGGTGCCCGCCGGGTGGTCCATCGAGAAGTCGGTGGCCTCGACGACCGTGAGCCCGCGGTCGGAGAGCTCCTGGATCGCGGCGTCGCGCTCGACGCCGACCACGCTGATGACCTCGACCGGCGCGCGGCCGTCGGACACGACCACCGGCACCTCGGTGCCGACGGGGAGCTCGCTGAGCGGCTCGGCGCCCACGCTGATGACGTGGTCGAGCGGGACCTCGTCGTGGTGCTCGCGGCCGGGCTCGGGCACGGTGAACCCGGCGGCCTCGAGCGCGGCGACGACGTCGGCGGCCGGCGCCCCGACGAGCCCCTCCGGGACCGTCCGCAGGTCGGGCCCGAGGGAGACGACCAGGGCCACGGTGCCGTCCTTGCGCACCCGGTCGCCCGGGGCCGGGTCGGCGGAGACGACGTGGTCGACCGGGACGACCGGGTCGAAGGCCTCGTCCTGGCTCACGTCGAGCCCCGCCTGGGCGAGCACCGCCTCGGCCTCGGCCACCGGCGCGCCCTCGAGGCCCTGCGGGACCGTTGTGTAGGCGCCCGGTCCCTCGGCGGCGTACCACCAGATCCCGGCGCCGGCCAGCAGCAGCACGCCCAGCACCACGGCGACGAGCCCGAGCCGGTGGCGGCGCCGCGACCGCGGCACGAGGACGTCCGGCTCGGCGAGGCCCGTGCCGATGGGCAGGGCCATGGTCCGGCCGAATCCCGGCTGGTCGTCGTCCGGCGCGGGCGCGCGTCCCGTCGGGCGCCGGCCGGCGACGTCGAGCGTCTGCGTCGCGTGGGGGTCGGCGGGGGCGGGCGGGGGAGCGGCCGCCTCCTGGGGCGGCGCCGCCACCACCGTCGGCGTCACGTCGGCGCGCCGCGCGAGCGTGGCCTCGTCGAGCGACTCCCGGGTGCGGCGCACGAGCTCGAGCGCCGCGGCGGCGTCGACGGGACGCTCGTCGGGCGCCCTCGCCGCCAGCGCGCCGACGAGCTCGTCGATCTCGGCGGGGAGCCAGGTCACCGCGTCCGAGGGCGGGGGCACGTCGGAGTTCACGTGCTGGTAGGCGATCTGGATCGGCGTCGCGCCCGTGAAGGGCTGCGTGCCGGTGAGCATCTCGTACGCGAGGATCCCGACGGCGTAGACGTCCGTGCGGGTGTCGCTGGTGCCGTGCGCCACCAGCTCCGGTGCCAGGTACGCGACGGTGCCGAGCACGGTCCCGGTGGTCGTCGCGGTGACCTCCGTGACGGCGCGTGCGAGCCCGAAGTCGGCGACCTTGATCCGCCCGTCGGTGGCCAGCAGCACGTTCTCGGGCTTGACGTCCCGGTGGACCAGCCCGACGCGGTGGGCGGCAGCCAGCGCGTCGAGGATCGCCGTGAGGGTGTCGAGGGTCTCGCCGACCGTCAGGGCGCCCTCGTCGGTGAGGCGGCGACGCAGGTCGGTGCCCTCGACGTACTCCATCGTCAGGTAGCTCGTCTCGCCGTCGAGCCCTTGGTCGAAGACGCCGACGAGCCCCGGGTGCGTGAGCCGGGCGGCGGCGCGCGCCTCGCGGCGGAAGCGTGCGACGAACTCGGCGCCC
Organism: Actinotalea sp. JY-7876; assembly: GCF_014042015.1. Taxonomy (NCBI): domain Bacteria; kingdom Bacillati; phylum Actinomycetota; class Actinomycetes; order Micrococcales; family Cellulomonadaceae; genus Actinotalea; species Actinotalea sp. JY-7876. The sequence continues at coordinate 1,987,187 of NZ_CP059493.1, read as the reverse complement.
GTCCCGCCCTCCGCGAGGTGGGGGTGCATCACCTTGATCGCGACCTCGCGGTCCAGGCGGCGGTCGACGGCGAGGTAGACGGTCGCCATGCCGCCCCGCGCGATCCGGGAGAGCACCTCGTACCGTCCGTCGATCAGGTGACCGAGGAGGGGGTCCGCGAGGGTGGCTGCCACGTCGGCAGTCTACGGAAGCCGGTCCGCGGAACCCGTCAGGCGTACCGCGTCATGTGCGTCTGGATGTTCGCGACGTAGACCCGCGTGTCGGCGTACATGCCGTACTTCCGGACGCCGGCCTGGCCCTGGTAGTAGCTCGCGATGGCGGTCGGCAGGTCGGGGCTCGTCGCGACGAGCTGCTTGAGGATGGCCACGCCCGCCGTGACGTTGTCCCGGGGGTCGAGCAGGTTCAGGGGCCGCCCCACGAGGTCGGAGGCCCAGGCGCCGGAGGTCGGGATGACCTGCATCGTGCCGATCGCGTTGGCGGGGGAGACGGCCGCCTGGTTGAAGCCCGACTCCTGGAAGGCGATCGCCTGCGCGAGCGCCGGGTCGACGCCCATCGTGCGCGCCGTGCTGACGACCAGCGCCTGCATATCGGCCTTGCTGGGCACGCCGGCCGCGAGGAGCGCCGCCTTGTTGGCGTTCGCCGAGTCCACGGTGGCCTGCGGGTAGGTCCGCCCCGCGAACGTGTTCCCGACCAGCTGGGTGGTCGGCGCGGCCGCCGGGGCGGTCGCGGCGCCCGCACCGGGGACCTGGAGCGTCTGGCCCGCGCGGATGAACGCGTCGGCGCCCAGCCCGTTGGCGCTGATGATCGCCGACGTCGTCGTGCCGTACCGCGTCGCGATGCCGGAGACCGTCTCGCCCGCCACGACGGTGTGGCCGGTGGTGCTGGGCGGCGCGGCGACGGGCGCGGCCGCCGCGGGGGCGGCCGGGGCGGAGCCGCTCGGGATGGTCAGGGCCTGACCGATGCGGATCATGGCGTCGGCGCCCAGGCCGTTCGCGGCGACGATCGAGGCCGTCGTCGTCCCGTAGCGCGTCGCGAGCCCGGAGACGGTGTCGCCGCGGACCACGTGGTGCGTGGTCACCGCGGGGGCTGCCGGGACGGCTGCCGGTGCCGCTGCCGTCGCGGTGGGGATGACGAGGCGCTGGCCGGCACGGATCGACGCCCGGGCGTCGAGGCCGTTCGCGGCGACGATGGCGCTCACGCTGGTCGAGGTCCGCTGGGCGATGTGGCTCACCGTGTCGCCCGAGCGCACCTCGTAGTCCTGCGCGTGCGCGCTGGTGGCACCCGCGGCGACGCCCGCGACGGCCAGGGCGACGGTCATGCCGGTCCCCCCGGCCACGCGGCGCGTGGGGGACGGGGACCGCAGAGCGGCGGCGTTCGACATGGCTTCACCTTCGGTTGAGCGGAGTGCGACCGGCCGTCCCCCGGAGCCATTGCGGTGCCTGAGGGGCTGAAGTTGCCAGTGTTACTGGTGTGACAGATGTGAAAACTACCGCGCCCGGCTCGCCGACGGAAGGCGACGGCATGGTCCGGGCGGGTGACCGTAGGCTGGGGAGGTGACTTTCGAGGACCTGGTCGACGAGTGGCTCCCCCTTCCCGACGTCGCCGAGCGGCTCGGCACGGACGTGGGCAAGGTGCGGCGCCTGCTGCAGGAGGACAAGCTCCTGGCCGTGCGCCAGGGGGAGCGGCGCATCCTGGCGGTGCCCGCGAAGTTCCTCATCGAGACGGCGTCGGGCTGGGAGGTCGTGCCGTCGCTGCAGGGCACGCTCGTCCTGCTGCGCGACGCCGGGTTCTCGGACGAGGAGACGGTCGCGTGGCTGTTCACGCCTGACCCCTCGCTCGAGTCGCTGGGCACGGGCGCCACGCGGCCCTCGACGCCGGTGGACGCGCTGCGCGCGGGGCACAAGACGGAGATCCGCCGGCGCGCCCAGGCGCTGGCCCTCTAGCCCTCCGGTCCTCCGACCGCGCCGCGCGGGCGACCCGCCCTCAGGCGCGGCGGCGGACCAGGGCGGCGCCGAGGGCGACGAGCATGTCGCGCCCCTCCGGCTCGAGGTCCGAGGCGGCCAGGGTCCGCAGGGGCGGGTCGGCGAGGTCGTCGATGAGCGCCTCGACCGCGTCGACGGCGCCGGACCCGCGCAGGGTCGCCCGGAGCCGCTCGACGTCCAGCTCGGTGAGGTCCTGACGCCCGAGGTGCTCCAGCACGAGGGCCCGGTCGGCGGCGGAGGCCGCCCCGAGCGCGCGCGCGACGAGCACCGTGCGCTTGCCCTCGCGCAGGTCGTCGCCGGCGGGCTTGCCCGTGGCGGCCGGCTCGCCGAAGACGCCCAGCACGTCGTCGCGCAGCTGGAACGCCTCGCCGAGCGGCAGGCCGACCTCGCGGCACCGCGCGAGGGCGTCGGGTCCCGCCCCGGCGAGGGTCGCGCCGAGCGTGAGGGGGTGCTCGACGCTGTACCGGGCGCTCTTGGCGCGCACCACCTCCCGGGCCCGGGCCTCGTCGGCGGCCGGGTCGGTGCCCCAGGGCAGCGTCTGCGCGAGGACGTCGAGGTACTGGCCCACCGTGACCTCGGTGCGCATCGTGTCGAAGACGGCGCGGACGGCGCGCGCGCGCTCGGGGGCGAGCGGCGTGGTCGCGGCCGTGAGCTCGCGGTCGCACGCGATGAGGGCGAGGTCGCCGAGCAGGATCGCGGCCGACTCCCCGAACCGGTGGGCCGGGCCGGACCATCCCTGCTCGACGTGGCGCGCCTCGAAGGCGCGGTGGGCCGACGGACGTCCGCGCCGGGTGTCCGAGCCGTCCATGACGTCGTCGTGGAACAGGGCGGCCGCCTGGAAGAGCTCGAGGGCCGCGCCGCAGCGCAGCGCCGCCGCCTCCTGCACCGGGTCGTCCGCGTCGCCCCCGTGCGCGCGCCAGGACCAGTAGCACAGGGCGGCCCGCATGCGCTTGCCCCCGGCGAGCATCGCCGTCATGGCCTCCACCAGGGCCGCGGCGTCCGGGCCGATGCCGTCGAGCTCGGCGGCGAGGTCCTCGAGGTGGGCGTGCAGGGCGGCCTCCACGCCGGGCCGCACGCGAGCGATCGCGGTGGCCGCACCGGGGACGTCGTCGCCGGTGGTCGGGCCGGTGCCGGGGAGCGGGTGGGGCGGCTGCACGCGGCCAGCCTAGGCGAGGGCAGCCGACCCACGGCGGCCGCGACGGCGCCGGTCCGCGACGGTGCCGTCCGCGACGGTGCCGGTCCACGGGGTCCCGGTTCTCCACAGTCCCGGTTCTCCACAGGCGCGAGGGTCCCGGCGCCACGGCGGCCCCGCGGTCGGCTCGGATGGGCCCATGCCGACGACCATCCGCACCGCCGAGCCGCGCGAGCTGCTGTCCCTCGTGCCGTACCAGCTCGGGTTCCGTCCCACCGACAGCGCCGTGCTCGTCAGCCTCCGCGGGGACCGGGGCCGCGTCGGGCTCGTCGCGCGGGTCGACCTGCCCGACCTCGTGGACCCCGCGACGGGGCCCGGCATCGCGCGCTCGCTGGTCACCCACCTCGTGGACGACGGCGCCGACCGCGCGGTGCTCGTGCTCTACCCCCGCGGGCCCCGCGCAGACGCGGCGGCCGAGGTCCGCGCCGCGCGGGCCCACGTCCTGGCGGCGGCCGCGCCGCGCCTGCAGGGCGTCGAGTGCTGGGTGGTCGGGCCGACCGGCTACTACGCGGCCGGGTGTGCCGACGCCGCGTGCTGCCCTGCCGAGGGGCGGCCGCTCGCGGACCTGCAGTCCACCGAGGTCGGCCTGCACATGGTCCTCGCGGGCGCCGCGGTGCTGGCGTCCCGGGCCGAGGTGGCGCAGATCCCTCTCGCGCCCGCGGCGGCTCGCCGCAGTGCGCGTCGCGCCGCGGCCCGCTGGTCGCGCCACGCCGCGGACGCCGTCGACCCGGCCGAGCTGGTCGCGTGGCGTCGGGAAGGGATGGACCTGTGGCGGGCCGAGCTGGCCCGTGCGGCCGGTGCGCTGGCTCCGGCGGTGCGTGGAGGCACCGCCGCGGGAGCGGGAGGTTCGCGCGGCGCGCCCGGCCCGCGTCTGACGACGGTCGTCGCGGGACGCCTGCAGGCGGTCCTGGCCGACGTCCGGTGCCGCGACGGCGTCCTGCTGAGCCTGGTCCCGGACGGCGGCCCCGTCGCGGACGGCGTCCTCGCGGGCCACGACGAGGGCGTCGGCGCCGCCCTGGACGCCATCGTCGACCCGGTCGCGGGCGTGCCGCCGGACCCGGCGCTGCTCGCCGGCGCCGTCGCGCTGCTCGAGCAGGTCGCCGCGCACTGCCCACGCCGCGCGCTCGCGCCACCGCTGACTCTCCTCGGCGTCCTCGCGTGGTGGCAGGGGGAGGGGGCCAGGGCGGCCGTGCTGCTCGAGCGGGTGCTCGAGGTCGAACCGTCCTACCGGCTCGCCGCGCTGCTCGGCGAGGCGCTGGCGGCGGGCATGCCGCCGGGATGGCTGCGCCCGGCACGCGGCTGACGTGCGGGCACGTCGGTGGGCCGTCCCGTGATCGGGTAGCGTCGCTCCCGCTGGGCCAGTCCAGAGGAGGACAGATGAGCGTGGTGGTCGGCTACGTCGCGACACCGGAGGGCGACGCCGCGTTCGACACGGCCGTCGCCGAGGCCAAGGCACGGGGCGTCGACCTCGTGGTGGTCCTCAGCGAGCGGGGACACCGCTTCGGCGGCGAGACGCCGGACCTCGAGGCCCAGGCCGCCGACCTCCGCACCCGCGTGGCCGACAGCGGGGTCGCCCTCGACGTCCGCCGCACCACGGGCGGACGCGACGTCGCCGAGGACATCATCGACGCCGCCCGCTCCGGCGGTGCCCAGCTCATCGTCATCGGCCTGCGCCGGCGCAGCCCGGTCGGCAAGCTGCTCCTGGGGTCCAACGCCCAGCGCATCCTGCTGGACGCGCCGTGCCCCGTGCTCGCGGTCAAGCCGCCTGCGTCCTGAGCCTCCCGACGTCGGGAGCACCCGCGTCCTGAGGACCGGGCGCGGTGGCGGGCGCGCCCGCAGAGGTCCCGAATGCGCCCCCGGCAGCGCCGTCGGGCGCCCTGCCGCCGCCGCGGATCGTCACTCGGACGGCCTTCGAGGCATGGATCGGGACCCTCCTGACGTTACAATGTGCGTCTACTCCCGGACCAATCTCTGCGAGCCTGGCGCTGCCGAAAGGTTCTACGTGTCATCCCTCTCTTCTCGTTCTTCCCTCCCGCGTGAGTTCGAGCACCCTGCCCTGCAGGAGCTCGTCCGCCGCGGCCACACGCACGGCACCGTCGACGCAGCGGACCTGCGCCACGCCTGCGAGGTCGCGGACGTGGCGCCCGCACGCCTGCGGAGCATCCTGCGTGGCCTGTCCGACGCGGGCATCTCCGTGAGCGAGCCCACGCGCCCCGCCGTGGCGGCCGCCGCGACCCGCCGGTCCGGCACCACGACCGCCCTCGCGCCCGAGGCGGACGGCGCCGCGCCGGCCAAGCCCGCGGCGAAGCGCGCCACCACGAAGTCCGCGACCGCCAAGGCCGCCGCCAAGCCGGCAGCCGCCAAGGCCGCGTCCAAGGGCCCCGCGACCGCCAAGGCGAAGGCGGCCGCCAAGGCCGCCGCCGGCGGCGAGGACGTGGAGCCCACGGACGACGTCGAGCCCGGCGACGACGACGTGGTCGTCGAGGACGTCGTGGTCGAGGACGTCGTCGTCGTCGAGGGCGACGCCGAGGACGCGGGCACGACGGAGGACGGCGAGACGACCGCGAAGCCCGCCGCCAAGGAGGAGGAGACCGAGGACGCCGGGTTCACCTACTCCGACGCCGACGACGACGACGCCCCGGCGCAGCAGGTCGTCACGGCGGGCGCCACGGCCGACCCGGTCAAGGACTACCTCAAGCAGATCGGCAAGGTCGCGCTCCTCAACGCGGAGCAGGAGGTCGAGCTCGCCAAGCGGATCGAGGCCGGCCTGTTCGCCGACGAGAAGCTGGCCGCGAACCCGAAGCTCGAGCCCAAGCTGCGGCGCGAGCTCGAGTGGATCGCGTCCGACGGGCGCCGGGCGAAGAACCACCTGCTCGAGGCCAACCTGCGCCTCGTCGTCTCGCTCGCCAAGCGCTACACCGGCCGCGGCATGCTCTTCCTGGACCTGATCCAGGAGGGCAACCTCGGCCTCATCCGTGCGGTCGAGAAGTTCGACTACACCAAGGGCTACAAGTTCTCGACCTACGCGACGTGGTGGATCCGCCAGGCCATCACCCGCGCGATGGCGGACCAGGCGCGGACCATCCGCATCCCGGTCCACATGGTCGAGGTCATCAACAAGCTCGCCCGGGTGCAGCGGCAGATGCTCCAGGACCTGGGCCGCGAGCCCACGCCTGAGGAGCTCGCCAAGGAGCTCGACATGACCCCGGAGAAGGTCGTCGAGGTCCAGAAGTACGGCCGCGAGCCCATCTCCCTGCACACGCCGCTCGGCGAGGACGGCGACAGCGAGTTCGGCGACCTCATCGAGGACTCCGAGGCCGTCGTGCCTGCGGACGCGGTGAGCTTCACGCTCCTGCAGGAGCAGCTGCACCAGGTGCTCGACACGCTCTCGGAGCGCGAGGCCGGCGTCGTGTCCATGCGGTTCGGCCTCACGGACGGGCAGCCCAAGACGCTCGACGAGATCGGCAAGGTCTACGGGGTGACGCGCGAGCGGATCCGGCAGATCGAGTCCAAGACCATGTCGAAGCTCCGCCACCCGAGCCGTTCGCAGGTGCTGCGCGACTACCTCGACTGACCTGTGCCACGCATGAGCGCGAGGGCGGCCGGCCGTGTGCTGGCCGCCCTCGCCGTGCTCGGGGCCGCGGGCGTGCTCGTCGTCGGCCGCGTGCACGGCTCCTACGACGGGCTGCTGGTCGCGATCTCGGCGCTCGGCCTCGTCGGCGGCGCCGTGCTCCTCGTGCGCGACGCGCGTCGCGGGCGGGCGCCGGTGGGCCAGCCCGGTCGGCGGCCGCTGGTCTGAGCCGGGCCCCCGGTCCCGGACGTGCCCGGACCGCGGGGTCAGCCGCCGAACACCGCCGCGAGCAGCCACGTCGCGGCGGCGATGCACGCCAGACCGAGCTCGATCACCATGCCGAGCGCCGTCGCCTTGAGCGCGACCATCGCCGAGCCGCGCGCCTGCGCGACGTCGCGCAGACGCAGGTACTCCATGCCGAACAGGGCCAGCGGGAAGAACACGAGCAGCCCGATCACGGGGATCACGAAGAAGCCCACGATCCCCGCGAGCCCCGCCACGAGCAGCGAGCGGCGTGGCACGCCGGCGTCGCTGACCCGCTTGCCCGCGACGACGTAGGTCGCGGCCCACCCGGCCGCGAGCAGGAGCAGGGCGATGCCGAGCACGACCCAGCCGGTGACGGTCCCGGTGTCGATCGCCCACACGAGCAGGGCGACCGCGATGAGCAGGGACCCCGGCAGCACCGGCACGACGATGCCGACCAGGCCGACCAGGATGGCGAGTCCGACGAGCAGGTCCACGAGGTCCAACGGTCACTCCAGGGGGCGGGCAGCGCGGCTGCGGGGGAGGCAGGGCGCCGGCGGGCGGCGCTGCGCCGGGGTCGGCAGCAGAGCCTACGACGCGAACGGCCGACGACGCGGGGCCCATCGACGACACAGGACGACGCAGGCCGATCAACGACGCAGGGCCCGGGACGGTGTCCCGGGCCCTGGAGGCTCGTCGTGCGAGCGGGTCGCCGCGCCAGGCGGCGGTCGTGGATGTCAGCGGGTCGGTGCGCCGTGCTCCTCGAGGAGCCGCTCGGTCTCGTCCTGGACGCTCACCGCGACGTCCGCGAACGCGGACGCGTGGCGGCGACCGTGGTGGGCGCAGAAGAGGAGCTCGCCGGTCGGCAGCACGACACGCACGTATGCCTGAGCGCCGCAGCGGTCGCAGCGATCGGCTGCGGTCAACGGGGAGGTCGTCGTCGTGGTCACCGCTCCATACAACCACCCCGACACCGACCTGACCCCCCGGAAGCGGCGATATTCGCTCACCGCGTAGTCCGTTGGTCCCTTGTGCCCGAGCCGCGTCCCTCCGCGCGCTCCGGGGCCGGGGTCCCGGCCCCGGTTGCGCCTGCCGGGGCGTGTCGGGCCCAGCACCTAGGATCGGGGCGTGACCAGCACGGTGTCAGAGTCCAGCTACACCGCCCGCCACCTCTCGGTGCTCGAGGGGCTGGAGGCGGTCCGCAAGCGACCCGGCATGTACATCGGGACCACCGACTCGCGCGGCCTGATGCACTGCCTGTGGGAGATCATCGACAACTCGGTCGACGAGGCGCTGGGCGGTCACTGCGACCGGATCGACATCGTGCTCCACGCGGACTCCTCGGTCGAGGTGCGTGACAACGGCCGCGGCATCCCGGTCGACGTCGAGCCCAAGACGGGGCTCTCGGGCGTCGAGGTCGTCTTCACCAAGCTGCACGCCGGCGGCAAGTTCGGCGGCGGCTCGTACGCGGCGTCGGGCGGCCTGCACGGCGTCGGCGCGAGCGTGGTCAACGCCCTGTCCTCCCGGCTCGACGTCGAGGTGGACCGCGGCGGTCGCACGCACCGGATGACCTTCCACCGCGGCGAGCCCGGCCGGTTCGCGGACCCGGCCGCCGGCGCCGACCCGGACGCGCCGTTCACCCCGTTCGTGGACGCGTCCGAGCTCGCCGTCGTCGGCAAGGTCCCCCGCGCGCGGACGGGCACGCGCGTGCGCTACTGGGCCGACCGCCAGGTGTTCCCGCGCACGGCCGTGTTCTCGTACGACGAGCTCGTCTCGCGCGTGCGGCAGACGACGTTCCTCGTGCCGGGGCTGACGATCACGGTGCGCGACGAGCGCGGCCTGCCCGGGACGCCGGGCGCCGAGGGCCCGCACGAGGAGACCTTCGTCCACCACGGCGGGACCGTCGACTTCGTCGAGTTCCTGGCGCCCGACACGGCCGTGACGCAGACGTGGCACCTCGCCGGCACCGGCACCTTCACCGAGACGGTGCCCGTGCTCGACGGGCGCGGCCACCTGATGTCGCAGGAGGTCACGCGGGAGACCGAGGTCGACGTCGCGCTGCGGTGGGGGACCGGGTACGACACCGAGGTCCGCTCGTTCGTCAACATCATCGCGACGCCCAAGGGCGGCACGCACCTGGCCGGCTTCGAGCAGGCGCTGCTCAAGACGCTGCGCAAGCAGGTCGAGCTCAACGCCCGGCGGCTCAAGGTCTCCACGAAGGACTCGTCGGAGCGCATCGAGAAGGACGACGTCCTCGCCGGCCTCACCGCGGTCGTCACCGTCCGCCTGGCGGAGCCGCAGTTCGAGGGCCAGACCAAGGAGGTCCTGGGGACCGGACCGGTCCGTGCGATCGTCGCCAAGGTCGTGGAGACGGAGCTCACGGCCCTGCTGACGTCGAGCAAGCGCGACCTCAAGGGCCAGGCCAGCCTCGTGCTCGACAAGGTCGTCGCCGAGATGCGGGCCCGGCTCTCGGCGCGCAAGCAGAAGGAGATCTCGCGGCGCAAGAACGCCCTGGAGACCTCGGCCCTGCCCGCCAAGCTCGCGGACTGCCGCAGCGACGACGTCGAGCGCAGCGAGCTCTTCATCGTCGAGGGCGACAGCGCGCTCGGGACGGCCAAGCTCGCGCGCAGCTCGGACTTCCAGGCGCTCCTGCCGATCCGCGGCAAGATCCTCAACGTCCAGAAGGCCTCGATCTCGGACATGCTCAAGAACGCCGAGTGCGCCGCGATCATCCAGGTGCTCGGCGCGGGCTCGGGGCGCAGCTTCGACCTCGAGGCGGCGCGCTACGGCAAGATCGTGCTCATGACGGACGCCGACGTCGACGGCGCCCACATCCGGACCCTGCTGCTCACGCTGTTCTTCCGGTACATGCGTCCCCTGGTCGACGCCGGACGCGTGTACGCCGCGGTCCCGCCCCTGCACCGCATCGAGGTCATCGGCGCCGGCTCGCGCAAGAACGAGTACGTCTACACGTACTCCGAGGCCGAGCTGGCGACGACGCTGAAGAAGCTCGAGCGCTCCGGGCGCCGCTACAAGGAGGACATCCAGCGGTACAAGGGCCTGGGCGAGATGGACGCGGACCAGCTCGCGGAGACGACGATGGACCCCCGCCACCGGACCCTGCGCCGCGTCACGGCGCAGGACGCCGCGGCCGCGGAGACGGTCTTCGAGCTCCTCATGGGCTCGGAGGTCGGACCGCGCCGCGACTTCATCGTGGCCGGTGCGGCGCAGCTCGACCGCGCCCGCATCGACGCCTGAGCGCCGGCACGCTCTAGGGTCTCCCACGTGACAATGCTCGAGCCGATCGCCGTCCGCGCCGACCCGCCCGACGTCCTCGAGGTACCGCACGCGCACCTGGAGCTGTCGTGGCGTCCCCTGCAGGCCCGGGACGCGACGGCGCTGCACGCCCTGATCGAGGCCATCCAGGTGGCGGACGCGCGGCCCCAGCGCGAGTCCTACGAGGACGTCGTGGAGATGTTCGAGGGCGGCTGGAAGGACCTGGAGCGCGACACCCTGGGCGGCTTCGACACCCACGGCGTGATGCGCGCGTACGGCTTCGTGGAGGTGCTCCCGAGCGACGTGAGCACGGTGCGCGCGTTCCTGCGCGGCGGGGTGCACCCGCGGTGGCGGGGGCGCGGCCTCGGCCGGGCGCTCGTGGGCTGGCTCGAGGGCCGGGGTCGGCAGAAGCTGGCGGAGTCCGGCAAGGAGCTGCCCGCCCGCCTGGCGGTGTTCGTCGACGAGTCCGCCCGCGACCACCGGCGGCTGTGGGCCGCCGCGGGCTTCAGCCCGGTCCGCTGGTACACGGAGATGCGCCGCGACCTCGCCCAGCCGCTCCCGGACGCCCAGGTGCCCGCCGGCGTGCGCGTCGTCGGCTGGGAGCCGGAGCTCGACGACGCGGTGCGGCGCGCGCACAACGAGGCCTTCGCCGCCGACCACTGGGGCTCCGAGCCGCGGACGCCGGAGACGTGGCGGCACGGCCCGCACTTCGCGCCCACGTGGAGCTTCGTGGCGCTCGGCGACGGGGACGAGGTCCTGGGGTACCTGATCTCGGGCCGTTACGAGGACGACTGGGCCGCGGACGGGTACACCTCCGGCTACACGGAGCTGCTGGGCGTCCGCCGCGCGGCGCGCGGGACCGGTCTGGGCACGGCGCTCCTGGCGCGGGCGATGACGGCGTACCGGGCGGACGGCATGCAGTACGCGTGCCTAGGGGTCGACACCGCCAACCCGTCCGGCGCCCACGGCATGTACGAGCGTCTGGGCTACGAGGCCACCCACGGCGAGGTCCTGTACAGCGTCGAGCTCTGAGCCCTGCCGGGCCGGCGGTCCCGCGAGGCGCCGGCCCCGCGGTCAGCCGACGGCGTGCAGCGGGGCGGGCAGCGCGACGCCGCTGCCGTCGCGGCGCGGGTCGAGGGGCGGCAGCTCGAGGGCCTGACCGGCCGAGCCCGTCGCCCGGACGGGCGCCGGCCCGACCCAGGCGAGCAGGAGCGTGTCCTCGCCCCGCAGGAAGCGCTGCGCCCGCACGCCGCCGGTCGCGCGACCCTTGGCGGGGTACGCGTCGAACGGCGTGACCTTGGCGGCGCCGGGCTGCGTGCCCGCCAGCGCGCCGGAGGTCCCGGCGACCGTGACGACGACCGCCTCGGGCGTCCCCGCGGGGACCGCGCCGAAGAAGACCACGCGCTCGCCGGGCGCGAGCTTGATCCCCGTCATCCCGCCGGCCGGGCGGCCCTGCGGCCGCACCGCGGCCGCCCCGAAGTGCAGCAGCTGGGCGTCGCTCGTGACCAGCACGAGCTCGTCGTCGTCCCCGACCACGGTGGCGCCCACCACCTCGTCGCCGTCGCGCAGGCCGATGACGTCCCACGCGTCGCGGCTCGGCGCCTGCTCGCTCACCACGCGCTTGACGACGCCGCCCGCGGTGCCCAGCGCCAGCGTCGGGCTGTCCGCGTCGAGGCCGACCAGGGCGAGGACGCGCTCACCGGGCCCGAGCTCGAGCACCTCGCTGACGGGCACGCCGCCCGAGAGCGACGGGGGACCGTCCGTCGGCGGCATGCCGGGCAGGTCCAGCACCGGCAGGCGCAGCACGCGGCCCCGGTTCGTCACCGCCCCGATCTCGCCGCGCGTGGAGGTCAGCACCCGCGAGGCGACGACGTCGTGCGCGGCGCGGCGGCCCTCGCGCGCCGGCTCGGTCTCGTCGGCGGTACGGGCGAGGAGGCCCGTGCCGGAGAGCAGCGCCCAGCAGGGGGCGTCGGCGATCTCGAGCGGCGCGGTGCGGGCGGCGGGCGCTCCGACCACGCCGGACCCCCCGGCGTGCTCGAGCAGGATGGTGCGGCGCGGCGTGCCGAAGGTGGCGGCGACCTTCGCCATCTCGTCGCTCACCACGGTCCGCAGCAGCGCGTCGTCGGCGAGGATCGCCTCCAGCTCGGCGATCTCGCGACGCAGCTGCTCGGCCTCCTTCTCCAGCTCGATCCGCGAGAACCGCGTGAGCCGCCGCAGCCGCAGCTCGAGGATGTACTCGGACTGCTGCGTGGACAGGTCGAAGACGCTCATGAGGCGCTCGCGCGCGACCTCGGCGGTGTCCGACGCCCGGATCACCTGGATGACCTCGTCGATGTCGAGGATCGCGACGAGCAGGCCCTCGACGAGGTGCAGCCGCTCGAGGCGCCGCGCGAGCCGGTGCGCGGTGCGCCGCCGCACCACCGTGAGCCGGTGGCTGACCCAGACCTCGAGCATGTCCCGCAGGCCGAGGGTGCGCGGCTGGCCGTCGACCAGCGCGACGTTGTTGATGCCGAAGGAGTCCTCCATCGGCGTGTAGCGGTACAGGTGCTCGAGCACGGCCTCGGGGTCGAAGCCGCTCTTGACCTCGATGACGAGCCGGAGCCCGTGGGTGCGGTCGGTGAGGTCGGTGACCGCCGTGATGCCGCCCAGCTTCTTGGCCTGGACCGCCTCCTTGATCTTCTCGATCACCTTCTCGGGACCGACGAGGTAGGGGAGCTCGGTGACGACGATCCCCTTGCGGCGGGGCGTGACGTTCTCGATCCGCGCGGTCGCGCGCGTGCGGAAGGTGCCGCGCCCCGTGCGGTACGCCTCGCGCACGCCCTCGAGGCCGACGATCTTGCCGCCGGTCGGCAGGTCCGGCCCGGGGACGAACCGCATGAGGTCCTCGAGCGTCGCGTGGGGGTTCGCCACGAGGTGGCGCGCCGCGGCGACGACCTCGACGAGGTTGTGCGGCGCCATGTTGGTGGCCATGCCGACGGCGATCCCCGAGGCGCCGTTGACGAGGAGGTTCGGCAGCGCGGAGGGCAGGACCTCGGGCTGGGTCAGCTTGTTGTCGTAGTTGGGGCCGAAGTCGACGACGTCCTCGTCGAGGTCGGTCACCATCGCCATGGCGGCAGAGGCCAGGCGCGCCTCGGTGTAGCGCGGGGCCGCGGGGCCGTCGTCGAGGGAGCCGAAGTTGCCGTGGCCGTCGATGAGGGGCAGGCGCAGGGAGAACGGCTGGGCCATGCGGACCAGCGCGTCGTAGATCGCCGTGTCGCCGTGGGGGTGGAGCTTGCCCATGACCTCGCCCACCACGCGGGCGGACTTCACGTGGGCCCGGTCGGGGCGCAGGCCCATGTCGGCCATCTGGTAGAGGATGCGGCGCTGCACGGGCTTGAGGCCGTCGCGCGCGTCGGGCAGGGCCCGCGCGTAGATGACCGAGTACGCGTACTCGAGGAACGAGCCCTCCATCTCCGCCTGGACGTCGATCTCGACGATGTTCTCGGCGACGGGTCCGACAGGCGCGTCTGGGGTTCGGCGGGCCATCGGCGGCGGGGCTCCTCGGTTCGTGCGGGGCGGACGTCCCATTGTCGCTGCTGGCGCGCCGGTCCCGGTCCCGCGACGCGCCCGGCGGCTAGCCTGGGCCGGTGAGCGACGCGGCGGGCCCGGCTGGGAGCACGGCGCCGGGCTACCCCCGTCACTGGGAGGCCGACGTCGTCCTGCGTGACGGCAGCACCGCGCACGTGCGGCCCATCCGCACGCAGGACGCGGCTCGGCTGCAGGCCTTCCACGTGGCGCAGTCCGAGCGCTCGACGTACTTCCGCTTCTTCGCCCAGCTGGAGCGGCTGCCCGAGCGGGATCTCACCCGGTTCACGCAGGTCGACCACCACGACCGGGTCGCGCTCGTCGCGGTCACCGACGCGCCCGAGGACGAGGGCGGCGAGCGCATCATCGCCGTCGCCCGCTACGACCGGACCGGCCCGGCCGAGGCCGAGGTCGCCTTCAACGTCGCGGACGACCACCACGGCCGCGGGCTGGGTTCCGTGCTGCTGGAGCACCTCGCGGCGGCGGCGCGCGAACGGGGCATCCGGCGCTTCACGGCCGAGGTGCTGCCGCAGAACGGGCAGATGCTCGGTGTGTTCCGCGTCGCCGGCTACGTCGTGCGCCAGCACCTCGACGACGGCATCGTCACCGTGTCGTTCGACCTGGACCCCACCGAGCGCTCGCTCGCCGTCATGGCCGACCGCGAGCACCGGGCGGAGGCGCGCAGCGTCCGCGCCCTGCTCACCCCCGCGTCGGTGCTCGTCGTCACGGACGGCGGCCCGGGCACGCGCGCACCGGCCCTCGCCGTGGTCGCGCACCTGCGCGGCACCGGTGCGCCGGGCGACCCGCCCGCCGTGGGCGCGGGTGACGCCGACGGCGTCCTGCGCCCCGTCGTCCACGTGGTCGGACTGACGGCGGACGACGCCGCCGGCGCGCTGGTCCACGACGACGTCGCGACCGTGCCCGGCCGGGTCGACCTGCTCGTCCTGGCCGTCGCCGCCGAGCGCGCCGCCGACGTCGTGCGGCGCTGCGCACGGCTCGGGGCCCACGGCGTCGTCGTGCTGACGGGCGGGTTCGCCGAGACGGGACCCGACGGCCTCGCGCACCAGCGGGCGCTCGTGCGGGCGGCGCACGGCGCGGGGATGCGCGTGCTCGGCCCGGCGTCGTTCGGCTTCTTCCGCCACGGCGACGCGTCGGCGCGCCCGGGTGCGTCCGGTGACGGCGCCGGGGGCGGCGACCCCGCGCCCACGGTCAACGCCTCGCTCACCCCGGCGCTGCCGCAGCCGGGGAGCCTGGCGCTGTTCTGCCAGTCCGCGCCGCTGGCGGTCGGGCTGCTCGCCTCGGCGCGACGCCGCGGCCTCGGCCTGTCGACCTTCGTCTCCTCGGGCAACCGCGCCGACGTGTCCGGCAACGACCTGATGCAGTTCTGGACCCAGGACGACGCGACGCAGGTGGTCGGGCTCTACCTCGAGTCGATCGGGAACCCCCGCAAGTTCGCCCGCGTCGCCCGCCGGCTCGCCTCCGGCAAGCCGCTCGTCGTGCTGACCGCCGGGCGCTCCGGGCACGTCGTGCCCGCCGGCCACGCGCTGCGCACCACGCGCGTGCCGCGGCGCGCGCTCGACGAGGTGCTGCGCCAGTCCGGCGTCGTGCGCGTCGAGAGCCAGCACGCGCTGCTCGACGCGGCGCAGCTCTTCGCGCACCAGCCGCTGCCCCGCGGCCGCCGGGTGGCCGTGCTCACCGGGTCCGAGCCCATGGCCGCCCTCGTCGCGGAGGCGGCGTCCTCGGCCGGCCTGACGGTGGTGGACCGGCGCGCCATCCTCTCGGCGGGGGAGACGGAGGAGGAGCTGCGGCTCCTCGACGCCACGCTGAGCGAGGTCTACGCCGACCCCGGGACCGACGTCGTGGTCGTCGTCCACGTCCCCACCCTCGGCGCGCCGGACCCCCGTGTCGCGGCCGCGGTCGCGCGAGCCGCCGCGGGCTCGGGCCGCACGACCGTCGCGTGCGTGCTCGGTCTCAGCGGCATCACGCCCGCGCTGACGGCCACCGACGCCGAGGGCCGGACCTGGTCGGTCCCCGCGTACGCGGCGCCCGAGGACGGCGTCGCCGCGCTCGCCGCCGCCGTCCGCTACGCCGCGTGGCGCGCGCGGGACCACGGCCACCCGCTGGACCCGCCGGGCGTGGACCGCTCCGCCGCGCGTCGCCTGGTCGCCGACGCCCTCGCGGGGGCCCGCACAGAGCCGGGCCGGCCCGTCGACGAGGACGAGGACGCCGCGGTGGTCCTCGACCCGGACCGCACGAGCGAGCTCCTGGGGCACTACGGGGTCACGCTGTGGCGGACCGAGCGGGTGGCGGACGCCGACGAGGCCGTCGCCGCCGCCGAGCGCCTCGGGTGGCCGGTGGTGCTCAAGAGCACGGCCCCGCACCTGCGGCACCGGATCGACCTCGGCGGGGTCCGGCTCGGGCTCACGGGCCCCGACGCGCTGCGCGAGGCGTTCGACCAGATGCGGACCGGGCTGGGTCCCCTCGCCGCCGGCAGCCCCTTCGAGGTGCAGCGGATGGCACGCAGCGGCGCCGCGTGCGTGATCCGCTCGTCCGAGGACCCGCGCTTCGGCCCCGTCGTCTCGTTCGGCCTCGCGGGTGACGCGGTCGACCTGCTCGGCGACCTGTCGCACGCCGTCGCGCCGCTGACCGATGTCGACGTGGAGGAGATGGTGCGCAGCGTGCGCGCCGCGCCGCGGCTCTTCGGCTACCGCGGGCTCCCGGCGCTCGACGTCGCGGCGCTCGTGGACGTGCTCGGGCGGGTCGCCGTGCTCGCGGACGACCTGCCGGAGGTCCGCAGCGTCGAGCTGCACCCCGTGCTGGTGTCCCAGGACGGCGCGGCCGTGCTCGCGGCCCGCGTCGAGGTCGGCCGGGCCGGCCGCGCCGACGCCGGGCGCCGCGCCCTGCCGCAGTAGGCGCCCGGCCGCCCGGGGAGGAGCACCACCGGGGTCCCGATCGGTGGAAGGATGGGCAGATGCCCGGAGCCATGACCGACCTTCGCCGCAGCCTGCACCACGCGGGCTACTACCCGGAGCTCGTGGGCGACGTCCTGGACGTCGCGCTCGCGGGCGAGCCGGTCGTCGGGCACCTCGTCCATCCGGAGACCACCTTCGACTCGACCGAGGTGCGCCGCCACGTCACGGTCCTCGTGCTGACCCCGACCCGGCTGGTCCTCGCGCACGTCGACGACCACCCCGCCGACTCGGAGCACCCGTCGGCGAGCGCGTCGGCGACCACGGAGTCCGTCCCGCTGGCCCACCTGCACACGGTCGCGCTGACCCACGTGGTGCCGGTGCCCGAGAAGCACCGCGCGGGCGCCGTGCCCGCCGAGCTCACCCTCGCGCTCGGGTGGGGAGCGGTCCGGCGGATCGACCTCGAGCCCGCGACGTGCGGCGACCCGTCGTGCGACGCCGACCACGGGCTCACCGGCACCAGCTCCCCGGACGACGTCGTCGTGCGGGTCTCGGCGCAGGCCGAGGGCGCCGAGGCCGTCCGGGCCGCCGTGGACTTCGCCCGAGCCCTGTCCGCCGCCAGCGCGGGGGCCCGGTGACCACCACCGACGTCGTGGCCGGTGCCTTCGCCGCGGCCGGCTTCGTCAGTCCCGACTACGGCGGCTGGTGCCTGGACGCCGTCCTGCCCGGCGCGGCGGCGGCGCTCGCCCGTCCGCTCGGGCTGGACCTCGACCGCCTGCCCGACGGCGCCGCGGAGGCGCAGGCGCGCCTCGACCTGCCGGACGCGTCGCGGGTCTGCGTCGTGCTCGTCGACGGCCTCGGCCACGAGATGCTCACCGAGCGCGCCGGTCATGCGCCGTTCCTGCGCTCGCACCTCGCAGGGGCGCGCACCCTGACCTCGGGCTACCCGTCGACGACCGCGGCCTCGATGGGCCTGTTCGGCACCGGGTGCGCCCCCGGCCGCACGGGGCTGATCGGCTACACCGTGCGCAACCCCGAGACCGGAGGGCTCGCCAACCTGATCTCGTGGGAGGGCGCCGGGGAGGCGACCTCCTGGCAGCGTGAGGAGACCGTCTTCGAGCGGCTCGCGGCGGCGGGCGCCCCCGTGAGCTTCGTCGGCCCGGCCAACTTCGCCGGCTCCGGCCTGACGGAGGCGGCCCTGCGCGGGGCGAGCTTCGTGCGCGCCGAGCGCCTCGAGGACCGCGTGGACGCCGCGCTGTACGAGCTGTCCGCGCCCGGCCTGGTGTACCTGTACTGGCGCGACGTCGACAAGGCGGGCCACCAGTTCGGCTGGCGGTCGCCGGAGTGGGGCGACGCGCTGGCCGAGGTCGACCGCGAGCTCGCGCGCCTGGCGCGCTCCCTCCCGGCCGGGACGCTGCTGCTGGTCACCGCGGACCACGGGATGGTCGACGTCGACCACGGCCTGCTCGTGGACGTCGCCACGACGCCCGCGCTCGCGCGCGACGTCGTCCTGGTGGCGGGGGAGCCGCGCGCGAGCCACGTGCACGTGCGCCCCGGGACCGCGCCCGACGTCGCGGCGCGGTGGCGCCAGGTCCTCGGCGACCGCGCGCTCGTGGCGCTGCACGACGACGCGGTGGCCGCCGGGTGGTTCGGGCCCGTGGCCGAGCACGTCGACGCGCTCGTGGGCGACGTGGTGGTCGCCGCGCGGGGTCGGGCCGGTGTCGTCGACTCGCGGACCCAGACGCCGCACTCGCTCACCCTCAAGGGCATGCACGGCTCGCTCACGCCGGGCGAGATGCTGGTGCCGCTGATCGTGACCGGCTGAGAGGGACCCATGGCGGAGCTCGTCTTCTTCAGCGGGACGATGGACTGCGGGAAGTCCACGCTCGCGCTCCAGCTCGACCACAACCACGCGGCCCGCGGGCGCGGCGGCGTCATCTTCACGCGTGACGACCGCGCGGGCACCGACGTGCTCTCCTCGCGCCTGGGGCTGCGGCACAGCGCCGTGGAGGTGCGCGACGACACCGACTTCTGGGACGAGGTCGTGGTGCGGCGCAGCCGCGGGGAGCGCGTCGACTACCTCGTGTGCGACGAGGCCCAGTTCTACTCGCCGCGCCAGGTCGAGCAGCTCGCGCAGCTGGTCGACGAGCTGGGCGTGGACGTCTACGCGTTCGGCATCACGGCGGACTTCCGGACCCGGCTCTTCCCCGGCGCGGCGCGGCTCATCGAGCTCGCGGACCGGGTCGAGGTGCTCCAGGTGCAGTCGCTGTGCTGGTGCGGGGCCCGGGCGACCCACAACGCGCGCATCGTGGACGGCGTCATGGTCGTCGAGGGCGAGCAGGTCGTCGTCGGCGACACGGGGCCCGGTGGCCGGCAGGCGCACGTCGCGTACGAGGTGCTGTGCCGCCGGCACCACATGCGCCGGATGACGAGCGTCGCGGCGCGCGCGACGGCGCAGGTCCCCGACACGCTCCCGTTCTGAGCCGGCCGCCCTACTCGGGCTTGGCGCCGAAGACGATCTCGTCCCAGCTCGGCACGCTCGCGCGGCCCCGGCGCGAGCGCCGGGCCAGCGGCGGGGGGACGTCGGCCTCTCCGGCCGGGGGCGTCGGCGCGTCGGGCGCGGCGACCGCGGGGGTGGACGCGTCGTCCGCCACGGGCCGGCGGCGCGCCGACGGCGGCAGCTCGAGCACCGTCGCGTCCGTCGCGAGATCGGGTCGCGAGGCCGGCGGGTGGGCCGCGGGGACCGGGCCCGGTGTCGTCGACCCGGGGCGCTCGAAGTCGAACGCGTGCTGCGGCCCGAAGCCCTCGAAGTCCTCGCCGTCGTCCTCCGGGTCGTCGGTGTGCGCGTCCGACGGCTCGTCGAGGGGCTGACGCACGCCGCGGCGCCCCGACAGGTCGTCGAGCAGCAGGTGTGTCGGGTCCGGCGCGTGCGGTGCCGCGGCGGCGGGCTGGTCGACGGACGCGAGCAGCGGGCGCAGCGCGTCGTCGACCTCGACGTCGAAGACCTCACCGGGAACCGCCGAGAGGTGACGGCGGGGGATCGGGCCTTGCGCCAGCTCGGTCTCGCTCAGCCAGCGCGCCTCGTCGTCCACGGCGCGCAGGACGCGCGCCGACGGCTCGAAGGTCCACCGCGCGGACCGCGACGTGCCGGCGACGTCGAACGCGACCTCGACGGTCCACGGGCCGGCGCTGCCGCCGCGGAACGCGTCCCAGCGGATCGACGAGCCGGCGACCCCGCGCGTGGCGAGGCGGTCGGTGACCAGGTCTCCCAGGACCGGTGCGCCGGGGTCGTGGCCGATGCGCGTGCCGCGTGCCTGCGTGGCGACGAACTCGCGCTCGGCGAGCACCGGACCCTCGTACCGGCGCACGGCCGGCAGCGGCATGCCCGAGTCCTCGGCCAGCTCCTCGGCCGTGGCACCGGCGCGGATGCGCGCCTGGATCTCCCGCGGGGGCAGCGTGCCGCTCTGCTCGGCCCGCACCTGCTCGAGCTGGGGCCGGTCCCGGCGCACCGCCGCCCGCAGCGCGTCGTCGATGGGCAGGCTGAAGCGCTGACCGTCCACTCCCTCGAGGACGACGTGCTCGCCGTCCTCGTGCAGCCCTACCAGTCGCAGCTCGCTCATGGCACCTCCTGCCACGAGGGTGCCACCTGCCGGCCGCCCGGCCGGGGAGGCGGACCGGTGTGCCGCCGGACCGGGCGTGGTGCGGCGGGCGCGCCTGCGGCGGCAGGATGGGTCGATGAGCGCCGCACAGCCACCGTCCCCTCCGACCCGTGGCGCCGCCCCGCACCCCGACGGGCCCGACGTCGTCGGCCTGGGCCGCCTCGCCGAGCGCCTCGCCCGGGAGGCGGGCGCGCTGGTGCGCGACGGCCGGCCGCGGCAGGTGGATGTCGCCGGCACCAAGTCGAGCCTCGCCGACGTGGTCACCGCCATGGACCTCGCGTCCGAGGCGCTGCTGCGCCGGATCCTCGCCACGGAGCGCCCCGACGACGGCGTGCTCGGCGAGGAGGAGGGGCACGTCGGCGGGACCACGGGGGTGACGTGGGTCCTGGACCCGATCGACGGCACGGTGAACTACCTCTACGGGATCCCGGCGTACGCGGTGAGCGTCGCCGCCGTGACGGGCCCGCCCGAGCCCGGCCGGTGGACGGTCCAGGCCGCGTGCGTGCACGCCGTGGCGGACGGGCGGACGTGGACCGCGGTGCGCGGCGGGGGCGCGTTCCTCGACGGCGTGCCGCTGCGCGTCAACGGCCCCGTCCCGCTCGCGCAGAGCCTCGTCGGGACGGGCTTCGGCTACACCGTGGAGCGGCGCCGCGTCCAGGCGCGCGTCATCGCCGACGTGCTGCCCCGCGTGCGGGACATCCGCCGGATCGGCTCGGCGGCGATGGACCTGTGCACCCTCGCGGGCGGCGGCCTGGACGCGTACTTCGAGCGAGGGCTGGCGCCCTGGGACCTCGCGGCGGCGTCGCTGGTCGCCGAGGAGGCCGGGGCGCTCGTCACCGGCCTGCGGGGGGCGCCGGCGTCGACCGCCATGACGGTCGCGGGCCCACCCGAGACGGTGGGCGCGCTGGTCGCGCTGCTCGAGGGTCTGGACGCGGACACCGACGACGCCTGACCCCTCGCGACCCGGATCGCGCGCTCCTCGCACCTCCGGTTGCCCGAGTTGTGCGGGTTGGCTACGGTCCCGCGGGGGGCCATGTGCGCGGCCTGCCGTGAGTGGGGCACAATCCCCAGGCCGACCAGCCCTCGGGAACATTCGGGCCGTGTCGTGCATTGATTACGTACCGGCGACCGCGCGACCGCGCGGCGCGAGAACGACACGGAGTGTGTGACGCCTGATGGCAACCGACTACGACGCCCCTCGCAAGACCGAGGAAGACCTCTCCGAGGACTCGCTGCAGGAACTGCAGGCGCGTCGCTCCGACAAGAACTCCGGGGTGGTCGACGAGGACGAGACGGAAGCGGCCGAAGGGTTCGAGCTCCCGGGCGCGGACCTGTCGGGCGAGGAGCTCTCCGTCCGCGTCCTGCCGCGGCAGGCCGACGAGTTCACCTGCGGCAGCTGCTTCCTGGTGCACCACCGCAGCCAGCTGGCCGGCGACAAGAACGGTCAGCCGATCTGCTCGGAGTGCGCCGCCTGACCTGAGCGACGGGCCGCGTCCAGCGCGGCCACGAGGGCCTGGGGCCGGCGGGTGGAGACCACCCACGCCGGCGTCGGGTCCTGCGGGTCGTCGACGACGACCACCACGGCCCCGGGGATCCACGCGCGCAGGCACACGTAGGTGCGCGCGTCGGACCCGGGGCCGAGCTGCGCGCGGACCCCGTCGCGGTCGAGCACGCGGGCCGCCCCCAGGAGGGCGACGGGGATGTGCGCCCGCCCGGCCCGCAGCTCGCCGCCCGCGACCTCGACGGGCGCGCTGGTGCGCACGGCCGCCGCGATCGCGACCAGGAGCGAGACGACGCCCCCGACCAGCGCGACGTCCCCGCGCACGGGCAGCAGGGCGATGACCATGAGGACGGCGAAGCCGATCACGAAGCACCACCCCAGCGGCCCGGGCCAGAGCCGTTCACGGTGGAGCACGTCGGTCGAGTGGGGCGCCATGCCTCCATGGTCTCAGCCCGCGGGACGTGGGGCGGCACTAGGCTCGGGCGTCGTGGACAACCGCCCTCACCCCGTCGAGGTCCTGCTCGTCATGCTCGACGACGGGCTCCCGGAGCCCACGTACGCCCACCCCGGGGACGCGGGCGCCGACCTCGTGGCGCGCGTCGACGTCGACCTCGCGCCGCTCGCCCGCGCGACGGTCCCCACGGGCGTGAGCATCGCGCTGCCGGACGGCTGGGCCGCGTTCGTCCACCCGCGCTCCGGCCTGGCGCGCGACCACGGCGTGACGGTGGTCAACGCGCCCGGGACGGTGGACGCGGGCTACCGCGGCGAGATCCAGGTGACGCTGCTCAACACCGACCCGACGACGGCGGTCCACCTGCGGCGCGGGGACCGCATCGCGCAGCTCGTGGTCCAGCGCGTCGGGCGGGCGCGCTTCGTGCGCGCCGAGCGCCTGCCGGGGTCGCACCGCGGGGCCGGCGGCTTCGGGTCCACGGGCGGCGGACCCGCCGGACCTGCCGGGGCCGCCACGCCGGGCGCGGACGGCGCCGACGGGTAGGAGGCGCCGCCCGAGGCGTCTAGTGTCGTGGTGAGTGCGTGTCCAGGTTCCAGGAGGCAGCAGGCGTGGGTGTGTTCGGACGAGGCAAGCGGTCGACGGAGTCGTCGGCGGAGCCCTCGGCGCAGGCCGCCGAGGCGGACGTGGTGCCCGGTGACGTCCCCGCCCGGGAGCGTGGCCCCTGGGACTCGGGCGAGGTCCCCGAGCGCGGCCGCCGGATCGACCTCGGCGCCCTGTGGCTGCCCGGGCGCGAGGGCATGGAGCTCCGGATGGAGATCGAGAAGTCGTCGAAGATCGTGAGCGCCGCGGCCGTGTCGCTCCACGGCTCCGCGCTCCAGCTCCAGGTGTTCGCCGCGCCGCGCACCGAGGGCGTGTGGGACGACATCCGCGCGGAGATCGCCGAGTCCGTCGTCAAGCAGGGCGGATCCGCCGACGACGTGCCGGGCCCCTTCGGTCGCGAGCTCCTCGCGCGCCTGCCCGTGCGCACGCCCGAGGGGCGCACGGGCCACCGGCCCGCGCGCTTCATCGGCCACGACGGCCCGCGCTGGTTCCTGCGCGGCGTCATCACCGGCCGGGCGGCCGTGGAGCCGGCGGAGGCCGAGGAGCTCGAGGCCGTCTTCGCCGACGTCGTCGTGGTCCGCGGCCCCGAGCCGCGCGTGCCGCGCGACCTGCTGCCCCTGACGATGCCCGGTCAGCGGCCGGTGGCCGCGGTCGTCCCGCCGGGCGCCGCTCCCGCCCCGACGCTCGACCCCCTCACGCGCGGCCCCGAGATCACCGAGGTGCACTGATGGCGCTCAAGGCGCTGCTGCACGGCATGGTCGCGTCGCAGGCGCAGCTCGAGGCCGACGAGGAGCAGCGCGAGACGCGCCGGCAGGGGTGCGCCTCCGTGGCGGAGCTCCAGGACCGCCGCCGGGCCGTGGTCTCGGGTGTCATCCGCTCGGTCACGCTGCGCCCGCGCACGACGGTGCCCGCGCTCGAGGCCGAGCTCTACGACGGCAGCGGCAGCCTGACGCTCGTCTGGCTGGGGCGGCGCAGCATCCACGGGATCGACCCCGGCCGACGGCTGCGCGCCGAGGGCCTGGTGTGCGCGCAGTCCGGGCGGCCGACGATGTTCAACCCGCGCTACGAGCTCGCGCCGAGGCCCGGTGAGTAGTCCGGCGGGCGAGCCCGAGTCCCCGCAGGCGGAGCGGGCCCGCTCCGGCGTCGCCCCGGGACGGGGCGTCACCGCCCTGGCCGCCGACGAGTTCTCGTTCGCCGACGCGGTCGGCGGCTGGCGCGGGGTCGTCGAGTCGGGTGCGCCGGGTCTGCTGTTCGTGGTGGTCTTCGTCGCGACCCGCGAGCTCGTGCCCGCCCTCGTCGTCGCGCTGGGTCTCGCCCTGCTCGCGGTCGTCGTGCGGCTCGCGCAGCGCACGCCGGCCACCCAGGCCTTCTCGGGCGTGCTCGGGGTCGCCATCGGCGTGGTCTGGGCCTGGCGTACGGGCGAGGCGCAGGACTACTTCGCGTGGGGCCTGTGGGTCAACGTCGCCTGGTGCGTGGGCGCGGTCGTCTCCGTCCTGGCGCGCTGGCCGGCGGTCGGCGTCGTCGTCAGCCTCCTGCGCGGACAGGACATGTCCTGGCGGGTCGACGCGGGCGCCGCGGCGCTGCGGCGGCGCTACGTCCTGGCCACGTGGCTCTGGGCCGTCCTCTTCGGCGCACGCCTGGCCGTGCAGCTGCCGCTCTACCTGCAGGGCGCCGACGCCGTGGGCTGGCTGGGTACCGCCCGGCTGGTCATGGGCGTGCCGCTGTTCGCGCTCGGCCTGTGGCTCACGTGGCTGCTGGTCGGCTCACCACGAGGTCGTGCAGAGCAGCCGGATCGGCCTGCGACCCCGCCACGATGAGGAGCTCGTCGCGCGCCTCGAGCGTGTCGTCGGGGCTCGGGGCGATCGGCGTCGTGCCGCGCACCACGGCCGCCAGGACCGTGTCGGGCGGCCAGACCACCTGACCCACGCGCGTGCCCACCAGGGGCGAGTCCTCCGGCAGGGTCACCTCGAGGATGTCGGCACCCGACTGGTGGAAGGTGAAGATCTTGACGAGGTCGCCGACGGCGACGGCCTCCTCGACCATCGCGGTCATGATCCGCGGCGTGGAGACGGCGACGTCCACGCCCCACGCCTCGTCGAACATCCACTCGTTCTTCGGGTTGTTGACGCGCGCGACCGTGCGGGGCACCCCGTACTCGGTCTTCGCGAGGAGCGAGACCACGAGATTGACCTTGTCGTCGCCGGTCGCCGCGACGATGACGTCGCACTCGTCGGCCTTCGCCTGGGTCAGGGTGGACAGCTCGCACGCGTCGGCGAGCAGCCACTCCGCCTCGGCGACCGAGGCGACGCGCATCGCGGACGGCTGCTTGTCGATGATCGTGACCTCGTGCTCCGCGGCGATCAGCTCGGTCGCGATGGACCGCCCGACCGATCCGGCTCCGGCGATGACGACGCGCATCAGTCCACCTCCGGGGGGACGCGGGTGAGGATCCGCTCGACCTTGGCCAGGTCGGTCGCCATGACCAGGACGTGCACGACGTCGTTCTCCTGCAGGACCGAGGTCGGCCCCGGCAGCACCCCGTCGCCGTAGCGGGTCAGGTAGGCGACGCGGGCGCCGGTCGCGGCCTCGAGCCGGCGGAGCGGCTGGCCGACCCACCCCGGGTGCACGTCCATCTGGGCCATGATCACCTGGCCCGACGCGTCGCGGTACTCGTCGGTGGCACCCATGGGGAGCATGCGCCGCAGCACCTGGTCCGCCGTCCAGCGGACCGTCGCGACCGTCGGGATGCCGAGGCGCTGGTAGATCTCGGCGCGGTGGGGGTCGTAGATCCGGGCGACCACGTTGCCCACGCCGTAGGTCTCGCGCACGACGCGCGCCGCCAGGATGTTGGAGTTGTCGCCGTCGGAGACGGCGGCGAAGGCGTACGCCTCCTCCACGCCCGCCTGGACCAGCGTCTGCCGGTCGAAGCCGAGTCCGGTGACGCGCTTGCCGGAGAAGCTCTGCTCCAGCCGGCGGAACGCGTCGGGGTTCTGGTCGATCACGGCGACGGAGTGCCCGCGACCCTCCAGCGACTGGGCGAGCGTGGCGCCGACGCGGCCGCAGCCCATGATGACGAAGTGCACAGATGGTGACGGTATACCTCCGGCGCCGCGACGGCGCCCGACGCCCGTGGGCGGCCCCTGCGGCCCTAGGATGGTGGATCGTGTCGGACATCGCGGATGCGGCGAAACGTCTGCTGCTGGGCCGGCCGGTCCGCAGCGACCGGCTCGGCCACACGCTCCTGCCGAAGCGCATCGCCCTGCCGGTCTTCGCCTCGGACGCCCTGTCCTCCGTCGCGTACGCCCCGGACGAGATCCTGCTGACCCTCGCGATCGCGGGTCTCGGCGCGACGCTCGTCTCGCCCTGGGTGGGCGTGGCGGTCGCCGTGGTCCTCGGAGTCGTCGTCGCGTCGTACCGGCAGAACGTCCACGCGTACCCGTCGGGGGGCGGCGACTACGAGGTCGCGACCGTCAACCTCGGCCCGCGGGCGGGCGTCTCCGTCGCGAGCGCCCTGCTCGTGGACTACGTGCTGACCGTGGCGGTGTCGATCTCCTCGGGCGCCCAGTACGCCGCGTCGGCGATCCCGGCCCTGCGCGGGCACGAGGTGCCGGTCGCCGTCGGCGTGGTGCTGCTCCTGGCCCTGGCCAACCTGCGCGGGGTCAAGGAGTCCGGCCGGGCGTTCGCGGTCCCCACCTACCTGTTCATGGCGGCGCTCGGGACGCTCGCGATCGTCGGCGCCGTCAAGGCGGCGACCGGGACGCTGCCGCTCGCGGAGACGGCCTCGCTCGAGGTGCTGCCGGAGGCCGGGTACGAGGCCGGCCTCGTCGGGCTGGGCGGCGCGCTGCTCGTGCTGCGCGCGTTCGCGTCCGGCAGCGCCGCCCTCACCGGGGTCGAGGCCATCAGCAACGGCGTGCCGGCCTTCACCAAGCCCAAGAGCCGCAACGCCGCCACCACGCTGCTCCTGCTGGGCGCGCTGTCGACGACGTTCATCATGTCGATCCTGCTGCTGGCCCAGGCCACGCACGTCCACTACGTCGAGTTCCCCGCGGAGCAGCTGCTCCGCGACGGCGTCCCCGTCGGCGAGGACTACGTGCAGCACCCGGTGATCGTGCAGCTGTCGGAGACGATCTTCGCCGGGGCGCCGTGGCTCGTCGTGTTCGTGGCCGTCGTGACGGGGCTGATCCTCGTGCTCGCCGCCAACACGGCGTTCAACGGCTTCCCGGTGCTCGGGTCCATCCTGGCGCGGGACGGCTTCCTGCCGCGCCAGCTGCACACGCGCGGCGACCGGCTCGCCTTCTCCAACGGCATCCTCACGCTGGCCGCCGGGGCGATCGTCCTCATCTGGGCGTTCGACGCCCAGGTCACCCGGCTGATCCAGCTCTACATCGTCGGCGTCTTCGTCTCGTTCACGCTCAGCCAGCTCGGCATGGTGCGGCACTGGAACCGCGAGCTCCGCACCGAGCCGGAGGCCCGGGCCCGGGCGCACATGCGCCGGTCCCGCGCGATCAACGCCGTCGGCCTCGGCCTGACGGGCACGGTCCTGGTGGTCGTGCTCGTCACCAAGTTCACGCGGGGCGCGTGGATCGCGATCCTCGCGATGGCCGTCGTCTTCGTCCTCATGCAGGGCATCCGGCGCCACTACGACTCGGTGCAGCGCGAGCTCGCGCTGGGCGACGACGAGGCCGCGGCGCGTGCGCTGCCGAGCCGGGTCCATGCGATCGTGCTGGTCTCGCGGCTCCACAAGCCGACCATGCGGGCGATCGCGTACGCGCGGGCGTCGCGCCCGTCCGTGCTGGAGGCCGTGACCGTCAGCGTGGAGCCGCAGGACGTGGCGACGCTGCGCGAGGAGTGGGAGCGGCTCGGCCTGCCCGTGGCGCTCAAGGTCCTCGACTCGCCGTTCCGCGAGATCACCCGGCCGATCCTCGGCTACGTCAAGTCCATCCGGCGCGAGAGTCCTCGCGACCTGGTCGTCGTCTACATCCCCGAGTACGTCGTCGGGCACTGGTGGGAGCACCTCTTGCACAATCAGAGCGCACTGCGCCTCAAGGGCCGGCTGCTGTTCACGCCGGGCGTCGTCGTGGCCTCCGTG
Organism: Actinotalea sp. JY-7876; assembly: GCF_014042015.1. Lineage (NCBI taxonomy): Bacteria > Bacillati > Actinomycetota > Actinomycetes > Micrococcales > Cellulomonadaceae > Actinotalea > Actinotalea sp. JY-7876. Next base: position 1,959,150 of record NZ_CP059493.1, on the reverse strand, counting down.
CCGTGGCAGCTGGAGTCGTCCGTGCAGGTCGCGCAGCAGGGGACCACGCCGTGACCGGGCCGCAGCGGCGTCCCGGCCGCACGCCCCGCCCCCGGCCGTCCCGTGCCGCGCGCCCCCCGCGCGGGCCCGGCGAGCACGACGGCGAGCACGTCGTCCTCGAGGTCGGCCCCGTCGCGCACGGCGGCATCTGCGTCGCGCGCCACGAGGGCCGGGTGGTGTTCGTCAGCCACAGCCTGCCGGGGGAGACGGTGCGGGCCGTGGTGACGGACGGCCGCGAGGGGGCGACGTTCTGGCGCGCGGACGCCGTGGAGGTGCTCGAGGCGAGCCCGGACCGCGTCCCGGTGACGTGGGAGCAGGCCGGCCCCGGCGGCGTCGGCGGCGCGGACCTCGCGCACGTCGCGCTGCCCGCGCAGCGGCGGTGGAAGGCGGCCGTCGTCGCCGAGCAGCTGCGCCGCCTCGCGCACCTCGAGCGCGACGTCGTCGTCGAGCCGGCACCGGGCGACGACGACGCGGGCGGCTGGGGATGGCGCACGCGCGTCGAGCTGGTCGTCGACGGCCAGGGCCGCGCCGGCATGCACCGGCCCCGCACGCACGAGGTCGTGCCGCTGACGGACATGCCGCTCGCGGTCGACGAGATCCGAGGGCTTGGCCTGTTCGAGCGCCGGTGGCCCGCCGGGGCGCGGATCACCGCCGTCGCGCCCGTGGGCGGCGACGCGCCGCTCGTCGTGGTCGACGGCGAGCCGTGGACCGAGAAGGGCGCCGACCGGCGGCCCAACGCCCGCACCGCGGTGCGCGAGCGCGCGCAGGTCGCCGGGCGGACCTACACGTGGCGGGTCGCGGGTGACGGCTTCTGGCAGGTCCACCGCGCGGCGCCCACCGTGCTCGCGGAGGCGGTCGTCCGCGCCGTGGGGGAGCGTCCCGGCGCCACCGTCGTGGACCTGTACTCCGGTGCCGGCCTGCTCACGCTGCCCCTCGCGGACCTGGTCGGCGACGCCGGACGCGTCGTCGCGGTCGAGGGCGACGAGCGCGCGGTCAAGGATGCGCGCCGCAACGTCCACGAGCACCCCCAGGTCGAGCTGCACCACGGGCCGGTGGCCGGCGTGCTGGCCTCCGGTGCCGTCGCGCGCGCCGACGTGGTGGTGCTGGACCCGCCGCGCGTCGGCGCGGGGCGCGACGTGGTGGCCGCGATCGCGGCCCTGGAGCCCGAGCGCATCGTCTACGTGGCGTGCGACCCCGCGGCGCTGGCCCGCGACGTCGCGTACCTCGCGGGACACGGCTACGCGCTCGGCGACCTGCGCGCGTTCGACCTGTTCCCGATGACCCACCACGTCGAGTGCGTGGCGGTCCTGGACCGCTCGCCGCTCGATGCCCCGCCGTCGGCAGGGTAAGATATCTTGACGTCGAGATATCTCGGCGGAGCGGCTGCGAGATAGCCTGCCCGCAGAGGTCTGCGGACGTCCGCGGCGGGTCCCACGACCCGCCGCAACCCCTGCCGGCGATCGCCGTCCCGCGGGGGACGAACCACGAAGGAGCAGCCGTGAGCAGCGTCGACACGTTCGGGTCGAAGGGCACCCTGGAGGTCGGGGGAGCCTCGTACGAGATCTACCGGCTGGCCGCCGTGCCGGGCCTGGAGCGCCTCCCGTACAGCCTCAAGATCCTCGCCGAGAACCTGCTGCGCACCGAGGACGGCGCCAACATCACCGCCGACCACGTGCGCGCGGTCGCGGCCTGGGAGCCGTCCGCCGAGCCGAGCACCGAGATCCAGTTCACGCCCGGCCGCGTCGTGATGCAGGACTTCACCGGGGTGCCGTGCGTCGTGGACCTCGCCACCATGCGCGAGGCGGTCGCCGACCTCGGTGGCGACCCCGCCCGCATCAACCCGCTCGCCCCCGCCGAGCTCGTCATCGACCACTCGGTCCAGATCGACGTCGCCGGCCGCCGCGACGCGTTCGAGCGCAACGTGGAGCTCGAGTACCAGCGCAACTTCGAGCGCTACCAGTTCCTGCGCTGGGGCCAGACGGCCTTCGACGACTTCAAGGTCGTCCCGCCCGGCACCGGCATCGTCCACCAGGTCAACATCGAGTACCTGGCGCGCGTCGTGATGACGCGTGAGGTCGGCGGCGTCCTGCGCGCCTACCCCGACACGTGCGTCGGCACCGACTCCCACACGACGATGGTCAACGGCCTGGGCGTGCTCGGCTGGGGCGTCGGCGGCATCGAGGCCGAGGCGGCGATGCTCGGTCAGCCGGTCTCGATGCTCATCCCGCGCGTCGTCGGCTTCAAGCTCTCGGGCGCCATCCCCTCGGGCGTCACCGCGACGGACGTCGTCCTGACGATCACCCAGCAGCTGCGTCAGCACGGCGTCGTGGGCAAGTTCGTCGAGTTCTACGGCGACGGCGTCGCGCAGGTGCCGCTGGCCAACCGCGCCACGATCGGCAACATGAGCCCCGAGTTCGGCTCGACCTGCGCGATCTTCCCGATCGACGGCGTGACGATGGACTACCTGCGCCTCACCGGCCGGTCGGACGACCAGGTGGCGCTCGTCGAGGCGTACGCCAAGGAGCAGGGCCTCTGGCACGACCCGTCGTCGCCGCAGTACGTGGAGCCGGTCTTCTCCGAGTACCTCGAGCTGGACCTGTCCACGGTCGTCCCGTCGATCGCCGGGCCGAAGCGCCCGCAGGACCGCATCGAGCTGACCGACGCGAAGGAGTCCTTCGCCACGAGCATCCTCGACTACGTCGACGACGCCGAGGCGGCGCCCTTCACCGGCCTGGACGAGTCGGTCGACGAGACGTTCCCGGCCTCGGACCCCATCGCGGCCGGCGAGCACACCGACGCCTCCGACGCCCCGGCGCAGGTGCCGAACGGTGACAGCGCGCGGCGCCCGCACAGGAAGGTGTCGCTCACGCTCGCGGACGGCACGGCGACCGAGCTCGACCACGGTCACGTGGTCATCGCCTCGATCACGTCGTGCACCAACACCTCGAACCCGTCGGTGATGCTCGCCGCCGCGCTGCTGGCGAAGAACGCCGTCGCCAAGGGCCTGACCGCCAAGCCGTGGGTGAAGACCTCGATGGCGCCGGGCTCGAAGGTCGTCACGGACTACTACGAGAAGGCCGGCCTGTGGCCGTACCTCGAGAAGCTCGGGTTCCACCTGGTCGGCTACGGCTGCGCGACCTGCATCGGCAACTCGGGCCCGCTGCCCGAGGAGGTCTCGGCGGTCGTCAACGAGCACGACCTGTCCGTCGTCTCGGTTCTGTCCGGCAACCGGAACTTCGAGGGCCGCATCAACCCCGACGTGAAGATGAACTACCTCGCGTCGCCGCCGCTGGTGATCGCCTACGCGCTGGCCGGCACGATGGACTTCGACTTCGAGAACGAGCCGCTGGGCACCACGGAGGCGGGGGAGCAGGTCTTCCTGCGCGACATCTGGCCCGCGCCGGACGAGGTGCAGGCGACGATCGACTCGTCGATCGACCGCGCGATGTTCACGGCCGACTACGCCGACGTGTTCGCGGGCGACGAGCGGTGGCGCTCGCTGCCGACGCCCGAGGGCAGCACGTTCGAGTGGGACGCGGAGTCGACCTACGTCCGCAAGCCCCCGTACTTCGACGGCATGGCCGCGACGCCGGAGCCGGTGACGGACATCTCCGGGGCCCGCGTGCTCGCCAAGCTCGGCGACTCCGTGACGACCGACCACATCAGCCCCGCCGGTGCGATCAAGGCGGACAGCCCGGCCGGTCGCTACCTCGCCGAGCACGGGGTCGAGCGTCGTGACTTCAACTCCTACGGCTCGCGCCGCGGGAACCACGAGGTCATGATCCGCGGCACCTTCGCCAACATCCGGCTCCGCAACCAGCTGGTGCCGGGCGTCGAGGGCGGCTTCACGGTCAACCACCTGACCGGCGAGCAGACGACGATCTACGACGCCGCCCAGGCCTACGCCGAGGCCGGCGTCCCGCTCGTCATCCTCGGCGGCAAGGAGTACGGCTCCGGCTCGTCGCGGGACTGGGCGGCCAAGGGCACGAGCCTGCTCGGCGTCCGGGCCGTGATCGCCGAGAGCTTCGAGCGGATCCACCGCTCGAACCTCATCGGCATGGGCGTGCTGCCGCTCCAGTTCCCGGCGGGCGAGACGGCCGACTCCCTCGGCCTCGACGGCACGGAGACCTTCGACATCGCGGGCGTCACGGCGCTCAACGAGGGCACGACGCCGAGCACCCTCACGGTGCGGGCCACCAAGGCGGACGGGACGGTGACCGAGATCGAGGCGGTCGTGCGGATCGACACCCCCGGCGAGGCGGACTACTACCGCAACGGCGGCATCCTGCAGTACGTCCTCCGCTCGCTCGTGGGCGCGTGACGCCCGCCTGAGGGCCGCAGGACGCTCGACCCGGGCCGTCGCCACCGCTGGTGGCGGCGGCCCGCGTCGTCCCGGGGTGTCCGCTCGCGGTCGCGCGTGCCGTGTGGCAGTCTCCTCGTCGCGCGACCGGCAGGAGCCGGCGCGGCACCCGGCGAAGGAGGACCAGTGGCAGGCTCGGCAACCCAGATCATCGAGGTGGCGCTTCCGCCGGAGCAGGCGGAGGCAGCGGTCTACCAGGCCTTCGTGCAGGCCGGGCTCGAGGGCGTTGCCGGGGGCGGCGGCATCATGAACGGCACCGTCGGGGTGAGCTGGGCGAGCTGGGGCGAGAAGATCCGCGCCACGATCGGTCACGGGACGCACGGCTCGGTCGTGCACCTGCACAGCGAGAGCGCGCTGCCCACCACGCTGATCGACTTCGGCAAGAACAAGAAGAACCTCGCGAAGGTCGTCGCGGCGATCCGGGATCACGCGCCGGTGGTCTGAGGGACCACGGAAGCGGCCCTGGGCGGGGCCGGCCGGTGTGCCTAGGCTCGGGGGGTGTCCACGACCGACGCCGACCTGGCACGGTGGCGACTGGTGACCCAGCGCCTCGCCGCCCCGCACGCCGCGTCCGCGACCGGCGTCGTCGCAGGGCTGCTCGCCGTGCAGGCGGAGAACCCCGCGCAGGCGGCCTGGGGCGTGGCGTCGCGGACCGTCGCGCGTGAGGCCACCGACCTGGCGGGACTGCTCGACAGCGGCGCGGTGATCCGCACCCACGTCCTGCGCCCCACGTGGCACTTCGTGTCCGCGGCCGACGTGGGCTGGCTCGTCGCGCTCACCGCGCCCGCGATCCGGCCGCTGTTCACGCGGCAGCTCGCGGACGAGGGCTGGTCGCCCGGGCGGACGGACCGAGCGCTCGCCGACGTCGTCGACGTCCTCGGTGCCGCACCCCACAGCACCCGCGAGCAGGTGGCCACGGCGCTCGCCCACCGGGGGGTGCCGATCTCGGGACGCGCGCTGATGCTGCTCATGGGGCTCGCGGAGACCGACCGCCTGGTGTGCAGCGGGCGTCCCGCCGACGGGCGTCACACCTACGCGCGGTTCGAGGACCGGGTGCCACCGACGGCGCCCCGCGAGCGCGACGAGGCGCTCGGCGAGCTCGCGTGGCGGTACTTCGCGGGCCATGGCCCCGCGACCGAGCGTGACCTCGCGTACTGGGCGACGGTCACCGTCACGCAGGTGCGGCGGGGGATCGGTGTGGTGCGGGACCGGCTGGAGTCGTTCGTCCACGAGGGGCGCACGTACTGGCACGCGCCGGGCGGCGCCGCACCGACGTCGCCGCCCCGTCCCGACGGGCACCTGCTGCAGATCTTCGACGAGACCTACCGCGGCTACCAGGACACCCGCAGGCTCCTCGACACCGCGGGTCGCGTGCCGCGCGGGCGCGAGGCCAGCACCGGTATGGCCCTGGTCGACGGCCAGATGGTGGGCTGGATGCGGCGGACGACCGGGGCGCGGGTCCGGTTCGAGGTCGACCCGTTCGCGCCCCTCGCGCCGTCCGCGCACCGGGCGCTGGCGGCCGGCGCCGCCCGGTACGGGGCGTTCCTTGGCCTTGACCACGAGCTGGTGGTCAAGGCGGCGGCCGGCGCCCCGGGATAGGACGCGCGGCGGTCAGCCGCGCGCCGCCGCCGCGGCGGCGAACCGCTCGAGCCCCGCGAGGGCCGGCGGGACGAGCGTGCCCAGCACCGCGGGTGCCCGGGCGGCGAGGTCGCGGACGCGGTGCGTGGCCAGGTCCGTCGCCATCTCGGGGGTCGCGAGCCAGGTGCGCAGGAGGTCGGCGTCGACCTCCAGGTGGAACTGGAGCCCGAGCGCGCTGCCGGCCCGGAACGCCTGCACCGGGGTCGCGGGCGTGCTCGCGAGGAGCGTCGCGCCCGTCGGCAGGTCGGCGGCGTCGCTGTGCCAGTGCAGCACGGTGGGCCGCTGCCCGAGGGGCGCCAGGACCGGGTCGTGCTCGACCACCTCGACCGGGGCGAACCCGATCTCGGTGCCGTGGGCCCGGTGCACGGGTGCGCCGAGGGCGCGGGCGAGCAGCTGCATCCCGAGGCAGATGCCCAGCACCGGCACGTCGGCGTCCACGGCGTCCGCGAGCAGCCGGCGCTCGGCGCGCAGGCCGGGGTAGCGCTCGTCGTCGTCGGCGCTCATCGGGCCGCCCATGACGACGACTCCCGCGAGGTCTGCCGGCGCCGGCAGGTCCGGGTGCTCCTCGTCGAGGACGATCCGCGTGGTGCGCTGGTGGTCGCCGAGCACGCGGGCCACCAGTCCCGGCCCCTCCCACGGCGCGTGCTGGAGCACGAGGACCGGCCGCGTGGGCCGGTGACGGTGCCGACCCCGGCGCGCGCCCGCCTCGCGGGTGGTGGGGCGCTCGGGGGTCACGGGCCGAGCCTAGGGGCGGGGACGCGAATGCGCCCCGCGGTCAGGGCCTCGCCGAGACCGTCCGGCCGCGGTCCCAGGGCTCCGTCCAGCCGAGCTCGTCGAACAGGCGGTCGACGACGAGCGCCGTGAAGCCCCACACGAGGTGGTCGCCCACCACGAAGGCGGGGCCCCGGGGCCGCGGCGGCGAGCCGACCGTGGCCGTGCGGCGGTGGGCGGGGTCCAGGAGGTCGGCGACGGGCGCCCGGAACACGTGGGCGGACTCCTGACGGTCGACCACGCCCACCGGCGACGGCCGCGCCCACCACGCCAGCACGGGGGTCACCCGGTGGCGGCTCACGGGCAGGGAGAGCTCGCCGAGCGTGCCGAGCACCTCGACGCCGCCCGGGTCGAGGCCGGTCTCCTCGGCCGCCTCCCGCAGGGCGGCGTCGACCGGACCGCCGTCGGTCGGGTCGATGCGGCCTCCGGGGAAGGCCACCTCGCCCGCGTGGTGCGTGAGGGAGGAGGCGCGACCCACGAGCAGCAGGTCCAGGTCGGCGGGGACGGCGTCCGACCGGTGCCGGGCGTCGACCCGGTCGAGCGCCCCGAACAGCACGAGCACCGCCGCCGGCCGCGACGCGGCCTCGGGGGTCGGCCAGCCGGGCCACGCCAGGCCGCGGGCCGCGAGCTCGGCGAGCCGCTCGCGGGCGGGTCCGGTGCTCACCAGCCGTGCGGGAGGGGCCGGCCCTCGTCGTAGCCCGCCGCCGACTGCACCCCGACGACCGCGCGCTCGGTGAACTCCTCGAGCGTCGTCGCCCCCGTGTAGGTCAGCGCGCTGCGCAGGCCGGAGGTGATCTGGTCGAGGAGGTCCTCGACGCCCGGGCGCCGCGGGTCGAGGTACATCCGGGAGGACGAGATGCCCTCCTCGTACAGGCCCTTGCGCGCGCGCTCGAACGCCGAGCCCCCGACGGTGCGGGCCGCGACCGCGCGCGCCGACGCCATCCCGAAGCTCTCCTTGTACAGCCGGCCGTCGCCGTCCGCATGCAGGTCGCCCGGGCTCTCGTGCGTGCCCGCGAACCAGGAGCCGATCATCACCTGCGACGCGCCAGCGGCGAGCGCGAGCGCGACGTCGCGCGGGTGCCGCACGCCGCCGTCGGCCCACACGTGGGCGCCGAGGCGACGCGCCTCGGCCGCGCAGTCTAGGACCGCGGAGAGCTGCGGGCGCCCGACGGCGGTCATCATGCGCGTCGTGCACATCGCGCCAGGGCCCACGCCGACCTTGACGATGTCCGCGCCCGCCTCGACCAGGTCGCGGGTGCCCTCCGCGGTGACGACGTTGCCCGCCACCACGGGGACGCCCGGTGACAGGCCGCGCACCGCCGCGAGGGCCTCGAGCATCTTGCGCTGGTGGCCGTGCGCGGTGTCCACCACGAGCACGTCGACGCCGGCGTCGAGCAGCGCCGCGGCCTTGCCGCGCACGTCGCCGTTGATGCCGACAGCGGCGCCGACGCGCAGGCGTCCTGCGGCGTCCAGGGCGGGGGCGTAGATGGAGCTGCGCAGCGCGCCCTTGCGCGTCAGCACGCCGACCAGGACACCCTCGGCGACGACGGGCACGAAGCGGCGGCGCGAGCGGTGCAGCTGCTCGAACGCCCGCTCCAGGCCGTCCGGCGCCGAGACGACGCTCGCCTCGACCACCGTGGGGTCCGGCGTCATCACCTCGCCGACCTGGGTGAAGCGGTCGACGCCGCTGCAGTCGGCCTCGGTCACGACCCCGACCGGCCGCCCGTCGGCGACGACCACGGCGGCGCCGTGCGCGCGCTTGCCGATGAGGGTCAGGGCGGTGTGCACGGTGTCCGTCGGGGAGACGAGGACCGGGCTCTCCAGCACGGTGTGGCGGGCCTTGACGGTGGCCACGACGTCGGCGACCACGTCGACCGGGATGTCCTGGGGGATGATCGCCAGGCCGCCGCGCCGGGCGACGGTCTCGGCCATGCGTCGCCCGGACACCGCCGTCATGTTGGCGACGACGACGGGGACGGTGGTGCCGGTGCCGTCCTGCGTGGCGAGGTCGACGTCGAACCGTGACGTCACCTCCGAGCGTGAGGGGACGAGGAACGCGTCGCCGTAGGTGAGGTCGGCGGTCGGCTGGTGGCCGGGCAGGAAGCGCATGCCGACAGCGTACGGAGCGCGTCGCGCGCGCGGCAGGGTGCCGCCCCGCGGGCCCTCCACCGGGCGCGCGCCGTACGATGTCGAGATGCCTCTCCTGCCCGGGATCACCTCGCCGGCCGCGCTCCGTGCGTTGCGACCCGCGCAGCTCGACGCGCTCGCCCGCGAGATCCGCGAGTTCCTCATCCAGTCCGTGTCCCGCACGGGCGGGCACCTCGGTCCGAACCTCGGCGTGGTCGAGCTGACGGTCGCGCTGCACCGCGTGTTCGAGTCCCCGCGGGACACGCTGGTGTTCGACACCGGCCACCAGTCCTACGTCCACAAGATCCTCACGGGGCGCGCCGACTTCTCCGAGCTGCGCCGCCGCGGCGGGCTGTCCGGCTACCCCAGCCGCACGGAGTCCGAGCACGACGTGGTCGAGAACTCGCACGCCTCGACCGCGCTGAGCTGGGCCGACGGGATCGCGCGCGCCAACGCGCTCCAGGGCCGCACCGACCGCCACGTCGTCGCGGTGATCGGCGACGGGGCGCTGACCGGCGGCATGGCGTGGGAGGCGCTGAACAACATCGCGTCCGGCCAGGACCGCCGGCTCGTCATCGTGGTCAACGACAACGGCCGGTCCTACGACCCCACCATCGGCGGCCTGGCGCACCACCTCGACGTGCTGCGCACGACCCGCGGCTACGAGGACGTGCTCGCGTGGGGCAAGCGCACCCTGCGTCGCTCCGGCCCGCCCGGCCGTCTCGCGTACGAGGCGCTGCACGGCCTGAAGAAGGGCATCAAGGACGTCGTCGCGCCGCAGGGCATGTTCGAGGACCTCGGCATCAAGTACGTCGGGCCCGTCGACGGGCACGACGTCGGCCAGGTCGAGCACGCGCTGCGCCGGGCGCGCGCCTTCGGCGGCCCGGTGATCGTGCACGTCATCACCGAGAAGGGCCGGGGCTACGTCCCCGCCGAGCAGGACGTCGCGGACCGGTTCCACGCCGTGGGCAAGATCCACCCCGAGACGGGCCTGCCCGTCGCGCCGTCGCGGTTCGGCTGGACCTCGGTCTTCGCCGACGAGATGGTCGCGATCGGCCGTCGGCGGCCCGACGTCGTCGCCCTCAGCGCCGCGATGCTCCAGCCCGTCGGGCTCGCGCCCTTCGCGGCGGAGTTCCCCGACCGCGCGTTCGACGTCGGCATCGCGGAGCAGCACGCCGTGACGTCCGCCGCGGGCATGGCCTACGCGGGACTGCACCCGGTCGTCGCGCTCTACGCGACGTTCCTCAACCGCGCGTTCGACCAGGTGCTCATGGACGTGGCGCTGCACCGTGCCGGCGTCACCTTCGTGCTCGACCGCGCCGGCCTGACCGGGGACGACGGGGCGAGCCACAACGGCATGTGGGACATGGCGCTGCTGCGCGTCGTGCCAGGCCTGCGCCTGGCGGCCCCGCGCGACGAGGAGCGCCTGCGGGCCGCGCTGCGTGCCGCGGTGGACGTCGACGACGCGCCGACGGTCGTGCGCTACCCCAAGGGTCCGCTCCCGGACGCCCTGCCGGCGGTCGAGAGCCTCGAGCAGGTGGACGTGCTCGCCCGGCACGTGCCGGACGGCGGTGAGCCCGCCGCGTCGGTGCTCGTGGTCGGCGTCGGCCCGATGGCGCACACCGCCGTGGAGGTCGGCGCCCTGCTGGCGGCCGAGGGCCACGCCGTGAGCGTCGTCGACCCGCTCTGGGTGCTGCCCGTGCCCACGACCCTGGTCAAGCTGGCGGGGGAGCACGACCACGTCGTGGTCATCGAGGACGGGCTCGTCGAGGGGGGTGTCGGTGCGATGCTCGCGCAGCGGTGCGCCGAGGCCGGCCTGACGGTGCCGGTCCAGCCCGTCGGCATCCCGCTGGGGTTCCTCGACCACGCGACGCGCTCGCAGCTGGTGGAGCAGCTGCGGCTCCGGGCGCCGGACGTGGCGCAGGACGTCCTCGGGCAGCTCCGCACGCGATGAGCCGTGGGCCCTCGACCGGCACGAGGAGTCGAAGGTCCCAGGTCGTCCCATGAATTGACGCGTAGCGTCGACGATGTCAGAGACCGACCACGGAGGAGCGCAGCGCGCATGGCCATCACCGCAGACACCACAACGGTCGTCCAGCCCGAGCCCGACGCCCCGCAGCGTGCGTGGCAAGGTTTCGTCGTGGGTCCGTGGCAGGACCAGGTCGACGTCCGGGACTTCATCCAGCGCAACTACACCCCGTACTCGGGCGACGCGTCGTTCCTCGCCGGGCCGACCGAGCGCACCACGGGCATCTGGAAGCGGCTGTGCGAGATGTTCCCCGCCGAGCGCGAGCGCGGCGTCTACGACGTCGACGCGAAGACGCCCTCGTCGATCACCGCCCACGCGCCCGGGTACATCGACAAGGACAACGAGCTCATCGTCGGCCTGCAGACGGACGCGCCGCTCAAGCGCGCGATCATGCCGTACGGCGGCTGGCGCATGGTGGAGAACGCCCTCAAGACCTACGGGTACGAGCCCGACCCCGAGACGGCGAAGATCTTCACCGAGTACCGCAAGACCCACAACGCCGGCGTCTTCGACGTCTACCCGCCCGACGTGCGTGCCGCGCGCAGCTCGCACCTCGTCACCGGCCTGCCGGACGCCTACGGCCGCGGCCGGATCATCGGCGACTACCGTCGCGTCCCGCTCTACGGCGTCGACGCCCTGATCGAGGCGAAGAAGCTCGAGCGGGCCGAGCTCGACATGGAGCGTTCGACCGAGGACGTCATCCGCGAGCGCGAGGAGAACGCGGAGCAGATCCGCGCCCTCGGCGAGCTCAAGCAGATGGCCGCGAGCTACGGCTACGACATCTCCCGGCCGGCGAGGACGGCACGCGAGGCCGTCCAGTGGCTCTACTTCGCCTACCTCGGCGCGGTCAAGGAGCAGAACGGCGCGGCCATGTCGCTGGGCCGCACGTCGACGTTCCTCGACATCTACCTCGAGCGGGACCTCGCCGCGGGGCGCCTCACCGAGGAGCAGGCGCAGGAGCTCATCGACGACCTCGTCATCAAGCTCCGCATCGTCCGCTTCCTGCGCACGCCCGAGTACGACGCCCTCTTCTCGGGCGACCCGACGTGGGTCACCGAGTCGATCGGCGGCCTCGGCGAGGACGGCCGGCCGCTCGTGACGCGCACGTCCTTCCGCTACCTGCAGACCCTGTACAACCTGGGCCCGGCCCCGGAGCCGAACCTCACGGTGTTCTGGAGCCACAAGCTCCCCGAGGGCTTCAAGCGGTTCTGCGCCCAGGTCTCCATCGACACGTCCGCGATCCAGTACGAGTCGGACGACCTCATCCGCTCGCAGTGCGGCGACGACGCGGCCATCGCGTGCTGCGTCTCGGCGATGACCGTCGGCAAGCAGATGCAGTTCTTCGGGGCGCGGGTCAACCTCGCCAAGGGCCTGCTGTACGCGATCAACGGCGGCCGCGACGAGGTGTCGGGCAAGCAGATCGCCCCGCTGGCCGCGCCGATCACCGGTGACGTGCTGGACTACGACGAGGTGCGGGCGGCCTATGACAAGCTGCTCGACTGGCTCGCCCAGACCTACGTGGACGCCCTGAACTGCATCCACTGGTCCCACGACAAGTACGCGTACGAGCGCATCGAGATGGCCCTGCACGACCGGGCCGTCCTGCGGACGCTCGCGTGCGGCATCGCCGGCCTCTCGGTCGCGACCGACTCGCTGTCGGCGATCAAGTACGCCACGGTGCGTCCCGTCCGGGACGAGACCGGGCTCGTCGTGGACTACGAGGTCGAGGGCGAGTTCCCGACCTACGGCAACGACGACGACCGCGCCGACGACATCGCGGTCGAGCTCGTCCGCGACTTCATGGAGAAGGTGCGGCGCCAGCCGACGTACCGCAACGCGAAGCACACGCAGTCGGTCCTGACCATCACGTCCAACGTCGTCTACGGCAAGCACACCGGCAACACGCCGGACGGGCGCCGCGCCGGCGAGCCGTTCGCCCCGGGCGCCAACCCCATGAACGGGCGCGACTCGCACGGCATGCTCGCCAGCGCGCTGTCGGTCGCGAAGCTGCCGTACTCCGAGGCCCAGGACGGCATCTCCCTGACCTCGACGGTCGTGCCCTCGGGCCTCGGTCGCAACCGTGACGAGCAGGTGACGAACCTCGTCGGTCTGCTCGACGCGTACGACGTCTCCCACGGCTTCCACATGAACATCAACGTGCTCAACCGCGAGACGCTCGAGGACGCGATGGAGCACCCGGAGAACTACCCGCAGCTGACCATCCGGGTCTCCGGGTACGCCGTGAACTTCGTCCGGCTCACGCGCGAGCAGCAGCTCGACGTGCTGTCGCGGACGTTCCACGGCGCGCTCTGACGCACGGCTGACCGACCCCGACGGGGCGTGGCGCTACGGCGCCGCGCCCCGTCGGCGCGTCACGCCGCGATGAGTTCGCGCGACGCGGGGAGTCGGCACACTCGGCGGGCGCACGAGCGTCCGGCGCCGAGCGACAGGAGTCCCGCGATGACCTCCACGACGACGAGCACCCACACCCTCGAGGTGCCGGGCGCGACCCTGACGTACGACGTGCGGGGCCCGCTCCCGACCGCCGACGGCGTCCCGCCGCTGCTGCTCGTCGGCCAGCCGATGGACGCGAGCGGCTTCGGGACGCTGGCGTCGTACTTCCCGGACCGGACCGTCATCACGTACGACCCCAGGGGACTGGGCCGCAGCGTGCGCAGCGACGGCAGCGTCGAGCAGCGTCCGGAGCAGCAGGCCGACGACCTGCACCGGCTGGTCGCCGCGCTCGGCGCGGGGCCCGTCGACCTGTTCGGCTCCAGCGGCGGCGCGACCACGTCACTCGCACTCATCACCGCCCACCCGCAGGACGTCCGGCAGGTCGTCGCCCACGAGCCGCCCCTGATCGCCGTCTTGCCGGACGCGGACCACGCCGCCGACCTCTGGCGGCGCGTCCGGGACACCTACGACGCGCGGGGCTGGGGCTGGGGCATGGCCGCGTTCGTTGCCATGACGTCCTGGCCCGGCGAGCTCACCCCCGCGGTCCTCGCCGAGCTCCCCGACCCGGCCGCGTTCGGGATGCCGGGCGAGGACGACGGGACGCGCGTCGACCCCCTGCTGTCGGGCGCGTCCGACCCGGTGGTGGCCTACCGGCCGGACGTCGCGGCGCTCGCGGCGGCGCCGGTGCGGCTCGTCGTGGCCGCGGGGATCGAGAGCGCCGACACGATGACGTGGCGCACCTCGCAGGCGCTCGCCGCCTCGCTCGGCCGTGAGCTCGCGGTCTTCCCGAGCAACCACGGCGGCTTCCTCGGTGACGAGTTCGGCATGCCGGGTCAGCCCGAGGCGTTCGCCGCGCGGCTGCGCGAGGTCCTGGACGCCGGCGTCTGAGGCGGCCGTGGGGAGCGCGAGGACATTCGTCCCATGACTATGGGGCCGTGATCGACCATGATGGAGGCATGAGCACAGCAACCGTCGAGGGCGCACCCGTGATCGAGCTCACCGAGCCCGTCGTGGCCGGCTCGCACGAGCGCGCGACGGCCGGCACGGCGGGCCTGGAGCTGGCCGACCTGGACCGCTCGGCCCGGTTCGCGCAGATGCGCGCCGGAGAGATCGGCTCGCTGCACTCCTGGGAGCTCGTCACCGCCGTGGACGGCCCGGGGACGCGGATGACGGCGTTCCTGTCCGGGTGCCCCCTGCGCTGCCTCTACTGCCACAACCCCGACACGATGGAGATGCGGCGCGGCGAGCCCGTCACGGCCGACGAGCTGCTGGCCCGCGTGCGGCGCTACGTGCCGGTGCTCAAGGTCACCGGCGGCGGCCTGACGCTCTCGGGCGGCGAGCCGCTCATGCAGCCGGCGTTCGTGGCGCGGATGCTGCGGGGCGCCAAGGAGATGGGCCTGCACACGGCGATCGACACGTCCGGCTACCTCGGGGCCCACTGCACCGACGCCATGCTCGACGACATCGACCTCGTCCTGCTCGACGTGAAGTCGGGGGACCCCGAGACCTACAAGCGCGTGACGGGCCGCGACCTGCAGCCCACGCTGGACTTCGGCCGGCGGCTCGCCGCCCGGGGCACCGAGATCTGGATCCGCTTCGTGCTCGTCCCCGGCGTGACCGACGACGAGGCGAACGTGGAGGCGGTCGCCGAGTACGTCGCGAGCCTGTCGAGCGTGTCCCGCGTCGAGGTGCTCCCGTTCCACCAGATGGGGCGGGACAAGTGGGATCAGCTCGGCCTGCGCTACGAGCTGGACGGGGTGCCGGCGCCCGACGCCGCCCTCGTCGAGCGCGTGCGCGGCCAGTTCCGCGCCCGCGGCCTGACGACCTTCTGAGGTCCGCCGGGGCGCGGCCCGACCTCCGCACGGCCTGACCGCACGGCCCGACCTCCGCACGGCCGAACCCCCGTCGTGCGGGTCCGGCCGCGCGGCGCCTCAGGCCCGGGCGACGTCAGCGGTCCCGGGCGCCAGGAGGCGTCGGCCCAGCACGCGCTCGGACCACCCGCTGCGGTCCAGGTACGGGCAGATGCCGCCCAGGTGCAGCGGCCAGCCGGCGCCGAGCACCATGCACAGGTCGATCTGCTCGGGTCCGTCGACCACGCCCTCCTCGAGCATGAGCCCGATCTCCTGGGCGAGGCCGGCGAGCACGGCGTCGAGCACGCCCTGCTCGTCCAGCGCACCCGCGCCGCCGGGCTCGCCGAAGGCGTCCTGGATCGCGGGGTCCACGTCGGCCTCGGCGCCGGACCCGTCCGGCTCGGGCACGACGCGACGCCCCTCGGCGGCGAGCCGCTCGAGCCCGGGGGAGAGCGGGTAGCGCTCGCCCAGGTCCTCGTGCAGCGAGCGCAGCACGTGCAGCGCCACCGGGAGCCCGACGAGCTGGATCAGCGCGAACGGGCCCATGGGCAGCCCCAGCGGGCGCAGCGCCGAGTCGGCGACCGTCACGGGCGTGCCGCGCTCGACCGCACCGGCCACCTCGGCGAGCATCCGCAGCAGGAGGCGGTTGACGACGAAGCCCGGCCGGTCGGCCACGCCGACCGCCGTCTTGCCGAGCTGCTGGGCGACGGCGAAGGCCGTCGCGACCGCGGCGTCCGACGACGCCTGCGTGCGCACCACCTCGACCAGCGGCATCTGCGCGACCGGGTTGAAGAAGTGCAGGCCGACGACGCGCTCCGGGTGGCGCAGGTGCGCGCCCATCTGCGTGACGGACAGCGCCGAGGTGTTGGTGGCGAGCACCGCGTCGGGGGCGATGACGTCCTCGAGCTCGGCGAACACGCGCTGCTTGAGGGAGAGCACCTCCGTGACCGCCTCGACCACGAGGTCGGCGCCCGCGAGGGTTCCCAGGTCGGTGCTGACCTGCACCGACGCCAGGATCCGGTTGGCCTCCGCCTCGTCGATGCGCCCCTTGCGCACGAGCTGCTCGACCTGGCGCCGGACGTGGGCCAGGCCGGCGGCCACCCGCTCGTCGTCGATCTCCCGCATGTGCACCGGCACGCGCAGGCGCCGGGCGACGAGCACCGCGAGCTGCCCGGCCATGAGCCCGGCGCCGACGATGCCGACGCTGCGCACCGGGCGCGCGAGCTCGGCCGCCGGCGCCCCCGCCGGGCGCCGGGCCTTGCGGGTCGTGAGGTCGAACGCGTAGAGCCCCGCCCGCAGCTGGTCGCTCATGATCAGCTCGGTGAGTGCCGCGTCCTCGGCCGCGTACGCGGTGTCGCGGTCCGCCGTGCGGGCGGCCGCGAGCAGGTCCAGCGCGCGGTAGGGCGCGGCCTTGGCGCCGTGCAGCCGGCGGTCGAGCTGCGCCCGCGCGGCGCCGACGACGGCGTCCCACTCCGCCTGGCCGTCGAGCGGCCGCCGCTCGACCACCACGCGCCCGGCGAGCACGTCGGCCGCCCACCGCACCGACTCCTCGAGGAAGTCGGCGGGGTGCAGCACGACGTCGACGAGCCCCGTCTCGAGCGCCTCGGCCGCCTTGGTCATGCGGTTGTTCGCGAGCGGACGCGTCAGCACCAGGTCCACGGCACCGCGGATCCCCAGGAGCCGCGGCACCTCCCAGCAGCCGCCCCACCCGGGCACGAGACCGAGGAACGCCTCGGGCAGCGCGAGCGCCGCCACGTCGGCCGCCACGGTGCGGTAGGTGCACGCGAGCGCGACCTCGAGTCCGCCGCCGAGCGCCGCGCCGTTGACGAAGGCGAACGTGGGCACGCCCATCTCGCCGAGCAGGCGGTAGGTGGCGTGCCCCAGCTCGGCGATGGCGCGCGCCTGCGCGTCGTCGGTGATCCCCGCGACGCCGCGCAGGTCCGCCCCGGCGGCGAGGTAGTACGGCTTGCCGGTGACCGCGACGGCGCGGATCTCGCCCGCCTGCGCCCGGGACCGCTGGGCCAGCAGGGCCTCGCGCAGCTCGGTCAGACCACCGGGGCCCAGCGTGGTGGGCTTGGTGTGGTCGAAGCCGTTGTCGAGGGTGACCAGCGCGAGGAGGCCGCCGTCGGGCAGCGCGACGTCGCGCACCAGCGCGTGCGTCACACGCTCCTGCGGCGCGGCGGGCGTGGTGGTCGTCGTCTCGCTCATGCCTGCTCCTCCGACGTCGCGGCCGTGTTCTCCCAGATGACGGTGCCGCCCTGGCCCAGCCCGACGCACATCGTCGTCATCCCGTACCGGACGTCCGGACGCTCGGCGAGCTGGCGCGCGAGCTGCGTCATGAGGCGCACGCCCGACGACGCGAGCGGGTGCCCGACGGCGATGGCGCCGCCCCACGGGTTGACGCGCGGGTCCTCGTCGTCGATCCCGAACGCGTCGAGGAAGGAGAGCACCTGCACGGCGAACGCCTCGTTGATCTCGATGAGGCCGATGTCGTCCATCGTCAGACCCGCGCGGTCGAGCGCGCGCTGCGTGGACGGGACCGGGCCGAGGCCCATGACCGCGGGGTCGACGCCCGCGTAGGCGAACGAGACGAGCCGCATGCTGCCGCCGAGCCCGAGCTCGTGGGCGACCTCCTCGGCCGCGAGCAGGCACATCGTCGCGCCGTCGGTGAGCGGTGCGCTCGTCGCGGCGGTGACGCGTCCGCCCGCGCGGAAGGGCGTCGGCAGGCTCGCGACCGTCTCGAGCGTAGTGCCGGGGCGCGGCGGCTCGTCGGCGGTCGCCAGGCCCCAGCCGCGCGCGGGGTCGCGCACGGCGATCGGCACGAGGTCGGGCGTGATCCGCCCGGCGGCGAGCGCCGCGGCGTAGCGCTCCTGGCTGCGGACGCCGTAGGCGTCGGCACGCTCGCGCGTCAGGGCGGGGTAGTGGTCGTGCAGGTTCTCGGCCGTGCGGCCCATGACCAGGGCGTCGGCGCTGACGAGGCGCTCGGCGACGAACCGGGGGTTCGGGTCCGCGTCGCCGCCCATCGGGTGGTGGCCCATGTGCTCCACGCCGCCCGCGAGCACGACGTCCTGCGCGCCGACGCCGATCGCCGAGGCGGTCGCGGTGACCGCCGTCATGGCCCCGGCGCACATGCGCTCGACGGCGAAGCCGGGCACCTCGCGCGGCAGGCCGGCGAGCATCGCCACCGTGCGGCCGAGGGTCAGGCCCTGGTCGCCCGTCTGGGTCGTCGCGGCGATCGCGACCTCGTCGATGCGCTCGGGCGGCAGCCCGGGGTTGCGCCGCAGCAGCTCGCGGACGGCCTTGACCGCGAGGTCGTCGGCGCGGGTGTGGGCGTAGAGCCCGTCGGGCTTGGCCCGCCCGAAGGGGGTGCGGACGCCGTCGACGAAGACGACCTCGCGGACGGGGCGTGGGGGACGCGCGGGCATCGTGCCTCCAGGCTCGGACGACGTCGTCCGGTCGGGTCCAGCAGGGTAGTTACCGGAGAGTAACAAAGGCCGCGACGAGCGGCGGCGTCACCAGCTCGACCTGCCAGGGCCGCGCCCCGCCGTCGCGCAGGAAGCGCGCCACCGTGTCCGCGTCGAGCTCGGCGGGCGGGGTCCAGCACAGCCGCCGCAGCAGGTCCGGCTGGAGCAGGTTCTCGACCGGCACCTGGTACTCCTCGCCGAGCGCGGTGACGACGCCCCGCGCTGCGGCCAGGCGGGCGGCGGCGGCGGGGTCGCGGTCCGGCCACGACCGGGGCGGCGGGGGAGCGTCCGTGCGCGGACCGCGCAGCGGCGGCAGCTCGGACTCCGGCAGGGCGAGCGCCTGCTCGATCGCGGCGAACCACTGCTCGGCACGGCGGCGCGTGCCCTTGCCCGAGAACGGGCGCAGGGCCACGAGGTCGGCGACGGACCGCGGCAGCGCCGTCGCGGCCGCGACGATCGCGGCGTCCGGCAGCACGCGGCCCGGTGAGACGTCCCGGCGGCGCGCGTCGGCCTCGCGCGCCTCCCAGAGCGCCCGCACGACGGCCAGGCGGCGTCGGTCGCGCACGGTCTGGAGCCCCGACGTCCGGCGCCACGGGTCGACCCGCGGCGGCGCGGGGGGCGCGGTGCGGACGGCCTCGAACTCCTGGCGCGCCCACTCGGCCTTGCCCGCAGCCTCCAGGCGCGCGCCCAGCTCGCGCCGCAGGTCCGTGAGCACCTCGACGTCGAGCGCGGCGTACAGCAGCCAGTCGCGCGGCAGCGGGCGGGTCGACCAGTCGACCGCGGAGTGCTCCTTGGCCAGGCCCAGGCCCAGGACGTCGGCGACCACGGCCGCCAGTCCGACGCGCGGCATGCCCAGCAGGCGGGCCGCGAGCTCGGTGTCGAAGACGGCGTCGGGCCGCAGCTGCTGCTCCGCGAGGCCCGGCAGGTCCTGCGACGCCGCGTGCAGGACCCACTCCACGCCCTGCAGCGCCTGGCCGATGCTCGACAGGTCGGGCAGGGCGATCGGGTCGATGAGGACGGTGCCGGCGCCGTCCCGGCGCAGCTGCACGAGGTAGGTCCGCTGCCCGTAGCGGTAGCCCGACGCGCGCTCCGCGTCGACCGCCACCGGGCCGGTGCCCGCGGCGAGCGCGGCGGCGGCCTCGGCGAGCGCGCCCGGGGTCTCCACGACGTCCGGGACGCCGTCCGCCGGCTCCCGCAGCGGGGTCACCTCCGGGGCGTGCGGGACGTCCGGAGCCTCCTCCGGATCGCTGGCGGCAGACTCGACGGAGGGGACGTGCGGCATGACGTCCAACCTACGTGCTGGGCGCCGCCCGGCGCGCCAGGCGCGCGCTCAGGCCAGGAGCTCGTTGCGGATCGCGTACGCGACCATCTCGGCGCGGTCGCCCGTGCCGACCTTGCGCGAGATGCGCGCCAGGTGGCTCTTGACCGTGAGCGCCGACAGGTCGAGGTGCTCGCCGATCTGGCGGTTCGAGCGGCCCTGCGCCACGAGGCCGAGGACCCCCAGCTCGCGCGCGGTGAGCTCGGGGCCCGGTGCGGGCGGCGCGACGGGCGGCTTGGCCGCGATGCGCACGGCCCCGGGGCTCTCGGCCGTCACCGCGCCGCGGACGCCGCCCCCGAGCAGGACGACGAGCTCGCGCCGTCCGGACTTGCGGGTGAGGAGCACGGCGCGGGTCGACTCCCGTCGACGCAGGGAGCGCACGAGCATGTGACCATCGCCGTCGGCGATCTCCGGCACCACGAGGCACAGCGGCCCGGTGCCCGGCGCGACCCGCGGGGAGGGCGGGTACGTGGGGCCCGCTGCCCGTGCCGCCCCGGTGACCGGTCGACGGGCAGGGGCGCGGTTCGCCGGTGTTGTCCGGACGTGCTCGACGGTCACGGGAAGCTCCACACTGCCAGGCGGGACGATCTGTGCTCCTGCTATCGGCAGGTTGTCCCGAGGGCTTGAGCCCCGATTCCCGACCGCCTTCAGCGGCGCCGGCCCAGCGTGGAGACGCCGTCCGGCAGGGGCGGCAGACCGGCCGCCTGGCACAGGAGCGTGGCCCAGGCGCCCAGGTGCGCGCCCGCCTCGCCCTCGGGGGACCAGGAGGCGCGGATCTCGACCTCGGACTCGGACTCGCGCTCGGCGAGGGTCCCGAACGTCTCGGAGGCCACGCGGGTGACCGTCCCGCCCAGGGCGTGGTGCGGCACGTCCGCGAGCGCCTCGGTGACCCACGACCAGGCCGCCTCGCACAGCAGCGGGTCCGAGCCGGTCTCGGGGTCGAGCGTCGCCCGCACGAGCGTCACCGCACGGAAGGTGCCGTCCCACGCCTCCTGGCCAGCCGGGTCGTGGAGGAGGACGAAGCGGCCGGACGCTGCGTCGTCGTCGGGCCCGGTGCCGGAGCCGGCGACGTCGGCCGTGAGGGCGACGGCGTACGGGGCGATGCGCGCGGGAGCCGGGATCTCGGTGAGACGGACCTCGGGACGCAGCCGCTCGTCCCGCAGGGCGTGCAACGCGCGCACGAACTCCTGTGGCACTCCGGCGCCGGCGGTGATCACGTCTCGCAGAGTACGTGCGAGGTCCGACACCGGCGGGGACCGCCGCGCGGACACCCCGGAGCGTCACCTGCGTGCCTCGGTAGGCTGGCCCGAACCGTCACCTCCCGAAGGGAAGTCCTCGAGCATGACTGCACGCGCGCAGATCGGTGTCACCGGGTTGGCCGTCATGGGTCGCAACCTCGCGAGGAACTTCGCCCGTCACGGGTACACGGTCGCCGTGCACAACCGGTCCTACGCGAAGACCGAGTCGCTCATCGCGGACCACGGCGACGAGGGCGACTTCGTCCCGTCGCAGACGATGGCCGACTTCGTCGCCTCGCTCGAGCGCCCGCGCAAGGTCGTCATCATGGTCAAGGCGGGCGGCCCGACGGACGCGGTCATCGCCGAGCTGGTGCCCCTCCTGGAGGAGGGCGACATCGTCATCGACGCGGGCAACGCGCACTTCCCCGACACGCGCCGCCGCGAGGCCGAGCTCAAGGCGCACGGCCTGCACTTCGTCGGCACGGGCGTCTCGGGCGGTGAGGAGGGCGCGCTCCTCGGCCCCAGCATCATGCCGGGCGGCTCGCGCGAGTCGTACGAGTGGCTCGGCCCGATCCTCGAGGACATCTCGGCCAAGGTCGACGGCGTGCCGTGCTGCACGTACGTGGGCTCGGACGGCGCGGGCCACTTCGTCAAGATGGTCCACAACGGCATCGAGTACGCGGACATGCAGCTCATCGCCGAGGCGTACGACCTCCTCAAGCACGGGCTGGGTGCGTCCGCCCCGGAGATCGGCGAGATCTTCGCCGAGTGGAACACCGGCGACCTCGAGTCGTTCCTCATCGAGATCACGGCCGAGGTGCTCGCGCACACCGACGCGGCGACGGGCCTGCCGTTCGTCGACGTCATCCTCGACCAGGCGGAGCAGAAGGGCACGGGCCGCTGGACGGTCCAGAACGCGCTCGACCTCGGGGTCCCGATCACGGGCATCGCCGAGGCGACGTTCGCGCGCGCCCTGTCGGGCTCCGTGCCGCAGCGCACCGCCGCGCGGGGGGTCCTGCTCGCCGACGCGCAGGCGTGGGACATCGCCGACCGGGAGGCGTTCGTCGAGGACGTGCGGCTGGCGCTCTACGCCTCCAAGGTCGTCGCGTACTCGCAGGGCTTCGACCAGATCGCGGCCGCGTCGGCCGAGTACGGCTGGGACATCGACCGCGGCGCCATGGCGCGGATCTGGCGGGGCGGCTGCATCATCCGGGCGCGCTTCCTCAACCGGATCACCGAGGCCTACGAGCGCCGGCCGGACCTGCCGCTGCTGCTCGCTGACGACTACTTCTCGTCCGCCGTGGGCAACGGCGTCGCCGCGTGGCGCCGGATCGTCGCGGCGGCGGCGCTCAACGGCGTCCCGACGCCCGCGTTCTCCTCCTCGCTCGCGTACTACGACGGGGTGCGTGCCGAGCGGCTGCCGGCCAACCTCATCCAGGCGCAGCGCGACTTCTTCGGGGCCCACACCTACCGCCGGACCGACCGCGAGGGGACCTTCCACACCGAGTGGACGCTCGACCGGTCCGAGAGCCCCGCGTGACCCAGGGCTCCGGCACGGCGGGAGGGCTCGCGCCCGCGCCGCCGCTGATCACGCGCGCGGAGGGTCGCTCGGCCGGGGGGCGGGCGTTCCAGCCCGTCATCCTCGGCGCCGACATCGGCGTGTACGCGCTCGCGCGCGCCTTCCACGAGGGGTACGGCGCGCGGTCGGTCGTCGTCAGCATGACGGTGACCGGCCCCGTCGCCGACTCGACGATCCTCGAGAACGTCGTGCTGGGCGGGGACGCGACGCCCGAGGACCTCCTGGCCGCGCTGCGGGACGTCGCCGCGCGCTTCGCGGGGGACCCGGACGCGCCCCAGCTGCTGCTGCTCGCCAACACGGACTGGCTGGTGCGGTTCCTGGTGACGCACCGCGCCGAGCTCGAGCAGTGGTACACCGTGCCGTTCCTGGGCGAGGAGCTGCTCGGCCGGCTCGCGGACAAGGCCAGCTTCGCGGAGCTGTGCACCGAGCTCGGCATCGCGACCCCGCGCACGGTGGTGCAGGACTTCACGACGGCCGACGACGCGGGCTGGGCGCCCGTCGGGGTGGACCTGCCCTTCCCGGTCATCGCCAAGGCGGCCAACAGCGCGGACTACGAGCGGCTGAGCTTCGCGGGCAAGAAGAAGGTCTACCAGGTCGATTCGGCGCCCGAGCTGGCGGCGCTGTGGGTGACGCTGCGCGACGCCGGCTTCCGGGGCCGCTTCGTCGTGCAGGAGATGGTCCCGGGCGACGACACGCAGATGCGCTCGATCACCTGCTACGTCGACACGCGCGGGGTCGTGACGATGTCCTGCTGCGCGCACGTGCTCCTCGAGGAGCACACGCCCAGCGGGCTCGGGAACCCGGCCGCGATGATCACCGGGCGGTTCGACGACATGCTCGAGCAGGCGCAGCGGCTGCTCGTGAGCACCGGCTACGTGGGCTTCGCCAACTTCGACGTCAAGGTGGACCCGCGTGACGGGTCCGCCCAGTTCTTCGAGGTGAACCCGCGCATCGGGCGCAACAACCACTACGTCCTCGCGGCAGGTGCCAACCCGGCGCGCTTCCTCGTGGCGGACCGGGTCGACGGCGAGGCCGTGGCGCCGGTGTCGGTCGAGCGCGAGGTGCTCTACTCGATCGTCCCGCACCGCCTCCTGCTGCGGTACGTCCTGGACCCCGCGCTGCGCGCGAAGGTCCAGGACCTCATCCGACGCCGCGCGACGGCGCACCCGCTGCGCTACCGCGCCGAGACGCGCCTGCGTCGGCGCCTGTACGTGGCGGCGGCGGCGGTCAACCAGGTGCGCAAGTTCCGCCGGTACTACCCGGAGGTCACCGGGACCGGCCTGTAGCGGCGCGGCGGGACGTCGCCCGCTGCTGCTGCCACGCGCGCCGCAACCCTCGTACCGTCGGACCATGCCCTGCCGACTGACGGCCCTCGCGTTCGACGCGTACGCCCCCGGGCGCCTGGCGCACTTCTGGGCCGCGATGCTCGCACGGGACGCGCTCGACGACGCCGGAGGTGGCGTACTGCTCCCCGGGTCGCGGACGCAGCTCGGCCTGCGGTTCGTACCGCAGCAGGCTCACGAGGTCGGCCGGAACCGGAGGCACCTGCACCTCACCAGCACGAGCGCAGCCGATCAGCGGCAGGTCGTCGAGAGCGCACTCCGGCTCGGCGCCCACCACCTCGATGTCGGGCAGCGACCCGAGGAGGGGCACGTGGTGCTGGCCGATCCCGAGGGCAACGAGTTCTGCGTGATCGAGCCGGGGAACGCCTACCTCGCCGGCTGCGGCCCGCTCGGTGAGCTCACGTGCGACGGCACCCGGGACGTCGGGTTCTTCTGGGCGGCGGCGCTGGGCTGGCCCCTGGTGTGGGACCACGACCAGCAGACCGCGATCCAGTCCCCCGAGGGTGGCACCAAGATCTCGTGGGACGTGTGGGACGCGCCGGCCGTGCCGGGGGAGAGCCCGCGGGACCGGCTACGGCTCGAGCTCGCCCTGACCGCCGGGGACCTCAGCCAGGAGACCGAGCGACTGGTCGCGCTCGGCGCGCTGCGCCTGGCCACGGACGACGGCGCGGTGGTGCTCGCCGACCCCGGCGGCAACGAGTTCCACCTCGGTGCCTCCCCGACCCCCAGGTGACGTACCACGCCGGGCGGCGGGCGTCTCAGCCGAGCTGGCTCGTGCCGCTGTAGAGGTGCAGCACCGGGACGTGCAGCTCCTCGCGGGCCCGCGAGGCCCAGTCGGTGTGGAACGTGTCCTCGAGCGCGTGCGGCTGGGTGACGACCACGACCTCGCGCACGGTCGCGTCCTTGACCGCGGCGCGCAGCGCCGGCAGCGGGTCGTCGGCCACGACGACGCCGTCGGCGCGCACCCCGGCCGCCACCAGTGCCGCGACGCTCGCGGCGAGCTGGTCCTCGGCCGTCGCGCGCGCACGGACCGGCGACGGCTCGCGACCCAGGACGTCGTCCAGCGCCTCGCGGAGCTCGCCCATGCTCAGGTGGTCGACCAGCGACACGAGGAGGTTGCGCTCCGTGTCGGCGGGCACCAGCACGTGGTACCGGACGTCCTCGCCGGTGTGCAGCGCGGTGATGTGCTCGACGTCGGCGGTGGTCAGGGAGTCCTCGCTGAGGAGGAGGATGGTCTCGCTCACGTCGGCAGCGTAGCCGCCGGACCTAGTCTGGGCGCCGTGGACGCATCCCGGCGCACGGCCGACCAGGGGCCCGCGCCGGTGCCGGGCGGGCCCGTCGCGGACCGCGTCGTGCTCGTCGCGGGCGGCACCGGCGTCGTCGGTGGTCACGTGGTGCGGGCCGCCCTGGACGCCGGGGCGCGCGTCGTCGTCCCGACGCGACGCCCGCCCGGCGCCGTCGGGCGAGGGCTGCCCCGCCACGATCGCCTCGTGCGCGTGACGGTGCGCGACTGGGCCGACCCCCACGAGGTCCCCGCGGCGCTCGCCGCGCACGGCTGGACGGCCGACGCGGTGGTCGCGGCCCTCGGCGGCTGGTGGATCGGCACGCCGCTGGTCGGCCTCGAGCCGCTCGTGTGGCGCCAGGTGCTCGACGACAACCTCACCGCGCACTTCCTCGCGGCGCGGGCGCTGGTGCCGCTGGTCGGCGCCGCGGGCGCGCGCCGCGACCCCGTCTACGTCGCGCTCAACGGTGCTGCCGCGCGCGTGCCGATGGCCCTGTCGGGCCCCGTGAGCGTGGCCGGCGCGGGGCAGCGGATGCTCTTCGACGTGCTGCGGGCCGAGCTGGCGGCGGGCGCGGGACCGCGGGTCCGCGTCCACGAGGTCGACGTCCTCGCCGCCGTGGCCGGCGACGACCGCAACCTCGACCCGGTGGCCGAGATCAGCGGCGACCGCGTCGCCGCGGCGGTGCTCGGCGTCCTCGCGGACGCGTCCTCCCCACCGGTGGTGGCGCTCCCCGCCCCGGACGCGCGGTGACGGGCGTCGCCTGGGACGACAACGCGTCACCCGGGCACGTGCGCCCGGTGGGGAACTAGGGTGGCGGCGTGAGTCCAGCGGCGAGCCTCGTGGGTCGCCGCCCGGAGGTCGCGGCGGACGAGCTGCTGGCCCAGCTGACGCCGCCCCGGCACTTCGCGGACGCGTCCTTCGACTCCTACCTGCCCGACCCCGCCCACCCGAGCCAGTCGGCCGCGCGCGAGCGGCTGGTCCAGGTCGCGGAGCGGCTCGGGCGACCCTCCCGGCGGGGGTGGCTGCGCCGACCCCCGGCCCCGCCGGCCGTGTACCTCGACGGCGGCTTCGGCGTCGGCAAGACCCACCTGCTCGCGGCGCTCGCCCACCGCACACCGGACGCGGCGTTCGGCAGCTTCGTGGAGTACACCCACCTGGTCGGGGCGCTCGGCTTCGCGCCGACGGTCGCGGCCCTCTCGACGCGCCGGCTCGTCTGCATCGACGAGTTCGAGCTCGACGACCCGGGCGACACCCTGCTCATGTCGCGCCTGCTGCGGGAGCTGTCCGACGCCGGCGTCGGGTTGGCGGCCACGTCGAACACGCTGCCCGAGCAGCTCGGCGAGGGCAGGTTCGCGGCCGAGGACTTCCTGCGCGAGATCCAGGCGATGTCCGACCGGTTCGAGGTGCTGCGCATCGACGGACCGGACTACCGCCACCGCGGTGGCGGTCACCGCCTCGAGGCGCTCGACGACGACGTCGTGCGGCAGGTGACGTCCGGCACGCCGGGGGCGACGTGCGACGACTTCGGCGCCCTGCTGGCGCACCTGCGCACCGTGCACCCGAGCCGCTACGGCGCGCTCGTGGAGGGCGTGGCGACCGTCGGGCTCACGGGGGTCGGCCGGGCGCGGGACCAGGCCGACGCGCTGCGGCTGGTCTCGCTCGTCGACCGGCTCTACGAGGGCGACGTCCCCGTGCTGCTCGGGGGCGACGCCGATCCCGTGCTGTTCGACGACGCGATGCTCCGCGGTGGTTACCGCAAGAAGTACCTGCGCGCCCTGTCCCGCCTCGGCGCCCTCGCGCAGGACGGCCGGGGGCGCGTCGCGCGCTGACGGCCGGGGCGCGCCCGACATGCCGTACGGGGCGGCCGGACCCTCGCGTCCGTGGCGCGCCGCCCGCCGGGTCAGGCGCGGCGGTGCACGACGGCGACCCCGCGGCCGTCCAGCGTGAGGGTCCCGTCGCCGCGGTGCACCTCGCCGAAGGAGGCGAGCAGCGCGCCGGTGAGCGGCACGGCGGCGCCCTCGTCGCTGACCGACGCCACGACGCTCACCCGGCCGCGGTGGAGGGCGAACCAGCCCTCGCCGAAGTCCGCGCAGGTCTCGGCCAGGTCGCCGGACGCGATCTCCGGCACCGAGCGCCGGATCGCGATGAGGTCGGTGTACCAGCGCAGCAGCGCGGCGTTGCCCGGCTGCGCCGCCTCGGACCAGTCCAGCCGGCTGTCCGCCACGGTCGTCGGCGCCTGCGGGTCCGGGACCTCGACGTCGCCGCCGTAGATCTCCTCCCAGCCGTGCCCGGCGAACTCCGAGCGGCGACCCTGGCGGATGGCCTCCACCAGCTCGGGCTCCTCGTGGTCGGTGAAGAACTGCCACCGGGTGCGCGCGCCCCACTCCTCGCCCATGAAGAGCATGGGCGTGAAGGGCGAGAGCAGGACGAGCGCGGCGGCCGCCGCGAGTCCGGCGTCGTCCAGGTGCTCCGACGGCCGGTCGCCCAGCGCCCGGTTGCCGACCTGGTCGTGGTCCTGGCTGAAGACCACGAAGCGGTGACCGTCCGTGCCGGGCGGGACGGGCGCGCCCCAGTCCCTGCCGCGGAAGGTGGAGTGCGTGCCGTCGTGCAGGAAGACGCGCGTGAGGACCTTCTGGAGCGCCTCGGGGGAGCCGAAGTCCACGTAGTACCCGTGACGGTCGCCCGTGAGGTAGGCGTGCAGCGCGTGGTGGACGTCGTCCGCCCACTGGGCCGTCATCCCGAGCCCGCCCTGTGCGGTCGGCGTCACCATGGTCGCGTCGTTGAGGTCGGACTCGGCGACGAGCGAGAGCGGGCGGCCCACCTCCTCGGCGAGCGCGGCGACCTCGTCCGCGAGCTCGGCCAGCAGGTGGCGGGGGGAGTCGTCGACGAGCGCGTGGACCGCGTCCAGGCGCAGCGCGTCGATCCGGAAGTCGCGCAGCCAGCGCAGCGCGTTGTCGATGACGAAACGGCGGACCTCCGCCGACCCGTCGCCGTCGAGGTTGACCGCCTGGCCCCACGGGGTCTCGTGCCGGTCCGTGAAGTACGGGCCGTAGGCGTGCAGGTAGTTCCCGGACGGGCCGAGGTGGTTGTAGACCACGTCGAGGCACACCGCGAGCCCGCGCTGGTGCGCGGCGTCCACGAAGCGCTGCAGCGCCGCCGGCCCGCCGTACGGCTCGTGCACGGCGTACAGCGCGACGCCGTCGTACCCCCAGCCGTGCACGCCGGGGAACGCGGCGACCGGCATGAGCTCGACGACGTCGACGCCCAGCGCCACCAGGTGGTCCAGCCGCCCGACGGCGGCGTCCAGCGTGCCCTCGGGCGTGAACGTCCCCAGGTGCAGCTCGTAGACCACGGCACCGCGGACGTCGCGGCCCGCCCAGGCGCCGTCGCGCCACGCGTGCGCCGACGTGTCGAAGGTCCGGCTCGGGCCGTGCACGCCCGCCGGCTGCCAGGCGCTGCGCGGGTCGGGCCGCGGGTCGTCGCCGTCGAGGACGAACGCGTAGTCCGTGCCGTGGCCCAGGCTGACGGGCGAGCGCCACCAGCCGCCCGGCTCGGGCAGCATCGCGTGGCGCTTGCCGTCACGGCCGGGCAGCTCGATCTCGGCCAGCTCGACGTCGGGCGCCCAGACGCGCGGCGTGATGCCGCCGTCTGCCGCGGCGCTCGCCTCAGCCAGGGCGGGGTACCGGGCGGGGACGGGGGTCTGCTCGCTCACCCCTCAAGCCTGCCCGGCGGGCACGAGGAGGGCCACCGGAAGGTGCTCGAGCAGCAGCTCGAGCGGGACGACGCCGCCGTCGATGGTCCGGCCGGTCAGGACGTCGGTCCACCGCCACTCGGGGATGGCGACGGTGTGCGCGCCCCAGCCGCCGAGGCGCTCGAGCGAGAGGGCGAGGCGCGTCGCGACGGTGATCGCCGCCGGCACGCCGGCCTCGGTCCGGGCGAACGCGAAGGCGTTGCCCGTCGACGCGGGCAGGGGCGCGTAGCCCGCCTCGGGCCCGACGAAGCACCCGGGGCGCTCGCGCCGCACCCGCAGCGCGCGCGACGTGACCACGAGCTTCTCCTCGTCGAGCGTGCGCGGCGGCTCGGTCTCGAGCCGCTCGAGCATGCGCTCGAGCCCGGCGACGTCGACCGGGCGCCGGTTGTCCGGGTCCACGAGCGCCACGGCGGAGACCTCCGTGCCCTGGTAGACGTCGGCCACCCCCGGCAGGGTGAGCTGGACCAGCTTCATCCCGAGCGTCGCGGCCCGGATCCCCGGCGCCGCGCGTCGGGCCCAGTCCTCGTAGGCCCCGAGGACCTCCGGCGCCGTGAGCAGGTGGCGGGCGAACCCGAGGACGGCCTCCTCGTACGGCTCGTCGGGGGCGGTCCAGGACGTGTGCGACTTCGCCTCGCGGATCGCCTTGGTGAGGTACCCCAGGAGGCGGTCCTCGGCGATCGGCCCGCCGTCCCACGTCCCGGCCAGGGTCTGCCACAGGATGTTCTCGGTGCGGCCGTCGAGCAGCACGGGCCGCGTCTCGCCGGTCAGCGACCGCAGGTGGTCGACGTGCTGCGACCACTCGACCGGCAGCTCGGACAGCACGCCGAGCCGGGCCCGGACGTCCTCGCTGCGCTTGGTGTCGTGGGTGGACAGGCCGGTCATCGCCACGGGGGCGTGCGCCTGCGCCCGGGCCGCCCACGCGTGCAGCTCCTCCGGGCTGATGGCGAACCGCTCGGGTGCGCCGCCGACCTCGGCCAGCGAGAGCAGCTGGGTCCAGCGGTAGAACGCCGTGTCCTCCACGCCCTTGGCCATCACGGCGCCGCAGGTCTGCTGGAACCGCACCACGAGCTCGTCGCGGCGCGCCTCCCGCGTGCGCCCGGCGGAGCCGATCTCGCG
This sequence comes from Actinotalea sp. JY-7876, assembly GCF_014042015.1. Taxonomy (NCBI): domain Bacteria; kingdom Bacillati; phylum Actinomycetota; class Actinomycetes; order Micrococcales; family Cellulomonadaceae; genus Actinotalea; species Actinotalea sp. JY-7876. The sequence continues at coordinate 1,928,790 of NZ_CP059493.1, read as the reverse complement.
GCCCAGGAGCATCTCGGCGAGGAGGTCGAGCGTCTCGAGGCGGTCCTCGTCGAGCCGGGTGCGGGCGAGCGCGACGCACTCGGCGAACGCCTCCTGCACGTCGGGGTGCACGGGCTCGCCGGGGCGCACGTAGTAGCGGTACCTGTCGCACGCGACCACGAGCTCGACGAGGCACTCGTGCAGCGAGCGCCAGGTGTGGTCGCGCAGGCGCACGTCGTCGCGGCAGATGTCGGCGGCGAGGTCCGCCAGGCGGTGGACCTCCGCGTACAGGGGCCCGGCGACGATCTGCCGCTTGGCTTCCTCGATCATGCGCGGCAGGGCGTCGGTGGTGTCGCCGGTGAGGCGGTGCATCACGGCCCCGAGCTCGCCGCCGCCGCCGGGGTCGACGAACGTCGCGTGGACGCGCCACATGGCGTCGTACCCCGTGGTGCCGACGCTCGCCCAGTCCTCGGGCAGCTCCTCGGTGGGCGCGAGGATCTTCTCGACGGCCACCCAGGCGCCGTCGGTCGCCGTGGCGAGCCGCTCGAGGTAGCCGTGCGGGTCCGCCAGGCCGTCGGGGTGGTCGATGCGCAGGCCGTCGACGACGCCGTCGCGCACCAGGCCGGTCACGACCGCGTGCGTGCGGTCGAAAACCTCGGGGACCTCGACGCGGACCGCGGCCAGCGTGCCGACGTCGAAGAACCGGCGGTAGTTGAGCTCCTCGTCGGCGACCTTCCAGTACGCCAGCCGGTAGTGCTGGCGGTCGACCAGCTCCGCCATCGGCAGGCTCTCGGTACCCGGCCGCACGGGGAAGACGTGGTCGTAGTAGCGCAGGACGGTGCGGGGGCCCTCCAGGCCCGGCACCTCGATCTCGTCGAGCGTGAGCTCTCCGTCCGCGAGCACCGCGCCGATGCGCCGGCCCAGGACGGGCATGAGCAGCGCGCCCTCGCCCGCGGACCAGTCGACGTCGAACCACGAGGCGTACGGGGACTCGGGCCCGTCCGCGAGCACCGACCACAGGGCGTGGTTGTGCCACACCGGGGTGGGCACCGCCATGTGGTTGGGCACGATGTCCACCACGAGCCCGAGGCCGTGCTCGCGCGCCGTCGCGGCCAGGCGGTCCAGCGCCTCGCGCCCGCCGAGCACGGGCGAGATCTCGTCGTGGTCGACGACGTCGTAGCCGTGCGTCGAGCCGGGTGCCGCGCTGAGCAGAGGGGACAGGTACACGTGCGTGACGCCGAGCCGTGCCAGGTACGGGACCTGGCGCGCGGCGTCGTCGAGCGTGAGGTCCGCGTTGAGCTGCAGCCGGTAGGTCGAGACGGGGACCGGCCGACCCTCGCGCGGCCGCCGTCGCGCCGGACCCTGCCGCTCCGTGGCCGGCTCGGGGCTCACTCGCCCACCCGCCGGGTCAGCACGAGGGTGCTCCGTCCCGTGATCTCGACCGCCGCGCCCGCCTTGACCTCGGCGCCCGTCTCGAGCGTGTGGTCGGTGTCCAGGACGCAGGTCCAGACGGTGCCGTACTCCGCCGGGGGCAGCGTGAACGTCACCGGCTCGGGCGCGGCGTTGTAGAGGACCAGGAAGCTGTCGTCGACCACCGGCTCGCCGCGCGGGTCGGGCTCGACGATCGCCTCGCCGTTGAGGAACACCATCACGGCGCGCGCGAACCCGTTGTTCCAGTCCTGCTCCGACATGTGCTCGCCGTCGGTGGACAGCCAGGCGATGTCGCCGAGGTCGGACTCGCCCCCGTGGTGCGGGTTGCCGGAGAAGAACCGGCGGCGGCGCAGCACCGGGTGGTCGCGGCGCAGGTGCACGAGGGCGCGCGTGAACTCCAGGTGCGTCTTGGCCCGCTCGTCGAGGTCCCAGTCCATCCAGGTGATCTCGTTGTCCTGGCAGTACCCGTTGTTGTTGCCGCCCTGGGTGCGGCCGATCTCGTCGCCGTGGGAGATCATCGGCACGCCCTGGGAGAGCAGCAGCGTGGTCAGGAAGTTGCGCTGCTGGCGCCAGCGCAGCTCCAGGACGTCCGCGTCGTCCGTCGGACCCTCGACGCCGCAGTTCCAGGAGCGGTTGTGGCCCTCGCCGTCCTTGTTGTCCTCGCCGTTGGCCTCGTTGTGCTTCTCGTTGTACGAGACCAGGTCGTGCAGCGTGAAGCCGTCGTGGGCCGTGACGAAGTTGATCGACGCGATCGGCTTGCGGCCCGTCTGCTCGTAGAGGTCCGAGGAGCCCGACAGGCGGCTGGCGAACTCGGCGAGCGTGGAGGGCTCACCGCGCCAGAAGTCGCGCACCGTGTCGCGGTACTTGCCGTTCCACTCCGACCACAGCGGGGGGAACCCGCCGACCTGGTAGCCGCCGTCGCCGACGTCCCAGGGCTCGGCGATGAGCTTGACCTGGCTGATGACCGGGTCCTGCTGCACGAGGTCGAAGAACGCCGAGAGCCGGTCGACCTCGTGGAACTGACGGGCCAGCGTGCTCGCCAGGTCGAACCGGAACCCGTCGACGTGCATCTCGTTGACCCAGTAGCGCAGCGAGTCCATGAGCAGCTGCAGGACGTGGGGGTGCCGCATGAGCAGCGAGTTCCCCGTGCCCGTCGTGTCGTAGTAGTGCGCCGGGTCCGTGTCGACCAGCCGGTAGTAGGCGCCGTTGTCGATGCCGCGGAAGCACAGCGTGGGGCCCAGGTGGTTGCCCTCGGCGGTGTGGTTGTAGACGACGTCGAGGATCACCTCGATGCCCGCCTCGTGCAGCGCCTTGACCATCTGCTTGAACTCCTGCACCTGCTGGCCCGGCACGGGCGAGGAGGCGTAGCCGTTGTGCGGCGCGAAGAAGCCGATCGTGTTGTAGCCCCAGTAGTTCGACAGGCCCTTGTCCTGGAGCGTGGGGTCGTTGACGAACTGGTGCACGGGCATGAGCTCGATCGCGGTGACCCCGAGGGCGACCAGGTGCTCGATGATCGCCGGGTGCGCCATGCCCGCGTACGTGCCGCGCAGCTCCTCCGGGATGCCGGGGTGCTGCATCGTCAGGCCCTTGACGTGGCCCTCGTAGATCACCGTCTCGTGGTAGTCGCGCAGCGGCGGCCGGTCGTGGCCCCAGTCGAAGAACGGGTTGATGACCACGGACTTCATGGTGTGGGCGGCGGAGTCCTGCGTGTTCAGGGAGTCCGGGTCGCCGAAGTCGTAGGAGAAGAGCGCCTGGTCGCCGTCGATCTGCCCGTCGATCGCCTTCGCGTACGGGTCCAGCAGGAGCTTCGAGGGGTTGCAGCGCAGGCCCTTCTCCGGCTCGTACGGGCCGTGCACCCGGTAGCCGTAGCGCTGACCGGGCTGGATGGTGGGGAGGTAGGCATGCCAGACGAACGCGTCGACCTCGGGGAGCTCGATCCGGGTCTCCGTGCCGTCGTCGTCGAAGAGGCACAGCTCGATCCGCTCGGCCACCTCCGAGAAGAGGGCGAAGTTGGTGCCGGTGCCGTCGAAGGTCGCGCCGAGGGGATAGGGCTTGCCGGGCCAGATCTGCATGGCGCAAGACTGCCAGCAGGGTGGGACACGCGCGCTCCGAAGCGAGCGCGCGAGACGGGGCAGTGGCGCAGGACACGTCGTCCACGCCGCGCCGCACCGCGGCGCCCCCGCGCCGCTCGGCGTGCGGGCCGGGCGACCCGGTGCGACCGTGGCCCCATGAGCGAGCAGACACCTCAGGAGAACGCCGCCGGCTACGACCCCGCCCGGGACCAGGACGCGGACCCGGAGAGCCTCGAGCCCCGTCAGGGGTCGCAGGCGTCGGGCGCCGAGAGCACAACGCAGGGCGACCCGGACGCCGACCCGGACATGCTCAACCCGCGCGAGGTCGAGTCCGGGGACGAGCTCTGACGCAGCGCCTCGACGCCGGGGGGTGGCGGGCATGAGGGTCGTCGTCGTCGGTGCCAGCGGCAACATCGGCACCGCGCTGCTGCGCACCCTGCGGCGCGAGGAGGCCGTCGACTCGGTCGTCGGCATCGCGCGCCGCGTGCCGACCACGACGCCGCCCGCCCCCTACGACGTCGCCCGGTGGGTCGGGACCGACCTGGCGGCCGGCCCGGACGAGCCGGTCGTGGCGGCGCTCGCGGACGCGATGGCGGGCGCCGACGCCGTCGTGCACCTGGCCTGGGCGATGCAGCCCAGCCACCGGCGCGACGTGCTGCGCGCGACGAACGTCGACGGCACCGCGCGCGTCATCGAGGCGGTCGCCCGCGCCGGCGTGCCCCACCTGGTCGTCGCCTCCTCGGTCGGCGCGTACGCGCCCGTCCACGACGACGTGCCGCGCACCGAGGACTGGGCGACGCAGGAGGTCCGCAGCAGCTCCTACAGCGTCGACAAGGTCGCGGTGGAGCGGCTCCTCGACGAGGCCGAGGTGCTCCACCCGTGGCTGCGGATCGCTCGCGTGCGGCCCGGGCTCGTCTTCCAGCGGCGTGCCGCCGCCGGGATCGAGCGGTACTTCCTCGGGCCCGCGGCGCCGGCCGCGGCGCTGCGGCTCGGGCGGCTGCCCGTCCTGCCGTGGCCGCGCGGCGTGCGCATGCAGGCGGTGCACGCCGACGACCTCGCGCAGGCCTTCCGCGCCATCCTGCTCGACCAGCAGGCGGGCGCCTTCAACGTCGCCGCCGACGACGTCCTCGGCGCGGCCGAGTTCGCGCAGGTCCTCGGCCACGGCCGGTACGTCGAGGTGCCCGTCGCCTCCGTGCGCGCCGCCGTGCAGGGCGCCTGGTACGCGCACGGCGTGCACGTCAGCCCGGGCTGGGTCGACCTCGCCGCCGGGATCGCCCTGATGTCGACGCAGCGCGCACGGACGGTGCTCGGCTGGCGACCCACATGGACCGCTCAGGAGGCGCTCGCCGATCTGGTCGACGGCCTGGCGCACGGGTCGGGGACAGCGAGCCCGCCCCTGCGGCCCCGGTCACGGGCCAGGCGGTCCCTGCTCGGGGGACAGGCCGCCGAGCGCTGAGGCGTGCGCCCTGGGCCGAGCCCGGGCCCGACGCCTCAGTGGTGCCCGCCGTCCGCGGCGGCGCCCTCCTCCGACTCGACCTCGGCGCGCCGACGCCGTGCCCCGCCCGCGCCACCGGTCGCGAGGTGCAGCAGCGCGCCGGCGCCGAGCAGGATGCCGGCGAGCAGGAAGTGCTGCGGCTCCTGCTGGGTGAGCAGGACGAGGCAGCTCGCGATCGCCAGGTACGGGATCACGGTGGGCGCGCGGAAGTGGTCGTGCTCGACCGTCTCGCGGCGCAGGACCAGCACCGCGACGTTCGTGCTGAGGAAGACCACGAGGAGCAGCAGGACCACCGTGGCGGCCAGGTCCACGAGCTCGCCGGTGAGCGCGAGCACGATGGCGACGAGCGTCGTGACAGCGATGGCGACCCACGGCGTCCGGCGGCCCGGCAGCACGCGGCCGAGGACGCGCGGCAGCAGCCCGCGGTCCGCCATGCCGTAGGCGAGCCGGCTGGCCATGATCATCGTCAGCAGCGCGCCGTTGGCGACGGCGATGAGCGCCACGACGGCGAAGAGCTGCGGCGGGATCCCGCCGAACGCCTCGACCACCTCGAGCAGCGGTCCGGACGACTCCGACAGCGTCTGCGGCGCGACGACCGCCGGTGCGACGTAGCCCACGGCGAGGTACACCACCCCGGCGGTCACCATCGACCAGAACAGGGCTCGCGGGTAGACGCGGCTGACGTCGCGGACCTCCTCGGCCAGGTTGGCCGACGTCTCGAAGCCGACGAAGGAGTAGAACGCGATGAGCGCGCTGCCCAGCACGGCCGCGCCCGCCGTGGTGCCCTCGGGCACCTCCAGAGGCCCGACGCCGGCGCCGTCACCACGGCCCAGGACGATCGCGCCGACCACGATGACCAGCACCAGGCCGGCCGTCTCGATCAGCGTCATGGCGACGTTGGCGCCGAGCGACTCCTTGATGCCGCGCGCGTTGAGCAGCGCGACCAGCACGAGGAAGACGATCGCGGTCACCGGCACGGGGACGTCCACGAAGGCGCCGAGGTAGTCGCCGGCGAACGCGAGGGCGAGCCCGGCCGCGCTGACGACACCCGCGGACAGCATCGAGAACCCGACGAGGAAGGCCACCAGGGGGTGCCGGAAGGCGCGCTCCGCGAAGACGGCGGAGCCGCCCGCGCGCGGGTACTTCGTGACCAGCTCGGCGTAGGAGCACGCCGTGAGCAGCGCCATGAGCAGAGCGAGCGCGAACGCGAGCCACACGGCCCCGCCCGCGACGCCGGCCATCTCGCCGACGAGGGCGTAGATGCCCGCCCCGAGCACGTCGCCCAGGATGAACAGGTACAGCAGGGGACCGGTGACCGCGCGACGGAGCCTGGTCGGGTTCTCGCCCGGGGCGCTCGTGGCGGCTGGTTCGTTCGAGGACATCCCCGGAGTATCGGCACGGACGCGCCCGCGCGCGCGGCGAGAGGGCGCGCCGTGGTGCCACGCCGCCGGCTCAGCGCGCGATGCGCTCCACGAGCGCGCCGAACAGTGCCGGGATGCCGGCCGACACGGGCACGATCCCGGGCCGCAGCGGCGACGTCGCCCAGGCCACGAGCCCGCCCGTGAGCACGCGGTAGTCCCGGGTCGCGTCCGACCAGGCGCGCTCGTACGCGCCGGGGTCCTCGAGCGTGAGCACCGCGGCCCGGGCCTGCGCGAGCCCCACCCGCAGGCCCTCGCCCGTGAGCGCGTCCACGTAGCCGGACGCGTCCCCGACGAGCCGCACCCGGCCCGCCGCGCGCCGGGCGGCCTGCTGGCGCAGCGGCCCGGCGCCGCGGACCGAGCCGGCCGCCGGCGCCGCGGCCAGGCGGGCACTCAGCTCCGGGAACCCGGCGAGGGCGGCCTCGAAGGACATGCCCTGGGGCCCGAGCAGCGCGATCCCGACGAGGTCGTCGGCGACCGGCGTCACGTACGCCTCGGCGGTGCGGGACCAGTGCACCTCGACCAGGTCGGTCCAGGGCGCGAGCCGGAAGTGCCGGCGCAGCCCGTACCGGCGCCGGCCGCGGCCGGGCACCTCGAGCCCGACGAGCCGGCGGACCGTCGAGTGCAGCCCGTCGCAGGCCAGGAGCCAGCGGGCCGTGACGCCCGCGGCGCGGACGGCGTCCTCGTCCTGCTCGAGCGCCGTCACGCGGGCGTGGCGCACGTCGATCCCGAGGCCCGCCGCGCGCTCGCGGAGCGCGGCGTGCAGGGTCGTGCGCCGCACGCCGCGGCCGGGACCGGAGCGGAACCGGTGGTCGACGTGCCGCGCGGGGGCCCGGTAGCTGATGCCCGCGATGACGTGACCGCCCGGGTCGACGCCCAGGCGCGTGAGCGCGCGCAGCGTGCCCGGCATGAGGCCCTCGCCGCACGCCTTGTCGATGTCGCCCTCGCGGGGCTCGAGCACGACGACGTCGTACCCGGCGAGCCGGGCCTCGATCGCCGCCGCCAGGCCGACGGGTCCGCCGCCGACGACCAGGACGTCGGTCGCCGGGGTCACGGTGCGACCGGCCGCGCCTCCGCCGGCTGGGGCAGGGCCGCCAGCGCGCGCTCCTCCGCCGGGATGCGGAAGCCGAGCAGCAGGACCGCGTTGAGCACCGTGAACGCGAGCGCCGTGACCCAGGCCGTGTGCACGAGCGGCAGGGCGATGCCCTCGGCCACCACCACGAGGTAGTTGGGGTGGCGCAGGAACCGGTAGGGACCGCGGTTCACGAGCGGGAGGCCCGGCACGACGATCACCCGGGTGTTCCACTGCGGCCCGAGCGTGCCGATGCACCACCAGCGCAGCGCCTGGCTGGCCACCACGGCGGCGAGCGCCGTCCACCCGAGCACGGGGATGAACGGGCGGTCGAACGCGTGCACCTCGACCACGCACGCCGCGAGCAGGCCGGTGTGCAGCGCCACCATGGGCGGGAAGTGCCCCTTGCCGGTCTCCACCCCCCCACGCGCGAAGGACCAGCGGGCGTTGCGGGTGGACACGACGAGCTCGGCGAGCCGCTCCAGGGCAGTCACCGCGACGACGAGATCGAACAGCAGTCTCATGAGGCCTCCGGCCAGCGCAGCAGGACGTGCTCGGCACCGACCCCGGGGCCGAACGCCATGAGGACGCCGACGCCCCCCGGCGGTGGTGGGGCCTCCATGGTGCCCGCCAGGACGTGCAGGACGGAAGCAGAGGAGAGGTTCCCGTTCTCGGCCAGGCACCGGCGCGAGACGGCCAGCGCGGCCTCGTCGAGGTCCAGCGCGTCGCGGACCACGTCGAGGATGCGCGGCCCGCCCGGGTGCACGACCCACGCCGCGACGTCGCGGACCTTGAGGTCGTGCCCCTCGAGCAGGGCGCCGACGTCGTCGGGCAGCGTGGCGGCGAGGAGGTCGGGCAGGCCGGCGGCGAGGACGATCCGGAAGCCGCTGCCGCCGATCGACCACCCGAGCTGGCCCTGGGTCCCGCTGACGATCCGGCTGCGGGACCCGACGAGCTCGGGCGCCGAGGCCGGGGCGGTGCGCGCGGCCGGGTGCTCGTCGCCGACGACCACCACCGCCGCGGCGCCGTCGCCGAACAGACCGCTCGCCACGAGGTTCGCCATCGAGTCGTCGCCGTGCTGCATCGTCAGCGAGCAGAGCTCGACGCAGACCAGGAGCGCGACGCCCTGCGGGCGGCCCAGCAGGAGCTCGTGCACGGTGCCGAGCCCTGCCGCGCCGCCGGCGCAGCCCCACCCGAACGACGGCACGCGGCGCACGTCCGGCCGCAGACCGAGGCGCGGCGCGAACAGGGCGTCCAGGGACGGCGCGCCGATGCCCGTGACCGACGTGAACACCACGACGTCGACGTCCTGCGCTCGCAGGCCGGCGCTCGCGAGCGCCGCGGCGGACGCCTCGACGGCGAGGTCGGTGCCGATCCGGATGAAGTGGTCGTTCGCGGTCCCGAACGACGTCAGCCCGGCGTACTCCTCCAGCGGGAGGACGAAGTGCCGTGAGCGCACCTGGGAGGCGCGGTGCAGCGACTCCAGACGGGACAGCCGGTCGGGGCCGGCGAGCAGCGGCCCGATGGCGGCCGTGATCTCTTCCTGGGGGTACGACTGTCCGGGGAGCACCGGGGCGACAGCCAGAACGCGCGACATGGCGGAATCGTGTCACGCCCGGTCATATCCGGCCCGGGGACGCGTCACATCCGGTCGCAGCCGTCGTGACGACCCGGTGCTCGCGCGCGCGACGGTGCGCCGCGCTAGCGTCGCGAGGTCCGCGCCGCACGTCCGCCGGGAGGGTCGATGACCGCGCAGGGTGCCGGGGCCGTGCCCGCGCGGCTCGGGCGGGCGACGCTCGGCCGCCGGCTCGAGGGCCTGGTCCGCGCGTGCCACCCGGGGCCCACCGTCGTCGTGACGGCCATCTCCCTGACCTTCGCGCTGGGCGCCGGGGCGCCCGTGCCGACCGCGCTGCTCGCGACCGCGGCGGTCCTCGCCGGCCAGCTCAGCATCGGGTGGTCCAACGACTGGCTCGACGCCGGGCGCGACCTGGCGGTCGGCCGCAGGGACAAGCCCGTCGTGGCGGGCCTGGTGAGCGCGCCCGCGCTGCGGACCGGTGCGCTGCTCGCCGCCGCGGCGTGCGTGGGGCTGTCCCTCGCCACCGGGGCGGTCGCCGGGTTCGTGCACGTCGCCGCGGTCGCGAGCGGGTGGGCGTACAACGCGCCGCTCAAGCGCACCGTCGCGTCGTTCCTGCCCTACACCGTCTCCTTCGCCCTGCTGCCCCTCTTCCTCGTCCTGGCCCAGGGCCGCCAGGCGGCCTGGTGGGTGATCGCCACGGGTGCGCTGCTGGGCGCGGGGGCGCACGTCGCCAACGTGCTCCCGGACCTCGAGGCCGACGCCGCCACGGGCGTCCGCGGCCTGCCGCACCGCCTCGGCCGGACGGCCTCGGGCGTCCTGGCCCCGAGCCTGCTCGTCGGCGCGGTGCTCGTCGTGGTGCTCGGTCCGCAGGAGCGTGCCGCGCTCGCGCTGCCCGCGGCCGCGGCGGCGACGGTCCTGGCGCTGTGCGCCGGGGCCCTGGCGCTCGGCCGGCCCGCCAGCCGCCTGCCCTTCCGGCTCACCATGGTCGTCGCGGCGCTGTGCGCCGTGCTGCTCACCGCGTCCGGGGGCCGCGCCGTCGTCGACTGAGAGGCCTCGAGCCGCGGGCTCCGCTCAGACGGTCGCCGCGTCCGGGGTGAGGGTGCGCGGCCGGTCCAGCGCCGCGGGCAGCCACGAGAACACCGTCGCGAGGTAGTCCTCGCGCGGCCCGGGCGCCGACAGCACGAGGTCGTGGACGCCGCCCTCGATCCTCACCAGCGTGACGTCGGGGCCGAGCAGCGGTGCCCGCAGCGCGATCTGGGCGACGTCCAGCACGGTGTCCTGGCGGTCCAGATCGGGGTTGTCGAGCCGGTTGGGCCCCGACTCCGCCGACGTCGCCACGAGGACGGGCACGGGGATCCGCAGCCCACGCGCGAGCCGCGCGTGCCCCCGGCGGACGGCGCGCAGCCACCCGGCCCGCACGGGGAAGCCCTCGGGCGGCTTGAGCGCGAGGTCGTAGTCCCAGCGCCCGCCGTGGCTGACGTGCAGGTGGTAGGAGTACGCGGACGTCCCGCCCGCCACCACGCGCAGCGGGTCGAGCGGACCGACGACGTCGAGCACGCGGCTCTCCACGACGCGCCGGAACCAGCGCGCGTTCAGGTCGAACCACGGGCTGTTGAGGACCAGCGCGTCGATGGCGCCGACACGGCGCAGGCCGTGCGCCCACAGGCTCGCGATCAGCCCGCCCGTGGAGTGCGCCATCACCACGAGCCGCGGGTGCCCCTCGTCGTGGCGGACCACGCGCGCCGCCCGCGTGAGCTCGGGCGCGTGCTCGGCGAGGTCGGTGACGTAGTGCGGGACCTGCCCCTCGCGCAGCGAGCGACCGGCGTGGCGCAGGTCCAGCGCGTAGAACGCGTACCCCTCGGCGTGGGCGCGCTCGGCCAGGTGGCGCTGGAAGAAGTAGTCGTTGAAGCCGTGCACGTACAGCACCGCGGGCCGCTCGCCGAACCCCTCCGGCAGCGGGTCGGGCCGGTGGCGGACCAGCGTCGCGACCGCCGCGTCCGGCCCCGTGCCGAGCTCGAGCGTCGTCGCGCTGAAGCCCGCCCCCAGCACGTCCGGCACCCAGGAGCGCATGACCCACCTCCGCCCGACCGCGACCCCTGCACCAGCGCCTCCTCGGCCGCGCCGGTCCGGGGCCGCGGCGGAGGCCTCCAGTGTGGGCCGGACGGGCGCGCCCGTCGCGGGGTGCTGCGGTCGGGGTCAGGCGGCGGGCAGGAGGACCCGGTCCCGGGGACGGCCCGCCTTGACCGGGAGCAGCAGCGCCAGGCCGATCGCGAGGACCACCATGATCCCGAGGACGCCCCAGTGCTGCGAGCCCGACAGCGCGATGAAGGTCGAGAAGCCGAGCGGGGCGAGGAAGCTCGCCGCGCGCCCCGTCGTCGCGTACAGCCCGAAGATCTCGCTCTCGCGGCCGGCCGGGATGAGACGCGCGAGCAGCGTGCGGCTCGCGGACTGCGCGGGGCCGACGAAGAGGCACAGCAGCAGCCCGAAGACCCAGAACGCGGTCTGGCCGGCGTCGTGCAGGAGGAAGACGGCCGTCCCGGCGACGAGCAGCCCGACGAGCGAGGTCGTGATGATCGCCTTCGGTCCGACGCGGTCGTCGAGCCACCCGGCCGCGATCGTCGCGAGCCCTGCCACGACGTTCGCCGCGATCGCGAACACGATGACGCCGTCGGCCGTGAACCCGAACGTCCCGGACGCGATGACGGCCCCGAACGTGAAGACCCCCGCGAGCCCGTCCCGGTACACCGCGCTCGCGAGCAGGAACCACAGCGTCTGCCGCCGGTCGCGCCACAGGGCGCGCACGTCGGCGAAGAGCTGGCGGTAGGACCCGAGGATGCCGAGCCGCGCGCGCCCCGCGCTGCGCGGCACCTCGGGCACCGCGACGAGCACGGGCACCGCGAACGCGGCGAACCAGAGGGCGGAGACGAGCACGGCCGCCCGGATGTTCAGGCCGTCCTCGCCGGTCACGCCGAACCAGCCGGTCTCCGGGTTGATGAAGCCGACGAAGAGGATGAGCAGCAGCACGATGCCGCCCAGGTAGCCCGCGCCCCACCCGATGCCGCTCACGCGCCCGACGTCGCGCGGGGTCGAGACCTGCGCCAGCGTCGCGTTGTAGTTGACCGAGGCCAGCTCGAAGAAGATGTTGCCGACGGCGAGCAGGAAGATCCCGAGCAGCAGGTTCTGCTGGAGGTTCGTCGGGTCGGGCGTGACGAAGAACATCGCGGCGCTGATCGCGACGGTGACGGCGGTGTAGACGCCCAGGAGGAGCTTGCGCCGACCGGTGTCGTCCGCGCGGGCGCCCAGCACGGGGGCGAGCAGCGCGATCGCGAGGCCGCCGGCGGTCAGGCCCCACCCGAGCCAGGTGCTGTGCTCGGCCAGCACCCGGTCCAGGGCGGTGCCCGCCGCCCCGTCCGGGTCCAGCTCGGCGGCGGCGACCACGGCGGGGTCGACGAAGCTCGAGCTGGTGAGCCACCGCGTGAAGACGAAGGTGGTGATGACCGCGTTGAACGCCGCCGACCCCCAGTCCCACAGCGCCCACGCGACGACGCGTCGGCGCCGGTGCCGTGCGTCCACGGGAGCGGCAAGATCGACGTCGGCGTCAGTCATGCGCGCATCGTACGGTCACTCGCGGGCTGACCCGTGACCTGCCCGTGGGCGCCGCCGGCTCAGCCGCGCACCTCGACGTCGACCTCGTGCCAGCCGGTCGCGCCGTCCGGCACGACGTCGGCCCGGCGCCCGGTCTGCACGCCGTCCGGATCGGCCGCCCGGACGCGCAGGACGTGGCGCCCGGGCTCCGCCGCCCACGTCCACGACCACTGGCGCCACGTGTCGACGCTGATCTCGTCGGCCAGCGTCGCCGCCTCCCACGGGCCGTCGTCCACCTGGACCTCGACCCCGGTGATCCCGCGGTGCTGGGCCCATGCCGTACCACCCACGCCGACGTCGCCGGCCGCGACGACGGCGCCGCGCCGCGGCACCTCGATGCGTGAGGCCGTCTTGACGGGTCCCTCGGCGGACCAGCCCCGCGCGGTCCAGTAGGCCTCCCGGTCGGCGAACCGCGTCACCTCGAGGTCGGTGAGCCACTTGGTCGCCGACACGTACCCGAACAGCCCCGGCACGACCATCCGCACGGGGAAGCCGTGCGCCGCGGGCAGGGGGTCACCGTTCATGCCGACGGCCAGCAGCGCGTCCCGGTCGTCCAGGAGCACGGGCAGGGGGGTGGACGCCGTGAAGCCGTCCGCGCTCGTGGAGAGCACCATGTCCGCCCCGGGCAGCGGCCCGGCGCGCTCGAGCAGCGCGCGCACCGGAAGGCCCAGCCACAGCGCGGTGCCGACCAGGTCGCCGCCCACCGGGTTCGAGACGCACGCGAGCGTCACGTGGGCCTCGACGAGGTCCTCCGCCAGCAGCTCGTCCAGGGCGAGGGTGACCTCCCGCTCGACCATCCCGTGCACCCGCAGGCGCCACGTCGCCGGGTCGACCTGCGGCACCACCAGCGCGGTGTCGATCCGGTAGAAGGCGCCGTTGCCGGTCACGACGTCGACCACGCCCGGCACGGGCGACTGCGCGCCCGCCGGCACCGGCGCCGCCCGCCGGGCCGCGGGCGGCAGGCGCAGGGCCTCGCGGGCGCGGGCGACGGTCCGCGCCGTCGAGCCCGCGACGGTGCCGGCGGCGGCGGTCAGCGCCGCGACGACGGCGACCGTGAGCGCGCCGGCGAGGAAGCCGCGGCGGTCGGGTCCGGGGGACACGTCGGCGCTCGCGGGGGCGCCCGGGGACATCCGGCCGTCGTCGGGGGAGGCCCGCGTGATCCGCTCCGCGAGCATCCGCAGCGCGAGGGCTCCCGCGACGCCGCCGACGACGCTGGGCAGCGCGGCGGCGACGCCGTTGCCCGGCCGCCCGGCCGCCACGACGCCGCCGAGCACGCCGATCGCGAGCACGACGGCGCTCGCCGCGACGGGGGACCGCACCGCGAGCAGGCCGGTCGCGGCCGCGACCACCGCCAGCACGAGGACCATGGCGACCACGAGCGCCGTCTTGTCAGCCGTACCGAAGGCGCCGATGGCCAGGTCCTTGAGCCATCCCGGGGTCACGTCGATGAACGCGTCGCCGACCGCCGTCAGCGGTGCGGCGCCGACCGGCAGCAGCGCCGCCACCAGCTGCGCGACACCGAGCGTCAGCGCGGCGGCCAGGAGGCCGGCGACGACCGCGCGACGGGACATGTCCCGAGCCTGCGTCCTGAGCGGGCCGGTGTCACCCCCGGGCCGTGTCGGTGGTGGGGGAGATGCTCGTGCCATGGCAGCACGTCCGCCCTTCGAGCGCCCCACAGCCGTCCCGGGCTGGCGCGCGTCCCGCTGGGGGTACGACCCCGCGCTGGAGTGCTACTGGGCCGAGCTCGCGCGCGACGCGGACGGACGGGTCCTGCGCCTGGGACCCGAGCGCCTCCTGACGACCGTCCCGGCGCTCGCGCGCGCGGTCGGTCACGTCACCGGGGTGGGCGACGACGTGGCGTACCTGGCGCTCACCGCGTGAGGGGTCACCGCGTGAGGGGTCACCGCGTGAGGGACGGTGCGCGCCGGTCGCCGGGACCCCCCGGCTCCACCGTGAGGACGGTGACCGTCCGGCCGGTCTCGCCCGGCGCCAGCGTCACCGCCCCCTGCCCGACGTCGGCGGCCTCGACGCACAGCATCTCGGGCCACTCGTCGTCGGCCAGGTCGGGCAGCGCCGCAGCCCGGTCCGGGCCGGGGTTCCAGAGCACCGTGCCGCGGGCCCCGTCCGTGGTCACCACGACCCGTCGCCCGTCGTCGTGCACGACGACGGGCTCGCCGGCGCCGAGGTAGACGCGGTCGACCTCGCCCCGGACGAGCGTCGGCTCCGCGCCCGGCCCGACGCGCTCGCCCCCGGCCGCCTTGTCGAGGTACGGCAGCCCCGCCAGCCCCGTCACGCGGACGCGGCCGACGTCGGCCACCCGCAGGTAGGTGTGCAGGGCCGCCTCGTACGTCAGCTCGGCGTCGCCGAGGTTGGTGACGGCCAGCGTGATCCCCAGGCGCTGCCCGACGACGACCTCGAGCTCGGCGGCGAAGCGGTGCGGCCACGGACCGCTGCGCGTCGTCTCGTCGTCGCCCAGCCCCAGGCGCAGCGCGACGTCCTCGCCCCGCCGCTCGGCCCCCGTGAGCCGCCACCGGCTCACGCGGGCGAAGCCGTGCGCCGGTCCCGCGCCGCTCGCGTGCCCGCCGAACCACGGGAAGCACACCGGGATCCCGCCGCGGATGGCGACGCCCGGCTCGAACCGGCTCGCGCGGCTGTGGAACAGGACCGGCCCGTGCCCCCGGGGCGCCCACTCGAGGACGTGGGCACCCTGGAGGTGCACGACGGCGGTGGCGGCCGGGCTCTCGACGCGGACGACGGGGAGCCCTCCGGCGCCCTCGGCGAGCGTGACGCCCGCGGGGAGGGTCACGGCGCGACGCCGCGGAGCCGGTGCAGGACCTCGCCCGCCTGCGGCACGACGAGCGTGTCCGGGTCGGCGGACCACGCGTCGACGTCCACCTCGGCGGGGTCCAGGTAGTCGAGGTTGGCGGCGCGCACGACCTCCTCCGGGATGCCCGTCGCGAGGGTGACCGTCACGCGGCAGCGCTCGCCGTGCTCGTCGTCGTAGGTGCCCGCGCCGCGCAGGTGGGTGGAGTGCGCGAGGTCGCCCCAGGGCACGTCCTTGAAGCGGTCCCACTGCTTCACGAAGTAGTCGCGGCAGTGGTAGCCGATCTCCACGATCTGCGGGTGCATCACGGAGATCTCCGTGATGTGCGGCGCGTAGAGCACCACCTGGCCGCCGTCGGCGACGACCGGCTCGACCTTGTAGAAGCCCTTCGCGCCCGTCCACATGTCCTCGTACTTCTCCGGGATCAGCGACAGGACCCGGCGCACCGGCGCGTCGAGGTAGCGCACGTGGGTCTGTGCCGACACGTCGGCGGCCGCCGCCCACGCGGACGTGGGCGTGCCGAACGCCGCGGCGTGCAGGTCGGCCGTGCCGGAGCGCACCACGAGGCACAGGGCGTGCCGCTCGCCCGGGACGAGCGCGGCGGCCTCGTCGATGAGCGCGCGCACGGGCGTCGTCCCGCGCGTCCCGATGATCTCGACGCTGGAGATGAGGGCGCCCAGCCAGTGCGAGACGTTGATGACGTCCTTCACGGCGATGCCCGGGAACAGGTACTTGTTGCCGCCCGAGAAGCCGACGACCTCGTGGGGGAAGACCGGCCCGACGATGAGGGTGACGTCGTGCTCGACCACGGCCCGGTTGAGCCGCACCTCGACGTCGCGCACCAGGCGGCCCTCGGACAGCTCGGCCAGGCGGTCGGCCGTGATGGTGCCGACCGTGACGAACGTGCCCTCGTCCCACCACTCGTGGTTGAGGACCGTGGTGCCGGGGTAGGTCGCCGCCAGCTCACCCTCGGCGTACCCGAGGTGGCGTGCGAGCTCCGCCTCGCCCATGGGTGCGTGGGTCCCCAGCGCGACGAGCACCGTCAGGTGCGTCACCCGGCCGTGCACGCTCTCGTGGACCGCCCGCAGCAGCAGGGGCAGGGGGCAGGAGCGGGTCCCGTCGGGGACCACGAGGCACAGGCTGCGCCCGTCGAGGTCGAGCGTGCCGAGCTGCTCGGCCACGAACGCGCGGACCTCGTCGGGCGTCAGCACGCTGGTCGGGTCGCCGACCACCGCGGCGGTCTCGGGCGTGGTGGTCGTCGACGTCGTCATGGGCCCCACCCTGCCGTCACCGCGGTCGGGGAGCAACGTCGCCCGGCAACTGGCGGCAACCGGTTGTCGCTCCGGTGCGGGCGCTGAAGACTCGCGGGATGACCACCGCACCGACCGCAGCGACGACGTCGTCGAGCGGTGCCCCCCGCCGCTCCTCGCCCCGCCCGCCGGTGCGGCACGTGCACCTCGGCCTCGGCAGCTTCTTCCGGGCCCACCAGGCCTGGTACACCCAGCACGCCCCCGACGGCGGCGACTGGGGGATCGCGGCCTTCACCGGCCGCCGCCCCGACCTCGCGCGCGCCCTCGCGGCGCAGGACGCGGTCTACACGCTCACGGTGCGGGGCGCGGCGCAGGACCGGTACGAGGTCGTCGAGTCGGTGGCCGCCGTCCACGCGGCGGCCGACCACGAGGCGTGGCTCCGGTACCTGGCGGACCCCCGCGTCGCGCTCGTGACCACGACCGTCACCGAGGCCGGTTACGCGCTGCGGCCGGACGGGCACCTCGACCTGGACCGCTCCGACGTGGGGGCGGACCTGGCCGCGCTCCGGGCGGACCCGCGCGCCCTGGTCGCCACCGCCCCCGGGCGGCTGGTCGCCGGCCTCGCGGCACGCCGCAGGAGCGACGCGGGCCCGCTCAGCCTGGTCCCGTGCGACAACCTGCCCGGCAACGGCGCGGCCGTGGCCCGGGCCGTCCTCGACCTCGCGGAGGCGCTGGACCCGGCGCTCGCGGCGTGGGCCGCGGCGCACGTGACGGCGGTGACCACGATGGTCGACCGGATCACGCCGGAGCCGACCGCCGAGGACGTGGCCCGCGTCCGCGCCGTCACCGGAGCGCTCGACGCGGCCCCGGTGACCACCGAGCCGTTCAGCGAGTGGGTCATGGCGGGCACCTTCGCCGCCGGGCGGCCGGCGTGGGAGGCCGCGGGCGCGCTCGTGGTCCCCGACGTGGAGCCGTACGAGCGCCGCAAGCTCTGGCTCCTCAACGGCGCCCACTCGCTGCTCGCGTACGCCGGCCTCGCGCGCGGCCACGGCACCGTCGCCGAGGCGATCGCGGACGAGACCTGCCGGGGCTGGGTCGAGCAGTGGTGGGACGAGGCCTCCGCCCATGTGCCCCTGCCCGCCGCCGACGTCGCCGCCTACCGCGCCGCGCTCCTCGAGCGCTTCGCGAACCCGAGCATCCGGCACCGGCTGGACCAGATCGCGGCGGACGGCTCCCTCAAGCTGCCCGTGCGCGTCCTGCCGACGCTGCGGGCGGAGCGCGCCCGGGGCGGGCTCGCGGCGGGCGCCAGCCGCGTCGTCGCCGCCTGGATCCACCACCTGCGGGGCGACGCCCCGCTGCGCGACCCCGACGGCGAGCGGCTGCGCGTCGCCGCGTCCGGGCCGACGGCACCCGCGGTGCGCCGGGTCCTCGCGCTGCTGGACCCCGAGGTCGCGCAGGACGAGACGGTGCTCGCCGCGGTGCTCGCCCAGATCGAGGAGGTCGCGCGGCCATGAGCGGCACGGGTGCCGCGGCCGCCGGGTCCACCGGACACCGGGCGCGGGTGGTCGTCGGGCTCGACGTCGGCACGACCGCCGTCAAGGCCGTCGCCTTCGAGGTCGGCACGGGACGGCGCAGCGTCGCGAGCCGCCACTACCCGCTGCTCGAGCCGGCACCGGGCCACCAGGTGCAGGACCCGGCGCACGTGCTGCGCGCCCTGGAGCGGGCCCTCGGGGAGTGCGTCCGCGCGGTCGGCGGTGCGGACGTCGCCGGCGTCGCGGTGAGCGCGGCGATGCACGGGCTCGCCGGCCTGGACGCCGCCGGTCTGCCCACGACGCCGCTCCTGACCTGGGCCGACGGGCGCGCGGCGGACGTCGCCGGGCAGCTGCGGGCGTCGGGCGCGGCGGCCGTGCTCCACGACCGCACCGGCACGCCCGTCCACCCGATGTCCCCGCTGACCAAGCTCGCGTGGCTGGCCCGGCACGACGCGGCGACCGTCGCCCGCACCGCGTGCTGGGCGGACCTCAAGGCCCTCGTGCTCGCCCACCTCACGGGGAAGGTGGTGACCGAGCGGTCCTCGGCCTCCGCCTCGGGCCTGTGGGACCGGCGGACGCGGGCATGGGACCCGCACGCGCTGGCGGTCGCCGGCACCACGGCCGCGCACCTGCCCCGGGTCGTCGAGCCGGAGGAGCGCCTGGCCCTCCTCCCGGACGTCGCCCGCAGGCTCGGCCTGCCGGCCGGGACGCCGGTCGTGGCCGGCGGCGCCGACGGGCCCCTGGGCAACCTGGGGGTGCGCGCGCTCGCGCCCGGCGTGCTCGGGCTCTCGCTCGGCACCTCCGGCGCGGTGCGCACCGTCATCGCGCACCAGCCCGAGCGGCTCGACCCCGCGCTGTTCTGCTACGCCCTCAGCGGCGACCTGTCCGTCGTCGGGGGCGCCGTGAGCACGGGAGGCGTGGCGCTCGGCTGGGCCGTCGACGCGTTCGCGCCCGAGCTGCGCGGGCACCACGACGCCCCCGAGGCGCTGCTGCTGGCGGAGGCCGCGGCCGTCCCGCCGGGCAGCGACGGGCTGGTGATGCTGCCCCACCTCCTGCCGGAGCGCGCCCCCTCGTGGGACCCGACCCTGCCGGGCGCCTACCTCGGGCTGGCCGCACGCCACCGACGCGGCCACCTCGTGCGCGCCGCCGTCGAGGGCGTCGCGCTCCAGCTGGCCGACCTGGTCCGGCGCCTCGACGCCCTGCACCCGGTCACCGAGGTGCGCGCGACCGGGGGAGCGCTGCGCTCGCCGGTGTGGCGCGCGTCGCTCGCCGCGGCCCTCGACCGCCCGGTGCGCGTCGTCGACGCGCTCGCGGGCTCGGCGCTCGGCGCGGCGGCCCTCGGTGCGCACGCGCTCGGCCTCGCGCCGGACCTGCCGGCGGCGCTCGCGCTCCTCGGCGGCACCGGCACGGACGACGACGTCGTGGTCCCGGACCGCGAGGCCGTCACGGCCCTGGCCGCGGCCCGCGCGAGCGTCCCGCGCTACCTGGCGGCGCTCGGCGCGGTCGCGGTGCCGGGCACGGGCGTGCCGCCCGCCGCGGCGGACTGAGCGCGCGCGGCCCATCCCGTGCGCCGTCGTGGCCGGGGGCCGGTCGACCCGCGGACCAGCAGCTGGGCGGGCAGGAGCACCGGTCGCACGTCGCGGAGCTGGCGGCGGTCGTGCTGCTCCAGGAGCGAGCGCACCGCGTACGCACCGAGGTTGCGCAGCGGCGCGGCGACCGTCGTCAGCGGCGGGCTGCAGAAGTCCGCACCGAAGATGTTGTCGAAGCCCACCACGCTGACGTCCTGCGGGACGCGGGCGCCGAGCGCGGCGAGGCCGCGCATCAGCCCGATCGCCAGCAGGTCGTTGTAGGCCACGACCGCCGTCGTCGGCTGCTCCGCGAGCGCCGTCGTCGCCGCCGCGCCGCCGGCGAGCGTGGGCGGGAACGGCCCGAGGCGCCGGACCCGGAGATCGAGCTCGAACGCCGCCTCGCGCATCGAGCGCCAGCGCATGCCGTCGGCCCACGAGGCCTCCGGACCCGCCAGGTACGTCAGCGTCGTGTGCCCCAGGCCCGCGAGGTGCTCGACCGCGCGGCGCGTCCCGCGCGCATTGTCGGTCACGACGCTCGGCACGTCGGTCATGACGCGGTTGAGCACGACCGTCGGTCGCTGCTTCGCGGCGACCCGGATCGCGGAGTCCGACATGCGTGACGTCGCCAGGACGAGCCCCTCGACGAGCGGGAGGGTCCGGTCCAGCGCCTCGCGCTCGGCCTCGCTCGACTCGTCCACGTCGGCGACCAGCATGGTGTAGCCCGCCGCGTTCGCCTCCTGCTGCGCGCCGCGGATGATGTCGAAGAAGAACGGGTTCGTGACGTCGGAGACGACGAGCGCGAGGAGCGACGTGCGGCCGGTCGGCAGGGCGCGCGCGAGGGGGTTGGTGCGGTAGCCCATGGCGGCGGCGGTCTGGCGGATCCGCTCGGCGGTCTCGGCGTTGACCCGGCCCGGGCGGGAGAACGTCCGCGAGACCGTGGACGGCGCCACCCCGCAGGCCCGCGCGACGTCGTAGATGGTCGGCGTGGCGCGGCGGAGGGGCCCAGCGCCGGCGACCGGGAGGGCCGTGCCCTCGTCCTGGACGTCCATCACCCCACCGTAGGTTTCGCGGCAACCGGTGGCAACCGGTTGTCGTTGCCCCGAGGGGGCCGTGCCCGACCGGGTGGCAACGAATGGCAACCGCTTGTCGCCCCGCGACGGCACGCGCTCAATGGAGGCACGCGGGAACGTCCCGGATCCCTTGAGCGGCCGACGCGGGCCGAGAGGAGCACGACATGCTTCGTCCCCAGGACACCAGCACGCGGGAGCGCAAGGCGCTCGACGGCCTCTGGGACTTCCGGCTCGACGCGGCGGGCGAGGGCCGCGCGGCGGGCTGGTTCGCCGGGCGCCTCGAGGGTGCGACGTCGATGCCGGTCCCCGCCAGCTACAACGACGTCCCGGCCGACGCCGACGCGCGCGACCACGTGGGCGACGTCTGGTACCAGACCGTCGTCCGCGTCCCGCGCGGCTGGGCCGGCCGGCGCGTGGTGCTGCGGTTCGACTCCGCGACGCACCGCGCGGTCGTGTGGGTCGGCGACACGGAGGTCATGACGCACGAGGGTGGCTACACGCCGTTCGAGGCCGACGTCACCGCACTGGTCGCCCCCGGCGAGGAGGTCCGCGTGACCGCCGTCGTCAACAACGAGCTGAGCTTCCAGACGATCCCGCCCGGCATCGTCGAGGACACGCCGCACGGGCGGCGCCAGCGCTACTTCCACGACTTCTTCAACTACGCGGGCCTGCACCGCTCGGTGTGGCTGTACGCCACGGCGCCCGAGCACGTCACCGACGTGCGGGTGGTGACCGAGGTAGGCGAGGACGGCGTGACCGGCGTCGTGCGCTACGAGGTCGAGCACTCGGGCGGTGTCGCCGTGCGCGTCACCCTGCGCGACGCCGACGGCCGTGCGGTGGCGACGGGCGAGGGCGCCCGGGCCGAGCTCGAGGTCGCGCGTGCCCACCTGTGGGCGCCGGGCGACGGGTACCTCTACGAGGCCGAGGTCGAGCTGCTCGACGCCGACGGCGCGACGCTCGACAGCTACCTCCAGAGCGTCGGGATCCGGACCGTCGAGGTCCGGGGCACGCAGTTCCTCATCAACGGCGAGCCGTTCTACTTCACCGGCTTCGGCAAGCACGAGGACGCGCCCGTGCGGGGCAAGGCCCACGACGACGTCCACCTCGTCAACGACTTCGCCCTGCTCGACTGGATCGGCGCCAACTCGTTCCGCACCTCGCACTACCCCTACGCCGACGAGGTCTACGACTACGCGGACCGGCGCGGCATCGTCGTCATCGACGAGGTCGCCGCCGTCGGCCTGAACATGGGCCTGGGCGGCGGGATCTTCGGCACCCAGGGGTACCCGACGTTCTCGCCGGAGACGATCAACGACGCGACCCGCGAGGTGCACGCCCGCGCGATCCGCGAGCTGGTCGCGCGGGACAAGAACCACCCGAGCGTCGTGCTCTGGTCGATCGCGAACGAGCCCGAGTCCGACACGGACGCGGCCCGCGAGTACTTCGAGCCGCTCTTCGCCCTCACGCGCGAGCTCGACCCGAGCCGGCCCGTGGGGTTCGTCAACGTCATGCTCGCGCCCCACGGCGCGTGCCAGGTCTCCCAGCTCGGCGACGTGCTCATGCTCAACCGGTACTACGGCTGGTACGTCCACACGGGTGACCTCGAGGCCGCCGAGGCCGCCTGGCGCGAGGAGCTCGGCCAGTGGGCCTCCGACGGCAAGCCGATCATCATCACCGAGTACGGCGCCGACACCATGCCGGGCCTGCACTCGGTCACCCCGGTCCCGTGGACCGAGGAGTACCAGGTCGAGTACCTCGACATGAACCACCGCGTGTTCGACGCCGTCGACGCGGTCGTCGGCGAGCACGTGTGGAACTTCGCGGACTTCGCGACGTCGTCGGGCGTGTTCCGCGTCGACGGCAACAAGAAGGGCGCCTTCACGCGCGACCGGCGCCCGAAGGCGGCGGCGCACGCGCTGCGCCGCCGCTGGACCCGTGACCGCTGACCACCGGCGTCCCCCCGCGCCGCTGCGCAGCACCGCCACCGTCCCCGGAGCCACCACCGGCACCGCCGGGTCCGCCACCGATCGAGGGAGTGCCATGACCAGCACCGCGGCTGCCCCGGCAGCCTCCGTCCCGTCGGCCACGCCGGCACCCGCCACCGGCGGGAGGCTGCGCCTGTCGCAGCTGGTCGGCTACGCCTCGGGCGACGCCGCGAACAACCTCGCGTTCTCCATGTCGTCGATGTTCCTGCTGCTCTACTACACCGACGTCGTGGGCATCTCGGCCGCCGCGGCGGGCACGCTCTTCCTCGTCGTGCGGGCGTGGGACGCGTTCGCCGACATCTTCGCGGGCCGCCTCGTGGACCGGACGATGACGCGGTGGGGCAAGTTCCGTCCGTTCTTCCTCTTCGGCTCGCTGCCCCTGCTGCTCCTGAGCGTGGCGACCTTCACGGTGCCGGGCGGGCTCGGGGGCACCGGCACGCTCGTCTACGCGTACGTCACGTACGCGCTGCTGGGGCTGGCGTACAGCCTCGTCAACATCCCGTACGGCTCGCTCGCGTCGGCGATGACGCAGGTCCCCGAGGAGCGCGCCAAGCTGGCGAGCTTCCGGATGGTGGGCACCGCCGCCACGATGATCTTGCTGGCGTTCGTCGTCGCGCCGCAGATCACCCGCTCGGACGACCTGCAGCAGTCCCTGACGCTCACCACGCTGCTCTTCGTCGTCGTGGGGCTCGGGCTGTACGGCCTGCTCTTCCGGACCTCGCGGGAGAACGTCGTCCGCGACGTGGCGAGGGTGAGCCTGCGCCAGAGCCTGGGCACCCTCAGGGGC
This sequence comes from Actinotalea sp. JY-7876, assembly GCF_014042015.1. Taxonomy (NCBI): domain Bacteria; kingdom Bacillati; phylum Actinomycetota; class Actinomycetes; order Micrococcales; family Cellulomonadaceae; genus Actinotalea; species Actinotalea sp. JY-7876. The sequence continues at coordinate 1,905,086 of NZ_CP059493.1, read as the reverse complement.
AACAGGCCGCTGCTCATGCTGTGCCTGTCGGCGCTGTGCTTCCTCACGGGCATGTTCACGTTGCAGACCGTGCAGGCCTACTACGCCCGTGACGTCCTGGGGGACGCGAACCTGTTCATCGTCCTGACGGTGGTCAGCACGCTGGCGATGTTCGCGGTCGCGCCGGTCATCCCCAGGCTCGTGCGCGGCGTCGGCAAGAAGGCCGCGTACGTCGGTGCGGGCGCCCTGGCCGTCGTGGCCGCGACCGGCGTGGCCCTCACGCCGCCCACCATGTCGTGGCTCGCGATCGTCTTCTTCGGCCTGTACGGCATCGGGCTCGCCGCCGTGAACATGCTGATGTTCGCGCTCGAGGCGGACACCGTCGAGTACGGCGAGTGGCGCAGCGGGGTCCGCACCGAGGGCACCACCTACGCCGTGTTCTCCTTCACCCGCAAGCTCGGCCAGGCCGTGGGCGGGGCGGCCGCCGCGTACGGGCTCGGGCTGGTCGGCTACGTCGCCGAGGCGGAGCAGCAGACGCAGGCCACGACCGACGGCATCCGCTACATCGCGGGCTTCGTCCCCGCCGTGTTCATCGCCGTCGGCGTGCTCATCATGCTGGCCTACCCGCTCACGGAGAAGGTCTTCCGGTCTATGGTCGGCGAGGTCGAGGCCCGGCGCGCCGCACGCGCCGGCGCCGCCACGGACGGATCGCGGGAGGTCTGATGCACGCACCGGTGGACCGGCCCGGCACCCGCTGGGCGGACCCGCTGGGCCCGGACGACCGCGGCGCCGTGGAGCACGTCTCCGCGGCGCTGCGGCGCGCCGTGCCCTCCGGTCGCCTCGGCGTCGCCTTCTCCGGAGGCGTCGACTCGTCGGTGGTCCTGGGCCTGGCCGTCCGGGCGCTCGGGGCCGAGCGGGTCGTGGCCGTGCTCGGCGTCTCCCCGAGCCTCGCGGCGGACGAGCGCACCGCGGCGCACGACGTCGCGCGCGCCGTCGGTGCGCCCGTGGTCGAGGTCCGCACGCACGAGGGCGAGAACCCGGAGTACCGCCGCAACGGACCGGACCGGTGCTTCTTCTGCAAGGACGAGCTCTTCGCGCGCATCGGTGACGAGGTGGTCGAGGCCCACGGGCTGACGGCCGTCGCGTACGGGGAGAACGCCGACGACGCCCGCCGGCCCGACCGCCCCGGCTCGCGCGCCGCGACGTCGCACGCCGTGCTGCGGCCCCTCGCGGACGCCGGGCTCGACAAGCAGGCCGTGCGGCGCGTGGCGCGAGCGCTGCGCCTGCCGTCGGCGGACAAGCCCGCCGCCCCGTGCCTCGCCTCGCGCATCCCGCACTTCGAGGAGGTCACGCCGGACAAGCTCGCGCAGGTGGAGGCCGCCGAGGCGGCACTGCGGCGGGTCGGGCTCGGCGACCTGCGCGTGCGGCACCACGGCGACGTCGCGCGGCTCGAGGTCCCGGCCGAGCAGGTCGTCGCCGTCGCCTCGGAGCCGTTGCGGGGCGAGGTCCTGCGCGCCGTGCGCTCGGCGGGGTTCCGCTTCGTCGCGCTCGACCTCGCGGGGGTGCAGTCGGGCGCCTTCACCCTGCCGCTCGTGACGGCGCGCGGGGGAGGGGACCACCGTGGCTGAGGCCGTGCCGGACGGCGGCGCCCCGGCGGCCTGGTCGCCGCCCGCCGCGCTGGACGCCTTCGTGCGCCTCGACCACGACCGGGCGCGGCGCCGCGGCTTCGCGGAGGCGGTGCTGTGCGAGCCGAAGACCGTGGACCAGGTCGCCGCGATCGCGCGCGAGGTCGGCGACCGGGGGGCGCGCACGCTGTTCACGCGCGCGACGCCGGAGCAGGCCGCCGCCGTCCTGGAGGCGCTGCCGGACGCGCACCACGACCCGGTCGCGCGGGTCGTGGCCTGGCCGGCGCGTCCGCCCGCGCCGAGCGGCGGGCACGTCGTGGTGCTGGCGGCCGGCACGTCGGACCTCCCGGTCGCCGCCGAGGCGGCCCTCACGGCCCAGCACCTGGGCCGGGCGACGAGCCTGGTCGTGGACGTCGGGGTGGCGGGGCTGCACCGCGTGCTCGAGCACCTGGAGCTGCTGCGCGCCGCCCGCGTCGTGGTCGTCGCCGCCGGGATGGACGGCGCTCTGCCGGGCGTGGTGGCGGGACTGGTCAGCGCGCCGGTCGTGGCCGTGCCGACGTCGGTCGGCTACGGCGCCGCCTTCCAGGGTGTGGCCCCCCTGCTGACCATGCTCACCGCGTGCGCCCCGGGTGTCGCCGTCGTCAACATCGACAACGGCTACGGCGCCGGGCACCTCGCGGCGCAGATCGCGGCGCCCCAGCCGGCCTGAGGCCGGGCCGGGGCCGCCGGGCCGACTCACCGGGGCCAGGAGGCGCCGGCGACCAGGCCTGCGGCGTGGGCGGCCGCGCGCGCCGCGGCCAGGACGACCGCGACCGGCCGGCCGGACCCGTGCGCCAGCGCCACCACGTCGTCGAACTCGGGCATCGCCTGCAGCACCCGCCCGTCGCGGTGGCCGACCTTGACGCGCACCGTGCCGTCCTGGACGTCGACCGGCACCCAGGCGCGCTCCAGGACCTCCCGCTGCACCGAGGAGCGACGCACGCCGAGGGTGGACGTGTGCTCGAGCACGACGTCGGCCAGGGCGTCGGCGCCGTCGTGCCCGCTGAGCACGTGGAGCGTGTGCGCGGGTCGCCCCTTCTTCATCACGACGGGACTGAGCCAGGCGTCCAGGGCGCCCCGGCCGAGCAGCTCGGTGAGCACCTCGGGCCACACGCGCGGGTCGAGGTCGTCGACGTTCGCCTCGAGGAGCACGGCGGAGGTCGGGGCGCCGGCGGCCTCGGCCGCCGCGGGTGACTCGTCGCCGAGCACGACGCGCACGACGTTGGCGCGGTGCGGCGTGTCGCGCGTGCCGGCGCCGATGCCGCTGCCGGTGACGGTCATCGCCGGCAGCGGGCCGGACGACCCGGCCAGCGCGGTGACCAGCGCCAGGCCCGTCGGCGTCGCGAGCTCGCCGTCGCCGCCCGCGAGCACGGCCCACCCACGGGACAGCTCGAGCACCGCCGGGGCGGGCACGGGCAGCACGCCGTGGTGCGCCCGGACGGTGCCCGAGCCCAGGGCGACGGGGGAGACGACGACACGCTCCGCACCGAGGGCGGCCAGGCCGGCCGCCGTGCCGACGACGTCGGCGATCGCGTCGAGGGCGCCGACCTCGTGGAAGTGGACCTCGGCGGCGGGGACCCCGTGCACGCGCCCCTCGGCGTCGGCGAGCCGCTCGAACGTCGCCCCGGCACGGGACCGGACCTCCTCGGGCAGGTCGGCCGCGGCGAGCAGCCCGCGGATCGTGGACCAGGTCCGGTGCGGCGGGTCCTCCACGAGCACGTCCACGTGCACCTTGGCCGCGCGCAGCCCGGCGCGCCGGACCTGCTCCACGCGCAGCGCCACGGCGCCGGGCACGACGGCGTCGACCGCCTCCTGCAGCGCCGGCAGCGGGGCGCCGGCGTCCACCAGCGCGCCGAGCAGCATGTCGCCGGCCACGCCGGCGGACGCATCGATCCAGATCGTCGTCACGGGTCTCCTCAGGTCGAACGCCGACGCTATCGCCGCACCGCCGGGCGCGTCGGACCGTCCGCTCGACGGGCGAAAGCGCGCGGATCGTCGTACGTTCGGCTCGGAAACACCGCTCCACCAAGGAGGAACCATGGGACTGGACGACAAGATCGCCAACGCCGCCGAGGGTCTGGGCGGCAAGGCCAAGCAGGCGACCGGCGGGGCCACGGGCGACCGCGAGCTCGAGGCGGAGGGCCGCGGCGACCAGAAGAAGGCCGACCTCAAGCAGGCCGGCGAGAAGGTCAAGGACGCGTTCCGCAAGGACTGAGTCGCGGTTGCCGTCGACGGCTGGGGAGGAGGTGGGTGTGGTGAGGTCGATGGAGCTCCGTCTGCCCGCCCACCCCGGCCACATCCGGCACGGCCGGCAGTGGGTGCGCCGTCAGGCGGTCGCCTGCGGCGTCCACGACCACATCCTGCGTGTCCTGGAGCTCCTCACGAGCGAGGTCGTGACGAACGCCGTGAAGTACGGCGGGGGCCGAGAGGTGCGCGTGCGCGTCGCCGTCGAGGACGACGTCGTGCGCGTGGGCGTGCGCGACACGAACCCGGAGCCGCCGGCACTGCTCGACCCGGGCGAGGTCGAGCTCGGCGGCCGGGGGATGCACCTCGTGCGGAGCCTCGCCCAGGCCTGGGGCGTCGTCGAGCACGCCGAGGACGGCAAGTCCGTCTGGTTCGCCCTCGCCCTGGCGCCCGAGGGCGCCGAGGCAGGCACCCGCGCCGGGTGACGGGGGTCCACGTCGGCACGTCCGGCTGGAGCTACGACCACTGGCACCCGGAGCTGTACCCCCACGGGTCGGCGCCGCACGACCGCCTCGGTCACTACGTGTCGCGCTTCGGCACCGCCGAGCTCAACGCGAGCTTCTACCGGTGGCCGACGGACCGGGCCTTCGCCTCCTGGCGTCGGCGTCTGCCCGAGGGGTTCCTGCTCTCCGTCAAGGCCCCGCGCGGCCTGACGCACGCCAAGCGCCTGTACGCGCCCGAGGCGTGGGTCGGACGCATCGCCCGCGGCTGGCACGAGCTCGGGGCGCGCCGCGCCGTGCTGCTGGTCCAGCTGCCGCCCACCCTCGAGCGCGACGACGCCCGGCTCGACTGGTTCCTGGGCCGGCTGCCGGACTGGGTGCGGGTCGCGGTGGAGGCGCGGCACCCCAGCTGGCACGACGACGCCGTCCTCGCGCTGCTCGAGCGGCACGGCGCCGCGTACTGCGTGATGAGCGGTGCCGGCCTGCCGTGCGTGCTGCGGGCGACGGCGCCCTTCGTCTACGTCCGCCTGCACGGGCCCGACCACCACCACCTCTACGGCGGCTCGTACGGCGAGGACGACCTGCGGTGGTGGGCGGACCGCATCGGGGAGTGGCGCGCGGGCGGGCGCGAGGTCTTCGCCTACTTCAACAACGACGGCGACGCGAACGCGGTCCGCAACGCCCTGCGCCTCCGCGAGCTCGTCGGGGGGTGAGCCGGCGGCGCCGGTCGCGCCCGGCGCCGGTCGCTCAGCGCACGGTCAGGGCCGCGGCGCGCCGCACCACGTGACCGTGGTCGGCGCTCTCGGCGAACCACGCCCGCTGCCGCGTCGCACCGGTCCCGCGCCGCCACGGGCCCTCCAGCAGCTCCGTCACGGCCTCCTCGTCGCCCGCGTCGCGCAGCGCCTCCCGCACGTGGTCGACCAGCTCGGCGACCGCGGCCGCGGCGGGCACCGGGCGGGACGTCGTCGGGCTGACCAGCTGGCCGCGCAGCCCCGAGCGCGCCGCCCGCCACGAGGCGCCGCGCAGGTGCTCGACGCGCGTGGTCGGCGTGGGCGTCCCGGAGGCGGCGTCGCGCGCCGCCGTCTCGACGAGCCCGCGCACGAGGGCGGCCAGGAGCGTGGCGTCGTCCGCCTGGAGGCACACGTCGGCGATGCGGACCTCGACGGTCGGGTAGCGCGCCGAGAGTCGGGCGTCGAAGTAGACCATGCCCGGGTCGAGCACGGTGCCCGTCGCGATGAGCTCCTCGACGAGCTGGTGGTAGGCCGCCGCCGAGCCGAGCGGCGCGACCGGGCCCGCCGTCGGCCAGCGGTTCCAGACCTGGGAACGGAAGCTCGCGTAGCCGCTGTCCTCGCCGTTCCAGAACGGCGAGTTGGCCGTCAGGGCCAGGAGCACGGGCAGCCACGGGCCGATGCGGTCGAGGACGGCGACGCCCTCCTCGTCGTCCTCGACCCCCACGTGCACGTGGCAGCCGCACGTGAGCTGCTCGCGCGCCGTGAGCGCGAACTCGCGGTTGATGGCGAGGTACCTGTCGCCGGGGGAGAGGGTCGGGACGACCTTGGGCGGCGCCGTGCCGAGCGCGGCGATCCCGGCGCCCACGCGCGCGGCGGCGTGCGCGGCCCGCGCCCGGCCGGCCGCGATCTCCTCGCGCAGGTCGCCCAGGCTGGTGCACGGTCGCGTGCCCGTCTCGATCATCTGCTGCTTGAGCTCGGCCTCCAGGTCCCCGCCGGGCTCGTCGCTGCGGTCCGGCGGGTCCACCGGTCCTGCGTCCGCGTCCGCGAGGGCCGGGTCCGCGAGCCAGGGACCGGCGAGCGCTGGGCCTGAGAGCGCCGTCCCGTGGGCGGCGAGGACGGCGCCGGCGACCCCGACGACGCTCCCGTCGGGCTCGACCAGCAGGTACTCCTCCTCGACCCCGACGGTGCGCACGCGTGCAGTCTGCTCATGCCGCGGCTCCTGCGCTACCGGGACGCCGGGCGCCCGCCACCCGGACCGGTGGCGGGCGCCCGGCGCGGACACGCTCAGGCGACGACGGCGTCGGTCGCGGGCGTCGCCCCGACCCGCTGGGCCGGGGGCAGCGACTCGGCGAACGCCGCGTCGCGGCTGGACACGTTGCGCGCGATGGCGAGGTGGGCGCCGAGGAACCCGCCGGCCGCCACGGCGGCGACCCCGACGAGCCCGAGCGCGCGTCCCCGGCCGTGCCGGCCCCGGCGGCGCGCGAGCCAGGAGGCGGAGAAGAGCCCGAGCGCGAGCGAGTTGCCGGCGGCGTGCACGACCCCGACGCGGGCGCTGCGCTCGTCGGTGTGCGCCCACTCGGCCATCCCCGTCAGGGCGGTGGGCACCGCCGTGAGGATGCCGAGTCCCACCAGCCGCTGTGCGGCCGCGCGCGACTCCTCGCCGCCCACCAGGTCGAGGACGACCGCGGACATCCAGGCGCCGATGGGCGCGTCGGTGAGCAGCGGGTGCAGCGCGTGGCCCATCTGCCGGCCGAGCAGCAGGTCGCGCCTGCCCTCGTCCGCGACCAGCGCCTCGCCGAGCGGCCGCAGCGCCCGTACCGCGCCGTCGAGGCGGGAGTCGTCCTCGATCGCGCGGGCCACGCCCACCATCGGGGGCCGGGGGGCGCCGGGGGAGGCTCCCGTGTCGGTCGACGTCGTCGTTGCGTGCGTCATGCGTCCTCCAGGGGTCGTCAGCGCGGCTGCGCCGGGTGGGTGGGGTCACCGTGCGGGTTCATCGCCGCACCTGGGCGGCCGGGAGGGGGCGGAGGGCGGTCATGACCCCTCCTGCGGGGCGTCGGGGGTCCCGCGTGCCGGTGCGTCGTCCGCGTCGTCGCCCCGTGGCTTGGCCATGGCACCGTGCACCGCCGCGCGTGCGCGCTCGGGCAGCACACGGGACAGGCCCGCCTGGGTGGCGCCCATCGCCGAGACGACGACGTGGTCCTTGCCGGCGAACAGGGCGTCGAGCCCCTTGCGCGCGACGGTGGCGGCGTCGGTCCTGGGCCCGCGCCCGAGCAGCGTCTCGTCCATGCCGGAGCGGTCGAAGAACTCCGTGTCCGTCGGGCCCGGCTGCAGCGCCGTCACGGTGACCCCCGTGCCGGCGAGCTCGCGGCGGACCGCCTCGGCGAACGACTGCACGAAGGCCTTGGACGCCGCGTACGTGGCGTTCCACGGGCCGGGCATGGTCGCGGCGACGGACGAGGTGACCAGCACCCGGCCCGCGCCCTGCGCGACCATCCCGGGGAGCAGGCGGTGCGCGAGGTGCACCGTCGAGACCACGTCCAGGTGCACCACGCGCAGCTGCGCGGTCAGGTCGGACCCGACGAAGGCCCCGCCGAGGCCCACCCCGGCGTTGAGGGCGAGGACGGCGACCGGCCGCCCGGTCGCCGAGATCGCGGCGACGAGCTGCTCGACGCCGTCGGACGTCGCCAGGTCGGTGCGCACGGGAACGACGCCCGCGCGCCGGGCGAGCTGCTCCGCGGCGACCGCCAGCTCGGCGTCCTCGGCGCACAGGACGAGGTCGTGGCCGCGCTCCGCCAGGTCGTCGGCCAGCGCGCGCCCGATGCCGCTCGAGGCGCCCGTGACGACCGCCAGCGGACGGTCGGTGACCGCCGCGTCGACGCTCACGCGTCCCATCCGTGCGCGCGGTCCGGGCGTGCCGTGGCGGCGCACGCCGCGGGTCGTGTCGCGATGGTCGACGGGGTCACGGCGCCACCTCCGGAGGGCTGTGCGCGGAACGGTCGCTCCACCATCGCGCCACGAGGCGTGAGGCGCATCCGGTGGCTGTCGCCCGACCTGGCGGAGGGACCCGGGCGCGCCCGACCTGCGGGCGCGGGCCGGTCGGGGCATCCTTGGGTGCGGCAGCCCCCGCCGAGCCCAGGAGCCCCCGTGCCGACGCCCACCTCCCCTCACGGACCCGGCACACCGGCGAGCGGGCCCCGCCCGGCGCCCTCCGGCCGACCCTGGCTCCGGACCCTGGGGCGCACCGGCCTGACCGTCTCGGCCGTCGGGGCGGGCGGCGGGCCACTGGGCAGCATGCCGAACCTGTTCGGTCGCGACGTGCCGGCCGACGAGGGGGTCGCGACCGTGCGGGCCGTCCTCGCGAGCCCGATCCGCTTCCTCGACACGGCCAACGGCTACAGCGGCGGCGAGAGCGAACGCCGGATCGGGCGGGCGATCGCCGAGGCGGGCGGGCTGCCGCCCGACATGCTCCTGGCGACCAAGGTGGACCCGTCAGGCCGCGACTACTCGGGCGACCGGGTGCGGACGTCGGTCGCCGAGAGCAGGGCGCGCCTCGGCGTCGAGACGCTGCCGCTGGTCCACCTGCACGACCCGGAGAACTTCCCCTTCGCCGAGATCACGGCCCCGGGGGTGCCCTGGAGACTCTCGTGGCCCTGCGCGACGCCGGGGAGGTCGGCGCGATCGGCCTGGCCGGCGGTCCCGTCCCCGAGATGGCGCGGTACCTCGACCTCGGCGTCTTCGACGTCCTCCTGGTGCACAACCGCTGGACGCTCGTCGACCGCAGCGCCGGACCCCTCCTGGACGCCGCCGCCGAGCGGGGGATGGGCGTGGTGAACGCCGCCGTGCACGGCGGCGGCATCCTGGCGACGGGCGTCACCGGCGAGGGGCCCGCCCGGTACGGCTACCGCACCGCGCCGCCCGAGGTGGTGGCGGCGGTCGACGCCATGGATCGGGTCTGCCGCGATCACGGCACCGACCTGGCGACCGCGGCCCTGCAGTTCTCGCTGCGCGAGCCCCGCGTCGACGCGACAGTGGTGGGCATGAGCCGCCCCGCCCGGGTGGCGCAGACGGTCGCGGCCGCGTCGGTCGAGCTGCCCGACGCGCTCTTCGACGACCTCGACGGTCTCCTGCCCCCGCCGCACGCGTGGCTCGACGCCGGCTGGGGGCGCTGAGATGCGCGCGCCCGTCGCGTGGGTGACGCTGACACCCGACGCCGTCTCTCGCTGCCACCGCGGCCCGGAACGCTGAGGGGAGTCCCGTGAGGTTCCCTGCCGACCCCGCGTGGATCTCGCGGTCGCGCCGCGCCGTCACGCGTGAGGCGCAGGAGGCGGGCGCGTCGGGCCACGCGCTGCGGATCGTGGCGCTGCTGACGTCCGAGGCGGTGGCCAACGCGGTCGTCCACGGGCCGTCCGACGGCGAGGTCAGCGTCGACGTGCTGGCCCACGACGGCGTGCTGCGGGTCGGCGTCCACGACCAGAGCACGCGCCTGCCGGTGCGGCGCGAGGTGCAGGTGACCGCCCACGGCGGCCGTGGCGTGATGCTCATCGACCGGCTCTCGCGGCGCTGGGGCGTGGACCGGGACCCCGACGGCAAGACGGTGTGGTTCGAGGTCAGCCTCTAGCCCTCCGACCGCCCGTGCCTCTCGCCGCCGGACGCGCTGCCGCCTGGCGCGCGCGCTCAGGCGCCCCGGGCGGCGCGCGTGTGTCGCACGCGCGACAGGTGCGTCGTGCGGCTGAGCAGCACCCCGCGTCGTCGTTCGAGCTCGTCGAGCGCCGCCAGCAGCCGGTCGCCCGCGCGCTGTCGCTCGATGCCCGACACCGCCCACATCCGCGTCGTCGCGGCGTCGCGGACCAGCTCGCGCAGCTCGGTCGTCCCCATCCTCGTCAGGTCACGCATGGGTTCCCCCGTCCCCACGACGGCGGGTGCCCGCCCCGCCGTACCACCGCCAGCCTGGCACGGACTCCGGTCCGTGTACACGTCTGCGGTCGCACGGGCCGTGACAGTTCTTCACCCGCGCTGTGACGTGCGCGACGTCCCGGACCCCTCAAGATCAGGTTGTGGGCGTCCGATAGTCCGGCGATGCATCAGAGCACATGGGACCGCACCCGGGACGCCGTGACCGTCGACGGGCGCTCGAGCGACCGGACGGGGACGAGATGAGCGCACGCGTCGGCAGGCTGCCGGCCACGCTGCCCTGGCTCATCCTGGCGCTCGGCGCCGGCGTCACGCTCGTGCTGCCGGGGACGGACGCCGACGCGCCGACCCGCACGGCCCTCGTCGTCACGCTGACCGTGTTCTTCCTGGTCCTGCTCGCGCGGCTGGCCGTCGCCGCGCGGCGGGACCCGCACCGACGCCCGGCGCTCGGGTTCCTCGGCGTGGCCGTCGCGACGTGGGCGGTCGGGAGCGCGACGGTGAGCGCCGTCCAGACGGTGGCCGAGGTGACCTTCCCGGCCCCGGGCGAGGTGCTCTGCCTGGCCTCGTACCTCGGGATGGCCGCCTTCCTCCTGCTCGACGCGCGGCACCGTCCGACCACGACGGCGGCGATCTGGCTCGAGGCCGCCGTCGTGTGCGGCGCCAGCGTCTGCCTCGCCGCGTTCGTCGTCCTGACGCCGCTCTCCGGCGTGTTCGCCGCGGCCGACCTCTCGCTCCTGCTCGCGATCCTGTTCCCGCTGATCAACGTGCTCCTCGCGGCGCTGACGCTGGCCCAGGTGCTCCTGCGGCAGCGGGAGTGGTCGCGGGCGACCGTCGGGCTCATCGCCGGCTTCCTGGGCCTGGCCGTCGCCGACAGCACGTTCATCGTGGCCATCATGTCCACCCGGACGTACACGACCAGCCTGGCGACCGCCGCCCTGTGGGGGGCGAGCTTCGGCCTGGTGGTCGGTGCCGCCGCGACACGCCGGGTGGCGACGGTCACGACGTCGCCGCGGCCGGCCACCGGGCACCTCATGCTGGCCGGCGCCGCGCTGGCGGTGGCGGTACTGGTGCTGAACCCGGCGGGCCTCGTCGGGTGGTGCCTCAAGAGCTTCGCGATCGCCACGCTCGTCTGCGCCGGCGCCCGCACGGTCCTGGCCCTGCGCGAGGCGCAGGGCGCCGCCGAGGCCCTGCGGCTCTCGCTCACCGACGAGCTCACGGGCCTGCCCAACCGGCGGGCGCTGCTGGCCGCCGCCGACGAGGCGCTCGAGCAGGGTCGTCCCGTCGGGGTGATGCTGCTCGACGTCGACGCCTTCAAGGACATCAACGACAGCCTGGGGCACGCGGTGGGCGACGACGTGCTCGTCACGCTCGCCGACCGGCTGCGCGCAGCGCTCGACCCCCGGTTGATGGTCGCCCGCCTCGGCGGTGACGAGTTCGCCGTCCTTGCCCCGTGCGACGACGTGCTCGCGCTGTTCGAGGTGGGGGAACGGGTGCGGGGCGCCATCCAGGCGCCGCTGCGCGTCGACGCGATGGATCTCACGCTCGACGCGTCGGTGGGCATCGCCGTGCACGAGCCGGACGGCGGCTCGGCCACCGAGCTGCTCCGCCGGGCGGACATCGCGATGTACGAGGCGAAGCAGACCGCGTGCGGCGTCCTGCTGTTCGACTCCTCGCAGGACGGTGTCGCGGCGCACCGGCTGCGCCAGGGCGAGGCGCTGCGCTCCGGGCTCGCGGGCGACGAGCTCGTGGTCTGGTACCAGCCCCAGGTGGACGCCCGGACGCGGCAGGTGGTCGCGGTGGAGGCGCTCGTGCGGTGGTCCCACCCGACCGAGGGGCTGCTGCTCCCGGTCTCGTTCCTGCCCGACGCCCGCCGGTCGGGTCTCATGCCCGCCCTCACCGAGACGGTGATGCGCCGGGTCATCGCGGACGCCCAGCGCTGGTACGCGGCCGGCCTCGGTATGCGCGTCGCGATGAACTGGGCGCCGCCAGAGCTGGTCGGGGGCCAGCTGCTGCCGCGGCTGTTCTCCGCGCTCGCGGCGTCGGGCCTGCCGTCGGACCGCCTCATCGTGGAGGTCACCGAGGACTCGTTCCTGGCGGACCCGGAGCGGGCCCGTGCCGCGCTGCACGAGCTGCGCACGCACGGCGTCCAGGTCTCGATCGACGACTACGGCACGGGCTTCTCGTCCCTGGCGTACCTGCGGGACCTCCCGGTGCAGGAGCTCAAGATGGACCGCTCCTTCGTGCGGGCGGTCGCGACGGACGAGCGCAGCCGCATGATCGTCCAGTCGACGACGCAGATGGCCCGCGCGCTCGGCATGCGCCTGGTCGCCGAGGGTGTCGAGGACGAGCAGGCCGCCGCGCAGCTCCTCCCGATCGGCGTCGACGTCCTGCAGGGCTACCACATCGCCCGTCCGATGCCCGCCGCCGACGTGGAGCGCTGGGTGCGCGAGTGGGACGCGGCGGCGACCGCCGTCCCGCACCCGTGGGGCCAGGCGGACCGCTGAGGGCGTCGCCGTGGTCGCGTCGGCCCCGCGGGCCCGACGCGACGACGGCGTCGGGCCGCGGTGGGTCACGCCATGAGCGGCTCCGCGGTGAGCGGGTCGAGCAGGGCCCGCTCCGGCGACGCCGAACGGTCGCGCCGCAGCCGGAACTCGGTCAGCGGCGGCACGTCGACGCCGTCGAGCCCGACGCCGAGCGTGACGAGCCGGTACGCGTCGGGCAGATCGCGCCGCTGGGCGTCGAGCGTCGAGGCGCACATCGTGTAGACCGGGGTGCTCGCCGCCGAGCCGAGGTACGGCGCGGTGCGGGTGCCGGGCAGGGCGCGGCTCGTCAGGCCGACCGCGGTCAGCATGCGCCGGACGCGCTCGTCGAGCACGGCGACGTAGGCGGACATGCCGTTGGCGCGGCACACGTTGATCAGCCCGTGGTAGAGCGCCACCCCGAGGTGCTGGCTCAGGGCCTTGGTGTCGCGGCGCACGCCCAGGGTAGCGATCTCCCAGGTCGTCGACAGGTCGAGCCCGGCCGCGGCGGCCGCACGCCTCCCGTCGACCCCCCAGGGCTCGCGGTCGAGCTCGACGAGCGTCTTGAGGCCCGCGGCGCCCCCCGGGGCCAGGAGCCGGACCGCGCCGATCACGTCGTCGTCGGCCGCGAGGACGAGGAACGCCGAGTCGTCGTCGTACGGGCCGTACTCCAGGTCGAGCTCCTCGCGGGTGTTGCCGTACCAGGCGGAGAAGACCTCGGCCTCGCACGCGAGCGCCGACTCCCGCAGGTCGCCGGTGACGTCGAAGTGGAGCGCCAGGTGCGGTGCCATCAGAACTCCTTGTGGACGACCGTCGTCGCGTCGAAGAACTCGCGGGTGTAGGTCACGACGGCGTCGACGGAGAACGGCTTGCAGGCGTAGATGTCGACGCTGAAGAACAGGTCGGGCTCGTCCCAGGCGTAGAAGTGCGCGCCGGACGTCTCCCAGTGGATCCACCCGGCCCAGCCGTACAGCGGCGACTGGTGCGTCGCCGGCTCCATGAGGGCGACCATGTCGATCTCCTTCGAGAGCCGCGAGAGGTACGCGGAGATGGCCTCCGCCGTGATCGGCTCGCGGCACAGGCCCTCGACGACGAGACGCTGGCGGCAGATGGTGGGGGCAAGGTCGAGCACTGTGACTCCTCGGTCGGGGTGGATGTGCTCCGAGTATCGGGCGGTCGGTGATCATCGCCCGGTTTCGTCGTCACCCGAACGGCCCTTGTCATCGCTGCTCTGTCACGTGGGGTCATGTCGGTGCGCCGCGAGTGGGACGATCGTCCGATGAGCGAGCAGAGTCGACGCCACGTGTCCCTCCGGCGCGAGGGCCAGGGGGTGTACGTCGCGAGCAACGACCGCGGCGGCGTCGTGCGGATGGGCGGCGGCGACGGGACGGACTTCACGCCCGTGGAGCTGCTCCTCGCGGCGGTCGCCGGGTGCAGCGCCGTCGACGTCGACGCCGTGACGGCTCGCCGGGCGACGCCCGAGACGTTCACGGCCGACGTCGAGGCGCTCAAGGTGCGCGACGAGACCGGCAACCGCCTCACGGACGTCCGGGTGACGTTCACGGTCACGTTCCCCGAGGGCGAGGCAGGGGACGCGGCGCGCGCGATCCTGCCGCGCGCCCTGGCGACGTCGCACGATCGCACCTGCACGGTGTCGCGAACGATCGAGGCGGGCACACCGGTGACGGTGCGGCTCGCGGGGGCGTGACGCCGCCCTGAGGCTGCGGAGGGCTCGCGCCTACCCGGCGAGCAGCACGAGCACGACGACGCCCGCCCCGCACCCGGCGGTCACCGTCGCGAGCAGCAGCAGGAGGCCCGCCCCGGGTAGGCCCGCCCCGGGCAGGCCCGGGGAGCCGGCGACGCCGCTGAGGGCGGCGCTGGTGCGCCGGTCCCGACGTGCCGCGCCGACGGCCAGGGCGAACCCGCCGAGGGCTCCGAGGGCCGCGACGACCACGGCGGAGGCCCGGAGCTCCGGAGCCAGCAGCCGCACGGCGACCAGGGGTCCGACCATGAGGGTGAGCGACGTGCGCCGCCACGCCAGCGCGGTCCGCTCGGGCTGCAGCCCCGGGTCGAAGGGGACGTGCCGCGCGCCGCCCCTCACGCGACGAGGACGCCGACGCCGAGCAGCGCCACGGCCAGCAGGATCCCGACCGTGAGCGGTGCGGCGAGGAGCGACGCGGGCAGGGGCCGGTCGTGGCGGATCGCCCGCTCGACGCGCACCCACCCGAACCACGCCTGCACCGGTGTCGCGGCGCCCATCGCGAGGAAGAGGAGCGCGGCCGCCCGGCGCAGCCCCGGCTCCATCGGCAGGGGCAGGGCCTCGAGGGCGATGCCGACGGCCAGCAGGGCGAGGGAGGTCCGGATCCAGGCCAGGAACGTGCGTTCGTTGGCCAGGGAGAAGCGGACGTCCGGCTCCCTCCCACCGCCGTACACGGCGCGGGGGAACCGGCGTTCCGGGCCGCTCACCGTGCGGCCGCCGGTGCTCCCCGGTGCCCGAGGACCGCGCGGACGACGTTGGCACGGCCTGCGGGGTCCCGGGTGCCGGCGCCGACGCCCACGGCGACCGTGACCATGGTGGGCACCGGCCCCCAGCCGGGGGCAAGCGCGCGCAGCAGGGCCATCCCGGTCGGTGTCGCGAGCTCGCCCAGTGCGCCGCCGCCGGACCCCTCGTGGTCGCCCGGGGGTCTCGCCAGGTCCCCGGAGGTGGTCGGCCAGCCGAGGGCCAGCTGCGCCACGGCCGGCACGGGCACCGGCATGCGGCCGTGGGCGCCGTCCACGTGGCCGCTGCCCACCGCCACGGGCGTGCCGACGACCTCGGTGACGCCGAGCAGGCGCAGCGCCTCGCAGGTCCCGACCACGTCCGCGATCGCGTCCAGGGCCCCGACCTCGTGGAAGTGCACCGACGCCGGGTCGACGCCGTGGACGTGACCCTCCGCCTCGGCGAGCCGCCGGAAGACGGCCGACGCGAGGGCGCGGGTCTCGGCGTGCAGCGGTGCCGCCTCGAGGTGCTCCTCGACGGCGGCCCAGGTGCGGTGGGGCGGGTCCGGCACGAGCACGTCGACGTCGACCTTCGTCGCACGCTGGCCGCCGCGTGTCACCGGCCGCACGGAGAGCCGGACGGAGCCGGGGGTGACGGCGTCGACCGCCGCCTGCACCGACGCGAGCGGTGCGCCCGCGTCCAGCAGGGCGCCGAGCAGCATGTCGCCCGCGATCCCCGCGGAGGCGTCGAGCCACAGCGTCCGGCCCACGGCCGTGTCCGGTGCCGCGGTGTCCGGTGCAGCGGCGGCCGGTGGTGTCGCGGGCGCCGCGATCTGCGCGGCGAGGTGGCCCGCGCCGTACCCGTTGTCGATGTTGACGACCGCGACGCCCGGCGCGCACGACGTGAGCATGGTGAGCAGGGGCGCGAGACCGCCGAAGGCGGCGCCGTAGCCGACCGACGTCGGGACGGCCACCACGGGGGCGCTGACCAGTCCCGCGATCACGCCGGGCAGGGCGCCGTCCATCCCCGCAACGACGACGATCGCGGCGGCTGAGCGCAGCAGCTCGAGCCGGTCCAGCACCCGGTGCAGGCCGGCGACGCCGATGTCCACGACCAGCTCGGTCGGTCGGCCCGAGGACGAGGCGACGAGCGCCGCCTCCGTCGCGACAGGGAGGTCCGAGGTGCCCGCGCACGCCACGACCACGAGGCCGCCGCTGACCTCGGGCGGTGCCGCCGGCCAGATCACCAGGCGGGGCACGGGCTCGTACCGCGCGTCGGGCAGCTCGGCGAGCACGGCGGCGGCCCGTGCGTCGTCGACCCGTGTGAAGACCGTCGGGAGGCGGTCGGGGCCGCGCTCGCGCAGGGCGCGCGCGATCCTGCCGAGCTGCTCCGGTGTCTTGGCGTCGGCGAGGACGGCCTCCGGGTAGCCGCGGCGCCGGAGGCGGTCGTGGTCGAGGTGGGCCACGCCGCTCAGGTCATCGCGGTCCACGGCTGACCTCGACCAGGGGCAGGGTGAAGGCGCCGGACTGGATACCGGCCAGGTCGACGGTGACGAACCGGAATCCGACCGCGCGCACCGCCGCGACCAGCTCGCCTCGCACGTCGGGCGCGACGAGTCGTCCGAGGTCCGCGGCGGGGACCTCGATGCGCGCGACCTCCCCGTGATGGCGCACGCGGCAGTCGGCGAAACCGAGCCGCAGCACGGCGTCCTCGGCCGCCTCCGCCTGCCGCAGGCGCTCGGGAGTGACCTCGACGCCGTGCGGGATCCGCGAGGCGAGGCAGGGCGCGGCCGGCTTCTCGGCGACCGTCAGGCCCAGGCGGCGCGCAACCGCGCGCACCTCCGCCTTCGTCACGCCGGCATCAGCGAGCGGCCGCAGCACGGCGTGGGCGCTCGCGGCGCGCGACCCGGGTCGGTCGGGCCGCAGCACGTCGTCCGCGTTCTCGCCGTAGGCGACGGCGGCCAGACGCAGGCGCGCGACGAGGTCGTCGTCGATGCGTGTGAAGAGCTCGTCCTTGCAGTGGAAGCAGCGGTCGGCCGCGTTGGCGCGGTACGCCGGGTTGGCCATCTCGTGGGTGGGGACCTCGACGACCTGCACCCCGAGCCCTGCCGCGGTGGCGTGCGCGAGCGTGCGCTCACGCCGCGCCAGCGACGGCGAGACGCCGAGCAGCGCGCGCACCGCCCCCGCGCCGAAGGCACGTGCGGCGACGGCGACCACGACCGCGGAGTCGACGCCCCCGGAGTACGCGACGCCGAGGGGGGAACCGGGGGAGAACGCGGGTCGGCCGTCGGCACCGGTGCGGGCCAGCGCGGTGACGATCCGCTGCTCGACCGCCTCCGCGGAGGTCTCCTCCGGCTCGCGCGCGGCGAGGTCGCCGCGGGCGGCGGGTGGGGCCATGCGGACCACGTCATCCTCCTGCCTGGTGCCCGGGCACCGTTCCGTAGAGGATACTGCATGCAACATGCACAGACTGCCGAAGGAGCCCGCATGAAGGTCGACCTCGAGTACGGCCACGGGACCATGACGGCGGAGCTGCCGGACGACACCGACGTGTTCGTGCCGGGGGAGACCGTCGCGGACCCGGCGTTCCTCCCGGACCCGATCGGTGCCACCCGCGCCGCCCTGCGCGCGCCGCTGGGTCTCCCGCCGATCGGCGAGCAGGCGGGTCCCGGCTCGCGCGTCGTCATCGTCTTCCCCGACCGCGTGAAGGGAGGGGAGCACGCGACCTCGCACCGGCGCGTCGCGATCCGCCTCGTGCTCGACGAGCTGGAGGCGGCCGGGGTGGCGCCCGGCGACATCCTGCTGCTGTGCTCCAACGGGCTGCACGCCAAGAACACCGAGGCGGAGCTGCGGGGCATCCTCGGCCCGGACCTCTACGCCGAGTTCTCCGGCGGCCGCCTCGTCAACCACGACAGCGAGGACGAGGCGAACCTCGTCGACCTCGGCCGCACGGCCCAGGGGGACCCGGTCATCGTGAACCGTGCCGTGTTCGAAGCCGACGTCGTCGTGATGATCGGGCACACCCTCGGCAACCCGTACGGCGGCTACTCCGGTGCGTACAAGCACATCGCGACGGGCATCACCCACTGGCGCTGCATCGCCGCGCACCACGTCCCCAAGGTCATGCACCGGCCGGACTTCACGCCCGTGAGCCATCGCTCGCTGATGCGCAGCAAGTTCGAGCAGATCGGGCGCCACATCGAGGAGCGGATGGGACGCAGGCTCTTCTGCGTCGACGCGGTGCTGGACACGCGCGCGCGGCAGATCGCGGTGCACGCGGGCGACGCGGAGAGCGTGCAACGCGCGTCGTGGCCCGTCGCGGACCGGCGGACCTTCGTGCCGTTCGCCGAGCAGAAGTACGACGTGATGGTGTTCGGCCTGCCGCAGTCGTTCCACTACGGCGACGGCATGGGCACCAACCCGCTCATGATCATGCAGGCCATCTCGGCCCAGGTCGTGCGGCACAAGCGCGTCCTGGCCGACAACTGCGTCATCATCGCGTCCTCGATCTGCGACGGCTGGTTCCACGACGAGCTGTTCACGGGCTACCGCGCGATCTACGACATGTTCCAGACGAACGGCAACCAGCAGCTCCCCGACGTCAACGCCTACGCGGAGCTGCTGGCTACCGACGCGGAGCTGATCCGCCGCTACCGCTTCGGCTACGGGTTCCACCCGTTCCACGGGTTCTCGATGATCAGTTCCGGTCACATCGCCGAGATGAACACGTCGGCCGTGTACCTCGTGGGCGCGCGCGAGCCGGGGTACGCGCGAGGCATGGGGATGAAGACCCGGGCGACGTTCGAGGAGGCCCTCGCGGACGCGAAGCGCAAGTACGTCGGCCCGCAGCCGCGGGTCCTCGCGCTGCCCCGCGCCTTCCGGACGGCGGCCGTGCACCTGTGCCTCAAGGACGGTCCGGAGGCCCTCGCCCAGGCATCCCGCCATGATGTGCCGACCACCGACACGAGAGGACCCGCGTCATGACCACACCCACCGGCGGTGCAACCCGACCGGCGGGCACCGCCGGCGGCGCCCGCGTCGGCGTGGTCGGACTCGGGGCGATGGGGCTGCCCATCGCCCGCGTCCTGGACGGCGTTCTCGCCTACGACCCGGATCCGGGGGCGCGCGACCGTGCCGCCACCGCCGGCGTCGCGCTGGCGCAGGACCTCGCCGACCTCGTGGACCGCTGCGACGTGGTCGTGCTCTCGCTGCCGACGCCGGACGTCGTCGCCGACGTCGTCGCGCAGGTCGCGGCGTCGCGGCGGCCCGCCCCGACGGTCCTCGACACGAGCACGATCGACCCCGCCACCGCGCGGCGCAGCGACGAGCTGCTCCGCGCGGCGGGCGGCCGCTACGCCGACTGCCCGGTCCTCGGGCGGCCCGAGGCGGTGGGCCGCTGGACGCTGGCGGTCGGCGGGGACGAGGACGTCCTGGAGACGGCGCGACGGGCTCTCGCGCCCGTGGCGGCACGGATCCTGCTCGCCGGCCCGGTCGGTGCGGGACAGACGATCAAGCTGCTCAACAACCTCATGCTCGGCACCATCAACGCCGCCACGGCGGAGGTGCTGCTCCTGGCCGAGGCGGCGGGCGTCGACCCTGGCATGTTCGTGGACACGCTACTGGACTCCGGGGCGGCGTCGGTGAGCGGGCTCTTCCGAGACGTCGCGCCGCGCGCGGTGGCGGGCGACTTCAGCCCGACGTTCTCGCTGCACCTGATGCACAAGGACAACGGCCTCGCGCTCCGTCTCGCCGACAGCCTCGGCGTGCCGCTCGCCGTCGGCCCGGCGGCCCAGCACCTCAACACCATGGCGCTGGCCGCGGGGCACGGGCACGAGGACTCGATCGCGGTGCTGAGGGTGCTCGAGGAGATCACGGGCCGCACCGCGAGGCGGCACTGAGCTCGTCCGTCGTCGGTCGGCGCGGCGTCGGTCCGACCCGCGCCGACCGGCCTAGGTCCCGGCCGGACGGTCCGGGACGGCGAACCGGGCTGCGATGTCGTGCCGGATACGCACGATGTGCGCCCGCGCCGCCTGCTCCGCCTCGTCCGGTCGCCGGTCGACGACCGCCTGCAGGATGGCGTGGTGCTCCTTGATCGCCTGATGCGACCAGTTCGCCGGGTCGCCGCCGAGCATGGCGACCGCGATCTTGCCCTGGACCCGGTCGAGCGACGTATGGAGCTCGCTGTTGTGCGCCGCCGCCCGCAGCGCGGCGTGGAACGCGAGGTCGAGCGGGACGTGCTGGTCCGAGGCGCCCCCGGCGAGCGCCTCCGCGTGGCGGTCGTACGCCTCGCGCAGGGTCTCGATCTCCTCGGGGGTGCCGCGCTCGGCCGCGAGACGCGCGGACAGTCCCTCGAGCACCTCGCGCACCTCGTAGAGCGGCAGCAGCTCGGACGGGTCCAGCACGGCGACGACCGCGCCGCGGTGCGGCTCCTCGGTCGCCAGACCGTCCTGCACGAGGCGCTGGACCGCCTCGCGCACGGGGCTCCGGCTCACCGCGAGCTGCTGGGCGAGCTGGGGCACGCTGAGCCGGCTCCCGGGGGCGAGGCCGCCCTCGAGGATGGCGCCGCGCAGCGTGGCGTAGACGGTGTCCGCCACGCGGGCCACCTGCGGGAGAGGGGTGAGGGAGCTCATCGCCGGGCACGTCCTGTCTCGGTGGCTGTGCGGGCTGGTGAGCACGACACTAGCGGGCGCCCCGCAGGACGAACCGGCCCCCGCATCAGTGCGCGCCGCCGCTCACGTGGCGGTGCTCGACGCCCAGGAGGCTCGCCACGGCGGCAACGTCGGCCGACCGGTGACCGAGCGCGAGCGCCCAGTGGTGCCCGACGCCGGAGGCGCTCCACGCGTCGACCCACTCGCCGGGGTCGCACCCGAAGGCCACGCGCGACGTCGTGTTCCCGATCGCCAGCAGCGGGCCCGGCACGACCTCGCCCTCGCTCGTGAGGAAGGTGAGCCGGCCGTCGCGCTCCTGGCCCAGGCCGACTGTCGTCACCGGACCCGGTCGGACGTCGAACTCGACCGACACGCCCCAGCCCCGCTTGCCGTGGAAGACCCCGAGCCCGCGCAGCAGCGGCTGCTGCGCGCTCACGGCCAGGTGCGCCGGCCCGTCGTGCCCCATCTCGACGACGTCGTCGTGGAAGTTGAGCGCCTGGATCTCGGTGAACGACCCGCCCGCGCCGAGCGCCTGGGTCGCGAGCATGGCGACGCTGGTGCGCAGCTCGTACTCCCCGGCGGCGGGGATGCCGCGCGCGGTCAGGAGCGAGGCGCCGAGGATCATGCCGGCGCCGAGCCGCTCGTGCTGCTCGCCCTCGAGGCCCCGGTGGTAGTAGGCCAGGGAGTCGAGGTCGAAGTCGGCGACCAGCCGGTCGAGCCCGACGGAGACCCGTGCCGCCCACTCCAGATCCACCGGGTCGACGGAGGCGTCCAGCTCGAACAGCTCGTGGGCCAGCCGGAGGCGCGCCGCGAGCTCGTCGTCGCGCACCTGCGCGACCCGCACCCGCAGGTCGTCGATCTCGAGCACCTCGACGTGCGAGCCGAGCTGGGTGGGCAGGAGCGTGAGGTCGGTCGCGACGTCGAGCATCCCGGGGTAGAGGTGGCCGAGCAGGCCGTGGCGCGCGGTGCGCAGGCGCGCGCGGACGCCGGCCGCGCGGACCCAGCGGTCGATGCGGGTCCACGCGCGCTCGCTGCGCAGGTGGCCGGACACGGAGCGGAATTCGATCCCCGCCCGCCGGAAGACGTTGCCGACCTCGGGCACCGAGCACTGGCTGCAGTAGGCCAGCCACTGCCCGGTGTCGAAGGTCGCGTGGTCCATGGCCTCGGTCGGCTGCAGGTCGATGACCAGCACCGGCGCACCGCTGCGCTGGGCGACCGGCAGCACCATCGAGGACGTGAGGTAGGTGGTGAGGAAGAGGACGATCAGGTCGCAGTCCGCCACGCGGAGCGTCTCGGCCGCGGCCGCGCCCTCCTGCGCGTCGGAGACGAACCCCGCGTCGACGACGTCGACGTCGAGGCCCTCGAAGCGCTCGGCGACGTACCGGGCGGACTGCTGCAGCTGGGGGAGCAGTCCCGGGAACTGCGGCCAGTAGGTGCCGAGACCGCCGGACACGAGGCCGATGCGGGGCCGACGCCGGCGGAACGGGACGAGCTCGTCGAGCGGTGCGGTGGTCATGCGGCTCCTCGTGGTGCTGCGGCGGGTGACGGTGCGCTCGGCAGGGTCACGGTCCCGTTCCTCGGCGCGAAGTTCATCGAGCGGGTCCGACGGGCGGGTCGGGCCACACCGAGGCCGCCCGGAAGTAGCGCCATCCCTGCGCCTCCCACAGCGGCACCTGCCCGGCCAGGCGCCCACGGAAGTCCTGCCAGGGGCGCGGCGCGGTCGACCACGCCTTCTCGGCGACCCCGGCGAGGCGGGGGAGCAGCATGAACTGCAGCTCCGCCACGGAGGCGACGGTCTCGGTCCACATGGCCGCCTCCACGCCGACGACCTGGTCGGCGGGCAGGTCCGGCACGACCGTCGCCGGGTCCCACGCGTAGTACTCCTCGACGGTCATCGGCTCGTACAGGCGCAGGCCGAGGGCGTCGCGCAGGGCGACATCCTCCGGGTCCGTGGACACGTCGGCGTACGGCCGGTCGAGGTACGCGACCGTGGCGGGCGAGACGATCACCCGGTTGCCGTCCCGCCGCATGCGGTCGACGTCGGCCCGCCCGGCGGCGACGAGCAGGGCGAGCTGCGCCGCGTCCGGGAGCCCGAGCGCGCGGCGCATCTCGGCCGTGCCCTCGGCATCGGTCCGGGAGCTGTCGCGCCAGTGCTGCAGCAGCGGGTCGCCCCCGAGGCCGCCCCGCGACAGCTCCTGCCAGCCGACCAGGCGCCGCCCTCGGAGGTCGACCTCGGCGGTGAAGCGCGACCAGAACGTGGCGTACTCTTCGGCGCCCATCCCGAAGGCCTCGTCCCCACCGAGGTGGAGGTACGGGCCCGGGGTCAGGTCGACCAGGGTATCGACGACCTGCTGGAGGAAGACGAACGTCTCCGGCTGCCGGTGGTCGAGGTGCAGGTGGGAGGCGTACCCGCCCGGCTCGCCGTGGCCGCGCCCCAGGTGGGGGTAGGCCCGCAGGACGGCGCCGCTGTGCCCGGGGATGTCGACCTCCGGCACCACGCGCACGAACCGGTCGGCCGCGTACCGGACGATCTCGCGCAGCTCCGCCGTGGAGTAGAAGCCGCCCGGGCGGCCCGCGTAGGCCGTGCCGGCGCTCGTCCGCGTCAGCTCGGGGCGGCCGGGCACCTCGAGGCGCCAGCCCTGGTCGTCGGTCAGGTGCAGGTGCAGCACGTTGAGCTTGTAGAGCGTCATGAGGTCGATGACCGCCATCACCTCGGCCACGGTGAAGAACGTGCGCACGACGTCGAGCGACAGCCCGCGCCAGCCGTAGCGAGGCCCGTCCTGGATCTCGGCGACGTCCGGGCGGGCGATGCCGTCGACGCCGCCGGCCGCGGCGAGCAGCTGCCGCAGGGTGGTCAGCGCCCGGAAGGCTCCCTCGGGTCCGGCCGCGTGCACCTCGACGCCGGTGCGGTCCACCCGCAGCCGGTACCGCTCGTCGGCGACCTCGCCGTCCGGCCCCAGCGGGGGCAGCGCCGGGAGCCCGTCGGTCGTGCCGGACTCGCGGGGGACCAGCCGGAGCGGGAGGCCGTCGCCCCGCAGGGGCAGGTCGGCGAGGGCGGGCAGGTCCGCGCACCGTCCGGACCAGTGCTCGTCCCAGGAGGCGTCGGGAGACAGGGCGGCGACCTCGAGCCGCCCCGGCGCCGGCTCGACGCGGGTCGGCCACGGGACCAGGCTCATCGCGTCACGCTCCCGGTGGGGTACGGCTCCGCGACGGCGAACTTCCCGGCCCCGAGGTCGTGCGCGGCCCCGGACGGCATCACGACGCGGCCGGGCAGCCCCGGCGGCAGCTCACCGCTGACCGTGATCGCCCCGTCGGTGACCCGCCAGGCGGCCCGGATGGTCCCCGCGGGCGAGTCGTAGTGCCCGGACGCGTGCCGGAGGTCGCCGCAGGGCGCGGGCTGGATGAGGGCCCGGGTGAAGCCCGGCTCGTCGCCGTCGCGACGGATCCCCACCACGTGCTCGGACAGCCAGGACACGATCGCGCCGTTCATGAAGTGGTTCTGGCTGAACCCGAAGGTCGGCCCGTCCCAGGTCTCGGTGAGGCTGGTGGCGCCGTGCTTGAGCATGTACCCATAGCTGGGCCGGTCGGAGACCTGCGTCGTGGCGAACAGCGTCTCGTGCCGCCCGCCCGCCCCCAGGTGCCGGACCAGCGCCGCCATCGCGACCTCGCCGACGTCGAGGTAGTAGCCGTCGGCCACGATGCGCCGCTCGATGCGGTCGAGCAGCGCGTCGTGCTCCGCCTCGGTGACGAGGCCGGCGTCGAGCACGAGGATCTCCTCCGCGATCGAGCCCTCACCGAAGCCACCGTCCGCGCGGGCGAACTCGGCGTGGAACCGCGCAGCCCCCGTCGCGGCCCGCTCGCGCCAGAGCCCGGCGCGTTCCGGCCGGTCCACCACGTCGGCGACCTGGGCCGCGACGGTGAGCAGCTTGACCAGCGTCGCGGTGGAGACCAGGGGCACGTAGCGGAACTTCTTGACCGACGCACCGTTGAAGTCGCCGAGCCCTTCCAGGAGGAGCCCGTCGACGGTGGCCGACCACAGGTACTCCAGGTACGCGTCCATCGCCCCGAACGCCCGGTGGAGCACCTCGGTGTCACCGAACTCGCGGTGCAGGGCCCAGGGCAGGAGCACGACGGCGCCGCCCCAGTTCGGGTCGCCGCGCCACGGGTCGGGGAACTCGTGCCACTCGGGGACGTAGAGGCCGATGCTGCCGTCCGGGCGCTGCGCCTCGACGACGAGGTCGACGGTGTGGTCGAGGATCGGGCGCACGGCGTAGGTCCGGACCAGCACGTCGAAGACCAGGTGCACCTGCTCGATGTACCCCAGCTTCTCGCGCTGCGGGCAGTCGGTCATCACCGAGAACATGTTCGAGCGGATCGCCCGGCGCGTGATCCGCTCGATCGCGTCGATCTGCGCGTTGGAGGTGCTCAGCGAGCCCGAGGCCGGCGCGTCGGCCGCCAGGACCAGCACGCTGACGTCCTGCGGCTTCGGAGCCTGCGCCAGACCCGTGACCTCGAGGTAGCGCAGGCCGTTGTACATGCCGAGCGGTCGCCAGGTCGCGGGCTCGGCCGCCGTGCGCACGCGGTGGTAGACGGGCCCCCACCCCTGCGTGCGCACGTCGACGGAGCCGTCGGGGAGCAGGAGCTCGGCGGGCCGGAGCCGGACCTCGGCGGCCGCGGGCAGGGACAGGCTCGGCCACCCCGCGACGTTGACGCCGAAGTCGACCACGTACGTCCCGGGCGCGGGTTCGGTGACGGCGACAGCGGGCACGTGCTCGACGACCCGCACGGGCAGGCTGCGCTGCGCGACGGCCACCACGCCGTCGGGAACCCGGGCGGGCACGGCGGACTGCCACGCGCGGATGCCCGCGGGGGAGTCGTCGGGCTCGAGGGCGGCGTCGTAGTCCTCGCCGCCTACCCAGTTCGAGACAGTCGTCGCACCGGGCACCGCGCCCCAGGTCGCGTCGGTCGTGACGGTCCTGCGGCTGCCGTCGGCGTGCACGAGGCGGAGCTGCGCAGCCGCGGCGACGTCGCCGAGGTCCTGCTCGACCTTCGTCCACCGGTCGTCCGTGCGCACGGAGCGGTACATGCCGCCGGCGAGGTCGAGCCGCACGGTGTTCGCCCCCGGCCGCAGGTGAGCCAGGACGTCGTGCTCGACCACCTCGACGCGGCGCCGGTAGTCGGTGTACCCCGGCTGGAGCGCCGCGTCGCCGACGTCCTCGCCGTTGACCCGCGCCCGGAAGACGCCGAGGCACGCGACCGCGAGGTGCGCCGCGACGACGTCGTCGCCGATCTCGACGACGGTCCCCAGGACCGGCAGGCCCGTGCCGTCCTCGTGGTGGCGGGCCTCGGTGATCCACTCGCCGAGCTCCTGGGTGAACGCCATCGCCGAACCTCTCCTCGCTGGTGCGCCGCGGCGGTCGCCGCGGCAGGGTCGTCCGGTGGGCGCCACGCGTGCGACGCCCACCGGCCCGGCCTGCTTCCGCGGCTACTTCTGCGCCGCCGCCTGCATGTCGGCGGTCACCGACTCAGCGGTCGACGAGCCAACGAGCATCCCCTGCGCGCCCGCCTGGAGGGCTGCCTGGACCTCGGGGTTGGGCCACGACACGTCGGGCGCCGGCGTGGTGCGGCCCTCGGCCTGGAACTGCTGGAAGACCGCCACCTCGACGGGCGCCTCGAAGTTCTCCGCGCCGATGGTCGGCACCGCGCCGGCCTGCAGCTCGGCCAGCATCGAGAGCTGCTCGACCTCGCTCATCCAGTTCACGAACGCCATGGCGAGCTCGGGGTTCTTCGCGTCGGCGTTGACGCCCATGGTGGAGCTGAGCGACGCGGGGAGCGTCGTCTCGTCGGGGTCGTCCGTCGCGGGCAGGGGGACCATCTCGAAGACCGTGCCCTCCTCGGCGTTCTTCTGGATCTCCGAGAGAAGCGCGCCGACCTGGACCGCCGCGAGGGCCTCGCCCTTGCCGAGCATGACGTAGGACGCCGGACCGTCCGTGCCGGTCGGGTTCTGCTGGAAGCAGCCGGCGTCGATCATCTCGCCGTACTTCTCCATGACCGTGACCCACTCGCTGTCCGTGAAGTCGTTCTCCGTGCCCACGCCGGCCTCGAACTCGGGGTCCTTGCTGTCGACCAGCGTCGAGGCGAGCGCGTACGGGATCAGCTGCGAGATCCACGCCATGTTCGCGCCGAGCACGTAGGCCGGCAGGCCGGCGTCCTGGGCGTCGGCGCAGAAGTCGAGCACCTCGCTCCAGGTGGTCGGCGGCGTCAGGCCCGCCGCCTCCATCGCCGTCTGGTTGTAGATGGCGCCGATGCCGAAGGCCGTGGAGGGGAAGCCGTAGACCTTGTCCTCGTAGCTGAGGAAGGACCGGTACGGCTCCTCGAGCTGGTCCGCCCACGGGGCGTCGGAGAGGTCGGCGAGATAGCCGTTCTCGGCCAGGACGCCCACCGAGGTCGGCGAGCCGGCCCCCGGGTTGAGGTAGAGCACGTCGGGGGCGTTGCCGGCGGACAGCTGCGTCGAGAGCAGCTGCTGCGCGTTCTCGTTGCCCGCGACGTACGTGACGTTGACGGTCGTGCCCTCGTGCGACTCCTCGAACGCGGCGATCAGGGGCTCGGTCTGCACCTTGGTCCACGGCGAGAGGAAGGACAGCTCGCCGCTGACCTCGCCGCCCTCGGACCCGCCGCCGGTCTCCGGTGCCTCGGGCTCCTCCGCGGCCGAGCTGCACGCCGTCAGGGACATCAGTGCCAGTGCGGCCACGACGAGCGGGGCCAGCCTGCGGTGCTCCATTGCAGTGTCCTTTCGTTGTCTCCGCGCCACCGTCCGGTGGTCGCGGTCGCTCTGCCGTCCCCGTGCGTCACGTTCTGCCCGGGCGGGGGGATGCGAGGTCCTAGCCCTTGAGCCCGCCCGCGAACCCGCCGATGACCTGCTTCTGCAGCAGCGCGAAGGCGATCAGGACGGGGATGGAGGCGAGGAGCAGGCCGGAGAACACGACCTGCCACTCCGTGACGTACTCGCCCACGAAGGACGTGATCGCGACCGTCACGGTCTGCTCCCCGCTGCCGGCCAGGTAGAGCAGGGGGGTGAAGAAGTCGTTGTACATGGCGATGCCGTTGAGGATCGCGATGGTGAGGGTGATCGGCCGCAGCAGCGGGAAGACCACGTACCGGAAGGTCTGGAAGGGGCCGCAGCCCTCGATCTGCGCCGACTCCTCGAACTCGCCGGGCAGCGCCCGCAGGAAGAGCGTGTACAGGAAGATGGAGAAGGGCAGGTAGATCGAGGAGTAGACGACGACGAGGCCCCACGGCGACCCGATCAGTCCCAGGTCGCGGATCATCGTGTAGAGGGGCAGGGCGGCGAGCTGGAGCGGGAGCATGAGGCCGCCGAGGAAGACGACGGACCAGGCGCTAGAGAACCAGCCGGTGCCGCGCACGAGGTAGTAGCTCGCCATCGCCGAGACGGCGATGACGATCACGCTGCTCACGACGGTGACGAGGATGCTGGTCACCAGGGCCTTGGCGAGGCCGCCGTCGACCCACGCCGTGACGACGCCGTCGAACGATGGCGGGACGCTGGGCTCGAGCGCGGAGCTCGTGGTCCCCTCCTGCCGGAACGCCACGTTGACCAGGAGGTAGAACGGCACCGCGAAGAGCAGCGCGACCACGATCATGACGGCCTCGAGGACGCCGGTGCGGAACGTGTAGCGGGATCTCATGCGCTTCGCTGCCTCCGGAGCAGGGTGAACTGGATGGCCGTGAGGACGGCGATGACGACGCTGAGGACCACGGCCAGGGCCGCGCCGTAGCCGTAGTTGCCGAACTTGAACGCCTCCTGGACCAGGAGGGTGGAGATCGTCTGGGTCTGGTTCGCGGGCCCCCCGCCGGTCAGGACGTACACCTCGTCGAAGACGCGGAGACCGGCGATCATGGTCAGGACCATGTTGATCGTCACGGCGTGGGACAGGTACGGCAGGGTGACGCTGAAGAAGGTGCGCACGGGGCCTGCACCGTCGAGGCTCGCGGCCTCGAGGACGTCCGGCGGGACGCCCTGCAGCCCCGCCAGGTAGATCACCATGGTCGAGCCGACGGACTGCCAGGCGATCACGAAGATGATCACGGCCAGCCCGAGGCTCGGGGTGCCGAGCCAGTTGGGCGGCGTGTCGACGCCCACGACCGCCAGGACCTCGTTGACCGGCCCGTCGGGCGCGACGATGTACTTGAACGTGTACCCGAGCACGACGGGCGAGAGGACCGCGGGGGCGAAGAAGACGGTCCGCAGGACGAGCCGGGACTTGATCTTCGTGTTCAGGGCCAGCGCGAGCAGCATGCCGGCCACGTTCTGGATGACGACCAGCGCGAAGGCGATGATGAAGGTCCGGGTGACGGCCCCCAGCCCGTCGGGCGCGGTGAAGATCGAGACGAAGTTGTCCAGCCCGACGAACTCGCGCTCCGGGCTGAGGCCGTTCCAGTCGGTGAAGGAGATGGAGACGCCCTCGATGCTGGCGCGGACGGTCAGCGCCAGGAAGAGGACGATCGCGGGGGCGGCGAACCACCACGGGACGTAGGAGCCCCGTCGGCGGCCGCGCCGAGGGCGGTGCGGCTCCGTGGGGGTCGGCGCAGGGCGCGTCGCGCGACGCCGGGTCGCGGCGGTGCCGGGCTCAGACACGGGCCCACCCACGCTCGCCGGCCTGGTCGGGGGCTGCTGCCGAACCGAGGGGCGGTGCCGCGTCCGAGCCACCCAGCCGGGCAGCTCCGAGCGCCGCGACCGGGTAGTCGGGCGGCACCAGGCGGATGCGCGCGGACAGCGCCAGCGACGCCGCGAACGGCGACGCCGCCGACTCCTGCGCGTCGAGCTGCGTCAGCAGCTGCAGAAGCGGTGCGCCGAGGTTCGCGAGACCGCCGCCGAGCAGCACGAGCTCCGCGTCCACGGTCAGGACGACGAGCCGAGCAGCGGCCAGGACCCCGGAAGCAAAGCTCCGGGCGGCGGCTGCCGCCGCGGCGTCGCCCCGCGCCGCGGCTGCCAGCATGAGCGCCGCGGGGTGGTCGCCGGCGACCGGCCACGACCGCGCGATCGCGAGTCCTGAGGCGACCGTCTCCAGGCAGCCGCGCAGTCCGCACGCGCACGGCGCGCCGGCCGGGTCGACGACGAGGTGGCCGATCTCCCCGGCGACGCCCGTGGCCCCTCGCCACAGCGCGCCGTCCAGCACGAACCCGGCGGCCAGTCCCGTGCCGAGGTTGAGGTACGCCACGCAGCGGCAGCCGCCGCCGAAGGCGTCGTAGGCGGCCACGGCCGCGGCGTTGACGTCGTTCTCCACGTACGTCGGAGCGCCCAGGCGCTCGGTGAGCACCGCACGGAGGTCCAGTGCAGTGATCCCCAGGTTGACCGCGTCGCGCACCACGCCGGTCGCCGCGTCGACCGCGCCGGGCATGCCCACGCCGAGCGACGCGACCGCGGCGAGGGGCGTCCCGGCATGCTCCAGGGCGGCCACCGCCGCCGCGACGATGCTCTCGACGACGGCGTCCGGTCCGTGCCCCGTGGGGCGTCGCGCCTGGCCGACGATCGTGCCCCGGGGGTCGAGGACCACGGCGAGCACCTTGGTCCCCCCGACGTCGACCCCGACGCGGACCGGCGCCCCGGCCCCGGCCTCCGGCGGCTCTGCCGAGGGCTTTCGTGAAACTACATGTTTCATGTCGGTAAGGATAGGTCCCTAACAATCCTTTGGGAAGGCGATTCCCGGGAGATCTCTCGCGGGCTGCCAGGCGCTCGGGCGGGGAGACGGGGCGGGCGGCCACCGTGGGCGCGCCCGCCCGGGCGAGGGTCAGGGCGCCGGCGTCAGGGGGCCGATGCGGACCGTCGTGAGCATGCCGATGTCCAGGCCCACCGCCGTGACGAGGCGCGCGGGCTGTCCGTGCGCCAGCTGGACGGCGAGCGAGGAGACGGGCTCCGACTCGGCGCCCGCGAGCTCCCCGGTCCACTCGAGTGCCGCGCGGGCCGAGCCGCCGGGAGGCAGCTCGACCGGGCGGGGGGTCGCGGCGCCGCCGTCAGCGGCCCGCTGCTCGGCGAGCAGCTCGAGGCGGTGGCCCCACGTCCCGCGCGCTCCCAGGCCGACGTACCCCGACACGGTGCAGGCGCCCTCGCCGGTGTTCGTGACGACGAGCGTCGCGTACCGGTGGCCGAGCGCGGCGTCGAACCCGGTCAGCTCGTACGTGACGGCGTTGCCGTCGCAGGTGGTCGCATCCTGCGGTCCGGTCGCTGTGACGCGGAGCAGCGCGTCGACGTCCGCCTGCGACAGCTCGTGGTCCGGGACGACGGGGGAGTCCGGCGCCTCGTCCCACCCGGGCGGGAGGTCGCCCTCGGTGGGTGGCGCCGCGGTCGCGGGGGGCCGTGCCGAGGGGGCGGGCGGGTCGCCGCTCGGGCCGCAGCCCGTGAGGGCGCCGAGCGCGAGGCCGGCGGCGCAGACGCCCCCGGCGCGTCGGGTCACCGGCCGCAGGCGCACGATCCGGAGCATAGGCGGGCGAGCGCGGCAACCAGCTCACGGACGTCCGGGTGACCTCCACCGGGCGCAGGCCACGCCATGGGACGGGAGCGGGCGGCACGACGCCCCGGTCACACCCCGGCGTGATGTTCCTGGACGGCAAGCACGTCGATGTCGACAGACGGCGGCGCGAGGGCGACCGGCGCGCCGGTGCGGGCCGAGTGGTAGATCGCACGGACCAGCTCGACGGCGTGGCGGCCCTCGATGCCGTCCACGAGCGGGGGCCGACCCTCCTGGGCCGCCGCCACGAAGTCCAGGAGCTGGTCGCGGTGCGCCCGCCCCCAGGCGTCGGCAGGAGCCGGCGTGTCGTCGGCGGTGTGCTCGGCGCCGCGGGCGCGCGCGGAGTCCTCGACCGCCTCGGTCGCCGCGCGGGTTCCCCCGGTGGCCACCTGCAGGGCGTGCGCCGTCGCGGACTCGCCACCGCGACGGACCCCGTCGACCGTCACGAACGTGGCGAGCCGGTCGCCCTCGATGACCGCGCCGCCACGTGTGCCGTGGACGCCCAGCCGTGCGGCGAACCCGGGGTAGGCAGCGGTCGACGCCATGATCGTGCCGATGGCGCCGTTCGTGAACTCCACCGTCGCGCAGATGACATCCTCGACCTCGATGCGTTCGTGCGCAGCGGTCCGCGCTTGGGCGTAGACCGTCCGGACCGGGCCGCAGATCCACCGCAGCACGTCCAGCGTGTGCACGCCCTGGTTGATCAGCGCACCGCCGCCGTCCATCGCCCAGGTGCCCCGCCACTCGCCGGAGTCGTAGTACGCCTGCGGGCGGTACCACGGCACGCGCGCCTCCGCGAGGACGAGCCGGCCCAGCTCGCCGTCGTCGACCGCGGCCTTGACGACCTGGGACGCGGGGTCGAACCGGTGCTGGGAGACCACCGCGAGCGCGGCACCCGAGACCGCCTGCGCGGCGAGGAGCTGGTCGCATGCCTCCACCGAGACGTCCATGGGCTTCTCGACGATCACGTGCTTCCCGGCGAGCAGGGCCGGCACGCCCACCTCCGCGTGCAGACCGCTCGGGGTGCACACGGTGACGGCGTCGATCGTGGGGTCTGCGAGCACCTCGTCGTAGGGGGCGGCCCGCACGCCGAACTCCGCGGCCAGGGCACGGGCACGTTCGGGGACGGCGTCCGAGCAGACCACGAGATCGGCGTGGCCGCGCAGGTCGAGCAGTGCCCGGGCGTGCGTCGGTGCGATGACGCCGCAGCCCACGAGCGCGAACCGCAGACTCATCGGTAGGGCACGCCCTCGGCCTCGAGGATGGCCGTGAAGGCCCGGGTGGCGCGGACGAAGTTGTCCGCGCCGGAGAACCCACCCAGGTGGTGCGCGTCGGCCAGGTGCGGCTCCATGGACACGAACCCTTCGTAGCCGTCGTCGGCGAGCGCGCGCACGGTCTCGCGCAGCCGGCCGTCCCCCTCCCCGGCCGGCACCACCTCTCCGGTGGCCAGGACGGCGTCCTTGACCTGGATGTAGTCGGTGTAGGGGCGCAGGAGCGCGTAGGCCTCGGGGAACGGCACGACGCCGCACTGCACGAAGTTCGCCGAGTCCCACGCCAGGCGTAGTGCGGAGGAGTCCACCGCCGTCACGAGGTCGTGGACCCGCTCGGGGACGTCGCCGAAGATCTCCTTCTCGTTCTCGTGGAGCAGGACGACGCCGCCCGCGGCGGCTCGCTCGGCCAGCGCGCTCATCCGGCGGACCACCTCGTCCCGGTAGGCCTCGGGTCGCTGCTCCGCGGTCAGGAAGAAGGAGAAGACCCTGATGTACGGCGCGCCGACCGCGTGGGCGACCTCGACCGCGCGGTCCATCCGGCGCAGGTGCGCATCGAAGTCGTCGGTGATGTTGACCTTGCCGAGGGGCGAGCCGATGGACGAGACCCCGATGCCGTGCGCGGCGAGGATCCGGGTGATCTCGGTGACCTGCTCGTCGCTCAGGTCCAGGACGTTGACGTCCCACGCGCTGCGCAGCTCCAGGTACCGGATCCCGAGGTCGTCGAGAACGCGGCACTGGACCTCCGGGTCCGGATCGATCTCGTCGGCGAATCCGGACAGGACCCACATCGCGAGGACCTCCAGGGTTGGTGCGGGGACGCAGGGGCACGGCGCCGCAGCGGTGCCCGTTACGTTAGGGAGGGCGCGTACGCGCAGCAACGGATTGCAGCATGTTGCCGTGGGACCGACCCCTGTCCGGTGGGACAGGCAACTCAGAGCAACTGCTTGTGCCCGCAGGCCGCGGCTCGGTGTGATGGACGGTCCCCGACACGACGACCCACAGGAGCACCCCCATGGCGGACACCGCCGTACGCCTCGGCATCATCGGACTCGGGCAGCAGGGCAGCATGTACGCCACGCTGATCAGCGAGGGACGGGTCCCGCACATGAGCCTGGGAGCCGTCTGCGACACGGACCCCGCCAAGCGGGAGCTCGTCCGCTCGTCGTACCCCGGCGTCGCCGTGCACGACGACTACACGGCGATGCTGACGTCGGGCGACGTCGACGCCGTCGTGACGACCGTCCCGCACTTCCTGCACCCCGAGATGGGCATCGCCGCGCTGCGCGCCGGTGTGCACGTGCTCGTGGAGAAACCGGTCGGGGTCTACACCCGCCAGGCGGACGAGCTCGTCGCCGTCGCCGGGACGAGGCCCGACCTCACCTTCGCCATCATGTTCAACCAGCGCATGAACCCGCTGTACCGGCGCCTGAAGGAGATCGTCGAGGGCGGCGAGATCGGCCGGGTCCTGCGGAGCAGCTGGATCATCACCACGTGGTGGCGGCCGCAGGGCTACTACGACTCCAGCGCGTGGCGTGCGACGTGGGGCGGCGAAGGCGGGGGCGTCCTGGTGAACCAGGCGCCGCACCAGCTCGACCTGTGGCAGTGGATCTGCGGCATGCCCCAGCGGGTGTACTCCAAGCTCGGGTACGGGGTGAACCGTGACATCGCCGTCGAGAACGAGGTCACCGCCCTGGTCGACTACGGCGACGGCGTGACGGGCACCTTCGTCACCTGCACCTACGACATCGCGGGCACGGACCGGTTCGAGATCCTCGGCGACCAGGGGAAGGTCGTCGTCGAGGACAGCAGGCGCGCCGTCGTGACACGGCTGCGCAAGCCCGAGGCCGAGCTGAGCGCAGCCATGGACATGGCCGACGTCGCACGCCTGTACACGGGCGAGGTCGACCTCGACACGCTCTACACGCAGGAGACGATCGAGTTCGAGTCGCCCTTCGGCCAGCAGCATGCGGACGTGCTCGAGAACTTCGCTCTCAACGTCCTGGACGGCACGCCCCTGATCGCTCCGGGGGCGGACGGCATCAACGGCGTGCGCCTCGCCAATGCGATCCACCTGTCGAGCTGGCTGGGCGAGGAGGTCCGGCTGGACTTCGACGACCAGCAGTACCTGAAGCTGCTCGACGAGCGCATCCGCGAGGAGGGCACCTACCCGGTGCGCGGCGAGGGCTGACAGCACCCGATCCCCGTGACCAGGTCCTTCTGACCGAAGAGGAACACGAAGAACCAGGTCCAGATGAACGTGAAGATCGCGGTGGTCGCCAGTGCCCCTCAGCTCGGAGATGCGGACACGTGCTCACCACCTTCCGTCGGCGTGCGTCGGTGTCGGGCCGGTGGCCGGGGTCTCGTTCGTGCGTGGCGTTCGGGGCATGAGGGTCCTTCGGTCAGGGGACAGGGGAGTGCAGCCGAGGTCGACGTCGCTGAGCTCTCGGCTACGGGAGCCGGACGCCCGCGACGTCGAGGACGAGCTCGCAGAACATCGAGTCCGCCCAGGAGAACCAGTCGCGGGTGTGCACGGCGGGTTCGTCGCCGTGGAACGACTCGTGCATGCGGTACGTGCCGGCGTGGGTCGAGCACAGCGTCGCCACGAGCGCCCGCTTGACGTCGACGGCAGGGCTGGTCAGCCCTTCGACGCACAGGGCCATGGGCCAGACGAACCCCGCGGGCGTGTGCTGGCTCCCGACGCCCGACGCAGCCCGGCCCCGGACGTAGGTGGGGTTGGCCGGGCTGAGCACGAAGGCGCGCGTGGCGAGGTACAGGGGGTCGCTCGGGTCGACGCCGCCGGTCAGCGGCAGCGAGAGCAGGCTCGGCATGTTCGCGTCGTCCATGAGGACCGCGTTCCCGAGCCCGTCGACCTCGTAGGCGTAGATGCGACCGTGGACGGGGTGCTCGACGACTCCGTGCCGGGCCACCGCCGCCCGGATCTGCCCGGCGAGCGCCTCCGCGTCGGCGGCGAGCACGTCGTCCCCGAGGACCCGGCGAGCCAACGTGGCGAGCTGGGTCAGCGCGGCCGCGGCGAACAGGTTCCCGGGGACGTTGTAGTTCAGTGCGCAGGCGTCGTCGCTGGGCCTGAAGGCGCTCCAGCTCATCCCGGTCGGCGCGACCGGGTTGCCCCGCCCGTCCCGGACCAGGGTGTCGGACGCCGGGCCGGTGAGCCGGCGGAAGCGGTACGGCGATCTCGCCTCGTGGTCCTGCTCGACGCGCAGCGTGTCCACGACCAGCCGGGCCGCCCGCGCGAACGTCGTGTCGACGTGGTCCGTCGTGCCGGTGAGGGCCCACAGCTGATGCGCGAGCTGCAGCGGGAAGCACAGCGAGTCGATCTCGTACTTGCGCTCCCAGACCCACGCCGACATCTCGGTGAGGTCGTCCTGGTGGCCGGCGCCGTCGGGCCGCGCGTTGACCGCGTTGGCGTACGGGTCACGCAGGATCGCGGCGGCCTGCTGGCGCACGAGCCCGACGACGACGTCACGAAGGCCGGGGTCCTCGGCGGTGAACGGGAGGTAGGGGCGCATCTGCGCCGCCGAGTCCCGAAGCCACATGGCGGGGATGTCCCCGGTCAGGACGAACGTCGTGCCGTCCGACGCCGTCCGGACGGCGTCGCGCAGGGTCCGGGTCATGGCGTCGGTGAAGATGCGCTCGACGACCGGGTCGGGCCATGCGGCGCGGACGAGCGAGACCATCCGGTCGCGGGTCGCCGGGTCGAGGACGGTCACTCGATCCCGCTCAGCAGCGGGTCCGTGCCCCACGCGCTCTCCCACGCGTAGGTGGTCTCCCGGTCACCGGTCCGCCAGCGGCGCGGCGCCGAGGTGTGGACCCAGTCGAGCGGCTCGACCCCGCCCGGCTCGCCCCCGTCCAGCGCGATGCGCACGGCGGCGCGCAGGTCGGCGTCGACGCGAGGCGTGCGGGACGCGGGATCGACCGACAGGAACAGGGCGGTGCCGCTGCGCGCCACGAGGTCGAGGAACTGCCGGTTGAGCTCCCACGGGGTCTGCGGCGTGGCGGGGACGCAGTCCGGGTCGACCGTGAAGAAGGAGCCATGCTGGGCGAGACGGAACGCCAGGGTGTTGACCCCCATCCGGCGTGTCCGCTCCCACTGCCGCCCGGACGTGTCGTCCCCGGTGCGCTGGGCGGTCTGCAGACCGGCCGCGAGGTGGCCGACCGTGTTGCAGCCGAGCACGACGGCGCCGTCGGCGTTGTCGTGGATGACCCGGTACAGCCCGACGAGGATCTCGGCGGTCGTCCGGCTGCGGTCCGCGAAGCTCCACCCCGGTGACGTCAGTCGGGCGCCCTGGAAGGCGTGACCGAAGCGCCCCAGCACGTCGAAGGTGGAGAAGTCGTGCTTGAGGAGCTCGTAGCCCCACGCCCGGAAGCGCCTCACGTCCGCCCCGATCACCTCGAGGGACTCCGGCAGCGAGAGGTCCAGCGGCCACATGCCGCCGAGCGGCGTCGTTCGTGTGTAGCCGGTGCGCACACGTGACGTCGCGGGCCGGAACCACAGCCCGGGGCGGGCACCCGCGGCGCGGATGCGCTCGGCGACGGCGGGCATGTCGGTGAACGAGCCGGTGCCCGTGTCCCACGGGCCGCCGGCCGCGCCTCCACCGGGGCTCCAGCCGCCGTCGACCACGCTGAAGGGCCGGACCGCGTGATCGCCCGCGAGTCCCGCGACGAGGTCGGCGTCGGCAAGGATCGTGTCGACGTCGAACTCGCCGTAGGTGTGGTACCAGTTGTTCGAGCCGACCAGCGGGGCGGTCGACGGGCTGGTGCCGGGGCTCAGCGCACGGCACAGGCGGCGGTGGACCGCGAAGGGGCCCTCGCCGTCGGCGCCGACGACGGCGCGGACCGTGGCGACGTCCAGGACGCGGTGACCGAGGACGACCGCGCTCCCGCCCGACCGCACGTCGCACCAGAGCGTGACGCCGGCCGGGTCGACGGTCCACGAGCAGAACGCCGCCGGGCGGACCTGCACGCCCATGCCTGTCGTCCCCCCGCTGCGTGGGTCGTGCGCCAGCCAGTACCAGGGCAGGGTGCGCTCGGGGCGCATCACCCCCCACTCGAGCTCGCCGTAGCTGCGCTCCCAGGCGTCGCCGAGGATGCGTACCCCTTCGGGCTGGGGCAGCGCCCAGCGCAGGGCGATCCGCTCGATCTCGTGACCGGGCGCGCTGAGCGCGACGGCCAGGCCGTCGCCCACGGGGCGCACCAGCACGTCGGCGGCCACGGAGCTCCAGGTGGAGCGCTCGGGGTCGGGTCGCGCGGCCAGCGGCTCGGTGGAGGAGCCCGTCACGACGTGGACGCTGTCGGGGGGTGGAACGGCGGAGTAGGGCATGGGGTCCTCGGGTGTCGGGCGCCGTCAGGCGCGTCGCAGGTGGGTGGGGATGACGACCCGGCGCGCTGGGCCGGTGGAACCGTCGATGCGGTCGTAGAGCAGGCGTGCGGCACTGCGTCCGAGCTCTGCGGCGTCATAGGTGACCAGGGTGAGGGGCGACTCGACGAGCGGGGCGAGCTCGAAGTCGTCGAACCCGGCGATCGTCGGAGGCGCCGTGCGTCCCGCACCGGTCAGCGCCGCGAGGGTCATCCGGTTGTTGTCGGCGAACAGGGCGGTCGGCGGCTCGGCGGTACGCAGGATGCCCCGCACGGCGTCCGCGGCCGAGGCCACCGTCATGTGATCGACGCTCACCAGCCGTGGGTCGACCGGTATCCCGGCGTCCGCCAGGGCGCTGCGGTACCCCGCCCAGCGCTCGGACCCGGGCTCGGCCGTCACGTCGCCACCGAGGTAGGCGATCCGGCGGTGGCCCGACGAGAGCAGGTCCTCGACGGCGCCGCGCGCGCCGTCGAGGTTGGCGAGGAGCACCACGTCGCTCTCCACGCCCTGGGGCTCACGGTCGAGGAACACGAGCGGGACGTCGCCGGTCTCCACCGCCACGGGACGGTGGTCGCCGGGCGCGGGCACGACGAGCAGACCGTCCACGTTGCGACGCAGCATCTCGGTGACGAGGTTCTGCTCGAGCGGGAAGCTGCGCCCGGTGACTCCGATCGTGACGAGGTCGCCGCGCGCGGTGGCGACCTCCTCGACCCCGTGCGTGATGCCGGCGGAGAAGGGGTTGGCGATGTCCTCGATCAGCAGCGCGATGGTCTCGCTGCGGCGTCCGGGGCGGAGGTTGCGGGCCGCCAGGTTGGGCCGGAAACCCAGCGCGTGGATCGCGGCCTGCACCCGTTCGCGCGTCGCCGGGTTGACGTAGCGCTCGCCGTTGACGACGCGCGACACCGTCGAGACCCCGACTCCCGCGGCCGCGGCGACGTCCTTGATGGTGATGTTGCGCGCGGTCATGGGCCCTCCGGTGGTCGGCAACGAGGTGTGGCGGCTATCCGAGGCCGGCGTTCACCTCGTCGATGAACGCCCGAGCGGCCTCAGCCGGAGTCTGGCGCTCGAAGAGCACCTCGGCCAGGTAGCGGCTGAGCACCTCGGAGGTGTTCCCGCCGCCCACAGGCGCCGGCGGCGCGACCTCTCCGACCTCGTCGGCGATCTCGTCGATGTAGGCGAGCGTGGCTGCGTCCGCGTCGCTGACCAGGTCCGCGATGGCTTCGCGGAGCGCGCTGTTGGGCGGCGCGCCGCGCTCGGCGAGCATGACCTCTGCGGCCTCGGTGCTGTTGATCAGGTAGTCCACGAACGCCGCAGCCTCCTGCGGGTGCTCCGTGCGCGAGGAGATGGACCAGAACATCGAGCCCTTGTAGTAGGCCCCGTTCTCGGAGGCCTTCCCGGTCAGGCTGGGGGGCCGGAGCAGCACGAGCTCCGAGGACCCCGAGGCCGTCATCGCGGAGTTCAGCGTGTTGCTGTCGGCGGCGGTCATGCCCTGCCGGTTCTGGGCGAAGACCTTCTGCTCGACCGTCGCCGTGAGGTCCTCGACGATCTCCGACGGGGGCGGGGTGAGGCCGTCCTGGCTGCGGCGCAGGACGGTCTCCCAGAACTCGGTCACCGTCGGCACGCTCAGCCCCAGCTCGCCGTCGGCCGTGTACAGCGACTCGCCGCGCTGGCGCGCGAAGTAGTTGAGGTAGGCGTCCCACGAGCCCATCGAGGCCGCCCCGTACACGCCCGACGGGGAGTTCTCACTGATCTGGCGGGCGATCTCGTCGTAGTCGTCCCAGGTCCACGTCGAGTCGTCCGGCAGCTCGACACCGGCGTCGCGGAACACCGCGGGGTTCGCGATGACCACGAACGAGTTGATGCCGGCCGGGATCGCGAAGAGCCCATCTTCCATGTGCCCGATCCCGAGCGCCGCGGGGTCGATCGCACTGGTGTCCACGGACTCGGGGATCTCGAGGAGCGCACCGCGCCCCGCGTACTCGCGCAGGTACTTCTCGTCCATCTGGATGACGTCGGGCATGTCGTTGGCGGCGACCGTGGTGGCGAGCTTGTCCCAGTAGCCGCCGTAGTCGCTGTACTCGGGCGTGATTGTGACACCGGGGTTCTTGGCCTCGTAGGCGTCGATCACGGTCTGCGTGATCTCGTGCCGTGCGTCGCTGCCCCACCAGCTGAATCGCAGCTCGACGTCGCCGTCGTCGCCCGGGTCGGTGCTGCCGCTGCAGGCGCTCAGAGCCAGGGCGAGCACCCCGACCCCGGCGAAGACCGCACGGCGGCTCCCGGTGGTGGTCGGCCTCGGGCAGTGGGTCTCAGGCATCGTTGCATGGCCTCTCGCGTCGGCGTTGTCCCGTACCCGGTGACGGGCGCGGCCGCGTCGTCGCGGCTCTGGGAACGTTACCGGGAACGGTACCAGGATGACTAGGGCGAGCCCTCGGGTCGCAGCCCGGTCCGGGCTGGACCGTCGGCTCAGGCTCGCGCGGCCGCGGCCCCCATGTGTCGCACGGCCTGCTCGACGAGGGGCCGCGGCGTGGCGAAGTTGTACCGGAGCCATCCCGCGCCGACGGCGCCGCACGCCGCACCGTCGACCCCCGCGACACCCGCCCGCTCGGCGAAGAAGGTGGCCGGCGCCATCGCCAGGTCGAGGCCTCGGCAGTCGAGCCAGGCGAGGTAGGTGCCCTGCGGCGGCGTCCAGCGCACCTCGGGAAGGTGCTCGGCGACGAGGTCCACCAGCAGGGCCCGGGTGCCGTCGAGGTAGTCGCGCACCTCCTCGAGCCACGGGCCGCCCTCGGTGTACGCCGCGGTGGTGGCGATCGCACCGAGAGTGCTCGCCCCCTGCCCGGCGACGACGGCGATGCGCTCCCACGTGGCGTCGTCCGCAGGGTTGGTGGTGACGAGCTGGGCGCACTTGAGCCCGGGCAGGTTCCACGCCTTCGACGCCGACACGGCCGTGACGGTGTGGGCGGCGGTCGTGGCAGACAGCGACGCGTACGGGACGTGGGTCGCGCCGGGAAGGACGAGGGGTGCGTGGATCTCGTCGGCGAGGACTCGCGCCCCGGTCGCCGCCACGACGTCCGCCAGTGCGAGCAGCTCCGCGCGGGTGTGCACGTGGCCCGTGGGGTTGTGCGGGTTGACCAGCACGACCAGGCCGCCGGCGGGCTCCAGCGCCCGGCTGATCGCGTCGAGGTCCAGGGTCCATCCCCCTGCGGCCCGCGCCATGGGGACCTCGACGAGCGGCCGCCCGAGGATGCCCGGCGCCGCGAGGAACGGCATGTAGGCGGGTGTGGGGACGACGACCGGTGAGCCGGGCGCGGAGAAGTGCTCGACGGCCGTGCGGAACGCGGTGTGCACGTCGGCGACCAGATGCACCGCGGATGCGGGCACGTCCCACCGGTAGGCGCTGCGCAGCCGGTGGGCCGTCGCCCGGGACGTCGCCGCCGCCACCGAGGGCGGCAGGTAGCCGAACGCCTGGGCGTCGACCGCCGAGCGAAGGGCAGCCACGACGGGCTCGCTGGCCGGGAAGTCCATCTCGGCGACCCCGGCGCCCAGAACGTCCCCGGCGGTCGACCACTTGACCGAGCCGCGCCGCCGCAGATCGTCGGCGGTGCGGAGGTGGAAGGGAGGGGGCGTCGTCATGCGCCGCCATCCTGCCGCCCCACCTGGGAGTTGGACAGCGAGGTCACCCCGACGACTGGACCGGCGCGTCCGCGCGCCGGGTCGGGACGGGGGTGTCCACGTCACGGTGCCGAGGGCGACACCACTGTCAGGGAGGCCCCTCTACAGCCGTTGCTGCGCGGGGTCCCCGACACGCCGAAGGCCGCCTCGGATGTCTCCGAAACGGCCTGTGACCTGCGGTGATGCTGGTGGGCGATACTGGGATCGAACCAGTGACCTCTTCCGTGTCAGGGAAGCGCGCTACCGCTGCGCCAATCGCCCGTGCCGGAACACGGCTGTGCTGCTCGGTTGATGCTGGACTGCTGATGCGAGGTGGAGACGGGATTCGAACCCGTGTGGACGGCTTTGCAGGCCGCTGCCTCGCCTCTCGGCCACTCCACCGTAAGGCTCCTGCACCCACCTGGGCGTTGCCCGTACGGGTATGTCGCCTCCGAGCGGACGACGGGATTCGAACCCGCGACCCTCACCTTGGCAAGGTGATGCTCTACCACTGAGCCACGTCCGCGCGACACGCTCTCCGGGTCTCCCCGGCGCCTTGTGCGTCCCGAACTCTAACGGACCGCGAGGACCAGAGCCAAACCGGCCCGCCGCCCCGCGCGTCGGGCGCCCGCTAGCGTGGCCGCGTGCCGGTCGATCCCCTCGAGGTCCCGCGCCTGCCCGTCGAGGGCTGGGCCCGCTTCGCCGGGGTCCGTGCCCGCGGGCCCGTGGAGTGCGTCGACGTGCTCCGCCACCCGGAGCGTCTCGAGCACGGGTTCTGGGTGGTCGTGGGGGAGTTCGACGGTCCCGTCCGCGCCTGGCGCTTCGCCGAGGTCACGCGGGACGGCGTGTCACCGGGCGGTCTGCCGTGGCGGGGCCCGCCGGCCGACGCCTGGTCGAGCTCGATGTCCCGCGACGCCTACCTCGCCGGCGTCGCGGCCGTGCGGGAGCGGATCCGGGCCGGAGACGTCTACCAGGTGAACCTGTGCCGGGTGCTCAGCGCGCCGTTGCCGGCCGGCTCCGACGGCGCGGAGCCCTCGGCCGCGGCCCTCGCGGCGGCCCTCGAGGTGGGCAACCCGGCGCCGCACGCCGGCGCCCTGCACGTCCCGGCGGGGCAGGGCCTGCCCCCGGCGTGGGTGGTCTCGGCGTCACCCGAGCTCTTCCTGCGCGTGCGCGACGGCGGGGTGGGGTCGGGTCCGATCAAGGGCACGGCCGCCACCGCCGCCGGGCTGTCCGGCAAGGACCGGGCCGAGAACGTGATGATCGCGGACATGGTGCGCAACGACCTGCAGCGCGTGTGCCGCCCCGGCACGGTCGAGGTGACGTCGTTGCTGGGGGTCGAGCACCACCCGGGCCTGGTCCACCTCGTCACGCGGGTCGAGGGGCGCCTGCTGCCCGGCCAGGGCTGGGAGAGGCTGCTCGCGGCCACGTTCCCGCCCGCGTCGGTCTCCGGGGCGCCGAAGCGCGCCGCGCTCTCGGTCATCCGCGAGCTCGAGCCCGGTCCCCGCGGTCCCTACTGCGGCGCGTTCGGCTGGGTCGACGGCGACCGCGGTGAGGCCGAGCTCGCGGTCGCCATCCGCACGTTCTGGTGGACCGCCGAC
Source organism: Actinotalea sp. JY-7876 (assembly GCF_014042015.1). NCBI lineage: Bacteria > Bacillati > Actinomycetota > Actinomycetes > Micrococcales > Cellulomonadaceae > Actinotalea > Actinotalea sp. JY-7876. The sequence goes on along the minus strand of NZ_CP059493.1, from coordinate 1,862,055 downwards.
GGCCGGCTCCACTTCGGCACGGGGGCGGGCCTGACGTGGGGGAGCGACGCGGCGGCCGAGTGGGCCGAGACCGAGCTCAAGGCCGCGCGCCTCGTCGCCCTCGCGAGCGCGACGGCGGATGATGGGACGGTGCCCCCGGGCGCGGACGAGGAGGACGACCGATGAGCGACCTTGCGGTGTGGGCGGACGGACGCCTGCGGGATGCGGCCGAACCGGTCCTCAGCCCCGTCGACCACGGGGTCACGGTGGGCGACGGCGTGTTCGAGACCTGCGGGGTCGTGCGGGGGAGCGCGTTCGCCCTCACCCGCCACCTCGCGCGCCTCGGGCGCTCGGCGCGCGGGCTCGGGCTCGACGAGCCGGACCTCGACGCCGTCCGGGCCGGTGTGTCGGCGGTGCTCGCCGCGCAGCCCGGCGCGGGCCGGGTGCGGATCACGCTCACGGCGGGCCTCGGCCCGCTCGGGTCCGGGCGCACCCCGGGCGCGCAGACGCTCCTGGTCGTCGCCGGACCCGCGGCACCCCCGCGCCCCGTCACCGCGGTCCGCGTGCCGTGGACGCGCAACGAGCGCTCCGCCGTCGCGGGCCTCAAGACGACGTCGTACGCCGAGAACGTCGTGGCGCTGGGCGAGGCGACGCGCCAGGGCGCGGACGAGGCGCTCCTGGCCAACACCGTCGGGGCGCTGTGCGAGGGCACGGGGAGCAACACCTTCGTCGAGCGCGACGGCGAGCTGCTGACGCCCGCGCTGAGCACCGGGTGCCTCGCGGGCATCACGCGGGAGCTCGTGCTGGAGTGGTCCGCGCAGGCGGGGCTGCCGGTGCGCGAGGCGGGACCGGACGAGCTGCCCTGGACCGCGCTGGACGACGTCGTCGCCGGCCGGGCCCACCTCGCGCTGAGCGGCTCGGTCCGGACGTTCGTGCCGATCGTCGGGCTCGACGGCCACCGGCTGGCGGCCGGGCCGCTGACCGAGCGGGTCGCCGCCCTGTACCGCGAGCGCGAGGCGGCCGACGTCGACCCGTGAGGCCGGCGGGGCCGGGCCTCAGGCGTCGAGAAGCGTCACGATCAGCCGCGAGATCTCGTTCTCCATGCGCTGACCCTCGCTGCCGAACGGCACGAGCTCGACCGTGGCGGCGATGAACCGCTTGAACGGCTCGACCGGGCCGGCGAGCAGGGCGTCGCCCTCGACGCCGCTCAGCGCCACGAGCAGGTAGGTCGGGTCCTCGTCGCGCCAGATCCGCGCGTCGCCGGTCCCCGCCGGCGCCGACGCGTCGGCCAGCACACCGTGCGCGATGAGCTCGCGGCCCAGCAGCCACGTGGACGTCGAGTGGGTCCCCGTGAAGACGACGCGCACCGTGTAGGGATCGCTCGCGTCGAAGCTGAGCTCGGCCCGCACGGGCATCACGCTCGCGTCGGAGAGCACCAGGTGCATCGGGACGGCCTCGCGGACGTCCTCGACCTGTCCTGCCATGGCCACCCCTTTCCCTGTCGATTCCGTATTCGGCGCGGAGTTCGCTAACATCATCGCGTCGTCGTGCGGTGCTCCCTCGTGAGCACCACGCCGCATGACGGGCGATTGGCTCAGTGGTAGAGCGCCTCGTTCACACCGAGGAGGTCACTGGTTCGAACCCAGTATCGCCCACCTTGTCGGCCCCCGGTCATCCCCCGAACGGGGCATCACCGGGTGAAACTGTTTATGACTCCCTGAGACCTCGCAGGTCAGGCGGCCTGCCCGTGATGTGTGACCTAGGTCCCGTCCGGGTGCGCCGCAGGAGTCGTCGCCGGGTGCATCACCCGTCCGGCTCAGTGCCGTGAGGCCCGCCTTCCCGACACCTGAGACGGGCCCCGGCCCTGTGCGCGTCCCCCGGGCGGTCCCCGGTCGGTAGCATCGTCGGACCGCCCAATCGAGGAGTTCGTGCCGTGCCACAGATCACCCTGACCGTCGACGGAGCCCAGCGTGAGGTGCCCGAGGGGACGACGGCGGCAGAGCTCTTCGAGGGGCGCCGCGAGGTCGTGGTCGCCCGTGTGGACGGCGAGCTGCGCGACCTGTCCGCGCCGGTCCCGGCCGGCGCGCAGGTCGAGGCCGTGACCGTGGACTCTCCCGACGGCCTCGCGGTCCTGCGCCACTCCGCGGCGCACGTGCTGGCCCAGGCGGTCCAGGAGCTCCACCCGCAGGCGCGCCTGGGCATCGGCCCGCCGATCACGGACGGCTTCTACTACGACTTCGACGTCGAGACACCCTTCACCCCCGAGGACCTCAAGGCGCTCGAGAAGGTCATGCAGCGCATCGTCAAGGAGGGCCAGACCTTCCGCCGGTGGGAGGTGACCGAGGAGCAGGCCCGCGCCGAGCTCGCCGCCGAGCCCTTCAAGCTCGAGCTCATCGGGCTCAAGGGCACGTCCGACACCGCCGCCGAGGGCGCCTCGGTGGAGGTGGGGCTCGGTGGCCTGTCGATCTACCAGAACGTCAAGCGTGACGGGTCCGTCGCGTGGCAGGACCTGTGCCGCGGCCCCCACCTGCCCAGCACCCGCCTGCTCGGCAACGGGTTCCAGCTGACCCGCTCGGCGGCCGCCTACTGGCGCGGCTCGGAGAAGAACCCCCAGCTGCAGCGCGTCTACGGCACGGCCTGGCCGACGAAGGACGAGCTCCGGGCCCACCTCGAGCGGCTGGCCGAGGCCGAGCGGCGCGACCACCGTCGCCTGGGCAACGAGCTCGACCTGTTCTCCTTCCCCGACGAGATCGGCTCCGGCCTGGCGGTGTTCCACCCGCGCGGCGGCATCATCCGGATGGAGATGGAGGACTACTCGCGCCGGCGCCACGTCGAGGCGGGCTACTCCTTCGTCAACACCCCGCACATCACCAAGGAGCGGCTCTTCCAGCTGTCGGGCCACCTCGACTGGTACTCCGAGGGCATGTACCCGCCCATGCACCTCGACGAGGAGCTGGACGACGAGGGCAACGTGCGCCGGACCGGGCAGAACTACTACCTCAAGCCGATGAACTGCCCGATGCACAACCTGATCTTCCGCTCGCGCGGGCGCTCGTACCGCGAGCTGCCGCTGCGGCTCTTCGAGTTCGGGACGGTCTACCGCTACGAGAAGTCGGGCGTCGTGCACGGCATGACGCGGGCGCGCGGGTTCACCCAGGACGACGCGCACATCTACTGCACCCGCGAGCAGATGCGCGACGAGCTGACGGGGCTGCTGACCTTCGTCCTCCGCCTGCTCAAGGACTACGGGCTGAACGACTTCTACCTCGAGCTGTCGACGCGCAACCCGGAGAAGTCCGTGGGCTCGGACGACGCGTGGGACGAGGCGACGCGCACGCTGGAGGAGGTCGCGACCGCGTCGGGCCTGGAGCTGGTGCCCGACCCGGGCGGCGCCGCGTTCTACGGGCCCAAGATCTCCGTCCAGGCCAAGGACGCGATCGGGCGCACGTGGCAGATGTCCACGATCCAGCTCGACTTCAACCTGCCCGAGCTGTTCGAGCTCGAGTACACGGCGCCCGACGGCTCGCGGCAGCGCCCGGTGATGATCCACCGCGCCCTGTTCGGCTCGATCGAGCGGTTCTTCGCCGTGCTCACCGAGCACTACGCCGGCGCGTTCCCGGCCTGGCTCGCGCCCGTGCAGGTCGTCGCCGTGCCGGTCGCGGAGCCCTTCAACGACTACCTGGGCGACGTCGTCGCGCGGCTGCGGGCCGAGGGGATCCGCGCCGAGGTCGACCTGTCCGACGACCGGTTCGGCAAGAAGATCCGCACCGCCTCGACGCAGAAGGTGCCCTTCGTGCTCATCGCGGGGGGCGAGGACGTCGAGGCCGGTGCCGTCTCCTTCCGCTACCGCGACGGTCGCCAGGAGAACCAGGTGCCGGTCGACGAGGCGGTCCGCCGGATCGTCTCGGCCGTGCGCGAGCGGGCCCAGGTCTGATCGGCGTGGCGGACCAGGGGCAGGGGCCGGAGGCCGGCGACGCCGAGCCCGCGGCAGGGCTGGCCGGGGTGCCCGACGGCTTCGAGCGGCTCTGGACCCCGCACCGCCTGGCGTACGTCGGCGGGCAGGACAAGCCGGCGGGTCCGGCGGCGGAGCAGTGCCCGTTCTGCCGCGCCGTCGGGCTGCCCGACGAGGAGGGTCTGGTGGTGGCCCGCGGCGAGCGCGCGTTCGTCGTGCTCAACCTGTACCCGTACAACTCCGGACACCTCATGGTGCTGCCCACCCGGCACGTCGCGGACTACACCGACCTCGACGCGGACGAGACCGCGGAGGTCGCGGCGCTGACCCAGACCGCGATGCGGGTGGTGCGGTCCGTCCTGCGTCCGCACGGCTTCAACCTCGGGATGAACCAGGGCGCCGTCGCCGGGGCCGGGATCGCCGCGCACCTGCACCAGCACGTCGTGCCGCGGTGGGGCGGGGACATGAACTTCCTGCCGATCATCGCCCGGACCAAGGCCCTGCCCGAGCTCCTGGGCGACACGCGGGCGCGCCTGGCGGCCGCCTGGCCCGCCGCAGCCCCTGCTGGAGGATGATCGCCCCGTGCTGAACCGCCTGCGCGCAGGCGCGGCCCGCGTGGTCGGGCCGTTCGCGCGCTTCCTGCTCGCCCGAGGCGTCTCGCCGGACGCCGTCACCGTCACGGGCACCGTCGGCGTCGTCCTCGCCGCGCTCTGGCTCCTGCCGACGGGGCACCTGCTGGTCGGCGCGCTGGTCATCGCCTTCTTCGCCCTGACGGACATGATCGACGGCGTGATGGCGCGGACGGCCGGCCGGGCGAGCTCCTGGGGCGCGTTCCTCGACTCGACGCTCGACCGGTTCGGGGACGCCGCGATCTTCAGCGGGCTGCTCCTCTTCCTGGCGACCCGCGACCACGACCTGGCCGCCGTGCTCGCCCTCGCGTGCCTCGTCCTCGGGTCGGTGGTGCCCTACGCCAGGGCGCGGGCCGAGGGCCTCGGCATGCGGGCCGACGTCGGCATCGCCGAGCGCGCGGACCGGCTCGCCGTCGTGCTCGTCGCGACCGCGGTGGTCGGGCTCGGCGCCCCCGTCGCCGTCCTGACCGTGGTGCTGGCGCTCCTCGCGGTGGCGAGCGCGGTGACCGTCGCGCAGCGCATGGCGGTCGTGTACCGCCAGGCGCACGCCGCCGGGCGGGGCGCCCCCGGGGCGGGGGAGGCATGAGGCTGCGGATCGACGGCGGGCGCGCCTTCCTGCTCGCCTGGCACGCGGCGGACCGGCTGCCCGAGGACGTGGTGCGCGCCGCCATGCTCGTGGCCGCCGACGCGGCCTGGCTCGTCCGGGGCGCCGGGGTCCGGCGCCTGGAGGCGAACCTGCGCCGCGCCCGGCCGGACGCCGACGCGCGCACGCTGCGGCGCCTGAGCCGCGAGGGCATGCGCACCTACCTGCGCTACTACGCCGAGGCCTTCACCCTCGGCAAGCTCAGCGACGAGCAGATCCTCGCGCGCGTGCGTGCCGTGGGGGCCGAGGCGCTCCTCGAGCACCTCGGCGCGGGCAGGTCGATCGTGCTCGCGCTGGGCCACGAGGGGAACTGGGACCTCGCCGGCGCGTGGGCGAGCCGGCACGTCGCGCCGGTCACGACCGTCGCCGAGCGTCTCGAGCCGCCGGAGGTATTCGAGGAGTTCGTCCGCCTGCGGGAGGGGCACGGGATGTCGATCATCCCGCTCGACGCGGGAAGCGACGTGTTCCGGGCGCTCATCGCCGCGGTGCGGCGCGGCGGCCTGCTCGTGCCGCTGCTGGCCGACCGTGACCTCACGGCGCGCGGCGTGGAGGTGGACCTGCTGGGCGAGCGGGCCCGCGTCGCCGCGGGCCCGGCGGCGCTCGCCGTCGCGACCGGTGCACCGCTGGTCCCCACGTCGATCCGCCACGAACGGCTCCGCGGTGCCCGGCGTCGGGCCGCCGGCAGCCGGTGGGGCATCGTCATCACGTTCCACCCCGAGGTGGCGGTCCCCGAGGGCCTCCCGCGCCACGAGCGGGTGCACCACCTCACGCAGGCCTGGGTCGACGTCGTCGGGCAGGAGATCGCCGAGCACCCCACGCACTGGCACATGCTTCAGCGCGTCTTCGTCGCGGACCTCGACCCGGAGCGGTACGCCGCCACGACGGCGGCGTCGTGACCGGCCCCGTGAACGTCCCCGCGGCCGGTCCGCGGCCCGGCCGCGGCGATCGCGGCCCGCTGCGCATCGGGCTCGTCTGCCCGTACTCGTTCGACGTGCCCGGCGGCGTGCAGTTCCACGTCCGCGACCTCGCCGAGGCGCTGCAGCGCCAGGGACACACCGTCTCCGTGCTCGCGCCCGCCGACGACGACACGCCGCTGCCGGACTACATCACGCCGGCCGGGCGTGCGGTGCCCGTGCGCTACAACGGCGCCGTCGCGCGCATGACGTTCGGGCCGGTGAGCGCTCACCGCGTGCGGCGGTGGCTCCAGGAGGGCGACTTCGACGTCCTGCACCTGCACGAGCCCGTGACCCCGAGCCTCGGCATGCTCGCCCTGTGGATCGCCTCGGGGCCGATCGTCGGGACCTTCCACACGGCGCTCATCCGCTCGCGTGCCCTGCAGATGGCCTACCCCGTGGTGCGCTCGAGCCTGGAGAAGATCTCGGCGCGGATCGCGGTGTCCGAGGACGCCCGCCGCACCCTCGTCGAGCACATGGGCGGCGACGCGGTGGTGATCCCCAACGGCGTCTACGTGGACGACTTCGCGTCGGCCGAGGCCGACCCGCGGTGGACCGGCACGCCGCAGGCGCCGACGGTGGCCTTCCTCGGACGGCTCGACGAGTCGCGCAAGGGGCTGCCGGTGCTCACCGCGGCCATTCCCGCGGTGCTGGCCGTCCACCCGGGTGCCCGCTTCCTGGTCGCGGGCCACGGCGAGACGGGCGCGGCCGAGGCGCGGGAGGCCCTCGGGGAGCACGCGGCGTCGGTGACGTTCCTGGGCGCCGTCTCGGACGAGGACAAGGCGCGGCTCCTGTCGTCGGTCGACGTGTACTGCGCGCCGCACACCGGTGGCGAGAGCTTCGGCATCGTCCTCGTCGAGGCGATGAGCGCCGGCGCCACCGTGGTCGCGAGCGACCTGGGCGCCTTCCGTCGGGTGCTGGACGGCGGCGCGGCGGGGATCCTGTTCCGCAACGGCGACTCCGCGGACCTGGCCGCCACGCTCAACCGGGTGCTCGCCGACCCGGACCTGCGCCGCCGCACGTCCGCGCGCGCGAGCGCCGTCGTGCGCCGCTACGACTGGTCGACGGTGACGCACCAGGTGCTGACGGTCTACGAGATGGTGCTGGCCGGCACGAGCCCGGACGTGCGCGTGCGCGAGGACCCGGCGTCGGTGCGCGCGGGCGAGCCGGGGGCCGGGCGGTGAGCTGGTCCGAGGTCACGGTCCTCGTCACCGGCGCGCTGCTGCTGCTCCTGTGGTGGCTGTGGGTCGCCGCGAGCCGGCTCGACCGGCTGCACCGCAAGGTCGGCGCCTCGCGCGCGGCGCTGGACACCCAGCTGGTGCGTCGCGCGTCGGCCGCGGCTGAGCTCGCCGCGTCCGGGCTGCTCGACCCCGTGAGCTCGGTCCTGGTCGGCGAGGCGTCGTGGGCGGCGCTGTCCGCCGGCGAGCACGGGCGGGCCGAGCTGGTCGAGGCGCTGCCGGGCGTGCCTGTCGGCGCACCGTCCGGTCCGGACGCCCGGGTCGAGCGCGAGCTCGCGGAGAGCGAGCTGTCCCGTACGCTTCGGGCCGCGCTCGCCGACCGGGCGGAGGTCGCCGCCCTGGTGGCGGACCCGCTCGGCGAGGCGCTCGTCGGCGCGCTGTCCGAGGCGTGGTACCGCGTGCAGCTCGCGCGGCGGTTCCACAACGAGGCCGTCGCGCAGACGCAGCGGATGCGCGGCAAGATCTTGGTCCGGCTCCTGCGGCTCCACGGCCGTGCCCGGATGCCGCACACGGTGGAGATCGACGACGCTTGGCCCCAGGCACTCGCCCGACCCGGAGAGGTGACATGAGCTACCCCCAGCACGTCGCAGGTCCTTGGCCGACGACCGGTCCGCCGCAGCCCACCGCGGCCCCCCCGAGCATGGCCCCGCCCGGCGCGGCACCCGGACCCGGCGGCGTCGTCGCGGCGCCGCGGCGCGCGCACGGCGTCGGCACCGCGATCGCGCTCGGCGTGCTCGGGGTGCTGGTCCTGGTGGCGATCGCGGTGATCGGGCTCCAGGTCGGCCTCCGCGCCGTGCCCGCGGCCGCCGTCCTCGCGTTCATCCCGCTCGCGCTGGTCATGCTGGCGATCAAGTGGGTGGACCGCTGGGAGCCGGAGCCCTGGCAGGCGCTCGCCGTGGCCTTCGGCTGGGGCGCCTCGGTCTCGGTGCTCGTCGCCCTGGTGCTCAACACCGGCGCGATGCTGGCGCTGGTCGCCTCGGGCAGCTCGATGCTCCAGGCGGACATCCTCGGCGCCGCCGTCGTGGCGCCCGTGGTCGAGGAGGGCATCAAGGCCCTCGGTGTCCTGATCATCTTCCTGGTCTGGCGGCGCTCGTTCGACGGCCCGGTCGACGGTCTCGTCTACGCGGCGACGGTGGCGGCCGGCTTCGCGTTCGTCGAGAACATCCTGTACTTCGGCAGCACCGTGGCCGCGACACAGGGCGTGCCCGGTGGAGGCGCCGCGGTCGTGACCATCTTCCTCATGCGGGGGATCATGTCCCCCTTCGCGCACGTGCTCTTCACGGCGTGCGTCGGGCTCGCGCTGGGCATCGCGGCCGAGCGGACGTCACGCTGGGCGTGGGTCGGCGCGCTCCCGGTCGGCCTCCTGCTGGCGACCGTGCTGCACGGGCTCTGGAACGGCAGCGCCATGATGGGCGACGGCACCGGCTTCATCACCATGTACGTCGTGTTCCAGGTGCCGCTCTTCCTCGGCACGGTCGGCCTGGTGGTCTGGCTCCGTCGGCGGGAGGCGCGCGTGGTGCGCGAGCGCCTGGGCGAGTACGCCGCGACGTGGTGGTACGCGCCCGCCGAGGTGACCATGCTCGCGTCGCTCGGCGAGCGGCGCCGCGCCCAGGCCTGGGCCGCCGGGCGGGGCGGTCCCGAGGGCAAGGCCGCGATGGCCCACTTCCAGAAGGTCTCCACGCGGCTGGCCTACCTGCGCCACCGGGCGCAGACCGACCGCGCCGACCTGCGCGCGGCGCAGGACGAGAACGCGGCGCTGGGCGAGCTCGTCGTGGCCCGCCAGCGCCTCCAGCGCGCCCTGTCGGTCTAGGATCGGGGAGCCGCGCCGAGGGCGACGCGGCTCCCCAGCACCGCGCCGTAGCCGTGGCGACCGCCCATGGTCCTTCCACCGAGCCGCGAGGACGTCCGACGTGAGCACCGAGAACGCGCAGAACATCATCGGCACCGCCAAGGTCAAGCGGGGCATGGCGGAGATGCTCAAGGGTGGCGTGATCATGGACGTGGTCACGGCCGAGCAGGCGAGGATCGCGGAGGACGCGGGTGCCGTGGCCGTCATGGCGCTCGAGCGCGTCCCGGCCGACATCCGCGCGCAGGGCGGTGTCGCCCGCATGAGCGACCCCGACCTGGTCGACGGCATCATCGAGGCCGTCTCGATCCCGGTGATGGCGAAGGCCCGCATCGGGCACTTCGTCGAGGCGCAGGTGCTCCAGTCCCTCGGCGTCGACTACGTCGACGAGTCCGAGGTGCTCACGCCGGCGGACTACGAGCACCACATCGACAAGTGGGCCTTCACGGTCCCCTTCGTCTGCGGTGCGACGAACCTCGGTGAGGCCCTGCGCCGCATCACCGAGGGCGCGGCCATGATCCGGTCGAAGGGCGAGGCGGGCACGGGCGACGTGTCCAACGCGACGACCCACATGCGCACGCTGCGCGACCAGATCCGCCGCCTGACCTCGCTGCCGCAGGACGAGCTCTTCGTGGCCGCGAAGGAGCTCCAGGCGCCGTACGACCTGGTCGTCGAGGTGGCCCGCACCGGGAAGCTCCCCGTCGTCCTGTTCACCGCCGGCGGCATCGCGACCCCCGCGGACGCGGCGATGATGATGCAGCTGGGCGCCGAGGGCGTGTTCGTGGGCTCCGGGATCTTCAAGTCCGGCAACCCCGCCGAGCGCGCCGCCGCGATCGTCAAGGCGACGACGTTCTACGACGACCCCGACGTCATCGCGAAGGTCTCGCGCGGCCTGGGTGAGGCCATGGTCGGCATCAACGTCGAGGACGTCCCGGAGCCGCACCGCCTGGCCGAGCGGGGCTGGTGAGCACGGGAGTCACCCAGCTGGGCCCCGAGTGGGTGCCCGGACCGGATGGCGTGCCCTTCCGGCGCGGTGCCCGCGTGATCCTGCTCGACGCGGCGGACCGCGTGCTCCTGGTGCGGGGGCACGACATGGACGACCCCGCCCGGTCCTGGTGGTTCACCGTCGGCGGCGGGATCGACCCGGGCGAGAGCGCGTCGGACGCGGCCGTGCGTGAGGTGGCCGAGGAGGCGGGGCTGTCGCTCTCCCGGGACGACCTGGTCGGGCCCGTCGCGGTGCGCAGCGCCGACTTCCGGTTCCTGCGGCAGACGGTCCGGCAGTCGGAGGAGTTCTTCGTCGCGCGCGTCGAGGCGCCCGGGGCGCTGAGCACGGACGGGTGGACCGACGTCGAGCGCGCGTTCATGGACGAGGTCCGGTGGTGGGCCCTGGACGAGCTCGAGCGCGTGCGCGAGGAGGTCTTCCCCGCCGAGCTCGTCCCGCTGGTGCGCGGCCTGCTCCACGGGTGGGACGGCGTCGTCCGGACGCTCGGCTAGGGCGCCGGCCGCCGTCGCCCGTCAGCCGTCGGCGTCGTCAGGCGTCGTCGTCCGTCAGGCGGGGCGAGACCGGCGCCGGGGTGCGGGCGCGGCCCGCGCTGAAGACCGCGAGCACGACGTCGGCGCGGCGCACGCCCAGGCGCTTGCGGAGCGCGCCCTGCGCGTGGGGGGAGTCGATCACCTCGGAGTGGGGTGCGACGCTGACGCCCGCGCGGTGGGCGTGCAGCCACAGGCGCTGGAGCACCCGGCCCGCCTCGACGACCTCGGCGGGCGGCAGGCCGAGGCTGCTGTCCATGGCCTCCGTGCGGCTGTGCACGCCGTCGAGGCCCAGCGCGCGGGTGTCGGCCACGAGCGCGAGGTGCCGCGGCCCGTCGTCCGCGTGCCGCCCCACCGGGACCGGCTGGCCGCGGCCGAGGAGCTCGAGGGTGCGCGCGGCGCGGCCCGCGACCCCCAGCAGGGGGTCGCGCAGGGCGGCGCGCCGCGTGAACGGTGCGGCCAGGCGCGCGGCGAGGCGCGGCACACCGAGCATCGCGTCGGTCATGCCGTCCTGGCGGTAGCGCGGGTGGTCCGGGCTCAGCCGGAGCCACCGCACGAGCTCCTCGGCGACGCCCCGGCGCGAGACCGTGGAGGCGGTGCCCAGCCGGACGAGGTGCCGCATCGCGGCGCCGTCGACCTCCCCGAGCCGGAGCCAGTCCGGCAGGCCGGCCGCGTCGGTCCAGACGTCGGGCGCCGCCCCGAGCTCGCCGCGGTGGACCCGCCGGGTGCGCACGTCCTGCGGCGTGAAGGGGGTCGGGTACGGCGCGTCCTCGACGTGCAGCACCAGGACCGGGGTGGCCGGGTCCGCCGGCCCGCGCACGGGCAGGTCGTGCAGCCGCTCGAGGTGCGGGGTCGGCTCCGCGCGCAGCGACCGGCCGTCGGCCGCCGCGGCCACCGCGGCGCTCTCCACCCAGGCGCCGAGGCTGAGCAGGAGGTCGCGGAAGGTCGGGTCACCCGCGCAGAGCACGCGCGACGGCACGACGGCGAGCTCGATCGTCCGGCCCGCCACCCGCGGCGCCCACGGCTGGGTGTTGTGGGGCGACGGGGCCCTGCCCGCGATCGTGAGCCAGCGTCGCAGGGCGTCGTCGGCGAGGGCGGGGTCCGCGGCGGCCGCGGGGTCGGGCGTGCTCACGTGGGCCTCGTCTCAGGGGAGCCGCTGGGTGTGCGGCGGTCGGGCGTGGCGGGGGCTGTCCCGCCCGGGTGGCCGGTGTCCGCGTGGGCGGCGCCGAGCGGCAGGCGGTAGAACGTCACGCCGTGCAGCGGGCGGCCGCCGAAGCGCTCGAGCTGGCGCCGCGATCCCGGGTTGTCGGGAGCGATCATCGTGCTGCGCAGCCGTGCGTAGCCGCCGGTCGCCAGCGCCGCGTGCAGCTGCCGGCTCAGGAGCGTGAGCACCCCGCGGCCCTGCCGGTCCGGGTCGGTGCCCTGGATGACGAGCACGGCCTCGCGGCGGTACCGGCCCCGGGTCGCGAGCAGCTCGAGCCGGCGCAGCACGCCCAGCCGGCCGCCGGCGCGCTGCACGAAGGCGGTGAGGTCCGGGACAACGAGCAGGAACGCGACGAGCCGGCCGGAGCGCGCGTCGCGGGCGAGCAGCAGGAGCTCCTCGTCGACGAGGAAGGCCAGGCCGTCCGTCGCCGCCGCCATCTCGGCGGGCGTGATCGGGGTGTAGTAGGGCAGCGCCGCGAAGGACCGGTTGAGCACCTCGAGGACCTCGGGCACGAGCCGTCCGACGCTCGAGCGCCGACCGCGCTCGAGCACGAGACCCGCGGCCCGCCACTCGTCCGGCGTGGGCGCGCCCGCCGCGTTCGCCGGGTCGACGTCCACCGCCCACGTCTGTGCCTCGCCCCAGCGCCGGAACCCCAGCGCCTCGTACGTGGCCGCGACGCGGGCGGGGCTCCACGGGGAGTCGACGAAGCCGCGCTCCTCGAACCCGGACGTCAGGACGCCGCCGGTCTGGTTCGGGAGCAGCGAGACCGGGCCGAACAGCTGCTCGTGGCCCTCCGCCCGTCGCGCGAGCCCGTCGACCAGCGCCCGGGCGGCCGCCTCGTCGGCGAACTCCGTGGCCCCGAACAGCAGCGAGCGTGCGCCGAGCCGGGCGTCGAGGCGCGCGTCCGTGTGGACCGTCGTGCGGCCGACGACGTCGCCCGACGCGTCGCGCGCGAGCAGGAGGGTCACGGGCTCGGGGTGCGGGCTCCGCCCTCGCCACCACTGCTCGACGGTGTCGGCGAGCAGGGGCACGGCGAGCTCGCGCGGGTGCAGGCGCAGCGGCAGGTCGAGGAACTCGCGCAGCTGCGCGCGCGTCCTCACCTCCTCGAGGTTCACGGGGCCGCCTCCCCGGCCGGGTCGGCGACGTGGATGCGGATGTACCCGGCGGTGCCGTGGCGCCGGTCCCGCGTGATCCAGCGCATGAGGCGGCGGTGCTGGGGGAGGCGGGCGAACGCCAGCAGGTCGTCGCGCGTGGCGAAGAACGCGAGCGTGCCGAGCGTGAAGGGCGGCTCCCAGTAGACGCCGTGCCACACGTAGCCGCGCAGCCGTCGCATCGCCGCCACCATCGGGTACCACTCGCGCGACAGCACGGCCCACGAGTGGGGACCGCGGTAGCGCGTCGCCCCGACGAACATCGCGCCGGCGTCGACCGGCGAGCGCGGTGCGGCGGGCGGCGGGAGCGGCCGTCGCGGTCGACGCCGCGGGCCGCGCCCCGGGCGCAGCGCGGCGGCGTCGTCGTCCGCGACGCGGGGCGGGACGGTGCCGCGCTCCGCCTCGCGCGTCACGGGCGTGAAGCGCTCGATGTGCGCCATGACGTCGCCCTCGGCGCGCCACCGGCCGTTGGTGTACCCCTCGGGCTCCGCGCGCAGCCGGCGGTGGCGCTCACCGGACGGCCGGGCGGCGAGGAAGGCCGCGGCGTCGTCGGGCGTGGCGAACCACGCCAGCACGCCGCGCGCGCCCGCGAGCCGGTAGCCGGTGCTCCAGCGGTGCCCCGCCGCGTCCCGGGCGGCGCTCCGGGCCGCGCGCTGCCAGCCGCGCGGCGCCTCGGGGCGCTCGAGCACCACCATGGCCTCGGCGCGCGCCTGGCGCGGGGCCCGCGAGAAGTCGGCGCTGCGCATCAGCGCGCCGCGGACGGGACGTCGCGGTCGCCCTCGTCCACCAGGTACACGTTCTTGATCTTCGTCGAGCCGCCCGCGAACGGGCCCGTGCCGTGCGCGTGCACCTCGACCCGCAGGTCCGAGGCCGTCGGGTCCTCCTCGAGGGACTGGGCCACGTCACGCGAGACGGACGCGAGATGGCGCAGCACCCCGGCGGCGGCGCGCGACGCGAGGTCCGCCCGCTCGGCGTCGTCGAGCGCGGCGTGCGCACGCAGCTGCAGGTGGATGCCGGGACGCTGCTCGTGGTCGCCGATGTCGACCAGGGAGAGCTTGAAGGACTCGATGGCCGCCGCGTGCGGGTTGTCGAGGTAGAGCCCGTTCTCGACGTCGAGCGGGTAGAGGTTCGCGCCCATGTAGGAGACGGTCGAGTCCTTGCGGCCGAAGAGCAGGAGCAGGGGCAGGCGCATGCCCTGGACCGCGGCCGCGCGCTCGACGCCGAACGTCAGGCGCGAGCGCAGCGGCTCGGGCAGGCGGTCCACCGCGGCGCGCATCGCGTCGAAGCTGAGGATCATCGCCTCGTCGCCGATGTCGTAGCGCAGCTTCGGGCTCATGATGTCGGCGGAGTTCAAGGTCACCAGCAGGCGCCCGTCGGACGTCGTCTCCAGGTAGGTCTCGAGCGGGTTGTACTGGAAGACCATCGGGGTGCGGGCCTCGCCGTCCCCGAGCACCTCCCGGCGCAAGGGCTCGTGGGCGATCAGGGCGCGGCGCAGCCACACGGTCAGGTCGCTCTCGCCGGCCATCCCGATGGTGAGGTCGGAGGCCCCGTAGCCCGAGTAGACGCGGCCGAAGCGGTCCTCCAGGTAGTCGCGCAGCCCCTCGGTGAGCGCCTCGCCGCCGACGAAGCCGTTGAGGTCGTAGGCGTCCCAGTCGAACCCGTCCGCGTCGAGCCGGTCCCGCAGGTGCTTGAGGAAGGGCGGGTACGCGCACACCAGGTAGGTGTAGCCGGGGCCGAAGTGGCGCAGCGTGTCGACGATCTTGTCGATCTCCGGGCCGGTGTTCTTGACCATGGCGATCCGCGACATGGCGATGCCCGTGTTGGTGCCCGTCGCCCAGGCGCCCATCGAGAAGGCGTTGATGGCGAAGAGCCCGCGGGTGCCGAAGATCTGCGTCACGTACCCCGCGACGTTCTTGTGGACCGTGGCGAGCTCACGCTTCGAGCGCAGCCAGTTGTACGGGGTCCCGGACGAGCCGGACGACTCGTCCACCACGGTGCCCACGGTCCGGATCTCGCCGTCCCAGCAGCGCTCCGCCTCGGGGTACCGGTCGACGTAGCCGTGCTTGGAGGTGGGCTCGTACGCCGTGAGGTCCCACCAGCGGAAGCGGAAGCCGTGCTCCTCGACGTGGCGGCGGTACGCGGGCACGTCCAGGTAGGCGTGCTGGCAGATCATCCAGGCGTTGAGCCGCGCGAAGCGCTCCATCGCGGGGTGGTAGTTCCGGGCCGTGAACCGCCACAACGCGGGGTGCACCCGGTACATCCGGTAGACGAGCGTGACGACCCCGGTCGCGACCCGCAGCGCCGCCTGGCGCAGGACGCTCGTCCGACGCGGCGCCGCGCCGGTGCCTGTCACCGCGGCGCCGTGGCCGGATGTCCCGGGGCGCCCGGTCCCGCGGCGCCGGCCGCGCGGGCCCCGGCCCGGCGGCGCCACCAGACGATGCCGATGACGAGCATCGGCATCCCCGTGATCGCCGTGGCGATGGCGGCGAAGACGCCGAACACGGACCCGAAGATGCCGACGAAGAACGGCCCGAACGCCTGGTCCGGGGCGAGGAGCACCCGTGCGGTCCCGCCGTCGCTGACGGGCGGCGCCGTGACCGTGTACTGCCCCGCCTCCTGCGTGCGGAAGGCGCCGACCGAGCGGACGGCGGTGCCGTCGCGCGACGCCGAGAGGTTCACGCCGGGGCTCCGGTCGGCCACGATCTCGTTCCCGTCCGGGCTGACGAGCACGACGTCGTCCTCGAGCTCGACGTGGTCCCCGCCCGCCGAGGTCGAGGTGGCCAGGAGCACGACGTAGCTCGTGTCCGCCTCGAGCTGCGCCGTGCCCTGCCCTGGCGCGCTCACCTCGGCGACGACCCCGGGACCCGCCTGACCGTCCGACGTCAGCAGGTCGGTGGGCAGGAGGTTGAGGAAGGTCCGTCCGACGAGGACCGCGATGACGACCGTCGCGACGCAGAGCACCGCTCCGGCGACGGTCAGCGCGACCGGTCCGCGCAGCGAGGTCGACGGCGGGGCGGCGTGCGGGCCCGCGGGCGCCGCGGGCGGGGGGAAGGGCGCGCTCATGCCCCGAGGATAGGGCGGCGTAGGATCCGCCGACGTGATCTCCGACACGCCGCCCAGGATCGGTGTCCTGGCCCTCCAGGGCGACGTGCGCGAGCACGTCGCCGCGCTCGAGGCCAGCGGCGCGCGTGCCGTGCCCGTGCGGCGCACGCGCGAGCTCGCCGAGGTCGACGGGATCGTGCTGCCGGGCGGCGAGTCCACGACGATGGCCAACCTGCTGCAGGTCTTCGAGCTCTTCGAGCCCCTGCGCGACGCGATCGCCGCCGGCCTGCCCGCCTACGGGTCGTGCGCGGGGATGATCCTGCTCGCCGACCGGCTCGAGGACGGCGCGGCGGGCCAGCGGACCCTCGGCGGGCTCGACGTGACCGTGCGCCGCAACGCCTTCGGCCGTCAGGTCGACTCCTTCGAGACGGACCTCGTCGTCGAGGGCGTCGCCGACAGCGCCACGGACCCGGTGCACGCCGTGTTCATCCGCGCGCCGTGGGTCGAGCGCACCGGGCCGGGCGTCCGGGCGCTGGCCACCGTCGCATCGGGCCCCGCCGCCGGTAGGATCGTGGCGGTGCGCGAGCGTGACGTGGTCGCGACGTCCTTCCACCCCGAGATCACGGGGGACATGAGGCTGCACCGGCTGTTCGTCCAGATCGTCACCGAGCGCGGCTGAGGGGTTCGTCGAAGCGATGTCCGGTCACTCCAAGTGGGCCACCACGAAGCACAAGAAGGCCGTCGTCGACGCCAAGCGGGGCAAGCTCTTCGCGAAGCTCATCAAGAACATCGAGGTGGCCGCCCGCGTGGGCGGCGGTGATGTCGCCGGCAACCCGACGCTCTTCGACGCGATCCAGAAGGCCAAGAAGTCCTCGGTCCCGAACGACAACATCGACCGCGCGGTCAAGCGCGGCTCCGGCCAGGAGGCCGGCGGGGCGGACTACCAGACCGTCATGTACGAGGGCTACGGCCCCGGCGGGGTCGCGGTCCTGGTCGAGTGCCTCACCGACAACCGCAACCGTGCGGCCGCTGACGTGCGCATCGCGTTCACCCGCAACGGCGGCGCGATGGCCGACCCCGGGTCCGTGTCCTACCTGTTCTCCCGGCGCGGCGTCGTGGTGATCCCCAAGACGGACGGCCTCACCGAGGACGACGTGCTGGCGGCGGTCCTGGACGCGGGCGCCGAGGAGGTCACCGACCTGGGCGAGGCGTTCGAGGTGCAGAGCGAGGCGTCCGACGTCGTCGCCGTGCGCACCGCGCTGCAGGACGCCGGGATCGACTACGACTCGGCCGAGGCCCAGTTCGTGCCCGCCACGCAGGTCGAGGTGGACGCCGAGGGCGCCCGCAAGATCCTGCGCCTCATCGACGCGCTCGAGGACAGCGACGACGTCCAGGACGTCTTCGCGAACTTCGACGCGTCCGACGAGGTCATGGCGGAGCTCGAGGAGGACTGAGCGCCCGGCGAGGCGTCCGGCCGTCGCGTCCGCGCGCTGGGAGACTGGTGCGGTGCGCGTGCTGGGAGTGGACCCGGGCCTGACCCGCTGCGGTCTGGGCGTGGTCGACTCGCGCCCGGGGCGGCGGGTGGTGCTCGTCGCCGTCGGCGTCGCGCGCTCACCGGTCTCCGACGACGTCGCGTCGCGCCTGGCCCTCGTGGGTGACCAGGTGGAGACCTGGCTGGACGAGCACGAGCCCGACGCCGTCGCCGTGGAGCGGGTCTTCGCGCAGCACAACGTGCGGACCGTCATGGGCACGGCCCAGGTGTCGGGCGTCGTCATGGCGGCCGCCGCCCGGCGCGGGATCCCGGTGGCGCTGCACACGCCGTCGGAGGTCAAGGCGTCGGTCACGGGCTCCGGGCGGGCCGGCAAGCCGCAGGTGCAGCAGATGGTCGCGCGGATCCTCGGGCTCGCGGAGCTGCCCACCCCCGCCGACGCGGCCGACGCGCTCGCCCTGGCGATCTGCCACCTCTGGCGGCCCGTGGCCGCGGGCACGACGTCGCCGGTCCGTGCGGGGACCGGCGCGGGCGGCGCCGCGGGGGCCACGTCCGGGGCGACACCGGCCCAGCTCGCCTGGGCGCGGGCCGAGGCCGCCGCCCGGCTCCGGTGAGGTCCGGCGCGTCGGGGCACCCGGTGTCCGGGCGGCGCGCTAGCGTGGTCGTACAGATGTTCGGGTCGCTCGCGTGACCGCGTCCCGCCGTGGCGGCGGCGCGTCCGCGCGAGGAGGACGGGAGGGTTCGTGATCGCCTCGCTGCGCGGGCAGGTCGTCGGGGTGCGCCTCGACGCGGCAGTCGTCGACGTGGGCGGTGTCGGGATGCTCGCGTACGCGACGCCGGCGACCCTGGCGGGACTGCGCGTCGGGCAGGAGGCCGAGCTCGCGACGTCGCTGGTCGTCCGCGAGGACTCGCTGACCCTCTACGGCTTCGCCGACGCCGACGAGCGGGACACCTTCGAGGCCGTCCAGACGGTGAGCGGCGTCGGGCCACGGCTGGCGCTGGCGATGCTCGCGGTCCACACGCCCGACGCGCTGCGGCGCGCGGTCGCGGGGGAGGACCTGGCGGCGCTCCAGCGCGTGCCCGGCATCGGGCGCAAGGGCGCGCAGCGGATCGTGCTCGAGCTGGCCGACCGCCTCGGGGCCCCGTCGGGCGGGCCGACGACGGCGGCGGCCGCGGTCGCCGACCGGCGCGGTGAGGTCGTGGAGGCGCTCGTCGGGCTCGGCTGGACCGCGAAGGCGGCCGAGGAGGCCGTCGCCGTGGTGTCGCCGCCTGACGCGGGGCCCGTCGACGCCGGCGAGGTCGCCTCGGTCCTGCGTGGCGCGCTGCGGGTCCTGGGCGGCGGTCGTGCCTGACGAGGAGATCGTGACCGAGCGCATCGTCGCCCCGGGCGCGGAGGATCTCGAGCGCGCGGCGGAGGCCGCACTGCGGCCGCAGCGCCTGGCCGAGTTCGTCGGGCAGCGCGTGGTGCGCGACCAGCTCGAGCTCGTGCTCCACGCCGCCCTCGGGCGGGGCAAAGCGCCCGACCACGTCCTGCTCTCCGGCCCGCCCGGGCTGGGCAAGACGACGCTCGCCATGATCATCGCCGCCGAGCTCGGGACGTCGATGCGCGTCACGTCGGGTCCGGCCATCCAGCACGCGGGGGACCTCGCCGCGGTGCTCTCCTCGCTCGAGGAGGGCGAGGTGCTCTTCCTCGACGAGATCCACCGCCTCGCGCGTCCCGCCGAGGAGCTCCTCTACGTCGCGATGGAGGACTTCCGCGTCGACGTCGTCGTGGGCAAGGGGGCGGGCGCCAACGCGATCCCGCTCGCGCTGCCCCCGTTCACGGTCGTGGGCGCGACCACGCGGGCGGGGCTGCTGCCGGCGCCGCTGCGCGACCGCTTCGGGTTCACCGGGCACCTCGACTTCTACGACGACGAGGAGCTCCAGCAGGTGCTCGCGCGCTCGGCCGGGCTGCTCGGCGTCGACCTGCACGCCGACGCCGCCGCGGAGATCGCGAGCCGGTCCCGCGGCACGCCCCGCATCGCGAACCGCCTGCTGCGCCGCGTGCGCGACTGGGCCCAGGTGCGCGGTGACGGCACGCTGGACCTGGCCGCGGCCCGCGCCGCGCTGGCCGTCTACGAGGTGGACGACCTCGGCCTCGACCGGCTCGACCGCGGCGTGCTGCGCGCGCTGTGCGAGCGCTTCGGCGGCGGGCCGGTGGGGCTCACGACCCTCGCGGTCGCGGTCGGGGAGGAGCCCGAGACGGTCGAGACGGTCGCCGAGCCGTTCCTCGTCCGCGAGGGCCTCATGGGGCGGACTCCGCGCGGCCGCGTCGCCACCGCGCGGGCCTGGGCGCACCTCGGCCTGCGGCCCCCCGCACCGGGCTCGGACACCCTCTTCGGCTGAGCGCCGCCCGCCCGGGAACCGCGCGTCCGCGCGAGGCGTTAGGGGCCAGGAGCGTCGGTCACCTAGACTCGCGCGGTCGCAACCCAACAGGACGTGAGAACGACACCATGGACTACAGCTTCCTCATCATCCTTGCCCTGGCCTTCGGCGCCATGTGGCTCATGACGAGCCGCACCCGCAAGCAGCAGAAGGAAGCCGCGAACTTCCGGGCGAGCCTGGCCCCCGGCCAGGAGGTCATGACGGGCTCTGGCCTGTTCGGCACCGTCGTCGACGTCGAGGGCGACATCGTCACCCTCGAGACGTCGCCCGGCGTGACGAGCCGCTGGCTCCGTCCCGCCATCGCCAAGCTCGTGGACCCGCCGGTCGCGGACGAGCTGGAGGCGGAGGACGCGGACGACGAGCTGGACGACGACGAGCTGTACGAGGACGAGCTGTACGAGGACGAGGTCGACGAGACCACGGACGCCGACGCCACCCTCCAGGTGCCCGACGACGCGTCGAGCCTCACCGAGGGGCGCGACGACGAGGGCACGACCCGTCGCTGACGGGGGTACCGGGCGCCGCACCGCGGCGCCCCGGGTCTGACGCACGAGAGAAGACGGACCGTTGGCCACATCGAACCGCCCACGCCCGAAGCGCACGCTGGTGTCGCTCGGCGTCGTGGTGATCGCCCTCCTCGGCGCTCTCCTCGCCGGCAACCACTGGTCGGACGCGTCGCTGACGCCGTCGCTGGCCCTCGACCTCGAGGGCGGGACGCAGGTCATCCTCACGCCCACCGCGGACAGCGGTGAGAAGGTCACCGAGGAGACCATCGCGCAGGCGATCGAGATCATCCGCCAGCGCATCGACGCGTCCGGCGTCGCGGAGGCGGAGATCACCAGCCAGGGCGGCTCGAACATCGTCGTGGCGATCCCCGGGGAGCCCGACGCCGAGACCCTCGACCTGGTGCGGGAGTCGGCGCAGATGCTCTTCCGGCCCGTCATCGTCCAGGCCGCGCCGACGCCGGTGCCCGAGGAGCAGCGCACCCCTCTCGGCGAGACGCCCGTCGAGCAGGTCGAGCCCGCCGACGCGAGCGACCCCGCCTGGCTCACGCCTGAGCTGCTCGCCGAGTTCGAGGCCTACGACTGCACCGACCCCGCGAACCTCCGCGGCGGCCCGGACCTGGTCGGCTCCCCGGACGAGGCGGTCGTCGCGTGCGACGCGTCCGGCACCGCCAAGTTCGTGCTCGGACCGGTCGAGGTGCGCGGCGACGACGTGGAGAGCGCGAGCTCGGGTCTGCGCACGACGCAGACCGGCGCGGTGACGAACGAGTGGGTCACCAACATCGAGTTCAACCGGGAGGGCACGAGCCAGTTCCGTGCCGTCACGGAGCGCCTGCTCGGGCTCGAGTCGCCGCGCAACCAGTTCGCGATGGTGCTCGACGGCCTGGTCATCTCCGCGCCCTCGGTCAACAGCGTGATCGCGGACGGCAAGGCCGAGATCTCGGGCAACTTCACGCGCGAGTCGGCTTCGACGCTCGCGCAGCAGCTCAACTTCGGCTCCCTGCCGCTGACCTTCACCGTCCAGAGCGAGCAGCAGATCTCCGCGACGCTCGGCTCCGAGCAGCTCCAGCGCGGCCTCCTCGCGGGCCTCATCGGGCTGGTCCTGGTCGGCATCTACTCGATCTTCCAGTACCGGGCGCTCGGCCTGGTCACGGTGGCCTCGCTCGTCATCGCCGGCGTCGTGACCTACCTGCTCATCGCCTTGCTCTCGTGGACGCAGGGCTACCGCCTCAGCCTCCCGGGCGTCGCGGGCATCATCGTCGCGATCGGTGTCACGGCGGACTCGTTCATCGTCTACTTCGAGCGTGTCCGCGACGAGCTGCGGGACGGGCGCACGCTGCCGGCCGCGGTCGCCGAGGGCTGGAACCGCGCGCGCCGCACGATCCTCGCGTCCGACGCGGTCAACTTCCTCGCCGCGATCGTCCTGTACTTCCTCGCGGTCGGCGGCGTCCGCGGGTTCGCGTTCACGCTCGGCCTGACGACGCTGGTCGACCTCATGGTCGTGTTCCTGTTCACCCACCCGGTGATGGTCCTGCTCGCCAGGACCAAGTTCTTCGGCGAGGGCCACCGGGCGTCGGGCCTCGACCCGGAGAGCCTCGGTGCCCGCAGCAGGTACGTCGGGCGCGGCCGCGTGGTGGCGCCCGGCGAGCGCGCGACGGCGTCGCGCCGGCCGGGCACGTCGACCGCGGTCGACGACGTCGTCGCGACGCCGGCCGACGACCGGGAGCCGGTGGGCGTGGCCGGGGGCCGCCGGATGACCATCGCCGAGCGTCGCGCGGCCGAGCGCCGCGCGGCCACGGCCGGTGCGTCGGGCGCGGGGCACAGCAGCACGGCACCGCCGGACGGCGACGACGGCCCGCAGGCGGATGCCGGCACCGAGCGGAAGGACGCCTGATGCCCTCGCGCGTGGCCCAGTGGGGCAACGACCTCTACACCGGCAAGCGCTCGTACGACATCGTCGGGCGGCGCATGCGGTGGCTCGCCATCGGCGGCGCCGTCATCCTCGCCTCGATCGCGCTGCTGCTCGTGCGCGGCATCAACCCGAGCATCGAGTTCAGCGGCGGTGCGGAGTTCACCGTCACGGGCGCGGCGACGACCGAGCAGCAGCCCGCGCTCGACGTCGTGGCCGAGGTGGCCCCGGAGGAGGTGCCCAGGGTCTCCGGCCTCGGCGACTCCTCCGTCCGCGTGCAGACGGGCGAGCTGGAGCAGGACGTCGCGGACGAGATCGCCTCCGGTCTCGCCGAGGCCTACGACGTCCCCCTCGGCGACGTGAGCACGTCGCTCGTCGGACCGAGCTGGGGTGCCGACGTCACCGCGAAGGCCGTGCAGGGGCTCGTGATCTTCCTGCTCCTGGTCGCCGTCGTGATGACGCTGTACTTCCGTGCGTGGCGCATGGCGGCCGCGGCCCTGTTCGCGCTCGCGCACGACCTGATCATCACCGTGGGCGTCTACGCCGGCATCGGCTGGGAGGTCAGCCCGGCGACGGTCATCGGGTTCCTGACGATCCTCGGGTACTCGCTCTACGACACGGTCGTCGTCTTCGACAAGGTGCGGGAGAACACCGAGAAGGTGCTGGAGCAGCGCCGGTACACCTACGCGGAGCTCGCCAACCTCGCGGTGAACCAGACCCTCGTGCGATCGATCAACACGTCCGTCGTGGCGCTCCTGCCGGTCTCGGCGATCCTCTTCATCGGCGCCTTCCTGCTCGGCGCGGGCACGCTGCGCGACATCGCCCTCGCGCTGTTCATCGGCATGTCCGTCGGCACGCTCTCGTCGGTCTTCATCGCCACGCCGTTCGAGGTCTTCCTGCGCGAGCGGGAGCCGGCGATCCGCGAGCACACCGCGCGTGTGCTGGAGGCTCGCAAGGCGACCGCGCCGGCGGACGCGGACCCCGCCGAGGCGGTCAAGGTCCACGTCGGCGCGCCCGTCCCGGGCGGGCACCTGGGCAACAGCGCGCAGCCCCGGCGCCGCAAGCCGAACCGGCCCGCGGGCCGCAAGCCGTGAGCGGGACCTCCCCGCAGGAGGGACGCTCGCTCGTGGAGCGGGCGTCCGCTCTCGTGACGGACGTCGTGGACCACCCGCAGCCCGGCGTCACGTTCAAGGACATCACCCCGCTGCTCGCGGACGGCGCCACGTTCGCCGCGGTGGTCGAGCACCTGGCCCACCAGGCTCCCGGACCGATCGACCTCGTCGTCGGGATGGAGGCCCGCGGCTTCATCGTGGGCGCGCCGGTCGCCGTGGCGCTGGGGGCGGGCTTCGTGCCGGTCCGCAAGGCGGGCAAGCTGCCCCGTGCGACCCTGGCGAGCGCGTACGACCTGGAGTACGGCAGCGCGGTGCTCGAGGTGCACCCGGACACGATCCCGCTCGGTGCGCGGATCCTCGTGGTCGACGACGTGCTCGCCACGGGCGGCACGGCCGCTGCGACCGTCGAGCT
Source organism: Actinotalea sp. JY-7876 (assembly GCF_014042015.1). Taxonomy (NCBI): domain Bacteria; kingdom Bacillati; phylum Actinomycetota; class Actinomycetes; order Micrococcales; family Cellulomonadaceae; genus Actinotalea; species Actinotalea sp. JY-7876. The sequence goes on along the minus strand of NZ_CP059493.1, from coordinate 1,838,039 downwards.
CCTCGAGCAGGCGGGCGGCGTCGTCGTCGGGCTCGCGTTCCTCATGGAGCTGACCTTCCTGCACGGCCGCGAGCGGCTGCCGGGCCGCGAGATCGACGTCCTGCTGACCTACTGACGGCACGAACCGCGGCGCCCTGCACCAGCAGCGGGCGACGAGGCCGGCCGGACGGCCACGCGGCCCCTGGCCAACTAGACTTGGTGGCGTCGTCGGGACGAGGAGGGCGTGATGGCCGAGCAGCCGGTACCGGTGCCGCCGCGCGCCGCGGGCGAGGCCGTGACGCCCGCGCCAGCGCCCGTGCCCGACGCCTCGCCCCGACCGGCGCCCGAGACGCCCGGCACGGGGTCCCGTGTCCGCTCGCGCCTGGTGCGCTTCGGCAGCCGGACGCCGGCGGGCTCGCCCGCGCTCGAGCCGCTCATGCTCGCGGTCCGCGCCAACCATCCCAAGGCCGACCTCAGCGTGCTCGACCGCGCCTACGCGGTCGCGGAGCGGGCCCACCGGGGCCAGGTGCGGCGCAGCGGCGACCCGTACATCACCCATCCCGTCGCCGTCGCCACGATCCTCGCGGACCTCGGGATGACGCCGTCGACCCTCGCGGCGGCCCTGCTCCACGACACGGTCGAGGACACCGAGTACTCGCTCGACGACCTGCGCTCCGACTTCGGTCCGGAGATCGCGATGCTGGTCGACGGGGTGACCAAGCTCGACAAGGTCGTCTACGGCGACGCCGCGCAGGCGGAGACCGTGCGCAAGATGGTCGTCGCGATGTCGCGCGACATCCGGGTGCTCGTCATCAAGCTCGCGGACCGGCTGCACAACGCCCGGACCTGGCGCTTCGTGCCGGCGGCGTCGGCCGAGCGCAAGGCGCGCGAGACGCTCGAGATCTACGCGCCCCTGGCGCACCGGCTCGGCATGAACACGATCAAGTGGGAGCTCGAGGACCTCTCGTTCGCGACGCTCTACCCGAAGGTGTACGAGGAGATCGTCCACCTGGTCGCCGAGCGGGCCCCGGCTCGCGACGAGTACCTGTCGGTCGTGCGCGAGCAGGTCACGGCCGACCTGCGCGCGGTGAAGATCAAGTCGACGGTGACCGGCCGGCCCAAGCACTACTACTCGATCTACCAGAAGATGATCGTGCGGGGCCGCGACTTCGCCGACATCTACGACCTGGTGGGCGTGCGCGTCCTGGTCGACTCGGTCCGCGACTGCTACGCGGCGCTGGGTGCGCTGCACGCGCGGTGGAACCCGGTGCCGGGCCGGTTCAAGGACTACATCGCGATGCCCAAGTTCAACATGTACCAGTCGCTGCACACGACGGTCATCGGGCCCGGTGGCAAGCCGGTCGAGATCCAGATCCGGACGCACGAGATGCACCGTCGCGCCGAGTACGGCGTCGCGGCCCACTGGAAGTACAAGGAGATCGCGAAGCAGTCCGGCGGCGCGGTCGACGCGGCGAGCGACATGGCCTGGCTGCGCCAGCTCGTGGACTGGCAGCGCGAGACCGCCGACCCGACCGAGTTCCTCGACTCGCTCCGGTTCGAGATCCGGGGCCAGGAGGTCTTCGTCTTCACGCCCAAGGGCGACGTCATCGCGCTGCCCGCGGGGTCCACACCGGTCGACTTCGCCTACGCGGTCCACACGGAGGTCGGCCACCGCACCATGGGCGCGCGGGTGAACGGGCGCCTGGTGCCGCTGGACTCGACGCTCGACAACGGCGACGTCGTGGACGTCCTGACGTCCAAGTCCGAGACGGCCGGTCCCAGCCGGGACTGGATGACCTTCGTCAAGAGCCCGCGTGCCCGCAACAAGATCCGCCAGTGGTTCTCCAAGGAGCGCCGCGAGGAGGCGATCGAGCACGGCAAGGACGCGATCGCCAAGGCGATGCGCAAGCAGAACCTGCCGATCCAGCGGCTGCTCACGCACGAGGCGCTCGTGACGCTCGCGAACGAGATGCGCTTCGCCGACGTGTCGTCGCTGTACGCGGCGATCGGCGAGGGCCAGGCGTCCGCCGTGACCGTGGTGCACCGCCTGGTGCAGTCCATGGGCGGCGAGTCCGGGACCGAGGAGGACCTCGCCGAGGCGACCCGCCCGGGCAGCCAGCGTCGCCCGCGCTCGGGGGACGCCGGCGTCGTGGTCAAGGGCGTCAGCGACATCTGGGTCAAGCTCGCCAAGTGCTGCACGCCGGTCCCGGGCGACGAGATCGTGGGCTTCGTCACGCGCGGTGCCGGCGTGAGCGTCCACCGCACCGACTGCCTCAACGTGGAAGGGCTGCGCAACCAGCCCGAGCGCATCGTCGAGGTCGAGTGGGACACGGGGACGGGCACGCTGTTCCTCGTGCAGATCCAGGTCGAGGCCCTCGACCGGTCACGGCTGCTGTCCGACGTCACGCGGGTCCTGTCGGACCACCACGTCAACATCCTCTCGGCGACGGTCTCGACGTCGCGGGACCGCGTCGCGCTCTCGCGCTTCGTGTTCGAGATGGCCGAGCCGGCGCACCTCAGCTCCGTGCTGGCCGCCGTGCGCAAGGTCGACGGCGTCTTCGACGTCTACCGGCTCACGGGCTCGCGCGCCGCCGAGCTGCCGGCGCGCGGCTAGGTCGCAGCGCGACCCTCAGGTTCTCGCCCACGGCGGCTGCCGAGGGGGACCGGGACGGATCGTCCTCGGCCCCCCTCGGCGCCGCGGGTCAGCGGGAGTCGGCCGCCGCGCGCTCGACCTGCTCGAGCCACGCGCGCCGCGCGTCGAGCGCCGCACGGGCGTCGGCGACCTTGCGCGTGTCGCCCGCGGCCTCGGCCTTCGCGAGGTCGGCCTCGAGCCCGGCGATCGCGGCCTGGAGCTGCGCCAGGGCGCCCTCGGCACGCGCGCGCGTCTCGGGGTTGCTGCGCTGCCACTGGGCGTTCTCCGCCTCGCGCACCGCCTGCTCGACGGCGCGCAGGCGGCCCTCGACGCGCTGGACGTCGTTGCGGGGAACCTTGCCGGCCTGCTCCCACCGCTCCTGGATGTCGCGGAGCGCCGCACGCGCCGCGGGCAGGTCGCGGACCGGGACCAGGCGCTCGGCCTCCTCGAGCAGGGCGAGCTTCACCTGGAGGTTGGCGCCGAACTCGGCGTCGATCTCCTTCTGGGAGGCGTCACGCGCGGCGAAGAACTGGTCCTGCGCCGCGCGGAAGCGGGCCCACAGGGCGTCGTCGTCCTTGCGGTTGGCCCGGCCGGCGGCCTTCCAGCGCGCCATGAGGTCGCGGTAGGCGGCCGACGTCGCGCCCCAGTCGGTGCTCGTGGCGAGGGCCTCGGCCTCCGCGACGAGCGCCGCCTTCTCGGACTTGGCGGCCGAGTTGTGCTTCTCGAGCTCGGCGAAGAACCGGCGTCGCTCCCGGTCGAACGTCGACCGCGCGTGGCTGAAACGCTTCCAGAGCGCGTCCTCGGTGGCCCGGTCGATCCGCGGACCGTGCCGCTGGGCGTCCTTCCACTCGTCGAGGAGCGCGCGGAGCTGCTCGCCCGCGGGGCGCCACTGGATCCGCTCGGGGTCCGTGCCCGCGATCTTCTCCGCGGCCTCCACGAGGGCGGTGCGCGACTCGATCGCGGCCTGCTTCGCGGCGGCGCGCTGGGCGTCCGCCTCGGCCCGGCGCTCGGCCGCGACGCCACGCAGCGCCTCGAGCCGACGGCGCAGGCCGTCCAGGTCGCCCACGGCGGCCGGCTCGGCGAGCTCGGCGGTGAGGTGGTCCAGCGTGGACTCGATCTCCTTGACGGCGAGGTCGGCGGTCGCCATCCGGGTCTCCAGCAGGAGCACCTTGGCGTGCAGGTCCGCGAACCGGCGCACGTAGAACGCCAGTGCGTCCGCCTGGTCGGCGCCGGGGTACTGGCCCACGACCCGCTCGCCGGACTCCTCGCGCACGTACACCGTGCCGTCCTCGTCGACGCGACCCCAGCGCGCCGCCTCCTGGGCCTCCGCCGCGCTCAGCGCCGCCGGGACCGGGACGACCGGCGCCTGCGGTGCGGCGTCGCCGGACGGCGTCGGGCGCGCGGCGACGGGCGGGCGGGGGAGCGGGCGCGGGACGGGCCGCGGGGTCGGGCGCGGCGCGGCCGGTGCTTCCTGGGCGGCCGCAGGGGCCTGCGCGGGCGCGGCCGCCTCGACGGGCGCGGGCTCCTCGGAGGGCTCCGCGACAGGCGCGTCCGGCTCCGCGGCAGGCGCGTCCGGCTCCGCGGCAGGCGCGTCCGGCTCCGCGACAGCCGCGTCGTCAGGCGCGGTGTCCTGGGCGAGCGGGGTCTCCGTGTCGGTGCCGGCGACGCCGGTCGTCTCCGTCTCGGTGACCTCGGCGGCCTCCGTGACCTCGGCGGCCTCGGTGGCCTCCGTGACCTCGGTGGTCTCCGTGGCCTCGGTGGTCTCCGCCACCACCTCGACGGGCGTCTCGGCCACCTGCTGCGTCTCGGTCTGCGACTCGACCGGAGCCTGCGGCTCGGTGGTCGTCTCCGGGGTGCCCTCGGGGCGCTCCTGCTCGGTCACTGGACCTCAACTCCTTCGATGGTGACCTCGGTCGCCGGTGTCTGACCGGTTCCCTCGGCGATGCCGGCATCGGCGACGGACTGCAGCACGTCCATGCCCTCGGTGATCCGTCCGAGCACGGTGTACCCGCCCACGCTGTCCGCGGGGATGGTCGAGTCCTCGTGCACGAGGAAGAACTGGCTCCCCATGCTGTCGGGTTCGCCCGTCCTCGCCATGGCCACCGTACCGGCCGGGTAGACATCGTCGGCGGGGGCGTTCTCCACCGGACCGAAGCGGTACGCGGGCCCGCCCGTGCCGTCACCGTTCGGGTCGCCGCACTGCAGGACGGCGATCCCGGCGCTCTCGGTGGTCGTCAGGCGGTGGCAGGTGGTGCCGTCGAAGAACCCCTCGCGCGCCAGCGTGACGAACGAGGCGACGGCCTGCGGCGCCGCGGCGCCGTCGAGCTCGAGCACCAGGTCCCCGGCCGTCGTGGTCAGCCGGCCGGTCCACGTGCGGTTCTCCGCGAGCGCCGGGTCCGGCGGGGCCGCCGCGGGATCGTCGGCCGTCGTCGGCTCCGGGGTGGTCGTCGGCTCGGCGGTGGGCGTCGGGCTCGTGCCCGTCCTGCTCGAGTCGTCCGCGCTCTGGCTGTTCCAGACGACGAGCGCGACGAGGGCGACGAGGGCCACGGCGCCCAGCACCGCACCCGTGATGATGCGCCGACGGCGACGCTGCGCCTGGAGCTCGGCCTGCCGGGCGAGCCACTTCTCGTGGCGTCGTCGGGCGTACTCCCGCTCGCGCTTGCTCGGCGCCACCACCACTCCCGTCTCTCGCGCGCGGGGGCCCGCACGAGCGGCCCGGGGACCGAGCCGCATGATCACCCGCGCGTCGTCGGGCCGCGGACAGTCTAGGCAGCAGGGGAGCGCCTCAGCCCGGCGGACGGGGCCCCGCACGTCACGGTCCGGTCTCGGTCCGTGGCTAGGCTCGAGGACGTGATCCTGCGGACCCTCGTCGCCCCCCTGCTGGGCGCCTGCTGCCACGTGCTCGTCGACGACGACCGCTGCGTGGTCGTCGACCCGGGAGCGGGCGTCGCCGACGACGTCGTCGCGCTCGTCGAGCGGGAGGGCTGGCGGCCCGCGGGCGTGCTCCTGACCCACGGTCACGTCGATCACACGTGGGACGCGGCGCAGCTGGGGGAGCGCCTCGGCGTCGCGGTGCACGTGCACGTCGAGGACGCGTACCGCCTCGAGGACCCGTTCGGGTCCCTGGGACCGCTCGGTGACCAGCTCGCAGCCTTGGCCGGCGGCGCGCCGCCGGCGCCGCGCGACGTCGTGACCTTCGCCGCCGACCCGGGCGAGCCGGTGCCGCTCGTCGTCGGCCGCGGCGACGCCGCCGTGGAGCTCCGAGCGCTGCACAGCCCCGGTCACACGCAGGGATCGACCGTCTACCTCGTGACCGGTGACGACGGGGTCCCGGCTGCCCTGACCGGCGACGTCCTCTTCGCGGGGACGATGGGTCGCACCGACCTGCCCGGAGGCGACGGCGACGCCATGGCGCGCACCCTGAGCCGGCTCGCCCGCCTCGACCCGGCGACGGTCATCCACCCCGGGCACGGCGGGACGTCGACCATCGCGGTGGAGCTGGCGACCAACCCGTACCTGCGCGCGACCTAGGATCGGGCACCATGGCCCGTCCCACACCCCTGTCCGGTTTCCCCGAGTGGCTCCCCGCGGAGCGCCTGGTCGAGCAGCACGTGCTCGACGTCCTGCGGCGCACGTTCGAGCTCCACGGGTTCGCCGGCATCGAGACCCGCGCGGTCGAGCCGCTCGACCAGCTCCTGCGCAAGGGCGAGACCTCCAAGGAGGTCTACACGCTGCACCGGCTCCAGGAGGACCCGGCCGCCGGCGGCGAGGGCGCGGGCCTGGGACTGCACTTCGACCTCACGGTGCCCTTCGCGCGGTACGTGCTCGAGAACGCCGGGAAGCTCGCCTTCCCCTTCCGCCGCTACCAGATCCAGAAGGTCTGGCGCGGCGAGCGCCCGCAGGAGGGGCGCTTCCGCGAGTTCACGCAGGCGGACATCGACGTCGTCGGCCAGGGCGAGCTGCCCTATCACCTGGAGGTGGAGCTCCCGCTGGTCATCGCGGAGGCGTTCGCCGCGCTGCGCGACGTCGGCGTGCCGCCCGTGCGGATCCTCGTCAACAACCGCCGGGTCATGGAGGGCTTCGCGCTCGGCCTGGGCCTCGCGGACGTGGAGCCGGTGCTCCGCTCGCTCGACAAGCTCGACAAGATCGGCGCCGACGCCGTCGCGACGCTCCTGCGCGACCAGGCGGGTGCCGACGACGCCCAGGCGGCCGCGATGCTCGAGCTCGCCGCGGTGCGCGGTGAGGACGAGTCGGTGGTGCAGGACGTGCGAGGGCTCGCCGAGCGCCACGGTGCCGGGGGAGAGCTGCTCGACCAAGGGCTCGCCGAGCTCGGCGCCCTCATGGCCTCGGCGGCGCGGCGCGCGCGCGGCGTGATCGTCGCCGACCTCAAGATCGCCCGCGGCCTGGACTACTACACCGGGTCCGTCTACGAGACCGTGCTGGTGGGGCACGAGGACCTGGGGTCGATCTGCTCGGGCGGTCGCTACGACGCGCTCGCGTCCGACGGCGCGAACACCTACCCGGGTGTCGGCCTGTCGGTCGGCGTCTCGCGGCTGGTCTCGCGCCTGCTCGCGGGCGGCCTCGTCCGTGCCACGCGGTCGGTGCCGAGCGCGGTGCTCGTCGCGGTCACCTCCGAGGAGACGCGTGCGGCGAGCGACGCGGTCGCGGTCGCGCTGCGGGCCCGCGGCATCCCGGTCGAGGTGGCGCCCGCGGCCGCGAAGTTCGGCAAGCAGATCCGGCACGCGGACCGGCGGGGCATCCCGTTCGTCTGGTTCCCGGCCGACCCCTCCGCCGAGCCGCAGGCCGTCGACCAGGTCAAGGACATCCGCAGCGGCGAGCAGGTCGACGCCGACGCCGCCGTGTGGGCCCCGCCCGCCGAGGACCTGCTGCCGCGCGTCGCCGCCACGGAGTGACCGCTTGACGAGGCGGTCGAACGCGTGTTCGACTGCCTCGCATGAGGTGGGACGGCCAGCGGATCGGCGCCGACGACGGCGCGCTCCCTGACCTCGCGCGCCCGGACCTGGCCCTCCAGGGCCTCGTCCGCAGCGTGCGGACGCCGGACTTCGCCGGGGTGACGTTCCACGAGGTGGCGGCCAGGAGCGCGCTCAACAAGGTGCCTGCGGCGTCGTCCATGCCCTTCCGCTGGACGATCAACCCGATGCGCGGATGCCTCCATGCGTGTGTGTACTGCTTCGCCCGGCCCACGCACGAGTACCTCGACCTCGACGCGGGGCGGGACTTCGAGACGCAGATCGTCGTCAAGACCAACGTCGTCGAGGTCCTGCGCGCGGAGCTGGCGCGGCCGTCGTGGCGCCGGGAGCACGTCGCGCTCGGGACCAACACCGACCCGTACCAGCGGGCCGAGGGCCGCTACCGGCTGATGCCGGGGATCATCGACGCGCTGGCGTCGTCCGGTACGCCGTTCTCGATCCTCACCAAGGGCACGCTCCTCAAACGGGACATCCCCCTGCTCGCCGAGGCCCAGCGCCGCGTGCCGGTCGGCATGGCGATCTCGCTCGCGGTGCTCGACTCCGGGCTCCAGCAGTCCGTGGAGCCGGGCACCCCGACGCCCCGAGCGCGCCTCGACCTGATCCGTGCGCTGCGCGACGCCGGCCTGCCGTGCGGCGTCCTCGTCGCGCCGGTCATGCCCTGGCTCACGGACTCCGTCGAGCACCTCGACGCGCTCCTCACCGAGCTCGCGGCCGCGGGCGCCACCGGCGTCACGGCGCTGCCGCTGCACCTGCGCGGGTCGGTCAAGCCGTGGTTCCTGCGCTGGCTCGCGTCCGAGCGGCCGGACCTCGTGGGTCGCTACCGCAGGCTCTACGGATCGGGCGCGTACGTCTCCGCCGAGTACAAGGACTGGCTGCACGCGCGACTGCGGCCGCTGCTGGAGCGCCACGGCTTCGCGACGTCGGACCACCGGGCCGCCGACGGTGCCGTGCGAGCAGAGGAGGGCTCGTACCCGCTCGGGAGCATGGCGGGCTGGGACGCGGACCGCGCCCCGGCCGCGCTCGACGTCGGGCCCATGCAGCCGGCGCTCTTCTGAGGCGCGGTCAGCCCTGCTCGTCCGGCAGGGGCGCTGTGTCCTCCTCCGGCTCGAAGCTGGACGGCTCGCCCAGGCCGATGGCCACGCCCTCGTCGCCCATGCCCGCCGTGTCGGCCGACGCGCCGTCCCCGTGCGCGGCGGCGACCTCGTCGGCCCCGCCCGGCTCGCTCGTCGCGTCGTGTCCCGTGCTCGTGTGCTCGCTCATCTCCCCATGGTGCGTCCGGCCCGCGAACCGCGCGCGTCCTGGGGGCGAACCGTCCGCGGGTGTCAGGACTGCGCGAGCCGCGCCGGGAAGCCGCCGGTGGCGACGGGGCCCCACCGCTCGATCGTGACCCGGATGATCGACTTGCCCTGGTCGACCATCGCCCGGCGGTACTCGTCCCAGTCCGGGTGCTCGCCCGCGATGTTGCGGTAGTACTCGACGAGCGGTTCGACGGAGTCCGGCAGGTCGAGCACCTCGGCGGTGCCGTCGACCTGGACCCACGGGTCCCAGTCGTCCGAGACCACACACAGGCTCACGGCGGGGTCCCGGCGGGCGTTGACCGCCTTCGCGCGGTCCGGGTAGGTCGAGACGACCACGCGCCCGGCGTCGTCCACGCCGCAGGTGACGGGTGACATCTGCGGGCTGCCGTCGCGCCGGCGGGTGAGCAGGACGGCGTGGTGGCGCGGGCGCAGGAACTCGAGCAGCTGCTCGCGGTCGACGCGGTCGGCGGTGGCGATGCGGCGGGCCATGGGTTCCTCCTGGTGACGTGGGGCGAGCGCCAGTCTGCCGCGTGGCCCGCCACTAGACTCGTCGGGGCCCGACGACGTCGGCCCACGCGCACCACCCGTACCGCAGAACCCGTCTGGAAGGACGACCGTGCTCCGCACCCACACCGCCGGCTCCCTGCGAGCCGAGCACATCGGTCAGACCGTCACGCTCACGGGCTGGGTCGACCGGCGGCGCGACCACGGTGGCGTGGCCTTCATCGACCTGCGCGACGCCTCGGGCATCGCCCAGGTCGTGATCCGAGACGAGGCCGTCGCGCACGGTCTGCGCAACGAGTACGTGCTCCAGGTGACCGGCGAGGTCGGCCGCCGCCCGGAGGGCAACGAGAACACGAACCTCGCGACCGGCGAGGTCGAGGTGACGGCCGCCGAGGTCGTCGTCCTGAACGAGTCGGCGCCCCTGCCGTTCCAGGTCTCCTCTGCGCTCGACGAGACGGTCGGCGAGGAGGCGCGCCTGAAGTACCGCTACCTCGACCTGCGCCGCCCGGCGCCGGCCCGCGCGCTGCGGCTGCGCGCCCAGGCCAACGCGGCGGCGCGCCGCGTCCTGGACGCCCAGGACTTCGTGGAGATCGAGACGCCCACCCTCACGCGCTCGACGCCCGAGGGTGCGCGCGACTTCGTCGTCCCCGCCCGGCTCTCGCCCGGCTCCTGGTACGCCCTGCCGCAGTCGCCGCAGCTGTTCAAGCAGCTGCTCATGGTCGCCGGCATGGAGCGCTACTACCAGATCGCCCGCTGCTACCGCGACGAGGACTTCCGCGCCGACCGCCAGCCGGAGTTCACCCAGCTCGACGTCGAGATGAGCTTCGTCGAGGAGGACGACGTCATCGCGCTGGCCGAGCAGGTGCTCGTCGCGCTGTGGGAGCTCATCGGGTACACGATCCCGACGCCGATCCCGCGCATGACCTTCGCCGACGCCATGGCGCGCTACGGCAGCGACAAGCCGGACCTGCGCTTCGGCCTCGAGCTGGTCGAGCTCACCGACTACTTCCGCGAGACGCCCTTCCGCGTGTTCCAGGCGCCGTACGTCGGCGCCGTCGTCATGCCCGGGGGCGGCTCGCAGCCCCGCCGCACGTTCGACGCGTGGCAGGAGTGGGCCAAGCAGCGCGGCGCCAAGGGCCTCGCCTACGTCACGGTGGGCGAGGACGGCGAGCTCGGCGGCCCGGTCGCCAAGAACCTGTCCGACGCCGAGCGTGCCGGTCTGGTGCAGGCCGTCGGCGCGAGCCCCGGCGACTGCGTCTTCTTCGCGGCCGGGAAGGTGTCCGAGGCGCGCGCGCTCCTCGGCGCGGCGCGCCTGGAGATCGGCCGTCGCGTCGGCCTCATCGACGACTCGCAGTGGTCGTTCGTGTGGGTCGTGGACGCGCCCCTGTTCAAGCCGACGGGCGAGGACGACGACGTCGCCGTCGGCGGTGGCTCGTGGACGGCGGTGCACCACGCCTTCACGTCCCCCACGCCGGACTGGATCGACCGGTTCGAGGAGGACCCGGGCAACGCGCTCGCCTACGCCTACGACATCGTCTGCAACGGGAACGAGATCGGTGGCGGCTCGATCCGTATCCACCGCCGGGACGTCCAGCAGCGCGTGTTCGAGGTCATGGGCATCGGCGAGCAGGAGGCGCAGGAGAAGTTCGGCTTCCTCCTCGACGCGTTCGCGTTCGGCGCGCCGCCGCACGGCGGCATCGCGTTCGGCTGGGACCGCATCCTCACGCTGCTCACCGGCTCGGAGTCCATCCGCGACGTCATCGCGTTCCCCAAGTCGGGCGGCGGCTACGACCCCCTGACGGGTGCCCCGGCACCCATCACGGCCGAGCAGCGCAAGGAGGCCGGCGTGGATGCGAAGCCCGAGGGCAAGGCGGCGGCGAACGCACCGGTGGGCGGACGTCCGTCCCCCGCCGGAGGCGGCCCGGCGGCGGAGGGCGCGCAGGGAGCGGGCGCCTGACCGGGGTCGGCGCCGACGCCTTCGGCCCCGCCTGGCGCCAGGACCGGATGCTCCTGGGCGACCGGGTGCGCTGGGCGACAGTCGAGGTCGAGACGTCACCCGACCCGCGCGACGCGGTGCTCGTCGCCGTCGTGCGCGAGCAGCGCACGACGCTCCTGGCCCGCGGCGACGCGCACGCGGCCCGCGAGCTGGTGCGCGACCGGGTCGCGCGGCGGTCCGCCGCCGGCGCGGACACGGCTGTCGGCTGGATGAGCCTGCCGCGCGGCGACGACGTCGACCCCGCGGTGCTGGACCGCCTGGGTCTCGCCCCGTTCTCGACCTGGGACTGGCTGGCGACCGAGGCGGAGCCGCCCCGCACGGACGCCGAGGACGTCGTCGCGCGCCTGGACCCGCGCGCCGACGACGCGGCGATCCGCGCGTGCCTCGCCGCAGCGAACCCCGGCACGACCGCCGACCCGCTCGGGCACGAGGAGGCCGCCTGGTACGGCGTGCGCGACGGCCACCGGCTGGTCGGCGTCGTCGGCGCGGCGCTGCGCGGCGGCCGGAACGACGACGACCACTCCTGGCACCTGCACGGGCTCGGGGTGCGGCCCGAGGCGCGGTCCCGGGGCCTGGGCGCCGCCCTCACGGCCGCGGTGACGCGCGCGGGCCTGCGCGAGGGCGCCACCTGGGTGTCCCTGGGCATGTTCGCCGACAACGACGTGGCCCGGCGCCTGTACGAGCGCCTGGGCTTCGTCACCGAGGCGGAGTTCGCGTCCTTCGGCCCGCTCGGTGCGCGCCGCCCACCGACCTGAGGCTCACCAGCGGCGCGGCGGCTCGATCTCGCCGCTGAACCCGCGGTGACGGGGGCGTCCGGCGTCCGTGGGACCGGACGCGTCGCTCGTGCCGGGCCGGGGGCCGCCCGAGCCGCGTGCGGTGGCGACCCGCCTCCACGCCCACACGGCGGCTGCCGCCAGGCCCGCGGTGACGAGCCCCGTCGACCACCACCGCATGGCGTCCAGGGGTTCCCCGCCGCGGAGGGCAGCGACGAGCATGGTGGTCGCGTGGAGCCCGGCCCAGAGCGTCAGGACGCCGGCCAGCAGCAGGCGGGCGCCGAAACGGGGTGGCGTCTCGGGCGTGGGCACGGGACTCCTCAGTGGGCGAGGTCGACGCGCTGCTGGAGGCGCCGCAGGGGACCGGGGGCCCACCAGTTGTACTTCCCGAGCAGCGTCATGGTGGCCGGGACGAGCAGCATCCGGACCAGGGTCGCGTCGATGAGCACGGCGACGGCGAGCGAGAAGCCCACCTCCTTGATCACCAGCAGCTCGCCGACCACGAAGCCGGCGAACACCACGATGATGATCAGCGCGGCGGACGTGATGATCCGGCCGGACCGCTGCAGCCCGAGGCGCACGGCGTCGTCGTTGGTGGCACCGCCGTCCCACAGCTCCTTGATCCGCGAGAGCAGGAACACCTCGTAGTCCATCGCGAGGCCGAAGCCGAACGCGATGACGAGCGCCACGACGTACGTCTCGATCCCGCCCGTCGGCGTGAACCGCAGCAGGTCGGCGAGGTGGCCGTCCTGGAACACCCACACGAGCACGCCGAGCGAGGCGAGCAGCGAGAGCGCATTGGTCAGCAGCGCCTTGAGCGGGATGACCAGCGACCCGGTCATGAGGAACAGCAGCACGAAGGTGGCCAGCACCACGATGCCGGCGGCCCACGGTGCGCGGTCGGCGAGGGCGCCGGTGAAGTCGATCTGGTTGGCCGCCTGCCCGGTGACCCAGACGGGGAAGGGCGCGTCGACGGCCCGCACCTCGTCGACGACGGCGCGGGCGACCGCTCCGCCGGCGTCGTCGGTGTCCGGGCGGACGCCCACGACCACGTAGGCGCCGGTCGGCGCCGGCGGGTCCACGGAGGCGACCTCGTCCAGCTCCGCGAGGCCCTCGGCCCACGCGGCGACCTCCTCGAGCGGGCCCTGGGCGACCACCACGACCGCGGGCGTCGCCGAGGCGGGGTAGTTCTCGCCGATCGTCTGGACGTACGCGCGCTGGTCGGAGTTGCGGGGGAGGAGCTCCACCGTGGAGTTGCGGAGCTCCATGTGCGCGGCCGGCGACGCGAGCAGCCCCAGGACCGCGATGCTCCCGACCAGCACGAGCCAGGGCCGGCGCTGCACCCACGCGGCGAGGCGTGAGAAGACGCCCTCCTCCGAGACGACGTCGCCCGTGCGCTCCAGGACGCGGCGCAGGCCGGGGACGCGGCTGATCAGGCCCGGGCGCACGAGCCGGCGCCCCGCGAGCACCAGCAGGGCGGGCACGAGGGTGAGGGCCGTCGAGACGGCCACGAGGATCACGGCGACGCCCGCCGAGCCGAAGGCGCGCAGGATCGCCGGCTCGAAGACGACCAGGCCGAGGATCGAGATCGCCACGGTGAGCGCCGAGAACGCCACGGTGCGCCCCGCCGTCTGCATGGTGCGGCGCAGGGCGGCCTCGACCGCGGGGTCGCCCCGCCCGCGGCGCCGGCGCCCGGTGGTGGGCTCGTCGAGGGCGGACAGCTCCTCGCGGAAGCGGGACACGATCAGCAGGCCGTAGTCGATGGAGAGCCCGAGGCCGAGCAGGGTCACGACGTTGACGACCGAGGAGTCCATGTCGAGCCAGTGCGACAGCCCGTAGACCGCGCCGAGGCCGCCGGCGATCGAGGCGATCGCGCCCGCCATGGGCATCGCGGCGGACAGGAAGCCGCCGAACACGAGCACCATGACCAGCAGCGCGATGGGCAGCGCCACGGCCTCGCCCGTCGCGAGGTCCTTCTCGACCTGCCCCGTGATCTCCTCGAAGATCAGGGACGTGCCGCCCACCTGCCCGGTGACGTCCGGGTCGACGTCGGCCAGGGCGCCGACGAGGCCCTCGAGCCGGTCCTGCACCTCGGCGAGCGCCGTGTCCTGGCGGGTCTCGCTCAGGTCGGGCTCGAGCTCGACGACGACGAGGAAGCCCTCGCCGTCGGCCGCGAGCAGCGGGGCGACGGCCGGGCTCTGCGGGCCCTCCGGGAGCATGTAGGGGTCGATCACGGCCCCGACCCCGTCGATCGCCAGCAGCTCCTCGCGTGCCGCGGCGAGCGGCTCGGCGACGTCGGGCGCGAGCGGGTCGATGCGTTCGACGGCGAGCGTCAGGCTCGGCCCCGTGGTGGCGGCGTCGGCGAGGATGTCGTCCGCCTGCGCGCTCTCGGAGCCCGGCACCTGCGGGGCGCCCGTCGACAGGCGCTCGAAGAGGTTCTGCCCGCCGACCCCGACGAGCGCGAGGGCGAAGCAGAGCACGGCGAGGACCGCCCAGACGACGATCGTGCGACGTGGGTGACGCGCGATGACGCGGCCGAGGGTGTCGAACACACGGCCAGCATCCCAGGCTCGCGCACCACCACGCACCGCGAGCCGCCGTGAGGTGCGTCCCGGCCCTGGCTGCGGCACGCCGGCACCGGTCGCGTGCGTAGGCTCCGGGCATGGACCTGTTCGACGCCACCACCTCCACGGGGCAGGGGCTCCCGGGCGTCAGCAGCAGCACACCGCTCGCCGTGCGGATGCGGCCGCGCGTGCTCGCCGAGGTGGCCGGCCAGCAGCACCTCCTCGCGCCCGGCTCCCCGCTGCGGCGCCTCGTCGAGCCCGCGGACGACGCCTCGCGCCGTGCCGCGCCGTCGTCGGTCGTGCTCTGGGGGCCGCCCGGGACGGGCAAGACGACGCTCGCCTACCTCGTCGCGGCGACGTCGGGCCGCCGGTTCGTCGAGCTCTCGGGCGTGACGTCCGGCGTCAAGGACGTGCGGGCAGTCGTCGAAGACGCCCGGCGGCGCCTCGCGACGGGCGGCGCCGAGACCGTCCTGTTCATCGACGAGGTGCACCGCTTCTCCACGACGCAGCAGGACGCGCTCCTGCCCAGCGTCGAGAACCGCTGGGTCACGCTGGTGGCGGCGACCACGGAGAACCCGAGCTTCTCGGTGAACTCGCCCCTGCTGTCGCGCTCGCTCCTGCTGACCCTGCGTCCCCTCACGACCGACGACGTCCGCACGCTGGTCCGGCGTGCGGTGGCGGACGAGCGCGGGCTCGGGGGGAGCGTGGAGCTGGCCGAGGACGCCGAGGAGCACCTCCTGCGGCTCGCGGGCGGCGACGC
Source organism: Actinotalea sp. JY-7876 (assembly GCF_014042015.1). NCBI lineage: Bacteria > Bacillati > Actinomycetota > Actinomycetes > Micrococcales > Cellulomonadaceae > Actinotalea > Actinotalea sp. JY-7876. The sequence continues at coordinate 1,822,542 of NZ_CP059493.1, read as the reverse complement.
GCGCAAGGCGCTGACCATCCTCGAGGCGGCGGCCGGTGCGGCCCTCGAGGCGCACCGGGGCGGTGACGTCGCCGTCGTCGACCTCGCGACCGTCGAGAGCGCCATCGACGTCGCGGCGGTCCGCTACGACCGCGCCGGGGACCAGCACTACGACGTCATCAGCGCGTTCATCAAGTCGATGCGCGGCTCCGACGTCGACGCGGCACTGCACTACCTGGCGCGCATGGTCGTGGCGGGGGAGGACCCGCGGTTCATCGCGCGACGCATCGTCATCGCGGCGGCCGAGGAGGTCGGCATGGCGGACCCGTCGGCGCTGCAGACCGCCGTGGCCGCGGCGCAGGCCGTCGCGCTCATCGGCATGCCGGAGGCGCGGATCATCCTGGCGGAGGCCGTCGTGCACGTGGCGACGGCACCGAAGTCCAACGCGTCGTACAAGGCGATCGACGCCGCGATCGCCGACGTCCGGGCCGGCAAGGTCGGGACGGTGCCGCCCCACCTGCGCGACGCGCACTACGCCGGGGCGCAGAAGATCGGCCACGGTCAGGGCTACCGGTACGCCCACGACCAGCCGCACGCCGTGGCGGCCCAGCAGTACGCGCCCGACGAGCTCGACGGCGCCCGCTACTACGAGCCCACGGACCGGGGCTACGAGCGCGACGTCACGGCCCGCCTGGCCCGCATCCGCCAGATCCTCCACGACCGCTGACGCCCGCCCGTCCGGCCGCCCAGCCGGTTTTGGCACCGATCCGGGCGCCGACGCACCCGATTCGGTGCCAAAACGCATCCGCGGCGCGTCGGGCCGGCGGGTCCGGGACGCCGATCCGCGCCGCCGCCACCTCCGGCCACCTCCCGCCGGCCCCGCTGTGCGCGCCGCGTCGCCCACCCCCCGCAGGGCAGTTGTGGCACCGATCCAGCGCCGGCGCAGCCGGATCGGCGCCACAAGGCCGACGCGGCGGATGGGGGTGGGCGGGGCGGCTGGCCGGGTCCGCGGGGCGGCTGAGGCTGGGGCCGCCGGGCGGTGGCCCGGCGATTCAGCCGGTGCGGCGGGGTGGGTCAGCCGGTGCGGCGGGGTGGGTCAGCCGGTGCGGCGGGGTGGGTCAGCCGGGGCGGCGGGTGGCGAGGAGGGCGGCGATCTGGGCGACGACGTGCTGCGGCCGGTCGACGACGTCGTGCCAGGTGAAGCGCAGGACGGACCAACCGGCCGCGATGAGGCGGTTCTGCTTGTCGCGGTCCGCCTGGAACTCGGTGACGGCGTGATAGCGGAACCCGTCGACCTCGATGACGAGGCGCTCGGCGACGAAGGCGACGTCGGCGCGGCCGATGATCCCTGACGCGTCACGGATCGGGTGGTCCGCGCGCCAGCCCGTGAGTCCGTGACGGTCCAGGAGGCGGTGGAGCCGACGCTCCGCCGCGCTGAGCGCGCCCGCCCGGACGTCCTCGAGCGCCTGGCGGCGCTGCGTGTTGCCCCAGCGCCAGGGCCCGTCCCGCAGCGCCCGCTCGAGGACGCCGGCCGAGAGCAGCTGTCGCGTCGCCGCCCATGAGACGAGCCGCTCCGCGTCCGCCTGCGGCAGGCGCCCGACGCAGTCGAGCAGCGTGCGCGTCCGACCGGTGACAAGGGCCCCGTCCACCGACTCCACGTCGCCGCGACCGAGGGGGTAGCGGTGCGTCGCGATGCTGTGCCGGGAGGCGCGGCGACGTGGGACGAGGGCGTGGTCGACGACGTCGTCGGGTACCGGCAGGCCGTGGAAGCGGGCAGCGGTGCCCAGGCACGCGACCGCGTCGGGCCAGGTCAGGCCGATCGAGACCATCCGGCGCTCGGGCGTCGGTGCGGTGCCGCTCGCGGCGAACGCGTCGCCGCGGACGCGCACCCACTCGCCGGACGTGATCCGGCGCCGGACCTGGTCGGGCGTGGCCCCGGCCGCCCACGCCTGTCGCACCGTGAAGAGCCCGAGCTGGCGACGGGCGTCCGGAGGTGCCCAGCCCGGCGCGAGTCGTCCCATCGCCACACCGTGCCGCCCTGGACGCGACGACGGCGCGCGGGCCCCCGCCCGCTGTGGACAGCAACCCCTGTGGATGCGACCACCCGATCCGCCCCCCGCCGTCGCGGCCGCCGCCCCACCGCCGCCCCACCGCCCACCGCCGGTTATGGCACCGATCGGGGCGCCCGCGCACCGACATCGGTGCCAAAACCTGCGAAGGGTGGGTGGCGGGGGGCGTGGCGTGGTCGGGTCGGGCGTGGTCGGGTCGGGTGTGGTCGGGCGGCGTGGGCCGGCGTGGGGCGGCGAGGGTGGGCGGGGGACGGGGGTGCGGTAGTCTTGTCCGGTTGCCCGTCGCGGGCAGCCACCCTGGGGACCTCAGCCGCATCACGAAGGTTGGTCCCACACCCGCCGGAGACCGTCCGCTGCGGGATGTGCCACGACAACGACAGGAAGTACCACGTGTCCTCTGTGACCCGCGCGCGCCGCCAGGTGCGCCTCTCCCGGGCCCTCGGCCTGGCCCTGACCCCCAAGGCCGTCAAGCACTTCGAGAAGCGGCCCTACCCGCCCGGCGAGCACGGCCGCGCCCGTCGCCGCACCGAGTCGGACTACGCGGTGCGTCTGCGCGAGAAGCAGCGTCTGCGCGCCCAGTACGGCCTGCGCGAGAAGCAGATGGCCCGTGCGTTCGAGGACGCCCGCAAGACCCCCGGCCTGACCGGTGAGGCGCTGGTCGAGAACCTCGAGACCCGCCTCGACGCCCTGGTGCTCCGCTCCGGCTTCGCGCGGACGATCCTCCAGGCCCGCCAGGTCGTCGTGCACCGTCACGTGCTCGTCGACGGCAAGATCGTCGACCGCCCCTCCTTCCAGGTGAAGCCGGGCCAGACGCTCCAGATCAAGCCGCGCAGCCAGACGAGCGACCAGTTCCGCGTCGCCGCCGCCGGTGCCCACCGCGACGTCCTGCCGGCCGTCCCGGGCTACCTGGACGTCCAGCTCGAGAAGCTCTCGAGCCAGCTGACGCGCCGCCCCAAGCGCGCCGAGGTCCCCGTGACCTGCGAGGTCCAGCTGGTCGTCGAGTACTACTCGCGCTGACCGCACGCCGCACGAACGACGCCCCGTACCCCGGCAGCCGCCGGGTGCGGGGCGTCGTCGTTCGGCGGCCCGAAGGCCGGTAGTGTCGTCCCGGTCCCACGCCCCCCTCAGGAAGGACGCCCGCAATGTCTCTCGGTGACGTCGCCGGACTCATCGCCGCGATCGCCTTCGTCGGGCTCGTGGGCGTTCTCGCGGTGCCGCTCGTCAAGCTCGGCCGCACGTTCGACGCCGCCACGCAGTCGGTCAAGGACCTCACCGACCACACGGTGCCCGTCCTCGACGAGACGGCGACGACCGTCGCCTCCGCCAACGCGCAGCTCGGCAAGGTCGACACGATGACGACGTCGGCGGCCGAGATCAGCCAGAACGTCTCGGCCCTCACGGCGCTCGTCTCCGCCACCGTCGGCGGGCCGCTCATCAAGGTCGCGGCCTTCTCCTACGGCGTGCGCCAGGCGCTGTCGGACCTCACGGCCCGGTTCAAGTGATGCGCCGCCTCTTCTGGATCGGGGTGGGCGCTGCGGGCGCCGTCGTGCTCGTCGACCGGGCTCGCCGCGCCGCGCGGCGCTACACCCCGGCCGGCGTCGCCGAGCAGGTCGAGGAGGCCGGTCAGCGCGCCGGCTCCGCCGTCCAGGGTGCGCTGGCGACCTTCCGCTCCGCGTTCGAGACGCGTGAGCGTGACCTCGTCGCCACGCTCCTCGTCCAGCCCGAGGGGGGCGACGCAGGCGCCGTCCTCAAGCGACGCGACCGCCAGGGCGAGGGCTACCTCGCCGGCCCGCGCGACGTGCCGGCGGACCGCCCCCGGGGCCGCGTCGACGACGACGATCCCCTGTACGACTTCTAACCTGAGACGGGCGGCGCGTTCCCGCGCCGCCCACCGCCGGAGCCGACGACGTCGGCCGAACCACCCGGCCGGGCGCGTCCCGGCCACAGACGTGAGGACACCATGCGGACCGCCGAGATCCGACGCCGTTGGCTCGACTACTTCGAGCAGCGCGACCACGCCGTCGTGCCGAGCTCGTCGCTGATCTCGCCGGACCCGTCGACCCTGTTCGTCATCGCCGGCATGGTGCCGTTCATCCCGTACATGCTCGGGCAGCAGACCCCGCCGTGGCAGCGCGCGACGAGCGTGCAGAAGTGCGTGCGCACCCTCGACATCGAGGAGGTCGGCAAGACCACGCGCCACGGCACGTTCTTCCAGATGAACGGCAACTTCTCCTTCGGGGACTACTTCAAGGAGGGGGCGATCTCCTACGCGTGGGAGCTCGTCACCGGTTCGCAGTCCGACGGCTTCCTCGGCTTCGACCCCGACAAGATCTGGGTCACCGTCTACGAGGACGACGACGAGGCGGCCCAGCTCTGGCGCCGGATCGCCGGGCTGCCCGACGAGCGCATCCAGCGCCGCGGCAAGAAGGACAACTACTGGCACACGGGCCAGCCCGGCCCGGCCGGTCCGTGCTCCGAGATCTACGTCGACCGGGGCCCGCAGTACGGCGCCGACGGCGGTCCCGTGGTCGACGAGGACCGGTTCCTGGAGATCTGGAACCTCGTCTTCATGCAGTACGCGATCGACGGCGTCCGTGCCAAGGACGACTTCGACATCGTGGGCGACCTGACGCAGAAGAACATCGACACCGGCATGGGCCTCGAGCGCGTCGCCTACCTGCTCCAGGGCGTCGACAACCTCTACGAGATCGACGAGGTGCGCCCGGTCATCGACGCGGCGTCGGAGATCTCGGGTCGCCGCTACGGCGCCGAGCGGGACGACGACGTGCGCATGCGCGTCGTGGCCGACCACGTGCGCTCCGCGCTCATGCTCATCGGTGACGGCATCACGCCCTCGAACGAGGGCCGCGGCTACGTGCTGCGGCGCCTGCTTCGCCGCTCGGTGCGCGCGATGCGGCTGCTGGGCGTCGACGAGCCGTCGATGCCGGCGCTGCTGCCGACGTCGATGAACGCGATGAAGCTCTCCTACCCGGAGCTCGAGACGGACTTCGCCCGCATCTCCCGCATCGCGTACGCGGAGGAGGAGGCGTTCCGCCGCACCCTCGTCTCCGGCACGACGATCCTCGACACGGCCGTCGCGCAGGTGAAGAAGCAGGGCGGCACGCGCCTGGCCGGCGAGCAGGCGTTCGCGCTGCACGACACCTACGGGTTCCCGATCGACCTGACGCTCGAGATGGCGCAGGAGCAGGGGCTGACGGTCGACGAGCAGGGCTTCCGCGACCTCATGAAGGCCCAGCGGGACCGGGCGCGCGCCGACGCGAAGTCCAAGAAGGGCAGCGCGGCGACGACGACGGGCTACCGCGAGCTGCGCGAGGCGGGCGCCACCGAGTTCACCGGCTACACCGAGCTCACGACGCCCTCGACCGTGCGCGGCCTGCTGCGCGACGGCGCCGTCGTGCCGCGCGCGCAGGAGGGCGAGACGGTCGACGTCGTGCTCGAGCGCACGCCGTTCTACGCCGAGTCCGGCGGCCAGGAGTCCGACGCGGGCGTCATCACGGCGGACGGCGCGCGCCTCGAGGTGCTCGACGTGCAGCGCCCGATCAAGGGCCTCGTGGTGCACACGGTGCGTGTCGCCGAGGGCGAGGTCGGTCCGGGCACCGAGGTGCTCGCGCAGGTCGACCCCGAGTGGCGGCTGGGTGCGCGCCAGGCGCACTCCGGGACGCACGTCGTGCACGCCGCGCTGCGCGAGGTGCTCGGACCGGACGCGCTGCAGTCGGGCTCCTACAACAAGCCCGGCTACCTGCGCCTGGACTTCTCCTGGAACCAGGCGCTGTCGCCGTCGGCCCGCAGCGAGGTCGAGGAGGTCGCCAACCGCGCGATCCGCAAGGACCTCGGCGTGTCCTGGCAGTACATGACGCTGCCGGAGGCGAGGGCGTGGGGCGCGATCGCGCTCTTCGGCGAGACCTACGACGAGCAGGTGCGGGTCGTGGAGATCGGCGGCCCGTGGTCGCGCGAGCTCTGCGGCGGCACGCACGTCGACCACTCGAGCCAGATCGGCCTCATCGCGCTGACGAGCGAGTCGTCCGTCGGCTCGGGTGCGCGCCGCGTCGAGGCGCTCGTCGGCATCGAGGCGTTCCACCACCTGGCACAGGAGCGGGCGCTCGTGGCGGCCCTGACGGACACCCTGAAGGTGCGCCCCGAGGACCTGCCCGAGCGCGTCGCGGGCGTCGTGGCACGGCTGCGCGAGGCGGAGAAGGAGCTCGCCGCGCTGCGCCAGGGGCGCCTGCTCGCCGCGGCGGCGGGCCTCGCGGAGGGCGCCCGGACCGTGGGCGGGACGCGGGTGGCCGCGTACGACGCGGGCGACGTCGGCTCCGCCGACGACCTGCGGACCCTCGCGCTCGACGTGCGCGGACGGCTGGGGGAGGACCCGGCTGTCGTCGCCGTCGGTGGCGTCGCGAAGGGCCGCCCGGTCGTGCTCGTGGCGACCAACGCGGCGGCCCGCGCGGCCGGGCTGCGCGCCGGTGCGCTCGCCAAGGTCGCGGCGGGTGCGCTCGGCGGTGGCGGTGGCGGCAAGGACGACGTCGCGCAGGGCGGCGGGACCGATGCCGCCCGCCTGCCGCAGGCCCTCGCCGCCGTCGAGGCCGAGGTGGCGCGTGCCGCTGGGTGACGCCGGCGCGCCGGCGCCACTGCCGCGCGGCGCGCGCGTCGCGGTCGACGTCGGCTCGGTGCGGGTCGGCGTCGCCGCGAGCGACCCCGACGGGCTCATCGCGACGCCCGTGGAGACCGTCCCGCGCGACCAGTCCGGCACGTCGGACACCGCGCGGATCGCCGAGATCGTGTCCGAGCGTGGCGCTGCCGTGGTCTACGTGGGGCTGCCGCGTAGTCTCTCGGGGGGCGAGGGTTCGGCATCGGCCCTCGTTCGGACCTATTGTGTGGCGCTGGCGCACGCGGTCGCACCGGTTCCGGTGCGTCTCGTTGACGAGCGGCTCACCACGGTGACCGCCCATCAGGCGCTGCACGCGTCCGGCCGGTCCGGACGACGTCACCGGGCGGTCGTCGACCAGGCGGCCGCGGTGGTGATCTTGCAGGCGGCGCTCGATGCCGAGAAGGCATCCGGGCGTAGGGCGGGGGAGCAGGTCGGGTCCGCGTGAGCGGCCCGGGACGACGCAGGAGGGCGTCCGGCGACCCGGCCGGGGCCTACGGTCCGCACCACCCCCGAGGGCGGACCGGAACGAGGAGGACTGACGTGACGAGGCAGCTGGCGACGGTGCGAGCGGAGACCCCAGCATGAACGACCTCTTCCTCGACGAGATCGTCCAGCCGGACGAGCCGCGCGAGGCGCCCGCCGCCCGCAGCGCCCGCCGGTCCGAGCGTGCGGAGCGCGACCGGCGCCGCCGCAAGCGCCGTCGGCGCAACCTCGTCGCGCTCATGCTGAGCCTGCTCGTCATCGGCGGCGCGGCGTGGGCGGTCATGCAGTTCGTCATGCCGACGATCAACGACCTGCGGGGAGTCTCGCTGGACCAGGGCAACGACGACTACCCGGGCCCCGGCCACGGCAGCGTCGACGTCGTCATCCCCGAGTCCGCGACGGGCGGCCAGATGGGCGAGGTGCTCCTCGAGGCCGGCGTCGTCGCCTCGAAGGACGCCTTCACCCAGGCCTACACCGCCAACCCCGACGCGGGCGGGATCCAGCCGGGGACCTACCGCCTCCTGCTGCAGATGAAGGCCGCGGACGCGGTGACCGCGCTCCTGGACTCGGAGAACCGCGTCCAGACCAAGGTCACGCTGCCCGAGGGGCTCCGCGTCGACCAGATCCTCGAGCGCCTGTCGTCGGTGACCACCGTCCCCGTCGCCGAGTTCGAGGCCGCGATGGCCGACACGGCCGCGACGGGTCTGCCCGCCGAGGCCGGTGGCAGCTACGAGGGCTGGCTCTTCCCGGCGACGTACACGTTCCAGCCCGGGACGACGCCGACCCAGATGCTCTCGGAGATGATCGGCCAGACCGTGGCCAACCTCGACGCCCGCGGGGTCGCGGCCGCGGACCGGCAGCGCGTCCTGACCATCGCGTCGCTCGTCGAGCGCGAGGCTCGCTCGCCCGAGGACCGGGCCATGGTCGCCCGGGCGATCCAGAACCGGCTCGACGTCGGCATGAAGCTCGACATCGACGCCGCCGTCGCCTACGGCGCCGGCATCCCCGGCACGGAGCTGCGGAACGCCCACAAGGACGACACGAGCAACCCGTACAACCTGTACGCGCGCACCGGGCTGCCGCCCACGCCGATCGCTGCGCCGAGCCTCGTCTCCATCGACGCGGTCCTCAACCCGGCGGACGGCCCGTGGATGTACTGGGTGACGATCAACCTGGACACCGGCGAGACGCGGTTCGCCACGACGCTCCAGGAGCACAACGAGAACGTGCTCCTGCTGCGGCAGTGGGAGGACGAGAACCAGGGGTGAGCACCGCTCGGCGCGCGGCCGTCCTCGGCCATCCCATCGCGCACTCCCTCTCACCCGTCCTCCACCGGGCGGCGTACGCGGCCCTCGGGCTCGGTGACTGGCGCTACGACGCGCTCGACGTCACCGAGGACCAGCTGCGGGACGTCGTCGGCGCGCTCGACGCCGACTGGGCCGGCCTGAGCCTGACGATGCCCCTCAAGCAGACGGTGCTCGGCCTCCTGGACCACGTCGAGCCGCTGGCCGAGGTCGTCGGCGCCGTCAACACGGTCCTCGTCCAGGGCGGCGGGGGGCGACCCGTGCTCGTGGGCGCGAACACCGACGTCCACGGCGTCGTGGCGGCGCTGCGCGAAGGGCTGGGCGAACGCCGCGTCGGCACCGCGGTGGTCCTCGGTGCGGGCGCGACGGCGGCGTCGACGCTCGCGGGGCTCGCGCAGCTGGGGTGCACGACCGCTCAGGTGTACGTCCGGTCGATGGCGCGGGCCGGTGCGACGATGCGCGCGGCCCACCGCATGGGCGTCGAGCCCCGCTTCCTCACGATGGCGCCGGCGGCGCGCCTGCACGCGGCCGTGCTGTCGGCCGACGTCGTGGTCTCGACGCTCCCGCCGGGCGCGGCGGACCCGCTCGCCGCGGAGCTGGCGGGTGCCGGGGCCGTCGCCGGCGTGCTGCTCGACTGCGCGTACGACCCGCGCCCGACGGCGCTCACGGCGGCGTGGGCGCGCGCCGGCGGTATCGCGGTGACGGGGGAGCGGATGCTGCTCCACCAGGCGACCGAGCAGGTCCGGCTCATGACCGGACGCCCCGCGCCGCTGGCGGCGATGGAGCGGGCGCTCGGCGACGCGCTGGGCTGAGGCCGCACAAGCCTTCAGGGTTCGCGGAGGGCTGCCGATAGGTGAGGTGGACGCCCCCGCGACGCGGCGGGACACGGTGGAGCCCCCGCTCACGTGCCGCCTGGAAGGACACCTGTGAAGCAGCTCGGAGACATCCTCCTCGACGAAGGTCTCGTGACCGAGGGCCAGCTCATGGCGGCCCTCGACGAGCAGGTCCAGCGCGGGGAGTCCCTCGGGCGGACGCTCGTCGAGATCGGCATGATCTCCGAGACGCAGCTCGTGCGCGCCCTGGCCGCCCAGGTCGGCATGGAGTTCGTCGAGCTCGCCGACTTCCCGGTCGACCGCAACGCCGTGGCCCTCGTCCCGGCGTCGCTGTGCCGCCGGTACGTCGTGCTGCCCGTCGCCATCGTGGACGGCGCACTCGTCCTCGCGATGGCAGACCCGGGCAACGTCCTCGCGGTCGACGACGCCCGCACGATGGCGGGCGTGCCCGTGCGGACCGTCGTCGCCACGCACGACGACCTGATCACCGCGATCGACCGGTACTGCCGGGCGGACGACGAGATGGAGGACCTCACCGCCGCGTTCGGCGAGGAGGCCGCTGCGGCCGACATCGAGTCCGAGCTCTCCAAGGTCGGCGACATGGTCGACGACGCGCCCATCGTGCGCTTCGTCAACCTCCTCGTGACGCAGGCCATCCAGGACCGCGCGTCCGACATCCACATCGAACCGGCCGAGACGGACCTCCGCGTCCGGTACCGGATCGACGGCGTGCTGCACGAGATGCAGCGGGCGCCCAAGCAGATCCAGGGCGGCGTCATCTCCCGCCTGAAGATCATGAGCGACATCGACATCGCGGAGCGGCGCAAGCCGCAGGACGGACGCATGTCCGTCACGCACAACGGCCGCAAGATCGACCTCCGCGTGGCGACCCTGCCGACGGTCTGGGGCGAGAAGGTCGTCATGCGAATCCTCGACAACTCGACCGCGAGCCTCGACCTGCGCGACCTGTCCTTCCTGGACGACAACCACGCGACCTACCGCGAGTCCTACACCAAGCCCTACGGGATGATCCTCGTCACCGGACCGACCGGGTCCGGCAAGTCGACCACGCTCTACGCCACGCTGAACGCGGTGTCCAAGCCCGAGATCAACGTCATCACGGTCGAGGACCCGGTCGAGTACCGGCTCGCCGGGATCAACCAGGTCCAGGTCAACCCGAAGGCGGGTCTGACGTTCGCCGGCGCGCTGCGGTCGATCCTGCGGTCGGACCCGGATGTCGTCCTCCTCGGTGAGATCCGTGACCACGAGACGGCGCAGATCGCGATCGAGGCGGCGCTCACGGGTCACCTCGTGCTCTCGACGCTCCACACCAACGACGCGCCCAGCGCCGTCACGCGGCTCATCGAGATGGGCATCGAGCCCTTCCTCGTGGGCTCCGCGCTGGACTGCATCGTGGCCCAGCGTCTTGCCCGCAAGCTCTGCGAGAAGTGCAAGGAGCCGTACCGGCCCAGCGAGGTCGAGCTGATCGCGGCGCGGTTCCCGTGGAGCCCCGGCGAGGAGACCCCGCTCCTGCACCGGCCGGCGGGCTGCTCGTCGTGCTCCCAGACGGGCTACAAGGGCCGGATGGCGATCCACGAGGTCATGCGTGTGACCGAGGAGATCGAGCGTCACGCGGTGGCGCACTCCTCCGCAGCCGACATCGCTCGGACCGCGCGCGACCAGGGCATGATCACGCTCCGCGACGACGGCTGGACCAAGGTGCTCCTCGGACAGACCTCGATCGAGGAGATCCTGCGCGTCGTCGCGTAGCGGCGGACGGCTCAAGCCCCGGGCGCAGGCCGTCGATAGACGACGCGAGCGTCACGTACGAACCCATCGAGAGGCCGCTGTGAACGAGACCAGTCCCTATGGCGCCGGTGACCCGAGCCGCCGCACGTCCCTGCAGGGCCTGCCGCCGACGCCGGGTGGCGCCCCCGCAGCCCCCGTGGCGAGCGCCCAGTACGGCGCGGCCCCCGCACGGTCGGAGCGCAGCGCGCGGATCGGCATGGCGCAGGGCGCGCGGGACGGGGACCTCGACCTCGACAACGCCCTCCGGGCGATGATCGAGTGCAACGCCTCCGACCTTCACCTCACCGTGGGCGCACCCCCGATGGTCCGGCGCGACGGAAGCCTCCGAGCCCTCGAGGGCTTCCCGGTGCTCACGGCCGACTCCCTCCAGCGGAGCCTCTACGCGGTGCTGAGCCAGAAGCAGCGCGAGAAGTTCGAGGAGGTCATGGAGCTCGACTTCGCCTACGCGGTCCGGAGCGTGTCGCGGTTCCGCGTGAACATGTACCGGCAGCGCGACTCGGTGGGTGCGGCGTTCCGCATGATCCCCTACGAGATCAAGCCCCTCGAGGCGCTCGGGGTCCCGGCGGTCGTGGCGAACTTCGCCGGCCTGCCGCGCGGGCTCGTCCTCGTGACCGGACCGACGGGCTCCGGCAAGTCGACCACGCTGGCGGCGATCGTGGACCTCGCCAACCGGACGCGAGCCGACCACATCATGACGGTCGAGGACCCGATCGAGTTCCTGCACCGTCACAAGAAGTCCCTCATCAACCAGCGTGAGGTCGGCGCCGACACGCTGTCCTTCGCCACCGCGCTCAAGCACGTGCTCCGCCAGGACCCGGACATCATCCTCGTGGGCGAGATGCGTGACCTCGAGACCATCTCCGTCGCCCTGACCGCCGCCGAGACGGGCCACCTCGTCTTCGCCACCCTGCACACGCAGGACGCGGCGCAGACGATCGACCGGGTCATCGACGTCTTCCCCGCGCACCAGCAGTCGCAGGTCCGCACCCAGCTGGCCAGCGCGCTCCAAGGCGTGGTCTGCCAGACGCTGTGCTCGCGCGTCGGGGGCGGCCGGGCGGTCGCGACCGAGGTCCTGCTCGCGACGCCCGCGGTCCGCAACCTCATCCGCGAGGGCAAGACCCACCAGATCTACTCCGCGATGCAGGCCGGTGCGAAGCAGGGGATGCACACGATGGACCAGCACATCGCCGACCTCGTGCGCTCCAACCGCGTGACGTACGAGAACGGCCTGGAGAAGTGCCACAACGTCGAGGACTTCAACCGCCTCGTCGGCCGGTCCTCCAGCATCGCGCAGGGCATGACGGCCGGGATGCAGGCCGACCCGGCGACCGCCGGCTACGGGATGGGGGGCCTGAAGTGAGTACCACCAGCACGACGGCGAAGGTCTACGAGTACGCCGTCCGGGACGCCACGGGCAAGATCGTCAAGGGGCGGATCGAGGCGAACTCCCAGGCGACGGTCGTCAACCGCCTGCGGACGATGGGGATGGCGCCCCTGTCGATCAACGAGGTCAGCACCTCGGGCCTGCAGAAGGAGATCTCCCTCCCGGGTCTCTCCGACCGGATCTCGCTCAAGGACCTGGCGATCCTCGCGCGCCAGCTCGCCACGATGATCAACTCGGGCCTCTCGATCCTGCGTGCGCTCGGCATCCTCGCCGACCAGACGGAGAGCAAGCCGCTCGCCCGCGTGGTCGCCCAGGTGCGCAGTGACGTCGAGACGGGGTCCGCCCTGAGCGTCGGGCTCGCCAAGCACCCGCAGGTCTTCCCGCCCCTGATGATCAACATGATCAAGGCCGGCGAGGTCGGCGGCTTCCTCGACCAGGTGCTCGTGTCGATCGCCGAGAACTTCGAGTCCGAGGTGAAGCTCCGCGGCAAGGTCAAGTCCGCGATGACCTACCCCGTCGTCGTGTTCGTCATCGCGATCCTCGCGGTCGTGGGGATGCTCCTGTTCATCGTGCCCATCTTCGCGAACATGTTCGCGAACCTCGGCGGTGAGCTCCCGATGCCGACCCAGATCCTGGTGACGCTCTCGGAGTGGATGAAGATCGGCGGCCCGGTCCTGCTCGTCGCGGTCGTCATCGCGGGGGTCTGGTGGGGAAAGAACAAGCACAAAGAATCCGTGCGCTCCGTCGTCGACCCGTGGAAGCTCAAGATGCCCATCTTCGGAAAGCTCTTCCAGAAGATCGCGGTATCACGTTTCACGCGTAATTTCGGCACGATGATCCACGCCGGCGTCCCCATTCTCCAGGCGTTGAACATCGTCGGCGCGACGAGCGGCAACATGGTGATCGAGAACGCCACGAAGGACATCGCCGACTCCGTGCGCCGCGGGGAGTCCCTGACGGGCCCCCTCGCCCAGCACCCCGTCTTCCCGCCCATGGTGGTGCAGATGATGGCCGTGGGTGAGGACACCGGCGCTCTGGACTCGATGCTCGCGAAGATCGCCGACTTCTACGACCAGGAGGTCGAGGCGACCACGGAGCAGCTCACGTCGCTCATCGAGCCGCTGATGATCGCCGTGCTCGGGAGCATCGTGGGAACCATGATCATCGCGCTCTACATGCCCATCTTCAACATCTTTGAGCTCATTGAGTGACGGGTGCCCGAATTGCGGTGGGCCGACCGGGTGAACTTCACGCACCGCCTATTCGGCGTCTCAAGTCCGACGTGACGCGCGCCGATTCGCATGGTGCACGACCTCACTCACCGCCACGCTCGTGGCACTCACGCTGAAACCGAAAGGAAGCGCACATGATCTCGCGCATCCGCAAGTCCCTCGACGAGAAGGACCAGGGCTTCACCCTGATCGAGCTCCTCGTCGTCATGATCATCATCGGCATCCTCGCCGCGATCGCCATCCCGGTCTTCCTGAACCAGCGCAAGTCGGCGACCGACTCCTCCATGAAGTCGGACCTGCGTGGCGCGGCCACGCTGGTGGAGACCCACATGGTCGACACGCAGGAGTACCCCGCGGACCAGACGGAGTTCGCCGCGCTGGACCTCAAGAAGGACGCCGACACGACCCTCACGTACTCCGGCGCCAGCGGCGCGTTCTGCATCGTCGCGACGCGCGCAACCGGCGCCCAGGCGGGCACCCAGAACTGGGCGTGGGACAGCGACGGTGGCGGCCTCAAGGGCATCGGCTCCGCCACCACCTGCTGACACAGACATCCTCTAGCGAGAAGAGAACTCACATGATTGCTCGGATCCGCAAGTCCCTCGACGAGAAGGACCAGGGCTTCACCCTGATCGAGCTCCTCGTCGTCATGATCATCATTGGCATCCTCGCCGCGATCGCCATCCCGGTGTTCCTGAACCAGCGCAAGTCGGCGGTCGACTCCTCGATCAAGTCGGACCTCCGCACGGTCGCGACCACCATCGAGACGGTCATCGTCGACACGCAGAAGAACCCGGCGTCCGTGAGCCAGGCTGCGACGGCGAACGCACCGGTCGTCGTCACACCGACGGGCACGGGGGCGACGGCGATCAACGTGACGGTCAGCTCCGGCAACCTGGTCGAGTACAAGAACCAGACGGACGGCGGCTACTGCCTCACCGGTTGGAACACCGACGGAAACGCCAACACCAAGACCAAGGGCATCACCTACAACAGCACGGCCGGCGGCCTCGGCAAGGCGTGCGGCGCCTGACCCTGCGGAGCCTGATCTGTGCACGGACGGGCCGGGACCATTCGGTCCCGGCCCGTCCGCCGCACCCCCGACGATCGCTGACCACAAGGACGATCATGCTCACTTCACGTGGCGCCCCGGCCGAGCGCGACTCCGATTCCGACGCCGGCTTCACGCTGGTCGAGGTCATCGTCGCGCTCGTCCTCCTCGGGATCGTCGCGTCGGCGGCGCTGGGGTTCTTCATCGAGGGGACCCAGACCTCGAGCCACCTGCAGCGGTCGCAGAACGCCGTGGCCGTGGCGAACGAGGCGATGGAGCTCGCCTACGGCGTCGACCCCCGGAACAAGCCCGGTACGACCGTCCCCGGCGTCGTCGTCGGCCGCGCGAAGACCGACGTGCAGGCGCACTTCGCCGCGGCGACGGCGAAGGCGGTCGAAGGTGTGACGAACACGTATCCTTTGTGGGACGGCGCCGCCACCGACTCCACCAACGCCGCGGTCAAGCCGTGGTTCGAGCGCGAGCTCTCCGGCCAGACCTACGAGGTGACGACGCTCATCGGCAGCTGTTACCGGCTCAAGAGCACCACGGCGACCGACCAGGTGTGCACCAAGCTCCCGGGCCACTCGTCGGATCCCGGCGAGACGGCCGCGGCCGCCAAGCCGTACGTGCGGATGCTGCGCATCATCGTGGTGGTCACCTGGACGCCCACCGGTGGTGAGTGCTCCGGTGGGACCTGCTCCTACCAGCTCAGCGGCCTGGTCGACCGGAGCGACGACCTCGAGTGGAACCAGGTGGTCAAGCCCGTCGCGGTCGACGACTCAGAGGTCTTCGCCGTGAACGAGGGAACGAAGAACCTCAAGCTGCTCGCGAACGACCTCATCGGGCCGCTGTCCGCGAAGCCCGTCGAGATCGTGACGCCGCCCGCGAAGGGCGCCCTGACCGCGCCGGACGCCGCCGGAGTCACGGGGTACAAGCCGCCCACGGGCGAATCGGGCATCTTCACCTTCACGTACCGCATCCGCGACGCGCGCGGGGCGATCTCCGACCCCGCGACGGTCACGCTGCGGGTCGAGCCGAAGGCTGCACCCGACTACGCCATGCCGGTCATCGCCGGGCAGCCCAACCCGCTGGCCGTGCTCACGAACGACCTCGGCAGCCCCAAGAGGATCGAGATCACCGCCGGCGCCAAGCGGGGCACGGCCGTGGCGAGCGGCCTGACGCTCACCTACACACCCGGCCCGGGCGTGACCAGCGGGACCGACACCTTCACCTACAAGTTCATCGACGAGTCCGACCAGGAGAGCGCGAGCGTCGAGGTGACCGTGGCGATCGACCGCATCGTCACGCTCCCGCGCACCGTCGACGTCAGGCTGAACGGCTCGGCCTCGCCCGAGATCGACCTGACGTCCACCCTCACGGACGGCAACACCGATGCCGCCGGGTTGCGGGTCATCGTCTCGGGAAGCAAGCCGGCCCACGGCACCCTGCGGATCGACGGCAAGGACTACGGCGGAGCTGGTCCGACCACGGGCGCCTCGGTGAAGTTCCAGCCGCCGAACCGGGTCGGGGAGTACACCTTCACCTACCAGCTCATGCGCGTCGGGGGAGCGACCGGCCCCACGAGCACGACGACGATCCGGGTGCTCCCGTCGGGCGGCAACGACGACCTCGGCACCCTGACGCACAACAAGACCCACAACGTCAACCTGGCGAAGAACGACTTCCCCGCCGCGGGAGTCCAGGGCAACCCGGGCAACGTCGAGATCGTCATCACCCAGCCGCCGACGAGCTGCGGTTCGTTCGAGAGTGCGACGAGGTACAAGGCGCCGAAGCTGGGCTCCAAGGAGGAGATCCGGTGCTCGATGACGTACGTCATCAAGGGCACGGGAGGCAGCAGCGCACTCGTCTCCGCTCCGGTGACCGTCACCTGGAAGGTGAAGGGGTGAACGCGCCGGCGGTCCGGACCCGCGACGGCGGACTCACCCTGATCGAGCTCCTCGTCTCGATGGGGATCTTCACGGTCGTGCTGGTGGTGTTCATGAGCGGGCTCATCAGCATGACGACGAGCACGGTCCGCGCGCAGGACGTCACGAACGCCGGCGACGCGGTGCGGTCCGCCTTCCAGACGATGGACAAGCAGATCCGGTACGCCGATGCGGTGAACCGGCCGGGCGTCGGCGCGAGCGGCTCGTACTACCTCGAGTTCCGCACCGGCGCCCAGCCCGACGGCCTGGCGCCCCTGTGCACCCAGTGGCGGCTCGACCCCACCGCACGGACGCTCGCGTACCGGACGAAGCGCGATGTCCCCTCCGCGCCGGTGAGCCCGTGGCGCACCATCGCGACGGACGTGCGCAACCCGCTGTCCGGTCCCGACAAGAACATGCCCTTCCGGTTCGAGGCGGCGGGCGGCGCCTCCGCGCGCCAGTCGGTCACCGTGAGCCTCGACGTCGGCCGCGGCGCCGCCGGGCCCGACGCGGTGACGGGCGCGGACATGGGGACCGTCTTCGTCGCACGCAACAGCTCCTACGCGTCACCCAGCAACCCCGACCTCGACTCCGACGGCATCAGTGACACGCCCGTCTGCGGAAACCCACTGGAGCGCCCGTGAACACCCCGCACCCCGCCATGATCGCCCTCGCCCGCCGGATCACCCGGACCGTGTCCGGACGCGACGAGGGGGTCGCCATGGTGACCACGCTGCTCGCGATCATGCTCACGACGATGCTCAGCATCCTGCTGCTCGGGGTGCTGCTCTCGCAGTCGATCCCGACGACCTACGTGCGGGCCGCGAGCCAGACCGTGTTCGCCGCCGAGGCCGGGGTCAACGCCGTGGTCGGCCAGATCCGCGGGGCCCAGGCGATCACCGACTCGTACGGCGACATCAAGAAGCTGCCGTGCTCGGCCTCCGGGCCGGTCGACGGGGCCGGGGACGCGCTGCGCTACACCGCGACCGTGAGCTACTACGTCGTCGACCCGACGGGCCGCAGCGAGTCGTGGCTGTCGACCAACGCGATCCCGTGCAACCCCGGCACCGGCCCGGTGAAGGCGCCCGGGTACGCGCGGATCGTCGCGACGGGCGCCGGGGACGGCGTCGCGGGGATGGGCGGGACGACCGGGGACCGCACCGTCTCGGCCGTCTACGAGTTCCAGATCACGAACAACAACATCCCCGGCGGCCTGATCTTCTCGTTCGACACGAATCAGAGTCCCGACCGGTACTGCCTCCAGGCCGACGCCGCCGCCGCCAACTCGCACATCTCCTACGTGCCCCGGGCCAGTTGCGGCACGGACGACATCACGCAGCTCTGGGTCTACAGCGACACGTACCAGATCAAGCTCGCGAGCACCACGCTGCCCACCTTCACGGGTGGCCCGCTGTGCATCACGGCAACCCCCAGCTCGGGTGGCCCGGTGAAGGCCACGCTGCAGAAGTGCAAGGACAAGACCGACAGCGCCCGGTGGAGCCAGCTCTTCAGCTGGGAGGGCGGTGCCAAGTTCACCGGTCAGAAGGACCCGATCTCGGACGGCTACAGCGGCTACTGGCTCTCGTCGGGCCAGAAGGGCGAGCCCAAGGACAAGGACCTCCACATCTGGAACCAGTCGCCGAGCAACAACGAGTGGGGTTCCTTCAACCCGGACCCCCGTGTGGGTGCCGGGGCGGCCGGGTACGGCACCCACCAGATCGTCAACTACCTGGAGTTCGGCCGCTGCTTCGACGTCACCGACGAGAGCGTCGGCAAGTCGTTCATGATCGTGTACCCCTGCAAGCAGGACCCGAGCGGTGGCTCGCGCCTGCTCTGGAACCACAAGTGGTACTACACGGAGCCGACGTCCACCGTGGGTTCGCTCGGTCCCCAGCAGATCCACGTCCTCGACGGCAAGAACAGCGGCAAGAAGAACTGTCTGGTCTCCCCGGGCACGGAGGGCGGCTACGTCACCCTCACCTCCAGCTGCAGCACGACCGCGAAGAACCAGAAGTGGACGCGCCACGCCGACACGGGCAGCTACGGGACGTCCTGGACGTTCACCGACGAGTGGGGCCGGTGCGCCTCGGTCGGTACCGCCAAGATGCCGTCGACGTCGTGGTCCATCATCGTCACCTCCACGTGCAACTCGGGCCTCGGCCAGAAGTGGAACGCCCCGCCGAACACGATCTCGGCATCGCTCGACGGATACCAGGAGATCCCCTGAACCTCGCCCTGGTGATGCCCGCGGCGGGCCCCGCCTCGCTCCAGGCGATCGCGCTCGTCTGCGCGGGCGTCCTCGGCCTGCTCGTCGGCTCGTTCCTCAACGTCGTCGTGTGGCGGGTGCCCCGCGGTGACTCGGTGGTCCGACCGCCGAGCGCGTGCCCGACGTGCGGGGCCCAGATCCGCCGACGGGACAACGTCCCGGTCCTGTCGTGGCTGCTCCTGCGGGGGCGGTGCCGGGACTGCGGCGCCCCGATCTCGGCGCGGTACCCGCTGGTCGAGCTGGCCACGGCGCTCCTGTTCGTCCTGGTGGTGGTCCGGTTCGGCAGCGCCCTGCCGGGCGCCGCCGCTCTCCCCGCGTACCTGTACCTGGCGGCCATCGCGGTCGCGCTGGCGCTGATCGACGTCGACGTCCACCGGCTGCCCGACGCGATCGTGCTGCCCGCGTACCCCGTGGTGGCCGTGCTGCTGTCGATCGCCACGTGGGCCACGGGGGACTGGGGAGCGCTCGGCCGGGCCGCGCTGGGAGGGCTCGCGTTGCTCCTGCTGTACGGCATCCTCTTCGTCGCCCACCCCGGCGGGATGGGACTCGGCGACGTCAAGCTCGCGGGCGTCCTCGGGCTCGCGCTGGGCTGGCTCGGCTGGGGCGCCCTCGCGGTCGGTGCGTTCGCCGCCTTCCTCGTCGGCGGCGCCTTCGCCGTCGCCCTCCTCCTGGCGGGGCGCGCCGGCCGCAGGTCCGGCATCCCGTTCGGCCCGTGGATGCTCGTGGGTGCGGCGATCGGCATCGGGTGGGGCGAGGCCCTCTGGGCGGCCTACCTCGAGCTGCTGCTGTGAGGCCCCGGCGCGGTACGGGCAAGACGCCGCGCGGAAACGCTCAAGGGTCCCGCCCGGCGTCCCGATAGGTCAGCAGCAGGCAACCTCACGGACCGAAGGACACTCCATGGCCAAGACCCGGGTGATCGGGCTCGACATCGGATCGACGGCGGTGCGAGCAGCCGAGCTCGAGCTCAGCGGTCCGCGCGGTCGCGCCGCCGCCACCCTCGTGCGGTACGCCGAGGAGCCGCTCCCCGCCGGCGCCGTCCAGGACGCGCAGGTCGCCGAGCCGCACACGGTCGCGTCCGCGCTGAAGGAGCTGTGGCGCCGCGGCAAGTTCTCCTCCAAGGAGGTCGTGCTCGGCGTCGGGAACCCGCGCGTGATCGTCCGGGAGCTCGAGCTGCCCTGGCTGCCGATGCACCAGCTCCGCGCGTCGCTCCCGTTCCAGGTCCAGGAGCTCCTCCCGATGCCGGTCGAGGAGGCGCTGCTCGACTACTACCCGACGGGGGAGTTCGCGGGACCCTCCGGCCGCACGCTCCAGGGCATGCTGGTGGCCGCGTCGCGCGACACCGTCAGGGTCAACGTCATGGCCGCGGAGAGCGCTGGCCTCAAGCCCCAGATGGTCGACCTCAACGCCTTCGCGCTGCTGCGCGCGATGTCCCGCGGGGAGCTCGCCGACCAGGTCGTGGCCATGGTGGACGTCGGGGCCCGTGTCACGAACGTGATCATCGCCCGGCGTTCGGTCCCGCGGTTCGCGCGGACCCTGCCCTCGGGCGGCCAGGACGTCACCGACGCCCTCGCCGGGCACCTCCACGTCGCCGTGCACGAGGCCGAGAACCTCAAGCGGGAGATCGGCGTCGGCTTCTCGGTGAGCCCGGAGCTCTCGTCCGGTGCGGCCGCGATCGGCGAGGTCACCCGGGGCCTGGTCGAGGCGGTCCGCAACACCTTCGTCTACTACCAGGGCAACAACCCCGGCGCCGGCATCGACGTCGTGCTGCTGACCGGCGGCGGGGCGCAGCTGCCCGGGCTGGGCCAGTACCTCGCGACCGCGAGCCGGCTCCCGGTCGCGATCGGGGACCCCCTCGCGACCCTCAAGGTCGGGGCGGACGTCTCCGCCCACCTCCCCGCCGGCGGCTCGGCGCTCATGGCGCTCCCCGTCGGCCTCGCGTTCGGAGTCGCCGCGTGACCGCCATCGCACCGGCACCGGAGGTCGTGGACACGACCGTGCCCGGAGCCCCCGCCGCACCCCAGGTCAACCTCCTCCCGCCGGAGGTCCACGCCGGCCGCCAGGTCTCGCGGATCAAGAGCTGGGCACTCATCGCCGTGCTGGTCGCGCTCCTGGTCGCGACCCTCCTCTACGTCTGGGCGGCGTTCTCCGCGAAGCAGGCCGAGGCCGAGCTCGCGCTGGCGCAGGACGAGAGCCAGGCGCTCCTCGCCGAGCAGGCGCAGTACGCCGAGGTCCCGCAGGTGCTCAACCAGACGCAGGAGATCGCCGAGGCCCGGGAGCTGGGCATGGGCGCCGAGGTGCTGTGGCGTCCCTACCTCGGAGCCGTGGCCGCGACAGCGCCCGCCGGCGTCAGCATCGACACGCTCTCGTACAGCCCGTCGCTGCCCAGCGAGCTCGCGAGCTCCGACCCGCTCCTGACGGAGCCGACGACCGGCGCGCTGTCCTTCGAGGCGCGCTCGCTCACGGTGCCCGACACGGCCGGGTGGATGGACGCCCTCGAGGCCGTCACCGGCGTGACGAACCCGTGGTTCAGCTCGGTCGCCATCACCCAGGACGCCGAGAGCGGCGCCACCTACTACGTCGTCAGCGGGACGGTCCTGCTGACGACGGACGCCCTGTCCGGCCGGTTCACGACGCAAGAGGAGGCCGGCTGACATGGGGTCGAAGGCACGCAACTGGATCTTGGGCGCCGCGTTCATCGCGGTCCTCGTCCTCGCGGGAAGCTGGTTCCTGGTCACGCAGCCCAAGCTCGACGAGGCCGACGAGACGCGCATGAGCGTGGAGGACGAGCTCGCCCGGCAGGACCTCCTCCGCGCCCAGCTCACGACGCTCCGGGGGCAGTTCGAGCAGATCGACACCCTCCGCGCCGAGCTGGCGAGCCTGCAGACGCAGGTGCCGGCCGAGGCGGAGCTCTCGGGCTACCTGCGGGACCTCCAGAGCCTCGCCGAGGCCCACGGCGTGACGCTGATCTCGGTGAACCCCGGCACACCCACCACGGTTCTCGAACCGGCACCGGTCGCGCCGCCCGCACCGGAGTCGGTCGCCGACGCCCCGGCGGAGGACGGCACCGCGACGACCGACGTCCTCCCGCCCGCGCCCACGAGCCGCCTCGTGCAGCTGCCGATCGCCATGACCGTCGTCGGGCCCCATGACGGGGCCCTCGCGTTCCTCGAGGCGGTGCAGACCGGGACCTCCCGGCTCTACCTCGTCACGACGTTCACGAGCACGTCGCAGCAGCAGATGGAGGCGTCGGGCGGACGCCCGGCGACCGGTCGGGGCGACCTCGAGATCAACATCGACGGGTTCGCCTACGTCCTGCCCGCCGACCCGACGACGGTCGTGCCGCCCGCCGACGGGCAGGAGGCGGCGCCCGCGCCGCTGCCGTACAGCGACCGGAACGTCTTCTCACCCGTCGCCGGAGGCTGAGCGCCCCCACGCGCCGCACCACGCACCTCGGCCCGCGTCCGCAGCCCGGACGCGGGCCGAGGTGCGTCCGGGCGCGTGGGAAGATCGGGACCATGCTGCGTTGGTTGACCTCGGGTGAGTCGCACGGCCAGGCGCTCGTCGGGATCCTCGAGGGTCTGCCCGCGGGCGTGCAGGTCACGAGCGCGGACGTGCGCGACGCGCTCGCCCGGCGCCGGCTCGGCTACGGCCGCGGCGCACGCATGGCCTTCGAGCAGGACGAGGTCCGGATGCTCGCCGGGCTGCGGCACGGCGTCACCCAGGGCGGCCCGCTCGCGATCGAGATCGGCAACAGCGAGTGGCCCAAGTGGGTCGACGTCATGGCCGCCGACCCCGTACCGCCGGAGCGCCTACTGGTCGACGCCGGCACCGGCGACGAGCGGGAGGTCGCCCGCAACCGGCCGCTCACCCGCCCCCGGCCCGGGCACGCCGACCTCGTGGGCATGCGCAAGTACGGGTTCACCGACGCGCGTCCCGTGCTCGAGCGGGCCTCGGCGCGGGAGACCGCGACGCGCGTGGCGCTCGGCGTCGTCGCCGCGCACTTCCTCGAGCAGGCCGTCGGCGTGCGCCTGGTCTCGCACGTCGTGCAGATCGGTCCCGTCGCGGTTCCCGACGACGCCGCGCTGCCCACGCCGGACGACGTCGCGGCGCTGGACGCCGACCCGGTGCGCTGCTTCGACGCGGCCGCCTCGGCGGCGATGGTCGCCGAGATCGACGACTGCCACCGCGCGGGCGACACGCTGGGCGGCGTCGTGGAGGTGCTCGCGTACGACGTGCCCACGGGCCTCGGCAGCTACACGCACTGGGACCGCCGGCTGGACGCGCGGCTCGCCGCCGCCCTCATGGGCATCCAGGCCATCAAGGGCGCCGAGGTGGGCGACGGGTTCCGCACCGCCGCGCGCCGCGGCTCGCAGGCGCACGACGAGATGGAGCGCGACCCCGCCACGGGCCGGATCCGCCGCCGCAGCAACCGCGCGGGCGGCCTGGAGGGCGGCATGACCAACGGCGAGGTGCTGCGCGTGCGCGCCGCCATGAAGCCGATCTCCACGGTCCCGCGCGCGCTCGACACGGTCGACGTCGCGACGGGGGAGACCGCGCGCGCCATCCACCAGCGCTCCGACGTCTGCGCCGTGCCGCCCGCCGCGGTCGTCGCGGAGGCGATGGTCGCGCTCGTCCTGGCCGACGCCGTCGTCGAGAAGTTCGGCGGGGACAGCGTCGCCGAGGTCGCGCGCAACCACGCCGCGTACGTCGCGTCCCTGCCGGAGCTGCTCCGATGAGCGCGGTGCCCGCCGGGCCGCGCGCGGTGCTCGTCGGCCCGCCCGGGTCCGGCAAGTCCACGGTCGCCCGGCACCTCGCCGCGCTGCTCGGCGTCGCGTGGCGGGACACCGACGAGGACGTCGAGCGCACCGCGGGCAAGGAGATCAGCGCGATCTTCTTCGACGAGGGCGAGCCGCACTTCCGTGCCCTCGAGCGGGCGGCGGTGGTCACCGCGCTCACCGAGCACGACGGCGTGCTGGCGCTCGGCGGCGGCGCGGTGCTCGACGCCGCGACGCAGGAGGCCCTCGGGGCGTACCGCGACGCGGGCGGCACCGTCGTGTTCCTCGACGTCTCGCTCGCCCACGCGGCCCCCCGGGTCGGCTTCCAGCGCGCCCGGCCGCTGCTGCTGGGCAACCCCCGCGCGCAGTGGCAGGCACTCATGGACGCGCGCCGCCCGGTCTACAGCAGCGTCGCGACGATGCACGTGCTCACCGACGACGTCGCGCCGCAGGACGTCGCCGCGACGATCGCGGCAGCCCTGGAGGGACCCACCCGTGACTGAGCCCACCGCGTCCGCCGCCCCCACGCGGATCACCGTCGCGGGCGAGCACCCGTACGACGTCGTCGTCGGCCACCACCTGCTCGGCGAGCTCGCCGGGATGCTCGGCGATCGCGTGCGCCGCGTGCTGGTGATCCACCCGGGCGCGCTCACGGCCTCGGCCGAGGTCGTGCAGGAGGACCTGCGCGCGCAGGGCTTCGAGGTGTTCCTGGCCGAGGTCCCCGAGGCCGAGGAGGCCAAGTCCGCGCAGGTCGCGGCCTTCCTGTGGGGAGTGCTCGGCCAGGCCGACTTCACGCGCAGCGACGCGATCGTGGGGCTCGGCGGGGGAGCGACCACCGACCTCGCGGGTTTCGTCGCGGCGACGTGGCTGCGCGGCATCCGGGTCGTCCACATCCCCACCACGGTGCTGGCCATGGTCGACGCCGCCGTCGGCGGCAAGACCGGCATCAACACGCCCGAGGGCAAGAACCTCGTCGGCGCCTTCCACCCGCCCGCCGGCGTCCTGTGCGACCTCGTCGCGCTCGGGTCCCTGCCGGTGCACGACCGCACGGCGGGCCTGGCCGAGATCGTCAAGGCCGGCTTCATCGCCGACGAGCGCATCCTCGAGCTCGTCGAGCAGGACCCGGCCGCGCTCGTCGCGCCCACCCTGGACGACGCCGCCGCCGGCCGGCTGCGCGAGCTGGTCGAGCGCGCCATCGCGGTCAAGGCGCGCGTCGTGGGCGAGGACCTGCGCGAGGCCGACCTGCGCGAGATCCTCAACTACGGGCACACGCTGGGCCACGCCATCGAGCAGGTCGAGCGCTTCGCCTGGCGCCACGGCGCCGCGGTCTCGGTCGGCATGGTCTTCGCGGCGGAGCTCGCGCGGCTCGCGGGGCGCCTCGACGACGACGTCGTGGACCGCCACCGCGCCGTGCTCTCCTCGCTCGGGCTCCCGACCACCTACCGCGGCGACCGCTGGGACCGGCTCCTGGCGGCGATGCGCCGGGACAAGAAGTCGCGCGGCGCCCTGCTGCGCTTCGTCGTGCTCGAGGACGTGGGCCGGCCGACCCGCCTCGAGGGGCCCGACCCGGCGCTGCTCGCCGCCGCGTACGCCGAGATCAGCCGCGAGGCGCCGACCTCCTCGCCGGTGCTGCTCTAGCCTTGCGCGCATGACGCGCGTCCTGGTCCTCAACGGTCCCAACCTCGGCCGCCTCGGGGTGCGCGAGCCGGAGGTGTACGGGTCCGCGACCCTCGCCGACCTCGCCGAGCACGCGGCCGGCTGGGCGGCGGGAGCCGGCCTCGAGGTGGACGTCCGGCAGACCGACGACGAGGCCGAGATCGTCGGCTGGCTGCACGAGGCCGTCGACACCCGTGCGCACGTGGTGCTCAACCCGGCGGCCTTCACGCACTACTCCTACGCGCTGCGCGACGCGGCCGCGCAGGTGACGTCCGCCGGGCTGGTCCTGGTGGAGGTGCACCTGTCGAACCCGTACGCGCGCGAGGAGTTCCGGCACACGAGCGTGGTCGGCGGCGTCGCGACCGGCACGGTGGCGGGGTTCGGCTTCGACTCCTACCGGCTGGCGCTGCTCGCCGTCGCCGCGCGCGTCTGACAAAGGCCGCGCCTTGTAGCGCACGGGACAAGCGCCTAGCCTTGTCGCGTGTTCGTCGTCACGATCGACCAGATCGGCAGCCGCGTCGTCGGGGACCGCGTCGACGGGCTCCTCGTCATGCTCGACACGCTCGCCGAGGGGTCGACCCAGGTCCGCCGCTCGATCGTGCGCGCCTTCGACCGGACCGTGGGCGACGAGGTCCAGGGTGCGCTCGACGACCCCGTGGCGGTGGTCGACCTCGCGCTGACCGTCCTGCGGACCGGGCGGTGGAGCATCGGCATCGGTGCCGGTGAGGTCGCGACACCCCTGCCCGCCTCGGTCCGCGCGGCGCAGGGCCCGGCGTTCGTCGCCGCGCGCGAGGCCGTCGAGGCGGCCAAGAGCCGGGCCCGCGCCGTGCCGCTCGCCGTGCGGGGCCGCGACGACGAGGCCGCCGCCGATGCGGAGGCCGTCCTGGCGCTCGTCGGGGCCGTGCGGGACAGGCGGTCGGACGCGGGCTGGCAGGCCGTCGACGCGCTCGCCGCGCGCCCGTGGGCGACGCAGGAGGAGGTCGCCGCCGCGCTGGGCGTGAGCCAGCAGGCCGTCAGTCAGCGGCTGCGGACGGCCCTGTGGGGCGAGGAGCTCGCCGCGCGCGCGGCGGCTGCCCGGCTCCTGGCGCGGGCCGAGGGACGTGTCGGGGGCGACCGGTAGCCTCGCGGCGAGCCGTGCGGCGGGAACCCCCGGGACCCGGCGCGGCCGTCATGGCCCTGACGACGAAGGAGACGCGTGGACGACTGGCTCACCCTGGTGCTCGGCCTCGCCGCGCTGATCGTCAGCGCGGCCGGCGGCTGGCCGCTGACCTCCGGCATCCTCGCTCTGGCGGCGCGCTCCTCCGACGCCGGGGCCCCGGACGTCCCCGCGTCGCCCGGCGCCCTCCCGCAGCACGTCCCGGACGCGGCCGGTTCGACTCCCGGCGGCGACGGGCCCGTGGGCCCGGACGCGCAGGCGGCCCTGCGGGGCGGCACGTGGATCGGGATCCTCGAGCGGCTCGCCATCACGGGCTCGATCCTCGCCGGCTACCCGTCGGGCATCGCGCTCGTCATCGCCGTCAAGGGCCTGGGCCGGTACCCCGAGCTCCGCGAGCACCCGGGCACCTCGGAGCGCTTCGTCATCGGGACCCTCGCGTCCATGCTGTGGGCCGCCGTGGTCGGGGCCGTGGTGCGCCGAGTCCTCGCGGGCTGACGGTAGACTGCTCCGCGCGCGTCGCCGGGCGTCGCACGAGCCCCGACCGACCTGACAGGAAGATCTGCTGTGGCCACGACGAACGACCTGAAGAACGGCACCGTCCTCAACCTGGACGGCCAGCTGTGGACCGTCATCGAGTTCCAGCACGTCAAGCCGGGCAAGGGTGGCGCCTTCGTGCGCACCAAGCTCAAGAACGTGCTCTCGGGCAAGACGGTCGACCGCACCTTCAACGCCGGGACCAAGGTCGAGACGGCCAACGTCGACAAGCGCGACATGCAGTACCTGTACAAGGACGGCACGGACTACGTCTTCATGGACACGTCCACCTACGACCAGCTCAACGTGCCCGAGGCCACGGTCGGCGACGTCGCCAACTACCTCCTCGAGAGCCAGCAGGCCATGGTCGCGACGCACGACGGCAGCCCGCTGTACGTCGAGCTCCCGCCGTCGGTCGTCCTCGAGATCACCTACACGGAGCCCGGCCTGCAGGGCGACCGGTCCACGGGCGGCACCAAGCCCGCGACGCTCGAGACCGGCGCCGAGATCCAGGTCCCGCTGTTCCTCGAGCAGGGCACGCGCGTCAAGGTGGACACCCGCGACGGGTCCTACCTCGGCCGTGTGAACGACTGACTTGGCCGCACGCAGCAAGGCCCGCAAGCGCGCGCTGGACGTCCTCTTCGAGGCGGACCAGCGGGGCGTCCCGCCGCTCGAGCTGCTGGCGACGCGCATCGCGGAGCCGGGCCACGAGAGCGCGCTGCCGCAGTACGCCGTCGAGCTCGTCGAGGGCGTCCTGTCACAGCTCGACCGCATCGACGAGCTCATCGCGACGTACTCGCACGGCTGGACGATCGAGCGGATGCCGGCCGTCGACCGGGCGATCCTGCGCCTCGGCGCGTGGGAGATCCTCTTCAACGACGACGTCCCGGACGCGGTCGCGGTGGACGAGGCCGTCGAGCTCGCGCGGGGGCTCTCGACGGACGAGTCGCCGTCGTTCGTCAACGGGCTCCTGGGCCGGATCGTGGACCTGAAGCCGACGCTGTCGGTCTGACGACGTCTCAGACCGGGGTGCCGCCGACCGGCACGAAGTCGTAGAGCACGGCCCGCGTCGCGGGGTGGCGGGCGACCGACAACGGGCGGCGCCCGCGTACGGGGACCCGGGGGGACGGCCGGCCGAGCATGTTGCCCTGGACCACGGGCACGCCCATGTCCACCAGGGCCGTCAGCTCGGCGACGTTCTCGACCCCCTCGGCGACGACCTCGAGGCCGTGGGCCTCCGCGAGCCCGAGGATCGCCTTGAGGACTGCCACGCCCTCGCTCGTGGCGATGTCGTGCACGAACGTCTGGTCGATCTTGAGCACGTGGATCGGGAGCTCGCCCAGGCGTGACAGCGAGTTGTAGCCCGTGCCGAAGTCGTCGAGGGCGATCTTGACGCCGCGCTCGACGAGTACCGCGAGCGCGTCGCGCACGTGCTCGGCGTCGTAGAGCAGCGCGCTCTCGGTGACCTCGATGGTGAGCATGTCCCAGCGGTCGGTGCCCCAGGACCGCTCGACGAGAGCGACGAAGTCGGGCTCGTCGAGCTGGCGCGCCGCGACGTTGACCGCGACGGGCAGGTCGAACTGCTCCATCCCGTGCCGCGCGGCGACGAACATCTGGCGGCCGACCTCGACGATCAGGCCGGTCTCCTCGGCGAGGGGCAGCCACTCGCCGGGACGGCGCAGGGCGCCGTCGTGACGCCAGCGGGCGAGGACCTCCAGCCCGATGACCTCGAGGGTGAGGGCGTCGCTCAGCGGCTGGAAGTACGCGACGATCTCGCCGTCCCTGATGCCGACCTCGAGCTCGTCGCGCGCCGTCGCGCGGGCGTCGACGCGGGCCCGCAGGCGCTCGTCGTAGAGCGCCACGCCCGCGTGCGAGCGCTTGCCCTCGAGCATCGCCAGGTCGGCCTCGCGCAGCAGCCCGTCGGGGTCGACGACGTCGCCCGGTGCCCAGGTGGCCACGCCGACGGTGATCGTGGTGCGCACGACGTCCTCACCGGGCGCCTCGAACGTGTCCCGGACGCGCCGGGCGAGGGCCCGGAGCTCACCGTCGTCCGGCGCGCGGTCGAGGACGGCGACGAACTCGTCGCCGCCGTGGCGGGCCAGGAAGGTGCCCGCGCTGAGCACGGCCGTGAGGTGCTCGGCCGCGTGGACCAGCAGCGCGTCGCCCCAGGCGTGGCCGTGGCGGTCGTTGGCGAGCTTGAACCCGTCGAGGTCGCAGAACAGGACGGCGACGGGCGTGCGCTCCACGTTCGCCCGGTCGAGCGTCATCGCGAGGTGCTGGTCGAGGGCATGCCGGTTCGCGAGCCCGGTCAGGGAGTCGGTGAAGGCGGCGCGCTTGAGGCGCGAGGTCATCGCCTGGCGCTCGGCGGCGCTCGAGACGACGCGCGCCAGGTCACGCAGGAAGGCGGCGTCGACGGGGTCGTCGGGTCGGCCGTCCTCGGCGAACAGCTCGGTGACGAACCGGTCGCGCGACAGCGGCCGGATGGTCCCCACGATCCGGTCGTCGTCGAGGAGGCGGCGCGCGGCGGCGACGGCGCGCTCGAGCGCCTGCTCGGGCGTGCGCAGCAGCCACGCGTCGTTGGTCACGGCGCTCAGCGCGTCGCGCATGCTCGCGCGGCGCAGCCAGTCACGGCGCACCTCGGCGATGCGGAAGGCGGCCATGAACATCAGGCCGGCGATGAGCGGGACGACCCACAGCCCGGCGAGCCACTCCGTCGACTCGTTCGGCGGCGGGACGGCGGAGACGATGAGCAGGGTCGTCGAGACGGTCCCGGCGACGGTGACGACGGCCCCGACCGCGGTCATGGTCCGGCCCCGCAGCCGGCGCAGCACGGTGGTCGCCACCACCAGCAGGGGCACGAGCAGCACCGCGGTGCGGAGCGGGCCGTAGACCGGGATGCCGTCGACGTAGCGGTGGGCGAAGACGAGGTCGGTCGTGACCCAGAGCACGGCACCGCACGCGTACCACGCGGCCATGGCCGCGACCGGGCGCACGTCCGGACGACCGCCGCTGCAGACGCGGACGGCCGGCTCGCTGATCACCACCGCCGCAGCGACCGCGAGGAAGCGGAGGAGCAGGAGGGCGCTGTGCGCCGGCTCCGCCGTGAGGAGCAGCAGGCCGTTGACCAGGCTCACCGCCGCGAGCGCGAGCGCCCACACCACGGTCCAGAGCGCCTCGGCGGGGCGGAGCCCGTGGCGCCAGCCGCTCGCGTGCAGCGCGCAGAGCCCGACGACCACTCCCGCCACGAGGCACTGGAGGACGACGGACCACGTCAGCGCAGATCCGGACACATGGGCAGTATCGGTGGCGTACCGCTCCTGCTTGAGCCCGGCGCACCGGGCATTCAGGTGATGTGTGCGCGCTCAGCCGTCCGCGGGCAGGTGCCCGAAGCGGTGCCGCGTCCGGCTGATCGCCTGCTCCCGCAGGACGGTGCGCAGCTCCCGCTCGCCCGAGGCGACCACGGGCGCGTCGATGAGGGTCACCTCGCCGACGCGCGCGGCGACCGCCTCGCGCAGCCCCGCGCTGGTGCCGACCAGGCGGACGCGCCCCGTGACGGCCCCGTCGCGCACGCGTACCGCGAAGGCGTCGTCCGCCTCGCCGGGCGCCCGCGAGAGCGTCACCGGAACCCCGGCCAGCGCTGCCGCGGCGCGCACGCGCGTCACGTCCCGCTCCCTCGCGTCGGCGCCGACCCGGACCGTCAGGTGGGGCACGGGGCGGTAGCGCAGCACGTTCGCCTCGACGGCGAGCCCCGACGGGTCGTGCTCCACGCCGAAGTGCTCCCGCCAGCAGCGCTCGTCGTCGGCCCGCGCCCAGGCGAGCCAGCCGTCGTCGTCGCGGGGGACGTCGGGGGCGTCCGCCCACGCGCCGAGCTGCGGCACGTAGCCCGGACCGCCGGCCTTGGCGCCGGGCCCGACGGCGCTCGCCTTCCAGCCGCCGAAGGGCTGGCGCCGCACGATCGCCCCGGTGATGTGCCGGTTCACGTAGGCGTTGCCGACCTCCACGGCCCGGAGCCAGTGCTCGATCTCGCGCTCGTCGAGCGAGTGCAGTCCGCCGGTGAGCCCGAAGGCCACCTCGTTCTGCACGGCGATCGCCTCGTCGAGGGTCTCGACGCGCATGACGCCCAGCACGGGCCCGAAGACCTCCGTGAGGTGGAAGAAGGAGCCCCGCGCGACGCCGTGCTTGACGCCGGGCGTCCAGAGCCGGCCCTCGGCGTCGAGGCGGCGCGGACGCACGAGCCAGCGCTCGCCCGGGTCGAGCGTCGTCAGGGCCCGGAGCAGCCTGCCCTGCGCGGGCTCGACCAGCGGGCCGACGGCGACCCCGAGGTCGGACGCGGGCCCCACCCGGAGCGACGTCACGGCATCCGCGAGCTGGCGCCGCAGCCGGTCGTCGCGGCCCGCCGACCCCACCAGCACCAGGAGCGAGGCCGCCGAGCACTTCTGTCCCGCGTGGCCGAACGCCGACCGCACGACGTCCGCGACCGCCAGGTCGACGTCGGCCGACGGCGTCACGACGAGCGCGTTCTTGCCCGACGTCTCGGCGAGCACGTCCAGGTCCGGACGCCACGACGCGAAGAGCCGCGCCGTCTCGATCGACCCCGTCAGGAGCACGCGGCGCACGTCCGGGTGCGTCACGAGGTGCCGGCCGACGTCGCCCTCGGGCGCGTCGAGGACCTGCAGCAGGTCGGGGGCGAAGCCCTCCGCCTCGAGCGCCCGCCGCACGGCGCCGTAGGCCACGCCCGCGCTGCGCGGCGTCTGCGGGGCCGGCTTGGCCAGGACGGGGGACCCGGCGGCGAGCGCCGCCAGCGCGGAGCCGACCGGGATCGCCACGGGGAAGTTCCACGGCGGGGTCACGACGGTGAGCCCGTCCGGCCGGAACACCGCGCCGGGGACCGCACCGTCGGCGAGCGCCTCGGCGCGGTCCGCGTAGTACCGCGCGAAGTCGACGGCCTCGCTGACCTCCGGGTCACCCTCGGCGACGGTCTTGCCGGCCTCCTGCGTCATCACGGCGACGAGGTCCCCGCGCGCACGCTCCAGCTCGAGCGCGGCCCGCCGCAGCACCGCCGCGCGGCGCTCGGGCGACGCGGTGGCCCAGGAGTCGCGCAGGCCGAGGGCGACCGCCACGGCGTCGTCGACGTCGCGTTCCGTGCGGATGACCACGGCGGCCGGCACGTCGACGTCGCGCGCCGGGAGGGCCGCCGCCCAGGCGCGCGCCTCGGCGACGGCCGGGTCCGTGTCCGGGACGTTCTCGAAGCCCGGACCCGGGAGCGTCGGCTCGCCGCGGGGCACGCGCCGGGGCAGGGTGGCGGCGGTCGCGGCGCCGGCGACGGCGGCGACGAACGCGTCCCGCTGGCCTTCGACGCCCGCGGCGTCGCCGTCCTGGCCGCCGGCGAAGAGGTCGTGCAGGAAGTTCTGCGGCGCCGCGTTCTCCTCGAGGCGCCGCACGAGGTAGGAGATCGCCACGTCGAAGTCGTCCCGGGCCACCACCGGCGTGTAGAGCAGGACGTGGGTGTCGGGAGCGACGGCGTCGCGCACGGCACGGGCCTGGGCGGGCGCCATGCCCTGGAGCATCTCGACGTCCAGCGCCTCGCCGACGCCCCGCTCGCGCGCCAGGAGGTGGGCGAGCGCGACCCCGTAGAGGTTGTGGCTCGCGGCGCCGACCCGCACCGCGCCGGTGCGTGCGGGGTCCAGGGCACGGTCCAGGAGGCGCACCCAGGAGGCGTCGACCTCGGCCTTGGTCCCGTAGGGCGCCTGCGGCCAGCCGTGCAGCTCGGCCTCGACCCGCTCCATCGCGAGGTTCGCGCCCTTGACCAGGCGCACCTTCACGCGCGCCCCGCCACCGGCGACCCGGCGCGCCGCCAGGGCCGTGATCTCGTCCAGCGCCGCGTGGGAGTCGGGCAGGTACGCCTGCAGCACGATGCCCATGGCCATCGAGCTCAGGTCCGCGTCGGCGAGGAGGCGCTCGAAGACCGCGACGGTGAGCTGCAGGTCCCGGTACTCCTCCATGTCGAGGTTGAGGAACGTGCCGTGCGCGTGCGCGGACCGGTACAGCGGCTGCAGGCGGTCGACGACCCGGTCACGGCTGCCCGCGGTGTCCCAGGTGGCGAGCTGGCT
Source organism: Actinotalea sp. JY-7876 (assembly GCF_014042015.1). Classification (NCBI taxonomy): domain Bacteria; kingdom Bacillati; phylum Actinomycetota; class Actinomycetes; order Micrococcales; family Cellulomonadaceae; genus Actinotalea; species Actinotalea sp. JY-7876. The sequence continues at coordinate 1,789,310 of NZ_CP059493.1, read as the reverse complement.
CGCCACGGCGGAGACCTTCACCGAGACGTAGTCCACGTCGGGACGCTCGACGAGGGCCCGGACGCGGTCGAGGCGCGAGCGCGCCTCGACCTCCCCGAGCACCGCCTCGCCGAGCAGGTTGAGGTTGAGCCGGAAGCCCTCGGCGCGGGCGCGGGCGACGTGCCGGCGCAGGCCCGGGCCCGCGTCGGCGACGAGGTGCCCGACGAGCTGGCGCAGGCGGGCGCGCGCGGCCGGCACGACGACGTGCGGCAGGACCGGCGCGACGCGCGCGCCGACCGCCAGCAGCGCCCGGTCCGCCGGCCCGAGGAACGCGCCGGCCGCCGAGGCCCGGTCGGCGAGCCCGGCGAGCTCGGCCGCCGCGACGCGGACGTCCTGCGGGCGCGCGACCCGGTCGACGAAGCGGACCGCCAGCTCGAGGCCCGCCGGGTCCGAGACGAGGCCCGCGAGGCGTCCCGTCGTGCGCCGCTCGCTCGCGGTCTGGTCGGCGGCGGTCGCGGCGACCCACCGCTCGGCGAGGCGGACGGCGTCGTCGGTCAGGGAACCCAGGGCCGTGGTGGGGGGCATGGGCTCATCGTGGCCCGGGGACGGCGCGGCGTCGCGTCACCCGCCGCCGGCGCGCGGATCCGCCGCTCCGGGCGAGACCGCCGCCCCGAGGCCCTGCAGCCACTCGGCGACCGCCGTCGCGACGGCGGCGTCATCGGTGGGTGAGTGCCCCCCGGGGACGAAGATCGTCGTCACCGGCCCGGGGATCGCGGCAAGGTGGCGCACCAGCTCCTCGGGCGTGCCGAACGGGTCCTTCAGACCCGAGACCGCCAGCACCGGCACGCCGACGTGCGGCAGGTGCGCGATCCGCAGCCGCTCCGGCGCGCCGGGCGGGTGCAGGGGGTAGGACAGGAGCACCAGGCCGGCGGCCGGCTGCCCCTCCGCGAGCGCCATCGAGCACATCCGGCCGCCGAACGAGCGTCCGCCCAGCACGATCGCGCCCGGGTCCACGCCCAGATCGGCGGCGAAGCGGTCGGCCTCGGCCCGCACGTGCGCGACGGCGACGGGCGCCCGCTCCGGCCCCCGCCGCCCGGCGGCGCGCCCCGGGAAGTCGACCCGGCGCACGGGGAACGGAGCCAGCGCCGCCTCGACGGCGAGCAGGGTCCGGTGGTCGCGGCTCGCTCCCGAGCCCGGGGTGAGCAGGAGTCCGGCCGGCGTCGACGTCGTCACCCGCCCAGACTGCCACCCGCGGCCCGGCCTGGCCCGGGGACCCCGCGCCCACCGTGGCCCCGCGCGCCGGTGGACGCGACGGCGTGGCGGGGTGCGCGGTCCGGTAGTGTCGCGGCGTCCGACATCCTTTAAGACCCGTCCTGAGAGGCGGGGAAGGAGGTCGCCAGATGTCCTCTGGCCCTGCCGTGCCCGATGCCCTCCGTCCCTCCGCGGACGCCGCCGCCCCGACGCCGGGCGCCGAGGTGCTCTCGCCACCCGAGATCGCCCGGGCGCTGACCCGCATCGCGCACGAGATCCTCGAACGCAACAAGGGCGGCTCCGGGCTCGTCCTGCTGGGCATCCCGACGCGCGGCCTGCCGCTCGCGCACCGCCTCGCCGCGAAGATCGCGGAGGTCGAGCCGGGCGTCGACGCGAGCGCGATCGTGGGGGCCCTCGACGTGACGATGTACCGCGACGACCTGCACCGGCACCCCACGCGCACCATCGGCGCGACCGAGCTGCCCGCCGGCGGCGTCGACGACCGGACGGTCGTCCTGGTGGACGACGTCCTGTTCTCCGGCCGGACGATCCGCGCCGCCCTCGACGCCCTGAGCGACCTCGGCCGCCCGCGCGTCGTGCAGCTGGCCGTCCTGGTGGACCGGGGGCACCGCGAGCTGCCGATCCGCGCCGACTACGTCGGCAAGAACCTGCCGACGTCGCTCACCGAGCAGGTGCGCGTGCGGCTCGTCGAGACCGACGGCGAGGACGGCGTGCGGATCGGCTCCCGCGCCGCCGCGGGGGAGGGGTCCCGGTGAAGCACCTCCTCAGCGCCGCGGACCTCGACCGCGCCGGTGCCGTCCACCTGCTCGACACGGCCTCGCAGATGGCGGCCACCCAGGGGCGCGAGATCAAGAAGCTGCCCACGCTGCGTGGCCGCACGGTCGTCAACCTCTTCTTCGAGGACTCCACGCGCACCCGCATCTCCTTCGAGGCCGCGGCGAAGCGGCTCTCGGCCGACGTCATCAACTTCTCGGCCAAGGGCTCGAGCGTCTCCAAGGGCGAGTCCCTCAAGGACACGGCGCTCACCCTGCAGGCCATGGGTGCCGACGCCGTCGTCATCCGCCACCAGGCGTCGGGGGCGCCGCACCGCCTGGCCCACTCCGGCTGGGTGGACGGCGCCGTCATCAACGCCGGCGACGGCACGCACCAGCACCCCACGCAGGCGCTCCTGGACGCCTTCACGCTGCGCCGCCACCTCGTCGGCGACGCGCAGAACCCCGACGGCGTGGGCCGCGACCTCGCCGGCCTCCACGTGGCGATCGTGGGGGACGTGCTGCACTCGCGGGTCGCGCGGTCGAACGTCAACCTCCTGCACACCCTCGGCGCGCGCGTCACGCTCGTCGCGCCGCCCACCCTGGTGCCCGTCGGTGCCGACGCGTGGACCAGCACGACGTCGTACCACCTGGACGAGGTCATCGCGGACCAGCAGCCGGACGCGATCATGATGCTCCGCGTCCAGCGCGAGAGGATGGGCGGGGACGGCACGGGTGCCGGCGCGACCGGGTTCTTCCCGAGCCCGCTCGAGTACACGCGGGCCTACGGGCTGGACGCGCGGCGCCTCGCGATGCTCCCCGAGCACGCGATCGTGCTGCACCCCGGCCCGATGAACCGGGGCCTGGAGATCTCGGCCGACGCGGCGGACTCGCCGCGCGCGGTCATCGTCGAGCAGGTCGCCAACGGCGTCGCCGTGCGGATGGCCGTGCTGTACCTGCTGCTCGCCAAGGAGAAGGAGACCGCATGAGCGCCCCCCACCTGCTGCGCGGGGTCGCGCCGCTCGGCGGACCCGTGACCGACCTCCTGCTCGCGGACGGCCGGATCGTGGCCACGGGCGCCGACGCGGCGCGCGAGGCGGGGTCCGCCGTCGTCGTCGACGGTGAGGGGCTCGTCGCCCTCCCGGGCCTCGTCGACCTGCACACCCACCTGCGCGAGCCCGGCCGCGAGGACGCCGAGACGGTCGCGTCCGGCACCCGCGCCGCGGCCCTCGGCGGGTTCACGGCCGTGCACGCGATGGCGAACACCTCACCCGTGGCCGACACCGCCGGCGTCGTCGAGCAGGTCTGGCGCCTGGGACGCGACGCAGGCTGGGCGGACGTGCTGCCGGTCGGCGCCGTCAGCGTCGGCCTCGCGGGCGAGCAGCTCGCCGAGCTCGGCGCGATGGCGCACTCGGCGGCGCGCGTGCGGGTGTTCTCCGACGACGGCAAGTGCGTCCACGACCCCGTCCTCATGCGCCGTGCCCTGGAGTACGTCAAGGCGTTCGACGGCGTCATCGCGCAGCACGCGCAGGAGCCCCGGCTCACGGCCGGCGCCCAGATGCACGAGGGCCGCGTCTCGGCCGAGGTCGGCCTCGCGGGCTGGCCCGCGGTCGCGGAGGAGGCGATCATCGCGCGGGACGTGCTGCTCGCCGAGCACGTCGGCTCGCGCCTGCACGTGTGCCACCTGTCGACGGCCGGGTCGGTCGAGATCCTGCGGTGGGCCAAGTCCCGGGGCATCCACGTGACGGCCGAGGTCACGCCGCACCACCTGCTGCTGACCGACGAGCTCGCCCGCACCTACGACCCGCTGTACAAGGTCAACCCGCCGCTGCGGACGGACGAGGACGTCCTGGCGGTGCGCACCGGCCTCGCCGACGGCACGATCGACGTCGTCGCGACGGACCACGCGCCGCACACGCGCGAGGACAAGGACTGCGAGTGGGCCGCGGCCGCGTTCGGCATGACGGGCCTGGAGACGGCGCTGTCGGTCGTGCAGACGACGATGGTCGAGACCGGCCTGCTCGACTGGGCCGACGTCGCCCGCGTCCTGTCGGTCGCCCCGGCCCGCATCGGGCGGATCGACACCGGCGCGCGCGCCCAGGGCCGCCCCCTCGCGGTCGGCGAGCCCGCCAACGTCACGCTGGTCGACCCCGCCGCGCGGTGGACGGTCGACCCGGCCGACCTCGCGAGCCAGAGCCGCAACACACCGTACGAGGGGCGGGAGCTCGCGGGACGCGTGGTCGCCACCTTCCTGCGGGGTCGCCCGACCGTGCTGGACGGCCAGCCGGTCGAGGGCGCCGTGGCGGGCGCGCAGGGCGGCGTCGCGTGAAGACGTTCCTTGCGGTCCTGCTCCTGCTGGCCGTCGTCGTCCTCGCGTACCGCGGGATGCTGCGCGGATGGCGGCGCCGGACGGAGAGGTCGGCCGCGGCCGTCGCCGAGCCGCCGCGCACGCTTCCGCCGCCCACCCGGGGTCGCGGCCCGGTCATCGGTCCTGCGGTGCCCGGGGCGTCCCTCGAGTCGTGGCGCGAGGTCGAGCCGGACGACACGGACGGCGACAGGGGGCCTGCGCGCACCGAGCCGGTCGAGGTCACCTACGTGTCGACCACGACTGCGGGGGAGTGGCTGGAGCGTGTCACCGCGTACGGCATGGGGCGTCCGTCGCAGGCGACCGTCCACGTGCACGACGCCGGCGTCCTCATCGAACGGCCCACGGTGCAGGACATCGCGATCGCGCGCGCAGCGATCCGTGGCGTCGAGCTCGTCTCGGGCGTCGCCGGCAAGGTCGTCGGCCGCGAGGGCATCGTCGTGATCCGGTGGGAGACCCAGCCGGGCGACCGCGACGGGCCGCCGCTGTACGCCGACACGGGGCTGTACCCGCGCCGCCGCGCCGACCGTGACCGACTCGCGGCCGCCGTGCGCGAGCTGCTGGACCCGCCCGCCGCACCACCGCCCGCACAGCCCGAGGAGAACCGATGACCGACCAGACCGCCGTCCTGGTCCTCGAGGACGGCCGGACCTTCACCGGCCGGGCCTACGGCGCCTCGGGCCGCACCCTGGGCGAGATCGTCTTCAACACCGGGATGACCGGGTACCAGGAGACGCTCACCGACCCGTCGTACCACCGGCAGATCGTCGTGATGACCGCGCCGCACGTCGGCAACACCGGCATGAACGACGAGGACCCGGAGTCCACGCGCATCTGGGTCGCCGGGTACGTCGTGCGCGACCCCGCGATCCGGCCGTCGAGCTGGCGCTCGCGACGCACGCTGGACGACGCGCTGCGCGCCGAGGGGGTCGTCGGCATCAGCGACATCGACACCCGCGCCCTCACCCGCCACCTGCGCGAGCGCGGCGTCATGCGCGCGGGCATCTTCTCCGGTGAGGCCCTCGTGGACGCGTCGGGCCGCCGCCGGGCGGAGCAGGACCTGCTCGACGAGGTCGCCTCCGCACCCGCGATGCACGGCGCGGACCTGGCGAGCGAGGTCTCGGTGACCGAGCCCTACACCGTCGAGCCGGTGCGAGGACCCGCGAGCGGCGCCGAGCCGGTCGCGACGGTCGTGGCGATCGACCTCGGCATCAAGTCGATGACGCCGCAGCGGCTCGCCGAGCGCGGCATCCGCACCCACGTCCTGCCGGCCACGGCCACGACGCAGGACGTCCTCGCGCTGGAGCCCGACGGCGTCTTCTTCTCCAACGGCCCGGGCGACCCGGCCGCGGCGACGCACGAGATCGAGCTGCTGCGCGACGTGCTCGACCGGCGGATCCCGTTCTTCGGCATCTGCTACGGCAACCAGCTCCTGGGCCGCGCGCTGGGCTACGGCACGTACAAGCTCACCTACGGCCACCGCGGGGTGAACCAGCCGGTCATGGACCGGCGCACGCGCAAGGTCGAGATCACCGCGCACAACCACGGCTTCGCGGTGGACGCGCCGCTCGACGGGGAGTCCACCGCCCCCCACGACGGCGGCCGCTACGGCCGCGTGACGGTCTCGCACGTCGCGCTCAACGACGACGTCGTCGAGGGGCTCGAGTGCCTCGACCTGCCCGCGTTCTCGGTGCAGTACCACCCCGAGGCCGCCGCGGGCCCGCACGACGCCGGCTACCTGTTCGACCGGTTCGTCGAGCTCATGACCACCGGCTCGGTCACCGACCGCGCCACGGCCGACCACGCCGCCCCGACCCACGAGGAGCACGCCCCCGATGCCCCGTCGCTCTGACATCTCCAGCGTCCTGGTCATCGGCTCCGGGCCGATCGTCATCGGGCAGGCCGCGGAGTTCGACTACTCGGGCACCCAGGCCTGCCGTGTGCTGCGGGCCGAGGGCCTGCGCGTCATCCTCGTGAACTCGAACCCGGCCACGATCATGACGGACCCGGAGTTCGCGGACGCGACCTACATCGAGCCGATCACCCCCGACGTCGTCGCGTCGATCATCGAGAAGGAGCGGCCCGACGCGATCCTGCCGACCCTGGGCGGCCAGACCGCCCTCAACACGGCCATCGCGCTCGACGAGGCCGGGGTGCTCGAGCGGTTCGGCGTGGAGATGATCGGCGTCAACACCGCGTCGATCCACCTCGCCGAGGACCGTCAGGCCTTCAAGGAGGTCGTCGAGCGGTGCGGCGCCGAGAGCGCCCGGTCCTTCATCGCGCACACCCTCGACGAGGCGCTGGCGGCGGCCGCCGACCTCGGCTACCCGCTCGTCGTGCGGCCCTCGTTCACCATGGGCGGGCTCGGCTCGGGCATCGCGTACGACGAGACGCAGCTGCGCCAGATCGCCGGCGCGGGGCTCCACTACTCGCCGACGACGGAGGTGCTGCTCGAGGAGTCGATCCTCGGGTGGAAGGAGTTCGAGCTCGAGCTCATGCGCGACCACGCGGACAACGTGGTCGTCGTCTGCTCGATCGAGAACGTCGACCCGGTCGGCGTGCACACGGGCGACTCCGTCACGGTCGCCCCCGCGCTGACGCTCACGGACCGCGAGTACCAGCGGCTGCGCGACATCGGCATCGCCATCATCCGCGAGGTCGGCGTCGACACCGGCGGCTGCAACGTCCAGTTCGCGGTCGACCCGCAGACCGGCCGCGTCGTGGTCATCGAGATGAACCCGCGCGTCTCGCGGTCCTCCGCCCTCGCGTCCAAGGCGACCGGCTTCCCGATCGCGAAGATCGCCGCGCGGCTCGCCGTCGGCTACACCCTCGACGAGATCCCCAACGACATCACCGGCTCGACGCCGGCGTCGTTCGAGCCGTCGCTCGACTACGTGGTCGTCAAGGTGCCGCGCTTCGCGTTCGAGAAGTTCCCGGCGGCGGACGCGACCCTCACCACGACCATGAAGTCGGTCGGCGAGGCGATGGCGATGGGCCGCAACTTCGCCGAGGCGCTCGGCAAGGCGATGCGCTCGATCGACAAGTCCGGCTCGACGTTCCACTGGGACGGGCCGACCCCGACCGGCACCGAGCTCGAGGCCCTGCTCGCGACGATCGCGGTGCCCACCGAGGAGCGCCTGGTGCAGGTCCAGCAGGCGCTGCGCTCGGTCGGGCGCGACGGCGGCGCCACGGTGGAGCAGGTCTACGCGGCCACGGGCATCGACCCGTGGTTCCTCGACCAGCTCGTGCTCGTCAACGAGATCGCGGACGAGGTGGCCACGGCGCCCGAGCTGGGCGTGGAGCTGCTCCGCCGAGCGAAGCGCCACGGCCTGTCGGACGTCCAGATCGCCGCGCTGCGCGGCCTGGGGGAGGAGACCGTGCGCCAGCTGCGCCACGCGCTCGGCCTGCGCCCGGTGTTCAAGACCGTCGACACCTGCGCCGCCGAGTTCGCGGCGCGCACGCCCTACCACTACTCCTCCTACGACGAGGAGACGGAGGTGCGGCCGCGCGAGCGGCCCGCGATCCTCATCCTCGGCTCCGGCCCCAACCGGATCGGCCAGGGGATCGAGTTCGACTACTCGTGCGTGCACGCCGCGCTCGCGCTGCGGGGCGAGTACGAGACCGTCATGGTCAACTGCAACCCCGAGACGGTCTCGACCGACTACGACACCTCCGACCGGCTCTACTTCGAGCCGCTGACGTTCGAGGACGTGCTCGAGGTCTACCAGGCCGAGCTCGCCGTCGGGCCCGTGGCGGGGCTCATCGTGCAGCTCGGCGGGCAGACGCCGCTCGCGCTCGCGCAGCGGCTCCAGGACGCCGGCCTGCCGATCCTCGGTACCCCGCCCGCCGCGATCGACGCCGCCGAGGACCGCGGCGTCTTCGGCCGGGTCCTCGCGGACGCCGGCCTGCCGGCCCCCGCGTTCGGCACCGCCCGGACGCTCGCCGAGGCGACGCAGATCGCGCAGCGCATCGGCTACCCGGTGCTCGTGCGGCCCTCGTACGTGCTGGGCGGGCGCGGCATGGAGATCGTCTACTCCGACGGCCAGCTCGCCGAGTACGTCGACCGCGCGATCGAGGCCGCCCGGTCCGTGAGCGGACCCACGGCGCAGATCCCACCGCTGCTCATCGACCGCTTCCTCGACGACGCGATCGAGCTCGACGTCGACGCGCTCTACGACGGCACCGAGCTCTACCTCGGCGGCGTCATGGAGCACATCGAGGAGGCCGGCATCCACTCGGGCGACTCCGCGTGCGTGCTGCCCCCCGTGACCGTCTCGCGCTCCGAGCTCGACCGCATCCGCGTCTCCACCGAGGCGATCGCGCGCGGCGTCGGTGTCCGGGGCCTGATCAACGTGCAGTTCGCCCTCGTCTCCGACGTGCTCTACGTCCTGGAGGCCAACCCGCGCGCCTCGCGCACGGTGCCCTTCGTCGCCAAGGCGACCGGCGTCCCGCTGGCCAAGGCCGCGGCGCTGCTCATGGCGGGCCGGACCATCGCGGAGCTGCGGGCCGACGGCGTGCTGCCGGCCACGGGCGACGGCGGGACGCTCGGCCTCGACGCGCCGATCGCGGTCAAGGAGGCCGTCCTGCCCTTCAAGCGGTTCCGCACCGCGGCCGGCGCGGTCGTGGACACCGTCCTGGGCCCGGAGATGCGGTCGACGGGCGAGGTCATGGGGTTCGACGTCGACTTCCCGACGGCGTTCGCCAAGTCGCAGGCCGCGGCCTTCGGCGGGCTGCCGACGTCGGGCCGCGTGTTCATCTCGGTCGCGGACCGGGACAAGCGCTCGATCACGTTCCCGGTCAAGCGGCTCAGCGAGCTGGGCTTCGAGATCCTCGCCACCGAGGGCACGGCGGCGGTGCTGCAGCGCAACGGCATCGCGTCCACCGTGGTCCGCAAGCACTCGGCGGGACGCGGGCCCCAGGGGGAGCCGACGATCGTCGACCTCATCGTGGCCGGAGAGGTCGCCATGGTCGTGAACACGCCGTCGGGTCAGGGCGCCCGCGCGGACGGGTACGAGATCCGCACGGCGACCGTCGCGGCCGACAAGGCGATCGTCACGACCGTCCAGCAGCTCGCGGCCGCCGTGCAGGGCATCGAGTCGCTGCGCGCCGGCCCCTTCGCCGTCCGCAGCCTGCAGGACCACCGGCTCGAGCTGCGCGACGCGGTCCTCGCGGTCCAGCGGTGACGGCCGCGGTGCCGGGGGCGGAGGGCGGCACGACGTCGGGCCGGCCGCGCTTCGGCGCGCGGCTCGCCGCCGCCATGGCCGAGCACGGGCCCGTCTGCGTCGGGATCGACCCCCACGCCGGGCTGCTGGCCGAGTGGGGGCTGACGGACGACGCCGAGGGCCTGCGCCGGTTCGCCCTCACGGTGACGGAGGCGCTCCTGGGCCGGGTCGCCGCGCTCAAGCCCCAGGCGGCCTTCTTCGAGCGGCACGGCTCGCGGGGCGTGGCCGTGCTCGAGGAGGTCGTCGCGATGGCCGCGGGCTCCGGCACGCAGCTGGTGGTCGACGCCAAGCGCGGCGACATCGGCTCGACCATGGCCGGCTACGCCGACGCCTTCCTGCGTGACGGGTCGCCGCTCGCCGGGGACGCGCTCACCGTGAGCCCCTACCTCGGATTCGGGTCGCTCGCACCCGCCGTCACGCGCGCCGCCGCCGACGGCCGGGGCCTGTTCGTGCTCGCGCTCACCTCCAACCCGGAGGGCGCCGAGGTCCAGCACGCCGCCGCGGCCGATCCGGACGGGAGCGCCGCGTCCGTCGCCGGCGTCGTCGCGGCGCACGCGGGCGCCCTCAACGCCGCGGAGCTCGCCACGGCGGGCACGGGCGCGGGCCTCGGCTCCGTCGGACTGGTCGTGGGAGCCACGGTCGCGCCGGCGGCTGAGCGGCTCGGCATCGACCTCGCGGGCGTCCGCGGCCCCCTCCTCGCGCCGGGGTTCGGTGCCCAGGGGGCCGGTGCCGCGGAGCTGGCGGCGTTCGGCGCCGCCAGGGCCCAGGTCCTGGTCTCGACGTCGCGCGCCGTCCTGCGGGCCGGCCCCGACGCGGCCGGGCTGCGCGCCGCGACCGCGCGGACCGTCGACGAGGTGGCCGCCGCGCTGCGCTGAGCCCGGCGCTGACCAGCGCCGATTGCCCTGACCCTCCGAGATCGCTAGGTTCGACGCGATCCGGGACTCCTCCCTCCGCGAAGAAGGTGACCACGCGTGGCCCTACCCCCGCTGACTCCTGAGCAGCGCGCTGCAGCGCTCGAGAAGGCCGCCGCCGCGCGCCAGGCGCGTGCCGAGGTGAAGAACCGCCTCAAGTACTCCCAGGGCTCCCTCGCCGAGGTGATCGAGCAGGGCCGCACCGACGACGTGATCGGCAAGCTCAAGGTCTCCGCCCTCCTGGAGTCCCTGCCGGGCGTCGGCAAGGTCAAGGCCCGCGCGATCATGGCCGACATCGGGATCTCCGAGACGCGCCGCCTGCGCGGCCTGGGCCCGCACCAGGCGCAGGCGCTCATCGAGCGGTTCGGCTGATCGACGCCTTGACCGACACGTCACCCGCACGCCTGACCGTCCTCGCCGGCCCCACCGCCGTCGGCAAGGGCACCGTCTCCGCCGACATCCGTGCCCGCTACCCCGAGGTGTGGCTCTCGGTGTCCGCGACGACGCGCGCCCCGCGACCCGGGGAGATCGACGGCGTCCACTACCACTTCGTCGGTCCCGAGGCCTTCGCCGAGATGGTCGCCAAGGGCGAGCTGCTCGAGTGGGCCGTCGTCCACGGGCGCAACAGCTACGGCACGCCGCGCGGTCCGGTCCTCGAGCAGCTCGCCGCGGGTCGGCCCGCGCTCCTCGAGATCGACCTCGCCGGTGCCCGCCAGGTGCGGCTCGCGATGCCGGAGGCGCGCTTCGTCTTCCTCGCGCCGCCCTCGTGGGAGGAGCTCGTGCGCCGCCTGGTCGGCCGCGGCACCGAGGACGCGGAGGAGCGCGAGCGCCGCCTCACGACGGCCAAGGTGGAGCTCGCCGCGGAGAGCGAGTTCGACCACGTCATCGTGAACGACGACGTCCGGCGCGCGACGGACGAGCTGGTCGAGGTCATGGGACTGACGCCGAGGTAGGATGGGCCGTCGCCCACCGTGTGCCGTCGCACCGGCGGGCCTCGTCCCGCCGGGGGAGCTGCGACGTCAGCCGCCCGCGGACCCCACGATCGTCAGCCAGGACCCGCACGCGCCACGCTGCGCCGGGACGCACAGCCGAGAGAACACGGAGCTAGACATGGCCGGAACCGTCGCCGCACCCGAGGGCATCACCGACCCGCCGATCGACGAGCTGCTCGCGGCCGCCGACTCGAAGTACGCCCTCGTCATCTACTCCGCGAAGCGCGCGCGCCAGATCAACGCGTACTACTCGCAGCTCAACGAGGGCCTGCTGGAGTACGTGGGCCCGCTCGTCGAGGCGCGCCACCAGGAGAAGGCGCTCTCGATCGCGATGCGCGAGATCAACGCCGGCCTCCTGACCGTCACGCCCACCGAGGGCTGAGCGCTTCGTCGTCCGCGGGCGGCACGAGACATCGGGAGCGGGGCGTGCGGATCGTCCTCGGCGTCAGCGCCGGCATCGCGGCGTACAAGGCCGCCCTGCTCCTGCGCCTGCTCACGGAGGCGGGGCACGACGTGCGCGTCGTGCCCACGCCCTCGTCGCTCGAGTTCGTCGGGCGGGCGACCTGGGAGGCGCTCTCGGGCCACCCCGTCACGGCGGGGGTCTTCGAGCGGGTCGAGGCCGTCGAGCACGTCGCCATCGGCCGCGAGGCGGAGCTCGTGGTGGTCGCCCCGGCCACCGCCGACCTGCTCGCGCGAGCGGCCGCCGGTCGCAGCGACGACCTGCTCACCGCCGTGCTGCTCACGGCGCGCTGCCCCGTCCTGCTCGCGCCCGCGATGCACACCGAGATGTGGGAGCACCCGGCGACCCGTGCCAACGTCGCCACCCTGCGCAGCCGGGGCGTGCACGTGCTCGACCCCGACTCCGGCCGACTCACGGGCGCCGACACCGGCCCGGGGCGGCTGCCGGAGCCGGCTGCGATCGCGGCGGCGGCGCTGGCGCTCGTCGAGGGTGCCGACCGTCACGGGGCAGCCTCACGGCCGGACGACCGCCGCGCGCCGCTCGACCTCGCGGGTAGGCGCGTCGTCGTCTCCGCCGGGGGCACGCGCGAGCCGCTGGACCCGGTGCGGTTCCTCGGCAACAGGTCGACCGGCCGGCAGGGCTGGGCGATCGCCAAGGCCGCCGCTGAGCGCGGCGCCGACGTCACGCTCGTGGCGGCCAACGTCGAGCTCCCCGCGCCCGAGGGCGTGGGCGTCGAGCACGTCGAGACCACCGCCGAGCTGCGCGACGCGGTGCGCCGCGCCGCCCGCACCGCCGACGTGGTCGTCATGGCGGCCGCGGTCGCGGACTACCGGCCGGCCACCGTCGCGGACCACAAGCTCAAGAAGAGCGGCTCGGACGGCGCCACCCTGCAGCTCGTGCAGAACCCCGACGTCCTGGCGGAGCTCGTCACCGACCGGCTGCGACCCGGCCAGGTCGTGGTCGGCTTCGCCGCGGAGACGGGCGACGCGACGGGCGACGTGCTCGAGCACGGACGCGCCAAGGCCCTGCGCAAGGGCGCCGACCTGCTGGCGGTCAACGCCGTCGGCCCCGGACGGGGCTTCGGCACGCCGGACAACGACGTCGTCGTGCTGGACGCCCGCGGCGAGGAGGTCGCCCGTGCCCAGGGGACCAAGGCCGAGGTCGCGCACGCGCTCCTGGACGCCGTCGTCGCGCGGCTAGGCTGACGGCATGACCGACGAGCTGCGCCTGTTCACGTCCGAGTCCGTGACCGAGGGGCATCCCGACAAGGTCTGCGACCAGATCTCCGACGGCATCCTCGACGCGATGCTCGCGCAGGACTCCGCGGCCCGCGTGGCGGTCGAGACCATGGTCACCACCGGCCTGGTCCACGTCGCCGGCGAGGTGACCACCGAGGCGTACGTGGAGATCCCGCAGGTCGTGCGCGAGGTGCTCAGCCGGATCGGCTACACGTCCTCGACGATCGGGTTCGACGCCGCGTCCTGCGGCATCTCGGTGTCCATCGGCCAGCAGTCGCCGGACATCGCCGCCGGCGTCGACAAGGCCTGGGAGCTGCGGCAGGACGCGACCAGCTCCGGCTTCGACGACCCGGTCGAGGCGCAGGGCGCCGGCGACCAGGGCCTGATGTTCGGCTACGCCAGCGACGACACCCCGTCCCTCATGCCGCTGCCGATCTGGCTCGCGCACCGCCTCGCGGAGCGACTGGCGATGGTCCGCAAGGAGGGCTCGCTGGACTACCTGCGTCCCGACGGCAAGACCCAGGTGACCATCGGCTACGACGGCGACCGCCCGGTGCGGCTGGACACGGTGGTGCTGTCCACCCAGCACGACCCGGGCGTCTCGCTCGACGCCACGCTGGCGCCCGACATCGCGGAGTACGTCGTCGCGCCCGTCCTCGAGGAGCTCGAGCTCGACACGGTCGGCCACCGCCTGCTCGTCAACCCGACCGGCCAGTTCGTCATCGGCGGGCCGCAGGGCGACGCGGGCCTCACCGGGCGCAAGATCATCGTGGACACCTACGGCGGCATGGCGCGTCACGGGGGCGGTGCCTTCTCGGGCAAGGACCCGTCGAAGGTCGACCGCTCGGCGGCGTACGCCATGCGCTGGGTCGCCAAGAACGTCGTGGCCGCCGGGCTGGCGCGGCGGTGCGAGGTGCAGGTCGCCTACGCCATCGGCGCGTCGCACCCCGTGGGCCTGTACGTCGAGACCTTCGGCACCGAGACCGTCCCGGTCGGGCGCCTGACGGCGGCGATCCGCGAGGTCTTCGACCTGCGCCCGGGCGCGATCGTGCGCGACCTCGACCTGCTCCGGCCCATCTACTCGCGGACCGCCGCCTACGGGCACTTCGGCCGCGAGGTGGCGGACTTCACCTGGGAGCGCACGGACCGCGTCCTCGACCTGCACTCCGCGCTGTCCTGACCGCGACGGCCTCCGCACACCACCCCTGGGGACGGCACCGGGGTGTCGGTCGCTCGTGATGGGATGAGCGGCGTGGCGGAGGAGGCAGGGGTCCAGCTGACGCTCGGGGGCCTGCCCGCGCCGCGGCGCCCGCGCCGCCGGACCCCGGGCGAGCTCGCCGCGGTGGACCCCGTGGCTCTCGTCGCCGTCGACCGCTCCCAGCCGCACCTGGACCGGCCGTTCGAGTACGCGGTGCCCGAGGCGATGTCCGCGGCGGCGCGGCCCGGCGTCCGGGTGCGGGTGCGCTTCTCCGGGCAGGACGTCGACGGCTTCGTGCTCGAGCGCCGGCCCGAGGCCCAGCACGACGGCGAGCTGGTGCCGCTGCGCCGCGTCGTGTCGCCCGAGGTCGTGCTGACCCCGGCGGTCCTCGCCGCCGCGACCGCTGTCGCACGCCGGTACGCGGGGACGCTGGCCGAAGTCCTGCGCCTGGCCGTGCCGCCGCGTCACGCCCGCGTCGAGCAGGAGGAGTGGCCGGCGCCGGAGCCGTCGGCACGGGCCGCGGACGACACGGCGACGGGCTCGTGGCCGCAGCTGCCCGGCGGCACGGCGTTCCTGCGGCGCGTCGCGACGGGGGAGTCGCCGCGCGCGGTCTGGCAGGCCCTCCCCTCGGGGCACGGGACGGGGTGGGCGCGCGACATCGCCGCTGCCGTCGTGGCGGCGCGGGCGGGGGGACGCGGGGCGCTCGTCGTCGTCCCGTCGGGCGCCGACGTCGAGGTCCTCGAGCGCGCCCTGGAGGCCGCGGGCGTCGCGGCGTGGGCGCCGGGAGCGGGGTCCGGCCGCGTCCGGCTGCTCGCCGACGACGGTCCCGCGGCGCGCTACCGCGCGTTCCTCGCGGTGAGCCGGGGCCTGGCCGACGTCGTCGTGGGCACCCGCGCGGCGGCGCTCGCCCCCGTCTCGGACCTCGGGCTCGTCGTGTGCTGGGACGACGCCGACGGACTGCACGCCGAGCCGCGCGCGCCCTACCCCCACGCGCGCGAGGTCCTCGCCGTGCGCGCCGACCTGGAGGGCGCGGCGATGCTCGTGGGCGGCTACGTCCGGTCGGTCACGAGCCAGCGCCGGCTCGCCGAGGGCAGCGCCCGCGCCCTGGGACCGCCGCGGGACGCCGTGCGGGCCGCGGCCCCCCGCGTGACGGCGCTGACGTCCGTCGAGCTGGCCCGCGAGGGACCCGCGGCGGCGGCGCGCCTGCCGGGCGCCGCCTGGCGCGCGGTCAAGGACGGCCTGGCGGCCGGGCCGGTGCTCGTGCAGGTCCCGCGCGCCGGGTACGTGCCGGCCGTCGCGTGCGGCACCTGCCGCGCGACGCCCCGGTGCGGGCACTGCAGCGGGCCGCTCGAGCTCGCCGGACCGCACGCGCCGCCACGCTGCCGCTGGTGCGGGCGCCTCGCGACCGGCTGGCGGTGCCCCGAGTGCTCGGGGACGGCGCTCCGCTCGGTGCGCGTCGGCTCCGGCCGGACCGCGGAGGAGCTCGGCCGGGCCTTCCCGGGTGTCACCGTCCGCGTCTCGAGCGCCGCGACCGGCGTCGTCGCCGAGGTCGGCGAACGGCCCGCCCTCGTGGTCGCCACGCCGGGCGCCGAGCCGCGGGCCGCCGGGGGCTACGCGGCCGCGCTGCTGCTGGACGCCGCCGTCGTCACCGCACGGCCCGGCCTGGACGCGGCCGTGGACGCGCTGCGGACCTGGACCGCGGCAGCGGCGCTGGTCCGGCCGGCGGCCGCGGGCGGCCGCGTGCTGCTCGTGGGCGACGGCGCGCCGCGCCCGACCCAGGCGCTGGTCCGGTGGGACCCCGGGCACCTGGCGGAGCGCGAGCTCGCGGAGCGCTCGGAGCTCGCGCTGCCCCCGGCCGTCCACATGATCGCGCTCGACGGGCCGCGCGAGGCCGTGGAGCGCCTGCTCGGGCGCCTCGCGCTGCCCGCCGGGTCCCAGGTGCTGGGGCCGCTCGCGGTCGACGGCGCACCGGCCCCCGCGCAGGACGTGCTGGACCCCGAGCTCCTGCGCCCGGTGCGGGCGCTGGTCCGGTCCCCGTGGTCGGTCGCCGCCGAGGCGACGAC
Source organism: Actinotalea sp. JY-7876 (assembly GCF_014042015.1). NCBI lineage: Bacteria > Bacillati > Actinomycetota > Actinomycetes > Micrococcales > Cellulomonadaceae > Actinotalea > Actinotalea sp. JY-7876. The sequence goes on along the minus strand of NZ_CP059493.1, from coordinate 1,772,858 downwards.
CGCGGTCGCCGCCGCCGTCGCCGCCCGCAGCGCCCGCCGCGAGCCCGGTAGCGTCCGCGTCGTCGTCGAACCCCTGGAGGTGCTGTGAGCCGGCAGATCGACGCCGTGCTGTTCGACCTGGGCCAGGTCCTCGTGCGGTGGGAGCCGCGCCTGCCCTACGTCGGCCGGCACGACGACGCCAGCGTCACGGCGTTCTTCGAGGAGGTCGACTTCGCCGCCTTCAACCACGCGCAGGACGCGGGCCGCACCTGGGCGCAGGCGCGCGACGCCCTCGCGGCGTCGCACCCCCACCACCTGCCGATGCTCGACACGTACGTCGCGCACTTCCGCGACGCGCTCCCGGGGCCGGTCGACGGGGCGCCCCAGGTCGTGGCGGACCTGCGGGCCGCGGGGATGCGGCTGCTGGGCCTGACGAACTGGTCGGCCGAGACGTTCCACCACGCCGCGCAGGCGGCGCCCGTCGTCGCCGAGCTCGAGGACGTCCTGGTCTCGGGCCGGGAGGGCCTGGCCAAGCCCGACCCGCGCATCTTCGCCCTCGCGGTGACGCGGTTCGGCCTCGACGCCGGACGCACGCTCTTCGTCGACGACTCGCCCGCGAACGTCGCGGCGGCCGGGCGGGCGGGGCTGCGGGCCCACCACTTCACGTCGCACGCGGCCCTGCGCCGGCACCTCGGCGAGCTCGGCGTCGACCTGGGGGCCGGGGCGACGACGGCGCGAGCCTAGGATCGTCGGATGCGTCTGCTCTTCGCCGGCACCCCGTCGGTCGCCCTGCCGGCCCTCGATGCGCTCCTCGCGTCCCGCCACGAGGTCGCCGCGGTCCTCACCCGGCCCGACGCCCCCTCCGGGCGCGGGCGGCGCCTGCGCCCGAGCCCGGTCAAGGAGCGCGCACTCGAGGCCGGCATCCCCGTGATCGAGGCGTCGACGCTGCGCGACGAGGCGACCCGGGAGGCGGTGCGCGCCGTGCGACCCGACTGCGCACCGGTGGTGGCCTACGGGGCGCTCCTGCCGCCGGCCGTGCTCGAGGTCCCGCCGCTCGGGTGGATCAACCTGCACTTCTCGCTCCTGCCCGCCTGGCGCGGCGCCGCACCCGTGCAGCACGCCGTCCTGCACGGCGACGAGGTCACGGGCGCCTCGACCTTCCGCATCGACGAGGGCCTGGACACCGGCCCGGTGCTCGGCACGCTCACCGAGACCGTCCGGCCGCGGGACACGTCGGGCGACCTGCTGGAGCGCCTCGCGCACGCGGGCGCCGGCCTGCTCGTCGCGACGCTCGACGGGCTCGAGGACGGCGCCCTGGTGGCGGTCCCGCAGTCCGCGGAGGGCGTCAGCCACGCGCCCCGGCTGACCACCGACGACGGGCGGGTCCGCTGGGAGCACCCGGCCCAGGCGACCGACCGCCGGGTGCGCGCCGTCACCCCGGCGCCGGGAGCGTGGACCACGCTCCCGGACGGCGAGCGGCTGCGCCTGGGGCCCGTCGTGCCGCGTCCCGAGGTGACCGGCCTGGCGCCGGGCCAGGTCGCGGTGGGCAAGAAGCACGTCCACGTGGGGACCGGCACGCACGCCGTCGAGCTCGGGGAGGTCTCGCCCGCCGGGCGGCGCCCGATGGCCGCGGCGGACTGGGCGCGCGGCGTGCGCGACCTCGACGGCGCGGTGCTCGGCACCGTGCTGGAGACCTCCGTGCTGGAGACCGGGGGAGGGGCCGCCCGATGAGCGACCGCCACGGACGACGCGACGGCGCACGCCCCGAGGGCGGGCGGCCGGACGGCGGACGCCCCGGAGGCGGCCGCGACGCCACCGGGCGCCAGCGCGGGCCGGCCCGCCTGGGCGGCGGCGGCGCACGGACGAGCCAGGCACCCGGCGAGCGCGCCCGCACGGCGGACCCCGCGCGGCTCGCCGCGTTCGAGGTGCTGCGGGAGGTCGCGGAGTCCGACTCCTACGCCAACCTGGTCCTGCCGCCGCTCCTGCGTCAGCGGGGCATCCGCGGCCGCGACGCGGCGTTCGCCACCGAGCTCGCCTACGGCACGCTGCGGCTCCAGGGCCGCTACGACGCCGTGATCGCGATCGCGGCACGACGCCCGACGGCGCAGATCGACCCGCCGGTGCTCGACGCGCTGCGCCTCGGGGTCCACCAGCTGCTGGGGATGCGCGTCCCGGCGCACGCGGCCGTCTCGGTGACGGTGGGCCTGGTGCGCGGGCGCATCGGTGCCGGCCCCGCGCAGTTCGCCAACGCCGTCCTGCGCCAGGTCTCCGCGGAGCCGCTGGACGTGTGGCTCGAGCGCGTCGCCGACGCCGCCGGCACGGACCCGGTCGAGCGGGACGCCGTCGTGCACAGCCACCCGGCCTGGGTCGCGCGCGCGCTGCGGCAGGCCCTCCTGGCCGACGGGCGCTCGCCCGACGAGCTCGCGCCCCTGCTCGAGGCCGACAACGCGGCCCCGGCGGTCACGCTCGTGGCCCGCCCGGGTCTCGCGGACCCGCAGGACGTGCTCGCCGACGCCGCCGACGCCCGGCCGGGCCGCTGGGCGCCGACCGCCGTGGTGATGAGCGCGGGGGACCCCGCCGACGTGCCGGGCGTGCGGGACGGGCGGGTGGGCGTCCAGGACGAGGGCAGCCAGCTCGTCGCGCTCGCGCTCGCCGCCGCGCCGGTGGCGCCGACCGGCGCCGACCTCGCGGGGGAGCGGTGGCTGGACCTGTGCGCCGGTCCCGGCGGCAAGGCCGCGCTCCTCGGCTCGCTCGCCGCCCAGCAGGGAGCCACCCTCGTCGCCAACGAGGTCCAGCCCCACCGGGCCCGCCTGGTCCGCGGCGCCCTCACGGCCCTGCCCGACGGCGTCGCGGAGGTGCGGTGCGCCGACGGCCGCGTGGTCGGGGACGAGGAGCCGGCCGTCTACGACCGGGTCCTGGTGGACGCGCCCTGCACGGGCCTGGGCGCGCTGCGCCGCCGGCCCGAGTCGCGCTGGCGTCGGACGCCCGCCGACGTCGGACCGCTGACCGAGCTGCAGCGGGCGCTCCTCGGCTCCGCGCTCGACGCGGTGCGCCCGGGTGGCGTCGTCGCCTACGTGACCTGCTCGCCCCACGTCGCCGAGACGCAGCTGGTCGTCAAGGACGTCCTGCGCCGGCGCGACGACGTCGAGCAGCTCGACGCACGGGACGTGCTGAGGTCCGTGGTGCGCGACGGCGCCGGTGCGGCGCTCGAGCTCGGGCCGGGCCCCTGGGCGCAGCTGTGGCCGCACGTGCACGGGACCGACGCCATGCACCTCGCGCTGCTGCGCCGCCGCTGACCCACCCTGACCCGCGCGTCCGCACCGACGGCGGGCGCGCGCCGGCGCCACCGGCTCTCGGTCTGCGACACACTGGCGCCATGGACGTCGTGATCTCGCCCAGCATCCTCTCCGCCGACTTCACCAACCTCGAGCGCGAGCTGGGGCGCATCGGCAGCGCCGACATGGTGCACGTCGACGTCATGGACAACCACTTCGTGCCCAACCTCACGCTCGGCCTGCCGGTGGTCGAGCGCATCGTGGCGGTCTCGCCGGTGCCGGTCGACACCCACCTCATGATCGAGGACCCGGACCGCTGGGCGCCCGGCTTCGCGGAGGCCGGCGCCGCGTCCGTCACCTTCCACGCCGAGGCCGCGCGGGCGCCGGTGCGGCTGGCGCGCGAGCTGCGACGCCTCGGTGCGAGGGCCGGCCTAGCGCTGCGCCCCGCGACGCCGGTCGAGCCCTTCCTGGACCTCCTGCCGGAGCTGGACATGCTCCTGGTCATGACGGTCGAGCCCGGCTTCGGCGGCCAGCCGTTCCTCGACGTCATGCTCCCCAAGATCCGGCGCGCCCGGCGGGCCGTGGAGCAGGCGGGCCTGGACGTCTGGGTCCAGGTGGACGGGGGCGTGTCCGCGAGCACCGTCGAGCGTGCGGCAGAGGCCGGCGCGAACGTCTTCGTCGCCGGCTCGGCGATCTACACGGCCGACGACGCCGCTGGTGCGATCGACGAGCTCCGGACGCTCGCCCGCGAAGCCCACGCGCACTGAGCCCACGCGCTGAGCCCACGCACTGAGCCGGACGTCCCACCGGGCCCCAGCGACGCTGTGGCACACTGTCGGCGAACTACTACGTGCTCCGGGGTCGGTGAAAGTCCGAGCCGGCGGTGACAGTCCGCGACCCGCCCACGACCGTGATCCGCACCACTCGGTGCGGGCCGCGATCGAGGGCGGTTGACCTGGTGGAACTCCAGGACCGACGGTGAAAGTCCGGATGGGAGGAAGCACGTGGCGTCAGCGACGGCACTTTCTGGTGCCGGCGCGACGTCGACGCGACCCGTCGCGCACCCCCGGAGCTGACCGCCCGAGGGAGATGCCATGACGACCGCCGCAGCGCGCGCGCTCCGCAGCACGCCGCCCACGATCACCACCCCCCGAGGGGGCCGGCGATGATCGACTGGCTCTTCGACGCCCAGCTCACGATCGCCGGGTACCCCATCCTGTGGCGCGAGGTGATCGGCAACCTCTTCGGGCTCGCCTCGGCCGTCGGCGGCCTGCGCCGCCGGGTGTGGGCCTGGCCCGTCGGCATCGTGGGGAACGTGCTGCTCTTCACCGTCTTCCTCGGCGGCGTGTTCGACACGCCGCAGGCCAAGGACCTCTACGGGCAGGCCGGGCGACAGGTCTTCTTCGTCGCCGTCGCGGTCTACGGCTGGGTCCGGTGGCGGCAGGCCCAGGCCGAGGGCGGAGCGGACGGCGACGGCACGGCGATCGTGCCGACCTGGGCCGGGCGCCGGGGCCGCATCCAGCTCGTGGTGGCGGCCGCCGTCGGCACCGTGGTCTCCGCGCTCGTCTTCCAGGCCCTCGGCTCCTGGGGCCCGTGGGCCGACGCGTGGATCTTCACCGGGAGCTTCCTGGCCACCTACGGCATGGCCCGGGGCTGGACGGAGTTCTGGCTCATCTGGATCGCCGTGGACATCGTCGGTGTGCCGCTGCTCCTGCAGGCGGGCTACTACCCGTCGGCGTTCCTCTACGCGGTCTACGGCGCCGTCGTGCTCTACGGCTTCACCGTGTGGGTGCGGGCGCAACGCACCGGCCGGGCGCAGCAGATCACCGCGTCGTCCGGCGCGGGGACCCTCGCCGTGGACGGGGCCGCCGCCCGCGACCAGGGCGTCTAGGCTCTGACGTCGTGAAGACGTTCGACTCGCTGTTCGCCGAGCTGGCCGACAAGGCCGCCACCCGCCCCGCAGGCTCGGGCACGGTCGCCGAGCTGGACGCCGGCGTCCATGCGATCGGCAAGAAGATCGTCGAGGAGGCCGCCGAGGTGTGGATGGCCGCCGAGCACGAGGGGGACGAGCGGACGGCCGAGGAGATCTCGCAGCTGCTCTACCACCTGCAGGTGCTCATGATCGCCCGCGGCCTCACGCTCGAGGACGTGTACACGCACCTCTGACCGGTCCTGCGGCCGGCCCGTCAGCACCATCCAGCACCCACCACACCGAGGACCCCGTGCTCCGCATCGCCGTCCCCAACAAGGGATCCCTCTCCGAGCCCGCTGCCGAGATGCTGCGGGAGGCCGGCTACCGCCAGCGGCGCGACTCGCGCGAGCTCGTGCTGCCGGACCCGGACAACGACGTCGAGTTCTTCTTCCTGCGCCCCCGCGACATCGCGGTGTACGTCGGTGCCGGCACCGTCGACGTCGGCATCACCGGGCGCGACCTGCTGCTCGACTCGGCGTCGTCCGCGACCGAGCACCTGCGGCTCGGCTTCGCGCGGTCGACCTTCCGCTTCGCGGCGCCGGCGACCCAGGCGCTGTCGGGCGTGCGCGACGTGGCCGGACGGCGCGTCGCCTCGTCGTACCCCGTGCTCGTGGCGTCCCACCTGCGCGCCCACGGCGTGAGCGCCCAGGAGATCGTCCGGCTCGACGGCGCGGTGGAGACCGCGATCCAGCTGGGCGTGGCGGACGTCATCGCCGACGTCGTGGAGACCGGGACGACGCTGCGCGCCGCCGGCCTCGAGGTCTTCGGCGACCCGATCCTGCGGTCCGAGGCGGTCCTGGTCCGGCGGACCGACGTCGACGAGCCCGCCGGCCTGGACGTCCTGACCCGCCGGCTGCAGGGCGTGCTCACCGCCCGCCAGTACGTCCTCATGGACTACGACGTGCCCCTGGACCTCGTCGAGCAGGCCGTCGCGATCACGCCCGGTCTCGAGTCGCCGACCGTCTCGCCGCTGCACAACCGGGAGTGGGCCGCGGTCCGCGCCATGGTGCGCCGCGACGAGACCAACCGTGTGATGGACGCGCTGTACGACGTCGGCGCCCGGGCGATCCTCGTCACCTCGATCCACGCCTGCCGGCTCTGACGTGCGCGCACCCGACGACGAGCTGCACCGGCCCTTCCGGCCCCGCGCGGCGCGGGTGGTCTCGCTCGGCATGGCCGGCGCCGTGCTGGCGCTCATGGTCGCCATCGCGGTGCTCCTGCCGCGCGTCGCGCCGGACCGCCAGGCGCCGCTGGACCTCGTCGGGATCGTCGGCTTCGGCGTGCTCGTGGCCTGGTTCTGCTGGCGTCAGGCGAGCGTCGCCGCGGTCCCCGACCAGGACGGGCTCACGGTCCGGAACCTGCTGCTGACGCGGCGCGTGACCTGGGCCGAGATCGTCTCGGTGCGCTTCGGTCACGGCCGGGCGTGGGTCCAGCTCGACCTCGCCGACGGCGACACGCTCGCCGTCATGGGCGTCCAGCAGGCCGACGGCGCCCGCGCCGCGGCCGAGGCGCGGCGGCTCGCCACCCTCGTGGCGCGGCACAGCCCGACCTCGCGCGACGACTGACGGGCGCCGCTCAGGCGGAGGCTGCCGCGAGCCCCGCGGCGTGCACGCCCGCGGCGGCGGCGGCGAGGAAACCCTCCGGGTCCGCGTCCAGGCCCCGGCCCATCGTCGACAGCCTGACGGGGCTCTCGGCGAGCGCGGCGAGCAGCCGCGCGCCCGTGGGGATCTCCACGAGCCGGTGGCGTCCGGCCGGCGCGCACAGCGCCTGCGCCTGCGCGCGGACGTGCGCGAGGAAGGCTCCGCGGTCGCCGTCACCGGCCCCCGGGCCCTCCGGCACCGGCACGACGACGTCGGCGGGGGCGAGCGCGACGCGCCCGTAGGCGGTCAGGGAGTGGTGGGAGACGCCGCGGTGCCGCTCCCGTGCGTCGGCCCCGGAGACGCGCAGCGACGCGACGGCGCGCCCCCCGAGGGTCGCCGCGGCGTTCACGGCCTCGCCCGCCGCGACGCCGGAGAAGCCCCAGCGCGTGCCGGTGCCGAGGTTGCCGGGCCCCTGCGCCACGACCACGACGTCGGCGTCGAGCACGTGCCGGGCCGCGAGGAGCCCGGTGTGGACGGTGACGGCCTCGAGGTCGCCCCCGAAGGCCTGGCCCACCGTGACGCACGCGTCGATCCAGCCCGCGTCGCGCAGGCCCGCGACCGTCCGCGAGAACCACGCCGGCAGCGCGCCGCCGTCGGTCATGACGTACACGACCCGCGGCGCGGCCCGACCGGCGTCGGCGGCGGCCGCGCGCGCCCCCGCGACGACCGCGGGCAGCGCGGAGTGCAGGTCCGCGACCACGACCGGCAGGCCGGCCAGGTCGTCCGCGTCGGCCAGGAGCGCGTGGTGCCCCGACTCCTGCTCGTCGACGCCCAGCACCATGGCCTGCAGGGGGGTGTACCGCGCCTTGACGAGGTGCCCCGGGCCGGCGGGCGGGTCCGGCGGCAGGGCGTCCGGCAGCGCCACGACCAGCGCGTAGCCGCCTGTCCCCAGGCCGCGGACCTGCGCGGAGACGTTGAGCAGCACCCGGTCGCCGGCCTGCGGCTCGCCCACCAGGGCAGGGTGCGCCAGCGCCTTGAGCTGCGCGCCGTCGTCGGTGCGGACCGCGAGCTCGACGGCTCCCGTCCACGACGCGCCGCGCGACACCACCGTTGCCGAGCGCCAGGAGATCACGCATGCACGCTACCGGCCGCTAGCGTGGTGCCGATGCCCGACGCCCTGCCTCCCGCCGAGCGGCTGCTCAACCTCGTCATCGCGTTGGTGAACACCCAGCACCGCATGACCAAGGAGCAGATCCGCACCTCCGTCGCGGGCTACGACCACGCGGCGTCGACCGACGCGTTCGAGCGCATGTTCGAGCGCGACAAGGAGACGCTGCGCGAGCTCGGCATCCCCGTCGTGACGGTGACGAGCGCCGCGCACGGCGACGACCTCGGGTACCGCGTGGACCCCGACGCGTACGCCCTGCCGCCCATGGAGCTGTCCGCGGCCCAGCTCGGTGTGCTGGCGCTGGCGGCGGACTTCTGGCAGGGGCAGGTGCTGCGCTCGGACGCGGCCCGCGGCCTGACCAAGCTGCGCGTCGTCGGCGCGACGCCGTCCGAGGCCGACACGGTCGCCGGGCTCTCGCCGCGCCTCAACCCGGCGGGCCCGGCGCTCGCACCCCTGCTCGACGCCGCGCACGACCGCCAGGTCGTCACCTTCACCTACCGGACGGCGAGCACGGGCGAGGTGCGCCGCCGCGTCGTCGAGCCCTGGCGTCTCGTCGCCAGCCGCGGGGGCTGGTACCTCGTCGGCCACGACCGCGACCGCGCGGGCGCGCGCGTGTTCCGGCTCAGCCGCATCGAGGGGCCCGTGCGCACCGTGGGACCGCCCGGCGCGTTCACGGTGCCCACCGGCACCGACGCGCGCGAGCTGGTCGCGGTCGCGCAGCGCGGTGAGGAGCGCGTCGCCTGGCTCGCCGTGGCGGCCGACCGGGCCGGCGCCCTGCGGGCCCGGGCGGCTCGGCACGCCGCCGAGGTCGCCCACGCCGAGCCGCCGCCGGACCTGCCGCCCGCGCCGCCGGGCACCGACGTCGTCGCGCTGCCGTACACCCGCACGGCCGAGCTCGCCGAGGAGGTCACCGGCTACACCGACGGCGTCGTCGTGCTCGCGCCGTCCTCGCTGCGGGACGCCGTCGTGCGGCGCCTGCGCGCGGCGGTCGAGATGGGGGAGCGGCTCGCGCCGGAGGTGACCCGTGGCTGAGCGCACCCCGGAGCGGCTCGTCCGCCTGCTCGGCATGGTGGCCTACCTGGACCGGACCCCCGGCGTGAGCGTGGACGAGGTCGCGGCGCACTTCGGCGTGACGCCGCAGCAGGTGCTCGCCGACGTCGACACGCTGTGGATGTCCGGCACGCCGGGCTACTGGCCGGACGACCTCATCGACTTCGACGCCGGCTCGCTCGAGTCCGGCGTGCTGCACCTGACGCAGGCGCGCGGCATGTCGCACGCGCTGCGGCTCGGCACGCGCGAGGCGGTCGCCCTCGTCGCCGCGCTGCGTGCCCTGCAGGAGGCCGTCGGCCCGGCCCTGGAGCCGGGGCAGCGCGAGGTGCTCGCGAGCACGCTGGCGACCCTGACGGCGGCCACCGGCGAGGCCGCGGCGACCGTCGACGTGCAGCTCTCGGTCGAGGCCGCGCCGGAGGTCGTCGCCACCGTGCGGCAGGCCCTCGCCGGCGGACGTCGTCTGCGCGTGCGCTACGTCGACGCGGCGGACCGGCCCAGCGAGCGCGACGTCGACCCGTGGCAGCTCCTCACGAGCGACGAGCACTCCTACCTGCAGGGCTGGGACCGCGGCGTGGGCGGGGAGCGGCTCTTCCGGCTGGACCGCGTGCTCGCGGCGGAGGTGCTCGACGAGCCGGCCGAGCGGCGCCCGGAGCGCCTGCCGGAGGCGACGTTCCGCCCGCGGGAGGACCACCAGCGCGTCGTGATCGAGCTGGAGGGCAGCGCACGCTGGGTCGCCGAGCAGCTGCCGGTGGAGGACACCGAGGAGCTCGCCGACGGCGGCTTCCGGGTCACGCTGCGCGTCGGGTCGCCCGCGTGGCTGCGCCAGCTCCTGCTGCGGGTGGCACCGCGGGTCCGCGACGTCGACCCGGTCGACGCCGCGACGGACGCCGCCGACGCCGCCCGGCGCGCGCTCGCCGCGTACGAACCGGCCGAGGGCGGACCAGGGGCCCGCTAGCCTGTCCCGGTGCTCTGGTTCAGCGTGTGGACGCTCCTCGTCATCGGCACGCTCGTCGGCGCGTTCTTCCTGGGACGGCGCCTCTACCGCTCGGGCAAGGCCCTGGTGCTGGAGCTCAGCCGCGCGACCGAGGTGCTCGCACAGGTGGCCGAGCGGGCGGAGCAGCTCGCCCCGGCGGCCACCGAGCCCGCCCCGGTCGACCTCGCCGACCTCGACGCCGCCCGCGCCCGGCGCGACGCGACCCGCGTCGCGACCGCGCGCCGCCGCGAGGCGCGCGCGCAGCGTCACGAGGCCGCCTACCGGCGCTGGCAGGCGCTGTCGCGCTGAGGCCCGGACGTGGCCCGGGCCGCGACGGCTAGCATGGAGGCCAACGATCGGAAGGGACTGACGTGAACCTGCGCGGCTGGGAGTGGCTGATCCTCCTCGCGATCGTCCTGCTCCTGTTCGGGGCCCGGCGCCTGCCGGACCTCGCGCGGAGCGTCGGGAAGTCGATGAAGATCTTCCGGTCCGAGGTCAAGGACATGCAGCAGGACCACCCGGCGGCGGGCAGCGGCGTCCCCCCGGTCACCACGCCGCCCACGCCGAGCACCACGTACCCCGTCGACGCGCCGCCCGTGACCACGCCACCCCCCGCCACCACGCCGCCGCGCGTGAGCGACGACGACGGTGAGTCGCGCCGCGCCTGAGGCTGCGCGCCGGCGGCGCGGCCCGCGGCGCACCGCGGACGGCCGCATGCCGCTGCGCCAGCACATCCGCGAGCTCCGCAACCGCGTCCTGCTCGCGGCGGCCGGCGTCGTCGTCGGCGCGGCCGTCGCGTGGCTCTGGTACGTGCCCCTGTTCGAGCTGCTCCAGGAGCCGGTGGTCGAGCTCGCGGCCGCGCGCGGCGACCTCATCACGCTGAACTTCGGCGGCGTCGCCACACCGCTCGACCTGCAGATCAAGGTCTCGCTCTTCGCGGGCGCGATCGTGACCAGCCCGTGGTGGATCTACCAGCTCTGGGCGTTCGTCGCGCCGGGCCTCACGCGCCGGGAGCGCTGGACGACTGTCGGCTTCGTCTGCGCCGGGGTCCCGCTGTTCCTCGTCGGCGGCGCCCTCGCGTGGTTCCTCCTGCCCAAGGCCGTGGCCATCCTCAGCGGCTTCACGCCCCCGGGGGCCGCGAACCTCATCGACGCCCAGGGCTACCTCGAGTTCATCATGAAGATGGTGCTCGCCTTCGGCATCGCCTTCCTGCTCCCCGTCGTCATGGTCGGGCTCAACGCGGCCAACCTCGTGCGCGCCGACACCTGGCGCGCGGGCTGGCGGTGGGCGGTGCTGCTGTCCTTCGTCTTCGCGGCGGTCGCGACGCCGACCGCCGATGCGATCTCGATGTTCGCGCTCGCCATCCCCATGTGCGCGCTCTACGTCCTCGCCCTGGGCCTCTGCGTGCTGCACGACCGCAGGGCGGACCGACGGGCCGAGGCGCTCACCGCTGCCTAGGCTGGAGCCATGTCCTCCCCGGCCGAGCGGTACGCGGCGTCGCGCCGCCGGGCCGCCTTCCAGCGCAGCGAGCTCGCCGCCTTCGCCGAGGGCTACCCCTTCGGTCTGGACCCCTTCCAGCTCGAGGCCTGCGGGGCGCTCGAGGGCGGGCGCGGTGTGCTCGTCGCGGCACCGACGGGCGCCGGCAAGACGGTCGTGGGCGAGTTCGCCGTCCACCTCGCGCTCCAGCAGGGCCGCAAGGCGTTCTACACGACGCCGATCAAGGCGCTGAGCAACCAGAAGTACGCCGACCTGGCCCGGCGCCACGGGGCGCAGAACGTCGGCCTCCTCACGGGCGACACCACGGTCAACGGCGACGCCCCGGTCGTCGTCATGACGACCGAGGTGCTGCGCAACATGCTCTACGCGGGCTCCCGCGCCCTGGACGGCCTGGGCTACGTCGCGATGGACGAGGTGCACTACCTGGCCGACCGCTTCCGTGGCCCGGTCTGGGAAGAGGTGATCATCCACCTGCCCGACGACGTGCAGCTCGTCTCGCTGTCCGCCACGGTCTCCAACGCGGAGGAGTTCGGCGACTGGCTCACGATGGTCCGCGGCGACACGGCCGTCGTGGTCAGCGAGACGCGCCCCGTGCCGCTGTGGCAGCACGTCCTGGCGGCCGACGCGCTGTACGACCTCTACGCCGGCCACGTCGACCCCACGGCGCCGGGGGTGGACCCGCCCATCAACCCGGACCTCGCCGTCGCGCTGCGGCGCGTCGACCGCGCCGACGGCTCCCGCGGCCCGGGGGACCGCGGGTACCGGGGCGGGGGCCGCGGACGGCCGCAGACCCGCGGCGCCGCCCGCCTGGGAGCCCGGCGACCGCCGCCGCGGTTCGCCGTCGTCGAGCAGCTCGACGACGCCGCCCTGCTGCCCGCGATCTACTTCATCTTCTCCCGCGCGGGGTGCGCCGCCGCGGTGCAGCAGTGCCTGCGCGCCGGCCTGCGGCTCACCACGGCCGAGCAGGAGGCGCAGATCCGCGCCGTGGTCGAGGAGCGGTGCGCGGCGATCCCGCGCCAGGACCTGGCGGTGCTCGGGTTCTGGGAGTGGAGCCAGGCGCTCGAGCGGGGGATCGCCTCCCACCACGCCGGGCTCCTGCCGCTGTTCAAGGAGACGGTCGAGGAGCTGTTCTCGCGCGGCCTGGTCAAGGTCGTCTTCGCCACCGAGACCCTGGCGCTGGGCATCAACATGCCGGCCCGGTCGGTCGTGCTGGAGAAGCTGACCAAGTGGGACGGCTCCGCGCACGTCGACATCACGCCGGGGGAGTACACCCAGCTCACCGGACGCGCCGGGCGCCGGGGCATCGACGTCGAGGGGCATGCCGTCGTCGTGGACCACGGCGGGCTCGACCCCGTGGCGCTGGCAGGGCTGGCGTCGCGCCGGACCTACCCGCTGCGCTCGAGCTTCCGGCCCACCTACAACATGGCCGTCAACCTCGTCGCCCAGGTCGGACGCGACCGCGCGCGCGAGGTGCTCGAGACGAGCTTCGCGCAGTTCCAGGCCGACCGCGCCGTCGTCGGCCTGGCACGCCAGGCGAAGGCCCACGCCGAGGCGCTCGAGGGCTACGCCGCAGCGATGACGTGCCACCTCGGCGACTTCGCGGAGTACGCGGACCTGCGCCGCAAGGTCGCGGACCGGGAGCAGTCGCTGTCCCGCGAGGCCGTCCGGGCCCGGAGGTCCGAGGTGCTGACCAGCCTGCAGCAGCTGCGCGCGGGCGACGTCGTGGAGATCCCGGTCGGACGCCGGGCAGGCTTCGCGGTCGTGCTCGACCCCGGGCGGGACGCGGGCCTCGACGGCCCGCGGCCCACCGTCCTGACGGGGGAGCGGAAGGTGCGCGTGCTGAGCGTCGGGGAGCTCGCGGGCGGGGTGCGCACCGTGACACGCGTGCGCATCCCCAAGGGCTTCGCGCCGCGCAACCCCGGGTCCCGGCGAGACCTGGTCTCGGCGATGAACACCGCCCTCGCCGAACCGCCGAAGGGCGGCGCCGCCGCGGAGCGCCCGCGGGGCCGGGGGAGGAACGGCTCGGCCGCCGCGGACGACGCGACCCTCGCCGACCTCCGACGGCGGCTGCGCAACCACCCCTGCCACGGCTGCTCCGAGCGCGAGGAGCACGCCCGGTGGTCCGAGCGGTACCACCGGCTCAAGCGCGAGCACGACGCGCTCGTGCGCCGGATCGACGGCCGCACGAGCTCGATCGCGCGCATCTTCGACCGGATCTGCGACGTGCTCACCGAGACCGGCTACCTGGAGCTGGTGACCGACGAGCACCGGACGGACGCCGAGGCGGTGGCCGGCCCCGCGCGGGGACCGGCCCGCACGCGCGTGACCGACGCCGGGCAGTGGCTGCGGCGGCTGTACGCGGAGAGCGACCTCCTGGTCGCGGAGTGCCTGCGCACCGGCATCTGGGACGGGCTCGACGCGCCGGCGCTCGCCGCGGCCGTCTCGGGCGTCGTCTTCGAGGCGCGGCGCGAGGAGCGGGACGCGGCACCTCCCGTGCCCGGTGGACCGCAGGGCAGGCTCGCCCAGGCGCTCGACGCCACGGTGCGCGCCTGGTCGCGGCTCGAGGACATCGAGCTCGCGCACGGGCTCGGCGCCACCCGTCCGCTGGACTTCGGGCTCGTCGAGCCGATCCATCGCTGGGCGAGCGGCCGAGGGCTGGCGACGGTGCTCCAGGGCACGGACCTGGCCGCCGGCGACTTCGTGCGGTGGTGCAAGCAGGTGGTCGACCTGCTCGACCAGATCGCCCAGGCGGCGCCGACGCCGACGACCCGCGCCGCCGCCCGGCGCGCCGTCGACCAGGTACGCCGGGGGGTCGTCGCGTACAGCTCCGTCTGAGGCCTGCGATACGTTCGGCCCGTGGCCAGCACCCTCTACCGCAACGGCGTCATCCACTCCGCGGCCGACCCGTTCGCCGAGGCCGTCCTCGTCGCCGACGGGCAGGTCGCGTGGCTCGGCAGCGAGGCGACCGTCCACACGGTCCTCGACGGGGTCGACGAGGTGGTCGACCTCGACGGTGCGCTCGTGACGCCCGCCTTCGTCGACGCGCACGTGCACGTCCTCCAGACCGGCGGCGCGCTGCGGTCCGTGGATCTCGGCGCCGGATCGGGCGTCGCGACCCTCGCGGCGGCGCTCGGCACGGTCGCGGACGCGGCCCGGCGCGCGCGCGACCTCGGTCCCTCCTCACCCCTGGTGGGGCGCGGCTGGGACGAGACGTCGTGGCCGGAGAACCGCCCGCCGACGCGTGAGGAGCTCGACCGGGTGGGCGAGGGCGCGCCCGTCGTGCTCCTGCGCACGGACGTCCACTCGGCCGTGGTCTCCTCGTCGTTCGCGCGCGTGGCCGGGTGCGACACGCTGCCGGGGTGGCGCCACGACGGCCTCGTGACGGGGGAGGCCCTCGACCGCGCCATGACGGTGGTCAACGCCGGCATGCGCGCGGACCGCGATGCCCTGCACCGGGCCGCGCTGGAGGCCGCGGCCGCAGCGGGGATCGCCTCGGTGCACGAGCACAGCATGCCGAGCAGCGACGAGCTCGACGACCTCGTGCGGCTGCTCGAGATCTCGCGCGACCCCGCCGGCGGCCTGCCGCTCGTCGTCGGCTACCGGGCCGAGCTCTGCGCGACCGAGGACGACGCCCGCTCGCTCCTGGCACAGGTGCCCGGACTGACCGGCATCGGCGGCGACCTGTGCGTCGACGGGTCCTTCGGCTCCCGCACGGCGGCTCTCCGCGCCCCGTACGCGGACCTGGCGCCGGGCGCCGCGGGGGCGAGCGGGGAGCTCTACCTGAGCGCCGAGGAGGTCGCGGCCCACCTCGCGGCCGTCGGCCGGGCCGGGAAGCACGCCGCCTTCCACGTCATCGGCGACCGCGCCATGGAGGAGGTGCTGCAGGGCTTCGAGCTCGCCGCCGACGCGGAGGGCTCCATCGCCGTCCGGGGCGGGCGGCACCGGATCGAGCACGCGGAGATGGTCGACGCCCGCGCGCTCGCCGCCATGGTGCTCTTCGGCGTCGTCGCCAGCGTGCAGCCGGCGTTCGACGCCCGCTGGGGCCACCCGGGCGGCATGTACGCGCGCCGGCTCGGGGCGACGCGCGCCGCCGGGCTCAACCCCCTCGCCGACCTCGCGGCCGCCGGCGTGCCGCTCGCCCTCGGCTCCGACAGCCCGGTGACCCCGTTCGACCCGTGGGGTGCCGTGCGCGCGGCGATCGAGCACCACGACCCGGGGCAGCGCGTCTCGGCGCGCGCGGCGTTCCGGGCGCACACGCGCGGGGGGTGGCGCGCGGCGGGCCTGGACCACACGGGCGCCGGCGAGATCCGCCTCGGTGCGCCCGCGACGCTCGCCGTGTGGCGGGCCGACAGCCTCGCGGTCCAGGCACCGGACGGACGCGTCGCGGCGTGGAGCACGGACCCCCGCGCGGGTACGCCCTTGCTGCCGGAGCTGGGCCCCGACGTGGCGCCGCCGCGGTGCCTGCGGACGCTGCGCGACGGCGTCGTGCTGCACGACGAGCTCGGCTGAGGAATCGTCGCGACACGCCGACGGACACGCCGTCCGGCGAATCTCACCCCCTCGCGCGGACGTCCGGATGACCTGCGGCGATGGTCGTGACCTGCGCTTTCGTCGGCTTGACGGAGCGTGGTGAGCCGGTAGGTTTTCGGGTGTTCCTCCCCGCGGTTCGCGGACCCGGTCGCCCTCGAGGCTGATCGGTCCGCCCCGGTCGAGGGCACCGGCTTGGCCCGCATGTTCAGTAGACAACGGGCGTCGTGTCCCTCGGGGGGCGACGTCCGGTCCGAAGGACATGCGGGCCGGTCGGTCGGTGCCGCGGGGGAGCACGACCGCTCTGCCGCGCGGTTACCCTGGAGGCGTGCCCTTCGCCCCTCCCCGCCGGATCACCAGCCTGATCCTGGCCGTCGTGGCGGGCCTGGTGTGCGACGCGAGCTTCCCCGGCCTCGGGCTCTGGCCCCTGAGCCTCGTCGCCGTCGCCCTGCTGTTCATCGCCTTCGGGCGCGACAGCGCGCGCTGGAACTTCCTCGTCGGGCTGACCTTCGGCCTGGCGTTCTTCCTGCCCCACCTCACCTGGATCCAGGGCTCGGTGGGCGAGATCCCGTGGGCCGCCCTGTCCCTCGTCGAGGCAGCGTTCGTCGGCCTCGTGGGTGCCGCGTGGGCGTGGGCCCGGCGCGGTGCCGTCATCTGGTCGGCCCGGAGGCTCCAGGTCCCGGCGTTCGCGCTGATCTGGGTGGCCGCCGAGGAGGCGCGGCAGGTGCTGCCGTTCGGCGGCTTCCCCTGGGGACGGCTCGCCTTCGCCCACGCGGACTCGCCGCTCGGCCGTTGGGCGTGGGCGGGCGGTGCGCCGCTGGTCTCGCTGCTCGTCGTGGTCGGTGGCGTGATCGTGGCCTTCGCCCTCCTGGCGCTGCGCCGCATCGACGTCGGGGCCGCCAGCGGCTACCTCATCGTGGCGGCAGCGCTCGTGGGCAGCGGCTGGCTGCTGCCGCTGGGCTCGGCGCCCGACGCCGGCCGGCTCGAGGTGGGCGCCGTGCAGGGGAACGTGCCCGACCGAGGCCTGGACTCGTTCCAGCAGGCGCGCGAGGTGCTCGACAACCACGTCGCGGGGACGTACGCCCTGCTGGACGTCGTCGCGCCGGGAGACCTGGACCTGGTCGTCTGGCCCGAGAACGGCTCCGACATCGACCCGACCGTCGACGAGGCGGCCGGCGCCGCCGTGCAGGGAGCGGCCCGGGCGCTCGACGCGCCGCTGCTCGTCGGGACGCAGGAGTTCCCGGCCGACGGCGGTCGGCTCAACATGTCCCAGCTCTGGGACCCCGAGCTCGGCGTGGTGGACCGTTACGCGAAGCAGCACCCCGCGCCGTTCGCCGAGTACGTGCCCATGCGCGACGTCGCCCGCCGCTTCTCGGA
The DNA here is from genome assembly GCF_014042015.1 of Actinotalea sp. JY-7876. NCBI lineage: Bacteria > Bacillati > Actinomycetota > Actinomycetes > Micrococcales > Cellulomonadaceae > Actinotalea > Actinotalea sp. JY-7876. Next base: position 1,755,460 of record NZ_CP059493.1, on the reverse strand, counting down.
CGCGGTCGACCGCGTGAGCACGGACATGGTCCCCGGGCAGGGCGTCGGGCTCATCGAGCTGGAGTCCCCGCGCCTGGGCCGCACCGTCGGCCTCGCGGACGTCATCTGCTTCGAGGTCGCGTACGACGGCATCGTGCGCGACGCCGTCCAGGCCGGGGGAGAGGTGCTCCTCGTCCAGACGAACAACGCGACGTTCGGCCGCTCCGACGAGTCCACCCAGCAGCTCGCGATGAGCCGCCTGCGGGCCATGGAGCACGGGCGGGCCACCATCCAGATCTCCACCGTGGGTGTCAGCGGGGTCATCACGCCCAACGGCGTGCTGACGCAGACGACGGGGCTCTTCACGGCCGAGCAGATGGTCGCCTCGCTCCCGCTGCGCACCGAGCTCACGCCGGCGACGCGCTACGGCGACGCGATCGCGTGGGTGCTGCGGGTGCTCGGGCCGATCACGGTCGTCGCGGGCATCGCCGGGGCCCGCCGCATCCCGCGCGCGGACCGGCTCGCCGCCGCGGACGCCCCGCGCACGGCCCAGCGCGTGCGCTGACACCCCGTCCCGCGCCAGGACAGCGCGTGCCGCGGCGAGGGCCGCGGGTCGGCACGACATGACGAAGGCCGCCACCCCGTGGGGTGGCGGCCTTCGGTCGCGCTGGTGACCGCCGTCAGGCGGAGCGGCGCAGCTTCCCGGCGCGCAGCAGCTCGAGGCGCTCGGTCAGGAGCTCCTCGAGCTCTCCGACCGTGCGGCGCTCGAGCAGCATGTCCCAGTGGGTGCGGGGCGCCTTGCCGGCCTTGGGCTCGGGCTTGCTGGCGTCCCGGAGGAGGGCCTCCTCGCCGCAGCGGCACTCCCACACGACCGGCACGTCCGCCTCGGCCGAGAAGGGCAGGATGATCGTGTGCCCGTTGGGGCAGTCGTAGTACGCCTGGAACCGCGGGGCGAACTCCACGCCCACGTCCGACTCCATGCTGTGGGCACCGATGCGCATACCGCGCAGTGATCGGTCAGCCATCGCGTGACCTCCTTGGCCGCTGGGCGGGCAGAGAGGATCACTCCCGCCCGGTGGGTCTGTCTGTCGTCCTGCACTCTCAACGCGCCCGCCGCCACCGGTGTTCCGGCGGGTCGTGAAGGTCCGGTGAACGTGCCACCACCGCCGCGGTGAACCGGCGCCGCGGCTGCGGTCCACCGTCCCGCGGGCGCCGTCGCCCTGCAACTCGGGAGCCCGGGGACGTCGTCGCGGGCCGTTCGACCTCAGCGCTCGGGGTGCCCGGGCTGCGCGAGGACGACGCCGTCGGTGAACATCACCCCGTCCGCGAAGCGCGCCTCGACGCTGCCGCCACCGAACTGCTCGGCGTACAGCCGCGCGTACAGACCGCCCGTCGCGAGCAGCTCGTCGTGCGTCCCGCGCTCCGCGATGCGTCCCGCGTCGACCACCACGATGACGTCCGCGTGCCGGATCGTGGAGAGGCGGTGCGCGATGGCGATCGTCGTCCGCCCCGCCATGACCTGGTTCAGCGCCTGCTGCACCAGCCGCTCCGACGCGGTGTCCAGCGCCGAGGTCGCCTCGTCGAGGATGAGGATCCTCGGGTCCTTGAGCAGCACGCGCGCGATCGCCAGCCGCTGCTTCTCACCGCCGGAGAGCCGGTACCCGCGCTCGCCCACGGTCGTGGCGTAGCCCTCCGGGAACGCCATGATCCGGTCGTGGATGTTCGCCGCCCGGGCCGCGGCGGCCAGCTCGTCGTCGCTCGCGTCCGGGCGCGCGTAGCGGAGGTTGTCCCCGATGCTCGCGTGGAAGAGGTACGGGTCCTGCGTGACCATCCCGACGGCGTCCGCGACGGAGGCCAGCGTGAGGTCGCGGACGTCGTGGCCGTCGATGAGGACAGCACCGGAGTCGACCTCGTAGAGCCGGGGGACGAGGTAGCTCAACGTCGTCTTGCCTGCGCCGGAGGGGCCGACGAACGCCGCCAGCTGGCCGGGCTCGATGCGCAAGGACACGCCGCGCACCGTCCACGTGCGGCCGGGTCCCGGCCCGTCGGCCGGGGAGTGGTCCGACGCAGAACCGTCCGTCGGGGAGCCGTCCGGCCCGGAGCCCTCGGGCGCGCCGTCGCCGACCGGGCGGAGGCTCCCGTGGCCGCCCGCCGGCGTGCCGGCGGACCGCGGGCGCTCGACGGCCGCGGCGGGCGGGTGGCCCCCGCCAGCCAGCACCACGCCGCCGCCCATGGCCGCGTACCCGAGCATCGCGCCGCGGCCGCCGCCCATCCCCATGCCGCCCCCGCGTGGCAGGGGACCGGGCGCGGGCGCGACGAGCGTCGGCGGAGGCGGGTAGGAGAACCAGACGTCCCGCAGCTCGACCTCGCCCCGGATGTCGTGGGTGGGCAGGGCGGTCGCGCCCTCGCGGTCGCGAATCGCGGGCACCAGGTCGAGGTACTCGAAGATGCGGCGGAAGAGCGCGAGCGAGGTGGTCACGTCGAGCGCCACCCGCATGAGCGAGACCATGGGCATGAGCAGGCGCGCCTGGAGCGTCGAGAACGCCACGAGCGTGCCCGCGGAGATCTCGGTGCCGCCCTCCAGCATGTAGCCCGAGGCGAGGTAGACGAGCGCGGGGGTGATCGCCATGAACGCCGTGACGACGCCGAAGAAGCCCTGTCCGGCCATCGCCTGGCGCACCTGGAGCCGCACCTGCCGGTCGTTCTCCTCCCGGTACCGCGCGACCTCGGCGTCGGACCGGTTGAAGACCTTGCTCAGCAGGACGCCCGAGACGCTCAGCGCCTCCTCGGTGATCGCCGTCATGTCCGACAGCGACTCCTGCGTCTGTCGCGCCAGGACCTGACGCCGCGCGCCCACCCGCCGCTGAAGCACCAGGAAGACGGGCATGAGCACGATCGCGATCAGGGTGAGCTGCCACGAGAGCAGCACCATCGCGACGAGGGACGCGATGACGGTGACGGAGTTGGACAGGATGCTCGCGGCCGTCGTGGTGAGGACCGACCGGACCCCGCCGACGTCGTTGGCGAGGCGCGACTGGATCGAGCCGGTCTTGGTGGCGGTGAAGAACGCCAGCTCCATGCGCTCGAGGTGCTCGAACAGCCGGCCCCGCAGGTCAGCCATCGCCTTGTTGCCCACGGACGTCGTCAGGTAGGTCTGGCCGACGCCGATCGCGGCGCTCACCAGCGGGACGGCGATCATCGCGGCGACGAGGATGCCGAGCAGGCGCAGGTCGACGCCGCCGCCGTCCACGGGGTACAGCGCGCGGTCGAACACGGCCTGGGTGAGGAACGGCGTGACGATGCCGAGCCCGGCGCCGACGACGATGGTCACCGCGACCAGCACGAGCTGCGCGCGGTACGGGCTCAGGAGGCCGCCGACCCGCCGCAGCAGCGGGCCGGTGTCCGAGGGTGCCGCTGCCATCAGCGCCCGGTCCCGGCCCCGTCGCTCGTGGCCGCGTGCTGCGCGCGGCACATCTCGTCGAGGGCCTCGACGACGAGCGCGTGGTCCTGGGCCTGGGGGAGGCCGGAGACCGTGACCGTGCCGACGATGCCGACGTCGCGCACCGTCAGGGGGAAGGAGCCGCCGTGGGCGGCGTACTCCTGCACCGGCAGGCCGGACTCCTCCGCGAACGTGCGGCCGTTGCGGCGCGCGCGCAGCCCGAGGAGGAAGGACGGCGCGCCGAAGCGGTTCACCACGCGGCTCTTGCGCTCGACCCACGTGTCGTTGTCGGGCGTCGTGCCGGGCAGCGAGGCGTGGAACAGCTGGTGGCCGTGCCGGCGGATGTCGACGGTGATCGGCAGGCCGCGCTCCCGGCCCAGCGTCACGAGCCGCAAGCCGAGGGCCCAGGCGTCGTCGTTGTCGAACCGGGTCAGGACCAGCGTCCGCTGCTGCTCGAGCACCTCGGCGATGAGCAGGTCCACCTCCGCCGCCGGGTCGGGCGTCGCGCTGGCCTGCGGGTCGTGCGTGCCGGGTGCGGCCATCGGTCCTCCTGGTGATCGGGTGTCCAGCCTGCCGCACGGCACCGACAGGCGCCGACTCACGGCTCCGGGGAGCGCGCGTCGTACTGCCAGAAGCGCCGCTGCGTGAGGGCCAGCACGAGGACCAGCACGGCGCAGGCGAGCCCGCCCGCGACGGCGGCGAGCCACTCGGTGGTCGCCTCGCCGACCCAGCCCAGCAGGAGGTCGCCCAGCCGGGGTCCGCCGGCGACGACCACGATGAAGATGCCCTGGAGGCGCCCGCGCATCGCGTCCGGCGTCGCCGACTGCAGTATGGTCTGGCGGAACACGGAGCTGATCGTGTCGGCGGCCCCCGCCACGACCATGCACCCGGCGGCCGCCCACACGAGCGGCCCGGCGCCGCCGTCGGCCGGCGGAGCGGGGGAGCCCGCCACCACCGCCCCGAACGCGACGACGGCCAGGCCCCACCCCACGATCGCCACGACGACCGCCCGACCCTGCCGGTGGACGCCCCCGAGCGGCCCGGAGAAGAGTCCGGCCAGGACGGCGCCCGCGGCGATGCCCGCGGTCAGGACGCCGACGGTCGCCGCGCCGCCGCCGAGCATGGTCGCCGCGATCGCCGGGAAGAGCACCCGCGGCATCGCGAGGACCATCGCCGTGAGGTCGACGAGGAACGTCATCCGCACGTTGGGTCGCGTGCGCAGGAAGCGCAGGCCCTCGAGGACCGACCCGAGGCCCGCGCGGCGCACGTCGCCCTCGGGCGGCAGGGGCGGCAGCGCCGAGAGCGTGAGCAGCGCGACCACCAGGAGCACCGCCTCGATCCCGTAGGTCCACGTGTAGCCGACGCCCGCCACCAGGGCACCGGCCGCCAAGGGCCCGACGGTCGCGCTGAGCCCGTGCGCGAGGCCGCCCAGCGCGTTCGCCGCGGGCAGGAGGTGCGCCGGGACCAGGCGCGGGATGGCGGCGGTCCGGGCCGGCGAGCTGACGGCGAAGCAGGCGTTCTGCAGCGCGACCAGCGCGTAGAGCACCCGCACGTCCTCGAGCCCGGCGGCGGCCTGGCCGACGAAGCCGAGCGAGACGACGGCCAGGCCGACGGCGGTCAGCAGCACGACCCGGCGGCGGTCGTGGGCGTCCACCAGCGCGCCGCCGTAGAGCCCCAGCAGCAAGAGGGGCACGAGGGCGGACAGGCCCACGAGCCCGACGCTGAAGGTGGAGCCGGTCAGGTCGTACACCTGCAGGCCGACCGCGACGGTCGTCAGGTGGGTGCCGACGGCCGAGAGCGACGTGCCGGCCCACATCCAGCGGTACGCGCGGCTGACGCGCAGCGGCGTGAGGTCGACGAGCAGGCGGGCCACTGGCCCCATTCTCCCGGATGCCGGGGGACGGCCGCTGTCGCGTGCGGTGGCTGAGACGGTGCCGCGCGCGACGGCCGGGCCGGGCGGGGGAGAGGATGGGCGGGTGCCCGCGCCCCACCGCTACGACGTCGAGATCCTGCACCTCCTGGTCTCCCCGGCGCACGCCTACTTCGGGCGGGCGCGGGACGGGGCGGCGGACGTGCCGACGACGGACGCGGACCGCGTCGACCTGGTCGCGGGCAAGGGCATCGTGGGCGACCGGTTCTTCGGCAAGGCCGCGCACATGGACGCCGCGGTGACGCTGCTCGCCGTCGAAGGGCTCGAGGCGATGGCGGCCGAGCTGGGGACGGCGCCGTTCGACCCGCTGCTGACCCGGCGCAACGTCGTCCTGCGGGGTGCCCACCTGGCGCCGCTGCTGGGGGAGGAGCTCGTGCTGGAGTCCCGGGGCACGTCGGTCCGGCTGCGGGCCGGCCGTCCGGCGAACCCGTGCGCCTGGATGGACCGCGTGCTGGCTCCCGGCGCGCACGCGGCGATGCGGGGGCGCGGGGGAGTGCGGTGCCAGGTGCTGACGGGCGGCGCGCTCCACCGGGGACCGGCCGTGCTGCTCAGTCCCGTGGAGCTCGACCCGGCGCGCGCCGGCGAGGCGGCCGTGCGTCGCGCCTCGCGCCTGCCGTAGGGCCCGCGTCGGCGTTCAGCGGCTCCGGGTGCCTGCGCGCCGGATCGCAGCCTTGGCGAGCTCCATCACCAGGAAGACCAGCACGGCCAGACCGGCCGTCAGTGCCCAGCTGTGCGCGCCGATCGGCGCGGAACCGAACCAGGTGTTCATGAACGGCGCGTAGGTGAACACCAGCTGGAGCACCAGCAGCGCCCCGGCGGACACCCACAGGCCGCGGTTGCCGGTGAGCACCCTGGTCGTGAGCGCCGACCCGTTGAGCAGCCGGCAGTTGAGGAGGAAGCCCAGCTGCCCGAGCCCGAGCATCATCACCGCCGCCGTCTGGGCCACGGCGTAGTCCCCGGTGCGGTCGCGCTCGAGGAGGAAGACCACCAGCGTCGCGGTCCCGATCACGACGGACGCGACCAGCACGACGGCGAGCGCCGTCGGTGAGAGCACCTGCTCGGTCCTCGACCGTGGCGGGCGCCGCATGATGCCCGGCTCCGCGGGCTCGCCGGCCAGCGTGAGCGAGAGGGTGAGCGCGGTGGCGAGGTTGATCCACAGGATCTGTACGGGGGAGAGGGGCAGCGTGAGCCCGGTGAGCACGGCGACGAGGATCACCAGCGACTGGGCGCCGTTGGTGGGCAGCAGGAACACGACCGCCTTGCGGATGTTGTCGTAGATCCGCCGGCCCTCCTCGACCGCGCGCTCGATGGTCGCGAAGTTGTCGTCCGCCAGGACGATGTCCGCGGCCTCCTTGGTGGCCTCGGTGCCCTTGATCCCCATGGCGATGCCGACGTCGGCCCGTGTGATCGAGGGGGCGTCGTTGACGCCGTCGCCCGTCATCGCGACGACCTCCCCGTGCGACTGCAGCGCCCGCACGATCCGCAGCTTGTGCTCGGGCGACGTGCGGGCGTACACGTCGACGTCGCGCACGACGTCGCGCAGCGCATCGTCGTCCATCGCCTGGAGCTCCGCGCCCGTCAGGGCGCGCACGTCGCCCTCGCCCCCGACGATGCCGAGCTCGCGGGCGATCGCCGTCGCCGTGCCCCTGTGGTCGCCGGTGATCATCTTCACGCGGATCCCCGCGGCGTGCGCCTCGGCGATCGCGGCGGTCGCCTCGGGCCGCGGGGGGTCGACGATGCCGACGACGCCCAGGAAGGTGAAGCCGCCGTCGAGGTCGTCCAGCGCGATCGCGTCGACCCCGTCGGCCGGTCGCACGGCCGCCGCGAGGACGCGCAGACCACGGCTCGACAGGGCGTCGACCCGCTCCTCCCACGCCGCCCTGTCGAGCGGTGCGGTGCCGCCCTGCACCGACTCGGTGTCCGACCGGGCGAGCAGCGGGCCCGGGGCACCGACGAGGTGCACCACCCGCGTCGTGAGACCAGGCGGCGACGCGACCGGCAGCTGGTCGAGGGTCGCCGAGAACTTGTGGGCCGAGTCGAACGGCACGGAGTCCAGTCGCGTCGAGCCGCCGGTGCGCGCGCCCGCCTTGACGGCGAGGACCTCCAGGGCGCCCTCCGTCGGCTCTCCGACGAGGCGCCAGCCCGCCTCGGTGCGCTCGACGCGGGCGTCGCCGCCGAGTCCGGCGGCCAGCACCAGGGCCGCCAGGTCGGGGTGGTCCGCCACGTCGGCCGCCTCGCCGTCGGACGTCACCAGCCGGCCATGGGGGTCGTACCCGGTGCCCTCGACGGCGTAGGTGCCCCCGGTCGTGACGACGGTGCGGGCGGTCATCTCGTTCTGGGTGAGCGTGCCCGTCTTGTCCGAGCAGATCGTCGTCGTCGACCCGAGCGTCTCGACCGCCGCCATCCGGCGGGCGATCGCGCGGCGCCGGGCCATCTGCTGGACCCCCAGGGCCAGCGTGATCGTCACCAGCGCGGGAAGGCCCTCCGGCACGGCGGCGACCGCGAAGCCGATCGCCGCGGAGATCAGGTCCTCGGCGCCGAGCCCGTGCACGAACCTGCCCACCAGCAGCATGACGACGGCGAGCACGCCGATGAGGACGGAGAGCTGGGCGCCCAGGCGGGCGAGCTGGCGCGACAGCGGGGTGTCGAGCGTCTCCTGCTCGCTCACCAGCGTGGAGATGTGGCCGATCTCGGTGTCCGCGCCGGTGGCCACGACCACGCCCTCGCCGTTGCCGGTGGTGGCCAGGGTCCCGGAGTACAGCATCGAGGTCCGGTCGCCGAGGTCGGCGCCGGAGGGCACCGCGTCGGGGGACTTGGTCACCGGCACGGACTCGCCGGTCAGGGCCGACTCGTCGACCTGGAGCCGGACCGAGGCCAGCAGGCGCACGTCGGCGGGGACCCGGTCGCCGCCGCGCACGCGGACCACGTCGCCGACGACGAGGGTCGCGGCGTCGACCACGCCCCAGTCGCCCCCGCGGCGCACCTGCGCGTGGAGGGACTGCATGGTGCGGAGCCCCGCCAACGCCGACGCGGCCCGGCCTTCCTGGACGAAGCCGATCAGCCCGGTCGCCACGATGACCACGACGATGACCACGAAGTCGACCCAGTCCTGCGTGAGCCCCTTGAGCACGGCCGCGGCGACGAGGATGTAGATCAGGACGTCGTCGTACTGGCGCAGCAGGCGCCGCAGCACCGAGGGCTTCGGCGGCTCGGGCAGCTCGTTGCGGCCGTCGCGCTCCAGGCGCCTGCCGGCCTCGGCTGCCGGCAGCCCGCTCGACGAGCTCTCGACGGCGTCCAGCACCTCCGGCGCGGGAAGCGACCACGGCGCCGGTGGCGCCGCGAGGCGCGGGTGGTCGGGTGTGGCGGTGGCCATGCAGCCACGATCCACCACGGGGACCCATGGGGCGAGCCCGCCCAGAGGCTCGGCACCGAGGTGCCAGATGTGATCATGAGCCCCCTGAGCACTGGCAGGCCGCGGAGAAGGTCGTCTACTCGACGACGCTCGAGCAGGTCCAGCGCGCGGACCAGGGTCGAACGCACGTTCGATCCTGCGGCGGTGCGCCGGCTGAAGCTCGAGGCGGAGCACGACCTGACGATCGACGGTCCGACGCTCGCCGCCCAGGCGATCAGAGCGGGCCTGGTGGACGAGTACCACCTGTTCATCACGACGAGCGTCGTGGGCGGCGGCACGCGGATCTTCCCGGACGGCGTGCGACTCGACCTGGAGCTCGTCGAGGAACGGCGCTTCGGCAGCGGACTGATCTACGCGCAGTACCGGACGGGCGGCGGGTCGACGTGAGCCCTCGGTGACCTTCGCGGCCGCCGGGGTCGCCGCGCACCCGTGTAGCCGATAAGGGACATTATGTCATTACGCTGGCGGGCTCCCCGTCTCTGTTCGGCGGCCAGGGCCGTGCCGCCCGTCCTGTGCCACTCCCCGCATCGTGCCGAGCCAGCGCCCGAGGAGGCTCTCGAGCTGGTTCAGCTCGGCGTCGCTGAGGCCGGCGCTCAGCAGGTCGTCGACGGCGAGCACCTGCGAGGCGCTGCGCTCGACCAGGCGGTGCCCGGCGTCCGTGAGCGCGACCTCGACGCGCCGGCCGGGTGCGGCGCGTCGCGTGACGTGTCCGTCCAGCTCGGCGCGCGCCACCCGCTGAGAGATGGCACCGGCGCTGACGAGGCAGCGATCCGCCAGCTGCCGGGTCGTGAGCACGTACGGCTCTCCCGCCCGCCTCAGGGTGCTGAGCAGGTCGAGCGTCGCCGCGTCGATGCCGAGGTCGCGCAGCACCGCCTCGCGGCCCTTCCGCAGCTCGGCCGCGACCGCCTTGGTGAGCCAGGTCGTGGCGACGGACCGCGTCGGCGCGCCGGGCAGCTCCCGCTCCCACGCGCGCGCGACGGCCTCGGGCCCCTCACGGGAATCTGTCGGCACGAGCTGGACCTCCGGTCGCGTGATCTGACATGTTTAGCACTAAACGTAGCGGAGGTGCGCGCATGAGCAGGACAGTCGTCGTGACCGGTGGCGGCCGAGGGATCGGCAAGGCCATCGCGGAGCGGTTCGTCGCCCTCGGCGACGACGTCGTGATCACGAGCCGGGCGGACGACGTCCACGACCAGGCAGGCCTGATCGGCGCGCGCGGCGTGCGCATGGACCTCGAGGACGTCGGCTCCGTCGCAGCCCTCCCCGCAGCCGTCGGTGCGGTGGACGTGGTGGTCAACAACGCCGGAGGCTTCGCGGGCGCTCCCCCGGGCCCGGCCTCGCCTCTCGAGGCGGTCGCCGCGCACTGGCGCCGCAGCCTGGCAGTCAACGTGGTGGGCGCGGCCCTCGTCGTCGCCGCGCTCGAGGACCGCATCGCCCCGGGCGGATCGGTCATCACCATCGGCTCGATCGGCGCGGAGTACGCCGGCAACCCGTACTCGGCCGCCAAGGCCGCGCTGCAGGCGTGGGGCGCGGGCCTGTCCGAGCGCCTCGGGCCACGCGACGTCACCGTCAACACCGTGGCGCCGGGGTACGTGGAGGACACCGACCTCTTCGGCGGCCCCCTGGGCACGGAGCGACGCGCGGCCCAGATCGCACGGACGCACACGGGGCGGCCCGGCCGACCGAGCGACATCGCCGGCGTCGTGGTCTTCCTCGCATCCGCCGACGCGCGGCACATCACCGGGCAGACGATCCACGTCAACGGGGGCGCCCACACGACGCGGTGAGCAGGCGCCGGGTGAGGCCAGTGGTCCCCGCCGCCCTACGGCCGCAGGGCGGCGTAGAGCAGCATGTCCACCCGCCGGCCACCGATCACCTGGCGGCTGCGCAGGAGCCCCTCCCGCTCGTAGCCGGCGCGCTCGGCGGTGCGGACGGACGCGACGTTCCACGGCTCGATGTAGAGCTCGACCCGGTGCAGCTCCGGGAGGGTCCAGGCGAACGCGGTCAGCGCCGCCAGGGCGCTCCCAGCGACACCGCGGCCACGCTCGGCGGGCGCGACGCCGTAGCCGGCCGTACCGCGGCCCTGCTCGCGGTCCGCGAGCCACAGCCCGACCTGGCCGAGCGCCCGGCCGTCGCCGGCGTCGGCGATGCAGAACGAGTACCCGGCACCCGTGGCCCGTCGCTCCTCCTGACGCGCCATCCATTCGCGGGCCTGCTCGATCGTCGCCCCGGCGGCCAGCGAGCCGGTCAGCGCGGTGTACGGGTCGGTCGCGAGATCCCGGACCATGCCGACGTCCCGCGGCTCGAAGGCGCGCAGGTAGACGCCCCCCGACGACGGTGCGGGGGTCGGCATGGTCAGCACCCCGACAGTCTCCAGGGCGCGCGGGCTCAGGTCACTCCCCCGCCGCCGGCTTGCGGGCGCGCACGATCGCGCCGTGCATCCCGTCGGCCACGTCGTGCGTGAAGCGGACCTCGGCGTCGACGAAGCCTGCGGCCGCCAGCCCGGCCAGGTACTCCCCGCGTGACAGCGCCCCGGCGATGCACCCGACGTACGAGCCGCGCTCAGCCCGCTCCTCGGGGCTCAGGTGGTCCTCGGCGACCACGTCCGAGATGCCCACGCGCCCGCCCGGCACGAGCACGCGGAATGCCTCGGCCAGCACCGCGGGCTTGTCCGTGGACAGGTTGACGACGCAGTTCGAGATGACGACGTCGACCGCGGCGTCGTCCAGCGGCAGGTCCTCGATCGTGCCCTTGCGGAACTCGACGTTCGTCGCGCCCGCCTTGGCCGCGTTGGCGCGGGCCAGCTCGAGCATCTCGTCGGTCATGTCGACGCCGTAGGCGAACCCGGTCTCCCCCACCCGGCGGGCCGAGAGCAGCACGTCGATCCCGCCACCCGAGCCGAGGTCGAGGACGCGCTCGCCCTCGCGCAGCTCCGCGACGAGCAGCGGGTTGCCGCAGCCGAGCGACGCCGCCATCGCCTCGGCCGGCACGGCCGCCGCGTCCTCGGCGCCGTACAACGCCGCCCCGAAGCGCTCGTCGATCACCAGGTCCTCCGGCCCGCAGTCCCCGCCGCCGCAGCACCCCGCGTCGCCGCTCCCCTGCACCGCCGCCAGCGCGTAGCGGGTCCGGACCTGCTCGCGGATGTCCTGCACCATGACTCCTCCAAGGATCGATGAATCTCGATACCCGGAGCCTCGTCGTCATATCGACCCGTGTCAATATCGACACTCATCGATCGGGGTGCGACGATGGCCGCATGGCTCTGGACGTGATCCCTGAGAGCGGCACGCCGTCGGCCGACTGCTGCAGCCCGGCCACCGCGGCGACCATGACGGCGAAGGACGCCGAGCGGACGTCCCGCGCCCTCAAGGCGCTCGCCGACCCGGCCCGCCTCCGCCTCCTGTCGATCATCGCCGCACACGAGGGCGGCGAGGCGTGCGTCTGCGACCTCACCGGCCCCGTCGGCCTGACGCAGCCGACCGTCTCCCACCACCTCAAGGTGCTGGCCGACGCCGGCTTCGTCACGCGCGACAAGCGCGGGGTGTGGGCCTACTACGCGCTGGTCCCCGGCGCGGTCGAGGAACTGACGTCGAGCCTCGCGGCTCACCTGCGGCACCGCGACGACGACTGACGGCCCGCGCGATCGCCGTCGTCCGCCCCGCCGCCGGCCGACGCGTCGCCAGCACGACGCGGAGGGTTGTACCCGCCCACCGGTCACAACTCTCCGTGCAGCCGGCACATCGGGCCACCCGGGTCCTCGGCCGGCAGGGTCAGTCGGCGTCCTCGCGGAGCACCGGCCAGGCGCCGTCGGACGTGTTGGCCAGCACGGTGACGGTGAGACCCGTGGTCGGGTCGTGCCGGGTCCGCGCGGAGACGCCGGCGTCGTACCCCTCGAGGACGACGTCGCGCGAGTCGGGCTCGAGCCAGAAGCCGCGGCCGTAGCGCATCCCCTCGTCCGGGACGTCGCTCACCGGCTCCACGAGCGCCGCGAGCGTGCCCGGCGAGACCACCCGCCCGGCGAAGACCGCGCGCCAGAACGCCGCGAGGTCCCCGGCGGTCGTCACCAGGCCGCCGTCGCCGCTGCCCCGCACCGGCAGGTGCAGCACGTTGGTGCGCGGTCCGTCCTCGTCGAGGTAGCCGACGGCGACGTCGGCCGCCGGCTCGTCGGATCGCGGGAAACCGGTGCGCAGCAGCCCCGCGGGCGCCAGCACGCGCTCGTGGACGAGCGTGGCGAACGGCGTGCCGGTGATGCGCTGGGCGAGCAGCGCGAGCAGGACGTAGCCGGAGTTGTTGTAGGCGAACTGCGCCCCCGGCTCGCTGACCTGCGGCCTGCCGTCGAGCACGGCGAGGTACCCCTCGGCGTCGTCGAGGCGGTGCGTGGGCACGGGCAGCACGTAGTCGGTGATCTCGCCGTCGCCGGACTCGTCGAGGTAGTCGCCGATCCCCGACGTGTGCGCGAGCAGGTGCCCGACCGTGACCCGGTCGTCGACCAGGGGCAGGTCCGTCCCGAGGACGGGGCGCACGGGGGTCTCCAGCGTCAGCCGACCCTCGTCCAGCAGCGCGCCGAGCGTCAGGGCCGTGAAGCCCTTGGCGATGCTCGCGACGCCGAACCGGTGCTCCGGGGTCGCCGCGATGCCGTGCGCGCGGTCCGCGAGGCCGTACGCCTCGGTGAACACCAGCTCGTCGCCGAGGTCGACGCGGACCACGCCGGAGAACCCGCTCGTCAGGGCACGGGCGTGGAGGGTGGGGCCGAGGGTGCTCGCGTCGGCGGGAGGCATCCGGGGATGCTAGCCGCCGCCCGGAGCAGGGTCGCCTCGATTCCGCCCGGCGCGGTGGTGCTCGAGCGCCACGCCGAGCCAGCGCGCCAGGTCCTCGTCGTCCTCCAGCGCGTCCTGCGCGACCGAGATCCAGCCGTGGCCCATCGATCGGCCCGCGCCCATCTCGGCCGGACGCGCACCCGGCAGCGCGAGCAGCTCGGCGGCTCGCGCGGGGTCCGAGCGCACCAGCAGGTCGCTGTCGCCGCGCGCGCAGACGAGCATCCTCTCGTCCACCATGAACGCCAGCCCGCCGAACATCCTCACCTCGCGGACCGGCGCGTGAGCCGCCAGCGCGCCGCGGATCCGCTCCGCCAACGTCTGCGTACCGGTCACCCCCGCCGCCTCCCCCTCTGGCTCCGAGAGTCGCGGCGCTACCGCGCCGCGCCCAGCGGACGGGACCACCGCTGCTCGGTGCGCGCCGGGTCCCTCGGCAGCGGCATCGTCGCGCCCGTCGGAGCAAACCCGGCCCCGAGGCACGCGCGGGCCGCCGCGTCGTTGCCCGCGATCTGCCAGAGGGTCAGGCGCTCGGCGCCCTCCTGGAGCGCGAGCCCCGCGGCCGCGTCCAGGAGCCGCTGCGCCACTCCCCCGCGCCGCGCCTGCGGACGCACCCAGAGGGAGACGACGTGCCGCTCCGCGTCGTCCGCCCCGGGCTCCTGGATGGCGCACACCAGGCCGACGTCGTCGCCCGCGTCGTCCCGGGCGACGAACCACGCGCTCGAGCGCAGGCGCATGCGCCACTGGCGCTCCCCGAACCCCTCCTCGCGCGCGATGCTCGAGCCGAAGGCGTCCGGGTCGGTGCGCAGGGCGTCCAGCCGGATGCGCGCCAGGCGCTCCCACTGCTCCTCGTCGAGCCGTTCGATCATCACGTCCACATGATGCCCTGGAGCGCCCCGTCGGCCCAGGGCCCGCGCCCGAGGGCCCCGCCGCGCGTGGGATCCTGGGGCCATGACGACCCCCGACGACGAGCAGCGCACCTGGGCCGGCAACCGGCCCCTGACGACGCGGTGGTGGTGGTCGCCCGCGCTGATGATCGTCGTCGGCGCCGTCGTGATCGGCTACCAGGTCTCGGCGTACGTCGGCGAGGGCGGGATCTTCCTCAACGGCGTCATGATCGTGATCGGTGCGGCCGTGATGGTCGCCGGGTTCGTCTCGCTGCGTCGCGCGCACCGTGAGCAGCGCGCCACCGTCGCGTCGCCGCCGCCCGCCCAGGACTGAGCGCCGGTCGGCCCTAGGACGTCAGCAGCGGCTCGCCGTCGGGGCCGCGCGGCACCTGGCGCGCGACGTCGGCCACCTCCTCCTCTGGACGAGGCGGGACCGTCTCGTCCACCTCGAGGTGCGGGACCTCGATCTCGGCGCCGACGTGGCCGTGCGGGTCGGGGGCGACGGGCTCGGACAACGGGACCTCCCGGTGGGTGCGTGGAGCGACCACCGTACGGGCTGGGGCCGGCACGCGCCCGGCCACCCGCCCGGACCCGGTGCTCAGGAGATGACGAGCACCAGGTCGCCGCCCTCGAGCTGCTGCACCCCGCCGATGGCGACCCGCTGGACCTTGCCGGCGACGGGCGTCGTGATCGACGCCTCCATCTTCATCGCCTCGATGGTCGCCACGGACTGGCCGGCCTCGACCCGCTGCCCCTCCTGCACGAGCGGCGTGACGGCGCCGGCGAACGGCGCGGCGATCTGGCCGGGGGTGCCCGGGTCGGCCTTCTCGGCCGCCGCGTGGTCCACCTCGACGCCGCGGTCGCGCACCTGGAGCGGGCGGAGCTGGCCGTTGAGCGTGAACATCACCGTGCGCATGCCGCGCTCGTCGGGCTCGCCCACGGCCTCCATGCCCACCAGCAGGCGGACGCCGCGGTCGAGCTGCACCTCGACCTCGGTCGCGGGCTTCATGCCGTAGAGGTAGCGCGCCGTGTCGAGCACGCTGACGTCGCCGAACGTGCTGCGGAACTGCTCGAACTCCTTGGTGGGCCCGGGGAAGAGCAGGTGGTTGAGCCGGTTGCGCCGCGTGGCCGAGTCCCCGGCCAGGTCGCGGAGGTCCTCCTCCGTCAGCGGGGTGACCGCGCGGCGCGGGTTGCGGCCCTGGAGGGCCTTGGTGCGGAAGGGCTCGGGCCAGCCCCCGGGCGGGTCGCCCAGCTCTCCGCCGAGGAAACCGACGACCGAGTCCGGGATGTCGAACTCCTCGGGCGCCTCCGCGAAACGGGCCGGGTCCGCGCCGCGGGCGACGAGGTGCAGGGCGAGGTCGCCGACCACCTTGCTCGACGGCGTGACCTTGACCAGGCGCCCGAGCAGCCGGTCGGCGGCCGCGTACATGGCCTCGATCTGCTCGAACCGGTCGCCCAGGCCGAGCGCGATGGCCTGCTGGCGCAGGTTGGAGAGCTGGCCGCCGGGGATCTCGTGCTCGTAGACGCGTCCCGTGGGACCGGCCAGGCCGGACTCGAACGGCGCGTAGATGCGCCGCACGGCCTCCCAGTACGGCTCCATGTCGCACACGGCGCGCAGGCTCAGGCCCGTGTCGCGCTCGGTGTGCTCCAGCGCCGCGACCAGCGCGGACAGCGGCGGCTGGCTCGTGGTGCCGGCCATGGCGGCGCTCGCCGCGTCGACGGCGTCGACACCCGCGTCCACGGCCGCCATGAGCGTCGCCATCTGGCCGCCCGCGGTGTCGTGGGTGTGCAGGTGGATGGGCAGGTCGAACCGCTCGCGCAGGGCCGTGACCAGGCGGTGCGCCGCGGCGGGTCGCAGCAGGCCCGCCATGTCCTTGATCGCGAGCACGTGCGCGCCCGCCTCGACGATGCGCTCGGCCAGCCGGAGGTAGTAGTCGAGGGTGTAGAGGTCCTCGCGCGGGTCGAGCAGGTTGCCGGTGTAGCACAGCGCGACCTCGGCCACGGAGGTGCCGACCTCGCGCACCGCGTCGATCGCGGGCCGCATCTGCTCGACGTCGTTCAGGGCGTCGAAGATGCGGAAGATGTCGATGCCGGTCGCCGTCGCCTCGCGGACGAAGGCCTGGGTGACCTCGGTCGGGTACGGCGTGTAGCCGACCGTGTTGCGGCCGCGCAGCAGCATCTGGAGGGCGACGTTGGGCAGCGCCTCGCGCAGGTACGCCAGGCGGTCCCAGGGGTCCTCGCCGAGGAAGCGCAGGGCGACGTCGTAGGTCGCCCCGCCCCAGGCCTCGACGCTCAGCAGGCCGGGCGTCGCGCGGGCGACGTAGGGAGCGGCGGTGACCAGGTCGAACGTGCGCACGCGCGTCGCGAGGAGCGACTGGTGGGCATCACGGAAGGTGGTGTCCGTGACGGCCACGGCCGTCTGCTCCCGCAGCGCGCTCGCGAAGCCGGCCGGGCCCAGCTCGAGCAGGCGCTGGCGGCTCCCGGCGGGCGGCGGCTCGGAGAGGTCCATGCTCGGCAGCTTGCGCTGGGGCTCGAGCACGTGCGCCGGGCTCCCGTGCGGGCGGTTGACGGTGACGTCGCCCAGGTACGCCAGGATCCGCGTGCCGCGGTCGGCGCTCTCCTTGGCGGCGAGCAGCTCGGGGCGCTCGTCGATGAACGACGTCGACAGGTCGCCCGCGACGAACGCCGGGTCGTCCAGCACCGCCTGGAGGAACGGGATGTTCGTGCGGATGCCGCGGATGCGGAACTCGGCGAGGGCGCGACGGGCGCGGCGCACGGCCGTCGGGTAGTCGCGGCCCCGGCAGGTGAGCTTCACGAGCATCGAGTCGAAGTGCCCGCTGATCTCGGCGCCCGCCGACGCCGTCGCGCCGTCGAGCCGCACACCGGCGCCGCCCGGCGACCGGTAGGCGATGATCCGGCCGGTGTCCGGGCGGAAGCCGTTCGCCGGGTCCTCGGTCGTGATGCGGGTCTGCAGGGCGGCGCCGTTGACGCGGACCGTGTCCTGCGAGATGCCGAGGTCCGCCAGCGTCTCCCCCGACGCGATCCGGAGCTGGGACTGCACGAGGTCGATGTCGGTGACCTCCTCGGTCACCGTGTGCTCGACCTGGATGCGCGGGTTCATCTCGATGAACACGTGCTTGCCGGCCCGCTCCCCCACGGTGTCCACGAGGAACTCGACGGTGCCGGCGTTGACGTAGCCGATGCTGCGCGCGAAGGCGACCGCGTCGCGGCACAGCGCGTCGCGCAGCTCCGGGTCGAGGTTGGGCGCCGGGGCGATCTCGATGACCTTCTGGTGGCGCCGCTGGACCGAGCAGTCGCGCTCGAACAGGTGCACGACCTCGCCGGTGGCGTCCGCGAGGATCTGCACCTCGATGTGGCGCGGGCGCAGGACGGCCTGCTCGAGGAACACGGTCGGGTCACCGAAGGCGCTGTCCGCCTCGCGCATCGCCGCCGCCAGGGCGCCGGGCAGCTCCTCGCGCGCGTCGACCCGGCGCATGCCGCGCCCGCCGCCACCGGCGACGGCCTTGACGAAGACCGGGAAGCCGATCTCCTCGGCGGCCGCGAGGAGCGTGTCGACGTCGGACGACGGGTCCGAGGACGCGAGCGTCGGGATGCCCGCCGCCTTCGCCGCACGCAGGGCCGTGACCTTGTTCCCCGCCATCTCGAGCACGTGGGCGGGCGGCCCGACGAACGCGATCCCGGCGGCCTCGCACGCCCGGGCCAGCTCGGGGTTCTCGGAGAGGAAGCCGTAGCCCGGGTAGACGGCGTCGGCGCCGGACTCCTGCGCCACGCGGATGATCTCGGCGACGTCCAGGTACGCGCGCACCGGGTGACCGGGCGAGCCGATCGAGTAGGCCTCGTCCGCCTTGAGGCGGTGCTCCGAGCTCCGGTCCTCGTAGGGGAAGACGGCGACGGTGCGGGCACCGAGCTCGTAGGCCGCGCGGAAGCCGCGGACGGCGATCTCAGCACGGTTGGCGACGAGGACCTTCGAGAACACGGCTCACCTCAGATGTAGCGGCGGGGGCACGAGAACCGTAGCCCCCCGGAGCGCGCTCGTACCCGTCGTCCGCGAGGCGGACGCGCGATCGCCGCGTCAGCCTGCGGTGCGCGCCCGGCGGCGCTGCGCCAGCTCGTCGTCGGCGACCGCCGCGGGTGCGTCCTCGCTCACGCGCTCGGTCGGCAGGGCGGCGAGCGTCCCCTCGACCTCGCGCCACACGCGCCCGACGGCGATCCCGAAGACGCCCTGGCCGCCCTGGACCAGGTCGATGACCTCGTCCGCGGAGGTGCACTCGTAGACGCTGGCGCCGTCGCTCATGAGCGTGATCTGCGCCAGGTCGTCGACGCCCCGCTCGCGCAGGTGCGCGACAGCGGTGCGGATCTGCTGGAGCGAGACCCCGGTGTCGAGGAGCCGCTTGACGACCTTGAGGACGAGGATGTCGCGGAAGCTGTAGAGCCGCTGGGTGCCCGAGCCGCTGGCCGGCCGCACCGTGGGCTCGACCAAGCCCGTGCGGGCCCAGTAGTCGAGCTGGCGGTAGGTGATGCCGGCGGCGCGGCACGCGGTCGGGCCGCGGTAGCCGGTCGTGGTGTCCAGGTCGGGCAGCTCGTCGCCGAAGAGGAGTCCCTGGGCGCGCTGCGGGACGCCGACGGCCTCCTCGGCCGTGTCTCCGGTGCCGCTCACGGGCCACTCCCCTCGCTGTCGTCCCGCCAGGTGCTCTGCGGGACGTCGTGCCACCCTCACGCCGCCGGGTCGGCGGCGCTTCACAGGATGTCCACACGTCACGCTAGGGCCGGGGGGTGGGGCAGTCAACGAACCGGCGGGCGACGCGCCGCGGCGTGTTGCTGCGGCGTGTCTCACCTTCGACCTCAGGTTGAGACAGGGCCTGCGACCTGGTGCTCCGCACCCGTCCGTCAGGCGCCCCGGGGCCCGCCCTCCCCGTGACCGGCGTCACCGCCCTCCTCCTCCTCCGGCGCACCCTCGCCGCTGACGAAGTCGTCCGCGCTGACCGTGTCGAGGAAGGCGCGGAACTCCTCCACCTCGTCCTCGGTGGTGTGCTCCTCGACCTCGAGGCCGGACTCCTCGAGGACCTCGGGCGCGCAGAGCACCGCGCACCCGGCCCGGACCGCGACCGCGATCGCGTCGGAGGCGCGCGCGTCGACCCGGGTCTCGTCCGCCATGACCAGCTCGGCGTGGAAGACCCCGTCCACGAGCGAGATGATCTCGACGCGGTCCAGGCCCGCCGAGCACTCCTCGATGACCGCCGCGAGCAGGTCGTGCGTCATCGGCCGGGGCGGCACCACGCCCTGCTGGGCCGTCGCGATGGCCGAGCCCTCCGTCACGCCGACGACGATCGGGAGCAGGCGTCGGCCCGCGAGGTCGAGCAGCAGGACCACCACCTGGTCCAGCGGCGCCTGCCGGCGCACCCCGAGCACCTCGACAGGGATGAGGTCGTCGCGCATGGGTGCCACGCTACGTCCGCGGCGTCGCCGCGACGAGTGGACCTGCCGCGGGTCGTCCGCGTCAGCGCGTCAGGCCGGCGACGCCCGACCGGACGAACGCCGTGTGCAGCCGACCGCAGAGCTCCCCGACCTCGGCCGCCACGGTGGCGGCGTGCGCCTGCGCGGCGACGGCGCGCTGCCCCCGCAGGGGCGCGACGATCTGCTCGACGACCGAGACCTGGCGGTCGGCGGCCTGGCGGAACGAGCGCAGGTGGCGCGGCTCGACGCCGTGCTCGGCAAGCGCCCCGGCCAGCACCACCACCTCGCGCGCCCACGCGTCCAGGTGGCCGGACGCGCTCGGCGCGAGGACGCCCGCCTCGACGAGCTGCACGACGAGCGCGGGGTCGACGCCCGTGTCGGCTGCCAGCCCCTCCGGCGTCCAGCGCCCGGCGCCCGCCGCGACGGGTCGTTCACCGTCGGTGGTGGCCAGGCGCGGTGCCGGCCGCTCGTCCTGCTCGCCGGCGTCGAGGGCGGCGAGCTGCTCGCCGATCACCTTCAGCGGCAGGTAGCGGTCCCGCTGCTGGCGCAGCACGAACCGGAGGCGCTCGACGTCGGCCGGGCTGTACTGCCGGTAGCCGCCCGCCGTACGCCGCGGCTCGACCAGACCCTGCTCCTCGAGGAAGCGGAGCTTGGAGGGCGTCACCGTCGGGAAGTCGGCCCCGAGGTCGGCGAGGACGTCGGAGATCCGCATCGTGGGGTCCGTCGAGACCCCGTGCGGCCAGCGGCCGTCCAGGCGCGGCGCGGCGGGCGCCGGCGTCGCGTCGTGGTGGGTCCGCTCCTCCGACCTGCGCCGGGGTGCGGGCGTCACTGCGCCGCGGCCGCGGCCGCCGGGCTCGGGTGGAAGGTCATGCGGAACTTGCCGATCTGGACCTCGTCGCCCGCGCGGAGCACGGCCTGCTCGATGCGGGACCGGTTGACGTACGTGCCGTTCAGCGAGCCGACGTCGCGCACCACGAAGCCCTCGCGCTCGCGCACGAACTCGACGTGCTTGCGGGAGACCGTCACGTCGTCGAGGAAGATGTCCGCGTCGGGGCTGCGACCCGCGACGGTCCGGTCGGCGTCGAGCAGGAACCGCGCGCCCGCGCTCGGGCCTCGCTGCATGATCAGCAGGGCCGACGTCGGCGGCAGTGCCGCGACGGCGGCGTGCTCCTCCGGGCTCAGGCCCACCCTCGGGGCATCGGACTCGACCGCCCCGATGACACCGTCACCGAAGCTGATCGTCGTGTCGGCATTCGCCCATCGCGGCTCGGAGGCGTCGCGCTCGGTCATCGTTCCTCCTACGCCACGGGGGTGGTGATCACGTCGTTGTCGGGGCACAGCCTATGCAAACGCGGGGCACCTTCGCAGTCCCTCGTCCGGCCGCTCACCCGGCGTCCGGCGAGGTGGGCACCGGCGTGGCGTGCTGGGGCGGGTCCACGAGGCGCACGGCGTCCACGACGACCGTCTCCAAGGGCTGCACGTCGCTGGTCCCGCCGTACCCCCGAACCACGGCGAGCGCGCCGCCGGGCATGTTGAGCGCGGGCACGATCACGTCGGGGTCGCCGATGGCCAGCCAGCGGTACGGCGGGGCGATCGCGACGCCGTCGATCTCGACGCCGTCCGGCGTGTCGACGAGGTAGGTGGAGGCCGTGACCCGCACGTCGTTGAGCTGGATGGCCTCCGCGCCCGCGTTGCGCATCTCCTCGACGACGTTGAGCAGCGCGAGCGCGGGCACCTCGCGGCGCTGGTCGCGCACGACGAGCGAGACTCCCGGGCCCTCGGCCGGCAGCCGACCCGCGAGGATGCCCTGCTGCGCGGCGCGCTCCATCGCCGCGTCCTGGGCGGCGCGCTGGGTGTCCGAGCCGGTCACGAGCTCGGCACGCTGCTGGCGCAGGGCCGCGGCCTGGTCCTCGAGCTCCTCGGTCCGCTGCGTCACCTCGTCGAGGATCCGGACCAGCTCGTCCTGCCGCAGCGACGACAGGCCCTCGCTCCGGTTCTGCTGGACCTGCACGACGATCGCGAAGCCGAGGAGCGCGCACAGGATGCCCGCCATCACCTGGGCGCGGGTGGCGCGCGGCGCCAGGGCGCGCCCCAGGGTGCGCCAGGCCGAGCGGGAGGTGCCCGGGTCGGGGGGCTGCGGCGTCGTGTCCGGTTCGCTCACGTCAGGCCTTGAACAGGTGGCGGCGGATCGCCGCGGTGTTCGAGAAGATCCGGATCCCGAGCACGACCACGACGGCCGTCGAGAGCTGCGTGCCGACGCCCAGCTGGTCGCCCAGGAACACGATGAGCGCGGCGACGACGACGTTGGACAGGAACGAGACGACGAACACGCGGTCGTCGAAGGTGCCGTCCAGCAGCGCCCGCAGGCCGCCGAACAGCGCGTCCAGTGCCGCGACGACGGCGATCGGCAGGTACGGCTGGAGCGCCTGCGGCACGGTGGGCTCGAGGAGGAGTCCCACCACGGCGCCGATGGCCAGGCCGATGAGCGCGATCATGAAGTTCCCCCTCCGGGTGTCCCGTCGTCCGTGCCCTCGGTCGCCCCAGACCCTGCCACATCGTCCGGGTCGAGCGGCGAGGCGTAGCGCAGGGAGGGCGCCGCCCCGGCCGGCAGCTCCACCTCCTGTGCCCGCACGCTGACCCCGATCTCGAGGTTGGCGCTCAGGGACGCCAGGTGGTTGGCGGCCGTCGTGCGGGCGAAGGCCGTCTGGACCGCCTGGGCGTCGCCGACGACCTCGATCCGGTACGGCGACAGGAGCGGCACGAGGTCCACCAGCACGGCGGGCCCGACGCCGCGGATCGCGCTCAGGGCCGTGAGCCGCTGGCCGTTGATGGCGATGCCCTCGGCCCCGGAGGCCCACAGGCCGTTCGTGACGATCTGCAGGTCGATGTCCTGGACGCGGGTGCGCGGGTCGGCCTCCTCCGCGTCCGCCACGGGCGCGTCGGTGAGCTCGACGACGAGGCCGTCGCCCCGCACGGCCGTGACGCCCGAGGCGAGCTCGAGCTCCTCGAGCTCGGCGAAGAGCTCGGGGTCCGCCGCGGCGAGCGCGTCGCTGCGCACCTGCGCGACCTCCGCGGCGAGGGCGTCGTGCGTCGCCTGGAGCTCGTCCGCGTGCGCCGTCCGCTCGGCGATCTGCTCGGCCAGGAGGGCGCGCGCGCCGGTCACCGAGGGCTGGGGCGCCCGCAACGAGACGACGGCGGCCGCGACCAGGAGACCGAGCGCGGCCGCGACCGCGAGCGTGATGCCGCTCCGGCGCGCACGCGCGGCGGGCGCGAGCGGCGTCCGCGGGCGGGCGGCCGCCTCCGCGTAGCCGGCGTCCACGGGCTGGTACATCACCTCGTTGAGGAGGCTCATCGACGCGTCGGGGCGCTGCCCCGCGGGCGGACGGCGGCCGGTCGGGGTCATGCGCGCCCGCCGTCGGTCAGCGCGCGCCAGGACTGGCGCAGGTAGATGGCGGCCGCGAGCCAGTACAGCCCCATGCCCCACCACGCGAACGCCCACCCCGCGACCCCGGCGACCGGCCCGATCGGCTCCTCCCACTGCGCGAGCAGGAGCAGCGGGAAGGCGTAGAGCAGCGCGAACGTGCCGGCCTTGCCGACGAAGTGCACGGGCAGCGGGCCGATGCCCCGCCGGACCAGCACGAGGAGCACGAGCGCGAGCAGGACGTCACGGCCGACCACTGTCGCCAGGACCCACCCGGGGACCACCTCGCGCGCGGCCAGCCCGACGAGGGTGACCAGGATGAAGAGGCGGTCGGCCGCCGGGTCGAGCAGCTCGCCGAGGCGCGACCGCTGGTCGAGCGCGCGGGCGAGGACGCCGTCGAGCCAGTCGCTGGCGCCCGCGACCGCGAGCACCAGCAGGGCCCAGCCGTCCGCTCCCTGCGCGATGAGGACCGCGAAGACGGGGACCAGCAGCAGACGCAGCGCGCTGATGATGTTGGGGAGCGTCACGATGCCGTGGCGTCCCCGGCGCAGGGCCCCACCGCCCGCCGGGGCACGGCTGAGGTCAGTCACCGCGTAGACCGCCCCCCGACTCGCACATCGTCCTCACCGCGGCGATCCTACGGGGGACGGGCCGTGCGCCGGGCCCACGACGCACCCCGCGGACGCTCCCGGGCCCCTGGCGCGACCTCAGCGCGCCGCCCGCCCGGGGACGAGCGCCAGCTCGACGCGCCGCGTCGGGACGTCGGCCGAGACGACCCGCACCCGGACCCGCTCGCCCACCGGCAGGTCGGCCGTGGTGGTGCGGGCGACGACCGCCGGCTCCTCCAGGCGGACGGTCCGGGCGTCGATGGCGACGCCCTCGAGCTCGCGCCCCACGAGCGGCCCGAGCAGCGCGGCCTCCACGAGGTCCGTGCACGCCCGGTCGACCGCGTTGGCGCGCTGCGTGCCCTGCGCCATCCGGGCGCCCAGGCCCGGCAGCGCGTCGCGCACCCAGGCCGGGACGTCGCGGCCCGCGTGCAGCGCGAGGCACACCTCGAGCCCGTACCGGTCGACCAGCCGCCGCAAGGGCGCCGTGACGTGGGCGTACGGGGCCGCGACCGCGCCGTGCCGCGGCTCGGCCGGGGACGCGCCGTCGAAGGGGGTCCACGCGGCGCCGCGGAACAGGCCCGTCGCTGCATCGAGGAACGCCGCCGTCGTGGGGAGCGACCGGTCCAGACCGGCCAGGACGTCCCCGTAGGAGGCGCCGTCGGGCCACGGGACACCGAGCGTGGCCGCGACGCGGCGCAGGGCCGCGACCGCCTCGTCCGGTGCGGGCGGCATCGTGCGCAGGACGCCGACGCCGCCCTCCAGCATCATGCGCGCGGCCACCATGCCGGTCATCAGCGAGATCTGGGCGTTGTGGTCCTCGAGCGGCACGGGCGCACGCTGGACGAGGCGCCACCCCGGCCCCTCCCGGACGACCTCCTGCTCGGGCAGGCCGAGCGAGACCCCGCCCCGCGCGCGCTCGAGCGCCGCCCGCAGGGTGCCGATCTCCGCCAGGAGCGCGACCGGGTCGTCGTCGTCCACGCCCGCGTCGAGGCGCTCCTGCTCGCCGGCGTAGTCCAGGCGGAGCCGGCTGCGCACGGTCGCGCGCTCGACCGCGGCGTCCGTCACCTCGCCGTCGGCCCCCAGCGCGAGCGTCCACACGACAGCCGGCCGGTCGCGGTCGGGCAGGAGCGACCCGGCGTCCTCGCTGATCGCGGGCGGGTGCAGCGGGACCCGCGTGTCCGGGCAGTACACGGTCGTCACGCGCTCGTGCGCCGCGCGGTCGAGGGCGCCACCGGGACGGACGAACGCCGCGACGTCGGCGATCGCGTACCGGACGCGGTAGCCCTCGCCCGCACGCTCGAGGTGCATGGCCTGGTCGAGGTCGGTCGAGCCCACCGGGTCGATCGTCCGGAACTCGACGTCGCGCAGGTCGCGCCGGGAACCCTCGACCGGCACCACGCGGCCGGCCACGACGGCCTCGGCCTCCGCCAGGGCGTCGGGGGCGAACTCGACGGGCACCTCGTGCTCACGCCGGACGGCGTCGAAGCCGGGGGCGAGGCCGTCGGGGGACCTGAGACGTCGACGCTGCACGGGCACGCGCCCACCCTACGCAGCGCCCGATGTCGATCACGGATGCCATGCTGTGCGCATGCTCGAGCTCCTGACCGGCGCAGGTCTGGCGACCGCCTCCGGGCTGAACGCCGCGCTCCCGCTCCTCGTGCTCGGGGTCCTCGACCGCTGGACCCCGTTCCTCACGCTGCCGGACGGCTGGCAGTGGCTGACGAACGGCTGGGTCCTGGCGATCCTCGCCGGGCTCCTGGTGCTCGAGGTGGTCGCGGACAAGGTGCCCGTCGTCGACACCATCAACGACGTCGTCCAGACGGTCGTGCGCCCGACGGCGGGCGGGCTCGCCTTCGGGGCGGGCTCAGGCTCGCAGACGGTCGCCGTCACGGACCCGGGCGAGTTCTTCACCTCCGGGTCGTGGGTGCCGGTCGCGGTCGGCGTCCTGCTGGCGCTGACCGTGCACACCGGCAAGGCGCTCGGCCGGCCCGTGGTCAACGCCGCCACGGCCGGCGCCGGCGGGCCCATCGCGAGCGTCCTCGAGGACGTGGCGAGCGCCGTGATGACGTTCGTGGCGCTCGTGCTGCCGGTCCTCGTGATCGTCGGCCTCGCCCTCCTCGCCTGGGCCGGCGTGCGCGTCGTGCGCCGGCGCGCGCAGCGTCGCCGCAGCCCGGGTCCCCCTGGCCCCGACCCCGATCGAAGGACGGTGAGCGCCTGATGCGCTTCGGCTACCACGTGGGCTACTGGGCGGCGGGTCCTCCCCCGGGAGCGGAAGAGGCCGTCGTGGCCGCCGACCGGCTCGGCTTCGACTCCGTGTGGACCGCGGAGGCCTACGGCTCGGACGCGCTGACGCCGCTCGCCTGGTGGGGCAGCAGGACCAGCCGCATCCGCCTCGGCACCGCCATCGCGCAGATCTCGGCCCGCACGCCGACGGCGACCGCGATGGCAGCCCTGACCATGGACCACCTCAGCGACGGCCGCTTCGTGCTCGGCCTCGGAGCGTCCGGCCCGCAGGTCGTGGAGGGGTGGTACGGCACGGCGTACCCGCGGCCGCTCGCGCGCACCCGGGAGTACGTCGACGTCGTGCGGCAGGTGCTGCGGCGCGAGCAGCCGGTCGTCGCCGACGGCGCGTTCTACCAGCTGCCCTACCCGGGTGGCACCGGCCTCGGCCGCCCCCTGCGCTCGACCGTCCACCCCCTGCGGCCCCACCTGCCCGTGCACCTCGCGGCGGAGGGGCCCAAGAACGTCGCGCTCGCGGCCGAGGTCGCGGACGGCTGGCTGCCGCTGTTCTACGCACCGAGCGTGGACGGCTTCTACCGCGAGGCGCTGGCCGAGGGCTTTGCGCGCCGCTCGGCGGCGCTGCCGCCGCCGGAGCAGTTCGAGGTCAGCGCGACCGTCCCGGTCGTGGTGGACGACGACGTCGAGCGGGCGGCCGACGTCGTCCGCCCGTTCGTCGCGCTGTACGTGGGCGGCATGGGCGCCTCCGCCGCCAACTTCCACCGCGACATGGTCGAGCGGCTCGGCTACGTGCGCGAGTGCGACGAGGTGGCCCGGCTCTTCGCCGAGGGGCGTCGGGCGGAGGCCGCCGCCGCCGTCCCCACGGCGCTCGTCCAGGACATCGCGCTCGTGGGTCCGCCGGCGGCCATCCGCGACCGCCTCGCCGCGTGGGACGAGACGGTCGTCACCTCGATCCTCGTGCAGGGCGACGCCGCGGCCCTGCGTGCGGTCGCCGACCTGCTGGGGTGAGAGCGGCCTACACGAGGTGGCGGCTGTCGGGTCCCATGACCCGCAGCCACCGGTAGCCGTAGCCCTCGAGCTCGATGTCGACCGCGCCGCGCTCGTCCACGGTGCACTCCCCCGCCTCGAGCAGGTTGACGAGGCGGTGCCCCGGCGGCGTGCTGTCCAGGCGCAGCGGGACGGTCAGCGGCTCGGGTGACAGGTTGTGCAGGGTGATCACCGCGGCGTCGTCCACGGCGCTGCACAGCGCGACGACGCTCGCGTGCGGCTGGTCGACCACCTGCACCTGCGTCCAGCCGAGCTCGGGGCTGTCCCGGTAGCGGCGCACCAGCGTCGCGATGAACGACATCAGCGAGTCGGGGTCGCGCCGCTGCGCGCGCACGTTGACGTGGGCCGGGCCGAACCCGCCCTCGGTCACCGGCGACGGCAGGCGTGACGCGCGGGCGCGGGAGAACCCGCCGTTGGCCTCGTCCGACCACTGCATCGGCGTGCGCACCGCCATCCGGCCGGGGACGTCGAGGTTCTCGCCCATGCCGATCTCCTCACCGTAGAACAGCGTGGGGGTGCCGGGCAGCGCGAAGAGCAGCGAGTAGACCATGCGGATCCGGCGCGGGTCGCCGTCGAGCATCGGCGGCAGGCGGCGGCGCAGACCGCGGTCGAAGAGCTGCATGTCCGGGTCCGGCCCGAACGCCGCGAAGACCTCCTGCCGCTCGGACTCGGTGAGCTTGTCCAACGTGAGCTCGTCGTGGTTGCGCACGAACGTGGCCCACTGGCAGTCGCGCGGGATCTCCGGGCGGTCCAGCAGGGCCTTGACCAGCGGGCCGGCGTCCTGGCGCGCGAGCGACAGGTAGAGGTTCTGCATGGCGATGAAGTCGAACATCATCGTGAGCTCGTCGCCGTCGCCGTTGCCAAAGTAGAGCCGCTGCTCCGCGTGCGGCAGGTTGACCTCTCCCAGCAGGATCGCGCCGCCCGCGCGCCGTCCCAGGAACGAGCGGAGCGAGCGCAGGTACTCGTGCGGGTCGCCGAGCGCCTCGACCTGCTCGTCTCCCGCCCCGAGCGTCTCGAGGAAGAACGGCACGGCGTCGACCCGGAAGCCGTCCAGCCCGAGCTCGAGCCAGTAGCCCATCACCTTGGCGATCTCGTCGCGGACCGCGGGGTTGGCGACGTTGAGGTCGGGCTGGTGCTTGTAGAAGCGGTGGAGGTAGTACTCCTGCGTCTTCTCGTCGTACTCCCAGATGCTCGACTCCTGGTCCGGGAACACGACCTCGGCGGAGGTGTCCGGCGGCGTGTCGGCGCGCCAGACGTAGAAGTCGCGGAAGGGGCTGTCCTTGCTCGACCGGGCCGAGCGGAACCACGGGTGCTTGTCCGACGTGTGGTTGACCACGATGTCCGCGATCACCCGCATCCCGCGGTCCTTCGCCGTGCGGATGAGCTCGACGAGATCACCGGGCGTGCCCAGGCGGGGGTCGACGCCGTAGAGGTCCGTGACGTCGTAGCCGTCGTCCCGATCCGTCGTCGGGTAGAAGGGCATGAGCCACAGACAGGTGACGCCGAGCTCCGCGAGGTGGTCGATGCGCTGGGCGAGGCCCTGGAAGTCGCCGGTGCCGTCGCCGTCCCAGTCCATGTAGGTCTCGACGTCGAGGCAGTAGATGACCGCGTTCTTCCACCACAGGTCGCCGGTCTCGGTGACGTTCACGAGGCGCTCCGCAGCTGCGGCAGGACGCGCTCGCCGAACGTGTCGATGAACGCCTCCTGCTCCTGCCCGACGTGGTGCAGGTAGACCTCGTCGAAGCCGAGAGCCGCGAGGTCGGCGATGCGTCCGGTGAGCTCCGCGAGGTCGGAGGAGACCAGGACGGCGTCGTGCACGTCCTGCGGGCGCACGTGCGACGACGCCACGTCGAAGTGCTCCGGCGTGGCGAGGTCCCAGCACACCGGGGGCGGGAACACGTTCGAGCGCCATTGGTCGAAGGCGATGCGCTCGGCCTCCGCCTGGTCCGGCGCCCAGGACACGTGGACCTGGAGCGCGAGCGGGCCACGCCCGCCCTCCTCCCGGTAGGCGCCGATGAGCTCCCGGAGCACGTCGTGGGGCTGGTTGATGGTGATGAGGCCGTCGGCCCACGTCGCGGCGCGCCGCGCGGTCGCCACCGTGACGGCCGGGCCGATGAGGGCCGGAGGCTCCTCCGGCAGGGTCCAGATGCGCGCGCGGTCCACGGTGACGAGGCCGTGGTGGGTGACCTCCTCACCCGCGAGCAGGCGGCGGATCACCCCGACGGTCTCGACGAGGCGGTCGTCGCGCACCTCCTTGACGGGCCACGGGTCGCCGGTGATGTGCTCGTTCGCGTTCTCCCCGGAGCCGAGCGCGGCCCAGAACCGGCCCGGGAACATCGCGGCGAGGGTGGCCGCGGCCTGGGCGATGATCGCGGGGTGGTACCGCTGACCGGGCGCGTTGACGACACCGAAGCGCAGTGAGGTCGTGGCCAGCGCGGCGCCGAGCCAGGACCAGGCGAAGCCCGAGTGGCCCTGCCGGGCGCTCCACGGTGCGAAGTGGTCGGAGCACATGGCGGCGTCGAAGCCGGCCTGCTCCGCCTGCTGGACCGCGCGCAGCAGCGCGGCGGGGTGGACCTGCTCGTGCGAGGCGTGGAATCCGATGATGGTCACGGCGACGTGTCTACCGGGCTCGGGCGCGCGGCGCGCGTCCAGCGAGCGGCCCAGGGCGCGCGCGGGCGCGTCCGATGCCAGACTCGTGACGCGTGAGCAACCAGACCGGCAGCAGCCGCCCCCACCGTGCCGCACGCCTCGAGGACCGGCTGAACGGCTTCCTCGTGGACCAGCTCGACCACCGGGGGTGGGTGCCGCGCATCGAGCCCTACACCGGCTACGGCGCACCCGGGTGGGTCCGGATCATGGCGCGCGCGCTCCTCGCCCCGCCCGGGACGACGGCCGGCGAGGCCACCGAGCGCGATCCCGAGTCGGCCCAGCGCGCGGTCCGCGGCTGGCGGTCCTTCCTCACGGCCCAGGTCGCGGACGTCGAGGTCGAGGTGCAGGTCGGCAGCCGGACGCACACGGTGCGCTCGGACCGCGGCGGCTACGTCGACACCGTCGTCGAGGCGGACCTCGAGCCCGGCTGGGGCCAGGCGACGCTCACCCTCGGCGGCCGCAGCATCACGGCGCCCCTGCTCATCGTCGGTGCGGACCAGCGCACCGCGCTCGTGAGCGACATCGACGACACCGTCATGGTCACCGCGCTCCCCCGGCCCATGCTCGCCGCGTACAACAGCATGGTGCTGCACGAGAACGCGCGGCGCGTCGTGCCGGGCATGTCCGCGTTCTACCGGCGGTGGGGCGCCGCGAACCCCGGCGCGCCGACCTTCTACCTCTCGACCGGTGCGTGGAACGTCGCGCCCGCGATCCGCCGGTTCCTCGAGCGCCACGGGTACCCGTCGGGTCCGCTGCTGCTGACCGACTGGGGCCCGACCAACACGGGCTGGTTCCGCAGCGGGCAGCACCACAAGCGCGAGACGCTCCGCCGCCTGATGACGGAGTTCCCGCACATCCGGTGGGTGCTCGTGGGCGACGACGGCCAGCACGACCCGCAGATCTACGGCGACATCGCCGCGGAGCACCCGGACCGGGTCGAGCTCATCGCGATCCGGCAGCTGACCCCGGCGGAGCAGGTCCTCGCGCACGGCACCCCGACGCCGGCCGAGGACGACGACCTCGGTCGGCGTGGCGACACGGCCGCCGTCGTACACGGCGGGGACGGCAACGAGATCGCGCTGAAGCTGGTGGACGCGGGCCTGCTGCCCGCGGCCGGGCAGGGCTGACGGCGCACGCCTCCGGGTGGTCGCGTGGCCGCCTCTGGGATATCGCGTGGCCGCGCGTCTTTGCCCTCTCTAGTGTCACGGGATGACGCCTGCTGTGACCGTGCGGCCCGCGGTGGTCGCCGACGCCCCCGAGATGGCGCGTGTGCACGTCGACTCCTGGCGCCAGACCTACCGCGGACTCATGCCGGACTCGGTGCTGGACGACCCGGAGCTCCTCCGGAGGCGCGAGCACTTCTGGACCGTCGGCCTCACCGACGAGCGCTACCGCGGCAACCGCGTCGCCGTGTCGGAGATCGACGGCGCGGTCGTCGGCATCGCGATGTCCGGACCGGCCCGCGACCCGGACGCCACCTGGAGCCGACAGCTGTTCGTGCTCTACGTGGATGCCGCGCACCACGGCTCAGGTGCCGGCGCGGCGTTGCTGGACGCGGTCCTGGACCCCGACGAGGGCGTCGCCGCCTGGGTGGCGGACCCCAACCCGCGCGCGCAGGCCTTCTACCGCAAGCACGGCTTCGCGCCCGACGGGCGGAGCACGACGGAGATGGACGTGCGGCAGGTGCGGTTCGTGCGCGGCGTGTGACGGGCGCTCCTGCCGGCCGACGAGGGCTGTGCGCGGCCGGGTCGGTTGTGTCCGGATCTCGGGCGGCGCATGGTGCGTGTCGGTGGCCATTAGTACACTAGTTCGATCAGGGGCGAACCGGTGCACAGGGGGTCGAGATGGGCGAGGCGGGTGGGATCGGGGTCGAGGGCCTCGACGCGCTGCTCGCCCGGCTGCGTGCGGACGCCGCCGCGTTGGCGGGGATGGCGCTGGGTTCGCTGGAGGGGCCGCGGGCGGCCGCGGTGCGTAGGGACCTGCGGGTGGTCGGAGACCAGATCCACCTGGCTGCCTCGGTCCTGCTCGCAGCGGTGGAGGCGGACGGGCGCTGGGCGCTAGGTGGGGCGGACCGCACGGTGGCGGGGCACGTCGCGCGCCGTGAGGGCATCGCCTACGGGGACGCGGCCCGCCAGGCCCAGCTCGGCCGGGCCATGGGCGAACTGCCCGTGGTGCGCGAGGCGGTGGCGTCCGGGGAGATCACCCGGGGTCACGCCGAGGCGTTGAGCCGGCTGGTGTCCTCCCCCGCCCGGCGCGCCGCCTTGGCCAGCGACCTGCCCGACCGCAATGAGGCGTTCTTCGTCGAGCAGGCCAAACGCCTGGGTGTCGACGAGTTCCGCCGCCTGACCAGTCGCATGGCCACGAAGCTCGACGACCAGGCCGCCGAGCGTGAGCACCGCCAGGCCGTCGCCCGCCAGCGCCTGACCTTGACCCCGCGCGGGGACGGCGTCACGGTCGCGGGGTTCCTCACCCACGAGAACGGTCAGCTCCTGGCCACCGCCGTCCGATCCATCGCCGGCGTGCCCGCGAAAGACGACCAGCGACCCGTTGAGCAGCGCCAGGCCGAAGCCCTGGTCGACCTCGCCCGGCTGGTCCTGGACCAGGGCCTGACCGGTGTCGGGGCCCAGGTTCGCCCGCACCTGAACGTCCACGTCTCCTGGGACACCTTCCAACGCCTGGCCACCGACGCGGCCGCCCGCGACGGCGACGGCGCACCCGCCCGGCGCACCGGGCTCGAAACCGATCTCCTCGACCCCGCCGAGCTCGACTCCGGCGACCCGGTCCCGCCCTCGGTCCTGGCGCGCATCGCCTGCGACTCCGAGGTCACTCGGATCGTGTTCGGACCCGACCGGCAGATCCTCAACGTCGGCCAAACCCGACGCACCTACACCAAACAACTCCGCCGCGCGGTCATCGCCCGCGACCGGCACTGCCAGTACCCCGGATGCACCGCACGACCCGCCCTGGGCGACATCCACCACATCCGGTGGTGGTCACGCGGCGGCGACACCTCCACCGACAACGGCGTCCTGTTGTGCTGGCACCACCACGACCACGTCCACACCCACGACCTACGGATCACCCGAGTCCCGCACGGGTTCGAGTTCCGACACCCCGACGGCCGACCCGCTGTCCTGCCCGAGCACGCACCCGGCGCGCCACCGGGCCGCATCGCCGTCGATGCCCCGGACAGAGGGGCGAGCGGGCCTCCGGGCGAGAACGTGGGGCTCTTCGACGAGACGACGTTCGTCGACGCGCCGGCCGCATGAGCCGAACGGCCCGGCGAGGTGGGAGGGGAATGCCCGGTGCCGGGGCTCGCCCTTGCTCCCGAGCGCCTCAGCCGGCGGGCTGGTCCTCGCGGGCGAGCTCCTCGCGGAGCGCGGTGGCGAACGCGTCGACGTCGGCCTCGGTGGTGTCGAAGGCGCACATCCACCGCACCTCGCCGCGCGCGCGGTTCCAGTCGTAGAAGCGGAAGCGCTCACGGAGCCGGTCGGCCGCGCCGACCGGCAGCGCCGCGAACACCGCGTTCGACTCGACGCGCTGGACGACCTCGACGCCCGGCAGCGGCACGACCGCATCACGCAGGCGCAGCGCCATCGCGTTCGCGTGCTGCGCGGACCGCAACCACAGGTCGCCCTCGAGCAGGGCCACGAGCTGCGCGGAGAGGAAGCGCATCTTGGAGCCCAGCTGCATGTTCATCTTGCGCAGGTAGGGCAGCCCCTGCGCGGCCTCCGGGTTCAGGACGACGACGGCCTCGGCGCCGAGCAGGCCGTTCTTCGTCCCGCCGAACGAGAGCACGTCCACGCCGACGTCCGTCGTGAGCGCCCGCAACGGCACGCCGAGCGTCGCGGCGGCGTTGGCCAGCCGCGCGCCGTCGAGGTGGACCCGCATGCCGAGCGAGTGGGCGTGGTCGCACAGGGCGCGCAGCTCGTCGGGCGTGTAGCAGGTGCCGAGCTCCGTCGTCTGGGTGAGCGAGACGACGAGCGGCTGTGCCCGGTGCTCGTCGCCCCAGCCCCACGCCTGCCGGTCGACGAGCTCGGGCGTCAGCTTGGCGTCCGGCGTCGGCACCGTGAGGAGCTTGATGCCCGCGACGCGCTCGGGCGCGCCGTTCTCGTCCGTGTGGATGTGGGCGTTCTCGCTGCACACCACCGCGCCCCACGGCGGCAGCATGGCCTGGAGCGACAGCACGTTCGCGCCGGTCCCCGTGAACACCGGGAAGACCTCGACCTCGCGCCCGAGGTGGGCCGCCATGACCTCCCGCAGGCGCGCGGTGTAGACGTCCTCGCCGTAGGAGACCTGGTGTCCCCCGTTGGCGTCGACGAGGGCCTGCAGGATCTCGGGGTGGGCGCCGGCGTAGTTGTCGGACGCGAAGCTCGTGGCGGCGGGGTCGTGCAGCGTGGTCACGCGGTGAATCCTCTCACCGCCCCGTGATGCCCGCGGTCGAGCCCACCACGTCGCCGATGCGCCGCGTCAGGGCCTCGTAGAACATCGACAGCGGGAACTCGTCCGGCAGCACCGCGTCCGTGAGGCCCTTGAGGGGGCCGTCGAGCGGCAGCGCGTCGGCGCCCTTCGCCCAGGTGGACGACGGGTGCGGCGTGAGGGTGGCGGAGACGAGCCCGTACGCGGCGAGCCAGTGCGACACCTTGGGCCGGTCGATCGAGCGCCAGTACAGGTCCTCGATCTCGCGGCCGAGCGCGAGCACCACGTCCGGCAGGCCCTCCCAGTCGATCGAGAGCCGGTTGTCCGTCCAGTGCAGGACGTGGTGCTGGTGCAGCCACGCGAACAGCAGCTGCCCGCCCAGGCCGTCGTAGTTCCGCACCCGGCTGCCGGTGATCGCGAACCGGAAGATGCGGTCGAAGACGACCGCGTACTGCACGAGGCGGGCGTGCGGCACCTCGTCCTGCAGGCGCACCGCCTCCCGGAAGGCGACGAGGTCGCAGCGCAGCTCCTCGAGCGCGTAGAGGAAGTACGGCATCCGCTGCTTGATCATGAACGGGTCGAACGGCAGGTCCCCGCGCATGTGGGTGCGGTCGTGGATGAGGTCCCACATGACGAAGGTCTCCTCGGCCAGGCGCTGGTCCGCCAGGAGCCGGGCCGCGTCCGGCGGCAGCGACAGCCGCGTCGTCTCCGCCGCCGCCCGGACCACCCGCCGGAAGCGCGCCGCCTCGCGGTCCGCGAAGATCGCGCCCCACGTGAACGTGGGCACCGCGCGCATCGCGACCGTCTCGGGGAAGAGCACCGCCGAGTTGGTGTCGTACCCCGCCGTGAAGTCGACGAAGCGGATGGGCACGAACATCGCGTTCGAGTAGTCCCCCGCCTCGAGCTCGGCGACGAACTCCGGCCACACCACCTCGACGAGCACCGCCTCGAGGTGCCGGTCCGGGCTGCCGTTCTGCGTGTACATCCCGAAGACCACGAGGTGCTGGAGCCCGTCGATCCGGTGCCGCTGCGGCTGGAAGGCGACGAGCGAGTCGAGGAAGTCCGGCACGAGGAAGCCGCCGTCGGCCCAGCGGGCCAGG
Organism: Actinotalea sp. JY-7876; assembly: GCF_014042015.1. NCBI lineage: Bacteria > Bacillati > Actinomycetota > Actinomycetes > Micrococcales > Cellulomonadaceae > Actinotalea > Actinotalea sp. JY-7876. The sequence goes on along the minus strand of NZ_CP059493.1, from coordinate 1,720,045 downwards.
TCGACGTCGAGGGCCGCCAGGTAGTCGTCGTCGTGCGGGAACCATGGGCGCAGCGCGGCGACCGCGGCGCGGACGGCGTCGACGGCGGCGCGGGCGGTCGCGTGGTCCGCGGCCTGCGGCACGGATCCGTCCGCGGCCTGGACCGCCTGGAGCGAGGCCACCGCGGCCTTGAGGCGCTGCCACGCCGGATCGGCGACCGCGCCGGACAGGGCCGCCGCGGGCGCGAGCGGCGCCGGCTCGGGCGCGCACCACGCGCTGAGGTTGCGCAGCAGCGCCGCGGCCGAGGCGCCCGGCGTCAGGTCGGCGGCCACGACCGCGGTGCGGCCGTGCTCGCCCTCGGCAAGGACCCCGCAGACGGCCCCCGCGGACGTCCGGACGAAGGGGGCGGCCGTCCCGGTCACGCCCAGGTGGGCGCCCAGCGTGCCCTCCAGGTCGCCGACCCAGGCCCCGAGGTCCTGGTCGGTGACACCGGCCGCCGCGTCGAGCCGCAAGGGGCCCGGCTGGGGCGGGACGGGCACGACGTCGATGCCGCGCGCGGCCAGCAGCGCGACGACCTCGGGGTGCCAGGGGTCCGCCCCGACGACCAGCAGCCCGGCGCCGCGGCCCAGCCGCGTCGCCACCTCACCGTCCGGCGCCCGTCCGGGGCCCAGGACGACGACGTCCGGAACCGCGGCCTGCGAGCTGTCGGTGCTGGTCGTGGCGGCCATGGTGCTCCTCACCGGGTGGTGGTGCAGGACGGGTGCTCGTGCAGCGTGACACCGCTGGGTTACTGGTGGGTAACGGCACGCTAGGGGCGCGGGATCGGGGGGTCAACGATGCGGTGCGTACAGTTGTCCGGGCGCTCTCCGGCCGATCCGGGCGCCGCCACCGACCGAGGACCACCGCCGTGCAGCGCACCACCACCCCCACCACGTCCCCCGCGACCCCGTCCGCGAGCTCCCCCGACGCGATCGAGCCCACCGAGCTCGCCGCGTGCCTCGACGTGCTCCGGCGTGCGGAGCAGCTCCCCGAGGACCACCCGGACGCCCTCGCGCTGCGACGCGCCACCGCCCGCCTCTTCAAGGCGGTGAAGAAGCAGCGGCGCCTGGACCGCCGCGCCGCCGTGAGCGCGCAGGACGCCGCCGTCGTGGCCGCGACCGCCACGGGCAGCCCGCAGCGCATCGACGACGAGACGGCCGGCCTGCCGCTCGTGTCCCAGACCCGCGGCGCGAGCGCCGGCACCCTGCTGCGACCGCGCGCCTGCTACATCTGCAAGGAGCTGTACAGCCAGGTCGACGCGTTCTACCACCAGCTGTGCCCGCAGTGCGCCGCCCTCAACCACGCCAAGCGCGACGCGCGCACCGACCTCACCGGGCGCCGCGCGCTGCTCACCGGCGGCCGCGCCAAGATCGGCATGTACATCGCCCTGCGGCTGCTGCGCGACGGTGCCCACACCACCATCACGACCCGGTTCCCCCGCGACGCCGTGCGCCGGTTCTCCTCCATGCCCGACGCGCACGAGTGGATCGACCGCCTCACGGTCGTCGGCATCGACCTGCGCGACCCGGCGCAGGTCGTCGCCCTCGCCGACGAGGTGGCCGCGGCGGGTCCGCTCGACGTGCTGATCAACAACGCGGCGCAGACGGTGCGCCGGTCCGCCGGCTCCTACGCACCGCTCGTCGAGGCCGAGAGCGCGCCGCTGCCCGACGGCCCCCTCCCGCGCCTGGTGACCTTCGACCACGCCAGCGACGCGCACCCGGCAGCCCTCGTGCGCTCGGTCGGCACCACCGCCGTGGCCCACCACGACGACGACACCAGCACCACCGAGGGGGCCGACCGGCTCACCGCCGCGGCGCTGCGGGCCGGCTCGACGTCGCTCGAGCGCCTCACGAGCGGCGCGAGCGGGACCATCGACGCGGGCGGCCTCCTGCCGGACCTGCACGACACCAACAGCTGGGTCGCCACGGTCGACCAGGTGGACCCCCTCGAGATGCTCGAGGTCCAGCTCTGCAACGAGACGGCGCCGTTCATCCTCGTCAGCCGCCTGCGTCCCTCGCTCGCGGCCTCGCCCGCGCGCCGGACGTACATCGTCAACGTCTCCGCCATGGAGGGCGTCTTCTCCCGCGGCTACAAGGGCCCCGGGCACCCGCACACCAACATGGCCAAGGCCGCGGTCAACATGCTGACGCGCACGAGCGCCGCCGAGCTCGCGCGGGACGGCATCCTCATGACCAGCGTCGACACGGGCTGGATCACGGACGAGCGCCCGCACCCCACGAAGGTGCGCCTCGCCACGGAGGGCTTCCACGCCCCGCTCGACCTCGTCGACGGCGCCGCGCGGGTCTACGACCCGATCGTGCGCGGCGAGGCCGGCGAGGACGTCTACGGCGTCTTCCTCAAGGACTACAAGCCCGCGGGCTGGTAAGGGTGGGCACAACCCCGGAGGCTTGTGTCGTCGGGGGTGGCGGGCGTCACGGCCGCGAACCCGGACGCCGCGCCGGTCGACCGGTAGGGTGGACCGCGAATCCCCAGGAGCACGTCGCCCTTCCCTGTGTGTGACCGCCGACATCGGCGGCTGTGTGCAGCCGGCCCAGAGCCGGCCGATCGAGAGTTCGGGACAGCGACGGACGGCCCCGCCGACACGGCGAGGCACCGCCTGGACCCACCTCGACCGATGCGGACACCGTGACCACGACTGCCTCCTCGCTGCCTGCCATGCCCTCGAACGCCCCGGCAGCCCCCTCCGAGTCGCGCGAGCTCGACCTCGTCGACCTCGGCCTGCCCGAGCCGCTCCTGCGCGCGGTGCTCGACCTCGGCTTCACGCGCCCCACGCCGATCCAGCAGGCAGCCATCCCCGCCCTGCTCGCCGGGCGCGACATCACGGGCGTCGCCCAGACCGGCACGGGCAAGACGGCGGCGTTCGGCCTGCCCCTCCTCGCGGCGGTCGACCCGGACCTCGGCCAGGTGCAGGGCCTCGTCCTGGCCCCCACCCGCGAGCTCGCCATGCAGGTGGCCGATGCGCTCGAGACCTTCGCCAAGCACCTGCCGGGCGTGAGCGTCGTCGCCGTCTACGGCGGCTCGCCCTTCCTCCCGCAGCAGCGCGCCCTGGCCCGCGGCGCCCAGATCGTCGTCGGCACGCCGGGCCGCGTGATCGACCACCTCGAGCGCCGCACGCTGCGGCTCGACGCGATCAACTTCCTCGTCCTGGACGAGGCGGACGAGATGCTCCGCATGGGCTTCGCGGAGGACGTCGACAACATCTTCGCCCGCGCCCCCAAGGAGCGTCAGGTCGCGCTGTTCTCCGCGACGATGCCGCCGCCGATCGTCCGCGTCGCCGCGCAGCACCTCAAGGACCCGGTGCAGATCGCCACGTCGCGCCAGGCGTCGACCGTCGCGAACGTCAAGCAGACCTTCGCCGTCGTGCCCTTCCGCCACAAGATCGGCGCCCTCGCCCGCGTCCTCGCGACGTCGGACGCGGACGCCGCGATCGTCTTCACCCGCACCCGGGGCGCCGCCGAGGAGGTGGGCGTGGCGCTCGCCGAGCGCGGCATCTCCGCCGCGACCATCTCGGGCGACGTCGCGCAGAAGGACCGGGAGAAGCTCGTCGAGCGCCTGCGCTCCGGCAGCCTCGACGTGCTGGTGGCGACCGACGTCGCCGCGCGCGGCCTCGACGTGGAGCGCGTCGGTCTCGTCGTGAACTTCGACGTCCCGACCGAGCCGGAGGCCTACGTCCACCGCATCGGGCGCACCGGCCGCGCCGGGCGCACCGGCACCGCGCTGACCTTCGTCACCCCCAACGAGCAGGGCCGGCTCCGCGCGATCGAGCGGACCACGCGTCAGCGCCTCGAGGAGGCCTCCATCCCGACGCCCGCCGACGTCTCGGCGCACCGCGTCGCCAAGATCCTCGGGCGCACGGGCGAGCGCATCGAGGCCGGCCGCCTGGACATGTACCGCACGGCGGTCCGCGAGTTCCTCGCGACGTCGGACGTCGACGCGGCCGAGCTCGCCGCCGTCCTGGCCGCGCTGGCCGTCGGCGACGAGGGCCCCATGCCCGCCGACGAGATCGAGGCCGCGCCGCTGCAGCAGGCACGCGGCGCGCGCAGCGACGACGGACGGGTCTCCTTCACGAGCGAGGAGCGGGCGCGCACGGCCTCCCTGCGGCCCACGCGCGGCACCCGGTACCGGGTCGCGGTCGGCCACACCCACGGCGCCCGCCCGGAGGCGATCGTCGGTGCCCTGACCGGCGAGGGCGGCCTCAGCGGCAAGGACCTCGGCAAGATCGACATCTTCGCGAGCTTCAGCCTCGTGGAGATCGACGCCACCCTCTCCCCCGAGGCGTTCCGCCGCATCGGCGGCGCGCGCGTCGCCGGCCGGCCGCTGCGCATCGCCGTGGACGAGGGCCCGCGTGTGCGGTCCGCTGCCCGGGCCACGGCGCACCCCGGCACCAAGCACTCGGGTCCGCGTCGCCCCGCCCCGGCGCGCGCGCCGCGGGTCTGAGCGCCGGGCGGACGTCGCCGGCCGACCCTAGAGGTCGGCCGGCGGCCCGCCCCGCTCGTCGAGCATCTGCTCGAGGAGCGTGATCTCGGCCGCCTGGGACGCGACCACGGCCTCGGCCAGTCGGCGGACCTGCGGCTGCGTCGCGCGCTCCGTGGCGACCTCGGCCATCGCGACGCCGCCCCGGTGGTGCGGGATCATCAGCGCGAGGAAGAGCCGGTCCGCCTCCGCGCCGTCGGCCGCCTCGAGCCGCGCCAGCTGGTCGGAGGTCACCAGGCCCGGCATCCCGCCGTCGGCGGACTGCCCGCCGTGCTCGTGGTCGCCCGCCCACGCCATCGGCGGCGCGCTCGACGTCGGGCTCAGGCCCCACGTCGCGAGCCAGCCGAACATCTGCCCCTGCTGGTGCCCCTGCGTGACGAGGATGTCGAGCGCCAGCTGCCGGACGGCAGGGTCCTGGCTGCGGTCGCGGACCAGCACCGCCATCTCGACGGCCTGCCCGTGGTGCACCGACATGTCGCGAGCGAACCCCGCGTCCACCGAGCCCTCCACGGGCGCGGCCGGGCGCAGCAGCGAGCCGCCCGCGAGCAGGCCGATCGCGGCGCCCGCGGCGAGGGCCACCACGGCGACGGCGACCAGGACGACGCGGCCCACGCCAGCACGCGCGGGCGCGGCCGCGGGCGCGTCAGCACTCACGATCAGCACTCACGATCCGGCGCTCACGCGCCCATGCCGCCCGTGCACGCGGCGCCGGGCTCGAGGGTCTGCGGCCCCTGCAGGTACTTGGTGAGGAAGACGCCGACCCGCTCGTCCGAGGCCGAGTCGACCTCGAGCTGCAGCCCCCAGGCCGAGAGGGTGACGGGCGCGGCGACGTCGTCGCGCGGGCTCACCAGCACGTAGGGGTGACGATCGGCGAGCGCCTCGAGCTGGGCGACCTCGTCGCCGGCCAGGTCGGGCGCGTAGGTGATCCAGACCGCGCCGTGCTCGAGCGAGTGGACCGCGTACTCCTCGACCACCGGCTCGGAGTAGAAGCCGCAGTTCTGCCACGTCGGGTGGTGGTCGCCGCCGACGGGGGGCGACTGCTCGTACTCGACGTCCTCCTGGACGTGGTTCGCGGAGGGCACCTCCACCTCCGCGATGCCCTCGATCGGGCGGTTCGCCGCCGCCTCGACCTCGGACTGGCGCCGCTGCTCACCGGAGATCAGGACGATCGCCGGGACGATGAGCGCCAGGGCCACCACCACCGAGATCCCGATGATCAGGCCGTTGCGACGGCGCTCGGCGCGGCGCTGCTGCTCCTGGAGGGCGGCGAGCTGGGCGCGCCGGTCGTCTCGGGTGGATGCCTTGCTCACGTCGCTCCTGGGGCCGGCTCGGTCGTTGACGCGTCAGAATACGTGACGCGTCAACGATCTTCGGCGGCGCGCTGCGCCAGGAGCCGGCGCTGCTCCTCGAGCACGAAGCGGAACAGCTCGTCGGTCTCCCGCTCGGAGACGTCGACGAGACGGCAGCCCACGGCCGTGGCGCCGCCGATCTCGTGGCCTCGCAGGACCTCGAGCTGCAGGTCGAGGGGCACACGCGTGGCGTCGAGGCGGAAGGTGAAGCGGGTGCCCTGGTCCAGCGGTTCCGCGAGACGCACCCGGACGCCGGTGGCGCTGACGTCGATGAGGACGCCCTGGACGTCCGGCTCGGCGTCCTCACCGGTGCGCGCGGGAGGCCCGACGGGGTGCAGGGTGACCGGGATGCTGGTCGGGACGCGGACGGCGGAGCGCATCTGCACGGTCTCGCGCAGGACGAGGTCGCAGAGCTCGACCCGTCGCTCACCGGAGGCGACGACGACGGCGTCGAAGGTGCAGGCACCGCGCACGGAGCTGAGGACCTCGAGGAGCACGGCGTCGCCGTCCTGGATCCAGCCGCCCGCCTCGTGGTCGACCTCCACCTCGGCGCCTGTGCCCCAGTGCTCACGCACGAAGCCCTGGACGAGCAGCTCGCCCTCGGTGGTGCGGATGCGGCACGGGTCCAGCTCGAACGCCACGCGACCCCCTCGCTGCGCCGCGGAGGCGCCGGCGCGCCTCGGTCGGCGCCGACTCTAGTGGTCAGTCGTGGCTCGCCGCCTCGTCCACGCCACGGGCGGCGTAGCGCGCGAGCACGAACACCAGGTCCGAGAGCCGGTTCAGGTACTGCAGCACGAGCGGGCTGACCCGGTGACCCGCGTCCTGGGCGCGCACCACGTTGCGCTCCGCGCGCCGCACCACCGTGCGCGCGTGGTCGATCGCCGCGGCCAGGGGCGTCGCGCCCGGCACGACGAAGACGGGGCGCAGGGGGTGCTCGCGGACGAGCTCGTCGATCAGCCCTTCGACGCGGTCGACCATCTCCTGGGTCACGAGCGAGATGCCGGGCTGCAGCCGGTCCCGGTGGGCGGGGTTCGTCGCGAGGTCCGCGGCCGCCACGAAGAGCTCGCGCTGGCGCTCGAAGAGGAGGGTCGCGAGGCGTTCCTCGGTGCACGCCGCGCGCGCGACGCCGAGCAGCGAGACGGCCTCGTCGACGTCGCCGTAGGCGTCCACCAGCACGTCCGCCTTGGAGACGCGGCTCCCGAGGAAGAGGCCCGTCGTGCCGTCGTCGCCGACCTTGGTGTAGATGCGCATCCGTCGATCCTGCCGGAGGCGAGGCGGTACCGTGTGCAGGCCGCCACCAGGCGGTGCACGACGTCCTGCAGCCAGGGGAAGCCGGTCCGAGTCCGGCGCTGACCCGCAACCGTAGGTCGGACCACGCGGTCCGGCGAGCCGGAGCACCTGGTGCAGGCCGAGAGGCTCCACCCGTCGAGGCATACGGGACGGAGCCCGGTCGCCTCCCTGGAGCGTGCCGGGTCCGTCACGGACCACTCAGGAAGAAGGCACCATGACCACCCTCGCCCGCTCCGGCGCGCCCCACGTCCTCCCACGCCGGCACGCCGCCCGCGCGGCGGCAACCGGCTCCGTGCTGCTCGGCACGGCCCTTGCCGGCCTGCTCGGCGCCGCGTCCGCGTCGGCCGTCGCACCGACGGCGCTCCCTGCGGGGGCGTGCACCGACGACACGGGCATCACGGTCGTCGTCGACAAGACCGACCTCGGCGGCGAGGTCGAGGTCGGCTGCGCCCCGCAGGCCGCGACCGGCACGGAGGCGCTCCAGGCGGCCGGCTTCACCGACACGCGCGACGCCGCGACGATGATCTGCGCGATCGACGGCCTCCCGGACCCCTGCCCGACCGAGTTCACCGGCTCGTACTGGGCCTACTGGACGGCCTCGGCCGACGGCGGCTGGGAGCAGGCCCAGGTGGGCTCCGACCAGGCGGTCCCCGCGCCGGGCGGCATCGAGGGCTGGCGGTACAACGACGGCGCCGAGCCCCCGACGCTCGCCCCGGCGGACGCCGCGACCGCCGACGACGCCGCGGACGCCGTGGACGACGGCGCCTCGGTCACCACGACGCAGGGCGAGCCGGCGCAGGACGAGGGTGCCGGCGACGGGTCCGGCGTCCCGCCGACCGTCGTGGCCGGGATCGGGGTCGTCGCCGTCCTCGGCGCCGCGGCGTTCGTGGTCGCGCGCCGGCGCTCGCCGCACGGTCCCGCCGGCCAGGACTGACCACGACGATGCACCCGCTCGCCTGGTGGGCGTGGGCTCTGGGGCTCGCGGTCGCCGCGACGCGCACCACCAACCCGCTCGTGCTCGGGCTGGTGCTGGCCGCCGTCGTGCTCGTGGTCGTGGCGCGGCGGGAGGACGCGCCCTGGGCGCGCGCCTTCCGCGGCTACCTCCTGCTCGGCGGGTGCATCGTCGCCGCCCGCGTCCTGTTCTACGTCGTGGTCGGCATCAAGGCGCCGGGCCCGGTGCTCCTGGACCTGCCGCGCCTGGCGCTGCCCGGCTGGGCCGTCAACGTGGAGCTGCTCGGGCCGATCACGCTCACGGGCCTCCTCACGGCCGGGTACGCCGGGCTGCGCCTCGCGACGCTCGTCGTGTGCGTCGGGGCGGCGAACGCCCTCGCCAACCCGCGCCGTGCCCTGCGTTCGCTGCCCGCGGCGCTGCACCAGGTCGGCACGGCCGTCGTCATCGCCGTGAGCGTCACGCCCGCGCTCGTGGCGTCGGCGGCCTCGGTGCGCCGGGCGCTGCGCCTGCGGGGCCACGACGCGCGCGGGCTGCGAACGCTCGCGCGTACCGCGGTCCCCGTGCTCGCGGACGCGCTCGACCGGGCCATCGCGCTCGCCGCCTCCATGGACTCGCGGGGGTACGCGCGGGCGGTGGCCGGCACCAGCGACCGGCGGGTGTCCGGGCTGCTGCTCCTCTCGCTGGTCGCCGCGGCGGTCGGCACCTACGGGCTCCTGGACGGCACCTCGCCCCCGTGGCTCGGGGTCCCGGTGCTCGCGGCCGGCGCCGTGACCGCGACCGTCGGTGGCGTGCTCGCCGGCCGCCGCGTCTCGCGCACCCGCTACCGCCCCGACCCGTGGCGGACCCCGGAGACGCTCGTCGCGGGCTGCGGGCTCCTGGCCGCTGCCGTCCTCGTCGCCGTGACGGCGAGCGACCCCTCGGCGCTCGACCCCTCGCTGCAGCCGCTCGGCTGGCCCGCGCTGCCTCCCGTCGCGCTGCTGTGCGCCGCCCTGGCCGCAGCGCCCGCCGTCCTGGGGACCACCGCGCGGGACGCCCGCCCCGTCGCCGGCACGGTGACCCCGTGATCCGGCTCGACGGCGTCACCGTCACCTACCCCGGGGCCTCGCGCCCGAGCCTCGTCGACGTCGACCTGAGCGTCGGCGAGGGCGAGCTCTGCCTCGTCGTGGGGCCCACCGGCGCCGGCAAGTCGACGCTCCTGCGCGCCGTCGCCTCGCTCGTCCCGCACTTCACCGGCGGCCTGCTCGAGGGCACGGTCGTCGTGGCGGGCCGGGACACGCGCACGCACCTCCCGCGCGACCTGGCGGACGTGGTGGGCGTCGTCGTCCAGGACCCCGCGACCGGCTTCGTCACCGACACGGTCGAGGAGGAGCTGGCCTACGGCATGGAGCAGCTCGGCGTGCCGCCGGAGGTGATGCGCCGCCGCGTCGAGGAGGTGCTGGACCTGCTGGGGCTGGCTCCCCTGCGCGCGCGCCCGCTCGCCGACCTCTCCGGTGGGGAGCAGCAGCGCGTCGCGATCGGCGCCGTCCTGACGAGCAACCCGCGCGTGCTGGTGCTCGACGAGCCGACGTCGGCCCTCGACCCGACGGCGGCCGAGGAGGTGCTCGCGGCGCTCACCCGCCTCGTGCACGACCTCGGCCTGACGGTCCTGCTCGCGGAGCACCGGCTCGAGCGCGTGGTGCAGTACGCGGACCGCGTCGTGCTCGTCTCCCCCGACGGCACCGTCACCGACGGGCGACCGCAGGACGTGCTGCCCGGCTCGCCCGTCGCGCCCCCCGTCGTCGAGCTGGCGCAGGTCGCCGGGTGGTCGCCGGTGCCGCTGTCCGTGCGCGACGCGCGGCGGCTCGCGGCACCCCTGCGCGAGCGGCTCCTCGACGCGGAGCCGGGGCTCGCGGCCGGCACGCCCGCGGCGGCGCCCCCCGCCACGCCGGCGGCGCCGCTCCTGGAGGCCCGGGCGCTCGAGGTGCGCCACGGCGCCACCCGCGCCGTGCGCGGGGTCGACCTGCAGGTGCGGCCCGGCGAGGTGCTCGCGGTGATGGGGCGCAACGGCGCGGGCAAGACGTCGCTGCTGTGGGCGCTGCAGGGCTCGGGGCGGCGCTCGGGCGGCACCGTCGTGGTGCACGTCCCGGCGCCGGGCGAGGCGCCGGCAGACCGGCCGGACCCCGCCCGCGCGACCGACCGGGCCGCGCGGCCCACCGGCCCGGGCAGGTTCCTGCCCTGGCGGGCACGACGGCCGGTGGCCGTCGCGGGGAGCGCCGACCCCGCGCTCCTGGCCCCGGCCGCCGCGCGGGCCCTGGTCGGGCTCGTGCCGCAGGACCCCGCCCAGCTCCTCTACCTCGAGACCGTGGCGGCGGAGTGCGCCGCGGCCGACCGCGAGTCCGGCGCCGAGCCGGGCACCACCGCAGCGCTGCTGGCCGGCCTGGCGGGCACCGTCCCGGCGGACGCCCACCCGCGCGACCTCTCCGAAGGTCAGCGCCTGGCGCTGGTCCTCGCGGTCCAGCTCGCGGCACGCCCGCGCGTGCTGCTCCTCGACGAGCCGACGCGCGGGCTGGACTACGCGGCCAAGGCGAGGCTCTCGGTGGCCCTGCGGGCGCACGCCGACGCGGGCGGCGCGGTGGTGCTCTCGAGCCACGACGTGGAGTTCGTCGCCGAGGCGGCCGACCGCGTCGTCGTGCTCGCCGCGGGCGAGGTCGTCACCGACGGGCCGGCGCGTGACGTGCTCGTCGCCTCCCCCACGTTCGCGCCGCAGGTCGCCAAGGTGCTGCACCCGGTGGGCCTCCTCACGGTGGGTGCGGTCAGCGCCACGCTCGGGGCGGTCCCGTGAGCGCGCCGACCGCCGCGGTGCGCCGCGCCGCGCCCGCGGTCGACGTGGCCGCGCTGCCGCTCGGGCCCCGCACCCGCCTCGCGCTGGGGCTGGCCACGCTCGCCGGGATCCTCGCGTTCGGCTGGCCGCTCGTGCTGCAGCCCGGCAGCGGGCTCGAGCACAGCACCGACGCCCCGCTCGTCCTGGCGGTGGTGCTCGTGGCGGTGGTCGCCGTCGTGCTCGTGGCCCTCAGCGAGGGCGGGCTCGACGTCAAGGCCGTCGCGGTGCTGGGGCTGCTGTCGGCGGTGGGCTCCGTGCTGCGGCCGCTCTCGGCCGGCACCGCCGGCGTCGAGCTGGTGTTCGTCGTCATCGTGCTGGGCGGGCGCGTCTTCGGGCCCGGCTTCGGCTTCGCGCTCGGCTCCACGACGATCCTCGCCTCGGCGCTGCTGACCGGCGGGGTCGGGCCGTGGATGCCGTTCCAGATGCTCGGGGCCTCGTGGATCGGGCTCGGCGCCGGGCTGCTGCCCCGGCGCGTGCGGGGCGCGCGCGAGATCGCCCTGCTGGTCGCGTACGGCGCCGTCGCGGCGTTCGCCTTCGGCCTCGCGATGAACCTGTCCTTCTGGCCGTTCGGCGTCGGGACCGGCACGGGGATCTCCTTCGTCGCGGGCGACCCCGTGCTGGAGAACCTGCGCCGGTTCGGGCTCTTCACGCTCGCCACCTCCCTGGGCTGGGACGTGGGACGCGCCCTGACGACGGCGCTCGCGCTGGCCCTCGTCGCACGGCCCACGCTGGTCGCGCTGCGCCGCACCGCGGCGCGGGCGGCGTTCGCGCCGCGCCGCGCCGCTCCCGCACCCGACCCCGCCGTCGTCCCGTCCCCCGGAGCCCGACACGCCGAGCGGTGAGACACGCCGGGCGCTCAGGATCACCCCCACGGCCTACGTCCATCATCGACAGCGCCCTGGCCTGCGGCTTCGTCGCGCCCGGCGCGGCCGCGGCGTCATGGCCCGCAGATTCACCGCCCGTGGCACTACATCTAGTGGTTCCACGGTTGTAAGTTAGGCACCTGTAGTGGTGAGCGGCCAAAACTGTGCATGAACCTGTGCATGACCCTGTGCAGGACGCGCCCCCGCTGTGGACCGGCGCCAGGACCCACCACCCGCGACGCAGCACGGCCAGCACGACCACCACCGCACGACGACACGACGAGCACGGCACGACGAGCAGCACGCGCGACGAGCAGCACGGCGAGCACGGCACGACCACCTGGGACAGCGAGCCCCGAACACCCGCGCGAGCGCCACCCGGCACCCCGCTGAAGGAGAAGTCATGACAGAGACGTCGGAGTCCACCGGCAAGGCGGGCGCCCGCGGGACCCGCGGACGCAAGAACGGCCTCGTGGTCGAGCGCGTGTTCACCACGCCCGGGGTCCACCCGTACGACGAGGTCGAGTGGGACCGTCGCGACGTCGTGCAGACGAACTGGAAGAGCGGCGAGACGATCTTCGAGCAGAAGGGCGTCGAGTTCCCGGCGTCGTGGTCGCTCAACGCGACCACGATCGTCACGACCAAGTACTTCCGCGGCGCCGTCGGCTCCTCGCAGCGCGAGTGGAGCCTCAAGCAGCTCATCGACCGGGTGGTGCTGACCTACACCAAGGCCGGCCGCGAGTTCGGCTACTTCGCGACCGACGAGGACGCGACGGTCTTCGAGCACGAGCTGACGTGGATGCTGCTGCACCAGGTCTTCTCGTTCAACTCCCCGGTGTGGTTCAACGTCGGCACGCCGTCGCCGCAGCAGGTGAGCGCGTGCTTCATCCTCGCCGTCGACGACACCATGGACTCGATCCTCAACTGGTACCGCGAGGAGGGGATGATCTTCAAGGGTGGCTCGGGCGCCGGCCTGAACCTCTCCCGCATCCGCTCCTCCAAGGAGCTGCTGTCCTCGGGCGGCACCGCGAGCGGCCCCATCTCCTTCATGCGCGGCGCGGACGCGTCCGCGGGCACCATCAAGTCGGGCGGCGCCACGCGCCGCGCCGCCAAGATGGTCGTGCTCGACGTCGACCACCCCGACATCGAGGAGTTCGTCGAGACCAAGGCGCGCGAGGAGCACAAGATCCGCGCGCTGCGCGACGCCGGCTTCGACATGGACCTCGGCGGCAAGGACATCGTCTCGGTCCAGTACCAGAACGCGAACAACTCGGTCCGCGTGAGCGACGAGTTCATGCAGGCGGTCGAGGACGGCGGCACCTTCGGGCTGCGCGCGCGTCAGGACAACCGCGTCATCGAGACGGTCGACGCCAAGGGCCTCTTCCGCAAGATCGCGAAGGCCGCCTGGGAGTGCGCCGACCCGGGCCTGCAGTACGACTCCACGATCAACGACTGGCACACGAGCCCGGAGTCCGGCCGCATCACCGCGTCCAACCCGTGCTCGGAGTACATGCACCTGGACAACTCCTCGTGCAACCTCGCCTCGCTCAACCTCCTGACGTTCCTCAGGGCCGACGACACGTTCGACGTCGAGCGCTTCGAGAAGGCGGTCGAGCTCGTCATCACGGCGATGGACATCTCGATCTGCTTCGCGGACTTCCCGACGGAGGCGATCGGCGACACGACGCGCAAGTTCCGCCAGCTCGGCATCGGCTACGCCAACCTCGGTGCGCTGCTCATGGCGACGGGGCACGGCTACGACTCGGACGGCGGGCGTGCGCTCGCCGCGTCGATCACCTCGCTCATGACGGGCACGGCCTACAAGCGCTCGGCCCAGCTCGCGGGCGTCGTGGGCCCGTACGAGGGCTACCGCCTCAACGAGGCCGGGCACAAGCGCGTCATGCGCAAGCACGCCGCGGCGAACGACGACATCCGCACGCTCGGCTCGATGGACGCCGGCATCCACGCCGCCGCGACCAAGGTCTGGGCCGAGGGCAACCGGATCGGCGAGACGAACGGCTGGCGCAACGCGCAGGCGTCGGTGCTCGCCCCGACCGGGACCATCGGCTTCATGATGGACTGCGACACCACGGGCGTGGAGCCGGACTTCTCGCTGGTGAAGTTCAAGAAGCTCGTCGGCGGCGGCTCGATGCAGATCGTCAACCAGACGATCCCGCGGGCGCTGCGCCGCATGGGCTACGCCGAGGAGACGGTCGAGGCGATCGTCGAGTACATCGCCGAGCACGGCCACGTCGTCGACGCCCCCGGCCTCAAGCCGGAGCACTACGAGGTGTTCGACTGCGCCATGGGCGAGCGCGCCATCTCCCCGATGGGGCACGTCCGGATGATGGCCGCGGTGCAGCCGTTCATCTCGGGCGCGATCTCCAAGACGGTGAACATGCCGGAGACGGCCACCGTCGAGGAGATCGAGGAGATCTACTTCAAGTCCTGGAAGATGGGCATCAAGGCGCTCGCCATCTACCGCGACAACTGCAAGGTCGGCCAGCCGCTCTCCGACGCCAAGGCCAAGGGCGCCGACTCGGCGGTCGAGGCGACGGCGGCGACGACGGTCGTCGAGGCCGCGCCCGCACGGGCCACGCGCAAGCGCCTGCCCCGCCAGCGCACGTCCCTGACGACGTCGTTCACGGTGGGCGGCGCCGACGGCTACATCACCGCGGGCTCGTACCCCGGCGACGGCCTCGGCGAGCTGTTCGTCAAGCTCGGCAAGCAGGGCTCGACCCTGGCGGGCGTCATGGACGCGTTCTCGATCGCGATCTCCGTCGCGCTGCAGTACGGCGTGCCGCTGGAGACGTACGTGCAGAAGTTCACCAACATGCGCTTCGAGCCGGCCGGCATGACGGACGACCCGGACATCCGCATGGCGCAGTCGATGATGGACTACATCTTCCGTCGCCTGGCGCTGGACTACCTGCCGTTCGAGACGCGCGCGTCGCTCGGCATCTACACGACGCAGGAGCGCACGCGTCAGCTCGAGACCGGGTCGTACGAGCCCGTCCCCAGCGACGCGTACGAGGCCCTGAACGAGCCGCCGTCGGCGTCGGACCTCGCCGAGTCGTCCGCACGTACCGCGGCGTCCGCGCCCGCCCCGGCACCGGCCCCCTCGGCACCCGCGCCGTCGGTCGCGGCGGCGTCGGTGGCCCCCGTGCCCGCGAGCGTGCACTCCTCCGCCGAGCTCATGGACCTCATGCAGGGCCGCGCGGCGGACGCGCCGCTGTGCATGAACTGCGGCATCAAGATGCGCCCGGCGGGCTCGTGCCACGTCTGCGAGGGCTGCGGCTCGACCAGCGGCTGCAGCTGACCGCTCGCTGAGCACCGGTGAGGGGCGCCGACCGTCGGGTCGGCGCCCCTCACGCGTGCCCGGCGGCTCTGGACATCCGCGCGGCGCCGGAGCATCGTGCGTCCATGGGAGACGTCGTCGCGGTGCCGCTACCGGGTGCCACCGCGCTGCCTGACCTGCGGGGTGAGCGCCGTGCCCTGCAGGTCACCTGGCACGAGGAGGACGCCGTCGTGGTGGTCAGCACGTGGCGCCAGGGCCAGTGCGTCGCGAGCGTCCGGCTCTCCGCCACCGAGGCGGCCGCCCTGGTCTCGGTCCTCGCCGACGGCCTCTCGCGCTGCCGCATCGACGCGCCGCCACCGGGCGGCGCGGGCCGGGATGCCGGCGTGCCGCCCGCGGGGGGCACGACGTCCGTCGGCTGACCTGCCCCGCGGTGCGGGCGCCGCCGGTTCCCTCATACGGGTGAACTCCTGGGACGACACGCCGGCCGGGCTTCAGTCCGGCCGCCGGCGCGCCGAGACAGGTCGTACTAGCGACCGCGGACGCCCCCACGTCCCCGGTCGTCGACGGCCACCGAAGGACGACGCCCCGGATGCAGCTCGACCAGCCCCCCCTGACTCGTCGCGAGCTCAGGGCGCGCGAGCAGGCGGCGGCCGGGCGGCACCGCGCGCGCCG
Organism: Actinotalea sp. JY-7876; assembly: GCF_014042015.1. NCBI lineage: Bacteria > Bacillati > Actinomycetota > Actinomycetes > Micrococcales > Cellulomonadaceae > Actinotalea > Actinotalea sp. JY-7876. The sequence continues at coordinate 1,704,249 of NZ_CP059493.1, read as the reverse complement.
CAGGTCGGCCGTGCCCGGCAGCCCGTGGCCGGCACTCCGCGCCGCGCTCCGCGGCCCGGCCGCCGCGCTCGCGCCGGACGCCTGGGCGGGCACGCTGCGCGGGGTCGTCGCGCGTCCGGGCGCCGTCATGCTCCTCTCCGCGGCGTTCCTGGCGGGGGCGGTGACCCAGGTCAACGTCGAGCAGACCGCGCGGGACGACCGCCAGGCCGCGGCGGTCGCGGCGCAGGAGGCGGCCGAGCAGGCCGCTGCCGAGCACCTACGGCGCGTCGGCGCCGCCGAGTCCGCACGCCTGACCGAGCAGGCCGTGGCGTACGCGGCGCGGGAGCGCGACGACGCCCTGGCGCAGGCGCAGGCGGCCCTCGCCGCGGCGGGCGCCGTCGTCGTCGTGGCCACGCCGGTCGTCGCACCGGAGGAGGTCGGCCCGCTCGACGCGGCGGCGGCGCAGCTCGCCGAGCTCGTCGCGGCGGCGCCCTCGGCGTCCCAGGTCATCGCCCCGCCGCCGAGGACCGACAGCATGCTGCGCACCGACACGGAGCCGGCCGCCGCACCCGCACCGGAGGCCGCACCGGAGGCCGCACCGGAGGCCGCCGGAACCAGCGGCACGGCAGCCGACCGCGCCGCGGCCGCGACGGCCACGCTCGTGGCGGCGGAGCGCGCGACGGACGACGGCGCACGCAGCAGCACGACTCCACGGGGCGCGACGCCGTCGGTGGTCACCAGCGCCGCGCAGGCCCTCGACCTGACCGTCACGGCCCAGGTCCGGGCCGCCGCGGTGGAGCTCGTGGCACTGGCGGAGAGCCTCCGGGTCACGGCGGAGTCCACGATCGCCGCGAACGCAGCCGCCGAGGCCGCCGCCCAGGCGCAGGCGCAGGCGCAGGCCGAGCTCGCGCGGCGCGTCGACGCGGTGCGCGACGCGCCCAACGGCGCGATCCCCGCCAGCGCGCTCTGCGGCGTCGACTTCGCCCCGCGGGTCCAGCTGCGGTGCGACGCGGCCGCGGCGCTCGAGCAGCTCAACGTGGCGTTCCGCGCCCACTTCGGGCGCGACCTGGGGGTGTCCTCGTCCTACCGCGACCTCGCCTCGCAGGCGGCGGTGAGGCAGGCCCGCGGCAGCCTCGCGGCGGCGGCCGGCACGTCCAACCACGGGCTCGGCCTGGCCGTGGACCTCGAGGGGTTCGGGTCGCTGGGGCAGTTCGACCGCCCGACGTACCGGTGGATGCGCGAGAACGCGGGCGCCTACGGCTGGCACCACCCCTCGTACATGCAGCCCGGCGGCGCCGGGCCGGCCGAACCGTGGCACTGGGAGTACGACACGGAGGACTGAGCCGACCTCGGTTACCGTGCGAGGCATGACAGCACCCGCGCCGCAGCCCACCGACGCCCGCGAGCCCGACGGGACGCCGACGGCCCGCGAGGTCGCCGACCGGTGGGTCGACACGCTCGTCGAGCTCGACCCCTCGGTGAGCACGGCCCTGGGGGTCCGGCCCCACGAGCACCGCATGCCCGACCTGTCCCCCGCCGGGCTCGAGGAGCGGGCGGACGCCGCCCGCTCGGCCCTCGCGGACCTGGCGCGCGCCCGGGTCACCGACGAGGACGACCGCCGGTGCGCGACCCTGCTCGCCGAGCGCCTGGGCTCCCAGCTCGCGCTCCACGAGGCCGGCGAGGACCTGGTCAGCCTGCGGCCGATCGCCTCGCCCGTGCACCAGCTCCAGTCCCTGTTCCTCATGATGCCGACGCAGGACGAGGAGGACTGGCGCACCGTCGGCCGCCGGCTCGACGCCGTGCCCGAGTGCGCGCGCAGCTACCGGGCGCAGCTCGCGGCGGGCCTGACGTCCGGCCGCACGAGCGCGCCGCGCCAGGCGGAGGCCGTGGTCGGCCAGCTGGGCGCGTGGCTCACCGGGCGCGGGTGGCACGCCGGGTTCGTCGAGGCCGCGCCCGAGTCGCTGCGGCCCGAGCTCGACGCGGCCGCGGCCCGGGCCGGGGACGGGGTGGCGGAGCTGCGCGACTGGATCGCGCAGACCTACCTGCCCGGATGCGCCGGAACCCCGGACGGCGTCGGACGAGAGCGCTACCTGCTCGGGGCCAGGGCCGCGACCGGCGCGCAGGTCGACCCGGAGGAGGCCTACGCGTGGGGCTGGGAGGAGCTGGCGCGCATCGAGGCCGAGATGGCCGCCGAGGCCGACCGGGTGCTGCCGGGCGCGACGCCGGCGCAGGCCCTGGCCCACCTCGACGTCCACGGCGAGGCCGTCGAGGGCGTGGACGAGGTGCGCGCGTGGCTCCAGGCGATGATGGACCGCGCCATCGCCGAGCTCGACGGCACGGTGGTCGACGTCGCCGAGCCCGTGCGGCGGGTCGAGGCGATGATCGCGCCGCCGGGCGCGGCCGCGGCGCCGTACTACACCCGCCCCTCGCTCGACTTCAGCCGGCCGGGCCGCACCTGGCTGCCGACGCTCGGCCGCACCCGCTTCCCCACGTGGGACCTCATCAGCACCTGGTACCACGAGGGCGTGCCGGGCCATCACCTCCAGCTCGGCCAGTGGGCGTACCGTGCCGCGGAGCTCTCGCGCTACCAGGTCAGCCTCGGCTCGGTCTCGGCCACGACGGAGGGCTGGGCGCTGTACGCCGAGCGGCTCATGGACGAGCTCGGCTACCTGACGGACCCGGGCGCGCGCCTGGGCTACCTCGACGGTCAGCGCATGCGGGCCGTCCGCGTGGTGATCGACATCGGCATGCACCTGTCCCTCCCGGTCCCGGCCGCCGTCGCGTCCGCACCCGGCGAGCGGTGGACCGCCGAGCTCGGCGAGGAGTTCTTCGCGGCCCGCAGCGGCTCGCCCCGCGCCTTCGTGCACAGCGAGATCGTCCGGTACCTCGGGTGGCCCGGCCAGGCCATCAGCTACAAGCTCGGCGAGCGGGCATGGCTCGCCGGCCGCGAGGCCGCCCGCGCCCGCCACGCGGCGAGCGGCGCGGACTTCGACCTGCGGGCGTGGCACACCGCCGCGCTCGGGCTCGGGTCGCTCGGCCTGGACGACCTCGCGCGGGAGCTCGCCGCGCTCTGAGGCCGCGCCCGGACCGCGCCGGGTGACCGCGTGCGCCGGCGGGCCTGCGGTGGCGCGGGCCTGCCGACCGGCTCATCGTGGAGCCACGGCCGTCACCACCAGGGAGGACTGAGATGCCCAAGACGACGCGACGCGGCACGGCCAAGCAGGAGGAGCTGCCGTCGACCCTGCAGCGGTCGGACGCCAAGGCGCAGCGCACCTTCGCCAAGGCCCACGACTCGGCGGCGGACGAGTACGGCGAGGGCGAGCGCGCCCACCGCGTCGCGTACTCCGCGCTCAAGCACACCCACGAGAAGGTCGGCGACCACTGGGAGCCCAAGGACGAGAACGGGCCGTCGGACCGCAAGGCCGCCGGGGGGCGCGGCACCCGCGCCGAGACGTCCGGCGGCGTGGACGCCAACGCCTCGAAGCGCCACCTGTACGACGTCGCGAAGCGGCTGGAGGTCGCAGGACGATCGAGCATGACCAAGGACGAGCTGGTCGACGCCATCGGCAAGGAGAACGCGCGCCGCACGCGCAGCGCCCGCTAGGTTCCCGGGTGGCCCCGGCGACGTCGTGGCACGAGGACAGGAGCGGGCATGGGCATCGTCGACAACGCGATCTACGTCGACGGCAAGCGGCACTCGGAGCCGATGGGTCTCGAGGAGACGTACGAGGCCATACGCGCCACGGGCGGGATGGCCTGGATCGGGATGTACCGGCCGCACGAGTCCGAGCTGGCCTCGGTGGCCCGGGAGTTCGACATCCACCCGCTCGCGGTCGAGGACACGGTCAAGGCGCACCAGCGCCCCAAGCTCGAGCGCTACGGCGACGTCCTGTTCGCGGTGCTCCGGCCCGCGCGGTACCTCGACGCGGACGAGAGCGTCGAGTTCGGCGAGCTGCACGTGTTCCTCGGCCCCGGCGTGGTCGTGACGGTGCGCCACGCCGAGTCCCCCGACCTCGCCGAGGTGCGCCGCCGGATGGAGGCCGCGCCGGAGCTGCTGCGACTCGGGCCCGAGGCCGTGCTCTACGCCATCCTCGACGAGGTCGTCGACGAGTACGGGCCCGTGGTCGCGGGGCTCGAGAACGACATCGACGAGATCGAGGACCAGCTCTTCGCGGGCGACCGGGCCGTCTCGCGCCGCATCTACGAGCTGCTCCGCGAGGTGATGGCGTTCCAGCGCGCCACGCACCCGCTCCTCGGGATGCTGGCCGCGCTCGAGGCGGGCGCGGACGAGTACCACGTCGACGAGGAGCTCCGCCGCCACCTGCGCGACGTCCAGGACCACGTCGTGCGGGTCGTCGAGCGGGCGGACGGCTTCCGCGCGCTGCTGCAGAACGCGCTGTCGGTCAACGCGACGGTCGTCACCGAGCGGCAGAACGAGGAGGTCCGCGCGATGACCGAGGCGAGCCTCGCGCAGAACGAGGAGGTCAAGAAGATCTCCGCGTGGGCCGCCATCCTCTTCGCGCCCACGCTCGTGGGGACGGTCTACGGCATGAACTTCGAGCACATGCCCGAGCTGACCTGGCCCTGGGCGTACCCGGCCGCCCTCGGGCTCATGGTCCTGGGGTCCGTCGTCCTGCACGCCTACTTCCGGTCCCGGCGCTGGCTGTGAGGTACTCAGCCCCGCTCCCTGGCGGCGTGAGCCCCGGCGGGGCGGCCGTGATGGAACCGTGACCAACGCGCGGAACGGTTCACCGGGGGGCCTGCCCAACCCCTGACGCGATCGGTGTGCGGGTCATGTGAAGGGCGCTCCCTCGATTCGTCCGACGGGCCTCCGGCGTGTGCCAATGGACAGCAGACCTCGAACCCCGTCGCGCGAAGCCCCCAGGCGAGCCCGGCAGCGCCCCCGGACCCGCCCGCGCCGTCCGCCCCTCGACGATCAAGGATCCCCCCGCTTTGCAGCACGAGCCCCAGCAGTCGGCCATGCCGTCCGCGTCCGCGAACCCTGGGCACCCCACCGCACCGACCGGCCCCACGCGCCGCTCGCTCCGCCTCGCGGCGGCACGCGTCGCCGCCGCCGCGGTCGACGACGCAGCCGCTGCCGCCGCGCGTCCGGCCACCGCCGCGCCGGCACCCGCACCCGCGACGGCACCGCTGGCCGCGACGGCGACCACCCGCCGCATGCTCCGAGCGGCTGCGACGGCTGGCGCCACGACCGGCACGACGCCCGCCTCGACGGTCGGCACGACGACGACCCTCCCCCGCCCGACGCCGTCGGCCGCCCGGGACCACGCCGTCGCGGGCGACGCACCGCGGCCGGAGGCGCAGCGCACCCGCCGCGAGCTGCGGGCCGCGGTGACGTGCCCGCCGCCGTTCGCGCTGATCGACGGCCCTGCCGCCGCCTCGCCGGCCCCCAGGTCGCGCTCCGTGCGCGCCGCCAAGGGCGCGACCGCGCTCGCCCTGTCCGCCGCCCTGGCGGTCAGCGGGTTCGCGCTCCAGGAGGGCGTCGGCGCCACCCCGCCTCACGTGGCCACCGAGGCGGTCGGTGCCCGGCAGCAGCACGTCGCCCGCGTCGCGAACGCGGAGACGGCGCGGCTCACCGCCCAGGCCGAGGCGTGGGCGGCCGGCCAGCGGACGCAGGCCCTGCAGGTCGCCGCGGCGGCCATCGAGCAGGCCGACGCCGTCGCCGCGACGGCCGCGCCCGTCGTGGACCCCGGCGCCGTCGCGCCGCTGGACCAGGCGGTCGCCAGCCTCGAGGCCATGATCGGCTCTGCCGAGCCGGCCCCGGGCACCACCCAGGCCGCCGAGACCGAGCTGCGCGACACGCTCCTCGAGCGCACGAGCCGCGCCTCCGGCGGCCGGGGTGCCGTGCCCACCGACGGCGACGCCGAGGCGCCGGCCGAGGCCACGCCGGCGCCGCAGGCACCCGTCGCCCCGGTCTCGGACCTGGCGGCCACCCAGGAGATGGTCCAGGTCGCGGAGCAGGTCACGGCCCTCGCCGCACAGGTGCAGGCGGCGACCGAGGCACGCATCGCGGAGAACGCCGCCCGCGCGGCCGCCGAGGCGGCCGCCGCGGAGATGGCCCGCAAGGTCGCCATCGCCGAGGCCGCACCGAACGGCGAGATCCCGGCCGAGGCGCTGTGCGCCCCGGCGTTCGCGGCCGACGAGCTCCTGCGCTGCGACGCGGCCGAGGCGCTGGAGCGCCTCAACGAGGCCTACCGCGCCGAGCACGGCCACGACCTGTCGGTCGTCAGCTCCTACCGCAGCTACGGCATGCAGGTCGCCACGCGGCGCTCCCGCGGCGGCCTGGCCGCCACCCCCGGCACCTCCAACCACGGCCGCGCCGTCGCCGTCGACTTCGGGAACTTCGGTCGGCTGGGCAGCTTCAGCCACCCCGACTACCTCTGGATGAAGGAGCACGGGCCCGCGTTCGGCTGGCACCACCCGTCGATCATGGAACCCGGCGGCGGCGGCCCCCAGGAGCCGTGGCACTGGGAGTACGGCACCGACGCCGGGTGGGACAGCCCGAACCGCTGACGCGGCGTCCTGCCCACGGGGTATCCTCGAACACACGTTCGAGCAGCAGGAGGATCCCGTGGTGGGTGGGGACGGGCGCGTGGTCGCCAACCGGGACCAGCCCGCCGACGTGCCGGTGCGGCCGATGGGCGAGGTCCCCGTCATCGTGCGGGTGCAGTGGGCGGACGGGACCGAGGAGTGGCGCCCGGCCCGCGCCAACCGGTGGACCACGTCGCACGTCTTCGTCTGCTGGCGGGACAACCCGTCGGACGCCACCACGGAGCGCTACGAGTGGCTGCGCGCCGGTGACGTGATGCGCTCCGTCAGCTGGCTGGTGCCGCCCCACCGCACCCCGCTGCCCGGCCGGCGCTGAGGCCCGGAAGCGGCCGCTGCGGGGGAACCCGCACGTCGGGGCCACCGCCCCCGCCCCCGCCCGCTCGCGCGCCGGGCGGTCGGCCCGCACGATGGGCCCGTGCGGGACAACCACGCCGTGGCGGGTGTCGGTCGACGGCAGCGCGCCGTCGTCGGCGTGGTCGTCGCGACCGCGCTGCTCGGCGGCTGCGCGACGGTCGGCGACGTCTTCCCGCACGCTGCCGACGCGGTGCCGCGGATGGACGCCCTCGTGGCCACCGGGACCGACGTGGCGCCCCCGGCTGCGCCCGAGCCCGCGGAGCCCGCCTGCGTGCCGGCACCGCTCGAGCAGCGCGCCGCCGCCGTGCTCGTCGTGGGGCTCCCCGGTGTGACGGCGCCCGACGACGCGTTGGCGCAGCAGGTCGTCGATCTCGGCGTCGGCGGCGTCTTCCTCTCGGAGTCCAACGTCCGCTCCGCCGCGCAGGTCGCCACGCTCTCGGCGGGGCTGCGCGAGCGCGCCGCCCGGCCGCTGCTCGTCTCGACCGACGAGGAGTCGGGGCGGGTCGCCGTGACCCGCGCCATCGTGGGCGCGGGCCCCTCGCCGCGCCGGCTCGCGGCGATGTCGACCGCCGAGGTCCAGGCGTACGCCGCGGGGCTCGGCGCGCGCCTCGCCGAGGTCGGCGTCGACCTGGACCTCGCCCCGCTGCTCGACCTCGACGACGGCGCCGCCGGCGGCGTCATCGGGGACCGCTCCTTCAGCGCCGACCCGGCGACCGCCTCGCGGTACGGCCTCGCGTTCGCGGCCGGGCTCCAGGACGCGGGCGTCACGCCGACCGTCAAGCACTTCCCGGGGCAGGGCCGCGCGACCGACGACACCCACGCCGGGAGCGCCGTCGTGACGACGCCCCTGGCCGAGCTGCGGACCACGGACCTGCTGCCGTTCCAGGACGCCGTCGACGCCGGGGTGCCGGTGGTCATGCTCAACCACGTGCAGTACGAGGCCCTGGACCCCGCCCTGCCCGCCTCGCTGAGCCCCGCGGCGTACGCGCTGCTGCGCGAGATGGGCTTCGAGGGCGTCGCGATGACGGACAGCATCGGCATGGGCGCCGTGAACGTGCGGTGGGACTTCCCGGTCGCGGCGGTGCTCGCGGTCGGTGCGGGCGCCGACGCCGTCCTGGCGACCGACGGCAACCAGGCCGTCCGGATGCGTGACGCCCTCGTCGCCGCCGTGCACGCGGGCGAGCTGCCCGAGGGGCGCCTCTCCGAGGCGGCGGCACGGGTCACGGCACTGGCCGGGGGCGACGCGCGCGCGATGTCATGCCTCGATCCCGGGGTGCCGGGAAGGGGCGGACCAGGAGAGACTGGCCGAGCAGCCGTCAGCGTGCCCCGCTAGGGTCCCGCAGAGCGACGCGCACCATCACGACGGAGGACCCATGGCCAGGCGGGTGAAGTCGGTCGAGCAGTCGATCCGCGAGACGGACGAGCCGGCCCACCGGCTCAAGCGCGACCTCAGCGCGTGGGACCTGGTGGTGTTCGGGGTCGGCGTCATCGTCGGCACGGGCATCTTCGTGCTCACGGGCACCCAGGCCGCCACGAACGCTGGCCCCGCGGTGGTCCTCTCGTTCCTCCTCGCGGGGCTCACCTGCGGGCTCGCGGCGCTGTGCTACGCCGAGCTCGCCTCGTCCGTGCCCGTCGCGGGCAGCGCGTACACGTTCTCCTACGCGACCCTCGGCGAGGTCGCGGCGTGGATCATCGGGTGGGACCTGCTGCTCGAGCTCATGCTGGGCGGCGCGGTCGTGGCGCGCGGCTGGTCGGCGTACCTCGCGCAGCTCTTCGGCCTGCCCACCTGGCTCGCCGGTGACGCCGCCCGCCCGGACTTCGCGGCGATGGCCATCGTCATCCTGCTGGGCTTCCTCCTCATCCGCGGGTCCAAGCTCTCCAGCCGGTTCACCGCCGTGCTCGTCGTGGTGAAGATCGCCGTCGTGCTCCTGGTGATCGTGCTCGGCGCCATGTACATCAACACGGCGAACTGGAGCCCCTTCGTCCCGCCCGCCGAGCCGGCTCCGGCCGCCGAGGGCGGCGGCCTCATGCACCAGCCGATCATCCAGGCGTTCCTCGGCCTGGAGCCGACGATGTTCGGGGCGTTCGGCGTCGTCGCCGCCGCGTCCGTCGTCTTCTTCGCCTACATCGGGTTCGACATCGTGGCCACCACGGCCGAGGAGACGCGCAACCCGCAGCGGGACATGCCGCGCGGCATCCTGGGGTCGCTCGCCATCTGCACGGTCCTCTACATGGCCGTCGCCGCCGTCATCACCGGGATGGTGCCGTACGGGGAGCTCAACACCGCGGCGCCGCTGGCCGAGGCCTTCTCGAGCCTCGGCCTCACGTGGGCGGCGCGGCTCATCGCGCTCGGCGCCGTGGCCGGGATCACGAGCGTGATCCTCGTGCTGATGCTCGGCCAGTCCCGCGTGCTCTTCGCGATGGCTCGCGACCACCTGCTGCCCCCGGGTCTGGCACGCGTCCACCCGAAGTTCGGCACGCCGTGGCTCATCACCGTCGTGGTCACGGCGTGCGTCGCCGGGCTCGCCGGCTTCGTCCCGCTCGAGACGCTCTCCGAGCTCGTGAGCATCGGCACGCTCTTCGCGTTCGCCGTGGTCTGCATCGGCGTCCTCGTGCTGCGCCGGACGCGTCCCGACCTGCCGCGCTCGTTCCGCACGCCCGGCGTGCCCCTCGTCCCGATCCTCGGTGTGGTGGCGTGCCTGTGGCTCATGATCAACCTGCCGCTGGACACGTGGATCCGCTTCCTCGTCTGGATGGTGATCGGCCTCGTGGTGTACATGGCCTACGGCCGGCGGCGCAGCCGCCTGGCGACCGGCGCGACGACCGGCGCGACGCAGGGCGAGGCATGAGCCCGAGCACGCTCCTGCTGGTCCGCCACGGCCAGAGCCTGGGCAACGTGGCGGCCGACGCCGCCCACTCCTCCGGTGCCGAGGTCGTGCCCGTCCCCGCGCGCGACCCGGACGTCGAGCTCTCGGCGCTGGGCGAGGCGCAGGCCCGCGCGCTGGGCGCATGGCTGGCTGCGCAGCCGGTCGCGGAGCGTCCCGCGACCGTGTGGGCGTCGCCGTACGTCCGCGCCCACCGGACCGCCGAGATCGCCCTGCGCTCGGCCGGTCTGGACCTGCGTGTCCGCCTGGACGAGCGCCTGCGGGACCGCGAGCTCGGGGTGCTGGACACGCTGACCGGCCGCGGCGTCGACGCCCAGCAGCCGTTCGAGGCCCAGCGCCGGCGCTGGCTCGGGAAGTTCTACTACCGACCGCCGGGCGGGGAGTCCTGGGCCGACATCGCGCTGCGGCTGCGCGCCTTCCTCACGGACCTCGACGTGCTGCGTGCGGCGGGCGCGGTGGGCGAGGGCCCCGTGATGGTCGTGTGCCACGACGCGCCCATCATGGTGCTGCGCTACCTGTGCGAGGAGCTGACCGAGTCGGAGATCCTCGCCGTCGGGCGGGAGCGCTCGCTGCGCAACACGTCGGTCACGCGCCTCGTGCGCGACGGGGGCCCGGGCACCGTCTGGACGATGCGCGACTTCGACGCGGCGGACCACCTGGCCGAGCTCGACGTGCCGGCGACCGCGCCTCCGGGGACCACTGATGGCGCGCTCTGAGCCGATCACGCCGGCCACCCTGCGCGCGTGGCCGCTCCCCCGGGACGCCGGGTCCAAGGACGAGCGCGGCTCCGTGCTCGTCGTGGGCGGCGCGCGGGAGACGCCGGGTGCGGCGATGCTCGCCGGCATCGCGGCGCTGCGCGTCGGTGCGGGCCGGTTGACGTTCGCCGTCGCGGAGTCGGTGGCGACGGCCGTCGCCGTCGCCGTGCCCGAGTCCGGCGCGGTGGGGCTGCCGGAGACCGCGGGTGGCCTGCTCGACGGGGCCGGGACGGACCGCCTGGCCCCGAACCTCGAGCGCGCACGGGTCCTCGTGGTCGGGCCCGGCCTGGCGGGGGCCGACGAGACCCTGGCCCTCCTCGAGACACTCCTGCCGCTGGTGGGCAGCGACACCCAGGTGGTGCTCGACGCCTTCGCCCTCGGGGTCCTGCCGTCGGTGGACGACGCCCTCGTGGCCCGCCTCGCGGGCCGCCTCCTCCTGACGCCCAACGGCGACGAGGGCGCGCGCCTGCTCGACGGCGACGAGGACGACCCCGTCGCCATGGCCCCCCGCATCGCGCGGCGGTACGGCGCCGTGGTCACGTGCCGCGGCGCCGTCGCGGACCCGGACGGCGCCCTCCACGAGGCCTCGACCGGCAACGGCGGCCTCGCGACGTCCGGCAGCGGCGACGTCCTGGTGGGCGCGGTCGCCGGGGTCCTCGCCCGCGGCGCGACGCCGCTCCAGGCGGCGTGCTGGGGCACCCACCTGCACGGCGCCTCGGGCGGCCGGCTCGCGGCGCGCGTCGCCCAGCGCGGCTACCTGGCCCGCGAGCTGCTGGAGGAGCTCCCCTCGGTCCTCACCGAGCTCGAGGCCTGACCACGCCGTCGTCCTGCAGGTCGTGCTCGGCGAGCTCGCGGAACTCGTCGGGGACGCCGTTCGACCTGGTCAGGGCCGGGAGGTAGCCGACCGCCCCGGCGCCGAACCGCTGCCGGATCGCGTCCATCGAGCCGTCGACGGCGTGCCGCGCCGCACCCGTCGGGGATCCCGCGCGCCAGGGGTCGCTGGGCCCGAGCTCGAGCTCCAGCTGGATCGCGCGCTGCTCGGCGAGGTGGGAGACCTGGACGCCGAGCAGCGAGATCTCCGGCTCGTCGGGCGTCTCCTCGATCGCGGCCCACGCCAGCCGCTCGGCGACCTCGGTGAGCGTCAGCGTGCTGGCCACGGCCACGTCGAGGGTCCGCGAGCGCGTGACCGAGCGCATCCCCGCGAAGCGGACCCGCACGGTCACGGTCCGGCCCGCCTGGTGCGTGGCCCGGAGCCGGCGCGAGACCCGGTCGGCCAGGTGGGCCAGCACCTCCCGCACGAGGTGCCGCTCGGGCCGGCGCCGCCCGAGCGCGGACTGGGCACCGACCGACCGGGCGCGCCGGGACGTCACGACGGGTCGCGGGTCGTCGTCGTGCGCCATGGCGTGGAGCTTGCGCCCGACGCCGCGGCCGAGCAGGTACTCCACGAGGTCCGTCGGCATCCGCGCCAGCTCGCCGATGGTGCGGATCCCGGCGTCGGCCAAGCGGCGCGAGGTCACGGGCCCCACGCCCCAGACGAGGTCCACGGACAGCGGCGCGAGGAACTGCTGCTCCGTGCCGGGCGTGACCACCACGAGCCCGTCCGGCTTGGCGACCTGGGAGGCGATCTTCGCGAGGTGCTTGGTCCGCGCGACGCCGACGGAGATCGGCAGGCCGACGTCGCCGCGGACGCGACGACGCACCATCCCGGCGATCGTCTCGGGCGTCCCGAACAGGTGCGTCGCCCCCGAGACGTCGAGGAACGCCTCGTCGATCGAGATCCGCTCCACCTCCGGCGTTACGTCCTCGAGCACCGCCATCACCCGGTCGGCGATCCGCTGGTACTCCCCGAAGGTGCCGCGCACGAAGACGAGCGAGGGGCACAGCCGCGCGGCGCGCCACCCCGCCATCCCGCCCTGGACCCCGTAGGCCTTCGCCTCGTACGACGCCGCCAGCACGACGCCGCCCGTCGGCCCGCCGCCGACCGCCACGGGGCGTCCGCGCAGGTCCGGGTCCAGCAGCTGCTCGACCGACGCGTAGAACGCGTCCAGGTCGGCGTGCAGGATCGTCGCGGCGGTCACGCGATCAGCGTACTCGAACACACGTTCGACAGCGCCGGTCGCGGGCGCGGCGCACAGCGATGGCAAGGACCCGCGGGTCCTTGCCATGCTCAACGTATAGCGCGCCCGGGATCTTGCGGCAAGACCCCCGTCGCGCCGGAGAATCGCCGGCCTGGGCCGCCGACGATCGGAGCCGCACCATGGAACCCGTCACGACCAGCGCGTTCGCCCTGCCGGAGCGCCTCGCGGCGAAGGCCGACCCGCGCCTCACGGCCGACGACGACCGCCACCTCGCCGCGGTCGCGGCGGCGCTCGCGGCGGCCGCCGCGACGGCCTCGACGCGCCTCACCGCCGCCCGACGCCGGCCCACCCGCGGCGGCCAGGCGGCGCTCGAGCGCGACCAGGAGGTGCACCGCCAGACCGCGCGCCTGAAGGCGCTGAGCCGCGCCGGCCTCGAGGCGTGCCTCGGCCGCATGGTGCGGGCCGACGGTACGACGGTCTACGTCGGGCGGCTCGGGCTCACCGACGACGGCGGCCGGCGCCTGCTGGTGGACTGGCGCTCCCCGGCCGCGGAACCGTTCTTCGGCGCCACCCACGCCGACCCGCACGGGCTCGTCAGCCGCCGCCGGTACCGGTGGACCGCCGGCCGGGTCACGGACTACTGGGACGAGGTGTTCACCCCCGAGGGCCTCGAGGGCCACGCCGCCCTCGACGACCAGTCGGCGTTCGTCGCGAGCCTCGGTGCCAGCCGATCGGCCCGGATGCGCGACGTGCTCGGGACCATCCAGGCCGACCAGGACGCGATCATCCGGGCGGGGTCCCGGGGCGCCCTCGTGGTCGACGGCGGCCCGGGTACGGGCAAGACGGTCGTCGCCCTGCACCGCACCGCGTACCTGCTCCACTCCGACCCGCGCCTGGGCCACCGGCGCGGCGGGGTGCTGGTCGTCGGCCCGCACGAGCCGTACCTGGCGTACGTGGGGGACGTGCTGCCGAGCCTCGGCGAGGAGGGGGTGCGCACCTGCACCCTGCGCGACCTCGTCCCCGAGGGGGCCGGCGCGCTCGAGGAGACGGACCCGCGGGTCGCGCTGCTCAAGGCCTCCGCGCGGATGGTCGACGCGATCGAGCCGGCGGTCCGCTTCTCCGAGCGTCCGCCGGCGTCCGGCATGACCGTCGAGACGCCGTGGGGGGACGTCCGCCTCGTCCCCGACGACTGGGACGAGGCCTTCGCTGCGGTGGACCCCGGCACCTCGCACAACGAGGCCCGCGAGGACATCTGGGCGGCGCTGCTCGACCTCCTGGTGGACCGGCTCGACGGCCTCGACGAGGAGGTCCCGGCCGACGAGCTGCGCCGCGCCCTCGCACGGCACCGCCCGCTGCGGCGGGCCCTCGACCGTGCGTGGCCGGCGATCGACGCTCCCGACCTGGTCGCCGACCTCTGGTCCGTGCCCGCCTACCTGCGCCTGTGCGCGCCGTGGCTCACTCCGGAGGAGGTCCGCCTCCTGCAGCGCGCCGAGCCGCACGCCTGGACCGTCGCCGACCTGCCCCTGCTCGACGCGGCGCGGGATCGGCTGGGCGACCCCGAGGCCGCACGCCGCCGGCGACGGCACGAGGCGCAGATCGCGTCCGAGCGCGAGCGCCGGGCCGACGTCGTCGACGACCTCATCGCGTCCGACGACTCGGAGCTGCTGGTCATGTCGATGCTGCGGGGCGAGGACCTGAGCGACGCGCTGGTGGCCGACGCCCAGGCGCCCGTGGATCCCGGCTCGACCACGGGCCCGTTCGCGCACGTCGTCGTCGACGAGGCGCAGGAGCTCACGGACGCGCAGTGGCGGATGGTCCTGCGCCGGTGCCCGTCGCGGAGCCTGACGGTGGTCGGCGACCGGGCCCAGGCCCGGCAGGGCTTCCCCGAGCCCTGGCAGGAGCGGCTGCGCCGGGTCGGGCTCGACGACGTCACCGTCGCGTCCCTGAGCCTGAACTACCGCACGCCGGCCGAGGTCATGGCCGAGGCGGAGCCGGTGATCCGCGCCGCGGTCCCGGACGCGAACGTCCCGGCGTCGGTCCGGAGCACGGGTGTCCCCGTGCGTCACGGGACCATCGCCGAGCTCGAGGACGTCCTCGACGCGTGGCTCGCGGAGCACCCCGAGGGCACGGCGTGCGTCATCGGCGCGCCCGCACCGTCCGGGTCGGACCGGGTCCGGTCGCTGACCCCGCTGCTCGCCAAGGGCCTCGAGGTCGACCTCGTCGTGCTCGTGGACCCGGAGGCGTTCGGCGACGGGATCCAGGGCGCCGTCGACCGCTACGTCGCCATGACCCGCGCGACGCAGCAGCTCGTCGTGCTGCGGGGCGCCTCGGGCGCCGGGGTCGCGCGGCGCCGCGCCGCGACCTGGCCCGCGGTTCAGAGCTGGTAGACCTGGTACTCGCACCGCACGTCGACGCGCCGCTCCGCGGGCACCTCCTGCGCGTCGGGCGTCCGCGCCCCGAGCTCGCCGTGCACCTCCACGTCGACGCGGGCCGACGTGCCGGCCAGGTCCCGCAGCACCCGGGCCACCGCGTCGGCGCGCTTGCGGGCGAGCTCCTGGTTCTGCTGCACGGTGCCGGTCGTCGACGCCCGGCCGGTGAGGCGGACGGGCTGCACGCCGCGACGGATCTCCGCCTGCACGGCGCCCGGGAGCCCGGTGTACCAGGTGTGCAGGTGGCGGATCTTCTCCTGGGTGAGGGCGAAGCTCCCCGACGGGTCGAAGTGCACGGTCGTCGCCTGCACGGCGGTCGTGGGCCGCGGGACGGGGCCCCCACCCGAGTACGTCAGCGCGCCATGGCGGACCCAGCTCTGCGAGGAGGCGACCTGCAGCCCGGTGAGGTTGCCCGCGGCGTCGACGACGAACCGTCCGGTGAAGCTCTCGTCGCCGCTGCCGACGGGGTCCCACCGGCCGCCGATCGTGAAGGCCACCGCGGACACCGGCTCGTTCGCCGCGGTGTAGGCGGACGGGGTGAAGGAGACCGAGAAGCTCGACGAGACCAGCGTGCTCGAGCTGCCGCGGTCCTCCGACACCGCGACCCGCCGCACGTTGAAGCCGTCGTACTCGAGCGCCACGTCGAACCAGAAGGTCTGGGTGTCGATGCCGACCCTCGGGTGGTGCGCGGTGATCGGGAACCGGAACGAGCGACGCTGGATCGCCAGGCCCGTCGGGCTCGGGTTGTGCACGTACGTCGCGGGCGTGGAGGTCACGGAGAACGAGCCGTTGAACACGTGCTGCTGGAGCCGGTCGAACACCCCGAGCCCGAGCTCCGCCGCCGGGATCAGCACGCCCGCGAGCGCGATGAACCCGACCTCCGGCGAGGCGCCGTCGTCGGGCTCGAGGTGCTCCGTGAGGTGCGCCGGCCCAGGCTCCCAGCCACCCGTGTCGGACCCGTCCGGGTCGGGCGCCTCCGCGGTGCCCGGTCCGGTGACCCGGACGAGCGCCTCCAGGAGCGCGGGCATCGCCTCGAGGAGCGGCGGGACGACGCGCAGCGCGGCGACGGCCGCCCCGGTCGGGGGTCGGGCCTCGGCACCCTCACCGACGAGCCACGCGGCGGCGGCGTCGGAGGACTCGCCGTCCGGGGGCCACGCGCTCGCGTCCTCGGTGGACTCGCCGTCGGTCAGCCACGCGACCGCGGCGTCCTCGGAGTACCCGGTCAGCAGGTCGTCGTCCATCGTCCCTCACCTCGTCCGTCCGTCGTCGGTCGCCGGGCCACCGGCCGGCGTCACCGGCGTCCCGGGGCGTGCGGCCAACGCCGCCAGCGCGGCGTCGACGTCGAGAAGGCCGCGTCCGACGCGGTCGGTCCCCAGCGGGCAGGGACGCGCGGTCGAGCGCAGCAGGTCCCCCACCTCCGCCGCGGCCAGGGGCCGCCCCGCGGCCTCGAACAGCACGGCGACCGCGGCACTGACGTGCGGGGCGGCCATGCTCGTCCCGGTCATGGTCGTGGTGCCGTCCCGCTCCCGGCGCCCGTTGAGCAGCACGGCCGAGCGCGCGGCGGTGATCGCCACGCCGGGCGCGGCGAGGTCGGGCTTCGGGTGCAGGTCCCGGGCCGGACCGGCGCTGCTGAACGCACCGGGGACCGGCACCGGCGCCCGGTGGTCGTACGCCGCGACCGCGAGGGTGCGCCTGCCGTTGCACAGGGTGTTGGTGGTGAAGAGCGGGTCCGGGTCGGTGAAGCGGCTCTGGCGGCCGCGGTGCACCCGCTCGATCCAGCCGTGGACCTCACCGTCCTGCACCCGGTCCGGCAGGAGGCGCACCCGCCAGGTCCCGGCGGGCGCCCCGGGCCACAGGAACAGGTCGACCACGCCGTCCCCGGTGGCGGGGTCCGCCCGCCGGTGGAAGCCGGAGACCACCACGCGCCCGTCGTCGCGCAGCACGCGCGCCTCCCCCGCCGCGAGCCGCACGACGGCGCCACCCGGCGCCAGGAGCTCGACCGTGACCTCGTCGGCGGCCGGGTACCAGATCTCGAGCTCGGCGTCGTCGACCAGGGGAGCCTCGACGTGCCATCCCCACGTGACCGGGACGCCCTCCCGCAGCTGGGCGCTGGTGTGCTGGCCCGTCGCGTAGTAGTTGCCGGCCGAGCAGACGATCTGCCGGCCCGGGACCTCGAGCATCGTGTCGAGCGCCCGCACGACCAGCGGCGACGCGTCGTGCGGGCCACCGCAGCGCCCCAGGCTCATGTTGAGCACGACCGGCCGGTCCCCCGCCGTCCGGAAGACCCAGTCGACGCCCTCGAGGATGCGGACGGAGTCGCCGAGCGTGTCGTGCGGGGCGGTGTCGTCACCGCGCAGGTGCACGGCCAGGATCGCCGCGTCGGGCGCCAGGCCCCGCGGCGCTCCCGAGCGCCCCGTGCCGCACGCGATCCCCAGGGTGTGGGTGCCGTGGGTGCCCTGCCCGAACGGGTCGACGTCGGCGGGGTCGTACCCGAGCGCCGCATACGGGTCGGGCGTCGCGAGCGCGGCGTCGAGGGCCGCCGCGTCCAGCACGCGGCCGTACCCGTAGGCGGCCGGGCTCAGGGGCGTGCGACCGCCCCGCTGGTCCCACAGGGCCAGGAACCGGCTGCGCCCGTCGGCGTCGAGCAGGTCGACGTGCGCCGGGTCGAACCCCCAGTCGAGCATCCCGACGACGACGCCACGCCCGGTCCACGGGCGGTCGGCCGCGGCGGGCTCCCGGGCGTCGCGGTCGCCGGGCCGGTCCGCGACCGTGGCACCGGGCACGGTGACGGCGTCGTGGGGCAGGTACCGATGGGTGCGCTTGAGGCTCAGCACGTCGGGGTGCCGGCGCAGGGCCGGCAGCGCCGCCACGTCGGTGCGGCCGGTCACCACCGTCCCGGCCCGCACCACGACGTCCAGACCCGGGACCTCGACCTGCGCCCCGCGGAGCCGCGCGATGACGCCGACGCGGCGACGGCGCACCACCGGCTCCCGCTCCGCCTCCTCCAGCAGGAGCTGGCGCAGGTGGGGGTCGAGATCGAGGTCGAGGCCCGGGCCGCCCATGATCGCCTGCCTCTCCCCGGCCTCAGGCCTTGCTCCCGCCGGCACCTCCACCCTGCGGTGGCGACGTCGCGCCCTTCGCGCCGGACGACGCGCCCCCGGCCGGCTTGCCGTCGCCGTCCGCGTCCAGCGCCGCCTGGATGACCGCGGCCGCTCGCTGCAGCTCGGCCCGCGAGACGCCCGAGAGCGAGGAGGTCGCGAGGATGTCCGGGTCGGCGGCCACGACCTGCCGGGCGAGCGGGATGTGCGCGAGGTCCTCCGCGGTGAGGACGGCGCCCTTGTCGACGGCGGTGGTCAGGACCGCGGTGACCGCGGTGACCGCCTCCGCGCTCGCGAGCGCGCCCTCGCGCCGCGCCACGCCGTCGGCGGAGACGACCGCGAGCGCGCCGGCCTGCGCGGCCGGCAGGCCCGCGACCGCGGGCAGGACGATCGGCATGAGGCGCCGACGCCGGTTCTTGGGCACGGACATCAGCGCCACGAACGGCAGCACGTTGCTCATGTCAGAACCCCCCGGACATGGCCATCGCCATCATCATCATGGTCATCGAGCTGTCACCGCCGGAGCCGCCGGACGGCATCATCATGAACAGCAGCGGCAGCATGCTGTTGTCGTCGCCGTCGGCGTTCTTGGGCACGCTCGTGTCCGCGCCCCCGGCCGCGTGGGTATGGGCCTCGAACCGGGTGGTGAGCTGCTGCTGCTGCATCAGTCCCATGACCATGCTCATCATCTGCTGCTGCTGCTGGTCCGCCTTGATCTTGCGCAGGGCGGCCTGCGTCTCGAAGCGCAGCTTGCGCAGCGCGGCCTGCTGCTCCGTGCGCTGCTTGGCGATCGCGCCCTGGGTCTCGCCGACGACCGTGCCGACGCGGGCGCCGAGCGTCGTCAGGTCCTTCTGCAGGGTGTTGATCCGCGTCGAGTCCGCGTTGATCACCGCCTGGAGGCGCCCGACGGCGGCGTTGAACTCGTCCTTGTGGACCATCGGCGTCTGGAGCTGGACCTGCGCCTGCCCGCGCGGCGTCTGCACCGTCGCGCTGTTGACGCCGCGCGAGGGCGCCACGGACACGCGGGGTGCCGCCGGACGGGCGGGCGGCGTCAGCGCGTTGCCCACGGCCTTGATCCCGGCCCCGATGGGGTCCAGGAACCCGAGCTGCGGGACGAGGGCGCCGAGGCCGGGGATGAACTCGGCCCCCTCGTCCCAGTCCGGCAGGGTCTCGGACTCGTCGAACATCTCCGACTCGTCCAGAAGGTCGTCGAGTGCGGTCATCTCTGTCTCCTCGGTTGGCCGTGCCGGTGGGCGCTAGACCCACTCGTCGGTGCCAGCGGCGGGTGCCGCTGCCTGGTCCTGCGGTGGCGGTGCGGGGTCGAGGCGGGCGAGCGCGGGCGCGATCCACGCCGCGAGCTGGGGGTCGGGCCGGAAGTGGCCGGGAGAACCCGCCCCGGCACAGGTGCTGCACGTCGGGTCGGTCCCCCAGCAGCGCTGGCAGCAGCCCAGACGCGCCGCGAGCTGACGGAGGAGCTGCACGGCCGCGTCGCGCTGGCCGCGGACGACCGCGAGCCGGCCGGCGACGCGCTCGAGGACGGCGCCCACGTCCTCGTCGCCCGGGGGGTCGTCGGGCCCGCTCACGTCGGCAACGGCGCCCGCCGCCCCATCGCGTCCGGTCCGTTCGGCGAGGAGCGCGGCCCAGTCGCGGCGCCGCAGGGCGTCGAGCTGGCCCTCGGTGAGGCCGGCGCGCTGCGCGGCCAGCTGGAGGACGAGGTCCCGGTCGGCGGGCATCAGAAGGTCCCTTCGTCGAGCCATCGGTGCACGACCTCCGCACCGACCTCGAAGTGCACGGTGTCCTGGGGGCGCAGTGCGGCGCCCCAGAAGATGCCGAAGCGGCCGAGCACCTCGTGCAGCGTGAGGAACGCCTGCTGGACGAGGCCGTCGCTGCGGATCTCGACGTGACCGTCCACCGTCACGTCGAGCGCGAGGCCGAGCGCGTGGTTGCTCAGCAGGTCCGGGCGCCCCCGGACGTGGCGGACGCACAGCATGCCGTTCGAGCCGAGCCGGGAGTGGACCTCCGGGTGCTCGCGCTCGAGCGCGCGGAACGCCTCGGCGAACAGCGCCACGGCCGCACGGTGGCCCCTGACCCGCGCCCCGCCGACCTGGCCGGTGGCCATCCGCGACGCCCAGGGCGTCGACGTGATCGCGCGGCACTCGTGCGAGACGAGCTCGCGCGGCCGGCCGAACCGGGCGACCAGGAGACTGGTCGGGCACGGGCTGACGCCGACGTTCAGCGCGGTGGCGGGGGGCACGGCGACGAGCCGGGCGGCCGTGGGCCCGGCGGCCGCCGGGGGCGGTCCCCGCCCGCCCGTGGTGCCCTCCGACGCGTCGTCGGACGAGCCTTCGGAGACGTCGTGGACGGACGCGTGGCCGGACGTGCGCCCGGACATGGCCTCCGGCGCGTGCCGCCCCCCGGTCCCGGACGTCCGCTCGGACACCAGCCACTCCCGGGCCTCCGGCCGGCTCACGAGGTCCGCGATCCGCGGCAGGAGGGCGGCGAGCTGCTGGAGCAGGTCGAGCGCTCCCGCGGGCGCCGGACCTGTCGTCGGGGGCCCTCCGCTCGGCGGCGGAGCTGCCGGGGCGCCGGGTGCGGCGGCGGGACGCGGCGCCGTGACCGGCGCACCGAGGGCCGGCCGGACCGCTGCCGGCGCGGGCGCGACCGGCCGGAGGACGGGTGCGGGAGCCGGACGCGGCGGGGCGGCTGGCCGGGGTGCCGCGACCGGTGGGGCCGGGGCCGGCGCGGCGGCGGGCGGCGCGGCCGGCCGGGGTCGGCTCGTCAGCTGCTGGACCGCGCTGATGATCGCGGGTGCCGCGCTGATCACGGCCGGGATGATCGCCGCGAGAGCGGGGAGGAACTCTGCCTCGTCGGTGCCGGCGTCGTCCGTGAGCCACTCGAGCGCAGCGTCCTGGGACCGGTCGGACCAGGCCGCACCGTGCCCCCCGTCCCACGGCAGCCCGCCGGGGTCCGTGCCCTGCCCCTGGTCCATGCCAGCCTCCCTCGACCCGGCGCCGGCGCCGGAGGTGCCGTGCGCAGCGAACGTATGCGCCGCGGCGTCCGGCGGAGGTGTGCCCGACGTCGGTCCCGTGTCCGGCGCGCGTGGGACGCACGTCGGGACGCCGTCGGGCCGGCGTCTCGACGCCGTCCGCGCGGCGGTGTCGCGTGCACGCGACCACCGACCGTGCCCGTGGGGCGCCCTTGTCCCCGCTGCTCGCCCGGGTGAAGACTGGTCGCGGCACCTCACCCGCTCCTGCGCTGCGGCATCGGCCCACGGCGGCGCGGCCACGTGGCACCCGCCCGACGTGGAGCAGGCCGCCCCGGGGGGAGGCGCGGTTACGAATGTCCGTACCGGCGTCCCCGCCGCCCGTCGAGCTGCGCCTGCTCGGCGGCTTCCAGGCGTGGTGCGGTGCGGACGAGATCCGGTTGCCCCGGACGCTGCAGCACCTCGTCGCGCGCGTCGCCCTGGGCGGCCGCGCCGCTCGGGCCCTCCTCGCCGGGGAGCTGTGGCCCGACCTGCCGGAGCACCGGGCCCACGGCAACCTGCGCACCTCGATCTGGCAGGTCAGGCGCCTGTGCCCCGACCTCGTGGCCGACGCTGGTGACGCTCTCATGCTGGCGCCGCACGCCGTGGTGGACGTGCACCAGGCCCACGCCCTCGCGATGTCCGTCATCCGGGACGCCGCCGGTGTGCCGACGGACGCGCTGATGCCGCACCTGCACGCCCTCGAGCTGCTGCCGGGGTGGTACGACGACTGGGTGCTCGCCGAGCGCGAGCGGGACCGGCAGCTGCGCGTCCACGCCCTGGAGCTGGCGGCCTCGGAGCTGCTCCGCCGGGGCGTCCCGGGAGCCGCGATGCACGCCGCGCTCGCCGCCGTCCGGCTCGAGCCGCTGCGCGAGAGCGCGCACCGGGCCGTGATCGAGGTCCATCTGCGTGAGGGGAACGTCGCGCTCGCGCTCGACGCCTACAGCCTGTACGGCAAGCTCGTCCTGGCCGAGTTCGGCATCGAGCCGAGCCCGGCCCTGCAGCACCTCCTCGGCATCGGGGGCCCGGCCGCGCGGGCGCTCGCGCCGCACGCCGGGCACAACGGCCTCCCGCGCACGCGATGAGCCGCACGGCACGCGATCAGGACTCCGCGTCCTCCCGCACCGCGAGCGTGACGTCGACGTCGGTCGGCGTGCCGTCGCGCACGACGGTCAGCGCGACGTCGTCCCCCGCCGCGTGCTGGCGGATGAACCCGATGAGCGACTCCGCGCCGCTCACGTGGTCGCCGTCGATCGCGATCACGACGTCGCCGGGGCGCAGTCCCGCCTGGTCGGCCGGGCTGCCCGGCTCGACGGTCAGCACCTCGGCGCCCGCCCGCCGGGCGTCGTCGACCGCCACGACCGTGTCGTCGAGCGCGACGCCCAGGTAGGCGTGCTCCGCGACGCCGTCCTCGTCGAGCTGGGAGGTGACCAGGTCCACGACGTCGCTCGGGATGGCGAAGCCCAGGCCGATGCTGCCGGCCTGCCCGCCGGAGTCCGTCGGCAGCGACGCGATCGAGCTGTTGATCCCGATCACGCGCCCCTGCGCGTCGAAGAGCGGGCCGCCGGAGTTGCCGGGGTTCACGGGCGCGTCGACCTGGATCGCGTTCGTCGTCGAGGCCACCGCCTGCTCCCCCGGCGACTGGGCCTGCTGCACCGTCGTGGTCGGCCGGTCCAGGGCCGAGACCGTCCCGGTCGTCAGCGTGTTGCTCAGGCCCAGCGGGTTGCCGATCGCCGCGACGGGCTGGCCGACGCGCACGGCGTCGGAGTCTGCGAGCTCGGCCACCCGGAGGTCGTCGGGCGGGTGGACGAGCCGGAGGACCGCCAGGTCGGTGGCCTCGTCCGTGCCGACGATCTCGGCCTGGTACATGCGGCCGTCGTGCAGGGTCACCACGACGCCGCCGTCCACGGCCCCGGCGACGACGTGGTGGTTCGTCACGACGCGGCCCGGCTCCCCGAGCATGACGCCCGAGCCCGCGCCGCCGCCCGACGCCGTCCGCACGTCGATCGCGACGACGGTGGGCTCGACCTCCTCCGCGACGGCGACCCAGTCGGGCGCGCCGCCGCCCGTGGTGGCGCCGCCGCCTCGGTCGTCGTCCGCCGTGGCCGTGACGGTGGCGGCCGCCTGGTCGTCCGACGCGGCCGCGCCCTGGCTCAGGCCCAGGGCCGCCAGCGCGCCGACGACGGCGGCGAGGACCGCGGCCAGTCCGAGCGCCCACCACGACGGCCGCGACCGTTGCGCCCCGCGGGTCGTCGTCCGTGGTGGGGGGTGCGGGCCGGCGGCGGGCTTCGGGTCGAACGGTTCGTGCGACATGACGCCCCCTGAGGAAGTAGCAGCCCTACCAGTGGACGCCCGATGTGCCGCGCGCGCCGCTCGGACGCACACTCGGGGCGTGAGCGACGACGACGTCCGCGCGCGACGGGTCCACGCCCCGACGGTGCTCGACACCTACCGCGCCATCCGGCTCGCCGTCGTGCTCCTCGTCCTGCTCCTGGCCACCGCGGTGGCGACCCAGGCGCTCACCACAGGCTGCTGGCAGACGTCGCTCAGCGCGTACTACTGGACCGGCGCGCACGACGTCGTCGTCGGCGTGCTGTGCGCGGTCGGCGCGTGCCTGCTCGTGTACCGCGGCAGCTCGCCGCTCGAGGACACGCTGCTGGACCTGTCGGGGTTCCTCGCGTTCGTCGTGGCGCTCGTCCCGGCCGCCCGCGAGCCGTCGTGCGGCCCCGCGATGCTGGCACCGCAGGACATGGCCGTCGACGGGGTGCGCGCCAACGTGCTGGCGGCCCTGCTGGTCGCGGCGCTCGCGCAGGCGGTCGCCGCGGTGCTGGAGCGCCGCGGCGCCGTCGTGCGGGAGCGCAGCGGACCGGCCGACGTCGTCCGCGCGCTCGCCTGGGTCCTGGCCCTCGCGGGCGGGGTGGTCGCCGTCGCCGACCCGGACCGGCTCGCGGCGTCGGGTCACGACGTGGCGGCGCCCGCGATGTTCGCCGGGATCGTCGTGGTCGTGGCGATCAACGCCTGGCAGGACCAGGTCGCGCGACGCGCCCGCTACGCGCGGGTGTACGCGGTGATCGCCCTCGCGATGCTCGTCACGCTCGCGGGTGTGGGCCTGCTCCGGTTCGTCGTCGTGCCGGAGTGGACCCACGCAGTACTCGTGGTCGAGGCACTGCTCGTCGCGGAGTTCGCGGCGTTCTGGCTGGTCCAGACGGTCGAGCTGTGGCACGTGGCCGACCGGCGCGAGCTCATGCCGCCATCGCGCGGCTAGCGTCACGTCGTCGTCGTCGCCCGGCCGACCGGCGCCGTCGGAGGGCTCATCGGCGGCGCTGACCGGCCGATACGCAGGTCATGCTCCTCGCGCGTCCCGCATGTCCTGACCTGCCGAGCGTCGAGGGCGCCGAGGCGGGGTGGGCCGAGCTGGTCTCGACGCTGCCGCAGATCGTGTGGGTCGCACGGCCCGACGGCTACCACACGTACTTCAACCAGCAGTGGCTGGACTACACGGGGCTGACCCTGGCCGAGAGCCTCGGCGACGGGTGGAACCCCCCGTTCCACCCCGACGATCGTCCCCTGTCGCGCCGGTTGTGGGCCGAGGCGACCCGCACCGGGCAGCCCTACGAGATCGAGTACCGGCTGCGGCGCCACGACGGCGTCTACCGCTGGATGCTCGGCCGCGCGGTCCCGATGCGCGACGACACCGGCGCGATCGTGAAGTGGTTCGGGACCTGCACCGACATCGAGGACCTCAAGGCGGCGCTCGAGGAGGCCGCCACACTCCGCGAGGAGCTGGAGCGCCGCGCCACCCACGACCCGCTGACCGGGCTGGCCAACCGGGACCTGCTCTTCGAGCAGATGGACCTCATGCTCCACCGGCGGCAGGGCGCGGGCCTCGCCGTGGTCTTCATCGACCTCGACTGGTTCAAGGCGATCAACGACCGGCTCGGCCACCGCATCGGCGACCAGCTGCTCGTGGTGGTCGCCGACCGGCTGCGCGCCGCCGTGCGCCCGGGCGACGTCGCGGCCCGGATCGGGGGCGACGAGTTCGTGGTCGTCGGTGCGGCCGACGACCAGGACGAGGCCGAGCGCCTCGCGCGGCGCATCACCGAGGCGGTCGGCGGCAGCGTGCGCCTCGAGGGAGTGCCGATCAGCGTCACCGCAAGCGTCGGCGTGACCTTCGTCGAGGCGGGCGAGGCACCGAGCGCCGACCTGGTGCTCGCGCAGGCCGACGCCCGGATGTACGAGGCGAAGCGGCGACGCTGACCGGGCGGTGGGGCGTTCACCCGAGCTCCGACCGCTCCCACCACACCGCGGTCCAGAGCGCTGCGAGGCCTGCGACGGGAAGCGCGATCAGCAGCTGGACCGGCAGGACCGCCGACGCCGCGTCGGCTCCCCCCATGCCCGCCCAGAGGCTGGGTGCCGCCCACGGGAACCACGCGCCCGCGCCGGCGACGGTGGCGACCTGCGTGACGACGACGATGCAGAGCAGCGCCCCGATCGCAGGGAGATAGCCCCGACGTCCGCTCGCGACGGTCGCCAGCGGCAGCGCCAGCATCGCCATGAGGACGGCGACCGCGAGCACGCGTCCGACGCCCCGGAGCGCGTCCGCGTCCGGCGCGCCCAGCCCGATGACGCCGCCCACGCCGAGCGCCAGGACGGCGGTGATCGCGGCAGCCCCCACGGCGCCCACCATGACGGCTCCCAGCTTGGCCGTCACGATGGCGCCCGGCCGCGTCGGCAGGGCGAGCAGCCCCGTGACGGTGCCGTCGGTGAACTCGCGGCCCACCGACCAGCTCACCACGATCCCCACGCAGAGCAGCTCGGCCACCGACAGGATCTGCGCCAGGACCCCGAGGTAGCCCTCCCAGCCGGTGCCCTGCATCATCGGACGCACCTTCGACGCCATCACGCTGTCGCCGGTGCCGAGCGCGACGGCGCTGAAGGCCGCAGCCATGGCCACGGGAACGAGCGTCAGCACGACGGCGGCGGTGCGTCCCACGCCGGAGCGCCGCAGCTTCAGGACCTCCACCCGCCACGCCGCCCTCATGCCGGCCACTCGCTCACGCCTTCCCCGGTCCGACTCGCCTCGGCCCGGTACACCGTGGCGAAGAAGGCCCGCTCGAGGTCGACGGCCCCGGGCGCCAGCGTGTCCACGACCGTGCCGCGGTGCAGGACGGTGATCCGGTCGGCCACGCGCGCGACCTCGTCGAGGTGGTGGCTCGAGACCAGGACGCCCGTGCCGCGCCGGCGAGCCTCCTGGAGCCAGCGGCGCACGACGAGGACGCCCGCGGGGTCGAGGGCGTTCGTCGGCTCGTCGAGCACCAGGAGCTCCGGCCGATGGACTGCTGCGCACGCCAACCCGACGCGTTGCCGGTTGCCGGTGGACAGGTGGGCGCAGCGACGGTCCGCCCAGTGCCGCAGCTCCAGCTCGTCGATGATGCGGTCGCTCAGCACCGGGACGTCCCGACGGTCGACGCCGCGAAGGAGGGCGGCGGAGCGGATCACCTCGGTCACGGTGAGCTCGCCGTACAGGAAGGGCACGCCGACCAGGTGCCCGGTGCGCGCCCAGGTCGGCGACGGCGCTCGCCACGCGTTCACCGCACCTGTGGCGGTGGTGACGGCGGCGCTGCCGGCGTCCGGCCGCAGCATCCCGAGGCACAACCGCATCAACGTCGTCTTGCCCGCGCCGTTGAGGCCCACGAGGGCGTGCACCTCGCCGCGGCGCACCGTGAGGTCGACACCGGCGACGGCGACCTCGGTGCCGAACGTCCGGGAGATGCCGCGCAGGCGCAGGAGCGCATCGTCCGGCACGCCGCCACCCACGGCCGGTTTCGCGCGTCCCGCCGTCATCCGGCCGCTCCGTCGGGAGCCGGTTCCCCGGTGCCGGGCCCCAGCACCGCGAGGGCCTGCAGGACGACGTCGCCGAGGTCGCGGTCGTCGGGCCCGGCACCCCAGTCGAACAGCGCCTCCATGAGTGCGCCCAGGCACGCGCCGGTGGCGACCCGCGCCTCGAAGCGGTCCACCCCGTCCAGCACGAGCGCCTCCACGACGAGGTCGCCGGTGCGCCGGTTGTGCGACCACGCGCTCGCCATGAGTCCGCGGTGCTCCGCCACGATCCGCACCCGCAGCCGCGTCTCCTCCGAGGCCGATGGCGGGAGCTGCCCCCACGCGCCGGCGAGGCCACGCCGCACCCGCTCCAGGACGGGGAGCCGCCGGTCCTGAGCGAGGACCTGGGAGGCGATGGCGTCGTCGTAGGGGTCGTCGAACAGGACGGACTCCTTCGTCGGGAAGTGCCGGAAGAACGTCATGTGGGAGACCCCGGCGTCCTGGGCGATCCGCTGGACGGTGGTGCCGTCGAACCCCAGCTCGGCGAACAGGCGCAGCGCGCTCGCACGCAGTCGTTCGCGGGTCCGCGTCATAGCGCAATGTTAGTGACTAACATTGCGCTAGGGCCAGGGCCCGGTTGCTCAGTGAACGGTTCCCGGTGCGTCGTTCGATCAGCGGAGCTTGGCCTGTTCGAGCTCCCAGTACTCCATGTCGAACTGCTCGCCCTCGCTGGTCGTGACGTACCCGCCCAGCGCCTGCGCCGCCGTCATCACCCGGATCGTGTGCCGGTAGATGTCGCGCGCGACCCGGGCCTGCTTGGCGGTACGGCCGAGCCCCACCAGGCCGAGCTCGGGGTCGAGGACCACGCGAGGCATCGGGTCGAGCATCCGCACCGGCATCCGGGCTCTGGGGCGGTTCCGCGTGAAGTAGGCCCGGTAGTCGGCGACGTACTGCTCGACGTCCCGACCGATGAGAGGGACGCGCTTCGTGTGGATGACGTGCTCGAGCGTGGTCGGCCCCCGGCTCGTCACCTCGGCGAGGTCGGCCCTGTCGAGGAAGACGTCGACCTGGTCCGAGCGGACCGCCTCGGCCACCACCTCCCCGCCGACGACGTCGCGCACCTCTCTCGCGAAAGCGGCGAGCGCACCGTCCTCGGCCGCGTCGACGACCCTCTCGTGGGGGTCGTCGACGAAGCGCACGCCCGTGTGCTCCGCGATGAGCGACTCGGCGAGATCGACCAGGCGCAGGTGCCGCTCGTACGCCGTCCGGACGTCGTCGCCGAACGTGAACGCACCGTGGTGCGCCAGGACGAACCCGACCGCGCCGCCCCGGGCGATCTCGGGCCAGCGGGAACGCACGAGGCGGGCGAGCTCGAAGCCCGGCATGCAGTACGGCAGCAACGGAGCGGTGTCACCGAACAGGTCGTCGAGGAGGGCCGCCCCGTTCACGGTGTCCGTGAGCGTCACGATCGCGTCCGCGTGGGTGTGCAGGACCGCTGCGTACGGCAGGAAGGCGTGCAGCGGCGCCTCGATCGAGGGGTTCGGCGCCGACGCGTCGACCAGCGCAGCGCGCAGGGCGGCGACCATCTCCGTGTCGCTCACCTGATCCCGAGCCAGCAGGGTGGCGAGCGCGGCCCGCCGCAGCGGCGCGAAACCCTCTGGTCCGATCGAGCTCATGTCGTGCCCGGAGCCCTTGACGTAGAGAACCCCCTCGTCCTTGACCGAGGTGTTGCCACCCCCGTGGAGCACCAGGGAGGGGTCGGACCCCAGGAGGCGCGACGCGCGGACGACGTCGGCAGGGCTGTCGGCCCCGTCCGCGGGTGCCGGGTCGGTCGGCCAGTGAGTCGAGCGCATCAGCTCCTCAGTCCTCTCTGCCACCTCAGTCCTCTTTGCCCCCCGAGAGGTCCGTGTACATCTCCAGCGCCTCCGTCGGCTTGGCGCCGCCGTGCACCACCGCACGCACGGCCCGGATCATGGCCGAGGGATCCTGCCGCTGGAAGATGTTGCGCCCCATGTCGACACCGGCCGCCCCCTGACTGATCGCGTCGTGCGCCATGGTCAGGGCGTCCAGCACCGGGAGCTTCTTCCCCCCGGCCATGATCACGGGCACGGGGCACGCGGCCGTGACGGACTCGAACTCGCCGTCGCAGTAGTACGTCTTCACGAGCTGCGCGCCGAGCTCGGCGATCATCCGGGTGGCCAGGCGCAGGTACCGGGCGTCCCGCGTGAGCTCCGTGCCGACCGCGGTCACGCCGAGCACGGGGATGCCGAGCCGCAGGCCTGCGTCCACGAGGGTCGTCATGTTGTGCACCGACTGCGTCTCGTGGGCACCGCCGACGAACACCTGGACGGCCACGGCGGAGGCGTCGATCCGCACGGCGTCCTCCATGTCCATCGCCACGCGCTCGTCGGACAGCTCCTTGAGCACCGACGGGCCCCCCGACGCCCGGACCACCAGCGGTGTGCCCGTGCCGGCGGGGATCACCGAGCGGATGATGCCGCGGGTCGCCATGAGCGCGTCCGCGTGAGCCGCGAGCGGCACGATCGACAGGTCGACCCGCTCCAGGCCGCTGGTGGGGCCCTGGAAGTACCCGTGGTCGAACGCGAGCATGACGGTCCGGCCGTCGGCCGGGTCGAAGATCCGGCCCAGCCGGTGCTTCATGCCGAAGTCGAGCCCGGACGCTCCCTTGACGTGGAACCCGTGGGTCTCCTGCGGGATGTCCGCGTGGTACTGCTTCGCCGAGACGTTGCCCTCGAGGTCGGCCATCGGTGATTCCCTTCGTCGACGTGGGTGGGGTGGTCGTCGTGGTGCCCACGACGAGGGCTCAGGGAGCGAGGTCGGGCTCAGGCTCGCCGGGGACCCACGGCACCTGGACGCCGTCCTGCGGGTCGAACGGCGCCTTGATGAACAGCGCCCGGAACACCTCGTCGGACTCGTTGACGAAGTAGTGCTGCTCGCCGGGCTCCATCTGGTAGACGTCGCCGACGCCGACCGCGTAGGCGCGGCGTCCGTCCACCCACAGCGTGGCCCGCCCCTCGAGGACCACGAACGTCTCCTCGATGGCGGCGTGGTAGTGGTTCGAGGCGTCGTCGCCCGGGCGCAGGCGCACGAGCCCGACGTCGGTACGAGGACCGCGGATGACGTAGCCCGGCCCGTACTGCCCGAACCGGTGCTCGGTGTCGTCAAGATGGCGGTGGATCACGGTGGCTCTCTCTCGCGTGGATCGGTCGTGAGGGTGGTCAGCTGCCCGGCGCGTGCCACATCGGGGT
Source organism: Actinotalea sp. JY-7876 (assembly GCF_014042015.1). Taxonomy (NCBI): domain Bacteria; kingdom Bacillati; phylum Actinomycetota; class Actinomycetes; order Micrococcales; family Cellulomonadaceae; genus Actinotalea; species Actinotalea sp. JY-7876. Next base: position 1,673,990 of record NZ_CP059493.1, on the reverse strand, counting down.
GGTCACACCCCGACGCGCGAGCTCGCGCTGGGGCGTGTAGGCGGTCTCCCAGCGGGCACGGACCTCCCGGTACCGTTCGTGCCGCTCGGGATCGGGGGTGACCTCCCGTTCCCAGGTCACCCACGCGGCGGCGTCCGCCGGCGTGCCGAGCGCGCCCGCCGCCGTCGCGGCGCAGGCGGCGGTCCCCTGCGCGGTGGCCTCGGTGACCTTCGGCACGCGCAGGCTCCGGCCGAGGGCGTCGGCGACGATCTGCGACCACACGGGCGACGCGGCGGCCCCGCCGGCGAACACCACCGGGGCGTCCGGGGCGACGGGCGCGAACGAGGAGACGAGGTCGAGGTTCGCCGCCGAGACGACGGCGGCGTTCTCCAGCAGCGAGCGGAACATCGCCGCGCGGAGCCGCGGCCCGCCGTCGAGGGACAGGTTGAGGAACGACGGCGCCGCGTGCCGCCAGTGCCGGTAGTCCATGACGTCGCTGAAGATCGGGATGACGCCGTCCGCACCGACCGGCACCCGCGCCGCCGCCTCCGTGAGCACGTCGAGCGGGTTGCGTCCCCCCTCGCGGGCGGTCGCCACCTCGGGCGCGGCGAAGGTGTCGCGGAACCACCGGACGGCGGTGCCGGGGTGGAACGCGATCGCCTCCGCCTGCCGCAGGCCGGGCACGGCGGCGCCGTTGACCCGGACCGCGAGGTCCGGGTGGGTGAGCGGCTCCCCGATGTTGACGTTGAGCTGCCAGAAGGTCCCCCCGGTCAGGAGGACCTGGCCGGGTTCCGTCTGCCCCAGGCCGAGCGCCGCGAGCTGGGCGTCGCCGCCCCCGACGGCGAGCGGGATGCCGGCGGCCAGTCCTGTGGCCTCGGCGGCGCTGTCCGAGAGCTTCCCGACCGCGGTCCCCGGCTCGACGACGTCCGGCACGAGGTCGCCGCGCAGGCCGCACAGGGTGGCCAGCTCCGGGTCGGCAGAGCGCGTCGCCAGGGCGAGCATGCCGGACGTCGAGCCGTTGGAGGGCTCCATCACGGGCTCGGCGCCCAGCCGGTGCAGCACCCACTCGCTGAGCATCACCACCCGCGCGGCGCGCTCGTAGAGGTCCGGGCGGTGGCGCGCGAGCCAGAGAAGGCGGGGCTGGGCGGCGAGCGCGAAGGTCTGTCCGCTGCGGCGGTAGACCTCCTCCAGCAGGCCGGTCCGGGCCTGGAGGTCCACCACCTCGACGTCGGCCCGGGAGTCCACGTTCGCGCACGCCCACAGCTCGCGGCCGGCGGCGTCGAGGACGACGAGCCCTTCCCGCATCGCGCTCGCGCTGACGGCCTGCACGGCCGAGCCGCCGATCCCTGACGTGGCCAGCACCTCGCGCACGGTCTCCAGGACCAGGGCGTGGTTGCGCTCGGTGGCGAAGCCCATCGACCCCGGCACCCCGGGCTCGGGGTCGTGCTCCCACGGCCGGGAGGCGACGGCCACGAACCGGCCCTCGACCGTGAAGAGTGCGGCGCGGACCGAGCCCGTGCCGGCGTCGATCGCGAGGACGTGGCTCATGCCACGTCCTCGGTCTCGGTGCCCTCCTCGTCGAGGAGCGCCCGGGCGACCTCCTCGGTGGTGACGAGCACGTCGAGATACCCGCCGCCCAGCGCGCCGCGGATGGCGTCGAGCTTCGCCCGGCCGCCGGCGACGCCGACGACGTTGGGGATGGCGCGCAGGTCGTCGAGGTCGATGCCGATGCGACGCCGGTGGATGGGCAGGTCGAGCGGGGTGCCCTCGGCGTCGTAGAAGACGCCGAGGATGTCGCCGACCGCTCCGGCCGCCGCGTTCCGCTCGAGCTCGTCCTCGGCCGCGTAGCCGAGCTTGGCGAGCGTCGGGCCACCGCTGAGCGCACCGATCCCGACGATCGCGTGGTCGGCCTGGCGGGCCAGGTCGAGCCCCTGCTGCACCTGCGTCTCCGCCCGCAGCGCCTCGGCCAGGCCCTCGGACGAGGCGAGGATCGGCGTCGGGAGCACCGCGTCCAGCGTGCCGTGGTCCCGGCCCGCCCGCGCCCGGCGCAGGTTGTCCAGGTAGGCGCCGACGCCGCCCGTGAGGCTGACCGTGCGGACGCCGGCGAGCGCGTCCGGCTGGAGCTGCTCCATGGTCTGCTGGACCGTGTCGCCCCACCCCATGCCCAGCAGGTCGCCCGGCCGCAGGTGGCTCTGGAGGTACTGCGCTCCCCCGCGTCCCAGCCGCGTGTTGACGACCGACTGCTGCTCCGCGTCCGTCTCCAGGCCCGGCGGGACCAGCACCTCCCGCAGGCCGAACTTCTCCTTCAGCATCCGGCTGACGCGGAAGGCGCTGTAGTACTCCGAGTTGATGGTGAAGCTGACGACGCCGGACTGCCGGCACCGCTCGAGCAGGCGCCCGGCCGACGCGCGCGAGACGTTGATCCGCTTGGCGATGTCGTCCTGCGTCATGCCGTCGACGTAGTAGTACCAGGCGACGCGCAGGAGCTGTTCCTGCGCCGGCCAGTCGTCGTCGCCGTACCGGCGGGTGCTGTCCACTGTCCCTCCTCGGGGAGTGCTGGTGGCCGGGTGGGGCGGACCGGCCGGGTCCGCCCCACCCGGGCCGTCAGAAGTCGTAGTCGGCGATGTTCTCGGCGGTGAAAACCACGCGCTCGGGCATCACGACGATGCCGTTGCCGTCGGCCTCGTAGTCGTAGCCCTGGACCGAGTTGGGCGAGACCTCGACCGTGCCGATGCCCTCGACCTCGAACGTGTCACCCACGTTGAGCTCCTCACCGTCGAGCAGCCGCTTGGCGACGGCGACGGAGAGTGCGCCCTGCTTCGTGACGTCCCAGAGCCCGAAGCGGTCGATGGTGCCGTTCTCGACGAACGTCCGCATGACGTTCGGCGTGGAGAAGCCCACGACGACGATGTCGTCGCGCCCGAGGTTCTCGAGCGCCTGCGCCGTTCCGGGCAGGGCGTTCGCGTCCGGGCAGATGATCGCCTTGAGGTTCGGGTTGGCGTTGATGAGCGCCTCCGCCTGCTGGACGGCGAGCTCGGTCTGGTTCTCGGAGAAGACGGTGTCGACGACGTTCCACTGCGTGTCCTCGTCGATGATCTGCTTGGCGACCTCGGTCCACTGGTTCTGGTCGGTCACCGTGGGGCTCGAGTAGTGGAAGGCGACGTCCACCGCCTCGTCGGCACCGATGTCCTCCTGGACCATCTCCACCAGGAGCGCGCCGAGCTGCTCGGGCGTGCCCTGGCTGATGTAGTGGCTGCGGCACTCGGGGTTGGTGTCCGAGTCCCAGGTGAGCACCTTGACGCCCTGGTCCATGGCCCGCTGGAGCGCCTGGCAGAGCCCGTCGGGCGAGACGGAGGAGACGATGATCGCCTCGGCTCCCTGCTGGACCTCCGTGTTGATGAGCTCGACCTGCTTGGCGACCGCCGCCTCCGGCGAGCCGACGTAGCGCACGTCGAGCCCGTACTCGTCGCCCGCGGCCACGGCGCCGGCGCCACCGCTCTCGAAGAAGCCCACGCCGGTGAGCTTGGGGATGAACGCCACCCGGGCGCCGTCCGACGCGCCCTCCTCACCGGTGTCGGTCTCGGAGCCGCCGCCCGACGAGCAGGCCGCGGTCAGGGCGAGCGCGAGTGCCGCGCTCGCAGCCAGGATGCTGGAACGGATCTTCATTGAACGTTCTCCGATCTGGTTGGACGCTGACGACGCAGCGTGCGGTGGGTGTCTACGAGGCCGCGACGTCGGCGAGCAGCGCCCGCCGCCGTCGGGCACGCTGGTTCTTGAACCGTTCCGCCGCGTGGGAGGTCCACCAGCGGAGGCTGGCGACCGCGACGAGCGCCGTGCCGGTCGCCACGGCGACCTGGGACTCGGTCATCCCGGCGAACCGCAGCCCCTGCTGCAGGAACCCGATGACGAAGGCGGCGATGACGACGCCGCCGATGGTTCCCTCGCCGCCGAACATGCTCACGCCGCCGATGACGACGAGCGTCAAGACGGGCATCAGCACCGAGGACCCGATGTCGGCCCGCGCGGAGGCCAGGTACGAGGTCAGGAGCAGGCCGGCGACCCCGGCGCCGAGAGCGGTCAGCAGGTAACCGGTGAGCGTGATCCGTCCGACCGAGAAGCCGCTGTAGACGGCGGCCCGCGGGTTCGCGCCGATCAACCGCGCCTGGCGCCCGAACGACGTGCCGTGCAGCAGCACCGTGAAGACGACCGCCGCGACGCCGAAGATCAGCAGCATGTTGGGCAGGCCGAAGGTCTTGCCGTTCCCGATCTCCACGAACCCGTCGGGCAGTCCCGAGATCCCCTCGAAGGAGGACACGTTGGCGAGTCCGGAGATCCCCACCGCCAGCCCGGCGAACAGGAACTGCGTGCCCAGGGTGATGACCATGGGGTTCGCGCCGGTGAGCAGGATGGCACCGCCGTTGACCAGCCCGGCGAGGAGCGCCGCCGCGAGCCCGCCGACGCAGGCCAGCCAGATGTTCGTGCCGTTCGCGAACAGGACGCCGGTCACGATCGCCGAGAGGCTGACGATCGAGCCGATCGAGATGTCGATGCCGCCGGTCATCATCACGATGGCGAGCGGCAGGGCGATGATGCCCAGGTACAGGAAGTCCGACGTCGAGCCGATCAGGCGGGTCGGGTCCAGGAAGCGGGGGTTGAGGGCACCGAACACGAGGATCTCGACGGCCAGCACCACGACGAGAGCGCCCTCCCACCGCGCCAGCGGCGCGAGCAGCACACGGATGCGGTCGTTCACGATGCCCCTCCCGAGGTGACGCGCGTGCTCTCGGCGACCGCGGCCGCCGGCGGGGGTTCGACTGGCTCGTCTCCCGGCACCTCGTCGGTGCGGTACCGAGCAGCGCGACGACGCCGCTCCAGGCCGGCCCGCACGCGGGAGTCGGCGAACAGGGCGGCCAGGAGGATGGCTCCGATGACCGTGTCCGCCCAGAAGCCGGGGATCCCGAGGAAGCTGAGCGAGCTCGTGACCGTCGTGATGAACACGGCGCCGAACGTCGCGCCCAGGATGCTGCCCACGCCACCGCTGAGGGCCACTCCGCCGATGACGGCTGCGGCGATCGCCCGCATCTCGATCCCCATGCCCGCCTGGTTCGACACCGAGCCGATCTGGGCGAGGAAGACCAGGGCGGCGACGGCGGCGAGCGTGCCGGACGCCGTGAAGGCGAGCACGACCATGCCGTTGGTGCGGACCCCGATGAGGTGGGCGCCGGTGGCGTTGTCGCCCGTCGCGTAGATGTGCCGGCCGGTGCGGGTTCGCGCCATGACGAGCATCAGGGCGACGAGCAGCGCGAGCGCCGTCCACACCAGCACGGGCATCCCGAGGACCTCGAGCGTGCCGATGCGCTTGTAGCTGGCCGGGATGTTCTCGACCGAGTGGCCTCCGGTGATGATGAAGGAGATGCCCCGGTAGGCGCCGAGTGTGCCGAGGGTCATGACGATGGACGGCACGTGGCCGTACGTGACCCCGACGCCGTTGATCGCGCCGAGAGCGGCGCCTGCCGCGACCACGGCGAGCACCGTGAGGGCGGCTGGGACCCCGTCGCGGAGCATGAGGCCGCCGAGGATGCCCGTCAGCGCCATGGTGGAGCCGACCGAGACGTCGATGTTCCGGGTGATGATCACCAGCGCGACGCCGGCGGCGAGCAGCGCGAGGATGACGGCCGAGTTGGCCATCCGCACGAGGTTCCCGACCTCGACGAACCGCGACTGCACCAGGCCGACGACGAGGAGGAAGAGCAGCGCCCCGATGATCGTCACGGCCTCGCGGGCCCGGAGGAAGGCAGGGACCCTCATGCTGACACCCCCTTCAGCGCACCGAAGGCCGTGTTGCGGACGTTCTCGAGGGTGATGGCGTCACCGACCAGCTCGTCGGTCAGACGGCCGTCCCGCATCACGACCACGCGGCTGCTGAGCTGGACCACCTCCTCGAAGTCGGAGGAGATGAGCAGCACCGCCAGGCCCTCGGCGGCGAGCTTCTCGACCAGCCGGTAGAGGTCCGCGCGCGCAGCGACGTCGATGCCGCGCGAGGGCTCATCGAGCATGATCACGCCCGGACGCGGGGCGAGCGCCTTCGCGAGCGAGACCTTCTGCTGGTTGCCGCCAGACAGGTTGGCGACGTGCCGGTCCCGCGACCCCGTCTGGATGGCCAGGTCGCGGCACATCTCGTCCGTCAGTGCCCGGTCGCTCCGGCGATCGACGAAGCCCGCCCTGCTGACCGCGGCGAGCACGGTCGAGGAGATGTTCTCCACGATCGACCCCAGGAGGAAGACGCCGTTCTCGTGGCGGTCCTCGGGGACGTACGACAGGCCGCGGGTCATGCTGCGTCGCGGGCTCCGACGGCTGTACCCGCGCCCGCCGAGCCTCACGCTGCCCCGTCCGGGACGCAGCCCGAAGACGGTCTCCGCGAGCTCGGTGCGTCCGGAGCCGACGACGCCGGCGATGCCGAGCACCTCGCCCGGGAAGACGTCGAGGGTGATGTCCCGGAACCCGTTGCCGGACAGCTCGCGCAGCGACAGTGCCGGCGGGCTGTCCGGCTGCTGGGCGGCGCGGCGCTCGGGGCGGACCGCGGCGACGGAGTCCGGCACCATCGCCGCGACGAGGGCGGGGATCGACGTGTCGGCGGTGCGCTCCTGGAGGCAGGTCGCGCCGTCGCGCAGCACCGTCACGCGATCGCACAGCGCGAAGATCTCCGGCATGCGGTGCGAGACGTAGAAGATGCCGACGCCGTCGGCGGCGAGCGTGCGCAGCTGGGTGAACAGCCGCTCCACCTCGCGTGCCGTGAGGGCCGACGTCGGCTCGTCGACGATGAGCAGCCGCGCACCGCGCAGGATGCCGCGCACGAGCTCGACCAGCTGCTGGTCGGAGATCGACAGGTCCGAGGCGCGGGCGTCGAGGTCGATCGACGCGCCGAGCTGCTCCGCGACCTGCCGCACCCGTGCCGGCGGCACGCGGTCGCGGCCCAGGGAGAGCTGCACGTTCTCGAGGACGGACAGGTTCGGGAAGAGCTCGGGCTCCTGCGGCACCAGGTACACGCCGTTGGCGTGAGCGGCTCGGGGCGAGAGGCGTCGGACCTCCTCCCCCGCGATCGCGATCCTCCCGGCGTCCGGGCTCACCACACCGGTCACGATCTTCATGAGGGTCGACTTGCCGGCACCGTTCCCGCCGACGAGCGCGTGGATCTCACCGGCCTGCAGGTCGATGCTCACGTCCTTGAGCACGGCGACCCCGCCGTAGGACTTCCAGATGCCCTCGAGCACCGCGACCGGGGCCACGGGGTCGTGGTTCGAGCTGTCGGGACGCATCACCGTTGACGCTGCCTCTCGTAAGGCCTGAGCAGATGCTCACGCGCTGAGCGAGTGCGCTCAACGTAGGGCCGGGTTCGAGGCGAGCGCAAGGATCTGGGCACCCGTCGTTGCGGTTTCGTGACGTGCCGCGCGGACGCGCTCCTCGTCGCCGGGTCCGCTCGGTGCGTACTTCCCGACGGCCTCATCCGGTTCCCGTCGGCGTCCGACCTGCGCGGCGCACATCTGCGTGACGACGGCCGACATCGAGCCGTTCTGGGTGGGCGAGCGACCCGGAGGGCCCGTCATCGAGAGGTCCGCGCCGCGCTACCGCTGAGTCGTGAGGAGCAGCAGCGGACGCGGCTACTGCGGGTGATCGAGCGCCTGGAGCGGTCCCTCCGCATCCCGCGGCCTAGATCAGACGTCCTTGCTCACGCCGATCACGGAGCCGGAGCCGCCGAGCGATCGAAGAGCCTCGACCAGCGGCCTCGGCATGATCCGACCTCTCGGACGAAGCAGCCCACACGACCTCACCTGCATCTCCGCCGAACCGGGTCAACGGGGTGCCACTGGAGATCATTGAGTACGCCGCCGAGAACGGTGTCATCATCCGTGACGTCACCGGCACCGTCTACGGTCCATGACGGAGGAGACGATGACTGAGGTCCTGTACACCAGCCGGTGGAACCCCCTGACGGGCCGGCCGGCGATGAAGCACCGTTGGCTGCCTGAGGACGAAGCGCGACGGGCGTTCGAGTCCGGATCGGGCATCATCACGATCGTCGACGCCGCGACGCGTGGTGATGGCGATGTCCCGCGCCCACGGTGGGTCATCGGCGCCGGCGCCAAGGGCAGAGTTCGCGTCCAGTTCTTCACCCCGGGCGGTGCGGTGTGGCGCCAGATCGACTACGACGACATCGATGGCCGACTGTGGCGCTGGATCTGCATCACGTACGTGTACCCCGACGACCAGACGCGCTACATGCGGCTGCAGGCGACCCGCATCCTCACCGAGGAGTTCCGCCCCGACGGCACAGGTCGCGTGAAGGACGACTCCAAACTCGAGCCGAACGTCGATGCCTACACATTGACCAATGCCCCGGTCGGCGCCTTCTGGATGGATAGGCCCGACTTCGGGAACTGGGAGGGCCTGACCAATCCGGAATACGGCGTCCCCTCACGGTGCGGTCGGTGACGCGGTGGACGCCATCGGCGACGGCCTCACGGACGCTTGGGAAGGTCTCTTCGGATGAGCGCGCAAAGACCGCGGCACGACCCCGAAGAAGCCGGCCCGCCGGCGCACACCTCGCTAGAGATCGCCGAGCTACGCCGACGTCTGGAGGCTCAGGAGAGGTCAACACGCCGCCTCGAGGTCCCGGTGGTCGCCGGCATTGGAGTCGTCGGCCTTGTCGTCGCAGCCGGCGGCACAACGCACCCGGCCCTGCTGGCGGTGGGGGCATGGATTCTGACTCTCGCGGTGCTCATCCTCTGGGGCCGCTCCGTACGGAACGGCAGGGAGCGCGGCACCGGTCCGCGCGGACCCGCACCGCGCCTGACCACCCTGGACGGCGAGCCCGCCACCGCGATCACCGCACCCGCCAGCCATCTCGCCCTCACCGTGGGGATGTGGCTGCTCATCGCGGTTCCTCTCGTCGGCAGCGGGCTTGCACTCACCGCCAGAGACGCCCCCGGCGCTGGCACGCTCTTGTTCGCGGCGGGCGCCTTCTGGCTGGTCCCGGTGGCACTTGCCGCAACGGGGCGCATGTCGTCAGGCGGTCTGTGGCTGACGCCCTCGGCGCTCGTGATCCGCGACCACGGTCTCGAGTCCCGCATCCCCTGGGGGTCACTCGTAGTCGCCGACGGCGCCGGCACGGACGCGGCGAATGGGACGGTCGTGTTCCGGGCCAGTGCGACGGGAGGGACGATTCATCGGAGCCGCTCCCGACCCTGGCCGATCTCAGCCCGTACAGCCGGACCGTCGATCGCCGTCCTCGACGCCCGCTCTCTGGCTCACGACGCCTCCGCAATCGGCGCAGTCGTGCGCCACTACCAGCGTGCGGGGACGACCGCCGAGCTCGGTACGCCCACAAGTCTGCGAACCGTAGAAGCCCTCACGGGTTCCCGCTCCTGAAGACGAAAGCGGCTTCGAGGGCGGGAACTACCTCGTATTGCGCTTCGCACCCAGAAGCGCAGGAGGCCTCCGCAACCTGGAGCCCCACTGAACCCGTGCGTTGCTCCAGGTCATCAGCTTGTCAGGGCGGCTGACGTCCGTCCTTCACCGACGGCTGCGCACACACGACGCGTCGTCCTGTCGCGCGACAGGCGCCGGTCGAGGTCAGGGGCAACCGAGTGGCTCGCACGCGGCGCGCGACTCCGGACCCGGACCAGCCCGCCCTCTTTGCGGACGGGCCGTCCCAGCTCGGCCTGCGCTTCAGGCTCGCTCGAAAGGACTGGCCGGCGTCCGATCACCTGCCCGAGAACCACGCCCGCTCCAGCGTCCATTCGATAAGGAGACGGCTGCCCCGAGAATCCTGCTGGGCAGCGAACCGTTCGTCCGCGACCGTATCGTCACCCGCGATGGCAACAGCACGGTCTCACGGTGGATGAAGGAGGTGCCGATGCCTGACGACGTGCTGTACACGACCCGATGGAACGAGCTCACGCGTGAGCCGGTGGGAGGGCACCGCTGGCTGAGCGAGGAGGAGGCGCATCGAGCCTTCGAGTCCGGGAAGGGCATCATCGAGGTCGTCGACGCGGCAGCGCGCGACGCTGACGGTACACCGCGACCACGTTGGGTGATCGGGACGAGCGCTAACGGACGGGCACGCGTCCGGTTCTTCACCCCCGGTGGCTCGGTGTGGCGGAACATCGACTACGACGAGATCGACGGCCGGCTGTGGCGCTGGATCAGCGTCACCTACACGTATCCCGATCTCGACAACAGGTACATGCAGGGCCAGGCCCTCCAGATCGTGAAGGAGAAGTTCCAGCCGGACGGCACAGGCACCGTACGACACGACGTGAAAACGGAGCCAGAGGTCGACGTTTACACGATGAGCGACGTGCCGGTCGCGGGCTTCTGGCTGGATCGCCCCCGGTTCGGCGACTGGGCCGCGCTCACTGATCCCGAGTACGGACTTCCGGCGCGCGACGTCACCTAAGACCCCAGCAAGCTGCCCAGTCATGAGCGCGTGTTGGGCACCAGGTAGTGGGGACCAACGAAGCCCACGTGGACCTTACGAATGGCGCCGGCGGTGTCGTCGTAGAAGTAGACCCGCGGGGCGATGTCGCCACCACCCTCGCTGATCTTCAGATGCGACTCCATGTACTGAACGCCGTCGGAAGAGAGGCGGCGGGCAGCCGGGAACTTGCGGGCCTGGGTCTGCCGCTATACCCAGATCGGCAGCGACGGTGGTGGCGGGCTTGCGGGCCTGCGGGAGCGCGACCGCTCGGTGCGGAACTGGGCCGGATAGAGCTTCGGCATGGTTCAGTCCTGCGAGTGACCGACCGCCTCGCGCGTTGGCGCGTTCGAGAACGGGTGCACAGCGCTCATCGCATTGATCACGTCGGACTTGAGCGGGAACTCAGCTCGAAGAGTCACGCGGTGGCCGCCTACACGTCTACGACGACGCCCTCACGAGGGCCGGTCACACACCACTCCGCTGGACGCCACTCGCACCCACGTTACGGCTGTCCAGCCGACCAGTATTTTTCGCCGCCCGTCTCAAGGAAGCGACGCAGGACGTGGGCCAGGGAGCCCTCCAGGCGGTACCAGTCCTCGCGAGGGTCGAGCGGCAGTGCCACGAGCCACTGCACACGACCGTTCTCCTCAGGACTCGCTGCGAGCAGGTCGGAGTCGCCCAGGAACTCGGCCACCACGATGTCGTGCTCCGTGAAGTCCTCGGGCGGCGCGCCCTCTCCTTCGCGGTTCGTCCGGCGGAGGCCGATGGTGACAGGATCACCAGGCCCCACTGCCCGTAGTCGACGTCTTCGAACAGGCGCGCGGTACGTGTCGCTCGCCATAGGTCACCGAGCTCTGACGGTGCGTTGGCTGGTGCGGTCGCTTGGACCTCTGCGTCGGTCGCTGGCGGGTCCATCGTGCTCGCGAGCCGGAATATGGACTCGTCGTACTCCTGCGGAGTGCTCAGAGCGGCGAATCGCGCGAGCACGTCAGCCACGGCGGTCATGGGTAGTTCCTCCACCACTCGCTGAACTGGTCCTGGTGTACTTGCCTGACGACCGCACGAGGTTCTCGAAGGCGTTATCGCCGCCGAACTCGCGGGGCGGATGTGGTGGATGTCGTACGACGACCACCCCATCCGGCCGACCGAAGCCACGATCGTGCCACTCGGTGATGAAGCGCCCGCGGTCCGCTCGACTGTCCCATGCCACCCGCTGGTCCCGTGGCACACGCTCGGGGCTGGGTCAGGGAAGTGGACCGGACCGCCGGTGCGGGGATCGGGCACGTCGGGGTAGACCTGTCCAAGGTGGTTCACAACTTGGACGCCCCGGCTACCGCCCGTTGCGCCGGCAGCAGCAGCCGCGTCAGCTGCAGTCTCCACACGTCGGCCAGCGCTCCCCTGCTCGGGAAAGGGCACCTGCAGCGATGCCAGCGCCACCCGTCGCGGCACCGATGGCGAGGTCGGGAGCTTGGCCTCCGAGCCATCTCGCCGGGTTGTCCCTGAGCGTCTGGGTGCCCAGCAGCGTGTGGGCTGCACCAACGGGGCGTGCAGCGCCTGGTCGAACAAGCCGACCATCGCGTCGCCGCTCGCGGCGACGTCGGCGCGGTACCCGGCGGGGTCCATCACGGCGCGAGCCGAGTTGAAGCGAGCTAGGGCGCGTCTCATAAGTGGCAGGTCTGAAACCGAGGGAGACGTAGAGCGCGTGCGCCTCAGTTGCCGAGTCGTCGACTCGTAGGCCGATGCCGGTTGGGAGCGCGGATTGGACCGCCTGCACAAGTGCTCGGCCGATGCCGCGACGTCGGATCTCAGGCAGGACGAAGAGGTCGGTGATGAAGGGGCCGGGCGGGACGTCCTGCCAGGGCGGGTCCTCGACGGTGATGTCGCGCCGCACAGGCCGTCGTTGACTCGTGCGAGGAGAGATCCCGCGGCCAGCCAGCGACCGTACTCGCCGTTCCAGGCGGCCCGGACGTCATCGCTTGCCTCCGTCAGGGACATCTCTTCGGGCGTGTCCAGGTAGGTGCGCCAGTAGGCGCGGCCCACATCCCCGAGGTCCTCTTCGCCGATGAGGTGAAGGGTCAATCCAGCGGGGACTGCTGATGGGTTGTGAGTGGGCGGGTCGGAGATCATCAACACGTTCGCGCGGCAGGGTGGTCGCGTGCTGATGAGCGCGATTGATCGTGGAGTCGATGCTCACCGCCCAGTCGATGTCACCAGCGGCATCCGCGTCGGCCAATACCGCCGTCAGGATCCTGTCCCAGGTGCCGTCCCGACTGAACCGGGCGTGCCTCTTCCACACCGTCTGCCATGGTCCGAAGCGCTCTGGCAGATCACGCCAGGCGACCCCGCATCGGTACCGGTGAACGATGCCCTCCACGACCTGCCGGTGGTTCCGAAACGGCCGCGACCGCCCGCGCACCTGCGGCACAAGCGCGCGACCCGCTCCCACTGGGCATCACTGAGCTCCTGCGCACGACTCATCCGAGCAGCATCGGCGACCGGACTCGCTCAACTTGGGAGACACGCCCTAGGTGGCGCCTGGCCCGCTCGCCTAAACGGATCAACGATCCCGACTGCCATGCCGATAGTTCTGTTGGGCCGGCCACGTGGACTGCCGCCAAGGTGCGTCATTCACATGCGAAGCGGTCCCACTCCGCGGGTCCATGGAACGACATCCAGCAGCCACGACGCGTTACCACCGGCGGCGCGGCATCTCCGGCTCTTCCGAGCAATTCCTTTGTCGGTGGTGCCGACTAGCGTGCCGGCATCGGACGACCCCGGGAGGAACGCATGGCTCGCCGCGGACGCACGCGCCCCGACCCCGCCATGCTCGACCTGTTCTCGTCGACACCGGAACCCCGTCTGAACTTGAGGCTTGGCCAGATGTCCTGGCCCGAGCCTGAGGGCTTCCCTGTCAACCACGCCGGTGCGCACGTACGGGACCACGTCTGGAGCGACCTCACCGACTCGCGCACCCCGCTCGTTCTCGCGGGTTTTGCGTCAATCGCACACATCGTTGAGCTGGTCGCCGCCACGGCGCACAAGCCCCAACCGGGACAGGTACGCGTCCTTCTGGGCACCGAGCCGTTCGCCACCGAACGCGTGGCGTTCGGGTCGGCTTCGGCAGCGTTCACCGACGAGGTGCGTGCCTACTGGATCGAGCAGCACGGCGTCTCGCTGCTGCTATCCGCCAAGATCGTGCAGACGATCGAGGCACTCGACGCAGGATGGTTCGAGGTGCGGTTCGTCCCCGGCCGCACCCGTCTGCACGCGAAAATCTACGTCGGTGACAAAGCTGCCACCCTCGGGTCGAGCAACTTCACCGACCCCGGGATGCGCTCTCAGTTTGAGGCCAACGTCCGTTTCCTCCGCACGGCCGATCGCGAGGGGTATGAGGGCGTCCGGCAAATGGCCGAGAACTACTGGTCCATCGGGGCGCCCTGGACGGACGAGATGCGCGCACTGCTGCACGACATGCTCCAGTTCGTCTCATGGCACGAGGCACTCGCGCGGGCGTGCGCCGACCTCCTGGAAGGCCAGTGGGCGGCCGGGTACCTTGGCTCGACCGCGGGCATCTCACGTCTCTGGCCGTCCCAGGTCGCGGGGATCGCCGAGGCGCTGTGGGTCGTCGAAGACGTCGGCAGCGTCCTCGTCGCCGACGCGACCGGTTCTGGCAAGACACGCATGGGCGCCCACCTCACGCGTGCCGTGCGCGATCGACTGTGGAGTACCGGTCGAGTCCGCGGCGACCTCACCGTGCTCGTTTGCCCGCCGCCCGTCGAGGATCAGTGGGCGCGGGAAGCGATCTCATGCGGGCTCACCCTCAACACCGTCTCGCACGGGCTCCTGAGCCGCGCCTCGTCGCAAGGGCCGCGTGTTGAGGAGGAAGCGGTCGCCGCCGCACAGATCCTCGCGATCGACGAGGCGCACAACTTCCTCGCGCACGATTCAAACCGCACGGCACACGTGCGCGGAACCGCGGCTGACCACGTCCTGATGTTCACGGCCACACCCATCAACCGCAGCGCCAAGGACCTGCTGTCGCTCGTCGACCAGCTCGGCGCCGACAACTTCGATGACGCGACTCTGGACGTCCTCGACCGACTCCACCGGCGCCAGGCGGACTGGCATCTCACCGACGACGACCGCACCTTGCTACGCGCGGAGATCCAGCGCTTTACCGTCCGCAGGACCAAGACGATGCTCAATGAGCTAGTCGATGCCGAACCTGATGCCTACCGCCACCCGATCACGGGGCGTGTGTGCCGTTACCCCAGGCACGTGCCCTCGACATACGAGACTGGCGAGACGCCACAGGACTGCCGGATCGCCGACCAGATCCGGGAGCTTGCCGATGGCCTCAGCGGGATCGCGCGGATCGGATCGAGCATCAGCCTGCCTGAGTGGCTGCGACGTGAGTACACCGACGAGCGCTGGCTGACGACCCGTCTGAGTGCGGTACGCGGGCTGGCAGCACACCAGGTGCGCGCGGCGATGCGGTCATCCCAGGCGGCCCTCCTGGAACACGTCGTCGGGACCGCCGAAGCGGTGAAGCGTCTCAGCATTCCCGAGCTCGCCAAGGCGCAGCCAACCGGCGACATGCTCGCCAAGGTGGCCGCCGCGCGAGTAGCGGGCCCCCCACGAGTGGACCTCTCGTGCGACGTCCCGGAGTGGCTCACCGACACATCGGCGTGGAAGAGCGCTTGCGACGAGGAGTCGGCCCGCTACGGGAAGATCGAATCACTTGTCGAGAAGTTGGGGAGTCGCCGCGAGCGCACCAAGGCGGAGTTCGTCGCGGAGCTCGCCGGCCGCCACGAGCGTGTGCTCGCGTTCGACCACCACCCGATCACGCTTGCGGTCATCAAGTCCCTGGTCCCCGACATCGGGGTCCCCGTGATCGTGGCGACCGGCGGAGCCCAGAAGGGTCGCGACCAGGTGCGTGAAGTTCTGGCCGCGGACTCGAAGACCCGCGGAATCGCCTTGTGCTCGGACGCGATGAACGAAGGAATCAACCTGCAGGGCGGCTCGGCTGTCGTGCAGTTCGACATGCCGACGACCCTGCGTGTCGCCGAGCAGCGCGTCGGACGGGTCGACCGCATGGACAGCCCTCACGACAGCATCGACGTGTTCTGGCCGGCGGACTCGCGCTCGTTCGCCACGCACGCCGACGAGCTCCTGCAAGCGCGCAACGAGGAGAGCGCCGCGCTGCTGGGCTCCAACCTGCCAATCCCCCTCGCCCCCGGCGCTGTCGTGACCGCGGAGACCTTTGCCACGCTCGCCGCGGCAGAGCGCGGCCAGTGGGACGGGCTCCAGGACGCGCTGGAACCGGTCCGCTCACTCGTCGCGGGGCCCGCCGCGCTGGTACCCGGGCCAACGTACGAAGCCCACCGGAGCGCAAAGCACCGCGTCCTCGCGCGCATCAGCCCGGTCCGAACGCGCACTGCTTGGGCGTTCTTCGCCGTCCGCGGTGCTGGGGTCGGTGCGCCGCGTTGGATCCTCCTCGAGGAGGATGAACCGGCCGCCGTCGTCGGCCTGAACCGCGTCTCAGCGCGGCTGCGCGAGCTTCTGGCGAGCGACCCGCCAAGCGCATCGTTCGACGACCACTGCGAGACCGTGCTCACAGGTTTCATCGATCGCGCGGAGCGGGCAGAGGTCGAGCTGCTCCCGCGACGGCACCAGCGCGCAGTCGAGCAGTTACAGCGCATGTGTCGCCGGTGGGCGGAGACCGCCAGACACACTGGCCTGCACGACGACGCCGACCGTTGGGACGCAATCGCGGGCGTTGCACGCGGTGAGTCGGAGGCGGGGATCGTCGACCTGCACCAAGCCGCGGACGCTTGGCTGGCTCTCGTGAAACCGGCTCGCCTGGAGGCGCGCGCCACACGCAAACGGCGCCGCAGCGCCTACAGCCGCCTCGCCGACATCGAACCGCTCCTGGATCGCAGCCCACTGGCTCTGGATCAGGTCGAACTCGCAATGAGCCGGCTGGAGATCGTCGAGCCCCTAGCCCAGCGGGTCGCTTCCTGCATCCTCGGTGTCCCCGAGGGCGATTGACGATGACCGCACCCGGCTAGTGATCGCGAGCCACTCCGGCATGCCCACCTTGCAGTCGGACGCTGGTTCTCCACTCCAGCGACTCGTAGCCGAAACCTACGCAACGAGCAGCCCTCTGCGCCCGACTCCACCCACGTTGCCAGGAAGTTGGAGGAGCCCGGCGGGACGAGAGCCGTCCGCCGGCCCTTGCACAGTGGACCGTGAAGACGACTCAGGACTTCGCCACGGCCTTCACGGGTACACGAGCGATGTGACGCAACGAATGGCCGCCCCGGTGCCGGCAGGATCACCCGGCCGTATCGGCCGGAGACTCCCACTCCAACGCATCCCCCAACCTCCTCCGCACCGCCTCCCCGCCGACGTCCTCCACGTACCCCCGCGGCCCCACGACCACGAGCAGCACCCGCGCCCGCGACAGCCCGGTGTAGAGCATCTTCCGCGCCCGCGCCGCGTCTCGGATCCCGTTGACGGCGAGCACGACGACAGTCCGCTCGAGTCCTTTGAACCCAAGCACGTGCCCGTAGAACGCGTCCTCGCCGGCGAAGAACCCGTCCCAGTACTCCTTGTGCCCGGCGACCTCGACCGCCTCCACCTGCAGCGGGTGCCGACGCCCGGTGGTGAGCAGGGCGATCTGTCCGGCCTCCCACCCTTCGTCCAGCAGGGCGTCGACGACGTCATCGGCGGCGCCGAGGGCCGCGTCCGCAGGAACGTCGACGACGCGCACCGGCGCCCCCGCCCATCCCCGCGGGCGGGTGATGCCCTCGTGCAGTGCGCCGCAGAGCTGGGCGATCTGCTTGGTGGAGCGCAGGTTCTCGTCGAGCTCGATGACGGTGAGCTCGACGGGCGCGGTGCCGGCGCGGGGGAACACCCGCTGACCGTCGTCGGAGAACACGGCGAGGCGGCCGCCGTCGGGGTCGCCCAGGCAGCGCAGCAGAGCCGCCCACCACTCGTCGCCGAAGTCCTGCGCCTCGTCGACCACGACGGCGTCGAACAGGTCTGCCTCGGCGCGCTGCGCGGCGAGGGCGCCGAGCTCGCGCGGCAGGCGCTCCTCCCAGTCGGTTGGGTCGGCGTCGTCGCCCGGAGCGGCACCCCAACGCACCGGCAGCTCGTGGAACAACCCGACGTACGCGGGGCGCTCACGCACCGGCCACGCCGCAGTGGTCCGCTCGAGATACCTGGCCAGGCCGCGGGAGTAGCACATGAGCGCGACCCGCTCCCCCGCTCGGGCACGACGGCGGGCGTGCTCAAGGGCGAGCCACGTCTTGCCCGTCCCCGCGCCACCGACGACATGGACCCGCCGGACCGCGTCGAGGAACCGCATCGCCTCCGCCTGCTCCCGCGTGAGCCGGTCGAGGTGGTCCTCGTACTGCGCAGCGACGGCGAGGGCCTCCGCCTGGGACGGGAACCCACCGGTCAGCCACTCGACCAGTGCCTCGGCCGCAGGTTCGTCCAGGGGCGCGCGACCGACCCCGTGCTCGTCGATCGCCCGACGCGCGAGGTGGGCCGCACGCCCGCCGTCGGCGACGTCCGCCCGGTCGAGCAGCATGGTCCTCGGCAGCTCTGGCGCGTCCCAGTCGGTCGGGACGAACGTGTGGGGCAGGGCGACGAGGTGCGCCGTCCGGGTCCGCGCCGCCGCGAGGCCCTGCCGGGCGAGCAACGCCAGCAGGGTGTGCTTGGCGTCCTGCACCTGCCTGACAGGGTCGATCGCGTGCCGCCCGGCACCCGATCCCTGCCACCACTGTCCGTCGGCCCGAGCGACGTGCCCGCCCTTCACCTCGATCGCCGCGACGCCCAGCCCCGGCCACACCACGAGCAGGTCGATCTCACGCTCCTTGGCGCCGTCCTGCAGCGCGGTGCCGGCGAGCACGACGACGTCGTCCGGCAGGTGGTCGCGCAGTGCCTCGAAGACGGTCTGCTCCGCTCCGCCGTCGTCCGGGAACAGCGGATGCTCGGGATAGGTGCGTGCCACGGTCATGGGCTCCTCGGAGGGACGTCACTTGCCCTATCGGCAAGCCGAGGCGACGCTCAAGCCTCCGTGCGTGAGCAGCAAGGACAAACGCGCGTGCTGCGGGGGCGATGGGGCCGACATGTGTGCACCTCTGTGTGCACCAAGCCCTCGACGGGACCAAGCGAAAGGGCCGCCGATCCGGGCGTCTGCCCAGTTCAGCGGCCCTCTGGCCTCTGTCGGGATGACAGGATTTGAACCTGCGACCCCTTGACCCCCAGGCTCCTGCTCGTCGCACGGCGCAGGCTTCAACGAGAGCGTTCTCGCAGGTCAGGGGCCACGGCAGTCCACCAAAGACCATCTTTGCCCGCTTGCATCTGGCCTACTTAGGCTAACGGTTAGGCAAACGCCTACCGGCCCGATCTGGGGTCAGCGGAGGAGGTGACGAGGGTGGCACGACAGCGCAGGGAGCGCGGGGACGGTGCTGTGTTCTACAACCGGCAGCGCAAGTGCTGGGTTGGCCAACTCGACCTCGGCACCGATTCCACCGGCAAGCGCGTCCGCCTCGCTGTCGTCGGGTCGACGCGCGAGGACGCCAAGTCGAACCTCATCGCTCTCAAGGACTCTCATCGCAAGGGCATCGACCTCACGTCCCGGCGCGTGACCTTCGACGAGGTCGCCGAGCTCTGGCTCGCGCGGGACGTCGAGGGTCACGTCTCCGACGACACCCTCTCGAACTACGCCTCGCTGCTTCGGGGGCGGATCTCCCGTGCCATCGGGACGACGCCGGTGACGCAGCTGCGCGCCGCGGACGTCGAGAAGATGCTGCTCGAACTACAAGAGCTCGGCCGTTCGGCGCGGTACATGCGTCTGGCACGCAACCTCACCGAGCGCGTCCTCGACTACGCCATGCGCCGGGACGTCGTCGACCGCAACGTCGCGACGAAGGTTCGTGCGCCGACAGGACCGACGGCGGAGCGCTACGGCCTGACCGTGAAGCAGGCCCGCCGACTCTTGAAGGTCGCGGCGAACGACCGCTTGGGCAACCTCGTCACCGTCTCCCTGCTGCTCGGCCTGCGGCCCGGAGAAGCGGCCGGGCTCACCTGGGAGCACGTCAAGCTCAAGGGCAAGCGCCCGACGCTCACGGTGGCCGCCAGCCTCCGCCGCACACCGATGGGCGCAATGGTGCTCGTCCCGCCGAAGACACGCACCAGCCACCGCACGCTGGAGATCCCTCCCCCGGTTGTCGAGGCGCTCAAGGCTCAGCACGCCCAGCAGAAGTCCGACCGTGAGACGGCGGGACGGGGATGGCAAAACTCCATAGGCCTGGTCTTCACCACGGACGTCGGCACGCCCTTGGATCCGTCGAACGTCCGAAGGACCTACTCCCGACTTGCCGAGCAGGCCGAGCTCGAGCACTTGCACCCGCACATGCTCCGGCATGCCGCCGCCAGCCTGCTCTCTGCTGCGGGCGTCCCCATCGAAGACATCTCCGACACGCTCGGGCACCGGTCGGTAGCTGTTACAGCCGAGGTCTACCGGCACCCCATCGCACCCGTCCGGTCCGGACACATGGCGGCGATGAACCAGTTCACCCCGGCGAAGCGGTCTCGTAGCGCACAGGCGTCGGCGCAATGAGGGGGTCCCGCCGCCGTCATCCGCACCACACCCTGTCGTCGAGGCGATACGGGTAGCCGTGGCGATGACGCCGTCACGCAGATGAAGAGCCGTCATCGGCTCGGCTATCAGTTCGAGCGACCCTGAGGCTCTTCGATAAGGAGGTGGTCCCATGGCCAGCACGAGTCCCCTTCGCCTCGTCTCGACCAGTACCGCACCGTCGCGCCGACGGATCCGCGAGGCGGAGCAGCCGATCATCAACATCACACTGCAATCTGACGAGCGGCGTGTGTTCAGCATCCCGGAGGCTGCTGCCGTTCTGGGTATCGGCCGAAGCAAGCTGTACGAGTTCGTCGCCGCAGGCGAGATCCGCACGATCCACATCGGCAGACTCTGCAAAGTACCCGTCGATGCTATCGACGAATTCTTGGCCTCACGGCCGTCGACGCCCTCAGCACCGTCGACCCCCTGATCGAGGATCGTGCGACGAGGAATGACCATGCTCATGGGGCGTGTCGGCCGCCGACGCACGACTGTGGCGTGGCGCCAGCTGCTCATCTCGAGCGAGTCGACGCAGGGTCCTGGAATGCGCAGGGCGGCGTGACCGGACGCCGCGCTGCTGACCGACCATTGCCAACACCCGGCGTTGCCGCTAGGACTGAGGCGTGTTCCCCTACGAAGTCCTCGAGGCTTGGTTCGGCACCGACTTCGGCCCCGCCACGCCCGAGGACATCAGCCGCCTCAGCGGCCCCCAATGCGTCGACCTCGCTGAGCACCTCCGGGGCGCAGCACGGACGCCTACGGCTCTCCCCAGGGCGACCCGTCCCGGTGAACTCCGACCCAACGTCACGACAATGCGTGCCCTGGACCTCGCGTGGGGTCCCAACAACCTCATGGATCGCGTGTGCACGCTCCTGACGTACGCCCGAGCCGCGACGGCGTTCGATCCGCTGACCTTCACGGTCGAGGAGTGGGCGACGGCACCAGGCTCAGGCTGGGACCCAGCGGAGCTGCGTGAGGTGCTCGCGGGTGCGGCGGGCGCCCTCGTCGAACTATATCCGCTGGTCGCATCAGGAGCCCTTGACCTGCTGCCTCCGGCAACCTGCCGCGACTTCGCTGACGGGTTGCCCGCGTTCGAGGTCGACTCGGAGTTGCTACGTCGCTACTCCGAGAGCGGCCTGAGCGACGCGATCGGCGACTTCAACCGGGACCTTGGGGGACGGCACCCCACGGGCCGCTTCCGCGGCTACCAGCACCTGTGGGAGATCCGCCAGGATCTCGCACTCGTGGAGCGCTACCCGCAAATCTTGCAGCCGTTGTTCGTCGCGGGGTTCGACGCGGACTTGGCTGGCCTGCTGCTCGAGCGACCCACTTCGCCCTCGGAAGATCACGTCGCGGCACTGGCAGGCTTCCGTTTCCCGACCTACCAGGTCACGGCTCGAAAAGTCGCCGAGCTCCGCGGCCTGGACGAGTTCCAGTCATGGTTCCAGGCCCTGTCCGTGGCACTCTTGAACGTGGATCTCAGCGCCCAAACGGTGCGTGACGCCCAGGCTTTCGTACACGACACCCTGACCGGGCCGGCGCAGGTACTGATGAAGTCGTTCGAGTCGCACGCGTGGCGCGAGGTTCGCCGGACTGGAGTGGAACGGCTGGTTGTAGGCGCCTTGACCGGCCTCGCCTCGGTGTCGGTCGGCGCCACGCTGACTACGTCCGTCGCGACAGGAGCAGCCAGCGCAGCGGCGGGCACAGCCTGGAGCGGGTTTCGTGCCCGGGGGCGCAAGACAAGCCTGGACGTGCCATTCCTGAGCATGCGACCCGACCCGGACGGGTCCGCCAAGCCCGCCGTCATCTTGCCGACCGGACCGCTCTTCTGACGCGCTGACGTCGCCGTGATCGCCCCGCGAAGCGGTGGTGCTGAGCCACCCTCCGGCCGGCGCGCGCAGCGGCTCCCAACCTGGCCACCGGCCTCGGCTGCGGACGGTGACCCGCTGAGTCGGCGGGGCGGCGTGGCACGATGAGTTGACACTTGGGCCCAGCGCGAACCAACAAAGGGTCTGCTGCACGGATAGGTGACACCTGACCTGTGGTGCCGGAGGGCGCCACTGGAAGGATGAGCACCGTGCCCAGGCCCTATCCGATGGAGTTCCGGCGGGACGTCGTGGCGGTCGCGCGCCGCGGTGACGCGCCGATCAAGCAGGTCACGGCTGACTTCGGGATCGCCGAGTCGTGCCTGCGCAATTGGCTGCGCGATGCCGACGTGGAGGACGGCAACCGCCCCGGCTCGAGCGCGAGCGAGCCCGCGGAACTGCGTGAGCTGCGCCGGCGCAAGCGGCTGCTCGAGCAGGAGGTCGAGGTCCTGCGCCGGGCTGCGGCTTACCTGTCCCAGGCGCATCTGCCGGGAAAATGATCTACCCGCTCGTGACTGAGCTCGCCGGCGACGGGATCCCCGTCGCGGTGACGTGCCGGGTCCTCAAGCTCGCCCGCCAGCCCTACTACCGCTGGCTCGCCGCCCCGATGAGCGCCCGCGACCTGGCGGAGGCGTACCTCGCGAACGCGCTGTTCGACGCCCACCGCGACGACCCCGAGTTCGGCTACCGGCTCTTGCGACGAGGCCGCCCGTGCCGGTCTGGTCGCCTGCGACCGGCGGGTGTGGCGGATCTGTTCGGGCAACCGGTGGTGGTCGGTGTTCGGCAAGAAGCGCTCAAGGAACGCCAAGAAGGCCGGCCCGCCGGCCCACGAGGACCTGGTGCTGCGCCGGTTCACCGCCGCCGCGCCGAACCGGTTATGGCTCTGGGACATCACCGAGCACCCCACGAGCGAGGGCAAGATCTACCTTTGCGCGATCAAGGACGTGTTCTCCAACCGGATCGTCGGCTACTCGATCAGCGACCGCATGACCTCCCAGATCGCAGTGAACCCCCTGGTCAGCGCGGTGCAGCGACGCCGAGACGTGGCCGGATGCGTGGTGCACTCGGACCGAGGCAGCCAGTTTCGAAGCCGCAAGGTGGCCCGCGTCCTGGCTCACCACGATCTGGTTGGCTCGATGGGTCAGGTCGCCTCCGCGGGCGACAACGCCGCCATGGAGTCCTTCTTCTCGCTGTTGCAGAAGAACGTCCTTAACCGGCGCCGCTGGACCACCCGCGAGGAGCTGCGACTGGCCATCATCACCTGGATCGAGCGGACCTATCACCGTCGCCGACGCCAAGCCCGGCTCGGTCGCCTGACACCGATCGAATACGAGACCATCATGACCCCTCAGGTCGCACTCGCCGCCTGAGACCGACTGTCACCTATCCGTGCAGCAGACCCAGCGGCAACATCGAGAACTGGGATGACCTCTTGAGGAGGCGCCGCGACACGCAGCGGTCCGATGAGAGCTTCAAGGACTGGGCTAGTCGGTTGATCGGCGTCGCCCTCAAGGAGGACTACCCCGACGTCGTACAGCGCATGGCTGAGGCGCAGATCGCACCGGCAGGCGACCTGCCGACCGTGGTCAATGAGATCCTTCGTCGGGCTGCACGGACCCGATGGCCGGATCCGGGAGTCCCCGGGGCCCTCCGGCCCGAACCTTCCTAGAGAGCCCCTGTGCATTCGGTCCCAGAACGCTATCGGCCGGAACGATCCACCAGCCTCGCCACCCGGAGACCGCAAGCCGCGTGAGCGCCAGTTCCTAGGCTCAGAAGCCCACGGACAGCAGGCGTCCTTCAGCTCGGCGTACTCGCTGGCCGTGACCGAGTCGGCGAACGTTGCTCGAGGAGAAGAACTACTGACCCGATCCGCCCCGTCGTCGATGCGGTTCCAACCTCACTCGACAGGGTTCTTCGGCTTCCGCGATGCGATAGCGATTCCTGCCGCATCAGGTGCCGCCGGTGGACCCAGCCGCCGTTGCCGTGGTCCTCCGCTGCCCGGGTCGTCAGACGACTCCGACCTCGCGCTGAAGACTCTCATCAACTTGGCCGAAGTCTCCTCGTTGAGCAGAAACGGATTGGCTTCAAGCATTAGCTTGATGCGTTCAGCAAACTGCTGAGCCGTCAACTGCTCCATCGCGCTCGACGCTTCAAGCGATCGGTCACCATCCTCGACTTGAGCATTGCGGAGGATTCGTTGCTGCTCCTCTTGAAAGGCCCCAGCCGCGAGCATCGCTAAGAATCGCCGCTCCCACTCGGCGCGGCTCATGGTAATCCTGGTATTCGCGTGTGCGACCTCTGCTTCCGCTGCGGAGGCGACGAATGTGGCCTGGTCCAGCGCGGAAGACTCGGCAACCGCAACCTGGCTGCTCGCCTTGCGCGGCGCGGGAACACGTTTCCACGCAGATTTCACGCTTGGGACAGCCTTCTCGCTCCACCATCGCTTGACGTGCGGCGTCGCCTTGACGACGCCCCGAACGATGCCAGCCAGGATCAGGCCAGCGATCTTCTCGGCGAGCTCTCGCTCCTCTGGTGTCAGCTCACGCGGCGCCTCGTACACGTAGCTCGACGAGTAGTTCTCTTCGGGCTCGTCCACCCAGCGCCACGCGGCATGCCCTTTGAGCTCGTTTGTGCCGTCTTCGAAGAGGTGCCCAACGACAGCGCCATCAACGTTGCGCGATGTCCCGAGGTGCTGCCCCTCGGGGACAATTGGCTCATAGGGCATGCTCCGAGGGTACTGGCGGCCACTGACAAGCCGGAAGCCTCATCCAGGACGTATCCCTCGGTCCCCATCAAGGTCCGCATTTGCCGTCATCGTGAGCTTCGAGCGCAGTGATGAACTCGAACTTCCGGGACGCGGCGCCCGAAGACGGGCGTGGTCGCCCGCCATCAGGTGCCTGGACAACATCAGACGCGCGATCCATCTGTCCCCGCCGAGAGCGCCGCCGGATGCCGCCAGGCAGGGCTCGCACAGCCAATAGGCACTAGACCGGCACGAAGCGGCACCAAGGCGTGCAACGATCACCCGCATGGCCGACGCCGACGTGTGGAAGCAGGTTCCCGAGGGCTGGCCGGAGGTCGACCCGACCCTGATCGCGGCGGCGGCGACGAAGTCGATGGAGGCTCTGACCAGCGTCACGACAAGACGCCCGATCGACCGGGTTGCCAGCTACTACGACCGGACCGGGGACTACGTCGGGGGCCAGTTTCGTCGAACTACACCCGAACGACCCGAGCGACATCACCGCCGTCGATCTACACGCCGTGACGCTCATGAAGGTGGAAGTCGGGTCGGGTGCGACGCGCCGGATCCTCGAGGGCAACACGCACCGGCCCGCGATCCTTGAGGCACTCGCGGACGTAGACCACAAAGACCTTCTGGTCGCTGGACCTCTCGACTTCCTCGCGATGGAGCGGCTGTACCTCGCGGTCAAGGCCGCGTTGTCGGACCCGGCCACGAGGAACCCGAATGCATGGGTGACACCCTCGAAACTGTGCGCTCGGAAGCGATACGAGCTGTTCCCAGTCCGCGACGAGGTCGGCTGCGAGTACCTGGGCCTTATCCCGTCCGCGAGGGGCGAGAAGGACAGGGGCGATTACCGGATCGACTCGCAGGTCTATCGGGCCCTCATCGGCACCCCGCAGATCATCGAGGCGATCGACGAACTCGCCGACGCCCTGAAGGCGGGGCTGCCGGACCGGGATGTGCGTGGGGACACGAGTCGGCTACGGCTCCTGGACGCGGCCCTGTGGATGTGGGCGCCGAAGAAGAAGCGGCGGTGACCGTCGCCACGACGGCTAGCGCGCCCTGGCCACCCGGTCGACCGCCGTCGTTGACGCTCCTACAATTCGCGGGCCCTAGCCCGGCGTCGCCGGGCGCCGCGGCCCTATCTTCCACAACCGCGCAGTTTGGAGAGCTGGTGGCCGGGGGTGGGTGCGTGGATCCACCCTTCCTCCTCCGCTGATTGGACCTGGTCCTGCTCCGGCAGAACCGTCTGACCCATGGCGACAGCCCGCGCGGTCAGCGCTGCGACGAGGGCGTCGAAGACGTGCTCGTTTAGGAGCGCGCCGGCCAGCGCAGGCATGACCTGGGCGTCCAGCGGCTCGATGAGTGGCGCGAGGTCCCGCTGGGTTGGCGACAGGCGCCAGGCGTGACGGCTGGCTGCGGGGTACACCTCGGCCACTAGTGCTCTTCCTGCGCGCTCAGCAGCCGAGGGCCCGTGGGCCGCTGCTACGGCGGCGAGGATCCGCGCGGCCCGCAGGGGGGTGCTGCCGAGCTTGTCGGTACTGACGGACAGCGGCCGCCGGCCAGCGGCCACCTGCACGTGGCCTGTGACTCTCAGGCGCAGCTCCGCCGACGACGGCAGCGGGTCAGGGAGGAGACGGTGTGCGGCGTGGGCGCTGACGTAGTCCACGAAGGCGCGCGGCCAGCCGAGGGGGCAGTCGATGCCGACCTTGCCGCCGGCTTCGGCGACCACCGCGCACACCGCCAGCACGTCGGCGTCATCGGCCCCGCGCACGGCCTGCACCACCACCGGGGCCCGCCCTGACCAGTCGACAACGACCGCACCGGTCTTGGCAGGCTGCGCCGCCAGGTCGATTCCTGCTGTGAGCATGCGACCTATAATCGCGCACCTCCTGCGCGTCAGTAGAGCGCCATGCACTGCGACGCGCACGACCGGAGAGCGGACGGCTTCAGGCGCTCGCGGACCTGACCGTCGGACCCCGCTGCCGCGGCGCGTTTGTGGAGCCACTTGTCGGTCGGACGATGTCCCGAGCGAGACGGCCCATATTCGCGGGTTGGCGGCTGAGGTTGCGCTTGTCCCCGGCCGCCCTCGCCATCTCACGTAGTGGGGCTCCGGCCCCGGCGACTGAACATGGATGCCTCGCCGGCCTCAGTGTCCACCGACTCGAAGCGCCACCTGCGAACGACCCATCGTCAACGCTATGGGGGCCTACGCGACCTTCACCGTCGGCGGGAAGAGGTCAGCCAGAACCCGCTGCGCGGCTACCAACTGGTCGAGGTCCTCGACCGAGAGCGCGGCCGACTCGAATGGATCGGCGCCCAGCTGCGGGAGGAAGTAGGCCCTCTGCCCGGGTTCGATGACGATGCGCCAGTCGAGGTCGGCGGCATAAACGGCGACGGCGTCGACTCTGCGGTAGGCCCTGACGGCAGCGACCAAACGCGCCAAGCGAGGATCGTGGAGTGGGTCGGCGACGCCTCGGACGACCACCTTCGCGAAGTTGTCGCTGGCCGCGGTCTCTAGGTCGAGGGTGTCCAGCGCCAGCTCGTGGGCCGTCTTTTCGCACCACAAGCGGTCGTCGACGAACTCGATCGCTTCGAGAAAGTCCGTAGTGAGCTGGTCGCGCGATACCTCGTGACCGACGATTAGCGAGACGTACGCCGCGCTGTCGTCGGTGTCAACGAGGAGGCCCCGATCGAGCGCGGCCGCCAGCGGGGACTGCCAACGGATGATGCGCTCTCGTCGAGACGAGCCTGGGCGGAGGGCCAACCAGCAGAGGGCACTGCAGATCTCGGCGAAGCCGTCGGTGATGTACTCGGCGAGCTCGGCGGTGCTGAGTCCCGCGCGGTCGAGCCAGCCGTCCCGCTGGCCGGTCCCGACGATTGGCGCGAACCACCGGACCCACAGGTCGTCGAGGTCGGCGGAGTCAAGTTCGCTCTGCTGGTCGTCGTCGATGGCCCGCAGGTACAGGTCGGCGAAGACCGTGGCCACCGCCTGCAGGTTGAGTAGGGGGGCCAGCGGGTTGACCCAGGCGAGGCGTGGGTCCGTCTGGGCCGAGGCCCAGCGTCGAAGCACGTTGCGGGTGCGCACTCGGATGCGGGCGCTTGTGCTCCACCTCACGTGGGCTCGCTCACCGCGCTCGGTGTGCTCGCGCACCAGTCTGGCGAGTACCGATCCGCCAGCACGGCTCTGCAGGCGCTCCCCCGCCGGGGTCCGCTCCCGCATCGCATCGAGCAACTCGACGAGGGGGTCGGTGAGCGTGTCCGTTCGGGCCCGTGCGGCCACGAGCCTGCCGTAGGTGCCGGCGCGCGGGTCGCGGCCGAGCGTCTCGCGCTCGAGGCGATCCCAGAGGTTGTCGGTGTCGCTGGAGGCGACCTCGTCGCCGACCACGCTGCTGCCTCCGGCCGTGGCCGTCGGGATCTCGGCCGCGTCCATGACGAGATTGCGATGCAGGTATAGCAGGGCCCGGCCGAGAGGAGTGTCGAGCTCGGCACCGGTGAGCTCGACCGGTCGGGACGATCCGCCGGCCTGCGTGGCGGCGAGCGTGCGAGCAAGTGCGTCGGGGTCCTCCAGCACCACCCAGTTCGAGAGCGTCTCCCCCGCCTGGTCTTCGATACGCACGAGGGGTCCGACGAGTGCTTCGGCGGTCGTCGCGGCGCCCATCCCAAGGACGAGTGCGCTGCGGTTCTGGTGGTCGGCGAGTTGCCAGCCCTCTTCTGCTGCCGGCTCGGTCTGAGCCCGGATCCTGCCCTCACCAACCAGCGTCGCCCGCTGTAGACGAACCTTATTGGTGTGGGCGGGGGTGTCGTCGGCGTCGTAGGTAATCTTCTCGAGCTCGTCGAGGTTGAGCGGTATCGCGTGGACGCCGGGAGGAAGGAAGACGCCTCGCAGGTGCTCGGCACCCAACTCCGCGAAGACGGCTAGCTCGACGTTGGCCACGCCCGGCGGAAGCGTCAGCGCAGCACGCGAGAGGTTCGCCGAGCCCGAGAGCATCCAGCCCCGGTCCGCGGCCACGGCACCGATGAGCTTGGCGTGGGTGAAGCGGTCAGGCTCGTACGCGTACAGCTCGACCGCGCAGCCGGCCTCGCGAAGCCGCTGGCGGAGGGCGGCGCCGGCCACCGAGGTGGTCGAGGTCATGTAGAGCCGGAGCAGTCTCGGTTGGAGCCGCTGTACGAGGGATCCAAGTGCCACGGCTTCCTCGTCGAAGAAGGGCGCAGTCGCGATCAGTTCGTCGATGGGCCCGTCCGCCGCTGCCGCCACCTTGTCGCAGAAGCGGGGTCCGAGCGGCGCGTCGAGGTTGTGCCACACCGGGCTGTCTGCGACGGCGGTCAGCCCTTCGGGCTTCGGGAGGCGCTGCTCGAGATCGGCGAAGCGCTCGGCCAGCAGGGTGTCGCCGGACTCGCCGACGAGCCGGCGCATCCAGGACCTCCAGGTCGCCAGCGCGGTGTCACCGACCGGGGTCCCGCTGGTGAAAGAGCTGAAGACCTCGCGGCCGGCGTCGATACCATCGGTGGAGAGATTGCCGGAGCCGACCATCAGCGTGGCAGTGCGCGCTCGAACCGCCAGATAGGACTTCGGGTGGAAGCGGCCGCTGCCCACCTGGACTCCGCGCAGCAGCCAGCGGCGGTTGACGGCTCCGAGAGTGTCGAGTCGCTCAGCAGGGATGGCTTCCAGCGACTCGTCCAAGCGACGCTGGTCGGCGAGCACGACGGCGTTTAGCGGACTGTCGCCGAGGCGTCGCAGCAGGTATTCGTTGAACAGGCTCAGCTCGATGTTGAATGTGGTGGCCCAAAGGGCGACGCAGTCGCCTCGAAACAGTTCGGCGATGGGGCGGATGCCCTCGACGCCTGTCCCACTCACCCGAAGACCTCGGCTATGAAGGCGGTTCCGCGAGCGGTCAGTTGCGCCTCGTCTGAGTCGCTGCGAGTGCACAACCCTAGGTCGAGGGAGATGAGCGCCAACGGATCTTTGCGGATCGCGGCGAGCGGGAACCGGCCGATGCCGTTGTCGTAGAAGCGCATCCGGCCGTCCTCCCACCGGAAGCGGAAAGTGTCCTCGGGCAGCTTGGAGTAGGCAATGCGCTCATGCACGCGGATGACGTAGCGCTGCACGAGATACCACAAGGTGTCGGCGACGGTCGGCCCTTCGGCGAGATGGGTATGGAGAGCGGCGAGGACGTCGACGACAGAGGGCTGCCAAGCGGAGCGGACCGTGGCGGTCTGGGTCCAGCCGGGGTCGGCCCGGCCGTAGGCGCGGCGATGGAGCTCCAGCAGCACGATCAGGCCGCTGCTGGCTGTGTTGAGCTCAACCGTGGCAGCCCGCAGGCTCTCGAGAGAGGTCGCAGCGAGGGTCCCGTCGACGCCGGGGAGGGTTACCTGTCCGCCCTCAACGGCAGCGGCGATCTCGACTGTAGGAGCCGCAGCGTCGAGGGGCGGCGGTCCGGCGACCAGCGATCGGGTGAGGTCCCCCGTCTCGGTCCAGGTCAGGCCCTCACCAGTAGCCCGCGCCCGGTCCAAGCCGGCCCGGCCGAACTCGGCCCAGATGCTGCACAGTGCGTCCTGCCAGACATCCTTGGCGACGAGCCCCGCCCACTGGCCAGCCACGACCCGGTGGGCGTCAGACCGCGCCGCCGACGACGACCACAAGGACTCGCGGAACGCGGACTCGTCCCCGACGATGGTCGGAGCCGCCTCGATGAGGCTCAGGTAGTGAGCGAAGCTGGCCCGGCGTTGGGCGACCGCTGCCTCGGCGTCGAGAACAAGCGGCGGTACCTCCTCGCCTTCCGGTGCTGCGCCGGCATCGCCGGGCGCAATTGCGGCGCCGGCGTACTCGTCGATGGTGAACAGCGCAGCGTGAACGGCGTTGCGCTCCTCGGGCCGGGCCCGCAGCTGGCATAGGCAGGCGGTTTCGGCCAGCTCGTCAAGCACGTCAGCCGGCAGCGGGTCGCTGGTGAACATCCAGTGCTTGACGTAGCTGGTGTCGGTCACGGCGGCGCTGAAGGTCTCAACAAGACCTCGGGCGCGGTCGGTGTCGTGCAGGACGTCGATCGGGATTGGGCCCTCTCCAAGCGGGGTGCCCGCACGGGCGACGAGTCTGAGCTCGGCCATCGGTGAGCGGTAGTAGAGCCCGTAGCCGCCCAACGCGCTCTTCACCGACTCCCCGCGCGGGTACGGGCCAGCCTGGGCCACAACGCCTCGCAGGCTGAGGGCACCCACCGGGCTCGAGCCACAGTCGTGCGGGCAGCGGAGCACTGCAAGGCCGTAGTCCCACTCCCGGGCCTTGATGAAGCTCGAGAGGGCACTGCTCTCGGCCTTGAACTTCCGCTCCCGGTACGTGTGCAACAGCCAGGCATGGAACGAGAAGTACCGGGCCCGCCGGGACAGCTCAAGGATGCCCGGGAGCAGGATCGGCGTCAGTCGGTCCTGTGTGGTGGTCTGCAGGCCGAGCGGGTCGCGCCCCTCGCGGACATCGAGTGAGCGCTGCAGCCATAGGGGCGTGCCCGGACCGGAGCCGGCGGGGGCAGGCTCAGTCGTCGTCACGATTCGTCCCGCGCAGGCAGCTGCTCGACGTAACGGCGCCGGAGCTCCGCCAAGGTGGCCCACTCGCCAGCGGAGTCCTGCGCACTCCAGAAGATCCACCCGTCGGTGGCGAGGACGCCCTTGCTGGCGTCGGCGCCCGCGACGGAGGTCTTCGCAGCCCTTCCGGCACCCGAGGGCGTGTAGGAACGGCCGCCGAGGACAACGGCACCCTGGGGGTCGACGACGGCCTCGAACGACACGCCGCGGAATGTCGCCCGTACCGGCGCCGGGGGGCTCAAGAACCCGTCAGCCACCATGTCAGCCAGCGAGGTGGTCGTCTCCCCGGACGACCGCTGCCGCCTCGCTGCGGCCTTCTTGGCGCGCTTCTCCGTGCCGACGGTTGTTCTCTCGAGCGACGGCAGCTTCTGTGCTGCCGGTGCCGATGCCGGCGCGGTGGAGGTCGACTTCGCGTTGTCCTGAAGGCGGTTCCGCAGCGAAGCTAGCGACACGAGCGATCCAGACCCTGAAGGAACCCCCCAGAAGTCCCAACCATTGCGATTGGACCCTGCGACGACGGTGGCAGCCTCCGACACCGCCTTGTAGTTGGCGTTGCCGATCTCGAGCGAGCCGTCGCCGAGCACCGTCGCCACCGTCGTGAACTTCGTCTCCATCGGATGCAGGCCACCTCCAATCGACAGGAGCTTGGCGTCGATGAGGTCGGAGACGGTCTCGTCGTAGCGGCGGCGCTTCCTGGTGGGCTTCGCTGATAGCTGGTCGAGTGTGTCCGGGGACGCGCCGAGCACCCGTAGCAGGCCGGCGACCGGACCGACGCATGCCTCGAGGAAGGCGCGCTCTGACGGGTGGAGCGTTTCGTCCTTGGGCTGGGGCTTGTTGATGAGGGTCGCGGCGGGGGCGTTCTTCAGCAGGTCCCAGAGCCGGCCCTCGAGCCATCCGACCTCGGCGGAGTGGAAGGCTTCGCTTGCGTCGCGCGCCACCAGGAGCGCCCGGGTCCAGTGGACCTTGTTCCTGTGGTCCGGGCCCTTCAGCCGGCTCCGTAGGCCCTGCAGCGCAGCCTTGCCCACGTAGGCCTCGTATGTCCCGTCCGCGGCGACGGGGCCGAGAAGGAGGTAGACGCCGGCGACGTCCCACTCGTCGCTCAGGTGTCCGACCGAGTCACGCTCGACGACGGCGAGGCGCAGCGCGGGGTGCTTGCAGACCACCGTCGCCG
Organism: Actinotalea sp. JY-7876; assembly: GCF_014042015.1. NCBI lineage: Bacteria > Bacillati > Actinomycetota > Actinomycetes > Micrococcales > Cellulomonadaceae > Actinotalea > Actinotalea sp. JY-7876. The sequence continues at coordinate 1,641,524 of NZ_CP059493.1, read as the reverse complement.
GTGCACCGGGAGCGACCGGAAGGCTCAGCCGTCCCAGGAGTGCGTCGTCCGTTGTCACGCGGCTCCGTCCCCTTCTTGCAGGCTCGCCGCGGCGGCGAGTTCCGCTGCGGCAGCGGTCTGCTGGCATGTGTAAAAGGGACTCTCCTGTGCGGAAAAGGTGCGGCTGCTGTCCGCACAGTCGACACTATGCGTACTCAACTGCCAAGAGAAGTGACGTTCGTGGTTTCAGACCTTCTAGGTGGGGTGTTGCCCCCATCATCGCGTCCTCGAGCGGGAGTTCAGCTGACTTCCACTCGGACGTGGGTCTCCCAGCGGCTGGGTACGTAGGAACGCCGCCAGGTCTTCCACCCGAACAACTGTATGACCCCGGCCAAGGCGCCGTCGCCTTGTCATCTCACCCTGTCCGTCCTAGACGTCACCAGCACTCATGACGACTCGGATCGGACTCCTCAGCGTTGCTGAGTGTCAACCCGCACGCGCTGCACACCGCCCGTTGTGCCTCGCAGGCACAGGCACCGCACTCCGGGCAGAGCGGCGCGTGGCAGCGGCGACACCAGCTGGTCTGGTCGTCGGTCTCGAACACGTGCTCGCATGCAGGACTCGAGCACTCGCGCTGCTCCTTGGACCAGCGCGGTGCAACGTACCGATGCAGTGGCCTGACTACGGCGAACGCGTACTCGCCATTGGCATCGAGTGCCAGCGACGCGGCCAAGCCGTCCTGGATATACCCGGACCCTGCCTCAAGGCCAGGGAGCAGCGTCCCGGACACCTGCCCGGACCCCTCGGTGGCTCGGGTTACCAGCGCTGCGAGGGCTTCCTGCACGGCCCCACGACGCGGCGCCATGACGGTTCCCACGGACCTGGCGAATACCACGCACCCATCCAGATCGAGGACCGCAACGGCGAGGTTGTCCGCAGGCTGTGCGTCGCTCAGCGCCCGATAGCCGACAGCCGAACGCGACACGGACGGGTGCGCCAGATGTGCCTGCGCGAGATCCGCGGCGGTGACATCCGAAGCCGAGAAAGCTGCCTGGTCGCCAGGGATGAGGATTTCGGCGGCAACGGCATCGGCGGTGCCCTCGTTGAGCAGTCGGGCCTCGCGTTCCCCCATCGTGACCCACACGTCCGCCCAGGCAAGGTGGGTGCGCTGCAAGTGGTGGGCGAACTCGTGCAGGATCGTGAAGTTGTCACGGGTTGACACGCCCGACGGGTGCACGACAATCTGCGGGCCGCGCGGCCCGTCGTGCCGGTAGTAGCCGGAGACGCCACAGTCTCCGGGCGTCACGGTGTCGAAGTGGACTTCAACCTCACCGACGATGCCTAGCTCTTCTGCAGGGTCGTCCGCCAGCCGAGCGAAGTCATAAACGCGCCGGCCAGCCTCGAGGTCGAGCAGCGCGTCGGCGATCTCCCGATGTGCGTGGCGAGCCGCCATATCTCGGAGGTCGCGGGCCATCGCAGCCTCACTCGCACAGAAGGCGAGCGAACGCCGCGCGGACCAAGTCGGCCGGAGAGTTCGACGACCGCGCGGCGAGCGCGAACTCCGTGGCAACGAGGTCACGGGCCGATGCCTCGCCGATGGCACGAGAAGCCGCTACCCGTAGAACGTCGCTCTTCCACACCGGGTCCAGGAGGGCGGTCGTGGCCGTTACGCGCGTCGGCGAAACGAGCTCGGTGACTGCCACTTCGAGGTCGGCTGCGATGGCCTCCGCCTGCTCCGGTGCAAGGGGGACCTCGCCCAATTGGAGCGCGACCGCTTCGCCAGCGTCTACCTCGAGCACTGGCTCAGGCGGGTTGGCGTCAGGCCGTGGCGGCCGGCAGCCTCACGATCAAGCCTGAGGTCCGTCGCCGTCGGCGCTGGCCACTGCATCAGGCAGATCGCCTCCCAACGGTCGATCATCTCCTCGTCCTGGGCGCGCTGCTGGGCCGGGTCCGACGGAGGAGCCGCGATCGGTAGTGGAGGGCTCTCGTCCTCGTCGAGCGCGTCCTCGATCGCGACCATGAGGCGGGGTGTGAGCAGCCGGCCCAGGCGGCGGTGCAGCAACGCGTCACCGACGCCCGTCTCGCGGGTGGGCCAGATGCTCACGGGCACGCCGAGCGGGCTGTCCTCGGTCAACAGAGCTGGAGAGTGGCTCGGCTCGGACGGAAGCGTCACTGGCCACATCAGGACGTAGTCACGCATGTGTGCGGAGATCACGCCAAGGCCCAAGCCGATTCCGTCCCACGACAGCAACCACAAGTCCCCCGCAGCGACCCTGTCGGGCACGCCGTTTGGTCCAGACCTCCGGGTTCACGACGCCGGCAGGTGCTTCGGTCAGGGAGTATCCGGCCATCCGGTTCAGTGTGAACCCATCTTCCTAGTGGTGCCGTCCGCGCGAGGCCGGTTCTTGTAGTGGTCGAGAACTTCCGTCCTCAAAGGCTCGGGCAGGGTGACCTGGAACGGGCAGAGTCCAGGGTCCCCAGTTAGCGACTTCTTCACCGCGCGGAGGTAACGGTACGTCCAGTGCCCATCCTTCGTGAATGGCAGGTCGGCGCGCTGAGGGCTCTCCAGGTCCTCTGGCTGGGCTCCCGTCGAAACCCGCGCCATACCCTTCCAGGCTGCAGGGTCCCTCGGCTGCTCAGCCACGCACACCATCGGATGCGCAGCACGGAGGTCGTCCTGTTCGACGGTCGCCGACCGGTGGACCCGGTAGACGTCCCCGCGCTTGGCTTCCTGATTCGGCATAGAGCCGAAGGCACGGCAGGGCGGCTGCCCAGCGGGTGCGGTTCGACACGGACGCCCCTCTACGGAGTGATCCCTTGAAGGAGTAGGGCGCCGCCGGAGGTGCGTCTCTCCGCGAATCGGGGCGCGGCGACCGAAGTGGGCGGGATGATCCACATGTGACCATCGCGGCGCTCGTGATCTCGCTTCTCGCCCTAGCTGTGGCCGTGGCTGCGGCCTGGTACACCCGCCGACAGGCGAAAGCCGCGTCAGGAACGCTCGCGCTGGAGGAAGCCCGCCGTCACGACGAGGTGGTGCCACGCATCAGCGGGGAGGTGGAGCGGCTGAAGCACGCGGCCCCCTACGCCCGATTGTGTCTGCGACTGGAGACCTCGCCGGCGCTGACGGAGTTGCGGGTGCGCTTGCTGGACGCGCCGGTGGACGTGCAGTTCTCGTCGGGCCAGTTGGGCATAGACACGTCGAGTCGATCGCCGCACCACGAGGCCTTCGCACCGGTGCACAACGGTGTTGCCCTTAAGCCATTCGATCGCGCGACCTGGCAACTTGAGCTGAACGATGTCTCGCAACAGCGTCTGCAGATCCAGGCCGATGCGGCGGTCGGCGACGAGTGGTGGAGCGTCCTGGTGACGGTTGATGTGCCACCACCCACACCGAACTGAGCGCCCCCGGCGCCTCGGAGGGCGCCGAGCTGCGCGTTGTCGCGCACGCGACGCCTCCCCGTCAGTGCACCGGACCATCGCCGGTACGAGCTCGCGCTGATCTTCCGCGCACATGACCGCCGGGCAGCCAGCACATCTGTGCCTGGTGGCGTTACTCGCCGCCGGAGTGGCGCACCCAGGCGGTTCTCATTCATGCATCCACCGGACATCCAACTGCCTACGTCGCCGTCCCTGTTCGTCCAGGGCGTACTTAGGCCTACCGATAGGCCTACCGGACGCACAGAGGCCCGCCCCGCCGAAGCGGTGCGGGCCTCTGACCAGCATTAACACTGTCGGGATGACAGGATTTGAACCTGCGACCCCTTGACCCCCAGTCAAGTGCGCTACCAAGCTGCGCCACATCCCGATGGCCGACCGGCTACGCCGGAGGGCCTGGAGAACTCTATCGCAGCCTCGGCCCCACCGGGGACCACTCCACGCACCCAGACGTCAGCCGACCGCCCGCGGCGTCCCGTAGAGCACCTGCGCCCAGCCCTGCCAGCCGCGCTCCCACGGCCACCGGCCGGCGTCGTCGGAGACCACGAGCTGGAGCGCCGGCACCACGCTCGTCTCCGGGTGGCCGTAGACCGCCTGGGCGATGTCCAGGCGCTCGGGCTGGTCGACCGCGAGGAACACGCCCCGCTCCGCGCCGAGCTCCACCTCGTCGCCGAAGCCGAACCGCTCCCCCGCGCGCACCCGCGCCCCGACACGGTCGAGGTACTCCATGGCCCCGCACGAGTCGACCCCGCTGACCATCACCTCCGGGTGCCCGTGGTAGCGGGTCAGCCCCACCGTGTAGCCGTACGGCAGCTCGAGGCCGTCGCCCGGGACCGTGCACACCGCCCAGCCCGTCTCGGCGATCTCCTCCAGGTACCGGGCGCCGCGCGGCCGCCGCGCCTCCTCGTCGAACCAGGACCACTCGTCGCCCCACCGCGGTCCCTCGCCCCACGCCGCCTCGTCACACTCCACGCACATCGCGCCACCCCTCTCGTCGTGTCCTGGCCGCGACGCTACGACCGGGCGCCGACACGACCGGAGCGCTACGGTCGGACCCGCCCCTCTCCCCGAGCCGCGGAGGCCACGTGCGACGCACCGCCGGAGCCCTCGCCGTGGTCCTCCTGTGCGCGGGGTGCGCAGCCCCCGGCCCCGGACTCGACGACCGGCGCGAGATCGGCGACCTCGTCGTGGGGTGGTCCGAGGCCGACGACGACGCCGTGGTCGACATCGACGCACGCAAGCCGCGGCTGCTCACCTCGGACGCCGACCGCGACGCCTTCCTCGACGCGCTCCCCGAAGCCTTCACGCTCGACACCGCGCCCGTCGAGGAGGCGGACCTGGACGAGGTCGCCCTCCTCATCGCGTCCTACGGGCAGTGCACCGAGGTCAGCCAGCTCGTGGTGGACGAGAACGACCGGACCGTGCGCCTGCGCATCGCCGTCGAGCCCGACACGGTGTGCGGCTGGATGCCGCAGCAGGTGGAGGTCTGGTCCGTGGACCGTGACGACCTCGACGGCGAGCCGGCCGCCGGCCGCAGCTACGTGGTCGATGTGCTCGACGACGGGCGCTACCGCTGCTCGAACCCCGCGCCCTGCTGATCCGCCGCCCGCGCGCCGCTCGTGGCACTGCGGGCCGGCTGGCCGTCAGCCGCCCGACCGCTCCCCAGCGCGCTCGCTCCGGTGGCGCCGCGCCTCGCTGATCTGATTGAGCTCCGCGGCGACCAGGCCCAGCACCACGAGGTCCACGAGCACGCCAGCGGTCGCGGTCCACTCCTGGATCCGGAAGAGGAACACCTGCGTGAACAGCAGGCTCACCAGGACGGCGCGGCGGAAGAGCAGGTAGCCGGCCAGGCGGTCGCGGCGCACCACGACGAGCCCCGCGACGGCCAACGCCGTCGAGGCCGCCGCGCTGAGGAGCAGCCCTGCGAGCACCCACCAGAGCACGTCCGCGCCACCCCACCAGGCCGCCAGCCCACGGCCGACCGTGACCAGGGACGTGAGCACCAGCACCCCGACGGTCACCCACGGCACCCAGCGCGCGGTGACGAGCCGGCGCATGGTGCGCACGACGGCACGGCTCGCCGCGCCCACGGGGTTGGGCAGCTCGTGCTCGTCGTCGTCCACCACGTCGAGCACGGCAGCGACCTCGGCGGCGCCCCGCACCGGCCCGGCGCGCTCCAGCAGGTCCTTGGCCTCCGCCCGGGCGCTCGGCGTGAAGCCGCCCGCGAGCCCGGCGACCGCCTGGTCCGCGGCCGCCGCGAGGTACTCCGCGGGGTGGTGCTCGCGCCGGCCGTGCAGCATCTCGCCCAGCAGCACGAGCACCACGACCGTGCCGTAGATCAGCGCCGCCGTCGGTTCGTAGAAGTAGTCGTTGTCGGACGTGACGAACTTGCCGATCTCGTCGACGAACAGGCCGAAGCCGACGCCGCCGACGAGCGCACCCACGGGGCGCACGACCGGGCCGGCGAACGACAGCAGCAGCACGAAGGCGAGCGCCATCAGCAGGCCGCCCCACAGCACGTGCGCCACGTGCAGGCCGCCCCCGCCGATCTGCGGGTAGCCCGTGGCGGCCAGGAACCCGCGCGTGAGCAGCACCGCCGCGACGGTCGCGACGACGAACGTCGTCAGGTGCGACGTCGCCGCGGGGTCGCGGGGCAGGCCGAGGCGCAGCACCGGGCCGCGCGCGGCGGTCGTCTCCCGGCCCGCGCGCGCGGCTGGCGCCCGCGTCCCGGTCACCGCTTGCGCTTCTCCCGCACCCGCACCGAGATGGAGATCGGCGAGCCCTCGAAGCCGAACGTCTCGCGCAGGCGCCGCTCGATGAACCGGCGGTAGCCCGCCTCGAGGAAGCCCGTGGCGAAGATGACGAAGCGCGGCGGGCGCGTGTCCGCCTGCGTGGCGAACAGGATGCGCGGCTGCTTGCCGCCACGCAGCGGGTGCGGGTGCGCGGCGACGAGCTCGCCGAGGAAGGCGTTGAGCCGCCCCGTGGGGATGCGCATGTCCCACGACGCCAGGGACTTCTCGATCGCCGGCACGAGCCGGTCGCGGTGCCACCCGGTCCGGGCGGACAGGTTCACGCGCGGGGCCCACTGCACCTGCACGAGGTCCTGCTCGATCTCGCGCTCCAGGTACGGACGGCGGTCCTCGTCCATGAGGTCCCACTTGTTGTACGCGATGACCAGCGCGCGGCCCGCGTCGACGACCTGCGAGATGACGCGCGTGTCCTGCTCGGTCATCTTGGTGCTCGCGTCGACCAGGACGACGGCGACCTCGGCCTTCTCGATCGCGGCCTGCGTGCGCAGCGAGGCGTAGAAGTCGGCGCCGGTGGTCTGGTGCACGCGACGACGGATGCCCGCGGTGTCGACGAACCACCAGGTCTTGCCGCCGAGCTCGACGAGCTCGTCCACCGGGTCGCGCGTCGTGCCCGCCTCGGCGTCGACGACGACGCGGTCCTCGCCGAGCAGCTTGTTCAGCAGGCTCGACTTGCCGACGTTGGGGCGCCCGACGAGCGCGACGCGGCGCGGCCCGCCCGGTCGCGCCGAGCCCTTGGCGGAGACCTCGGGCAGCAGGTCGACGGCGGCGTCGAGCAGGTCGCCCATCCCCCGCCCGTGCAGCGCGGAGATCGGGTGCGGCTCGCCCAGGCCGAGGCTCCACAGCTCGGCCGCGTCGGACTCGCCGCGCGGGCCGTCGACCTTGTTCGCGGCCAGGACCACGGGCTTGCCGGCCTTGCGCAGCAGCCGCACGACCTGCTCGTCCGTCGACGTCGCACCCACGGTCGCGTCGACGACGAAGATGACGACGTCGGCCAGGTCGATCGCGATCTCGGCCTGCTCGGCGACGCGCGCGTGGATCCCCGCGACGTCGACCTCCCAGCCGCCGGTGTCGACGAGCGTGAAGTCCGTGCCGGCCCACTCCGCCGGGTAGCTCACCCGGTCGCGCGTGACGCCGGGCTTGTCCTCCACGACCGCCTCGCGGCGGCCCAGGATGCGGTTGACCAGGGTCGACTTGCCGACGTTGGGCCGGCCGACGACGGCGAGCACGGGCAGCGGGCCCGCCGGCGTCGCGGTGCCGTCGCCCTCGCCCTGGCCGTCGAGCAGGGCGAGGTCCTCCTCGGCCAGCTCGAAGTCGTCGAGGCCGGCGCGCAGCGCCTGCTCGCGCGCGAGCTCCTCGGGCGTCTGCGGCACCGAGGCGTCGGGCGCGACGAGCGCGGGGGCGTCGAGGTCGCCGTCGTACTCGCCGTACTCGTCGGCGCCCTCGGGAAGGGCTGCGGGCTCGGCGGGGGGTGCGGCGTCGGGCACGACGTCGTCGCGGTGCTGGTCGGTCATGGGCCCATCCTCCCCTGCCGGAGGCCCCGCCGACGAACCGGCGTCAGGCGTCGTCGGGCAGCGGGAGCCCCGCGCGCCCCACGACGGCGACGACGTGGGCGCCGAGCGCCTCGCGCAGGGCCGCGTTCGCCTGCTCGACGGCCGCCCGGCCGCTGACGCCCGGCGCGCGCTCCAGCACGAGCGGCGGGCCGAACTCGACGTGGAGCCGCCGCCGCGGCCCGGGCAGACGCCCCGTGGACTCCCCCGTGCGTCGAGTCCCCAGCACGGCGACCGGCACGACCGGCGCGCCGGACGTCACCGCGAGCCAGGCGACGCCCGCGCGACCCGTGGACCCGTCGCCCCGGCCGCGGTTGCCCTCGGGGAAGATCCCGACGACGTCGCCGCGCCGCAGCACGGCCAGGGCCGTCACCAGGGCGGCGCGCCCCCCGCTGCGGTCGACCGGGATCTGCCCCGCGGCGCGCAGGATCGACCCGACCGGGCCGCGGAAGGCCTCCTCCTTGACCAGGATGTGCGTGCCGCGCGGGGCCGCGCCGTGCAGCACGGGGCCGTCGGCCACGCCGAGGTGGTTGGCGGCGAGGATCACGGGCCCGCTGGCGGGCACGTGGTGCGCGCCCACGACGCGCGTGCGCCACACGACGTGGGCGAGGAACCGGCCCACCGCGCGTGACCACCGCGGCACGGGCCTGCCCCCGGGCGGGCTCGACGCGGGGTCGCCCGCCGCCGGCTTCAGGCTCACGGCGTCGGCGTGTGGGCGGACCGGCCGGTCGACCGCTCGACGACGGCCAGGACCGCCTCCACCGTCTGCTCGAGGTCGAGCTCGGACGAGTCGACGGTCACGACCCCGTCGGCGGCGGTGCGGAACTCGACCACCGTGGAGTCCTGCTCGTCGCGCCGCACGACCTGGTCCCGCGTCGCGGCGAGGCTCGTCGCGTCGGCGGACCCGTGCAGCTCGCGCGCGCGGCGCGCCAGGCGCGCCTCCTCGCTCGCCGTGAGCAGGATGCGGACGTCGGCGTCGGGCGCGATGACGGTGGTGATGTCGCGGCCCTCCACGACGACGCCCCTGCCCTCGGCGAACCCCTGCGTCCCGCGCTCGACCTCGATGACGCGCCGCTGGCGGGCGCCGAGGTCGGCGCGCACGTCGAGGTTCGTCGCCACGGCGCTGACGGCCGCCGAGATCTCCCCGGTGCGGATCGCGGTGCCGACGTCGGTCCCACCGACCCGGAACACCGGGAACCGCGGGTTGAGGTCCAGCTCGAGGACCATGGCGTGCACGGCGGCGCTGACCGCCGGCCCGTCGGCGAGGTCGATGCCTTGCTCCAGGCACCACCACGTCGCCGCGCGGTACATCGCGCCCGTGTCCAGGTACGCCAGGCCGAGGCGCGCCGCGACCTGGCGGCACACGCTCGACTTCCCCGAGCCCGAGGGCCCGTCGACGGCGATGACGAGCGCACTCATCCGGCCAGCCTCCATCCACGTCCGCGCAGCTCGGCCTCGAGCCGGCCGCCCAGCCCGCGCAGCACCGAGACCGACGCCAGGCCGACGGCCTGCCGCGGGGCGTGCTCGAGCTGGAGCTCCTCCAGGTTGATCCCCGCCGCGCCGATCTCCGCCAGCAGCCGGGCGAGCTCGCCCGGCCGGTCCGGCACGAGGACCGTCACGACGTCGTAGGCGGTGCGGGCACCGCCGTGCTTGCCCGGGATCCGGGCCACGCCCGCGTTCCCGGCGGCGATCGCGCCCGCGACGGTCCCGAGCGCGCCGGACGGCGGCGCCTGCCCGGACGGGACCGCGGCGCTCTCGAGCGCCGTCACGACGCCGTCGAGGTCGTCGCGCAGCGCACGCAGGACGGGCGCGACGGCGGCGGCGTTCGCGGCGAGGATCGAGGTCCACAGCGCCGGGTCGCTGCCGGCCACGCGCGTGACGTCGCGCAGCCCCTGGCCCGCGAGGTCGAGCGCGGACGGGTCGGCCTCGCGCAGCCGCGCCGCGACGAGCGACGCCGCGATCTGCGGCACGTGCGAGACGAGGGCGACGGCGTCGTCGTGGGCGTCGGCCTCGAGCAGGATCGGCGTCGCGCCGAGGTCCGTGACCAGGCCGCGCACCGCGAGGAGCGCCTCGCCGGTGGAGGCGCCGGAGCCGACGACGACCCAGGGCCGGCCGAGGAACAGGTCCGGCCTGGCCGCGGTGGGCCCGGTGCGCTCCGAGCCCGCCATCGGGTGGGAGCCGACGTAGCGCGTCAGGTCGGCCCCACGCTCGCGCAGCGCGGCCAGGACGGCGCCCTTGACGCTCGCGACGTCGGTCACCACGGCGTCGGGGAACGCCTCGAGCTCGGCGGCGACGACGTCGGCGGTCACGTCGGGCGGGGCGGCCACGACCACGAGGCGCACGTCGCGCTCGTCCGGCGCCGCGACCCGTCCGGCGCCGACGTCCTGCGCGAGCAGGAGGGTGGTGCGCGACGGGTCGTGCAGCACCACGTCGACGCCGAGCGCGCGCAGGCCCATGCCGATGCTCGCGCCGAGCAGACCCGTGCCGACGACGCGCACGGGGCCGCGCGTGGCGGCCGGGGTCACTGGGCCAGGTCGCGACGCAGCACCGTCGCGCCGTGGAGGTACACGTGACGGACGTCCTCGCGGGGCCGGTCGAGCTCGGCGTGCGCCATGAGCCGCACGACGCGCGGCAGCGCACCGGGGACGTCGATCTCGACCGAGCACATGAGCGGCACGGATCCCATGCCCATCTCGCGCGCGGCCGTGGCGGGGAAGTCGCTGCGCAGGTCGGGCGTGCACGTGAAGAGGATCGAGATGAGCGCGTCGGTGTCGAGCTCGTTCGCCTCGAGCACCGCCCGGACCAGCTCCGCGGTCCGCTCGAACAGGTGCTCGCGGTCGTCGCGCTCGAGCTGGGTCGCCCCGCGGATCGCGCGGACGGTCATCGGGCACCTCCCTGGTCGGCGCGCCGACCGGCGCGACCGGCGGGCAGCGTACCCGCCCGCGCCCGGGTCACAGCCCCACCGCCGTCATGAGCGCCCCGAGCTCCTCGCGGCCCAGGACGCGCGTGCGCCCCGGGCGCAGGGAGCCGAGCCGGATCGGACCGACCTGGGTGCGCACGAGCCGGGTCACGGGATGGCCGACCTCCTCCAGGAGGCGGCGCACGATGTGGTTGCGGCCCTCGTGCAGCACGACCTCGACGAGGGTGCGGTCCGGGGCCGTGTCGACCACCCGGAACTCGTCGACCTTCGCCAGCCCGTCCTCGAGCACGACGCCCGAGCGCAGGCGCTGGCCCACGATGCCCTTGAGGCGGCCCTCGACCGTCGCCAGGTAGGTCTTCTGCACGCCGTGCGAGGGGTGGGCGAGGCGGTTGGCCAGCTCGCCGTCGTTCGTCATCAGCAGCAGGCCCTCCGTCTCCGCGTCGAGCCGGCCGACGTGGAACAGGCGCTCCTCGCGGTCCGCCACCAGGTCCGCGAGCGACGGGCGGCCCTGCGGGTCGTGCATCGTCGAGACGACGCCGAGCGGCTTGTTGAGCGCGAGCGTCACGAGCGAGGTGTCGAGCTGCAGCCGCATCCCGTCGACGTGCACGACCGCGCGCCGCGGATCCACCCGCACGCCGAGCTCGCGCACGTTCACGCCGTCGACCTCGACCCGGCCGGCCTCGATGAGCCGCTCGCACGCGCGGCGCGAGCCGAGGCCCGCCGTCGCGAGCACCTTCTGCAGCCGCACCCCGTCCGGGTCGTGCACGTCTCGCTGCTTCTGGGGACTCATGCGTCTGCTCCTCGGGTGCTACGGGTGTCGTCGTCCAGCTGGATCGACTCGATGTCAGGCAGGTAGGGCGCCAGCGGCGGGAGCTCGTCGAGGCTCCTCATGCCCAGGCGCTCCAGGAAGTACGACGTCGTGCCGTACAGGACCGCGCCGCTCGGCTCGGTGCCGAGCTCGGCCACGAGCCCGCGCGCGGTCAGCGTCCGGACGACGGAGTCGACGTTCACGCCGCGGACCGCCGAGACCTGGCCGCGCGTGACGGGCTGGCGGTAGGCGATCACGGCGAGCGTCTCGAGCGCCGCCTGCGTCAGGCGGGCGGTCTGCCCGTCGAGCACGAAGCGTCCGACGACGTCGGCGTGCGCGGGGGCCGAATAGATGCGCCACCCGCCCGCGACGTGGCGCAGCTCGAAGCCGCGCGGGCGGTGGCCCGGTCCCCCGCGGTACTCGGCGGCGAGCGCGAGCAGCAGGCCCTCGACCTCCTCGGTCGGCAGGCCGAGCACCGTCGCGAGCTGCACGGCGCTCACCGGCTCGTCCGCGACCATGAGGACGGCCTCGACCGCCGCCGCGGCGCCCCCGGGCAGGTCCGCGACCTCGAAGGCCAGCTCGTCCACCGCGGGCGACGCCTCCGGCTCCGCCGGGGGTGTCGCCGGGGTCGTCTCGTCGCTCATGCCGGTGCGTCCTGTCCGTCGTAGTCGTCGACGACGTCGACGTCGCCCTCCTCGCCGCCCGTCCACCGCACGGTGAGCTCGCCGAGCGGGTCGATCTGGTCGAACGCGACGACGCCCTCCCGGAACAGCTCGAGCAGCGCCAGGAAGCGCACGACGACGACGAGCGTCGAGTCGGCGTCCTGCACGAGCGCCCGGAACGAGCCGGCACCGTGGCGCCGCAGGCGCTCGACCAGCACCGCCGCCTGCTCGCGCACGGACACCGCCGGCGCGTGCAGGTGGGACAGGTCCACGCCCGGGGGCGCCTCGCGGGGCCGCAGCGCGTGCGCCGCGAGGATCGCGAGCTCGGAGGCCCCGATCCCGAGCACCAGCTCCGGCAGGAGGGCGGCGAGCTGCGGCTCCATGGCCACGGCGCGCGGCAGGCTGCGCGCCTGCGCCGCGAGCCGCTCCGCCATGGCGGCGGCCGCCTCCTTGTAGGCGCGGTACTGCAGCAGCCGCGCGAACAGCAGGTCCCGGGCCTCGAGCATCTCGAGGTCCTCGGCGTCCTCGACCACCCCCGTGGGCAGCAGGCGCGCGGCCTTGAGGTCGAGCAGCGTGGCCGCCACGACGAGGAACTCGCTGATGCGCCCCAGCTCCCACGGCGCGTCACCCTGCTCGGCGGCGCGGACCGCGGCGATGAACTCGTCGGTCACCTGGGCCAGGGCCACCTCGGTGATGTCGAGCTTGTGCTTCGCGATCAGGCCGAGCAGCAGGTCGAACGGCCCCGTGAAGTTCTCGAGGTGGACCTCGAAGGGCTCCCCGCGCGAGGTCTCGCCGCGGGCCGGCGTCGTGGGTGCTGCGGTCGCGACCGCGACGTCAGGCGGCATCGCCGCGCGCCACGAGCTCGCGCGCGAGCTGGCGGTAGGCCGCCGCTCCGGCGTGCGACGGGGCGTAGCTGGTGATGGGCTCGGCCGCGACCGACGAGTCCGGGAACTTCACCGTGCGGCCGATGACCGTGTGGAGCAGCTGGTCCCCGAAGGCCTCGTGCACGCGCGCGAGCACCTCCTTGGAGTGCAGCGTGCGCGGGTCGTGCATCGTGGCCAGGATGCCGTCGACCTCGAGGCGCGGGTTGAGCCGGTCCCGGACCTTCTCGACGGTCTCGACCAGGAGCGCGACGCCGCGCAGCGCGAAGAACTCGCACTCGAGCGGGATGAGCACGCCGTGGGCGGCCGTGAGCGCGTTGACCGTCAGCAGGCCGAGCGACGGCTGGCAGTCGACGAGGATGACGTCGTACTCCTCCTCGGCCGGCCGCAGGACGCGCGAGAGGATCGACTCGCGCGCGACCTCGCCGACCAGCTGCACCTCGGCGGCCGACAGGTCGATGTTCGCCGGCAGCAGGTCGAGGCCCTCGACCGCCGTCGGGCGGATGACGTCGGCGAGCGACGCGCTGCGCTCCATGAGCAGGTTGTAGACGGTCTTGTCGAGCTCGTGCGGCGAGGTGCCGAGGCCGACGGACGCGGCGCCCTGCGGGTCGAAGTCGACGATGAGCACGCGGCGGCCGTAGTCGGCCAGGGCGGCGCCCAGGTTGATGGTGGTCGTCGTCTTGCCGACGCCGCCCTTCTGGTTGCACAGCGCGATGATGCGCGCCGGCCCGTGGGAGGCGAGCGGCGCGGGGTCGGCGAACACCGGCAACGGGCGGCCGACCGGGTCGGTCGCCATCGTCTCGGGGGCGTCCGGATCCAGGCTGGTCACGGCCCCGAGATTACCCCAGGCACCGCCCGGCGCCCCGCCGCAAACGCCGTCGCCGCCGGCTCAGCCCAGGGCGCGGGGGTGCGCCGCGGCGTAGACCTCGCGCAGCGTGTCCGGCGTCACCATCGTGTAGATCTGCGTCGTGGTCACCGAGGCGTGGCCCAGCAGCTCCTGGACGACGCGCACGTCGGCGCCGCCCGCGAGCAGGTGGGTCGCGAACGAGTGCCGCAGCGTGTGCGGCGACACGTCGCCGGCCCGCTCCAGCCCCGCGCGCTCCGCCGCCAGCCGCAGGACGGCCCAGGCGCTCTGCCGGCTCAGCCGGGCGCCGCGCGTGTTGAGGAAGACGGCCGGCGTGCCGCGCCCGGCCGCGGCGAGCACGGGACGCGCCCGGACGAGGTAGGACTCCGTCGCCTCCCGGGCGAAGGACCCGACGGGCACGACGCGCTCCTTGCGCCCCTTGCCGAGCAGGCGCGCCGCGGCCGCGGCGGGGTCGAGCTCCAGGTCGTCGACGTCGAGCCCGACGACCTCGCTGATGCGCGCGCCCGTGGAGTAGAGGAGCTCGAGCAGCGCGCGGTCGCGCAGCGGCACGGGGCCGTCTCCGAGGCCGGCGGCCTCGAGCAGCCGCTCGACGTCGTCGGTGGACAGCGCCTTGGGCAGGCGCCGGGCCTGCGCCGGCGGACGCACCGCGCGCGAGGGGTCCTGCTCCGTCAGGCCCTCCAGGGTGCAGAACCGGTGCCAGCCGTGGACCGCCGCGATGGTGCGCGCGGTCGACGCCGCCGACAGCGCGCTGGAACCGTCGGACCCGGTCCGCACCGAGGTGACGAAGTCCTGCACGTCGGCCTCGGTCACCTGAGCCACCGACGTCCTGCCGCGGGCCGCGAGGTGGGCCGTGTAGCGCCGCAGGTCGCGGCGGTACGCGGCCAGCGTGTTGGCGGCGAGGCCGCGCTCCACCGCGAGGTGGTCCAAGTAGGTGCCGACCTCGCGCTCGAGGGCGTCACCGGCCGCACGGTCCGCCTCGGTCCGCGCGTCCCGCGCCGGTGCGGCCACGGCGGCTCAGACCGGCAGGAAGGGGTCGACCGCGATGGCGACGAAGAGCAGGGTCAGGTACGTGATCGAGCCGTGGAAGACCCGCATCTCCCCCAGCTTGACGCCGGGGCGCGGGGCGCGTGCCCGGCGGAGCAGCCCGATGGTCGAGCCCAGGAACCACAGGCCCAGCCCGCCCGCCGCGACGGCGTAGACCCACGTCATGTCGGCGAGGGGCACCAGCGCCAGCGAGCAGCCGATCATGCCCAGCGTGTAGGCGACCATCTCCCAGGAGACCTTCACGTCGTCCGCGACGACGGGCAGCATCGGGACGCCGGCCGCGGCGTAGTCCTTGCGGAACTTCATCGACAGCGGCCAGTAGTGCGGCGGCGTCCAGAAGAAGATCACGCCGAAGAGCGCGACGGGCGCCCAGGCGATCGAGTCGGTCACGGCGGACCACCCGATCAGCACCGGCATGCAGCCGGCCGCGCCGCCCCACACGATGTTCTGCGGCGTGCGCCGCTTGAGGATCATCGTGTAGCCGACGACGTAGAGCAGGATCGCGCCGAGCGCCAGGGCCGCCGACAGGACGTTGACGAGGACCGCGAACCAGGCGATCGCGAAGAGGCCGAGCAGCCACCCGAACACCAGCGCCGCGCGGGGCGTGACCTCGCCCGTGACCAGGGGGCGCCGCTTCGTGCGGTTCATCACCTCGTCGATGTCGCGATCGAGGTAGCAGTTGAAGACGTTGGCCGAGCCCGCGGCCGCGGTGCCGCCCACGAGGGTCGCCAGGACGAGCCCGACGGCCGGGAAGCCCCGCTCGGCGAGGATCATGGTGGGCACCGTCGTGATGAGCAGCAGCTCGATGATGCGGGGCTTGGTCAGGGCGACGTACGCCCCGACCCGGGCGCGGACGGCCGCGGCCCGCGAGCGCGTCCCGACGGGGGCCGCGGTCACCGCGGCGCCCGCCCCGTGGACCGGACGGACGGCGGCGCCGGGCTCGGCGTCGAGTCGTCCACTGGCAGTGCGCACGTCGGCAAGGCTCCGTTCCGCGGGGATGTCGCGACCATGGTAGGCCGACGTCGCCCCGGGGTGCGTCCGGCGCGTCCACCAGGCGGCGCGGCGCCCAGGCGCACGTGCTCACCGGTAGGCTCGAACCGTGACCCGACGCACACCGTCGGGCACCCCGGCGCACGCCACCGGCCCCTTCGGGTCCCTGGACGCGTGCGCACGCACCAGGCGACGACCCGGGCGACCGCTCGGGCAGGAATGAGGCTCCGTGAACGCGTCCCCCACCCCGACCGCAGAGGTCACGCTCGAGTGGTCGGACCTCGACCGCCGCGCCGTCGACACCGTCCGTGTGCTGGCGGCGGACGCCGTGGAGAAGGTCGGCAACGGTCATCCCGGGACGGCGATCAGCCTCGCGCCCGCGGCCTACCTGCTCTACCAGCGCGTCATGCGCCACGACCCGGCCGACCAGCACTGGCTGGGCCGCGACCGCTTCATCCTCTCCGCCGGGCACTCGAGCCTGACGCAGTACATCCAGCTCTACCTGGCCGGCTACGGCCTCGAGGTCGAGGACATCGCGGCGCTGCGCACCTGGGGCTCCAAGACGCCCGGCCACCCCGAGTACCGCCACACCGACGGCGTCGAGATCACGACCGGCCCGCTGGGCCAGGGCCTGGCGAGCGCGGTCGGGGTCGCGATGGCGGCGCGCCGCGAGCGCGGCCTGCTCGACCCCGACGCCGCACCGGGCACGAGCCCGTTCGACCACCACGTCTACGTCATCGCCTCCGACGGCGACCTGCAGGAGGGCGTCACGAGCGAGGCGTCCTCGCTCGCCGGCACGCAGAAGCTCGGCAACCTCATCGTGCTGTGGGACGACAACCACATCTCCATCGAGGGCGACACGGAGATCGCCTTCACGGAGGACGTCCTGGGCCGGTACGAGGCCTACGGCTGGCACGTCCAGTCCGTCGACTGGACGCAGACCGCCGACGGCAGCCCCTACGCCGAGGACGTCGAGGCCCTCGCCGCCGCGCTCGAGGCCGCCAAGCAGGTCACGGACCGCCCGTCGTTCATCCGGCTGCGCACGATCATCGCCTGGCCCTCGCCGACCAAGCAGAACACGCACGGGTCGCACGGCTCGAAGCTCGGTGGCGACGAGGTGCGCGGCCTCAAGGAGCTCCTGGGCTTCGACCCGGAGAAGTCGTTCGACGTCGAGCCCGAGGTGATCGCGCACACCCGCAAGGCGCTCGAGCGCGGGGCGGCCGCCAAGGCGCAGTGGCAGGAGGGCTACGAGGCGTGGCGTG
Organism: Actinotalea sp. JY-7876; assembly: GCF_014042015.1. Taxonomy (NCBI): domain Bacteria; kingdom Bacillati; phylum Actinomycetota; class Actinomycetes; order Micrococcales; family Cellulomonadaceae; genus Actinotalea; species Actinotalea sp. JY-7876. The sequence goes on along the minus strand of NZ_CP059493.1, from coordinate 1,624,321 downwards.
CCGCCAACCCGGACCGCGCGGCGCTGCTCGACCGGCTCGTGGCCAGGGAGCTGCCGGAGGGCTGGACCGACGCGCTGCCGACGTTCCCGGCGGGCAAGTCCGTGGCGACCCGCGCGGCGTCCGGCGAGGTCCTCTCGGCGCTCGCGCCCGTGCTCCCGGAGCTGTGGGGGGGCTCGGCCGACCTCGCGGGCTCCAACAACACGACGATGAAGGGCGAGCCGTCCTTCATCCCGGCCGAGCGCTCGACCCACGAGTTCGCGGGCCACGAGTACGGCCGCACGCTGCACTTCGGCATCCGCGAGCACGCCATGGGCGCGATCCTCTCGGGCATCGTGCTGCACGGCCTGACGCGCGCCTACGGCGGCACGTTCTTCACGTTCAGCGACTACATGCGCGGCGCCGTGCGCCTCGCCGCACTCATGGGCGTGCCGAGCATCTACGTCTGGACGCACGACTCCATCGGCCTCGGCGAGGACGGCCCGACGCACCAGCCGGTCGAGCACCTCACGGCCGTGCGGGCCATTCCCGGCCTGGCCGTGGTCCGGCCCGCCGACGCCAACGAGACGGCGCAGGCGTGGAAGGCGATCCTCGAGCGCACGGACCACCCGGTCGGCCTCGTCCTGACCCGGCAGAACGTGCCCACGTTCCCCCGCGGTGAGGACGGGTTCGCGTCCGCCGAGGGCGTCGCCCGCGGCGCCTACGTGCTGCTCGAGGCCAGCACGGGCACGCCCGACGTGATCCTCATCGGCACGGGCTCCGAGGTGCAGCTGGCCGTGGCGGCGCGCGAGCAGCTCGAGGCGGACGGCATCGCGACGCGCGTCGTCTCCGCACCGAGCCTGGAGTGGTTCGCCGAGCAGGACGAGGCGTACCGCGAGCAGGTGCTCCCGGTGGCCGTCCGCGCCCGGGTGTCCGTCGAGGCCGGCATCGCCCTCTCGTGGCACAAGATCGTCGGCGACGCCGGCCGGACCGTCTCGCTCGAGCACTACGGGGCCTCGGCCGACTACGAGACCCTCTACCGCGAGTTCGGCCTCACGCCCGAGGCGGTCGTCGCGGCGGCCCGCGAGTCCCTCGCCGCCGCGTCGCGCGACGGCGGCCCGGGCACCGCGTCCGTGCCCACCGAGAGCGGCACCGGCGACCTCTGACCGACGTCCCGCACGTTGGGCCCCGGCCGCGAGGCGGCCGGGGCCCGGAGCACCGAAGGAGCACGCCATGACCGAATCCGGCACCGCCCTGCCCGCACCCGTCGCCGCCCTGCGCGACGCCGGGGTGGCGATCTGGCTGGACGACCTCTCGCGCGAGCTCCTGCGCGGTGGCGGCCTCGAGCGGCTCGTGCGCGAACGCGGCGTCGTCGGGGTCACCACCAACCCGACCATCTTCGCGTCGGCTCTGAGCAAGGGCAGCGCCTACGACGCCCAGCTCGCCGAGCTCGCCGCCGCCGGCGCCGACGTCGACGACGCGGTGTTCGCGATCACCACGGACGACGTCCGCGACGCGTGCGACGCCCTCGCCGACGTGTACGCGGCGACGGGCGGGCTCGACGGGCGCGTGTCCATCGAGGTCGACCCGCGGCTCGCGCGGGACACCGACGGCACCGTCGCGACGGCCGAGCGCCTGTGGCGCACGGTCGACCGCCCGAACCTCTACATCAAGATCCCGGCGACCGTGGAGGGCCTGCCCGCGATCACCGCGGTGATCGCGCAGGGCATGAGCGTCAACGTCACGCTGATCTTCTCCCTCGAGCGCTACCAGGCCGTCCTGGACGCCTACCAGGCAGGGCTCGAGCAGGCGCGCGAGGCCGGCATCGACCTGGCCGGCATCCACTCGGTCGCGTCGTTCTTCGTCTCGCGCGTCGACGCCGCGATCGACGCACGGCTGGACGACCTCGGCTCGGCGGAGGCTGCCGCGCTGCGCGGCTCGATCGCCATCGCCAACGCGCGCCTGGCGTACCGGCGCTACGAGGAGGTCCTCGCGGGCGAGCGCTGGCGGGCGCTGGCCGCGGCCGGCGCCAACGCGCAGCGGCCCCTGTGGGCCTCGACGGGCGTCAAGGACAAGGCCTACCCCGACACGCGCTACGTGGACGAGCTCGTGGCCCCCGGCGTGGTGAACACCATGCCCGGTGCCACCCTGGAGGCCGTGGCCGACCACGGCCGGATCACGGGCGACACCGTGACGGGCGGGTACGCGGCGGCGGACCAGGCGCTCGAGCGCCTCGCCGCGCTCGGCATCGACCTGGGCGACGTCACGGAGGGGCTCGAGGCCGAGGGCGTCGAGAAGTTCGAGAAGAGCTGGGACGAGCTCCTCGCGACCGTGCAGGCCGGCCTGGCCCGCAGCACCGCGGTGACCGGCGACGCGCAGGGCGCCCGGTGAGCCCCACGCGCGTCACGCCCGCGGCGAACCCGCTCCGGGACCCCCGCGACCGCCGCCTGCCCCGGATCGCGGGTCCGTGCGGCCTGGTCATCTTCGGGGTGACGGGCGACCTCGCCCGCCGCAAGCTCATGCCCGCCGTCTACGACCTCGCGAACCGAGGGCTGCTCCCCCCGGGCTTCGCGCTCACCGGGTTCGCGCGCCGCGACTGGGCGACGCAGGACTTCGCCGAGGTGGTGCACGACGCCGTCAAGAAGAACGCGCGCACGCCCTTCCGCGAGAGCACGTGGGAGCAGCTCGCCAAGGGCATCCGCTTCGTCCAGGGCGAGTTCGACGACGACGCCGCGTTCGACCGGCTGAGCCAGACCGTCAAGGAGCTCGACGCGGAGCAGGGCACGGGCGGCAACCACGCCTTCTACCTCTCCGTGCCGCCGGGGGCCTTCCCGCTGGTGTGCCGCCAGCTCGCGCGCTCCGGCCTGTCCAAGCAGGAGGAGACCGCCTGGCGGCGGGTCGTCATCGAGAAGCCGTTCGGCCACGACCTGGCCAGCGCGCGCGAGCTGAACGACGTCGTCTCGGAGGTCTTCGAGCCCGAGTCGGTCTTCCGGATCGACCACTACCTGGGCAAGGAGACCGTCCAGAACATGCTGGCGCTGCGGTTCGCCAACCAGCTGTTCGAGCCGATCTGGAACGCCAACAACGTCGACCACGTGCAGATCACGATGGCCGAGGACATCGGGATCGGCGGGCGGGCCGGGTACTACGACGGCATCGGCGCCGCGCGCGACGTCATCCAGAACCACCTGCTCCAGCTCCTGGCCCTGACGGCCATGGAGGAGCCCGTCTCCTTCGACCCGCAGGACCTGCGGGCCGAGAAGGAGAAGGTCCTCTCCGCCGTGCGGGTGCCCAAGGACCTGGGACGGCACACGGCCCGCGGGCAGTACGCGGCGGGCTGGCAGGGCGGCGAGGAGGTCGTCGGGTACCTCGACGAGGACGGCATCGCGCCCGACTCGATCACCGAGACCTACGCCGCGATCCGCGTCGACATCGACACCCGGCGCTGGGCGGGGGTCCCGTTCTACCTGCGCGCGGGCAAGCGCCTGGGCCGTCGGGTCACCGAGATCGCCGTCGTCTTCAAGAAGGCGCCCCACCTGCCCTTCGAGTCCACGGCGACGGAGGAGCTCGGCAAGAACGCGCTCGTCATCCGGGTCCAGCCCGACGAGGGCGTGACGATCCGCTTCGGCTCCAAGGTGCCCGGCACCGCGATGGAGGTGCGCGACGTCACGATGGACTTCGGGTATGGGCACGCCTTCACCGAGTCCTCCCCCGAGGCCTACGAGCGGCTCATCCTCGACGTCCTGCTGGGCGACCCGCCGCTGTTCCCGCGGCACGAGGAGGTCGAGCTCTCCTGGAAGATCCTCGACCCGATCACGGCGTACTGGGCGCGGCACGGCAAGCCGGAGGCGTACCGCTCCGGCACGTGGGGCCCGGACTCCGCGGACGAGATGATGGCGCGCGACGGCCGCGCCTGGCGCCGGCCGTGACCGGCCGGACCGGAAGGGCGGCACGATGATCATCGATCTTCCCGACACCACGACCACCGCGGTCACCAAGGCGCTCGTGCGGCTGCGCGACGAGGGTGGCGCGGTCGCGCTCGGCCGGGTCCTCACGCTGGTCATCGACGCGACCCCGGACACCGTCGAGGAGGCCGTCGAGGCCGCCAACGACGCGAGCCGCGAGCACCCGTGCCGCGTGATCGTGCTGGTGCACGACGCCGACCGCACCACCCCGCGGCTCGACGCCGAGATCCGCGTCGGCGGGGACGCGGGCGCCAGCGAGGTCGTCCTGCTGCGCGCCTCGGGCGAGATGATCGCCCACGCGGACACGCTCGTCATGCCGCTGCTGCTGCCCGACGCGCCGATCGTGGCCTGGTGGCCCGCGGAGCTGCCGGAGCACCCCGCCGCGCACCCGATCGGCACGATGGCCCAGCGGCGCATCACCGACTCCCTCGCGTGCTCCGACCCGCTCGCGACCCTGGTCCGGCTGCGCGACGGCCACCGCGCCGGCGACACGGACCTCGCCTGGACCCGCATCACCGTCTGGCGGGGGATCCTCGCCGCGGCGCTGGACCAGCCGCCGTTCGAGCCGGTGACCCGCGCCGAGGTCCACGGGCACGAGTCGCACCCCTCGGTCGTGCTGCTGGCCGCCTGGCTCGCCCACGCGCTGCGCTGCGAGGTCGAGATCGTCCGCGAGAAGGACGTCCCGGCCATCACCAAGGTCGTCCTCGAGCGGGCGTCCGGCCCCGTGATCGTGTCCCGGCCCGACGGCCGCATCGCCACCGTCGAGCAGCCGGGGCAGCCCGTGCGCACCACGGCGATGCCGCTGCGGTCGCTGCGCGAGTGCCTCTCGGAGGAGCTGCGGCGCCTGGACCCGGACGAGGTCTACGGCGAGGTCCTCCTCGACGGGCTCGAGCGCGTGGGAGCCGCGTGAGCGCGCGGGTCGCCGTCGTGCACCCCGACGCCGCGACGCTCGCGCGGGCCACGGCCGCCCGCCTGCTCCTGCGGCTCATCGACGGGCAGAGCACCCGGCGGCCGCTGCACGTCGCGCTCACGGGCGGCACGGTCGGCATCCGCACGCTCGCCGAAGTCGCGGCCTCGCCCCTGCGCGACGCCGTCGACTGGACCGGCGTCCACCTGTGGTGGGGCGACGAGCGCTTCCTGCCCACCGGCGACGCCGACCGGAACGAGACCCAGGCCCGCGAGGCGCTCCTGGACGCGCTGCCCGTGCCCGCGCAGAACGTGCACCCCGTGCCGGGACCCGACCGCGCCGACTCGCCGGAGGCGGCCGCCGAGGCCTACGCCGCGGACCTGGCGCGCTACGCCGCCCCCGCGGGCGCCGCGCAGGACGACGCCGGCCCGGCCGTGCCGGCGTTCGACGTGGTGCTGCTCGGGATGGGCCCGGACGGCCACGTCGCGTCGCTCTTCCCGGGGCACGACGCCCTCGCGGTCCTCGACCGGACGGTCGTCGGCGTCCACGGCTCCCCGAAGCCACCCCCGGAGCGCGTCAGCCTGACGTTCCCGGCCCTCGAGGCGGCGTCGGAGATCTGGGTCGTCGCGGCCGGCGCGGAGAAGGCCGAGGCGGTCGCGCGCGCCCTCGCGGGCGACGACGTCCGCTCCACGCCCGCGGCCGGCGCCCTGGGCCGCGAGCGCACGCTCTGGCTCCTCGACGTCGCCGCAGCCGGCTGAGCACGACCGGCGGCGCGAGGTCAGGACAGGGTCAGCGGCCGCGGCGCGCGCGCAGCGCGCTGAGGGCCTCGTCGAGGATGGCGGCGCCGTCCTCGTCGCTGCGCCGCTCCTTCACGTACGCCAGGTGCGTCTTGTACGGCTCGTTGCGCGACGGCGACGGCGGGTTGTCCTTGTCCTGACCCGCCGGGAAGCCGCACCGCGGGCAGTCCCAGGTCTCGGGCGCCTCGGCGTTGCCCTCCTGGGAGAAGCTCGGCTTGGTCTCGTGGCCGTTGGCGCACCAGTAGGAGACCCAGAACCGGGGGGCCTGGTCGCCACGCTCGGCCTCGCCCATGGGGCCGGCTCCGACGCGGGACCCTCGGATCGCGCTTCCGCTTGCCATCTGTTGCTCCTTAGGCGCTGACGCGCTGGATCAGGCCCAGCAGCACGACGACGAGCGTCCACAGGAGCGCCAGGCCGATCGTGAGCCGGTTGAGGTTCCGCTCGGCGACGCCGGAGCTGCCGGCGTTGCTGGAGATGCCGCCGCCGAACATGTCGGAGACCCCCCCGCCCTTGCCCTTGTGCAGCAGCACCAGGAGCACGACGAGGAAGCTGGTCAGGACCAGCAGGACCTGCAGGATGATGCGCAGTGCGTCCACGTGCTCGTACGTCCCTCGCAGTCGGATGATCGGCGCCGGCGGCGCCCGGTCAAGGATAGGCGACCCGGGCCCCTGCCCACGACAGGCGCCACGGGTGAACGGTCCCGGCGGAGCGGGGACCGGCGCCCTCCCGCGGGAGGGCGCCGGTCCGGCGGCTCAGCGAGCCGTCTGGTGCTCGCGGAAGCGGGCGATCTTGGCGAACTCCTCGGGGTCGAGGCTCGCTCCGCCGACGAGCGCGCCGTCGACGTCGGGCTTGTCCATGATCGCCGCGATGTTGCCGGACTTCACGGACCCGCCGTAGAGCACGCGCACACCGGCGGCGAGCTCGGGCGAGTACAGCTCGGCCAGCTTCTCGCGGATCGCGCCGCAGACCTCCTGCGCGTCCTCGGGCGTCGCGACCTCGCCGGTGCCGATGGCCCAGACGGGCTCGTAGGCGATGACGACGTCCTTGGCCTTGTCGGCCGGGAGGCCGGCCAGGCCGCCCTCGACCTGCGCGAGGGTGTACGCGACCTGCTCGCCGGCCTTGCGGACGTCGAGGCCCTCGCCGACGCACAGGATCGGGACGATCCCCTGCCCGAACGCGGACGCCACCTTGGCGGCGCACAGCGCGTCGTCCTCACCGTGGTACTGCCGGCGCTCGGAGTGGCCGACGGCCACGTAGGAGACGCCGAGCTTGGCGAGCATGACCGGCGAGATCTCGCCGGTGTACGCGCCCTCGGTGTGCGCCGAGACGTCCTGCGCGCCGTACTTGAGCTCGTACTTGTCCGCGTCGACGAGGGTCTGCACCGAGCGCAGGTCCGTGAACGGCACGAGCACCGCGACCTCGACGGCCGAGTAGTCGTGCTTGGCGTCCTTGAGCGACCACGCGAGCTTCTGGACGACCTGGATCGCCTGGTGGTGGTCGAGGTTCATCTTCCAGTTGCCCGCCATGAGCGGCGTGCGGGTCTGCGTGGCCATCAGGCCTCCTCCTCCAGGACGGCGATGCCGGGGAGCGACTTGCCCTCGAGGAACTCGAGGCTCGCCCCGCCACCGGTCGAGATGTGACCGAACCCGGCCTCGTCGAAGCCGAGCAGGCGCACGGCCGCCGCGGAGTCGCCGCCGCCGACGATCGTGAACGCACCGTTCGCGCCCGCGTCGACGAGCGCCTGCGCGACGGCGCGCGTGCCGTTCGAGAACGCCTCGAACTCGAAGACGCCGGCCGGGCCGTTCCAGACCACGGTCTTCGCGTCGAGGATCTTGCTGCGGAACAGCTCGCAGGAGTCCGGACCGATGTCCAGGCCGATGCGGCCGTCCGGGATGGCGTCCGCCGGGACGACGTCGTGCGGCGAGTCGGCCGCGAAGGCGTCGGCGACCACGATGTCCGTGGGCAGCACGATCTCCACCCCGCGCTGCTCGGCCTCGGCGAGGTAGCCCTTGACCGTCTCGATCTGGTCCTCCTCGAGCAGCGAGCTGCCCACGGAGTAGCCCTTGGCCGCGAGGAACGTGAAGACCATGCCGCCGCCGATCAGCAGCCGGTCGGCCTTGGTCAGCAGGTTCGCGATGACGCCGAGCTTGTCCGAGACCTTCGAGCCGCCGAGGACGACCACGTAGGGCCGCTCCGGGTCGTCGGTCGCCTTGCGCAGCGAGGCGACCTCCTTGAGCACGAGCGCGCCCACGGCCGAGGGGAGCTTGCGGGCGACGTCGTAGACGGACGCCTGCTTGCGGTGCACGACGCCGAAGCCGTCCGAGACGTACACGTCGGCGAGGGCGGCGAGCTCGCTCGCGAGCTCCTCGCGCTCGGCGTCGACCTTCGAGGTCTCGCGCGGGTCGAAGCGGATGTTCTCGAGCAGCGCGATCTCGCCGTCGCCGAGGGCGGCGACCGTCGCCTTCGCGGACTCCCCCACCGTGTCCTGCGCGAGGGCGACGGGCTGGCCGAGCAGCTCGCCCAGCCGGGCCGCGACGGGCGCGAGCGAGTACTTGGCCTCCGGCGCGCCCTTCGGGCGGCCGAGGTGGGCGGTCACGACCACGCGGGCGCCCGCGTCGAGCAGCGCCTTCAGGGTCGGCAGGGCCGCGCGCACGCGGCCGTCGTCGGTGATCGTCGTGCCGTCGAGCGGCACGTTGAAGTCCGAGCGGACGAGGACGCGCTTGCCGCGCAGGTCCCCGAGGTCCTCGATGGTCTTCATGGTCCTCATTCCTGGTTGAAGAACGGTGGGGTCCCGCGGTGGCACGACCCCGGACATGACGGCGTCCGCGTACGCACCGCGACCCGGAGGCCGCGGTGCGCACGCGGACGCATGGTCGTGCTGTCGCTCAGCGCGTGCGGACCGAGGTCAGAGACGCTCGCCGACGTACGTCGTCAGCTTGACGAGCGAGTTGGAGTAGCCCCACTCGTTGTCGTACCAGGCGACGACCTTGACCAGGTCGCCCGAGACCTTCGTGAGGCCGGCGTCGAAGATGCTCGAGGCCGGGTCCGTCTCGATGTCCTTGGAGACGATCGGGTCCTCGGTGTAGGTGAGGATGCCCTTGAGCTCCGGCGTCTCGGACGCGGCCTTGATCGCGGCGTTGACCTCCTCGACCGTGACCTCGCGGCCGGCCGTGAACGTCAGGTCCGTCGCGGAGCCCGTCGGCGTGGGCACGCGCATCGCGTAGCCGTCGAGCTTGCCCTTGAGCTGCGGGAGCACGAGCGAGACCGCCTTGGCGGCACCGGTGGACGTCGGCACCATGTTCAGGGCCGCGGCGCGGGCGCGACGCAGGTCCTTGTGCGGGCCGTCCTGGAGGTTCTGGTCCTGCGTGTACGCGTGGATCGTCGTCATGAGGCCGCGGACGATGCCGAAGCTCTCGTCGAGGACCTTGGCGAGCGGCGCGAGGCAGTTCGTCGTGCAGGACGCGTTCGAGATGATGTTGTGCTTGGCCGGGTCGTACTCGGTGTGGTTCACACCGACGACGAACGTGGCGTCCTCGTTCTTCGCGGGCGCCGAGATGATGACCTTCTTGGCGCCGGCGTCGAGGTGCGCCTTCGCCTTGGTCGCGTCGGTGAAGATGCCGGTCGACTCGATGACGATGTCGGCGCCCAGCTCGCCCCACGGGAGGGCGGACGGGTCGCGCTCGGCGAGGGCCTTGAACGACTTGCCGCCGACCGTGATCGACGTCTCGTCGTAGGTCACCTCCTGCGGCAGACGGCCGAGGATCGAGTCGTACTTCAGCAGGTGCGCGAGCGACTTGTTGTCGGTCAGGTCGTTGACGCCGACGATCTCGATGTCGGCGCCCGACTCGAGCACGGCGCGGAAGAAGTTACGTCCGATGCGGCCGAAGCCGTTGATTCCGACGCGGATAGTCACAATGCCTCCTCGGGGCGCGCCGGTTCCGCCGACACGCGATGGGTCACCTTTCGGATGCGTACGGCGCTGTACGCGCCTGGCCGGACCGTGACTGAACCTCGATCCCCAGATGGGACCCAGGTTACACGCAGGACACATCACGCGTCGGGGACATGGGTCCCCCGACCGGCCGCCGGGCTCACGGTAGAGGTCCCGGCGTGCGCGTCAGACGTCGAGCATGTCGGGCGTGAGCCCGGCCTCGGTGTCCGGGATGCCCAGGTCCGCGGCCTTCTTGTCCGCCGTCGCGAGCAGGCGCCGGATGCGGCCGGCGACCGCGTCCTTCGTCAAGGGCGGGTCAGCGAGCTGCCCGAGCTCCTCCAGGGACGCCTGCTTGTGGGCCAGGCGCAGCTCGCCCGCCTCGCGCAGGTGCTCCGGGAGGTCCTCCCCGAGGATCTCGAACGCGCGCTCCACGCGGGCGCCCGCGGCGACCGCCGCGCGCGCCGAGCGCCGCAGGTTCGCGTCGTCGAAGTTGGCGAGGCGGTTCGCCGTGCCGCGCACCTCGCGCCGCATGCGGCGCTCCTCCCAGACCATCACGGCGTCGTGGGCGCCCAGACGCGTCAGCATCGCGCCGATCGCGTCCCCGTCGCGGATCACGACGCGGTCCACGCCCCGCACCTCGCGGGCCTTGGCCGCGATGCCGAGCCGGCGCGCCGCCCCCACGAGGGCCAGCGCGGCCTCCGGGCCGGGGCACGTCACCTCGAGCGCGGCCGAGCGGCCGGGCTCCGTCAGCGACCCGTGCGCGAGGAACGCCCCGCGCCACGCGGCCTCGGCCTCACCGATGCCCGCCGAGACGACCTGCGGGGGCAGGCCCCGCACGGGCCGGCCACGAGCGTCCAGCAGACCCGTCTGGCGGGCCAGGGACTCGCCGTCCTTGACGACGCGCACGACGTAGCGCGTGCCGCGCCGCAGCCCGCCACCGCTCACGACGACGACGTCGCTCGTGTGCCCGTAGACCTCGGCGATGAACTGCCGCAGGCGCCGGGCCGCGATCCCCGTGTCCAGCTCCGCCTCGATGACGATGCGGCCCGAGATGATGTGCAGCCCGCCCGCGAACCGCAGGGTCGCCGAGACCTCCGCCTTGCGGCACGACGTCTTGTCGACGGTCAACCGGGCGAGCTCGTCCTTCACCTGTGCCGTCAGCGCCATGGGCGTCATCCTGCCATTCACCGGGCGGTGCTCCCCACGTCACCCAGCACGCCCTCGAAGGCGTCGCGGTACGCGGCGGCCAGCCGCAGCGCGTCGTGACGGGCGCTCCCGTCACCCACGTGCACCTGCCGGAGCAGCACCGACGCCCCCATCTCGCGGGCCTTGGCCTCGAGCGCGTCGAGGTCGTCGACGGCCGTCGGATCGGCCACCACGACGTCGACCCGCAGCTCGGGGGCGTGCTGCTGGAGCGCGGCGAGGTGCTCGAAGCACGTCATGCCGCCCTCGTCGGCCGCCGGCCGCAGGTTGAGGGTGACGCACCGCCGCGCCGGGGTGCGGTGCAGCGCGTGGGAGAGCTCGGGCACCAGCAGGTGGGGCATCACGGAGGTGAACCACGATCCCGGCCCGAGCACCACCCAGTCGGCGGCGTCGACCGCGGCCACGGCCTCCTGGGACGCCGGCGGGGCCTCCGGGAGCAGCCGCACCCGGCGGATGCGCCCCTCGGCCACCGCGACCTGGCTCTGGCCCCGCACGAGGCGGCTGACCCCGTCGGGCCCCTCCACGTCGGCCTCGATCGCCAGCGGGACCGAGGCCATCGGCAGCACGCGGCCGCGCGCGCCGAGCAGCCGTGCCACCCAGTCGAGTCCGCCGACGGTGTCCCCGAGCAGCTCCCACAGGGCGACGATGAGCAGGTTGCCGACGGCGTGCTGGTCCAGCGACCCCTGCGAGCTGAACCGGTGCTGCAGGACGTCGCGCCACGTCCGTCCCCAGTCGGAGTCGTCGCACAGGGCGGACAGGGCCATCCGCAGGTCCCCCGGCGGCAGCACGTCCATCTCCTGGCGCAGACGGCCGGACGAGCCGCCGTCGTCCGCGACCGTGACGACCGCGGTCAGCCGGTCCGACATGAGCCGCAGGGCCGACAGGCTCGCGTACAGGCCGTGCCCGCCGCCGAGGGCGACCACCGCCGGCCCCACGCCGCCGCTGTGCAGCGGCGTGGTCAGGAGCCGCGTCGCGGCATCGTCGGAGCGGTGCGGGCGCCGGTCCCCGTCGTCCGGGGTGGTCACTCGCGCCCCAGGTCGCGGTGGCTGACGACGACGCGGTGCCCGCGCTCGCGGAGCACAGCGGCGAGGGCCTCGGAGAGCGCGACCGAGCGGTGCTTGCCGCCCGTGCAGCCGACCGCGATGGTCGCGTACCGCTTGTCCTCCTCGACGTAGCCGCTCAGCACCGGCTCGAGCGCGAAGGCGTACCGGTCGACGAAGACGCGGGCGCCGTCCAGGCCGAGCACGTAGTCACGCACGGGTTCGTCCTTGCCGGTGAGGTGCCGCAGCTCGGTGACCCAGTACGGGTTGGCGAGGAACCGCACGTCGGCGACGTGGTCCGCGTCCAGGGGGATCCCGTACTTGAACCCGAAGGACAGCACGTTGATCCGCAGCGCGTCCTCGTCGCCGCCCACCACGGCGAGCCGCACGGCACGGGCCAGGTCGTGGACGTTGAGGTCGCTGGTGTCGATGACCACGTCGGCGCGCTCGCGGACGGAGTGCATGATCTCGCGCTCGGCGGCGATCCCGTCCAGGATGCGCCCCTCGCCCTGGAGCGGGTGCGGGCGACGCACGGCCTCGAACCGCTGCACGAGCACCTGGTCGGACGCGTCGAGGAAGAGGATCCGGTAGGCGATGCCCGCCGTCCGCAGGGTGTCGACCACCTCGGCGAGGTCGCCGAAGAGCTCGCGCCCGCGCACGTCGACGACGGCGGCGAGGCGCTGCACCCCGCCGGCGCTGCGCGTCATCATCCCCACCACCTCCGGCAGCAGCCGCGCCGGGAGGTTGTCGACGACGTACCAGTCGAGGTCCTCGAGCACGGCGGCCGCGCGCGTGCGGCCGGCGCCCGACATCCCGGTGATGATGAGGAGCTCGGGGAGCTCCGCGCGGGGGGTCGGGGTGGTGGCCTCGAGCGCGGGGATGCCTGACGGCACGGTCGTGGGGGGCGGCTCTGCGGTCATGGTTCCAGCATGCCAGCCCGCTGCGTCACCGCCTCGTCGGTCGCCGGTGCCTCGTCCGTCGCGGGCGCCCGGTCGGTCGCGGGCGCCTGGTCCGTCGCAGGGGCCTCGTCGGGCGTGGCGGGCGCCGCGGGCCCGGCGGCACCCACCCCGAGCGCCGTGAGCACGGCGGCCGCGGTGCGCGGGCCCATGCCCTTGACCTGCGCGATCTCCTCCACCGTCGCCGCCTTGAGGCGCGTGACGCTGCCGAAGTGCTTGAGCAGCGCCGCGGTGCGGGTCGGGCCGAGGCCCGGTACGGCGTCGAGCGCCGAGACGGTCATGCCCTTGCTGCGGCGCGCGCGGTGGTGCCGGATCGCGAACCGGTGGGCCTCGTCGCGCACGCGCTGCAGCAGGTACAGCCCTTCGGACGAGCGCTGGAGGATCACCGGGTACTCCTCCCCCGGCAGCCACACCTCCTCGAGCCGCTTGGCCAGCCCGCAGAGCGCGACGTCCTCGATCCCCAGGTCGGCGAGCGCGCGCGCGGCGGCCGCGACCTGCGGCGGCCCGCCGTCGACCACCACGAGGTTCGGCGGGTACGCGAAGCGCCCGCGCTGGCCCTCCACCTCGCCGGAGACCTCCCCCGAGCGGGCGGGCCCCGACGGGAACGGGTGCCCGTCGGCGACCGCGTCCTCGCCGTCCCCCAGGTCGGGCGCGCCACCGGACCGCGCCTGGTCCTCCAGGTAGCGCCGGAAGCGGCGCGTGATGACCTCGTACATCGCCGCCGTGTCGTCGCGCGCGCCCTGACCGTCGGGCCCGCGCACGGCGAACTGCCGGTACTCGGACTTGCGGGCGAGCCCGTCCTCGAAGACCACCATCGACCCCACCTGGTGGGTGCCCTGGGTGGTCGAGATGTCGTAGCACTCGATGCGCAGCGGGGCGCTGTCGAGCCCGAGGGCCTCCTGGATCTCGCGCAGCGCCTGGCTCCGCGTGGTGAGGTCGGAGGCGCGCTTGGTCCGGTGCAGGACCAGGGACTGCTCCGCGTTGCGGCGCACCGTGTCGGCGAGCGCCCGCTTGTCCCCCCGCTGCGGGACCCGCACCTCGACGCGCGAGCCGCGCAGCCCCGCGAGCCACGCGCTGACCTGGTCGACGTCGGGCGGCAGCACCGGCACGAGCACCTCGCGCGGCACGGCGCTCGCCGTCTCGACGGTGCGCTCGGGACGTGCCTTGCTCGCGCTCGCGCTGGGCGGCGTCGCGGGCACCTCCCCCTCGCCGTAGACCTGCTGCAGGAGGTGCTCGACCAGCTCGGCGTCCGTGACGTCCTCGACCTTCTCCACGACCCAGCCGCGCTGTCCGCGGATCCGCCCGCCCCGCACGTGGAACACCTGCACGGCCGCCTCGAGCTCGTCCCCGACCAGGGCGAAGACGTCCGCGTCGGTGCCGTCGGGCAGCACGACGGCGTTCTTCTCGGTCGCGCGCTGGAGCGCGCCGATGTCGTCCCGGAGCCGGGCGGCGGTCTCGAAGTCCAGCTCCGCCGACGCCTCGCGCATGCGCTTGTCGAGGCGGCGCACGAAGCGCGCCGTGTCGCCCGCCATGAAGTCGCAGAAGTCCTCGGCGAGCGTGCGGTGGTCCGCCGCGGAGATGCGTCCCACGCAGGGCGCCGAGCACTTGTCGATGTACCCGAGCAGGCACGGCCGCCCGGCCTGCGCGGCGCGTTTGAAGACGCCGGCCGAGCACGTGCGCACGGGGAAGACGCGCAGCAGCAGGTCGACGGTCTCGCGGATCGCCCAGGCGTGGCCGTAGGGGCCGAAGTAGCGCGTGCCCGGCCGCTTGGCGCCCCGCATCACCTGCACGCGCGGGTACTCCTCGCCGAGCGTCACCGCGAGGTACGGGTACGACTTGTCGTCCCGGTACTTGACGTTGAAGCGCGGGTCGAACTCCTTGATCCAGGAGTACTCGAGGGCGAGCGCCTCGACCTCGGTGCCCACCACCGTCCACTCCACCGACGCGGCGGTGGTGACCATCTGCTGCGTGCGCGGGTGCAGCGCGGACAGGTCCTGGAAGTAGCTGTTGAGCCGCGAGCGGAGGCTCTTCGCCTTGCCGACGTAGACGACGCGGCCGTGGTTGTCGCGGAACCGGTAGACGCCCGGGGAGTCGGGGATCTCGCCCGGCCGCGGACGATACGTCGCCGGGTCTGCCATGACCACGAGCCTAAGCCAGCCCTCCGACAGACCCCGACGTCGGCGGGCGCCGCGCTAGGTTGAGGCATGGGGATCCTGCACACGTACGGGGCGACGGTGCGCTGGACCGGCGCGGGCGAGGCGGGGACGTCGAGCTACACCGCCTACAGCCGGGACCACGAGATCCACGCCGAGGGCAGGCCGCCGCTGCTGGGCTCCTCCGACCCGGCCTTCCGGGGGGACCCGGAGCGGTGGAACCCCGAGCAGCTGCTCGTCGCCGCGCTCGCGCAGTGCCACATGCTGTGGTTCCTGCACCTCGCGGCGCGCGCGGGCGTCGTCGTGGTCGGCTACGTCGACGAGCCCGTGGGCACGATGCGCGTCGAGGCGGCCGGCGCGGGGCAGTTCACGACGGTCGTCCTGCGCCCGCGCGTCACGGTGCGTGCCACGCGCCCGGTCGACGACGCCGAGCTCGCGGCACTGCACCGCGGCGCCGGTGAGCACTGCTTCATCAGCCGCTCGGTGAACTTCCCCGTCCGCACCGAGCCGGTACCCCTGGCGGTCGAGCCGAGCGTGCTGCGCTGACCCCGGGTCAGGCGCTGGCCAGCGCGACCTCCGGCTCGAGCGCCTCCGCCAGGAACCGGCCCGTGTGGCTCTCCGGGACCCGTGCGACCTGCTCGGGCGTGCCCTCGGCGACCACGCGGCCGCCGCCGGACCCGCCCTCGGGCCCCATGTCGATGACCCAGTCGGCGTTCTTGATGACGTCGAGGTTGTGCTCGATGACGATGACGCTGTTGCCCTTGTCGGCCAGCGACTGCAGCACCCCGAGCAGCTTGCGAATGTCCTCGAAGTGCAGGCCGGTGGTGGGCTCGTCGAGCACGTACGCCGTGCGCCCCGAGGAGCGCTTCTGCAGCTCGCTCGCCAGCTTCACGCGCTGCGCCTCGCCGCCCGACAGGGTCGGTGCCGGCTGGCCCAGCCGCACGTACCCCAGGCCGACGTCGACGAGCGTGCGCAGGTGGCGCGAGATCGCGGGCACCGCGGCGAAGAACTCGGCGGCCTCCTCGATCGGCATGTCCAGCACCTCGGCGACCGTCTTGCCCTTGAAGTGCACCTCGAGCGTCTCGCGGTTGTACCGGGCGCCGTGGCACACCTCGCACGGCACGTACACGTCGGGGAGGAAGTTCATCTCGATCTTGAGCGTGCCGTCGCCGGAGCACGCCTCGCAGCGCCCGCCCTTGACGTTGAAGGAGAACCGACCCGGCGTGTAGCCGCGGACCTTGGCCTCCGTCGTCTCCGCGAACAGCTTGCGGACGTGGTCCCACACGCCCGTGTAGGTCGCGGGGTTGGACCGTGGCGTGCGGCCGATGGGCCCCTGGTCCACGTGCACGACCTTGTCGAGGTGCTCGAGCCCCGTCACGCGCGTGTGCCGCCCCGGCACCTGACGCGCGTGGTTGAGCTCGTTCGCCATGACGGTGTAGAGGATCGAGTTCACGAGGGTCGACTTGCCCGAGCCCGACACGCCGGTGACGGCCACGAGGCAGCCCAGCGGGAACGAGACGTCGATGCCCGCGAGGTTGTGCTCCCGGGCGCCCACGACCTTGACCATGCGCTTGCGGTCGACGGCGCGCCGGTGCTGCGGCATCGGGATCTCCCGGCGACCCGAGAGGTAGGCGCCCGTGACGGACTCCTCCGACGCGAGCAGGCCCGCGAGGTCGCCCGAGTGCACGACGCGCCCGCCGTGCTCGCCCGCCCCCGGCCCGATGTCGACGATCCAGTCGGCCGCCTTGATGGTGTCCTCGTCGTGCTCGACGACGATCAGGGTGTTCCCGAGGTCGCGCAGGCGCGTGAGGGTGTCGATGAGGCGCCGGTTGTCGCGCTGGTGCAGCCCGATGCTCGGCTCGTCGAGCACGTACAGCACGCCCACCAGCCCGGACCCGATCTGCGTCGCGAGCCGGATCCGCTGCGCCTCGCCGCCCGACAGCGTGCCGGCCGGGCGGTCGAGCGCGAGGTAGTCGAGGCCGACGTCGAGGAGGAAGCCCAGGCGCGCGTCGATCTCCTTGAGCACCTGCACGGCGATCGCGCGCTCGCGCTCCCCCAGCTCCAGGGTCCCGAGGAAGTCCCGCGCCTCGCGCAGCGGCATCGCACAGACCTCGGCGATCGAGCGACCGCCGACCCGCACCGCCAGGACCTCCGGCTTGAGCCGCGTGCCGTGGCAGACCGGGCACGGCACCTCGCGCATGAAGGCCTCGTACTTGTCCTTGGACCAGTCGGACTCGGTCTCCGCGTGGCGCCGCTGGATGAAGGTCACGACACCCTCGAAGCCGGTCGAGTACTGGCGCTCGCGACCCCACCGGTTGCGGTACTTCACGTGGACCTTGTGGTCGCGCCCGTAGAGGACCGCGTCCTTCGCGCGCTGCGGCAGCGCACGCCACGGCACGTCCATCGAGAACTCGAGGTCCGCGGCGAGAGCGGTGAGCACACGCTGGAAGTACTCCGACGAGGAGCCCTGGTTCCACGGTGCGACGGCGCCGCCCGCGAGCGTCGCGTCCTCGTCGGGGATGACGAGGTCCGGGTCGACCTCGAGGCGGCTGCCGATCCCGGTGCACTCGGGGCACGCACCGTACGGCGCGTTGAAGGAGAAGGTGCGGGGCTCGATCTCCTCAAGCGTCAGCACGTGGTCGTTCGGGCACGCGCGGTGCTCCGAGAAGCGTCGCTCCCGGTTCGGGTCGTCCGCCTCCGCGTCGACCAGCTCGACGACCATGAGGCCGCCGGCGAGGTTGAGGGCGGTCTCGACCGAGTCGGTGAGACGCCGCTGCACGCCCTCGCGCGCCACCAGGCGGTCGACGACGACGTCGATCGTGTGCTTGAGCTTCTTCTCCAGGGCGGGCGGGGAGGTCAGCTGGACGACCTCGCCGTCGACCCGGGCCCGGGCGAAGCCCTTGGCCTGGAGCTCCTTGAAGAGGTCGACGTACTCGCCCTTGCGGCCGCGGACCATCGGCGCGAGCACCTGGTACCGCGTGCCCTCGGGCAGCTCGAGCAGGCGGTCGACGATCTGCTGCGGCGTCTGCCGGCTGACCTGCTCGCCGCACACGGGGCAGAACTGCGTCCCGGCGCGCGCGAAGAGCAGGCGGAGGTAGTCGTAGACCTCGGTGATGGTGCCGACCGTCGACCGCGGGTTCCGGTTGGTCGACTTCTGGTCGATCGACACCGCCGGCGACAGGCCTTCGATGAAGTCGACGTCGGGCTTGTCCATCTGGCCGAGGAACTGGCGGGCGTACGCCGAGAGCGACTCGACGTAGCGCCGCTGCCCCTCGGCGAAGATGGTGTCGAAGGCCAGCGACGACTTCCCGGAGCCGGACAGACCGGTGAAGACGATGAGGCTGTCCCGGGGGAGGTCGAGGTCGACGTTGCGGAGGTTGTGCTCGCGCGCGCCCTGCACGAGGAGTCGGTCGTTCACCGGATCATCCTACGTCGGGCGGGCGCCGAGCGTACAGGCGTTCGAAGCCACGGGTCCCCACGGTGGCGGGCCGGACGGCCCGCGGCGAGACTGGTCCGCGTGACGACGACGCCGCGACCCCCCGCTCCCCCGCCCCCTCCCGTTCGCAGGCCGGTGGTCCCGACCCCGATCGCCGACTACGCCGTGCTCGGCGACGGCCGCACCGCCGCCCTCGTCTCGCGCACCGGGTCCGTCGACTGGCTGTGCCTGCCGCACTTCGACTCGCAGGCGTGCTTCGCGGCCCTCCTCGGCACCCCCGAGCACGGCCGCTGGCTCCTCACGGTCCGCGACGCCACCCGCATCACCCGGCGGTACCAGGACGACTCCTTCGTCCTGGAGACGACGTACGAGACGCCCACGGGCACCGCTGTGGTGGTCGACGCCATGCCGCTCGCCGACGACCGGGCGGACCTGGTGCGTACCCTGCAGGTGCTCTCCGGGACCGTCACCGTGGAGCACGAGTGGGTGGTGCGCTTCGGCTACGGGAAGATCGAGCCCTGGGTGAACCGGGTCCGTGATCCGCACGGGATCCCGGCGATCCGCGCAATCGCCGGCCCCGACGCCCTCCTGCTCCGGGGCGACCCCCTGCCGCGCGCCGAGGACCACCGGCACCGGGACGTGTTCGAGCTCGGCGCGGGCCCTCCCCTCGAGTTCGGGCTCACGTGGACCGCCTCCTGGGACCCGGTACCGGCGCGGCTGCCCATCGGGGAACGCCTCGAGGCGACCCGCATCCGGTGGGCGCAGTGGGCGCGCGCGTCGGACTACGAAGGCCCGTATCGCGACGCGGTCGTGCGGTCCCTGCTCGTGCTGCGCCTGCTGACGGACGCCCGGACCGGCGGCATCATCGCGGCGCCCACGACGTCCCTGCCCGAGGACTTCGGCGGCGAGCGCAACTGGGACTACCGCTTCGTGTGGCTGCGCGACGCCGCGCTGACCCTGGAGGCGCTCCTCGAGCACGGCTACCGGGCCGAGGCCACCGACTGGCGCGACTGGCTGCTCCGCGCGGTCGCGGGCGACGCCTCGGACCTGCAGGTGATGTACGGCACCGACGGCCGCCGCGAGCTGCCGGAGGTCGAGCTCGACCACCTCCCCGGCTACGCGGGCTCGCGTCCCGTGCGCGTCGGGAACGCCGCCGTCGACCAGATCCAGCTCGACGTGCTGGGCGAGGTCATGACCGCCCTGCACCTCGCCCGGTCGTGCGGCCTCGAGGACACCCCCGACACCTGGGCGCTCCAGCGGCTGCTCGTCGACGACCTCACCCGGACGTGGCACCACGCGGACCGTGGGATCTGGGAGGTCCGCGGCGAGCCACGCCACTTCACCCACTCGAAGATCATGGCGTGGGCCGCCGTCGACCGTGCCGTGCGGGCGGTCGAGGAGCACGGCCTCACGGGACCGGTCGAGCGCTGGCGCAGGGTGCGCGAGGAGATCCACGCCGACGTGCTCGAGCACGGCTACGACGCCGAGCTGGGCACGTTCGTGCAGTACTACGGCGGCACGAACACCGACGCGGCGCTGCTGCAGATGGTGCAGGTGGGGTTCCTTCCGCCCGACGACGAGCGCTTCCTCGGCACCCTGGCGGCCATCCGCGCGGAGCTGGAGGTCGAGGAGGGCCTCGTGCACCGTTACCTGCCGGCCGAGACCGACGACGGGCTCGAGGGGGACGAGCACCCGTTCCTCGCGTGCTCCTTCTGGCTCGCCGACGCGCTCGCGCGCTGCGGCGACGTCGACGGGGCGACCCGCGTCCTGGACCGGCTCACCGGGCTGCGCAACGACCTGGGCCTGCTGTCGGAGGAGTACGACGTCCACGGCGAACGGATGGCCGGCAACTTCCCGCAGGCGCTCTCGCACCTGGCGCTCGTGCGCGCCGTGCACAGCCACGACCTCGCGGTCGAGCGCGAGCGCCGGGCCGCCCGTCGCGCGCCGGTGCGGAGCTGATCGTGGCGTGGGGTGACGTGACCCCGGGCGGGCCGAGCGCCGTGCTGGAGCTGGACGAGGTCGTCGTCCGGAAGGCGTCGGTGGGCCCGATGGACAACAACGCCTACCTGCTCACCTGCCGGCACAGCGGCGAGCAGCTGCTGGTCGACGCCGCGGCCGACCCGGGCCGGCTCCTCGCCCTCGTGCGCGAGGGCGGCGGCGCGCGGGCGCCGCTCTCGGCGATCGTGACCACGCACCGCCACGCCGACCACCACGGCGCGCTCGAGCGCCTGGTGGCCCTGACGGGCGCGGCGACGCTCGCCGGCGCGGCCGACGCCGACCACCTGCCGGTGCCCGTCGACCGCCGGCTGGAGGACGGCGACGTGATCCGCCTCGGCGCGCTCGAGCTGACGGTCGTGGCCCTGCGCGGGCACACACCCGGGTCCGTCGCGCTCGCCTACCGGGAGCCGACGTCGGCGCGCACGCCCGGCGGCGCCCCCGGGCGTGTCCACCTGTTCACCGGGGACAGCCTCTTCCCCGGGGGTCCGGGGCGCACGCTCGACCCGGAGTCCTTCCGGTCGCTCATGACGGACCTCACCGAACGCGTCCTGGACCGCTTCGACGACCGGACCTGCGTGCACCCCGGTCACGGCCGCGGGACGACCCTCGGTGCCGAGCGGCCGCAGGTCGAGGGGTGGTGGGCGCGCGGCTGGTGACGGCCGCCGGCGCTCAGTCGTCGCCGCCGGGGCCCTTGCCCTTGCCGTGGCCCTTGCCGGGCCCGTCGTCCTTGCCAGGGCCACCGTCGCCCCGCGGTCCGGCCGGACCCGACGCTGCCTGCTCGGCGGCCGCCTGCTCCGCCGCCGCCTGCTCGGCGGCTGCCTGCTCGGCGGCTGCCTGCTCGGCGGCTGCCTGCTCCGCCGCCGCCTGCTCGGCGGCTGCCTGCTCGGCGGCTGCCTGCTCGGCGGCTGCCTGCTCCGCCGCCGCCTGCTCGGCGGCTGCCTGCTCGGCGGCTGCCTGCTCGGCGGCGAGCTGTTCCGCGGCCTGCTGCGCCACGACCGCGTCCCGCGTGGCCGCGAGCTCGAGCGCGGTGCGGTCGAGCGCGTCGTCGATGAGGCGGTAGCGCGTCGCCGAGACCTGCCCGGAGTCGACGCCCGCCTCCAGGTCGGCACGCACCTCGGCGAGCTCGGCCTCGGCGTCGTCGTACCGCCCGTCGGCCACGGCCTCGGTCACGGTGAGGACGCCGGCCTGGAGCGTCGCCGCCGCGTCGTTCGCGAGCCCGGATCCCGATCCGCACCCGCCGAGCACGAGGACGACCCCCACGAGCGCCGCGCCACCCGCGGTGACGCCGCGCGGACGCGCTCCGCGGGCGCCGTCCGCCGACGCGCCGCGCCGACGCGCGGCCGTCACGGCGTCACGCTCCGCTGCAGCTCCTCGAGCGTGGCGCCCAGCGGGCCCTCCACGACGGGGTAGTCCGGCGGCGTCGCCGGGTCGGCCCCGCCCATCTGCCCCACCAGGAGGGCACCGGCGCCGAGGACGACCACCCCGACGATGACGAGCGCCGCACGCCGCCGCGGGTGACCGCCGGCGCTGCCCTGCGGCCCGGTGACCTCGGAGGCCGTCGGGCGTCGGCGCGGGCTGCGCGCGGCGCGCTCGGCGGCCGCGCGCAGCTCCGCCGGCGAGTACGGGTGGGTGGCGTCCGGGACCGGCACCTCGCCCGTGTTGCGGCGCCGGGGCGGCGGCGGCGGCACGAGCGGGGGGATGGCCTCGGGCATCGCGTGCCCGGCCGGGGCCGCACCGGCCGCGTCGAGGGCGACGGTGGCGAGCAGGCCGGTCGCGACCTCGCCGGTCGTGACGCCGTCCACGACCAGGTCCGCCAGCCGGACCGCGACCTCGGCCGCGGTCGGCCGGTCCTCGGGCCGCCGGCGGGTCATGGCCTCCAGCAGGTCGGCCCACTCGGGGCCGAACGTGGTCGGGACCGCGGGCGACGTGTTGAGCCGGGCCGCGGCCACCTCGACCATCGTGCCGGTGAACGCCTTGCGGCCGGTGAGGCACTCGAGCAGCACGAGCCCGAGCGCGTAGACGTCGGTGGGCGCCGCGACGGGCGCTCCCGCCGCCTGCTCGGGACTCAGGTACGTCGCCGTGCCCAGGGTGGTGCCCGTGACCGTGAGCCGTGCACCGTCGGCGAGCCGGGCGATGCCGAAGTCGGCGAGCTTGGCGATGGGCCCCGTCGTGGAGACCGCGTCCCGGTCCTCGTCCCCCGCGCCGGCGGGCTCGACGAGGAGCACGTTGGCCGGCTTCACGTCACGGTGGACGACGCCCGCGGCGTGGACGGTCGCCAGCGCCTCGGCGACCTGCCGGCCCAGGCGCGCGGCGCGGCGCGGGCTCAGCGGCCCGCCGGCGAGCCGGTCGGCGAGGGTCGGTCCGTCCACGAGCTCCATGACGAGGTACGTCTGACGCATCGGGCCCTCGGCGTGCGCGAGGCCGGCGTCGTGCAGGGTGACCAGGCCGGGGTGGCTCAGCTGGGCGAGCACCCGCATCTCGGACTGGTGCCGCAGCAGGTCCTCGGCGTCCTCGGCCACGGGGGGGAAGAGCTTGACCGCGACGTCACGGTCCAGGACCAGGTCGTGGGCGCGGTAGACCGTCGCCATCCCGCCCTGGCCGAGCACGTCCTCCAGGCGGTACCTGTCGTCGAGGAGAACACCTCGGGCTACGTCCGCCCCTGGCGTCACCATCTGCCTCCTCGTGCACCTGTGACCGGACGTGACGCCGCCCGCCGCGGGACCCTTCCCACGAAACTAGGCGCGGAGGGCCCGTCCCGCATGTCGAGGGGCCTCCCCGGGCGGGTGAACCAGAGGGCAGGATCGGGTCATGACCGTCTTCGCCGTCCTCTACACCTACGACGACCAGGTCGCCGACCGCGACCGCGTCCGACCGGAGCACCGCAGGTTCCTCGCCGACCTCTACGCGGCGGGCCGGCTGCTCGCCAGCGGACCGTTCACCGGTCCGACCGAGGGCAGCGACCACGAGCCGGACGGCGCCCTGCTCCTCGTCCGCGCGGACGACGCGTCGGCCGTCCGCGCGCTGCTCGACCCGGACCCGTTCGCCGTCGCGGGCCTGGTCGCGGCACGCGACGTGCGCCCGTGGCAGCCGGTCTTCGGCCCCTGGGACTGACGGGGCCTCCCTGCGCCGCCGCGCGGCGCGGGGAAGCTCACGCGGTCGCGGCCGTCATGGCGCGGAGCTCCTTCTTCAGCCCGGCGATCTCGTCGCGCAGGCGGCCGGCGAGCTCGAACTGCAGCTCGGCCGCCGCGGCGTGCATCTGCTCGCTGAGCTCGCCGATGAGGTCCGCGAGGTCTGCCGCGGGCACGGCCGCGAGCTTCGCACGCTCCGACGGGGCGGCGCCGCCCTTGCGCCCCGGCACCGGCGCCTTCCCCTTGCCGCTGTTGCGGTAGCCCCCCTCGAGGAGCGCGGCGGTGTCCAGGTCCTCGCGCGCGAGCATGTCGGTGACGTCGCTGATGCGCTTGCGCAACGGGGTCGGGTCGATCCCGTGCTCGAGGTTGTAGGCCACCTGCTTCTCGCGGCGTCGCGTCGTCTCCTCGATCGCCATCGCCATCGCCGGCGTCACCTTGTCCGCGTACATGTGGACCTGGCCCGAGACGTTGCGGGCCGCGCGGCCGATCGTCTGGATGAGGGACGTCCCGGACCGCAGGAACCCCTCCTTGTCGGCGTCGAGGATGCTCACCAGCGACACCTCCGGCAGGTCCAGGCCCTCGCGCAGGAGGTTGATGCCGACCAGCACGTCGAACTGGCCCATCCGCAGCTCCCGCAGCAGCTCGACGCGACGCAGCGTGTCGACCTCGGAGTGCAGGTACTGCACCCGCACCCCCCGCTCGAGCAGGTAGTCGGTGAGGTCCTCCGACATCTTCTTGGTCAGCGTCGTGACGAGGACCCGCTCGTCGCGCTCGGCGCGGACCCGGATCTCGTGCAGCAGGTCATCGATCTGACCCGTGGTCGGCTTGACGACGATCTCCGGGTCCACGAGGCCGGTGGGGCGGATGATCTGCTCGACCACGCCGTCGGACTGCGCGAGCTCGTACGGCCCCGGCGTCGCGGACAGGTACACGGTCTGGCCGATGCGCTCGACGAACTCCTCCCAGCGCAGCGGCCGGTTGTCCATGGCGCTCGGCAGGCGGAAGCCGTGCTCGACGAGGGCCCGCTTGCGCGACATGTCGCCCTCGAACATGGCGCCGATCTGCGGCACGGTCACGTGCGACTCGTCGATGACCAGCAGGAAGTCCTCGGGGAAGTAGTCCAGCAGCGTGTGGGGAGGCGTGCCCGGACCGCGCCCGTCGATGTGCCGCGAGTAGTTCTCGATGCCCGAGCAGCTGCCGACCTGGCGCATCATCTCGATGTCGTACGTGGTGCGCATGCGCAGCCGCTGCGCCTCGAGCAGCTTGTTCTGCCGCTCGAGCTCGGCCAGCCGCTCCTCGAGCTCGGCCTCGATCGAGGAGATCGCCCGCTCCATGCGCTCGGGCCCCGCGACGTAGTGCGTCGCCGGGAACAGGTGGACGTCGGCCTCCGAGCGCAGGACGTCGCCCGTCAGGGGGTGCAGCAGGTGGATGGCCTCGATCTCGTCGCCGAAGAACTCGATCCGGATCGCCAGCTCCTCGTACACCGGGATGATCTCCACGGTGTCCCCGCGGACCCGGAACGTGCCGCGCGTGAACGCCATGTCGTTGCGGGTGTACTGCATGGTCACGAACCGGCGCAGCAGCTGGTCGCGCTCGATCTGGTCCCCCACGGCCAGGTGCACCATGCGGTCGACGTACTCCTGGGGCGTGCCGAGGCCGTAGATGCACGACACGGACGCCACCACGATGACGTCGCGCCGCGTCAGGAGCGAGTTCGTCGCGGAGTGGCGCAGCCGCTCCACCTCGTCGTTGATCGACGAGTCCTTCTCGATGTAGGTGTCCGTCTGCGCGATGTACGCCTCGGGCTGGTAGTAGTCGTAGTACGAGACGAAGTACTCGACCGCGTTGTTCGGCAGCAGCTCGCGGAACTCCGTCGCCAGCTGCGCCGCCAGCGTCTTGTTCGGCGCCATCACCAGGGTCGGACGCTGCAGCTTCTCGATGAGCCACGCCGTCGTCGCCGACTTGCCGGTACCCGTGGCGCCCAGGAGCACGACGTCCTTCTCGCCCGCCTGGATCCGCTCGGTGAGCTCGGCGATCGCCGTGGGCTGGTCGCCCGACGGGGTGTACTCGGAGACCACCTCGAGGGTGGCGGCACGGCGCTGGAGGTCGGTCACGGGGCGCATGGCTCCACGGTACGTCGCGGGTCCGACACGGCCCGTCCCGGGGTCGGTCCGGCCGGCACAGCCGCGCGACGATCTCGTGTGACGTAGATCACATCGGCGCGCCCTCAAGCCTGTCCGGTTCGTCCCCGATACCGTGTTGTGAGGCACGGAGTCCGGATCATCCGGACCACCGCCTCGTCACAGACAAGGGCAAACCCGCCGCAAGGCGGGGACGCAAAGCCAGGGGCCCGACCAGGGCAGCCCAGCCACCAGATGACAAGGACACGACATGCAGACAGCCCCCACCACCACGACGACCAACGCCCTGCTCACGCCCGGCGAGGTCGCGACGATGTTCCGGGTCGACCCCAAGACCGTCACGCGCTGGGCCAACGCCGGCAAGATCAGCGCCGTGCGCACCCTCGGCGGTCACCGCCGCTTCGTCGCTGCCGAGATCGAGGGCCTGCTCTCGATGGTGCCGACGCAGCAGAACTGACACCGGCGACCGGCCCGGTCGGCCCGACGCGCGAGCGCCGGGCCGGGCCGGGCCGACCCGCGTCACCCCGCCTGCCGACTCACGCCTCGGACCCGGCGGCCATCGTGATCTCGCTGCCGTCGAGACACGCCCCGAGGACGGCCCACAGCGCCACCGCCGACTGCCCCACCGGCAGCGACGCCTCACCGGGACGCACCTGCGCGACGTCGCGCGGGACGTGCACGAGGCCGCCGCGCACGCCCGGGAGGCCGGGTGAGCACGCCAGCAGGTGCATGAGCGCGTAGAACGTCGCGTTGCACACGTAGGTGCCGGCGGTGTTCGAGACCTCCGCCGGGACGCCCGCCGCGCGCACCGCCGCGAGGCACGCCTTGACGGGCAGACCGCTCAGGAGCGCCGTCGGACCGCCGGCCACGACGGGCACGTCCACCGGCGCGGAGCCGTCGTTGTCCGGGATCCGCGCGTCGATGACGTTGAGCGCCACGCGCTCCACGCCGACGGCGGACCGGCCGCCCGCCTCCCCGACGAGCACGACGACGTCGGGCGCGTGCTCCCGGACCGCGTCCCGCAGCCGCTGGCGTGCACCGCGGAACGAGACCGGCAGCCGCGCGACCACGACCTGCTCGTCGCGGTCCCAGCCCTGAGCCACCGCACGCACGGCGTCCCAGGACGCGTTCGCCACCTGCCCGTCGAACGGCTCGAAGCCCGTGAGGAGCACCGTCCGGCTCACGCGGGTGCCGCCGTGCGCCAGCGCTCCCAGAGCCGGTCCACCTGGGCCTGCAGGTCCATGACGGAGCCCGCGCCGTCGAGCACGACGTCCGCCGCCTCGATCCGGGCCTCGTCGTCCGCCTGCGCGGCGAGGCGCGCCCAGGCCTCCTCCGCGTCCAGCCCACGCCCCTCGACGAGACGCCGCAGGCGCAGCTGGGCCGGGGCGTCCACCACGACGACCTCGTCGAAGCGTCCGGCCTGGCCGGTCTCCACCAGCAGCGGGATGTCGTGGACCACGACGTCGTACCCGGCCGCCACCGCGGCGGCCTCCGCGGCGTGGGCCGCCGCCCGGATGAGCGGGTGCACCAGGCCGTTCAGCCGCTCGCGCGCCGCCGGGTCCGCGAACACCACCCGGCCGAGGGCAGGCCGGTCGAGCTCGCCGGCCGCGGTCAGGACACCCCCGCCGAAGGCGGCCACGACGGCGGCCAGGCCGGGGCTCCCCGGGGCGACGACCTGCCGCGCGAGCACGTCGTGGTCCACCACGGCCGCACCGAGCCACGCCAGACGCGCGGCCACGACGGACTTGCCGGCGGCGATCCCGCCCGTGAGGCCGATCCGCCGAACCGTCCTGGCGCGATCGCCCGTGAGCTCCTCGTCGACGGTCACGGATCCAGCCTAGACGCCGACGGGCCGGCCACCCGAAGGTGACCGGCCCGTCGTGCGGCCGTGCCGACGTCGCGCCGAGGCGCGGGCGTCAGTTGCCGGTGAGCTTCTCGCGCAGAGCGGCGAGCGCCTCGTCGGACGCGAGCGTGCCCGCGGCCTCCTCGACGGGAGCCGACGAGTACGTCGACGCGCTGCTGCTGCTGGAGCTGGAGCTCGACTCCGAGGTGCTGCTCGACGCGTCCGCGTCGGCCTGCACGGCCTCGAGGACCTGCTTCTTGTGCGCCTCCCAGCGGGCGTGCGCGGCGGCGTACTGCGCCTCCCACGTCTCGCGCTGCGCCTCGAAGCCCTCGAGCCACTCGTTGGTCTCCGGGTCGAAGCCCTCGGGGTACTTGTAGTTCCCCTTCTCGTCGTACTCGGCGGCCATGCCGTACAGCGCGGGGTCGAAGTCCTCGCTGGTGGGGTCGAGACCCTCGTTGGCCTGCTTGAGCGACAGCGAGATGCGGCGACGCTCGAGGTCGATGTCGATGACCTTGACGAACGTGTCGTCACCGACGTTGACGACCTGCTCCGGCAGCTCGACGTGGCGCACGGCCAGCTCCGAGATGTGGACCAGACCCTCGATGCCGTCCTCGACGCGCACGAACGCACCGAACGGGACGAGCTTGGTGACCTTGCCGGGCACGACCTGACCGATGGCGTGCGTCCGGGCGAACGCCTGCCACGGGTCCTCCTGCGTCGCCTTGAGCGACAGCGAGACGCGCTCGCGGTCGAAGTCGACGTCGAGCACCTCGACCGTGACCTCCTGGCCGACCTCGACGACCTCGGACGGGTGGTCGATGTGCTTCCAGGACAGCTCGGAGACGTGGACGAGGCCGTCGACCCCGCCGAGGTCCACGAACGCACCGAAGTTGACGATCGAGGAGACGACGCCCGGGCGGACCTGGCCCTTCTGCAGGGTCTGCAGGAAGGTCGAGCGCACCTCGGACTGCGTCTGCTCGAGCCAGGCACGGCGCGAGAGGACGACGTTGTTGCGGTTCTTGTCGAGCTCGATGATCTTCGCCTCGATCTCCTTGCCGACGTACGGCTGGAGGTCGCGGACGCGACGCATCTCGACGAGCGACGCGGGCAGGAAGCCGCGCAGGCCGATGTCGAGGATGAGGCCGCCCTTGACGACCTCGATGACGGTGCCGGTGACGACGCCGTCCTCCTCCTTGATCTTCTCGATCGTGCCCCAGGCGCGCTCGTACTGCGCACGCTTCTTGGACAGGATCAGGCGACCCTCCTTGTCCTCCTTCTGGAGGACGAGCGCCTCGACGGCGTCCCCGACCTTGACGACCTCGTCCGGGTCGACGTCGTGCTTGATCGAGAGCTCGCGGGACGGGATGACACCCTCGGTCTTGTAGCCGATGTCCAGGAGCACCTCGTCCCGGTCGACCTTGACGATGGTGCCTTCGACGATGTCGCCGTCGTTGAAGTACTTGATGGTCGCGTCGATCGCGGCGAGGAAGTCCTCACTCGAGCCGATGTCGTTGATCGCGACCTGAGGGGCCGACTTCGTCGGGGTGGAGATGGTCATTGAGTTTCGAGCTCCGATGCGGACAGGGAGTAGGGCGGACAGGGATCGATCGGGGTGCGCCGGCACGACCGGCGCGGACCACCCCTGCCCCCGGAGGAGCCGACGAGGAGCGCGCGAGACGTGCGTGGTCGGACCGACAGACCAGCATGACGAGGCACGCCACACCACCGACCATCCTACGGGCCGTGGTGAAGGGTGGTCAAAGAGGACGCGCCCCCCTCCGCCTCAGGCGAGGACCTGCGCCGTGCGGAGCATGTCCGCGGGCACGTGCTTGACCCGCCCGGCGACCTCCGCCAGCGGGACCAGCTCGATGCGCTCGCCGCGCAGCGCCGTCATGACGCCGGTGGTGCCCGCGGAGATCGCGTCCATCGCCGCGACGCCGAACCGGCTGCCGAGGATCCGGTCCGTCGGGGTGGGCGAGCCGCCGCGCTGCACGTGCCCGAGGATCGTGACGCGCGTGTCGAAGCCCGTGCGGCTCTCGATCTCGCTCGCCACCCGCTCGCCGATCGCGCCGGCGACGATCTCCCCGAACTTGCCGAGCTGCGTGCGGTAGTCCATCGACCCGCCCTCGCGCGGCATCGCGCCCTCGGCGACGACGACGATGGAGAAGTTCGCGTGGGCCCGGTGGCGGTGCTTGAGGAACCTCACGACCTGGTCGATGTCGAACGGCTCCTCGGGCGCCAGGACCAGCTCCGCGCCGCCCGCCATACCCGCGTTGACCGCGATCCATCCCGCGTGTCGCCCCATGACCTCGACGACCATCACGCGGTTGTGGCTCTCGGCCGTGGTGTGCACGCGGTCGATCGCCTCGGTCGCGATGTTCACCGCGGTGTGGAAGCCGATCGACAGGTCGGTGCCCTCGACGTCGTTGTCGATGGTCTTGGGGATGGCCACGATCCGCACGCCCGCCTCGGCGACCTTGCTCGCGGCGTGGAGGGTGCCGTCACCGCCGATGCAGATCAGCGCCTCGATGCGCTCCGCCTCGAGGGTCGCCATCACCGCCTCGATGCCGCCGTTCTCCTCGTCGGGGTGGAACCGCGCCGTCCCGAGCAGGGTGCCGCCCGTGGGCAGCACGTTGCGGATGTGCGGTCGGCCGAGCGGCATGACGTCGCCGTCGACGACGCCCTTCCAGCCGTTGCGGAACCCGATGATCGAGTGCCCGTAGGTGCCCTCCCCGTGCTTCACCACGGCGCGGATCGCCGCGTTGAGGCCCGGGCAGTCGCCCCCTCCGGTCAGCAGTCCGACGCGCACGCGAGCTCCTTCGTTGTGAGGGGGGCGGGTCCGGCGCCCCGACGCGCGCCCGCGAGGACCACACTACCGAGGACGGTGGACGTGCGCCGGGCCGTCGGTCCCCGGGAAGCGGCCCGGGCCTGTGCTGCGCCCGGGACCGGGGGCCTCAGGCGCCCACGGCCAGCTCGAGGCTGCGGCCCGGGATCGCGTCCAGCAGCGCCCGCGTGTAGTCCTGCTGCGGCCGGTCGAAGACGTCGTCGACGGTGCCCTGCTCGACGATCCGGCCGTGCTCCATGACGCAGACCTGGTCCGCGATCTGGCGCACGACGGCGAGGTCGTGGCTGATGAACAGGTAGCTGAGCCCGAGGCGGTGCTGCAGGTCCGCCAGGAGGTGCAGGATCTGCGACTGCACGATGACGTCGAGCGCGGACACGGCCTCGTCGCAGACCACGAGGTCGGGGTTGAGCGCCAGGGCACGGGCGATCGCGACCCGCTGACGCTGCCCGCCCGACAGCTCGCCCGGGTAGCGGCGCAGCAGATCCTCCGGCAGCGCGACGTCGGACATGAGCTCGAGCACGCGGGCCCGGCGCTCGGCCGGCGAGCCCATGCCGTGCGCGCGCAGCGGCTCCTCGATGGTCCGGTAGATCGTGTAGAGCGGGTCGAGGGACGCGTACGGGTCCTGGAAGATCGGCTGCACCTTGCGCCGGAACTCCACCTCGGCAGCGCGGCCGGCGCCGCCCGACCGCCCGGGGCCGACCTCCGCCCCGTTGAACCGGATGCTGCCCGACGTCGGCGCGGTCAGGGCCAGCATCATCCGGGCGACGGTGGACTTGCCGGAACCCGACTCCCCCACGATGGCCGTCGTCGTCCCGCGCGGGATCGCGAAGCTGACGCCGTCCACCGCGGTGAACTCCGTGCGGCGCGCGAACAGCCCGCGTCCGCGCAGGTGGAACACCTTGGTGACGTCGTCCACCTCGACGATCGGGTCCTCGGCGACCGTCGAGGTCGGGGCGTCGGCCGCACCGGAGAGCAGGTCGTCCTGCACCGCGTCCGTCGCACCGGCGCGCTTGGCGAGCTGGATGCGGCGGGACGCGAGCGACGGCGCCGCGGCGAGCAGTCGCTTGGTGTACTCGTGCTGCGGGTCGGTGAGGAGCTGCGCGGCGGGCCCGGTCTCCACCACCTCGCCGCGGTACATCACCACGACGCGGCTCGCGCGCTCGGCGGCCAGCCCGAGGTCGTGCGTGATGAGCAGGACCGCGGTACCCAGCTCGCTCGTGAGCCCTTCGAGCCGGTCGAGGATGACGCGCTGGACCCTCACGTCCAGGGCCGACGTCGGCTCGTCAGCGATCAGCAGTCGCGGTCGGCAGGCCAGGCCCATGGCGATGAGCGCGCGCTGGCGCATGCCGCCCGAGAACTCGTGGGGGTACTGCTCGGCGCGGCGCACCGCGTCGGGCAGCCCGGCCTCCTCAAGCAGCTCGACCGTCCGCCGCCGCGCCGCGGCGCCGTGGGCGATGCCGTTGTCCTCGAGCGCCTCGGCGATCTGCGCCCCACGCCGTGTCACATCGCTGTTACTGGGCAGTCACATCGAGGACTCGGCGAAACTACTGCACATGGAGGACTTTGTGCCTACGCACGCCGGCTTCACGTCTGTTCCCGACGACGTCGGGGGCGCCGCCGCCCGGGGGTGGTGGGACGCGAACGCCGCCGAGTACCTCGCCGAGCACGGCGACTTCCTCGGCAGCGCGGACTTCTGCTGGTGCCCCGAGGGCCTTCGTGAGAGCGACGCACGGCTGCTGGGCGACGTGGCGGGGCGCCGGGTGCTGGAGGTCGGCGCCGGTGCCGCGCAGTGCTCGCGGTGGCTCGCGACGCAGGGCGCCCACGTCGTGGCGACGGACGTGTCGTGGGGCATGCTCGCGCGCGGCAGGGAGCTCGACGGTGCGGTCACGACGCCCGTGGTCCAGGCCGACGCGCGCCGGCTCCCCTTCCCCGACGCCGCGTTCGACGCCGCGTTCACGGCCTTCGGCGCGCTGCCGTTCGTGCCGGACGCCCACGCCGTGCACCGCGAGGCCGCCCGGGTGCTGCGCCCCGGCGCGCCCTGGGTGTTCTCCGTGACGCACCCGATCCGCTGGGCGTTCCCTGACGACCCGAGCGAGCGCGGGCTCACCGCCACCCGCTCGTACTTCGACCGCCGGCCCTACGTCGAGGCGGACGACGACGGGCACGTCCACTACGCCGAGTACCACCGCACCCTCGGCGACCACGTCGGCGACCTGGCGGCCGCCGGCTTCGTCCTCGAGCGGCTCGTGGAGCCCGAGTGGCCCGCCGGGCACGACCGGACCTGGGGCGGCTGGGGCCCGGTGCGCGGCGCCCTGCTCCCGGGCACGGCCATCTTCGTGTGCCGCCTGCCCGGCTGAGGACGCCCCGCCGGACGACCGCGCCCGCCCGGCCGGAGCCGGACGGGCGCGGCGCCGCAGGACCGTGGGTCCCGCCGGCGGACAGCAGACGGTCCGTCAGTGCACGGTCGCCTTCTCCGCGCCGGCGCCCGTGAGGGACCGCACCTCCATCTCGGCGAACTTCGCGTCGTCCGACCGCTCCTTGCTGAGGAGGGTGCCGACGACGCCCAGCAGGAAGGCGAGCGGGATCGAGACGATGCCGGGGTTCGACAGCGGGAACACGGCGAAGTCCACCGACGTGTCCTTGATCATCGAGAGGCTCGCGCCGGTCACCGGGTCGACCTTGCCCGAGACGACCGGCGAGAGCGCGATGAGGACGATGCACGAGAGCAGACCGCCGTACATGCTCCACAGGGCTCCGGCGGTGTTGAACCGCCGCCAGAACAGCGAGTAGATGATGGTCGGCAGGTTGGCGCTCGCGGCGACCGCGAAGGCCAGCGCGACGAGGAAGGCGATGTTCTGCCCCTGGGCGAAGATGCCGCCCACGATCGCGAGCAGGCCGATGACGACCACCGTCATGCGCGCGACCTTCACCTCGCCGTCCGGGTTGACCTCGCCGTGCTTGATGACGTTGGCGTAGATGTCGTGCGCGAACGACGCCGCCGCCGTGATCGTCAGGCCGGCCACGACCGCGAGGATGGTCGCGAACGCGACCGCGGAGATGAACCCCAGCAGGAGCACCCCGCCCAGCTCGTACGCGAGCAGCGGCGCCGCCGAGTTCACGCCGCCCGGGGCGCTCGTGATGGCCTCCGGGCCGACGAGCGCGCCGGCGCCGTAGCCCAGCACGAGCGTGAAGAGGTAGAACGCGCCGATGAGCCAGATCGCCCAGACCACCGACCGACGCGCCTCCTTGGCCGACGGCACCGTGTAGAACCGCATCAGCACGTGCGGCAGACCGGCGGTGCCGAGCACGAGCGCGAGGGCCAGGGAGAGGAAGTCGAGCCGCGTCAGCGCCGAGAGGCCGTACTGCTTGCCCGGCTCGATGAGCGCCTCGCCCCCCTCGCCGCCCGCGTCGACCGCGGCCTGCAGCAGCGCCGAGAGGTTGAGGCCGAACTTCGCCATGACCCAGACGCTCATGACCAGTGCACCGGCGATGAGCAGGATGGCCTTGACGATCTGCACCCAGGTGGTGCCCTTCATCCCGCCGACGAGGACGTAGAGGATCATCAGGGCACCCACCACGGCGATGACGGCGCCCTGCCCGCTGGTCGTCTCGATGCCGAGCAGGAGGGCGACGAGGCCGCCCGCGCCCGCCATCTGCGCGAGCAGGTAGAAGAACACCACCATGAGCGTCGCCAGCGCCGCCGCCATGCGCACGGGCCGCTGGCGGAGGCGGAACGACAGCACGTCCGCCATCGTGAAGCGCCCGGTGTTGCGCAGGAGCTCCGCGACCAGCAGCAGCGCGACGAGCCAGGCGACAAGGAAGCCGATGGAGTAGAGGAACCCGTCGTAGCCGTTGACCGCGATCGCGCCGGCGATGCCGAGGAAGCTCGCGGCCGACAGGTAGTCGCCCGCGATGGCGGTGCCGTTCTGGGGGCCGGTGAAGGAGCGACCCGCGGCGTAGTAGTCGGCGGCGGTCTTGTTGTTGCGGGACGCCCGGAAGACGATCACGAGCGTGACGAGCACGAAGGCCCCGAAGATGGCGATGTTGACGCCCGGGGAACCCACCTGCTGGGACTCGGCTGCGGCGCGCACGATCATCGGACCTCACCCGCCTCGATGCTCTCGCGGAGCCGGTCGGCGACGGCGTCCTGCTTCTTGTTCGCCCAGTTCGCGTAGATCATCGTGATCGCGAACGTGGTCACGAACTGGCCCAGGCCCATGAGGAGCCCCACCGTGATCGTCCCCGCGACGCGGATGCTCATGAAGTCGTGGGCGTACGCGGCGAGCAGGACGTAGAGGAAGTACCAGACGAGAAAGAACGCGGTCATGGGGAAGACGAAGTTCCGGAACCGTCGCCTCAGGTCCTGGAACTCCTGCGACCGCTGCACCCGTTGGTAGTCGGTCTCTGCCGGGTCGATGACCTCGGACATGGCGCCTCCGTCGTGTCGGGCGGTGGCGACACTGCCACCGCGCGACAAAGTGTGTCCTAGGTCACCTTCGGAGGCGACCCCCCACGCCGATATTGCTCGGCCCGCGGACCACGGGGCGGACCGCCGTCAGTGGCCCGCCTCGTGCCAGCTGGTGCCGGTGCCGACGGACACGTCGAGCGGCACGGACAGCTCCGCCGCCGAGCCCATCTCGTGGCGCACGATCGCCTCGGCGACCTCCCGCTCCCCCGGTGCCACCTCGAGCACCAGCTCGTCGTGGACCTGCAGGAGCATCCGCGACCGCAGGCCTTCCTCGCGCAGGCGTCGCTCGACGCCGAGCATGGCGACCTTGATCAGGTCTGCCGCGCTGCCCTGGATCGGTGCGTTGAGGGCCATCCGCTCGGCCATCTCCCGGCGCTGCCGGTTGTCGCTCGTCAGGTCCGGCAGGTACCGCCGGCGCCCGAGGATGGTCGCCGTGTAGCCCGTCCGCCGCGCCTCGTCGACGACCCCCGCGAGGTAGTCCCGGACGCCGCCGAACCGCGCGAAGTAGTCCTCCATGAGGGTCGCGGCCTCGCTCACCGGGATCGCGAGCTGCTTGGAGAGCCCGAAGGCCGAGAGCCCGTAGGCGAGGCCGTACGACATCGCCTTGATCTTGGACCGCATCGCGGGGGTGACCTCGTCGGTCGGCACCCCGAACACGCGCGACCCGACGAAGCTGTGCAGGTCCTCCCCCGACCGGAACGCGGCGATGAGGCCCGCGTCCCCCGAGAGGTGCGCCATGATCCGCATCTCGATCTGGCTGTAGTCGGCGGTCAGCAGGGTCTCGTACCCCGGTCCGACGACGAAGGCGCGGCGGATCTGGCGCCCGGCCTCGGTCCGGATCGGGATGTTCTGCAGGTTCGGCTCGGTCGAGGAGATCCGGCCCGTCGCCGCGATGGTCTGCTGGAAGGTCGTGTGGATCCGGCCGTCCGCGGCGACCGACCGCAGCAGGCCCTCGACCGTCTGGCGCAGCCGTGACGCGTCCCGGTGCGCGAGCAGGTGCGCGAGGAAGGGGTGCTGCGTGCGCTCGAACAGGTCGGTGAGCGACGCGGCGTCCGTCGTCCAGCCGGTCTTGATCTTCTTGGTCTTGGGCATGCCCAGCTGGTCGAAGAGCACCTCCTGGAGCTGCTTCGGCGAGCCGAGGTTCACCTCGCGGCCGATGACGGCGTAGGCCTCGGCCGCGGCGTCGTTCACGGCCGCCGCGAACTCGCGCTCGAGCGCGCCGAGGTAGTCGACGTCGGCCGCGATGCCGGCGGCCTCCATGCGCGCGAGGACCCCCACGAGGGGCAGCTCGAGGTCCTCGAGCAGGCGCTGGGACTCCCGGTCCGCCAGCTCCTGGCCGAGGATCTCGGTCAGCTCGGCGACCGCGGCGGCGCGCAGCCCCGTCCGCCGGATCTCCGAGCTGTCCTCGAGGTCGAGGTCGAGCGCCCCCTGCGCGGCGTCGGCCGCGCCGGCCTCCGAGCGGAGCTCGCGGTGCAGGTGCCGGACGCTGAGGTCGCCCAGCTCGTACGAGCGCTGGTCGGGGTGGCACAGGTAGGACGCGAGGAGGGTGTCGAACGCGACGCCGTCGAGCGCGAGACCTCGGCCGGCGAGCGCGTGCCACGCCTCCTTCGAGCCGTGCAGCGTCTTGCGCGCGCCGGGGTCGGCGAGCCACGCCGCGAGCACGGCCTCGTCCGCCGGGGCCACGGCCGCGAGGTCGATCCCGACCGCCTCGCCCGGACCGTCGGCGATGGCCAGCGTCCACGCGTCGCCGGACGCCGGGGTCGCTCGCCCGGACACGTCCAGCGCGAGCAGGCGCCCGCGTCGGGGCTCCAGCCAGGCCGCCAGCGCGCCCGGCTCCGGCACGGTGACCTCGAGCTCGAAGCCCGTGGTCTCGGGCGCGTCCTCGGGCACCATCGCGAAGAGCCGCTCGCGCAGGGTCCGGAACTGCAGCGCGTCGAAGACCCGGTGCATCGCCTCGCGGTCCCACGGCTGCAGCGCCGCGTCGTCGACGCCGATCGGCAGCTCGACGTCCGTGACAGCCGCGTTGAGCATGCGGTTGATGCGCACCTGGTCGAGGTTGAGGCGCAGGCTCTCGCCGGCCTTGCCGGTGATCTGCCCGGCCGCGGCCAGGACGCCGTCGAGGCCCCCGTACGCCGTGATCCACTTCGCGGCCGTCTTGGGGCCGACGCCCGGCACGCCGGGCAGGTTGTCGCTCGTCTCCCCCACCAGGGCGGCGAGGTCGGGGTAGCGCTCCGGCGCGACCCCGTACTTCTCCTCGACGGCAGCCGGGGTGAAGCGGACCAGGTCCGAGACGCCCTTACGCGGGTACAGGACCGTCACGGCGTCGCCCACGAGCTGCAGCGCGTCGCGGTCCCCGGTGCAGACGAGCACGTCCATGCCGCGGCCGACGGCCTGGCGCGTCAGGGTCGCGATGACGTCGTCGGCCTCGAAGTTGTCCTTCTGCACCGTGACGACCCGCATGCTCTCGAGGATCTCCTGGATGAGCGGGACCTGGCCCTTGAACTCCGAGGGCGTCGCGTCGCGGGTGCCCTTGTACTGCGGGTACTGCTCGGTGCGGAACGTCGTCCGGCCGGCGTCGAAGGCCACCGCCAC
This sequence comes from Actinotalea sp. JY-7876, assembly GCF_014042015.1. Lineage (NCBI taxonomy): Bacteria > Bacillati > Actinomycetota > Actinomycetes > Micrococcales > Cellulomonadaceae > Actinotalea > Actinotalea sp. JY-7876. Next base: position 1,586,942 of record NZ_CP059493.1, on the reverse strand, counting down.
GTGGGTCGGCTGCTCGTCCCGGAGCAGGTTCGCGAGCATGGCCGTGAAGCCGTAGACGGCGTTGGTCGGCTGACCGGTCGTCGTCGAGAAGTTCTCCACCGGGAGCGCGAAGAACGCGCGGTAGGCCATCGAGTGACCGTCGATCAGCAGCAGCAGGGGTCGGGTTCGCGCCAGGTCGTCCACGGGTGCCAACCTATCGGCCATGTCCGACACAGCCCGGCGCGACGACGCCAGCACCCGAGCCCCCGCCGACGCCGAGGCGGTGCTCGCCGCGGTGCGGGCCTCGACGGCCGGCACCCTCATCGAGCGCATGGGCATCGAGATCCTCGAGGCCTCCCCCGCCCGGGCGGTGGCCACCATGCCGGTCGCCGGCAACACGCAGCCCTACGGCCTGCTGCACGGCGGCGCGTCGGTGGTGCTCGCCGAGACGCTGGGCTCCTACGCCGCGATGCTCCACGCGGGCCCGGACCGGCAGGCGGTCGGGATCGAGGTCGGCGCCACGCACCACCGCGCCGCGCGCGAGGGCCTGGTCACCGGCGTCGCGACGGCTCTGCACCTGGGCCGCACGACGGCGAGCTACGAGGTCGTCGTCGAGGACTCGGCGTCGCGCCGGGTCTGCACCGCCCGCTTGACCTGCTTGCTGATGGACAGGCGAGAGGGCTGAGCCGGCGCGTCCTCGGCGAAGGGGACGTTCTCCTTGTCCCCGACGCGGACGACGTCCCCCACCCCGGCCTTGTCGGCCGCCCGGCCCGCGCGGGACTGACGCCGCCGCGCGATCAGGTCCTCCAGGCCCCGCGACCCCGCGCGCCGCACCATCGCCCCGTCGACCGCGAGCCGGCGCTGCAGCGCCACGGTGCTGGTGACGCGGTGTGCCGCCGCGGCCGCGAAGCCGAGCTGGACGAAGAAGCGCTGCATGCCGCGGGCCCCGGGGATGGGCGCCGCGTAGACGTGCTGCGCACCGGCGCTCGAGGCGACCTCCGCTGCTCCCACCATGAGGGCGTGGCCGACGCCGCGGCGTCGGTGCCGCGTGTCCACGTACAGCGCCTCGACCGCGAGGCTGACGTCGTCGGTGAAGGGGTTCGGACCGAGCAGCCGGCCGAGGAGGAGCCCGACCACCGCGCCCTCGGTGCGCGCCACGAGGACCGTCCCCCCGGGGATCGCCGTGAGGGCGCCGAGCTGCTGGGCGAGCGTGGCCCCGTCGGAGGTGCAGACCTGCGAACCGACGGAGGACTCGGCCCTCGCGGCCAGGCACAGGGCGACGAGACCGTCCATGTCGGCCGGTGTCGCCGGCCCTACCTCGATCCCGGGACGCACGTCGACGGCCTCCTCCGGTGCAGGGCTCCGGTCGCCGCGGGGGACGGGGCCGGTAGATGACGAAAAGATAACGGTCCGGCGGGCCGGAGCAAAGTCCCGGTTCGCGCAGCGGCGAGGGCCTTGGGCCTCGGAGCGATTGCTGCCAAGGTGTGGCGTGTCACGAAATGCCCCCGACACATCCGCTGCCTATCGTTCCGGTCACCTCGTCCCCCCACGCCTCGCCCGACGCCGTCGCGTCCCGGGCGGCGCACGAGGGCCGGGTGACGCCTGATCCCGACTCACCCGCGCGACGGTGCGCGGGCTCGAACCGCGCACCCGCGCGTGAACGGACGGAGACCACACGTGCGACCAGCTGCGACATCGCAGGCCCGGTCCTCGAGCACGACCGCCCCAGGTGTCGCCCAGGGAGCCAGGCGCTGGCTCGTGCTGCTGGTGGCCCTCCTGACGACGTCGGTCGCGCTCCTCCTGGCCCCCGCCGCCTCGGCCGCGACGGGCGAGGCGTGCCAGCCGGGCACCGACCGCGCGTGCGTGGGCGGCACCATCCGGACCGCCGCGGGCGAGCCCGCGGTCGGGGTCGCCCTGGTGGTCGAGGGTCAGGGCGCGTCGGCCGAGGCGACGACGAACGCCGAGGGCCGGTGGTCCGTCGCGGTGACCGCGGCGGGCGCCTACACGGTGACGCTCGACGAGGCGACGCTGCCCGCCGGGGAGACGCTCCGCGACCCGACCGGCAACCCCCGCACCGTCGAGGTCGAGCTCGGGGCCAACCGTGGCGCCCTGTTCCCGCTCGGCGCGCCGACCGCCCCGGCCCCCGGCGCGGACGACGGCGGGGACGGCGGCGACGAGGGCGGCGACGGCGAGACCGCGACCGCGCCGCCGGCACCCGGGGGCGACGAGCCCGGCCTGGACACGCCCGTGCCCGGCACCTCGACCTCGGGCGGCGTCAACTGGGACCGCGTCGCGCAGCAGACCGTGGCCGGCCTCGTCTTCGGCCTGCTCCTGGCGCTGGCCTCCGTCGGCCTCTCCCTGATCTTCGGGACCACAGGGCTGAGCAACTTCGCCCACGGGGAGCAGGTGACCCTCGGCGGCATCCTCGCCTACGTGTTCACCCAGCTCGTCGGGCTCCCGCTCCTCGTGTCCGGGGCGCTGGCCGTGGTCCTCGCCGCCGCATCCGGCTGGTTGCAGGACGCGGCGATCTGGAAGCCGCTGCGCACCAAGCGGGTCGGCATGACGCAGCAGCTCATCGTCACGATCGGCCTCGCGATCACGCTGCAGTACGTCTACCAGTTCTTCCTCGGCGGCAGCTCCCTGCGGATCGTGCGGTCCAACCCCGCGACGGTCACCTTCGGCCCCGTGTTCATCACGCAGCAGTCGCTGGTCTCGGTCGGCCTGGCGGTCCTCGCCCTCGGCGCCGTCTCCTACTTCCTCGTCGGGACGCGGATCGGCCGGGCCACCCGTGCGGTGTCCGACAACCCGGCGCTCGCCGCCGCGTCGGGCATCTCGGTGGACCGGATCATCCGGCTCGTGTGGACGCTCGGGGCGGGGCTGGCGGGCCTCGGCGGCGTCACGATGGGCCTCTACCTCAACGCGACGGCCTGGAACATGGGCTCGACCCTCCTGCTGCTCATGTTCGCCGCCGTCACGCTCGGCGGCCTCGGCACGGCGTTCGGTGCGCTGGTGGGGTCGGTCGTCATCGGGCTCGTCGTCGAGCTCTCCAACCTCGTGATCCCGTCGGACATGCGCTACGCGGGTGCCCTGGTGATCCTCATCCTCGTCCTGCTGCTGCGGCCGCAGGGCATCCTCGGCCGCGCCGAGCGGATCGGCTGACAGGAGATCGACATGGACTGGGAACGCATCCTCACCAACGTCGTCGGCGAGCTCTTCGCTCCCACGACCGCGGCCTACGCCCTCGCGGCGATCGGCCTCAACGTCCACTTCGGCCTCACGGGTCTGCTCAACTTCGGCCAGGCCGGGTTCATGCTCCTGGGCGCCTACGGCTTCGCGATCTCCACGATCGCCGGGGCCCCGGTGTGGCTCGCCGTGCTCGTCGCCATCGCGTGCGCCGTGGTCTTCGCGCTCATCCTCGGCGTCCCGACGCTCAAGCTGCGGGGCGACTACCTCGCCATCGTCACGATCGCGGCCGCCGAGATCGTGCGCATCATCGGCCGCTCCACGGCGCTGACGCCCCTCACGGGGGCGTCGTCCGGCCTGCGCGGCAACAGCTACAAGGAGACGTTCCAGGAGCTGTCGCCGTTCGAGGACGGCACGACAGCGGTCGGGCCCTTCTCGTACTCCAACAACGCGTCGAACAGCTGGTGGATCCGGATCGTCGCGTGGGTGGTCGTGCTGCTCGCGTGCCTGCTCGTGTGGCGCCTGCTGAACAGCCCGTGGGGCCGGGTCCTCAAGGGGATCCGCGAGGACGAGGACGCGGTGCGCTCGCTCGGCAAGAACGTGTACGGGTACAAGATGCAGGCACTCGTCCTCGGCGGCGTCATCGGGGCGGTCGCCGGGATCATCTACGTGCTCCCCCGCGCCGTCCAGCCGGACTCGATGGGTCGCCCGATGACGTTCTGGGTGTGGACGATCCTGCTCCTCGGCGGCGCCGCGACGGTCTTCGGGCCGGTCCTGGGCTCGATGCTCTTCTGGGCGACGCTCATGCTCATCAAGACCGTCGGCCGCGAGCTCATCCCGTCGACCGTCATGCGGACCGAGCAGATCGAGCAGTTCGGCTGGATCGTCGTCGGGGTGACGCTCATGCTCCTGGTGATCTACCGGCCGCAGGGCATCCTCGGCGACAAGAAGGAGCTGGCGATCAATGTCCGCTGAGACCGCAGCCGAGGCCCTCGCCACCGTCCCGGCGGAGCCGGGCGCGCCGAAGCCGGACCCGATCCTCGTGGCCGACGACGTCGTCCGCCGGTTCGGGGGCATGACAGCCGTCGACGTCGGGCACCTGGAGGTGCAGCGCGGCGCGATCACGGCACTCATCGGCCCGAACGGCGCCGGCAAGACGACGTTGTTCAACCTCCTCACGGGCTTCGACCAGCCGAACTCCGGGCGGTGGTCGTTCGGCGGGCGCTCGCTCGCCGGCGTCCCGGCGGCGAAGGTCGCGCGGGCCGGCATGGTCCGCACCTTCCAGCTCACCAAGGCGCTGAGCCGGATGACGGTGATGGAGAACATGCGCCTGGGCGCCGCCGACCAGCCGGGCGAGACGTTCGCGCGGGCCCTCGTGCCCCCGCTCTGGCGGCCGCGGGAGCGGGCGATCACCGCCAAGGCCGAGGAGCTGCTCGACCGGTTCCGGCTGCTCGACAAGAAGGACGAGTTCGCGGGCAGCCTGTCCGGCGGTCAGCGCAAGCTCCTGGAGATGGCCCGCGCGCTCATGAGCGACCCGGAGATGGTCATGCTCGACGAGCCGATGGCCGGCGTGAACCCCGCGCTGACGCAGTCGCTCCTCGGGCACATCCAGGCGCTGCGCGACGGCGGCACGACCGTCCTGTTCGTCGAGCACGACATGCACATGGTCCGGCACATCTCGGACTGGGTGGCCGTGATGGCCGAGGGCCGCCTGGTCGCCGAAGGGCCGCCCGGCTCCGTCATGGGCAACCCGGCCGTCGTCGACGCCTACCTGGGCGCGCACCACGACACGGACCTGGGCGACGACGCGCTGCTGTCGGACGAGGTGGCGCAGGAGCTCGAGGCGGAGGCCGCGGCCGAGGCCCGCGCCCACGACGAGGAGTCACGATGAGCACCACGACCGCGCCGATGCCCGCCACGCCGGGCGGGACCACGCAGGACCCCGTCCTGGAGGCCACCGACCTGGTCGCGGGCTACCTCCCGGGCGTCAACATCCTCAACGGCTGCGACCTGGTCGTCCGCCCGGGCGAGCTCATCGGCATCATCGGCCCGAACGGCGCGGGCAAGTCGACCCTGCTCAAGGCCCTCTTCGGCCTGGTCACGGTCCGGTCCGGGTCGGTCACCCTGCACGGCGAGGACATCACGAACGCGCGCGCCGACACGCTCGTCAAGCGCGGCGTGGGCTTCGTCCCCCAGAACAACAACGTGTTCCCCTCGCTGACCATCGAGGAGAACCTGCAGATGGGCAGCTTCCAGGCGCCCCGCACGTTCGGGGAGCGGTTCGACGCGATCGTCGACCTGTTCCCGACGCTGGGCGACCGGCGCAAGCAGCGCGCCGGCTCGCTGTCCGGCGGTGAGCGCCAGATGGTCGCGATGGCGCGAGCGCTCATGATGAACCCGTCGGTGCTGCTGCTCGACGAGCCGTCGGCGGGGCTGTCCCCGGTGCGCCAGGACGAGACGTTCATCCGGACCCGGAAGATCAACAAGACCGGCGTCTCGATCATCATGGTCGAGCAGAACGCCCGCCGGTGCCTGCAGATCTGCGACCGCGGGTACGTGCTCGACCAGGGCCGCAACGCCTACACCGCGACGGGTCGCGAGCTGATGCACGACCCCAAGGTCATCGAGCTCTACCTCGGCACGCTCGCCGCGGACCAGGACGCGGTCAAGGACACGGGGCCGGCCACGGGCACCCCGCCCGTCGCCTGACGTCCCCGCGAGCACGGCAGTCCCTGCCCGCACAGCAGTCCCAGCCAGCACGACGAAGCCCCGGCCGGTTCCCCGGCCGGGGCTTCGTCGTGCTGTGCTGACTACTGCTCAGCGCTGACCAGCGCTCAGAGCTCGCCGAACTCCTGCGAGATCCAGGCGTTCTTGTTCTCCGCGTCGAACTGGTAGATGCCCACCCAGGCCGACGACGGGTCGTTGTCCTCGTTGAACGCGCCCACGCCCGAGACGGCGACGTAGTCGATGTCCTCGCCGCTCTCGATGAGCTCGACGCAGTCCGCGAACGTCTCGCACTCGGTGCCACCGTCCGCGCCGGACACGGCGTGCAGGTTGGCCTGGATGGTCGGGCCGTCCGTGCCACCGCCCTTGACCGCGGCCAGCGCGGCGAGCACGACGGCGTCGTAGGACTCGCCGGCGTAGTTGTAGTCCTTGAGGTCGGGGTTGACCTCGAGCAGTCGCTCGCGGAACTCCTCGCTCGCGTTGGCCCCGGGCTGGGTCCCCTTCGCGCCCTCGAGCGTGCCGGGCTCGAAGTCCGCCGAGTAGTCGGCGAGGTTGCCGTCGACCAGGTAGAGCTTGGACGTGTCGAAGCCGGCCGAGCTCAGGGCCGGGATCAGGAGCTTCGTCTGGTCGAAGGCGATGACCACGACGGCGTCCGGGGACGTCGACAGGGCCGCGGTCACGGCCGACGGGATGACGTCGTCGGACGCCGGGTCGAACTCCTCGCCGGGGTTGCCGTACGTGACGGTGACGCCGGCCTCCTCGAGCTCACCCTTCGCGACGTCCCGCAGCGTGACGCCGTAGTCGTCGTTGAAGACGAGGAAGGCGACGTTGGAGTGGCCGTCGTTGATGATCGCGTTCGCGAGGGCGCGGCCCTGGATGAGGTCCGACGGTGCGGTCCGGAAGTAGAAGTCCGAGTAGCCGCTGAGGCTGGTCGCCGTGTTCGCCGGGGAGATCTGCACGACGTCGGAGCCCGTGATGTCGTCGACGACGTTGAGCGTCACCGAGGACGACGCCGCGCCCACGATGACCTGGACTTCCTGGCTCAGGAGGTCGGTGACCGACTGCGTGGCGACCTCGGCGTTGTCGGCGTCGGACGAGTCCGCGTGGACGACCTCGACGTCGTTGCCGAGCACGCCGCCGGCCTCGTTGATCTCCTTGATCGCGAGGTCGACACCGGCGATCTCGGGCGGGCCGAGGTAGGCGAGCGACCCGGTCTGCGGGAGCAGGGAGCCGATGATCAGCGGCTCGCTCGACGAGCCGCCGCCCCCGGTGCTGCCGGTCTCCTCGCCACCGCCCTCCTCGCCACCGCCGGCGCACGCCGTGAGCACGAGAGCGACGGCACCTACCAGAGCAGCGGCACGAGCCGCGTGAGTGGAACGCTTCATACGGGAGCTCCCTCTTCTGAGCACTGTGTTCTCCCGCACCGGCTTGGAGGCCCCGGCGCCGGACTGTGCTCGGAAACGTACCCCGGAAGTGTGTCCGAAGTGTGACATGCGTCGTATCAGTCGGCGTCGTTGCCGAGTTGTGACCAACGTCCTACGGCGATGTCACGCGCAGGTGTCAGGAGGACGCGCCACCGACCTGCTCGATGACGGCGTCTGCCACCTCGCGCATCGTCAGACGGCGGTCCATCGACGTCTTCTGGATCCAGCGGAACGACTCGGGCTCCGTCAGGCCCATCTTCGTCATGAGCAGGCCCTTGGCGCGGTCGACCCGCTTGCGCGTCTCGAACCGGTCCGCGAGGTCGGCGACCTCGGCCTCGAGCGCGCTGATCTGGCTGTACCGCGAGATCGCGATCTCGACGGCGGGCAGGAGGTCGGCGGGCGTGAACGGCTTGATGACGTACGCCATCGCGCCGGCGTCGCGCGCGCGCTCGACGAGCTCCTTCTGCGAGAAGGCGGTCAGGAGCACCACCGGCGCGGCGTGCTCCTTGCCGATCCGCTCGGCGGCCGTGATGCCGTCCATGACGGGCATCTTCACGTCCATGACGACGACGTCGGGCCGGAGCTCGACCGCGAGGTTCACGGCCGTCTCGCCGTCACCCGCCTCGCCGACGACGTCGAAGCCCGCGTCGCGCAGGGTCTCGACGACGTCCATGCGGATCAGCGCCTCGTCCTCGGCGACGACGGCGCGTCGCGCGGGCCTCGCCCCCGGCGCGTCGGGGGCCGGCCCGGGACCGCCCATCGGCAGGTCGAGGTCGGGTGTCTGCGGCACGTCCTTCTCGGTCACGGCGATAGCCTAGTGGAGTCGGCGCCGCCGGCAGTGCCCCGATAGCCCAACCGGCAGAGGCGTTCGGCTCAAACCCGATCCAGTGTGGGTTCGAATCCCACTCGGGGCACCCCCGCGCCGTCAGACCGGGCCGCCCGCGTGCGCGACGACCACCGGGCACGGCGCGTGCAGCACCACCTCGTGGCTGACCGAACCGAGCGCCGCCCCGTCGAGACCCTCGTCGCCGTGCGCGCCGACGACGAGCAGCTGGGCGTCGCGCGCCGCCTCGAGCAGCGCGCGAGCGGGCCGGCCGCGTACCAGGCGCCGGCTGAGCGGCACGCCCGCACCCTCGAACGGGGCCAGCATCTCGCGCAGGGCGACCACCTCCGACTCCCGCAGCGCGTCCGCCAGCCCGTGCGTGGGCAGGATCGCGGCCGGCGGCACCGTCGGCGCGTCCCACGCGCGCAGCACCTCGAGGCGGGCGCCGGACCGGACCGCCTCGGCGAGGGCGAACGCCAGGGCGGCGCGCCCGTCCGGCGAGCCGTCGACCCCGACGACGACGGAGCGCACGCCCGACGGCCGCCGTGCGGGCACCAGTGCGACGGGGCACCGCGCGGACGCGGCGAGGCGGTAGGCCAGCCACGCGCCGGCGCCCTCGCCCGCGGGCACCACGAGCAGGGCGGCGTCGCGCGAGCGCTCCAGGAGCGCGCGCCGCGGCGGGTCGGTGACCAGGACGGAACGCACCCGCAGGCCGGGCACGAGCTGCTCCGCCCGGTCGGCGCACGCCTCGACGAGGTTCTTGCCCTGCTGCTCGATCGCGTGGTCGAGGTCCACGTCGAACCCCCACGCCGGCTGCCCCACCGCGTGCACCACCTCGAGGAGCGCGCCCCGCGTCGCGGCCGCGTCGGCCGCCCACGCGAGCGCCTCCTCGCCGTTCGCCGTCCCGTCCACCCCGACGACCACCGTGGCTGCCATCGCCCCTCCTCGCGCGTCGCGCCGGGTCCGACGGTCCCGGGCGTCACCAGCCTCCGGCGGTCCGGCGTCGATGGCGAGGGTCCAAAGGCCCGGGCCCGGCCCACGTCCCGCCCGGGCTCCGGGCGCTAGGCGTCGTCGGTGGCGATCCGCACGTGGACGTCCTGGCCGACGAGCTCGCCCTGGCAGCTGCCGAGGTCGTGGACGTAGCACTCGTGGGTGCAGGGGCCCAACGGCCCGGCCGCTGCGCGGAGGCGTGGGCCGAACGGGTGAGCGACGCCGCGCCGGTTGCCCGGATTGTCCGATTCCCGCGACGATGGCGCCTTGCGGCCGCCGCTCCTGGTGCGACGGCCCCGGCGCGAAGGACTCGCTCGTGACCGACCTGAACCCGCTCCGCACCTCGCAGCACGACATCGCCCTCGACCGGGACCGGCTGCGTCGGCGGCGGTTCTACCGGCTCGCCGCCGTGGTGCTGCTGGTGGAGGCGTGGTTCATCGTGGTGCCGCTCACCGGCCGCTCGCCGCTGCCGGCGCTGCCCGCGGTCGACCCGTTCCTCGTGACCATCATCGTCTTCTTCGCCGCGATGCTCGCGGTCGTCGTCGGGACGCAGGTCGTCAGCAGCCGGTCGCCGCACCTGACGTACCGGCCGGAGCAGGTGGACGTGACCCTCGACGACGTCATCGGGATCGACCCGGTGAAGGAGGACGTCCGGCGCTCCATCGACCTGTTCCAGATGCACCGGCGCTTCGCGGACCGCATGGGCGGCGCCGCCCGGCGGGGCCTGCTCTTCGAGGGCCTGCCCGGCACCGGCAAGACGATGACGGCCAAGGCCATGGCGGCCGAGGCCGGGGTCCCGTTCCTCTTCGTGTCCGCGACGTCCTTCCAATCGATGTACTACGGAGCGACCGCGCGCAAGATCCGCCGGTACTTCGGCGCGCTCCGCAAGGCCGCTCGCCGGGAGGGCGGCGCGATCGGCTTCATCGAGGAGATCGACGCCATCGCCCTGCGGCGCGGCGGCATGCTCGCGGCGGACCCGAGCGGTCGCGCCCATGCGGGTGGCCTGCCCCGCCCGGGCCTGGTCCACGACCGGATCACGAGCGAGGGCACCGGCGGCGTCGTCAACGAGCTCCTCGTGCAGATGCAGTCCTTCGACGAGCCGACGGGGACCGAGCGCCTCGTCAACCGGCTCGTGGCGGCGGTCAACCTGCTGCTCCCCGCGGACCGTCAGATCCCCCAGATCCGGCCGCAGCGCGTCCCGATCCTGCTCATCGCCGCGACGAACCGCGCCGACTCGCTGGACCCCGCGCTGCTGCGCCCCGGGCGGTTCGACCGCCGGCTGACCTTCGCCGCCCCCGACGTCCACGGCCGGCGGGCCCTGGTGGACCACTTCCTGGCCCGCCGGGCGCACGAGGCCGACCTCGACGACCCGCGCCTGCGTGACCGGCTCGCCGCGGCGACCAACGGCTGGACCCCCGTGATGATCGAGCACGTGCTCGACGAGGCGCTCGTCAACGCGCTGCGCCGCGGCTCGGAGGCGATGTGCTACGCCGACGTCGAGACCGCCCGCCTGACCGAGATGGTGGGCATCGGGCAGCCCGTCGCCTACACGCCCGCCGAGCAGCGTCTCATCGCCACCCACGAGGCGGGGCACGCGGTCGTCGCGTGGCTCGTGGCCCCGCAGCGGCAGCTCGAGGTCCTCACGATCGTCAAGCGGGGCGACGCGCTGGGCCTGCTGGCGCACGGCGACGCCGAGGAGGTCTACACCCACTCCGCGTCGGACCTCCGCGGCCTCGTCGAGATCGCGATGGGCGGCCTGGTCGCGGAGGAGCTCTTCTTCGGCCAGACGACGACCGGGCCCGCGAGCGACCTGGCCGCGGCCACCCGCACCGCCGCGCAGATGGTCGGGGCCGCCGGGATGACGGGCTCGCTGGTGTCGTTCCTCGCGACCGGGCACGACGTCGTCGAGGGCGTCCTGGGCGACCGCACCGCGCGGGCGCAGCTCGAGAGCGTCCTGGAGGACGCCCGGCACCGGGTGCTGTGGCTGCTGAGCGAGAACCGGCACCTGGTCGAGGCCCTGCGCGACGCGCTGCTGGAACGGCACGAGCTCGTCGGCGACCAGATCACGGACGTGCTCGAGGCCGCCCGCGCCCGCGGCGCCGAGACCCCGGACGACGTGCCCGCCGCGAGCGTGCCGGCCGACGCCGCGCGGTCCGGCGGCGGGCGGCTCACCGCGGCCTGAGCCTTAGGAGGCGACGACCACCCGGTCACGTCCCGCCCGCTTGGCCGCGAGCAGGGCGGCGTCGGCCTCCGCCCAGCGGTCCCCCGGGGTGTCCGTCGTGGGGCCGGCACCGACCGACACGGTGACCCGGAGCCCGGGGGCGAGCTCCTCCCACGGGTGCTGCCGCACCGTCGCGTGGACCCGCTCGGCCAGCGCCACGGCCGCGTCGCTCCCGCCGGTGAGCAGGACCAGGAACTCGTCACCGCCGAAGCGCGCGACCACGTCGGACTCGCGGGCCTGCGACCGCAGGATGCCCGCCACCCGGCGCAGCACCCGGTCGCCCGTCGCGTGCGAGTGACCGTCGTTGATCGCCTTGAAGTCGTCGACGTCGACGAACACCGCCCAGCGGTCGACGACGTGCTGCTCCGCGGCCGCGTCGATGAGGCGCCGGTTGCCCAGGCGCGTCAGCGGGTCCTGCATGAGCACCTCACCGATGCGGGTGGTCTCCGCCGTGAGCTCGCGCAGCTGGTGGCGGTCGTTGAGGGCGGCGAAGCGGCCCTCCTGCTCCGACCACAGCCGTGCCAGCGCGTCCCGCGCCACCCGCCGCACGAGAGCCAGCGCGGGGTGGGGCCCGGTGATCGCCTCGTGCACGTCGGCGAGGTCCGAACGCGCCGTCGCGGCCCACACGTCCCGGCCCGCCGCGTCCGCGTCGCCGACCAGGGTCGTCAGCAGCCGGACCGCCTCGTCGAGGCGACCGTCGTCGGCGGCGGACTGGGCCAGCACGAGCTGGAGCAGGTGGGTCTCGACGAGCTCGGACCGCGGCGCGAAGCGGGTGGCGGCGGCCGCTGCCCGCGCGGCCGCGAGCCCTCGCTCCCCCAGGTGGAGCATCGCGTACGCCTCGACCACCTCGCCGCGGGCGACGAGGGCGTCGTTGCCGTCCGTGCGCGCCGCGGCGACCATGCGGCGGGCCCGCGACGCGCACTGGACGAGACGCTCCCGCGCGTCGGCGGTGCGTCCGATGAGCAGCAGGCTCGCCGCCCAGAACGCGCTCAGCAGCGCGACCTCGCCCGCCACGAGGGCGTCGACCTCCGGGCGTCCCCCGTACCGGATCGTCGCCAGGACGACGTCGGCCTCCTCGAGGAGGTTGATGGAGCGCAGCGCGAGGCCGACGGCGACGCTCGCCGACAGGTGGTCGTAGGTCTGCACGGGCACGGCGCGCAGCAGGAAGTGCGCCTCCGCCGCGGCGGCGATCGCCGCGGAGTGCCGACCCAGCCGGGTCCGCGACTCCACGAGCACGGAGAGCGCCTTCGCGCGCCACGCCGGGTGCACCTCGTCGCCCAGCTCGCGCAGGATCGCCTCGGCGGCGACCACCGCGTCGGTGTGCCTGCCGAGCTCCTGCAGGGCGATGGCCTCGATGTAGCGGAAGTACCTGACGGAGACGACGTCGTCCGCCGCCGCGGCGAACGCCCGACCGGTCCGCGCGAGCCGCACGGCGTGCTCCGAGAACCCCGTCGCGTACTGCTCGTGGGCGACGTCGGTGAGCGCGTCGAGCGGCCCGAAGACCGGCACGGGGACGAGGGTCGCGCCGACCCGGCCGGTGCTGGACATCGGTCTCCTCACCGGGGCGCAGGGTCACGTGGTGACGGGCCCGCGCGGTGCGCCGACTGCCGTCGTCGGCCGCGATTGTGGCAGGTCAGGAGGCGTGTGGCGGCGCGACGTGCCGTCGCCGGGACACGCGACACCCGAACGCCGCGCACGCCGGCCGCTCCGTCGCCGCTACGATCGTGGCGCCACCCGGCGCCCGCCCTCTGACCACCGAGGTCACCATGCCCGCCCTGAGCTCGAGCCTCGACGACTACGCACGCGCGGCGGCCGGCCGGCTCGGCGATGACACGCACTGCAGCATCACGCTGCGCAGCCGCGGCACCCTCGCCTACGTCGCGAGCAGCAACGACCGTGCCCGGCGCTGCGACGAGGTCGAGGTGCACGTCGGCGAGGGCCCGTGCGTCGAGGCCATGGAGCAGCTGCACGGCGTCCTGGTCCCCGACCTCCAGCCCGAGGCCCGCTGGCCGGTCTGGCGACAGGCGGCGCTCGACGCGGGTTTCCGGTCGGCCGCCGCGCTGCCCGCCGTCGTCGACGACCACACCACTGTCGCGATCAACCTGTACTCGGACCTGACCGATCCGTGGGGCCAGGAGCCGCTGCTCGCCATGGACGAGTACATCCAGGAGATCGCCGAGGTGCTCCGAACCAGGCTGGGAAGCTGACGTGGGCACCGCGGAGCCGGTTCGGCAGGCGAGCGGACGCATGATGACCCATGCTGACCCGATGGCCGTCGCCGAGCTCTTCCTCGAGGCGCGACCCTCCTCCATCCGGGCCGCGCGGCAGTGGGCCGTCAAGCACGCCCGGGACTGCGAGGTCGCACCGGGCATGGTCCGCGTGATCGAGCTCCTGACCAGCGAGCTCGCCGCCAACGCGCTGGCACACGGCCCCACCGAGCCCGTCCGGGTGCGGGCCGGGCTGGCGGGCGACCGGTTCCTCGTGCACGTCGTCGACGCGGGCGACGACCTGCCGGTCGTGCGCTCCACCGGGCCCGAGGTGCCCGGCGGGCACGGGCTGCGGCTGGTCGAGCGCCTGGCGGAGGCCTGGGGCGTCGAGCCGCACCGCGATGGCGGCAAGACCGTCTGGTTCGCGGTGCGGACCGACGGCGAGTCACCCCTGAGCTGAGCCCGCAGGGGCGCGCCCGGACGGACGCCTCAGGGGCGTGGGTCGACACGCCGCCACGGGCGCTCGTCACGACGGTGCCCGGTACCGGCGTCGCAGCGCGGGCACACCCGGCCGACACGCGGCGGCCCTCGTCCAGGATCACCCGCCCGTCGCACCGGCGCACGGGCAGCCCGGCGCCGCGGCGTGGTCGCCCGAACGCGCGCCCAGCCTGGCGCCGCGGACCCGCCCTGGTCGATGATGGGCGACGACCGAGGTGAGTGCGGGGGTTTGCGGTGGCCGACGAGCGACGCGTACGAGGCTCCCGGCGGGACCGTCCGACGTCCGGCGCGGGCCGGCCCCGTGGCCCCCGCCGCCCGGTGGTGGACCCCTCCGAGGTCATCGCCGAGCTGGCGCTCGCGGCGGCCGACGTCGGGACCTTCGAGTGGGACCTGGCCACCGGGCAGCTGCACTGGGACGACCGGATGCTGCGCCTCTTCGGCTACACGCGCCAGGAGTTCCGGGGCAGCGTCGCCCAGTTCAAGGCACGCCTGCACCCGGACGACCGGCCCGTCGTCGGGCGCACGGTCCAGCGGGCCGTCGACGCGCGCGGCGAGGTCGAGCTCGACTGCCGGGTGGTCGTGCCCGGGCGGGCGATGCGGTGGTTGACCGTGCGCGGCCACGTCCTGAGCGGCTCGGACGGGACGCCCGCGCGGGTCCTGGGCGTCGGGTACGACAGCACGGCGCGGCGGGACACCGAGGCGCGCGTGGCACGCGTGCTCGAGTCGATCCCGACGGCATTCGTCGGGCTGGACCTCGCGGCACGGGTGACGTACGTCAACGCCGAGGCCGAGCGGATGCTGGGCCGGAGCCGCCACGAGCTCGCCGGCACGGCGCTGTGGCGGGCGTTCCCGGACCCCGTCGCGGCCGCCCTCCAGGCAGCCTGCGACGAGGCGGTGCGCACCGGCACGACGGGGCTGCTCGAGGCCCACCTGCCGCCGCCGTCCGACCGGTGGTACGAGGTGCGGGCGTGGCCGCACGCGGACGGCCTCGGCGTGTCGTTCCTCGACGTCACCGCCAGGCACACCGCGCAGGCCGTCGCCGAGGACGCGGCGCGCCGCGCACGGCTGACGGCGCGGGTCACGCACGAGCTCGCCGAGACCATGGACGCCGAGACGGCCATGGGCCGCCTCGTGCAGCTCGTGGTGCCGGAGCTCGCCGACTGGTGCGTGGTCACCCTGGCCGAGTTCCCGAGCGACGGACGGGCCCCGCGCCGCCGGCTCCGGGACATCGCGACGTGGCACGCGGACGAGGTCGCGCGCCCGCTGGTCGCCCGGTACGCGACGACCCGGCTCGCGGCGCTCGCGGACGAGTCGTTCCCGGGGCGCGCGCTGGACCGCAGAGAGCCGGTGGCCGTGCCCGCGGAGGCGACGGAGCGCATCGCGGCGATGCTGCGGCCCGGGGAGGCGCTCGAGGCCCTGCGGCTGCTCGCACCCGAGTCGGCGGCCGCCCTGCCGATGAGGGCGCGAGGACGCACGGTGGGCGCGATCAGCCTCTTCCGTGGCCCCGAGCGCGCGCCGATGTCCGCGGCGGACCTCGCCGCCGCCCGCGAGGTCGCCGGACGCGCCGGCCTGGCGCTGGACAACGCCCGCCTCTACCGCCAGCAGCGCCAGCTGGCGGAGGCGTTCCAGCGCTCGTTGCTCACGGAGCCGCCCCAGGCGGACCACCTGCAGGTCGCCGTGCGCTACGTGCCTGCCGCCGAGGCCGCCAAGGTGGGCGGCGACTGGTACGACGCGTTCGTGGAGCCGGACGGCGCGACGGTGATCGTGATCGGTGACGTCGTCGGCCACGACGGCGCCGCCGCCGCGACCATGAGCCAGGTCCGCTCGATCCTGCGTGGCGTGGCTGTGACCTGCGGCGCGACACCCGCGGCGGTGCTCGAACGGGTCGACCGCGCGCTGCGGTCGCTGCGGCTCGACGCGCTCGCGACGGCGGTCGTGGCCACGATCGAGCAGACGGACGACGACCGCGGGCGCGGGCTGACGCGGGTGCGCCTCTCGAACGCGGGGCACCCCACCCCGCTCGTCCTCCACCCCGACGGGAGCGTCGCGGCCCTCACCGCGGGGCGACCCGACATCCTGCTCGGGGTGCGCCCGGACACCGAGCGCAGGGAGACCGTCGCCACCCTCGAGCGTGGAGCGACGCTGCTGCTGTACACGGACGGCCTGGTCGAGCGCCGGGACCGCGGCCTGCGGGAGGGGATCGCACTCCTGCGCCGGACCCTCGGCGAGCTCGCGCCCGCCGACCCCGAGACCATCTGCGACCAGGTGCTCGCGCGCATGCTCCCCGTCCACGCCGACGACGACGTCGCCCTGGTCGCGGTGCGTCTGCAGGGCTCGGCCGCACCGCGACCGGCCCGTCAGCCGACCCGCTTCTCGAACCGCGTGCAGGGCGGCTGACCGGTCGCGGTGCGGTCGGGCTTGCGGGCGTCAACGGCGTCGGGACCGCCGGCCGTCCCGGTGATGCGGGGGCTCAGGAGCCCTGAGTGGCACCGATGGGTGCTCCCGTCGGTGCCGCAGGCGCGTCAGTCCCAGAACGGGGGCAGGTCGTCCTCGTCGATGGCGGCGGGCGCGGTGTGCTCGTTCACAGCTGACCTCTCGGATCGGTGGGGGATGTCCAGCACCTCCACCATCGGCGACCGCGAGCCGTCGGACGTAGGACCTTCAGCCCCGCTCGCGTGCCTGCGACGCGGCGCACCCGACGCAGCGCCGCGCCGTCGGCCGCACAGCGAGCCGGTCGTCGCCCACCGGCCCGCCGCACCGCTCGCAGGTGCCGTAGGTGCCCGCCTCCAGGCGGTCGAGGGCGGCGTCCGCGTCGGCGAGGTCCGCGCGGGCCTGGCGCACCAGCGCCGCGAGCTGTGCGCGCTCGAAGGCGACGGTGGCGCCCTCGGGGTCGTGCTCGTCGTCGGCGTTGGACCAGGCGGACGCCTCGACGACCTCGTCGAAGGCCGCACCGAGCCCGCGGAGGCGGGCGAGGGCACCGTCACGCACAGCGGTGACGCGGGCGGCGGCATCGGGCGTCACACCGCCATCCTTGCAGGCGTCGCCCGGGTGCCGCCGTTACGCTTGCGGGCAGGACGACGAGGCCGGACCCCGCGTGTCGGAACCTCGACGGGGCGGCCGACGTTGCTCCCGCAGGGCGCGCGCGAACCGCGGGCGTCGGTACCCGCATGAAGCTCTGGAGGACTCGCGCCCGATGGTTGTCTCACCCCTGGTCTGGATCCTGACGATCGCGGCGATCGTCGGTCTCCTGGCGTTCGACTACGTCTTCCACGTCCGCAAGGCCCACACCCCCACCCTGCGCGAGGCCAGCATCTGGTCGGCGCTGTACGTCGGCATCGCCCTGCTCTTCGGCGTGGGCGTGCTCGTGCTCGGGGGCGGCGACGCCGGCTCGGAGTACTTCGCCGGCTACATCACGGAGAAGGCGCTGTCCGTCGACAACCTCTTCGTCTTCCTCATCATCATGAGCAGCTTCCGCGTGCCGCGCGAGGACCAGCAGAAGGTGCTGCTCTTCGGCATCACCTTCTCGCTCATCGCCCGGACCGCCTTCATCCTGCTCGGTGCCGCGCTGATCAACTCGTTCGCGTGGGTCTTCTACGCGTTCGGGCTCATCCTGCTCATCACGGCGGGCAACCTGCTCAAGCCCGAGTCCTCGGACTCCCACACGGCGGACAACTTCGTCATCCGGCTGGCGCGCCGGGTGTTCCACACCACCGAGCACTACGACGGCGACAAGATGTTCACGCGGGTCGACGGCCGCCGGGCCCTGACGCCGATGCTCCTGGTGATGGTCGCCATCGGCGGCACGGACATCCTGTTCGCGCTCGACTCGATCCCCGCGATCTTCGGCCTGACCCAGGACGTGTACATCGTCTTCACCGCGACGGCGTTCTCGCTGCTCGGGCTGCGCCAGCTGTACTTCCTCATCGACGGCCTGCTGGACCGCCTCATCTACCTGTCGTACGGGCTCGCGGTGATCCTCGGCTTCATCGGCGTCAAGCTGATCCTGCACGCGATGCACAAGAACAACATCCCCTGGGTCAACGACGGCGAGCCGATCGACGTGGTCGAGGTGAGCACCCCGCTGTCCCTGGGTGTCATCGTCGGCGTCCTGATCGTCACGGTCCTGGCGTCGCTCGCCAGCCCTCGTGGTCGAGCCCAGAACGCGCTCAACAGCGCCCAACGCCACGCGACCGAGTACCTCGACCTCGAGTACACGGCGGACCCGGCCGAGCGCGAGCGGATCTACGCCGAGCTCCTCGAGGAGGAGGCGGAGCTCAAGCGCATGGCCGCCGACCACTCGTCGGTGACCAAGGGCCAGGACGAGCTGCGCGAGCTGATCGCCCGGGCGCACGCCGAGCACCGCGCCCACCCGCTGACCAGCACGCCGGCCGACGCCCCGCCGCGGGACACCTTCTGAGGAGAGGCGTCGCCCCGTCGACCGGTCACACGCTCCGGTCGACGGGCAGCAGGCGCACCTCGACGCTCGCGGCGCGCTCGCCCCGCGACGCGTCGCCGCCCCGCGACGGCACGACGGCCGTCATGACGGTGCACACCGGCTGGCGGCGTCGGTCGGTCGGCGAGCCGGGGTTGAGCAGCCGCAGGCCGGACGGCGTCGTCGTGTCCCACGGGATGTGGCTGTGCCCGAACACGAGGACGTCCGCGTCCGGGTAGGCGGCGTCGGCGCGGCGCTCCCTGCCGGCCGCGGCCCCCGTCTCGTGGACCACGGCGAACCGCACCCCCTCGACGGTGCGCCGGGCGACCTCGGGCAGGCGGGTCCGCAGCGCCGGCCCGTCGTTGTTGCCCCAGCAGGCGAGGAGGTCGCGGGACCGCGCCGCGAGCTCGTCGAGCAGGGCGACGTCCACCCAGTCGCCCGCGTGCACCACCAGG
The DNA here is from genome assembly GCF_014042015.1 of Actinotalea sp. JY-7876. Taxonomy (NCBI): domain Bacteria; kingdom Bacillati; phylum Actinomycetota; class Actinomycetes; order Micrococcales; family Cellulomonadaceae; genus Actinotalea; species Actinotalea sp. JY-7876. The sequence continues at coordinate 1,568,006 of NZ_CP059493.1, read as the reverse complement.
TCGGCCTGCTCGACGAGGTCCCACACCGCCCGCGGCAGCCCGCGGGAGCGGGCGGGCACGTGGGTGTCGGCGAGCAGCAGCAGGCGTGTCGTCATCGGTCCTCCGGGACCAGCACCAGGGTCTGGCCGGGCCGCAGCTGCGCGAGCCGGTCCAGGTCGGCGTCGACCACCGTGGCGACCACCGGGTAGCCGCCCGTGACCGGGTGGTCGACCAGGAAGACGACGGGCAGACCCGACGGGGGCAGCTGCACCCCGCCCGCCAGGACGCCCTGGCTCGGGCGCTCCCCCGCGTCGGCCGGCGGCAGCGCGCGACCCTCGAGGCGCAGCCCGATCCGGTTCGACGCCGTCGCGACGGTCCACGGCACGTGCCACAGCGCGGGTCCCGTCGCCCCGTCCCGCCCCGGACGCGGGACGTCCGGGCCCGGGACGGCGCGCACGCGCACCGCGCCCGCCTCGGGGACGACGGGCGGCTCGGGAGCTCCGACGGCGCCGGACACCTCCCCGCGCACCCCCAGGACCGCGCCCGCGGCCACGGGACCCGGGCCGAGCCCACCGAGCACGTCGCTCGACCGGCTGCCCAGGACCCGAGCACCGTCCAGTCCCCCGCGCACCGCGACGTAGGACCGCAGCCCCGACGGCGGCTCCGGCACCGTCAGGACATCACCCTCGGCCAGGCCCACGGCGTGCCACGCGGACACCGTCCTCCCGCCGCGGGCCGTGGCGACCTCGGCCTCCCGTGCCGCACCCGTGACCGCGACGACGACGGGGCGCGCCGCCCGCAGCCGCAGTCCTCCCAGCACGGTCTCCAGCAGCGCGGCGTCGCGACGGTTGCCCACGAGGCGGTTCGCCGCGCGCGCGGCCGCCCGGTCGGCCGCACCGCCCGGAGAGACGCCGAGATCGCGCCGGCCCGGCCGCCCGAGGTCCTCGACCAGCGTCAGCGGCCCCGGGTGCAGCACCTCGAGCGCGGCCCCGTCGCCGTCGCCGTCGCCGTCGCGGACGGGATGCTCCGCGCGCGGTGCGACACTCGGGACGACGGGCGCCGCCGCGGCGGCGGCGCCCGCACCGGACGCCGTGGGAGCCGTGGCGCGCACGGGTCGGAAGCGCACCCGGTCCCCCGGCCGCAGCAGCGCGGGCGGGTCGGCCGCGAGATCCCACACGGCGGCCTCGGTGCGCCCGAGGAGCCGCCAGCCGCCGGGGCTGCGCCGCGGGTAGACGGCGGAGTACGGGCCGCCCACGGCGACGGCGCCCGCGGGCACCGCGGCCCGCGGCGTCTCGCGGCGGGGCACGCCTCGCCCGTCGCCGACCAGGTACACGAACCCGGGCGCGAAGCCCGCGAACGCGGCGGTCCAGGGCGTGGCCGCGTGCGCCGCGACGACCGCCTCGACGCTGCGCCCGGTGAGCCGGGCGACGTCGGCGAGGTCCTCGCCGTCGTACACGGTGTCGACCTCCACGAGGCGACCGTCCGCCGCCGCCCGCGCCGGGACCTCGAGCGTCCCGAGCAGCGCGGCGGCGCGTGCCTGCAGCCGCCGGTCCCGCAGGACGACGAGCACCGTCAGCGCGCCCGCCTGGAGGTCCTCCTGGCCGGGCACGGGGTGCTGTCGCAGGTGGGCCACCACCGCCTGCACCTCGCCGACGTCCCGGCAGGCGACCAGGAGCGCCCGGTCCCCGACGCGCCTGACCCGGGCGGTCGGCTCACCCACCTGCGCCGCCGGGCACGAAGGGCCCGACCCCGACGTCCGCGGCGGCCAGGGCCCGGCGGACCGCCCGCGCCGCGGCCACCGCGCCGCGGGCGTCCCCGTGCAGGCAGAGGGTCTCGACGTCGAGGCGGACCGGGGTGCCGTCGACGGCGACGACGACGCCCTCGGTGGCGAGGCGGACCGCACGCGCGGCCACGTCGCCGGGATCCGTCACGTTCGCGCCCGGCTCCGTGCGCGGCACCAGGGTGCCGTCGGGCCGGTAGGCACGGTCGACGAAGGCCTCGCCGACCACCCGGACCCCCGCCTCCTGCGCGAGGCCCGCGACGACGCTGCCCGGCATCGTCACGAGCGGGAGCGACGCGTCGAGCGCACGGAGGGCGTCGACGACCGCGGCCGCCTGTCCCTCGTGCCGCAGGATGGCGTGGTAGAGCGCGCCGTGCGGTTTGACGTAGCGCACGTCGCTCCCGGCCGCCCGGGCGACGGCCTGCAGCGCACCGACCTGGTAGACCACCTCGTCGGCGAGCTCCGCGGGCTCCACGTCGAGGAAGCGGCGACCGAACCCCACGAGGTCCCGGTAGCCCACGTGCGCTCCGACCACGACCCCGCGCTCCCCGGCGGCGGCGCACGTGCGGCGCATCGTGGCTGGGTCGCCCGCGTGGAAGCCGCAGGCGACGTTGGCGCTCGACACGAGGTCGAGCAGCGCGTGGTCGTGGCCCATCGGCCAGGGGCCCAGGCCCTCGCCCAGGTCGGCGTTGAGATCGGTCGTCACGGCCCCGACGCTACTGCCGACGACGGACCGTGCACCCGTCGCGCACGCACGCGAGCCCCGGCCGGGACCGGCCGGGGCTCGCGTGACGTCGCTCAGGACTCGCGGGACTCCTGGACCGACTCCTTGGCGCCCTGCGCCTCGCCCTTGAGGTCCTGCGCGGCCTGCTGGCCCTCCTCCTTGAGCGTGTGCGCGGCGTCGGCCGCGGCGTCCTTGACCGCCTGCACCGCCTCCTGCGCGGGCTCGCGGAAGTCCGCGGCGACGGACTGGGCGACGGACTTGGCCTCGTCGACCAGCGGCGCCGCCTGGTCCTTCACCTTGCCCGCGACCTGCTGCTCCTTGCTGGTGCTCGGGATTAGGGACCCGACGAGCCAGCCGAGCCCGAAGGCAACCAGCCCGGCGGCCAGGGGGTTGCCCTCGGCCTGACGCTGCACCGTGCCCGGCACGCCGCGGACGGCGCTCCCCGCGCTCGAGGCGAGCGAGGACGCCGACGACGCCACGCTCTGCGCCGCGCCGGACACGCCGTGGGCGGCGCCCTGCGCCGCACCCCTGACGCTCCCGGCCGCACCCTGCGCGGCGCCGGCCACGTTGCCGCCGACGCTGTGCGTGGTGCCGGAGACCGAGTCCCCGAGGCCCGCCGCGTGGTCCTTCGTGCTGTCCGACACACCCATCACCCTGTCCTTCAGACTCGTCGCCCGGTCCTTGACCGCCTCGACCCTGCGGTGCGCGATCTGGCTGGGGCTGACCTTCTCCTCGAGGGCGTCGACGTCCTGGCTCAGCTCGGCCCTCGTACGCTCGATCTCGGCGCGGATCTCGTCCGGGTCGCTCATCGGTTCTCCTCCTCGTGTCCCTTGAGTGCGTTGGGGATCATGGCGACCGTCTCCTGCGTCTGCGGTACGCCCTTGACCTTCTGGAGCTCGGTCCTGCCCTTGAGGGCAAGCACGGCGGCCACGACGCCCCAGAGGACCGCGACGATGATCGCCGAGATGGTCCAGTTGTCCATGAGGTCCCCGAGGCCCCACCACAGCGCGACCGAGAGGAAGATCAGCACGAAGTGCCCGGCGACGGCCGCGCCCGAGAGCATCCCCGCGCCCTTGCCGGCCTTCTTGCCCGAGTCGGCGAGCTCCGCCTTGGCGAGCGCGACCTCCTGGCGCATGAGCGTCGACAGGTCACGCGTCACGTTGCTGAAGAGCTCCCCGAGCGACGCCTGCCCCGCCGACCCCTGGCCGGGGTCGGCGGCCGGGCGTCCCGCGGCGACCGTCGGGTCGACGTTGCCGCTCACCGGTTCTCCCCGGTCCACGGATCCTCCGACTCGAGGCCGGCGACCGGGTCGCCCGTCGCCGTGCCCGCGAGGTCGTCCGCCGCCGGCGTGGCGCCGGGGGTGGAGGCGACCGGCGCCGGGCCACCCACGCCCGAGCCGTACCCGCCGCTGGAGTAGCCGGAGTCGCCATAGGCGCCCGTGGCCGCCGCGGGCGTGCCGTACGTGCCGGGCGTGCCGGTCGTGCCGTAGGTCGACGTCGTGCCGGTGGTGCCGTAGGTCTGCGCCGTGGTCGAGGCGGTGTCGCCGAGGCCGTAGCCGCCGGTCGGCGGCGGCGGCGTCGACGGCACCCCGGGTGCCCGGTGGGCACCGCCGGAGGTCGGCACGCCCGACGTGAGCGCAGCCGGAGCGTCGTCGCTCGACGCGTCCTTCACCCCGCGCATGAGGCGCCCGGCGACGAGGCCGGCGCCCGCGGCGATGAGGAGGAACGTGCCCGGCTTGCGCCGTGCGAACTGCTTGACCTCGTCGAGCAGCTCCGCGGGCTCGCGCCCCTCGAACCACGTGGCGACGCTGCCCGCCTGGTCGGCGACCGTGCGGGCGACGCCCGCCGCCACGCCGCTCTCCGACGACTCGGCCATCCGGCCGAGGTCGTCGCTGAAGGCGCGCAGCCCGTCCGTGAGGCGCTGCTGCTGGCTCTGGGCGCTCGAGGCGAGCTGGCTGCGCCCCTGGTCGAGCAGGTCCTTCGCCTGGCGGCCGGCCTCCGAGGCGACGCCCTTGGCCTGCGCGCCGGCCTCGCCCGCGAGGTACTTGCCGCTCTCAGCAGCGCTGTGCGCGACCCCCGAGGCCTCGTCACGCGCCGTCTGCGCGGTCGAGGAGCCCTGGGACGTCGAGGTGGTACCCGTCGAGTTCTCGTACGTCATCTCGTCCTCCATCCGTTCGTGCGGTCGGTCCGGCGTGCGTCCGGCTGGTCTGGGGGACCGCCGGCGCCGCCGGTTGCGCAGGGCCCGCCTCCCGGCGCGCCGTGCCCGTGCTCTGACCATTCAGCCCCGCGACACGGGTGTCCCGGCGCTCTCGATGCTTGGACGCTAGGCGCGCACCAGGGGGTCCGCCACCTGAACGGGACGCGGGTGTCCGTGACGGTGGGGACGGACGCCGATCGTGGGACGGCTCCTGCGGGCCCGATCGGCGTCCGGCGCGACAGCCGGTCGCCCGACGGGCACAGTGGTCGCGTGTCCGTCACCGACGTCGTCGTGGTGGGCGCCGGCCCCGCCGGGTTGAGCGCCGCCCTCCTGCTGGGCCGGTCGCGTCGCTCGGTCGTCGTGGTCGATGCGGGCGAGCCGCGCAACGCCGCCGCGGGCCACGTGCAGGGCTTCCTCACGCGTGACGGCGTCCCGCCCGCCGAGCTGCTCAGCCTCGGGGTCGAGGAGGTGCGTCGGTACGGCGTCGAGGTCAGGCACGGGCGTGTCGTGGACGTCACGCCGATCCCACCGGGCGCGGCCGAGACGTCCCGGGCACGGGTCACGGTCGAGCTGGACGACGGGACGAGCCTCGCGGCGCGGCGCGTCGTGCTCGCCACGGGTCTGCGCGACGAGCTGCCCGCCGTCCCGGGCCTGTCCGACCGCTGGGGACGCGACGTCCTGCACTGCCCGTACTGCCACGGCTGGGAGGTGCGTGAGGCCGCGGTGGGCGTGCTCGTCGACCGCCCGGAGGACGCCGTCAAGGCGTTCACGATGACGCAGTGGACGGACGCCGTCACGGTGGTGCTGCACGGCGTCGACCCGGACGACGTCGAACCCGCCGTCCGGCGGCGCCTGGACGCGCTCGACATCCCGGTCCTCCCCGGCCCGGTGACCGCACTCGTGCTCGAGGACGACGCCCTCGTGGCTGTGCGCACGCCCGCGGGCGAGGTCCGGCTGGGCGCCCTCGTGGTGCAGCCGCGCCTGGTGGCGAGCGACGCCCTCCTGACCGCGCTCGGCGCCCACGTGCAGGCCGGCCCGTCCGGGCACACGGTCGTGGCCGAGCCCGACGGGCGCACCGGCGTGCCCCACGTCTTCGCGGCCGGCAACGTCACCGACCCCTCGAGCCAGGTCGTCATGGCGGCCGCTGCCGGTTACCGCACCGCCCTCGCCGTGGACCACGACCTCATCGACGAGGACGTCGAGGCCGCGGTCCGACGATCCGCCGCCGGTGGGCACGACGACGCCCCGGGTGCCCAGCCGGAAGGCTGAGCGCCCGGGGCGCGTGTCGGTCGTGCCGAGGCACCGCCTCGGCGGCCGCGTCAGTGCGTCGCGCTGACCTCGGTCCCGATCTTGTGGACGAGCAGCGAGTTCGTCGTGCCCGGGACGCCCACCGGCGCACCGAAGACGATGACCACGAGGTCGCCGTCCTCGGCCAGGCCGTTGGCGCGCAGCGTCTGGTCGACCTGCACGACCATCGCGTCCGTGTGGGCGACCGTCGGCACCTCGTACGTCTGCACGCCCCACGTGAGCGCGAGGGTGTTGCGCACGTGCGGGTCGGGCGTGAACGCCAGCATCGGGATCCCGGAACGCAGCCGCGAGACCCGGCGGGCGGAGTCGCCGCTCTGCGTGAAGGTCACGAGGTACTTCACACCGAGCGTCTCGGCGACCTCGGCCGCGGCGCGGGTGATGGCGCCACCTCGGGTCTTCGGGCTCCAGCCGAGGGGGGCCATGCGGTCGTGGCCGTGCTCCTCGGTGTTCTCGATGATCCGCGCCATCGTGCGCACGGCCTCGATCGGGTACTCGCCCACGCTGGTCTCGCCCGAGAGCATCACCGCGTCCGCGCCGTCGAGCACGGCGTTGGCGCAGTCGGACGTCTCGGCGCGGGTCGGGCGCGGCGCCGAGATCATCGACTCGAGCACCTGGGTCGCGACGATGACCGGCTTGGCCGACCGGCGCGCGAGCTCGATGGCGCGCTTCTGGACGAGCGGCACCTGCTCCAGCGGCAGCTCCACGCCGAGGTCGCCACGCGCGACCATGATGCCGTCGAACGCGTCGACGATCTCGACGAGGTTCTCGACCGCCTGCGGCTTCTCGACCTTGGCGATGACGGGGACCGTGCGGCCCTCCTCGGCCATGATCCGCGCGACGTCGTCGTAGTCGGCCGCGCTGCGCACGAACGACAGGGCGATGAGGTCCGCGCCCAGGCGCAGCGCCCAGCGCAGGTCCTCCTCGTCCTTGTCCGACATGGCGGGGACGCTCACGGCGACGCCCGGGAGGTTGAGGCCCTTGTTGTTCGAGACGGGTCCGCCGACCTCGACGCGCGTCACGACGTCGGTCGCGGTCACGTCGGTGATCCGGACGGCCACGCGGCCGTCGTCGATGAGGATCCGGTCGCCGATCTTGGCGTCGCCCGGCAGACCCTTGTAGGTCGTGGACACGCGCTCCTTGGTGCCCGGGACCTCGTCCGTCGTGATGGTGAAGACGTCACCGTCGGCGAGCTCGTGCTTGCCCTCGGTGAAGCGGCCCAGGCGGATCTTGGGGCCCTGCAGGTCCACGAGCACGGCGACGGCGCGGCCCGAGGCCGTCGCGGCGGCACGCACCCGGTTGATGACGGCCTCGTGCTCCGACGCGTCGCCGTGGCTGCGGTTGATCCGCGCCACGTCCATGCCGGCGTCGACGAGCGCCTGGATCTGCTCGGGCGACTCGGTCGCGGGTCCGATGGTGCAGACGATCTTGGCTCTACGCATGTCTCCAGCCTATGTCCTCGGCACCGGGACCTTTCGGCCCCGGGGTCGGCGCCCGGGGGCGCCATCATGTCGCCCGCCGCGACGGCGGGGGGCGGTCCCACGATGCCTGCTCGCGGGCGGTGCTGCGAGCGGGCCGCCCGTGGGGGCGTCGTACCGTGGCGGCCGGGGGGGCCGTCACGACGGTGTCAGGGGCGCATGGCCCGGTCGCTCGGCCGCACGGGAGCGGGCAGCTCCGTGCTCCCGCGCAGGTAGGCGTCGACCTCGGCGGCGGCGGCGCGCCCCTCGGCGATCGCCCACACGATGAGCGACTGGCCGCGTCCGGCGTCGCCGGCGACGAAGACGCCGGGGACCGACGACGCGTAGTCCTCGCCGCGGGCGATGGCGCCCCGACCGGTCACGTCGGCGCCGGTCTGCTCGACGAGCACGTCCGTCTCGGGCCCGGTGAAGCCCATCGCCACCAGCACGAGGTCGGCCGGGATGTCGCGCTCGGTCCCGGCGGTGGGCACGCGCCGGCCGTCCGGCAGGTACTCCGTCGTCGCGACGCGGAGCGCGGTGACGCGCCCCTCGTCGTCACCGAGCAGCGCGACCGTCGACGCGAGGTAGGCGCGCTCGCCGCCCTCCTCGTGGGAGGTCGAGACCTCGAAGAGCAGCGGGTCCGTGGGCCACGGCTGGTTCTCGGGCCGGTCGAGCGGCGGCTGCAGGCCGATCGCGAGCGTCGTGACCGACGCCGCGCCCTGGCGCAGGGCCGTGCCCAGGCAGTCGGACCCGGTGTCGCCGCCGCCGATGATGACGACGTGCTTGCCGGTCGCGACGATCTGGTCGGGCACCTCGACGCCCGCGACGACGTCGTTCGCCTGGTGCAGGTACTCCATCGCGGGGTGCACGCCGCTCAGGTCGGCACCCGGCACCGGCAGCGCGCGCGGCACCGGCGCGCCGGTCGCGACGACGACGGCGTCGTACCGGGCGCGCAGCTCCTTCCAGGTGATGTCGCGGCCGATCTCGACACCGGGGCGGAAGCGCGTGCCCTCGGCCTCCATCTGCGCCACGCGGCGGTCGATGAGCTGCTTCTCGAGCTTGAAGTCCGGCACGCCGAACCGCAGCAGGCCGCCGATGCGCGCGTCCCGCTCGAAGACGGCGACGGTGTGCCCCGCCCGGGTGAGCTGCTGGGCGGCGGCGAGCCCGGCCGGACCCGAGCCGACGACCGCGACCGTGCTGCCCGTCAGGAAGTGCGGCACCTGCGGGGTGACGTGGCCCCGCTCGAACGCCTCGTCGGCGATCGAGACCTCGATGTTCTTGATCGTGACGGGCGGCTGGCTGATCCCCAGCACGCAGGACGACTCGCAGGGCGCCGGGCAGATGCGCCCCGTGAACTCGGGGAAGTTGTTGGTCTGGTGCAGCCGGTCGCTGGCCTCGGCCCACTGCCCCTTGCGGACCAGGTCGTTCCAGTCCGGGATGAGGTTGCCCAGGGGGCAGCCCTGGTGGCAGAAGGGGATCCCGCAGTCCATGCACCGGCCCGCCTGGGCGTGCAGCATGGTGGCGTGCTCGGCGCTCTCGGCGGCGGTGCGGTGCTCGACGACCTCGCGCCAGTCCATGAGGCGGACGGGCACCGGACGGCTGGGCGGGAGCTCCCGGTCCCTGACCTTCAGGAAGCCGCGGGGGTCAGCCACGGGACACCTCCAGGATCGTGTCCCACACACCCGGGGCGGCGGGGTCGAGCCCCTCCTGCTCCGCGGCGGCGAGGCTCGCGAGCATGCGCTCGTACTCGGTGGGCAGCACCCGCGTGAAGCGCTCGAGCGCCGCGGGCAGGTCGTCGAGCAGCTCGGCCGCCCGCGGTGAGCCGGTCTCCTCGAGGTGGGTCCGGAGCAGGCCCTCGACCACGACCGCGTCCTGCGCGTCGAGCGCCGACAGGGCCAGCTCGCCGGCGGCGAGGCCCGGGGCGTTGACCGCCTCGCGGCGCAGGTCGAGCACGTACGCCCGGCCGCCGGACATGCCGGCGCCGAGGTTGCGGCCCGTGCGACCGAGCACCAGCACGGTGCCCCCGGTCATGTACTCGCACGCGTGGTCGCCGACGCCCTCGACCACCAGCGTGGCGCCCGAGTTGCGGACCGCGAACCGCTCGCCGACGACGCCGCGCAGGAAGATCTGCCCCGACGTCGCGCCGTAGCCGATGACGTTGCCCGCGATGACGTCGCGGTCACCGGCGAGCACGGAGGCCTGGTCCGGCCGCACGAGCACGCGCCCGCCCGACAGGCCCTTGCCGACGTAGTCGTTGGCGTCGCCGAAGAGTCGCAGGGTGATGCCCCGCGGCAGGAAGGCGCCGAGGGACTGACCGGCCGACCCCGTGAGGGTCACGTCGATCGTGTCCTGGGCCAGCCCGTCGCCCCCGTACCGCTTGGTGACCTCGTGGCCGAGCATGGTGCCGACCGTCCGGTTGACGTTGCGCACGGGCAGCGAGATGCGGACCGGCTCGGCGCGCTCGAGCGCGTCGGCGGCGAGGGCGATGAGCTGGTTGTCCAGGGCCTTGTGCAGGCCGTGGTCCTGGGTGGTCGTCTGGCGCAGCGAGGAGCCGGGGACCGGCTCCGGCCGCACCAGGACCGGACCGAGGTCCAGCCCGGAGGCCTTCCAGTGGTCGACGGCCGCGCGCGTGTCCAGCGACTCGACGTGGCCCACGGCCTCCTCGATCGAGCGGAAGCCGAGCGAGGCGAGGTACTCGCGCACCTCGGTGGCGATGAACTCGAAGAACGTCTCGACGAACTCCGGCTTGCCCGTGAACCGCGCCCGGAGCTCGGGGTTCTGGGTCGCGACGCCGACCGGGCACGTGTCCAGGTGGCAGACCCGCATCATGATGCAGCCCGAGACGATGAGCGGCGCGGTCGCGAACCCGAACTCCTCGGCGCCCAGCAGCGCACCGATGACGACGTCGCGCCCCGTCTTCATCTGGCCGTCGACCTGCACGACCACGCGGTCGCGCAGGTTGTTGAGCACCAGGGTCTGCTGCGCCTCGGCCAGGCCGATCTCCCACGGCGTCCCCGCGTGCTTGAGCGAGGTCAGCGGGCTCGCGCCGGTGCCGCCGTCGTGCCCCGAGATGAGGACGACGTCGGCGTGCGCCTTGGCCACGCCCGCCGCGACGGTGCCCACGCCGAACTCGCTCACGAGCTTGACGTGGACGCGCGCCGCGGGGTTCGCGTTCTTGAGGTCGTGGATCAGCTGGGCCAGGTCCTCGATCGAGTAGATGTCGTGGTGCGGCGGCGGGGAGATGAGGCCGACGCCGGGCGTCGAGTGCCGCGTGGCCGCGATCCACGGGTAGACCTTGTTGCCCGGCAGCTGACCGCCCTCACCGGGCTTGGCGCCCTGGGCCATCTTGATCTGCAGGTCGTCCGCGTTGGTGAGGTAGTCCGACGTGACGCCGAAGCGGCCGGACGCGATCTGCTTGATCGCGCTGCGGCGCTCCGGGTCGCGCAGGCGCGCCGGGTCCTCGCCGCCCTCGCCCGTGTTCGACCGGCCGCCGAGGCGGTTCATCGCCACCGCGAGGGTCTCGTGCGCCTCGGCGGAGATCGAGCCGTAGGACATCGCGCCCGTGTTGAAGCGCTTGACGATCTCGCTCACCGGCTCGACCTCGTCGAGCGGGACCGGCGGGCGCGCGCCCTCGGCGAACGTGAGCAGGCCACGCAGCGTCGCCAGGCGCGAGGACTGCTCGTCCACCCGGCGCGTGTACTGGCGGAAGACGTCGAGCTGGCGGGTGCGCGTCGAGTGCTGCAGGCGGAAGACCGTCTCCGGGTCGAAGAGGTGGATCTCGCCGTCGCGGCGCCACTGGTACTCGCCGCCGATCTCGAGCCGGCGGTGCGCCTGCGGGTTGCCGCTGGCCGGGTAGGCGTCGGCGTGCCGCGCGGCGACCTCGGCGGCGATGACGTCCAGGCCGATGCCGCCCAGGCGGCTCGTGGTGCCCGTGAAGTACCGCTCGACGACGGCGGCGGACAGCCCGAGCGCCTCGAACACCTGGGCGCCGCGGTAGGACGCGATCGTGGAGATGCCCATCTTGCTCATGATCTTGAGCACGCCCTTGCCGAGGGCCTTGATGAGGTTGGCGACCGCCTTCTCGGGCGAGACGTCGCCGAGCGAGCCGTCCCGCGCCAGGTCCTCGACGGACTCCATCGCGAGGTACGGGTTCACCGCGGCCGCGCCGTAGCCGATGAGGAGCGCGACGTGGTGCACCTCGCGCACGTCGCCCGCCTCGACCACGAGGCTCACCCGGGTGCGGGTGTGCCGGCGCAGCAGGTGGTGGTGCACGGCGCTCGAGAGCAGCAGCGAGGGGATCGGCGCGTGGTCGGCGTCCGAGTGCCGGTCCGAGAGGACGATGAAGCTGACGCCGTCCTCGACCGCGCGGTCGACCTGCTCGAAGATCTCCTCCAGGCGCGCGGCCAGCGCCGCCTCGCCGCCGGCGACCGGGTACAGGCCGCGCACGATGGTGGAGCTGAACACGCCCGCCAGGTCGGGGTCGCGGTCGATGCGCACGATCTTGGCGAGCTGGTCGTTGTCCAGCACGGGGAACGAGAGCACGAGCTTGCGCGCGTGCTGCGGGTCGTCGGAGAGCAGGTTCGGCTCGGGGCCGATCGCGCCGCCGATCGACGTGACGAGCTCCTCGCGGATCGCGTCCAGCGGCGGGTTCGTCACCTGGGCGAACATCTGGGTGAAGTAGTCGAAGAGCAGCCGCGGGCGCTCGGAGAGCACCGCGACCGGCGTGTCGGTGCCCATCGCGCCGAGCGGCTCGCCGCCGGTGGCCGCCATGGGGGTCAGGAGGATCTTCAGCTCCTCCTCGGTGTACCCGAAGGCGCGCTGGCGCCGGCGCACGGAGGCGGGGCTGTGCCGCACGTGCTCGCGCTCGGGCAGCTGGTCGAGGAAGAGCGAGTGCTCGGCGACCCACTGCGCGTACGGCCGCTGCGCCGCGAGCTGCGCCTTGATCTCGTCGTCCGCGATGACGCGTCCCGCGCCCGTGTCGACGAGGAACATGCGACCGGGCTCGAGCCGCCCCTTGCGCACCACGGTGGACGGGTCGAGGTCCAGCACACCGGTCTCGCTCGCGAGCACGACGAGGCCGTCGTCGGTGATCCAGTAGCGCCCGGGACGCAGCCCGTTGCGGTCCAGGACCGCGCCGATGAGCGTGCCGTCGGTGAACGTGAGCGCCGCGGGCCCGTCCCAGGGCTCCATCAGGCTCGCGTGGTACTCGTAGAAGGCGCGCCGGTCCGGGTCCATCTCGCCGTGGTTCTCCCACGCCTCCGGGACCATCATGAGCACGGCGTGCGGCAGGCTCCGGCCCGCCAGGTGCAGCAGCTCGAGCACCTCGTCGAACGTGCCCGAGTCGCTGCTGCCCGGGCTGCACACCGGCAGCAGCGGCTCCAGGTCGCCCAGCGCCTCGCTCGCGAGGGTCGACTGCCGCGCCGCCATCCAATTGCGGTTGCCGCGCACGGTGTTGATCTCGCCGTTGTGCGCGAGGAGGCGGAAGGGCTGCGCCAGCGGCCACGACGGGAACGTGTTGGTCGAGAAGCGCGAGTGCACCAGGCCGATCTCGGACGCGTACCGCGGGTCCGAGAGGTCGGGGAAGAACGGCTCGAGCTGGGCCGTGGTCAGCATGCCCTTGTAGGTCAGCGTGCGCGCGGACAGCGAGGCGAAGTAGACGCCCAGCTCGTGCTCGGCCCGCTTGCGCACGCGGTAGGCGCGCCGGTCGAGGGCGATGCCGGACAGCTCGCGCGCCGGGTCGGCGACCACGAGGTGGCGGAAGACGGGCATGCTGGCGCGCGCGGTGGGCCCGACGAGGCCGGCGGTCACCGGCACGTCACGCCACGCGAGCAGCTCCAGACCCTCGTCGACGACGAGCTTCTCGATGCCCTCGACGGCGGCCTGGAGCGCCTCGGCGTCCGTGGGCAGGAAGGCCATGCCGATCGCGTACCGGCCGGCGCCCGGCAGCTCGGCGTCGACGACGTCGCGCAGGAAGGCGTCGGGGATCTGCGTGAGGATGCCAGCGCCGTCACCGCTGTCCGTCTCGGCGCCGACGGCGCCGCGGTGGTCGAGGTTGAGCAGCGCCGTGAGCGCGGCATCGACGATGTCGCGTCCGGGCGTGCCGCGGAGCGTGGCGACGAACGCGACGCCGCAGGCGTCGTGCTCGGCCGCGGGGTCGTAGAGACCCGCAGCTTCCGCGGTGGGGTGGAGCGCCCGGCTCATGTGCACCGTCCTCGCTGGGCCCGGGCACGCGGCACGGGTCGGTGATCGGAGAAGTACCGGGACGCCATCGGCCCAAAGCGTTGCGACGATACCGGCCGCGGCCACGGGCGTCTGCCATCTCGACGAATGATGAGCTTCACCGTCGGCAGGAGCCTGTGGTCAACGGAGGGTGTCGTCGGTTCCCGGGCCTACGGGCCCGACACCGTCCGGAGCCACCGTCTCGTCCGACGGCGCGTCCTCGGTCACCGGCTGCGCGTGCTGCGCCGTGCTGTCAGGGGTGCTCAGCACGGTGGTCTCACGCCCTGGGTGACGGCGCCCGACCAGCACGAATGCTATCAGTGCCGCACCCCCCAGCAGGATCGAGGTCCAGACGTTGAGGCGCAGCCCGAGGACCTGCTCGGCGGGGTCGATCCGGAGCAGCTCGATCCACAGCCGGCCCGCCGTGTAGAGCACGACGTAGAGCAGGAAGACGCGACCGTGGCCGAGCCGCAGGCGCCGGTCGAGCACGATGAGCAGCGCGGCCGCGGCCAGGTTCCAGACCATCTCGTAGAGGAAGGTCGGGTGGAACAGCGTCTCGGGCGGGTAGCCGCTCGGGAACGTCGGGGCCAGCGGGTCGATCCGCAGGCCCCACGGCGCGGTGGTGGGTCCGCCGAAGAGCTCCTGGTTGAACCAGTTGCCGAGCCGGCCGATCGCCTGCGCGACGAGCAGGCCCGGGGCGACCGCGTCGGCGAACACGGCGAAGCGCACGCCCTCGCGTCGGGTGCCGATCCACGCGCCGAGCGCACCCAGGGCGATCGCGCCCCAGATGCCCAGGCCGCCCTCCCAGATCGCGAAGGCGCGCCAGGGGTTCCCGTCCGGGCCGAAGTACGCGTCCGGCGAGCTGATCACGTGGTACAGCCGGCCGCCGACGATGCCGAACGGCACGGCCCAGAAGACGATCTCCATGACCGTGTCCGGGTCGCCCCCACGCTCGACCCAGCGGCGGCGGGTGAGCCAGAACGCCGCCGCGATCCCCGCGAGGATCGCCAGCGCGTAGGCGCGGACCGGGAGCGGGCCCAGGTACCAGGTGTGCTCGGACGGGCTCGGGATCTCGGCCGGCAGCCGTGCCCCGAGCGCGACCAGGCCGGCCGGGACCAGGGTCATGGCAACGCCGCCGTGCTGGGTGTCCGTGGGCTCGCCGTCCGCGGGCTCGGTGTCCGCGCGGAGCGCACGCCCTCGGCGATCCGCCCGACGGCGTCGGCGAGCGCGGTCAGGCCCTCGCTCGGCGTCGCGGCCTCCACCATGGGGCGCACGAACGCGCTGCCGACGATGACGCCGTCGGCGTACGCGCCCACCTCGGCGGCCTGCGCCCCCGTGCTCACGCCCAGGCCGACGCACACGCGCTCGGCACCGGCACGCCGGGTGTCGGCCACGAGACGCTCCGCGTCCTCGCCGACGGACGCACGGGTCCCCGTGACGCCCATGGTGGACGCCGCGTAGACGAAGCCCCGCGAGGCCGCGGCCGTGAGCGCGAGGCGCTCGGGCGTGGAGCTCGGTGCGACCAGGAACACGCGGTCGAGCCCGTGGGCGTCCGAGGCCGCGAGCCACTCCCCCGCCTCGTCCGGGATCAGGTCGGGCGTGATCAGGCCGGCGCCCCCCGCCGCGGCGACGTCGCGCGCGAACGCGTCGACGCCGTACCGCAGCACGGGGTTCCAGTAGGTCATGACGAGGACCGGGGCGCCCGTGGCCGCGACGCCCTCGATCGCGCGCAGCGTGTCGCGCACGCGCACGCCACCGGACAGGGCGCTCTCGACGGCGCGCTGGATCACCGGCCCGTCCATCACCGGGTCGGAGTACGGCAGCCCGAGCTCGACGACGTCGACCCCCGCGTCGACCATGACCCGGGCGGCCTCGATCGAGCCCGCCACGTCGGGGAAGCCGACGGGCAGGTAGCCGACGAGCGCGGGGCGCCCCGCGGCCCGGGTGCTGTCGAGCGTCGCGGCGGTCCGGGAGACGGCGTCCTGGGTCACGCGGTGCCCTCCTCGAGCAACGAGAACCACTCGGCGGCGGTCTCGACGTCCTTGTCCCCGCGTCCCGACAGGTTCACGAGGATGATCTCGTCGTGGCGACCGGCGGCTGCGGCCTCCTGGCCGAGCTGCATGGCGCCCGCCAGCGCGTGCGACGACTCGATCGCCGGGATGATGCCCTCGGTGCGGCACATCAGGCGGAACGCCTCCATGGCCTGCGCGTCGGTCACGGGCCGGTACTCCGCGCGTCCGGTCGTGGCGAGCCACGAGTGCTCGGGCCCGACGCCCGGGTAGTCGAGCCCCGCCGAGATCGAGTGGCTCTCGATCGTCTGGCCGTCGTCGTCCTGGAGCAGGAACGAGCGCGCGCCGTGCAGGACCCCGGGGGCGCCGCCGGTCAGCGTCGCGGCGTGGCGGCCGGTGTCGACCCCGTCGCCGCCGGCCTCCAGGCCGACGAGGCGCACGGAGGGGTCGTCGAGGAACGCGTGGAAGATCCCGATGGCGTTGGACCCGCCGCCGACGCACGCGGCGACGACGTCGGGCAGCCGGCCGGCGAGCTCGAGCACCTGCTGCCTCGCCTCCACGCCGATGATCCGCTGGAGGTCGCGGACCATGGCCGGGAACGGGTGCGGTCCGGCGACCGTGCCGAAGACGTAGTTGGTCGTCCCGACGTTGGTGACCCAGTCGCGCAGGGCCTCGTTGATGGCGTCCTTGAGGGTGCGCGACCCCGTCGTGACCGGGACGACCTCGGCGCCGAGGAGCCGCATGCGCGCGACGTTGAGCGCCTGGCGCCGCGTGTCCTCCTCGCCCATGTAGATGACGCAGTCGAGGTCGAAGAGCGCGGCAGCCGTCGCGGTGGCGACGCCGTGCTGGCCGGCGCCCGTCTCGGCGATCACGCGCTTCTTGCCCAGGCGCTTGGTGAGCAGCGCCTGGCCCAGCACGTTGTTGATCTTGTGTGAGCCCGTGTGGTTGAGGTCCTCGCGCTTGAGGATCACGCGCACGCCGCCGCAGTGCCGGGCGAAGCGTGGCACCTCGGTGATGATGCTCGGCCGGCCCGTGTAGGTGCGGTGCAGGCGCGCCAGCTCCTCGCCGAACGTCGGGTCGGCCTTGGCCTTCGCGTACTCGGCGTCGAGCTCGTCGAGCGCCTCGATGAGGGCCTCCGGCACGAAGCGCCCGCCGAAGTCCCCGAAGTACGGGCCGGAGCCCGCCTCGGCGGTCACCGGGCCGTGCGTCTCGGGCTGGTCGTGGAAGTCCGGGGCCGACGGCTGGTCGCCCGTCACGCCCACCCCGGGCGCCTCGGGCACGGCCGTGCCGGCCTGCTCTTGGCCGGGCGTCGCGGTCACTGGCGCACCGCCCGCAGCGAGGGGTGGGCGCCGGCGGCCACGAGGTCGGCGACCGCGGCCCGCGGGTCGCGCCCGGTGACCAGGGTCTCGCCGACCAGGACGGCGTCGGCGCCGGAGCGCGCGTAGTCCATGACGTCGTGCGGACCGCGCACACCGGACTCGGCGACGCGGACCACGCCGTCGGGGATCATCGGGGCGAGCCGCGCGAAGGTCGTGCGGTCCACCTCGAGCGTCTTGAGGTTGCGGGCGTTGACGCCGATGCAGCGCGCGCCGGCGTCGAGCGCGCGCCCGACCTCGTCGACGTCGTGCACCTCGACCAGCGCGGTCATGCCGAGCGAGTGCACGCGCTCCACCAGCGACGTCAGCACCGTCTGCGAGAGCGCGGCCACGATGAGCAGGCACAGGTCCGCCCCGTGGGCGCGCGCCTCCCACACCTGGTACGGCGTGACGACGAAGTCCTTGCGCAGCACCGGCACGTCGACCGCCGCGCGCACCGCCGTGAGGTCGGCGAGGCTGCCGCCGAAGCGCCGCTCCTCGGTGAGCACCGAGATCGCCGTGGCGCCGCCGGCCTCGTACTCGGACGCGAGCGCGGCCGGGTCGTCGATCGACGCCAGCGAGCCCTTGCTCGGGCTCGAGCGCTTGACCTCCGCGATGACCGCGACCGCCTCCTCGTCGTGCAGGTGGCACTCCTTGGCCGCCGGCTGCCGCGCGGCGCGCTCCTTCACGAGCGCCAGCGGCGTCTGCTCCTCGCGCGCGGCGAGGTCGATCCGTACCCCAGCGATGATGTCCTCGAGGACCGTCATGTCCCACCTCCCCCGTGGGTCCAACCCCGCGAACCCGTCCGGGTCATCGTAGGGCCGACCGGGGACCGGCCCCGTCACGCCCATCTGCTGGGACCGCGACGACCGGGCGAGCGGCGGTCACCGGCGCGTCAGGGCGCCAGCCACGGGGCGAGCGCGGGCACATTCCGGCCCACGGTGAACACGACCATCGCCACCACGACGGTCCAGAGCGCCCAGGGTGGGGCGGCCCAGCTGCGCGGCCGCCCGGTCCAGGCGCGCACCGTCCAGGCCAGCCACGAGGCGACGGCGAACGGCGCGAGCAGCAGCAGGAGCGGGTTCATGTCCCACGCCGCCGCGATGTCGAGGTGCATGAGGCTGTGCGTGGCGCGCAGCGTGCCGCAGCCGGTGCAGAAGAACCCCGTCAGCGTCAGCACCGGGCAGGTCGGGAAGTGCCCGGGCTCGTACGGGTCGGAAGCACCGACGACGATGGCCGCGGCGGAGGCCGCCGCGGCCATCGTCAGTGGAGCCAGGAGGGCGGCGCGTCGAGCGCGGCGCCCATGCGTCCTGGTGTGTCCGCCGGGTGCTCCCGCAGGTGGTGCAACCATCCGCGGGCCCGGGATCAGTACGTCGGGTCGTTCATGCCCGCCATGACCCCTGCGGCGACGAGGATGATGTACAGCAGGAGGCCGACGCCGCCGAGGATCGTCGCCCACAGCGAGAACTGCTTGGCCTTGCGGGACGACTCCTGCGCGCCCGCGGCGTCACCCTGCGCCCACTTGGTGTTCACCTGGGTCGAGAAGATGATCGCCGGGATGGCCAGCGGCCAGCACAGGAACACGGAGATGATCGCCCACACGAGGTAGTTCGAGGGCGGGCTGCCGGCGGGCTGGTAGCCCCCGCCACCGTACGAGGGGGGCGGCGGCGTGGAACCGTACGACGGCGTCGAGCCGTACGGGTCCGATCCGGTGGGCTCCTGGGGTCCGGGCGGTGTGCTCATGCACTCACTCCTGGTCTCTGGGGATTCACGACGCGGCTTCGCCCGCGTCGTGGTGACCGGCCTTCTGGCCGGGCTGGCCGAACCCGAGCATCTTCAGGACCCGTCCGAGGACGAGGCCGAGAAGGATGACGACGAGCCCGGCCCAGAACAACCACGACTCGGCCATGATCATGGCGATCGACGACACCACGGCACCGGCCAGCACCAGGATCACGGTGACCCAGGCGGCGGTCGTGTGACCGTGGTTGCGTGGCGGAGCGGCCGGCGGCAGGTAGCTGACCTCGCCGGTCGCCTCGTTGGTCTCTCGCATTGCGTTCAGTGCCTTTCGTGGAAGTGGACGCGAGCCTATCCAAAGTGCCCGTGCGCGTCGCACCGAGCGGGAGCCCGTGTCGGGTGAGTTTCTCGAAGTGAGGTCGGTGGACCCGGACTCGTCGCCCGGGAAGGGGACGGTCGGGTCAGGTGGGGTCCTCGCCGCGCGAGAGCGCGTCCCACGCGTCGAGGTCGTCGGCCGCGCGCTCCGGGGCGGGCTGCGCCGTCGTCGGGCGGGACGGCTCACCGGGTGCGGGTGCGGGCACCTCGTGCCGGTCGCTCCGGCGCGCCGGCCAGCGGCCGGCGCGCACGACCGCGACGACGCCCAGCAGCACCAGGGCCGCGCCGAGCGCCACGGCGACCCATGGCAGGGGCGTGACGACCACGGGCCCGGTGAGCGCGGAGACGCCGACCTCCGCCGAGGCCGCCGAGCCGGCCGCCCGCTCCGGGTCCGCGAGCCCGCCGGCGGCGGACGCGGCGACCAGCACCCCGCCGAGCGCGATCCCCGCGCCGGCGAGCCGGGCGCCCCAGCGCCCGCCGAGGGCCAGCGCGCCCGCCGCGGCGAGCACGAGCAGGCCGCCCGCGTTGACGCCGGGCGCGACCACGGAGCCGACGGCGGCGACGGGCACCGCGCCGGCCACGGGGCTCGTCGTCGTGCCCCGGACCCAGACGCCCGTGCCGGCGAGCAGGGCCGCCGCGCCGAGCACGAGCGCGGCCCAGACGGTCCGGGCGCGCCCGGAGCGCGGCCGCGCCGCGCGGTTCTCGTCCGGCGCGGGTCCGCCGGCCTGGTCCCGCGGCACCGCGTCCGTCATCGGGCGGCGCGCAGGCGTGCGGCGAGCTGGACCGCGCGGACCGCGGCGGCGGCCTTGTTGCGCGACTCGGCGTACTCGAGCTCCTCCACCGAGTCCGCGACGATCCCGCCCCCGGCCTGGACGCTCGCGCGCCCGTCGCGGATGAGCGCGGTGCGGATCGCGATCGCCATGTCCATGTTGCCCGCGAAGTCGAAGTACCCGACCGTGCCCCCGTAGATGCCGCGCCGGGCCGGCTCCAGCTCGTCGATCAGGGCGATCGCCCGGGGCTTGGGCGCCCCCGACAGCGTGCCGGCGGGGAACGTGGCCGTGAGCGTCTGCAGCGCGGTGGCGCCCGCGCGCAGCGTCCCGACCACCGTCGAGCAGATGTGCATGATGTGGCTGAACCGGCGCACGGCCATGAGCTCGACCACCTCGACGCTCGTCGGCTCGCAGACCTTGACGAGGTCGTTGCGCGAGAGGTCGACGAGCATGATGTGCTCGGCGCGCTCCTTGGGGTCGGCGAGCAGCTCCTCACCCAGCTCGGCGTCCTGCGCCGGCGTGGCGCCGCGCGGCCGCGAGCCGGCGATGGGGAACGTCACGACCTGGCGGTCGGTCACCTTGACCAGCGTCTCCGGGCTCGAGCCCACCACGGCGAACTCGCGTCCCGCGGCGTCCTGCAGCGCGAAGCAGTACATGTACGGGCTCGGGTTGATGGTCCGCAGCACGCGGTACACGTCCAGCGGGTCCGCCGGGCAGTCGAGGTCCAGCCGCTGCGAGATGACGACCTGGAACACCTCGCCCTCGCGGATCGCCTCCTTGCCGGCGCGCACCGCCTCGGTGAACTCGTGCCGCGGGCTGCGGAACTCGAGCTCGGGCTCGGGGACGTCGTCCGCGAGCACGGCGGGTGCGGCGGGAAGCGCCGTCGCGAGGCCGGCCTGCATCCGGTCGAGGCGCGCGACGGCGTCGGCATGGGCCTCGTCGACGCGCGCGTCCGTGTCGTCGAAGTTGATGGCGTTCGCCACCAGCCACACCGAGCCGTCGACGTGGTCGACCACGGCAAGGTCGGTCGCGAGGCACAGCGTGAGCTCCGGGACGTCGAGCTCCTCGGGGGCCTTGGCCGGCAGCGTCGGCTCCCAGTGCCGGACCACGTCCCAGCCGAGCGCACCCACGAGGCCGCCGGTCAGCGGCGGCAGCCCGGGCACGGCGGGCGTGCGCAGCACCTCGAGGGTCTCGGCGAGGACGTCGAGCACGTCACCCTCGCGCGGCACACCCACCGGCACGTCACCGAGCCAGGCGGCGCGGCCGTCCGTGACGGTGAGGGTCGCGCGCGACGCCACGCCGACGAAGGACCAGCGCGACCAGGTGCCGTCGACCTCGGCGGACTCGAGGATGAAGGTCCCCGGACGCCCGCCGGCGAGGGTGCGGTACAGGCCCACCGGGGTCACCTCGTCGGCGAGGAGGCGGCGCACGACCGGGATGACGCGCCGGTCGCGGGCGAGCTCCCGGAACGTCGGCAGGGCCGGCCAGGTCGCGCCCCAGGTCAGCTCCGCGACCTCGCGCGCCTGCTGGTCGAGCGCGGCGCTCACACCTCACCCCGCGGTGCCGCGGCGCCGGACCCGACGACCGCACCGAGGTCGCCCCCGGCCTCGAAGCACGTGCGCGTGCCGGTGTGGCACGCGGCGCCCACCTGGTCCACCCGCACGAGCACCGCGTCGCCGTCGCAGTCGAGCGCGACGGAACGCACGTGCTGGACGTGGCCGGAGGTGTCGCCCTTGCGCCAGTACTCCTGGCGCGAGCGGCTCCAGAAGGTCACGCGTCCGCTGGTCAGGGTGCGGTGCAGGGCCTCGTCGTCCATCCAGCCGACCATGAGCACCTCACGCGTGTCGTGCTGCTGGACGACGGCGCACACGAGGCCGGCGTCGTCCCGCCGCAGACGTGCGGCGAGGGCGGGGTCGAGGGGGGAGGCAGGAAGGTCGGGCACCAGCCGATCCTGCCACGGGCGCGGGGCACCGCGTCGTCGCGTCCGGACGGGTCAGCGCGTCTGCGCGAGCCAGGCCGCGTGCATCGCGGCGTAGGGGCCGTCCTGCCGGACCAGCTCCTCGTGGGGGCCGACCTGGACCACCCGTCCCGCCTCGACCACCACGACCAGGTCGGCCGCCTCCGCGGTGGAGAGCCGGTGGGCGATCGTCAGCGTGCTGCGCCCGGCCGTGAGCTGGTCGAGCGCGCGCGCGATCCGCACCTCGGTCGCCGGGTCGACGGCCGAGGTCGCCTCGTCCAGCACGAGGAAGTCCGCCGCCGCGAGGTGGGCGCGGGCGAGGGCGACGAGCTGGCGCTCCCCCGCCGACATGCGCTCGCCGCGCTGGCCGACGTCGGTGTGCAGGCCGTCCGGGAGGTCGGCGAGCCAGTCCGCCAGGCCGAGGTCCTCGAACGCGCGCGTGACGGCGGCCTCGCGGTCCGGGAGGTCGTCCTCGCGCGCGCCGTAGGCGACGTTGTCGGCCACCGTCCCCTCGAACAGGAACCCCTCCTGCGGCACGAGCACCACGCGCCGGCGCAGGTGGTCGAGCGGGAGCTCGCGCAGGTCGACGCCGTCGAGCAGGACGGCGCCCTGCGCCGGGTCCACCAGGCGCGTGACCAGCTTCGCGAGGGTCGTCTTGCCCGACCCGGTTGCGCCGACCACGGCGACCTTCGCCGTCGCGGGCAGGACCAGGTCCACGTCGCGCAGCACGGGCGGGCCGTCCGGGTAGGCGAACGAGACGCCGCGCAGCTCCACGCCGGCGGCCCCGCGCGGCGTCGTGCGGCCACCGTCGGCCGGGTCGGCGACCTCGACCTCGGTGTCGATGACGCCGAGGACGCGCCGCCAGCCCGCCAGCGCGTTCTGGAGCTCGTTGAGGATCTCGGTCGCCATCTGGACCGGGCCCGTGAAGAGCTGGACGAGGAAGAGGAAGGCGAGCAGCCGCCCGACGGTGATCTCGCCCGCGACGCCGAGGAAGGTGCCCACGACGACGACGGCCGCGAGCACGGCGTTGGCGACGAACGAGCCGCTCGAGAACACGAGCGCGACCCGCACCTGCGCGCGGACCATCGCCTCGCGCGTCCGGCTCACCGCCGCGTCGATGCGCCGCTGCGTCCGCGGGGCCACGCCGTAGGCGCGGATCGTCTCGGCGCCCACGACCGCCTCGGAGATCGCGCCGAGCATGGCGCCCATGCGCTCGCGCACGAGCCCGTACGCGGCGCTCACGCGCTTCTGGGCGGGGCGCAGCACGAGGAAGAGCGGCACGAAGCACAGCCACACGACGATCGTCAGCTGCCAGGAGTAGACGAGCATGAGCGCCGTCGCCACGAGGATCTGCAGCACGGACACGAGGAGCTGGATCCCGCCCCACTGCACGAACAGCGAGATCGTGTCGACGTCGGAGGTCACGCGGGAGACGAGGCTGCCGCGGCGCTCGGTCCCCTGCGTGAGGGCCGACAGGTCGTGCACGTGGCGGAAGGCCCGCACGCGCAGCGTCGCCAGGCCGGCCTCGCTGCTGCGGAAGAGCCGGACGTTCACGAGCGCCGAGCAGACCCCCGCCAGGACGAGGGCGAGGGCGGCCAGCCCGACGAGCTCCACCACGCGACCGGTCTCCGGGCCGCCCGGGGCGAGGATCGCGGTGTCCATCGTCTGCTGCACCGTGACGGGTACGACGATGCGACCGGCAGCCGCCGCCACCGCCAGCAGCACCGTGAGCCACAGGCCCTGCACGATCTGGGGCGAGATCTCCAGGCCGCGGCGCAGCGTGGCCATCGGCCCGAGGCTGCTCGTGCGCGCGAGGCGCACCCCGGCGCGCCCGCGCCCGTCCGGCGCCGTCGTCGTGCTCATCGCCCGCTCCTCCGGCCCGTGACGCGGCGGCCCTCGACCGCGTCCTCGTCGGGGCCCTCGACCGCGTCCTCGTCACCGGGCGCCGCCGCCCGGGCCGCGGTGCGGCGCTCCGACTCCTGCAGGTACGCGGTCGCCAGCTCCCGGTAGCCCGGGTCGCGCGCGAGCAGCTCCTCGTGCGTGCCGCGGTCGGCGATGCGGCCGCCCTCGAGGTGGACGACCTCGTCGGCGAGCAGCACCGACGACATCCGGTAGGCGACCATGAGCACGGTCGGCCCGGCGCCGGCACCGGCCTCCGCGGAGCGCCGCAGGCCCGTGAGGATCTCCTGCTCGACGCGCGGGTCCACCGCCGAGGTCGCGTCGTCGAGGACCAGGAGCCGCGGGCGCCGGACCAGCGCGCGGGCGATGACCAGGCGCTGACGCTGCCCGCCCGAGAGGTTCGCGCCGCGCTCGCCGAGCGGCGCGTCGAGCCCGCCGGGCAGCGCACGGACGACGCCGTCGACGCGCGCGAGGCGCAGCGCCTCCCAGACCGCGTCGTCTCCGGGGGCGCCCGGGTCCCCGTCGTCGGCCAGCGTGACGTTCGACCGGACGCTGTCCTCGAACACGAACGCGTGCTGCGGCACGAGCGCCACCTGGCGCGCGAGGTCGTCCGGTGCGACGTCGCGCAGGTCCACGCCGTCGAGCTCGACCGTGCCCTCGTCCGGGTCCCGCAGCCGCGCGAGCAGCGACACGAGCGTGGTCTTGCCCGCGCCCGTCACGCCCACGAGCGCGACGGTGCGCCCGGGTGGGAGGTCCAGGTCCACGTCGTGCAGCAGCGGCTGCGTGGCGCTGTCCCCGCTGACGCGCACGCCGACCCCGCGCAGGCGGACGGCCGCGCCCCGGGCGACCGGCTCGAGCGGCGTCGTGCCCACCGACAGCGCGCCCGGCGCGTCCAGGACGCGGGCGATGCGGTCGTAGCCGACCAGGCCGCGCGGCAGCTCCCCCAGCACCCAGCCGAACGCGCGCACGGGGACGGCCATGATGGTCAGCAGGTAGGCCGCCGAGACGACGTCTCCCGTGCCGACCGCGCCGGCGGCGACGCGGTAGGTCCCCACGAGCAGCACCAGGAGCGTCCCGAGGCTCGGGAGCAGCTCGATCACCGGGTCGAAGACGGCCCGGATCCGGCCCACGCGCACGTTGGCCCGCCGCAGCTCGTCGGTGCGCTGCGCGAACCGACGCTCCTCACGGTCCTCGGTGCCGAGGGACTTGACCAGCAGCGCCGCCTCGAAGCTCTCGTGCGCGACGTCGGCAACCTCGGCCCGCAGCTGCTGCGCGCGCGTCGCGGCCGGCGACATGCGCCGCTGGAAGACCACGTTCGCCACGACGGCCAGCGGGAGGATGCCGAGCGCGGTCAGGGCGAGCCACACATCGGTGCTCAGCAGGGCGACGGCCGCGACGCCGATCATCACGACGACGCCGAGCGCGAAGGGCAGCGGGTTGAACACGCCGGTCGCCGCCTCGACGTCGGAGCTCGCGTTCGACAGCAGCTGGCCCGTGGGGTGCGCGCGGTGCCAGGACATCGGCAGGCGCAGGTACTGCCGGGTGACGGCACGGCGGTGCTCCGCCTGGATGTCGGCGTAGCCGATGCCGGCGAAGATCCGCCGCCCGGCGACGGCCGTCGCGAGCCCGAGCGCGACGCCGACGAGCACGAGCCCGGCGAGCCAGATCTGCCCGCGCGCCGCGTCGTCGCCCTCGAGCGCGGGCACGACGACACGGTCCGTCACCGTCCCGAGCGCCTCGCTGACGCCCACCATCGCCGCGCCGAACACCGCTGACGTGACGATCGCGAGCACGTACGTGCGCGGCTGGCTCGCCAGGCCGCGCCCGATGAGCTGCAGCGACCGCCGCACGGGGCCGCCCGTGAGGGCGGCACGACGCGTGCGGGTGCCGGGTCCGGCAGGCGGACCACCGGGCGTGAATCGATTCGAGCCCACGGGGGCACAGTCCTTCCCGGCAGTCGTCAGGGGGTGGGCCCATCCTAGGCATGCGACCATCGGCCATGCCCTGGCACACCGTCGAACGTTCCGCCCTGGTCGACGCCCTCCGCGAGGCGGGTCCGCGGCAGCCGACCCTCTGCGAGGGCTGGCTGACCGAGCACCTCGCGGCGCACGTCGCGCTACGCGAGTCGTCGCTCGTCGCCGCCGGCGCCGTGGTGCCCCCGCTGGCCGAGCGTGCCGAGGCCGCGATCCGCGCGCTCGGCGACCGGTCCTCGTCGCCCGCGAACTACGCGGCGCTGGTCGACCGCGTCGCCGGCGGCCCGCCCCGGCACCACCCGATGCGGCTCGCCGGCGACCCGGTCAACCTGCTCGAGCTCTTCGTGCACACCGAGGACGTCCGCCGCGGCACCACCGGGCGGGCCACGCCGCCCCGCGCGCGCACCGACGCGCACGCGGAGGCCCTCTGGCGCCAGCTGCGCCTCATGGCCCGGCTCGCGTACGGGCGGGCAGGCGTCGGCGTCGTGCTCTCGACGCCGCAGGGCGACGCACGCGTCGCCAGGACCACGCCCCGCGGCGACGTCACGATCCGCGGCGCCCTGGACGACGTCGTCCTGCACGCCTTCGGCCGGCGCTCCGCGGCCGACGTCGAGCTGACGGGCGACCCGGACGCCGTGGCGGCCGTGAGCGGCGCGGCCGCCCGGCCCTGAGCGGGCGTGCTCAGCGGACCGCGACGCCCGCCCGGCGCAGCTCGTCCTTGACCTGACCGATCGTCAGCGCGCCGAAGTGGAACACGCTCGCGGCGAGCAGCGCGTCGGCGCCCGCCCGCGCGGCGGCCACGAAGTGCTCCGGCGTCCCGGCGCCCCCGCTGGCGATGAGCGGCACGGCGACCTTCGAGCGCACGTCGGCGAACATCTCCAGGTCGAAGCCCGCGACGGTGCCGTCCGCGTCCATCGAGTTGAGGAGCACCTCCCCGGCGCCCAGCTCGACCGCGCGGACGGCCCACTCGACGGCGTCGATGCCGGTGCCCCGCCGCCCGCCGTGCGTGGTGACCTCGTAGCCGGACGGCGTCGGCGGACCGTCGACCACCCGCCGCGCGTCGACCGACAGCACGAGCACCTGGCTCCCGAACCGGCCGGCGATCTCGGAGATCAGCTCCGGGCGTGCGATCGCCGCCGTGTTGACCCCGACCTTGTCGGCGCCCGCACGCAGCAGCCGGTCGACGTCGTCGGTCGAGCGGACGCCGCCGCCGACGGTCAGCGGGACGAAGACCTCGGACGCGGTGCGCCGGACGACGTCGTACGTCGTCTCGCGGTCGCCGGACGACGCCGACACGTCGAGGAAGGTGATCTCGTCCGCGCCCTCGGCGTCGTAGCGCCGGGCCAGCTCGACGGGGTCGCCCGCGTCACGCAGGTCGGCGAAGTTGACGCCCTTGACGACGCGGCCGGCGTCGACGTCGAGGCACGGGATGACGCGCACGGCGGGAGCCATGGTCAGCTTCCTGTCGGGCCGCCGCGGGCGGCGAGGATGTCGACGACGAAGACCAGCGTCTCCTCGGCGAGCTCGTGGTCCGAGCCGCCGTACCCGAGCGCCGGCGGCACCACGATGAGGACCTGGCTGCCGACGGTCTGCTCGACCAGGGCCTCGTCCCAGCCCTCGACGACGGAGCCGACACCGATGGGGAAGGACGCCGGCAGCTCGCCGGGACCCCAGCTCGAGTCGAACACCTCGCCCGTCGACCACCGCACGCCCGTGTACTGGACCGTGATGACCTGGCCCGGCTCGACCTGCGGCCCGTGCCCCCGCACGAGCGGCTGCACCACGAGCTCGAGCGGCGGGTCGGCCGCGGGCACCGTGATCGTCGGCTCGCCGTGCTCACCGAGGGTCACCGTGGGCAGGCCCTCCCGCGGCTCGACCGGGTCGCCCGAGGCACGCGTGGGCAGCAGGTCGAAGACCGCCACCGTCGCGCTCGACTGACCGTCCTCCGGCGGCACGACGTGCAGCACCCGGGTCCCGACGTGCTGGCCCCGGAGCGCCTCGTAGATGTCCACGCCCAGCGCCTCGGCCGTCAGCGCGAAGGCCTTGGGCTCGCCGCTGAAGGTCTCCCCGACGACCGTGCCGTCGCTGCCGGCCTCCGCGTAGTAGTCGACGAGCACGGGCTGGCCGTCGACGACCTCGGGCCCGGTGCCCTCCCAGACGACCTCGACGACCGGCTCGGTCACGGACAGCGGCATCTCGTAGGCGAGGTCGGGCACCGCGCCCGACTCACCCGTGACCGTGACCTGCGGTGCCGGCACCTCGTCCGGGCCGCACCCGGCGAGCGCGGCGACCGCGACGGCGGTCGCGACCGCACCGGCCAGCAGACGTCGACGCACAGCGCTCCTCCCAGGTCCGCGGGCGCTCGCCCACGGCGGACCACTGTAACGGCCGCGGCCGGGACGACCGGCCGCCGCACGAGGGCTCAGCCGGCGCCCCGCGAGTAACGCGTCACCGCGTCCAGGACGGCGTCGGGCCCGGGCTGGGAGGGGACGCCGGGTACGCACCAGGAGTCGGACCCCACGCGGCGCCACTCGTGGTCGGGCGCGACCTCCCGGGTGATCGTCAGGGCACGCTGCGGGCCGGCGGCCCGGATCTTCTCGTAGAGCTCCGGCGAGACGCCGCGGTACTCGTAGGTGGCCCAGCGGGGCGCGCTCGGCGCACGGAAGCGGGCGGTGAGGACGGTGGTGCTGCGGTCGTAGGTGAGGGAGTCGACGAGGATCACCCCTCCAGCATGCGGTCGTCCGCACACCGGATCATGGGACCTCCTGCCTGGTCGTGGGACCTCTGGCCGCCCGCGACCCGTCGCTCAGAGGGACTCGAGCAGCCGGTCCACCCGCTCGTCGACGCTGCGGAACGGGTCCTTGCACAGCACGGTGCGCTGCGCCTGGTCGTTGAGCTTGAGGTGGACCCAGTCCACCGTGTAGTCGCGGCGGGCCTCCTGCGCGCGGCGCACGAAGTCGCCGCGGAGCTTGGCGCGGGTCGTCTGGGGCGGCACGGCCGTCGCCTCGAAGACGTCCAGGTCGGTCACGACGCGCTCGACCAGACCCCGCGCCGCCAGGAGGTTGTACAGGCCGTGCGTGCGAGAGATGTCGTGGTACGCGAGGTCGAGGCGCGCGATGCGCGGGTCGTCGAGGCTGAGCCCGTGCTTGGCCTGGTAGCGCTCGATGAGCCGCAGCTTGATGACCCAGTCGAGCTCGCGGTCGACCAGGGACAGGTCCCCCGAGCGCAGCGCGTGCAGCCCGCGCTCCCACAGCTCGAGGGTCTGCTTGATCACCGGCGTGAGCTCGACGCCGTCGGCCACGTGGTCCTGCACGCGCGCGAGGAACTCCTCCTGGATCTCCACGGCCGAGGCCGTGCGGCCGTTGGCGAGCTGGACCGGCTTGGTGCCCGTCACGTCGTGACTGATCTCACGGATCGCGCGCATGGGGTTCTCGAGCGCGATCTCGCGCATCGGCAGGCCTGCCTCGACCAGCCGCAGGACGAGGTCGGTCGCGGCGACCTTGAGCAGCGTGGTCGGCTCGGCCATCGAGGAGTCGCCGACGATGACGTGCAGGCGGCGGTAGGCCTCCGCGTCGGCGTGCGGCTCGTCGCGCGTGTTGATGATCGGGCGCGACCGCGTCGTCGCGCTCGAGACCGACTCCCAGATGTGGTCCGCGCGCTGGGAGAGCGTGTACTGCGCGCCGCGCGCGGTCGGCAGCACCTTGCCCGCCCCCGTGAGGACCTGGCGCGTGATGAGGAACGGCACGAGCACGTCCGCCAGGCGGCCGAAGTCGCCCTGGCGGCGCACGAGGTAGTTCTCGTGGCACCCGTAGGAGTTGCCGGCCGAGTCGGTGTTGTTCTTGAACAGGTGGATGGTGCCCGGCACGCCCTCGTGGACGAGCCGCTGCTGCGCGTCGGCGACCAGCCCTTCGAGGATCCGCTCACCACCCCGGTCGTGCGCGACGAGCTGGCGGACGTCGTCGCACTCCGCCGTCGCGTACTCCGGGTGCGAGCCGACGTCGAGGTACAGGCGCGAGCCGTTGCGCAGGAAGACGTTGGACGAGCGCCCCCACGCCACGACCTTGCGGAAGAGGTACCGCGCGACCTCGTCCGCCGACAGCCCTCGGCCCTGGTCCACCGCGCACGTGACGCCGTACTCGGTCTCCAGGCCGAAGATCCGCCGGTCCATGTCAGGCCGGCCCGTCCGGGCCCGGCGCCGGCCGGTCGGCCTCAGGGTCCATCGGGTCCGGGCCCGGCCGCTCGCGTGCCAGCAGGCCCGCGAGCAGCGGCGCCGGCAGGCGCCGGAAGGCGCGCCGGGCACGCGTGCGGTCGAGCACCGCGACCTCGAGCTGCTGCGCCTCCAGCGTGCGGGGCTCCCCCTCGGGCACCGTCCCGAGCACCTGGACCGCGAGCTGCACGACGGCCGCCAGGTCCAGCGCGGGGCGCCACCCGGCCGCCAGCACGTGGCCGAGCTGCTCGGCCTGGCCGCCCATGACGACGTACCCGTGCTCGTCCGCGACGGACCCGTCGTAGCTGAGGCGGTAGATCTGGTCCTCGTCGGCGGTGACCCCGACCTCGGCCACGCACAGCTCCACCTCGAGCGGCTTGGACTCGGTGGTGAACACCGTGCCCAGCGTCTGCGCGTACGCGTTGGCCAGGCCGCGCGCGTTGACGTCCGTGCGGTCGTAGGAGTAGCCGCGCAGGTCGGCGTAGCGGACGCCGGCGACGCGCAGGTTCTCGAACTCGTTGTACTTGCCCACCGCGGCGAACGCGATGCGGTCGTAGATCTCGGAGATCTTGTGCAGGGCACGGGACGGGTTCTCGGTCGCGAACGCGATCCCGTCGTCGTACTGGAGCACGACGACGGAGCGGCCCCGCGCGATGCCCTTGCGCGCGTAGTCCGCGCGGTCGCGCATCAGCTGCTCGGGCGAGACGTAGAACGGCATGCTCATCGGACGTCTCCCCCGCGCGCGCGACGCACGCCCTCGATCTCGGTGACGACGTCGGCCAGCGCGGCATCGTCGACCCGCAGGTAGCCCGACGCCGTGACGACGGCGACGACGGGCCAGATGCGACGGGTCGCGTCCGGACCACCGGTCGCGGAGTCGTCGTCGGCCGCGTCCACGAGCGCGTTCACCGCGGTCCGCACGGCGTCCCCGGCGCTCATGCCGGGCGACCACAGCTTCTTCAGCGAGCCGCGCGCGAACGTCGAGCCCGAGCCCACCGCGTGGAACTCCGTCTCCTCGTAGCGCCCGCCCGTGACGTCGTAGGAGAAGATCCGCCCGACCTCCCGCTGCAGGTCGTAGCCGCCGAAGAGCGGCACGACGGCCAGGCCCTGCATCGCCAGACCCAGGCTGCCCCGCACCATCGTGGCCAGCCGGTTCGCCTTGCCGTCCAGCGAGAGCAGCGCGCCCTCGATCTTCTCGTAGTGCTCGAGCTCGAGCTGGAAGAGCCGGACCAGCTCGAGCGCGAGGCCCGCGGTGCCGGCGATGCCGATGGCGGAGAACTCGTCGGCGGGGAAGACCTTCTCGATCTGCCGGCTCGCGATCATGGACCCCGCGGTGGCGCGGCGGTCCCCCGCCATGACCACGCCGCCGTCGAAGGTCAGCGCGACGATCGTCGTGCCGTGGGGCGCGGACGGCGCCTCGCCGGGCGGGAGCGTGCGGCCGGTCGGCAGCAGCGAGGGGTCGTGCGCCGCGAGGAAGTCGAGGAAGGAGGACGTGCCGGGCGTGGTGAAGGACCGCGGGAGACGGCCGTCGAGGTCATGGGTCATCGAGGCTCACTGACCGCCCTTCTGCACGAACCCGCGCACGAAGGACTCGGCGTTCGACTCCAGCACCTCGTCGATCTCCTCGAGGAGCGCGTCGACCTCGGTGTCGCGCGTCTGGGCGGCGGGGGCCGCGACCGGCTCCGGGGCATCGGCCGGATCCTCGTCGTGGCGCTCGTGGCGTCGCTGGTCCTGACCGGCCATGGTGACCTCCCGGTGCCTGGCTGCGTGGTGGTGCGGTCCGCGCGGGTCACCGCGCTGCTTCGATCCTAGGTGCCCACGGTGCGCCGCGGGCGGGGCGGTGCGTGCGTGTTCGGCAGCGGCCGCGCGGGCACGTCCCTCGGGCGGTCAGCGGCCGCCGAGGCGGTCGACGAGCTCCGCGGCGTCCGCGCAGGTGTCGAGCAGCTCGCCCACGTGGGCGGCCGTGCCCCGCCACGGGTCGAGCAGCGGGATCCGGCGCAGGCTCGGCAGCGTCGGGACGTCGAGCACCACCGAGTCCCACGAGGCGGCCCGGACCTGCGCGCCGAAGCGCCGCACGACCGTGCCGCGGAAGTACGCGCGCGTGTCCGCCGGCGGCTCGGTGACGGCCCGCGCGACGTCGTCGTCGGTGACGAGGCGCTCGACCGCGCCCGACGCGAGCAGGCGGTGGTACAGGCCGCGCTCGGGCCGCACGTCGGACCACTGGATGTCCATCGCCGCGAGGCGCGGGTTGTCCCACGCGAGCCGGTCGCGCGAGCGCATCGCCTCCAGCAGCCGGAGCTTGGCCACCCACTCGACCTCGCGGGCGCACGTCATGGGGTCCTGGCCCAGGCGCTCGAGCACCGAGGCCCAGCGCGCCAGGACGTCGGCCGTGGCCGGGTCGAGGTCCGGGCCCACCGCCTCGCGCAGCGCGGCGAGGTACTCGCCCTGGATCTCGAGCGCGGTCATCCGGCGCCCGTCGGCCAGGTCGAGCGGCCGCCGCAGCGTCAGGTCCCGGCTCACCTCGCGCACGGCGCGCACGGGGTCGGCCAGGCGCAGGCCGAGGAGGCGCTCGACCAGCGCGCCGTGCTCGCCCGCGTGCTCGGCGAGCCACAGCACGAGCGACGTCGTGCCGAGCCGCAGGTAGGTGGCCACCTCCAGCAGGGTCGCGTCGCCGAGGATGAGGTGCAGCCGGCGCCAGCGCGTCCGGTCGGCGTGCGGCTCGTCGCGCGTGTTGACGATGGGGCGGCGCAGCGTGGTCTCCAGGCCCACCTCGGCCTCGATGTAGTCGGCCCGCTGGGAGAGCTGGAACCCCGCGCCCTGGCCGGCCTGGCCCAGGCCCACGCGCCCGGCACCCGCGTGCACCTGGCGGGTCACGAGGAAGGGCGTCAGGAGCGCGACGAGGTCCTCGAACGGCACGGCGCGGTCGACGAGGTAGTTCTCGTGCGTGCCGTAGGACGCGCCCTTGCCGTCGACGTTGTTCTTGTACAGCACGACGTCGGGCATCGCCGGGTTGGCGATGAGCAGCCGCACCGCGCGCAGCGCGACCTGCTCCCCCGCCTTGTCCCAGCGCACCGCGTCGAGCGGGGTGGTGACCTCGGGCGAGGAGTACTCGGGGTGCGCGTGGTCGACGTAGAGGCGCGCGCCGTTGGTCAGGATCGTCGTCGCGGCGCCGGGGTCCTCGTACTCCTCGACCGTGGGACGGTCCACCGCGTCGGCGTCGAGCCCGCCGTCCGCCCTCGGCCCTGGGGGCGCCGGCCGCTGCGGGTCGTCGGTCAGCAGCGACGGGTCCGCCGCGGAGCGCTCGAGCCGGAACCCGCGCGCGTCGGCCAGGGGGTCCTCGTCGGCGTAGTCCCACCGGGCCCGTGGCCCGTGCCCGACGGACGCCGCGTACGCCGCCACGACGTGGCTGGACAGCAGCATCGGGTTGGCCTGCGGCCGGCCCGGCTGCACGATGCCGTACTCGGTCTCGATCCCCATCACCCGGCGCACGGTCACGCCCGTCAGGCTATCGGGGCGGCCCGGGGCGCGGGGCCGGCTCAGAGGTGCCGGCTCAGAGGTACTGGCCGGTGGGCGTGAGGGTCTCGATCGTCCGGCCGCTCTCCTTGCCGGTCTTGCCCTGGACGATCGTGCGGATGAAGACGATGCGCTCGCCCTTCTTGCCGGAGATGCGGGCCCAGTCGTCCGGGTTGGTGGTGTTCGGCAGGTCCTCGTTCTCCTTGAACTCGTCGACGCACGCCGCCAGCAGGTGCTCCACGCGGATGCCCCGCTGCCCGCTCGCGAGGAGGTCCTTGATCGCGGACTTCTTCGCGCGGTCGACGACGTTCTGGATCATCGCCCCGGAGCTGAAGTCCTTGAAGAACAGGACCTCCTTGTCCCCCGACGCGTAGGTGACCTCGAGGAACTGGTTCTCCGGGGTCTCCGCGTACATCCGCTCGACGACGGACTGGATCATCGCGTCCACCGCCGCTGCCGCGTCCCCGCCGTGCTCGGCGACGTCGTCGGCGTGCAGCGGCAGGTCCGGCGTGAGGTACTTCGCGAAGATCTCGCGCGCCGCCTCGGCGTCGGGCCGCTCGATCTTGATCTTCACGTCGAGGCGGCCGGGCCGCAGGATCGCCGGGTCGATCATGTCCTCGCGGTTCGAGGCGCCGATGACGATGACGTTGTCCAGGCGCTCGACGCCGTCGATCTCGCTCAGCAGCTGCGGCACGATCGTGGTCTCGACGTCGCTCGAGATGCCGGTGCCGCGCGTGCGGAACAGCGACTCCATCTCGTCGAAGAACACGACCACCGGGTTGCCCTGCGAGGCCTTCTCCCGCGCGCGGGCGAAGATCAGCCGGATGTGCCGCTCCGTCTCCCCCACGTACTTGTTGAGCAGCTCGGGGCCCTTGACGTTGAGGAAGTAGCTCGTGGCCGGCTCGCCGCCGGGCAGGGCACGACCGCGCGTCTGGGCCAGGGAGGCCGCGACGGCCTTGGCGATGAGCGTCTTGCCGCACCCGGGAGGTCCGTACAGGAGGACGCCCTTGGGGGGCCGCAGCCCGTGCTCGCGGAAGAGCTCGGGGTGCAGGAACGGGAGCTCGACGGCGTCGCGGATCTGCTCGATCTGGGGCCCGAGGCCGCCGATGTCCGCGTAGTCGATGTCCGGGACCTCCTCCAGGACGAGCTCCTCGACCTCCGACCGCGGGATCCGCTCGAAGACGAAGCCCGTCCGGGTCTCGACCGTCAGGGCGTCGCCGACCCGCACGTTCCCGGCCAGGAGCGGCCCGGCGAGGCGCACGACGCGCTCCTCGTCCGAGCGGCCGACGACGAGCGCCCGGTCCGCACCGAGCAGCTCCTTGACCGTGACGATCTCGCCGACGGCCTCGTAGCGCCCGGCCTCGACGACCGTGAGCGCCTCGTTGAGCTTGACCTCCTGGCCGGGGCGCAGGGCGCCCAGGTCGACGGTCGCCGCCGCCTGGACCTGCATCTTGCGGCCCGACGAGATGATCTCGACCGACCCGTCGTCGCGCGCCTCGAGGAACGTGGCGAACGTGGCGGGCGGCTTGCCGAGGTCCTCGAGCTGCTGCTGGAGCTCCACGATGCGGTCGCGCGACTGGCGCAGGGCGTCCGCGAGCCGCTCGTTCTTGGCCGCGAGCAGCGCCAGCTGGCGCGCGTCGGCGGGGTCGCTGGGCCGCGTGGGTGCGCGGTCGGGTCCGTCGGTCATGGTGGCCTCCGCCTGGTTCCGGCTCGCCGGTCGTCTCCGACCCTAGGCGGCCCGGGCGCGCGGGGGCAGGTGCGTCCGGCAGGTGTCGCTCAGGGCGAACACGCCCGTCTCACTGCTCGGGTGCCGCCCCGAGGTCGCGGCGCACGCGGCGGACCTTCTTGTCGGAGATCGCGCGCTCGCCCAGGTCCTCGGGCGTCCACTCCTCCTCCTGCGCCGAGTACCCCTTCGAGGGCCGACGGCGCCGGACGGGCGCCGCGATGCCGTCGGCCATCCGCCGCGTCGTGAGCAGGAAGCCGGTGTGGCCCACCATGCGGTGCTCGGGGCGGACCGCCAGGCCCTCGAGGTGCCAGCCGCGCACCATCGACTCCCACGCCTGCGGCTCGGTGAACCGGCCGTCGTCGCGCAGGTCCTCCGCGAGGCGCGACAGCTGGGTGGTGGTCGCGACGTACGCCACGAGCACCCCGCCGGGCGCGAGCGCGTCGGCGACCGCCACGAGGTTCTCCCAGGGGGCGAGCATGTCGAGCACGACGCGGTCGACCGTCCCCGCGGGCGCGACCTGCGGCAGCACGTCGCTGAGGTCCCCGACCTCGAGCGTCCACGCCGGGTGCGGTGCACCGAAGAAGCCCTCGACGTTGGCCCGCGCGATCGCCGCGAAGTCCTCGCGGCGCTCGATGGAGACCAGGCGGCCGCCGTCGGTCACGGCCCGCAGCAGCGACATCGTCAGGGCGCCGGATCCCACGCCGGCCTCGACGACGGTCGCGCCGGGGTAGATGTCCGCCATCGCGACGATCTGGCCCGCGTCCTTGGGGTAGACGACGGCGGCGCCGCGCGGCATCGACAGGACGTAGTCCGAGAGCAGCGGGCGCAGGGCGAGGTACTCGATGCCGCCGGTCGACGTGACCACCGACCCCTCGGGCGCGCCGATGAGCTCGTCGTGCCGGAAGTAGCCCTTGTGCGTGTGGAACGTCGCGTCGGGCGCCAGGGTGATGGTGTGCAGGCGCCCGCGCGGGTCGGTCAGCTGGACGCGGTCACCCACGCGGAACGGGCCCCGGCGGACGTCCGCGCCGGTCGGCCGGGCGACGGCACCGCGGGGCACGTCGGGCGTGTCGGCCACGGTCGGCCCGCTCGCGTCGGGGGTGGGGCTGGCGGCCGGTTCGGGTGACGTCACGGTGGACGAGTCTAGGCGGCGGCGTCGGGCCGTCCGGCTCGGCCCTGGCGCGGGCCGGGCCGCAGGGCGGCGACGACGTCCTGCGCCCGCAGCAGCCCGAGCACCTCCCCCGCCGCGTCCACCACGACCAGCACCGGGGAGACGCTCGCCCCGGCCGCCACGGCGCGCACGGCGTCCGCGCCGCCGACGTCGGCCCGCACGACGGCGGCCGGGCCGAGCGGTCGCAGCACGGCGGCCAGCGACGTCGTGGACCACGCCGCCGCGGGCACGGCCGCGAGCGCGGCCGGGTCCGCCCAGCCGGCCACGCGCCCGTGGGCATCGAGCACCACGACGCCCGACCCGCCGGTCGCGAGGGCCGCGGCGTCGGCCACGGTGTCCTGCGCGGGCAGCGCGACGGCGGGCACGAGCAGCCGCCGCAGGTCGAGGCGCGCGACGGCGGCCGCGGACCGGGCCGACCGCAGGGCGGCGCCCGCGCCGGCCCACAGGAACGCCGCCGCGAGCACGGTGAGGACCACGGTGAACGGCTCGGGCGCGGCGCCGCTCGCGAGCCCCCGCAGCGCGACCGCGACCACCACCAGGACGGCCAGGACCCTGCCGGCGTGGGCGGCGACGACCGTGCCGCGCTCGCGGTCGCCGGTCGCCGCCCACAGCCCCGCGGCCAGGATCTTGCCGCCGTCGAACGGCAGCGCGGGCAGCAGGTTGAGCGCGCCGGTGGCGGCGTTGACCGCCGCGACCGCGAGGAGCGCCGCCCCGGCGAGCCCGTCGACGGCGCCCGTGAGCGCGAGCAGGCCCGGCAGCGCGAGGAGCAGGCTGGTGAGCGGACCGGCCGCGGCGACGACCGCCGTCGTGCGCGCGTCGAGGCGCTGCGCGTCGAACGAGACGCGCGCGCCCCACGCCGTGACCACCACGCGCTCCACGGCCAGGCCGTACCGCCGCGCGACCACGGCGTGCGCGAGCTCGTGCGCGACGACCGACGCGCCGACGAGGGCGGCCGCGAGCAGCGCGGCGAGCAGGACCGGCCCCCCGGGCCCGGCGCCGGCGTCCAGCACGCGCCAGAGCGCCAGCACGAGGACGGCGAGGGTGACCAGGCTCCCGGGGCTGACCTCCAGGGGCGCGCCCGCGATCCGGCCGGCGACCCACGTGCGCGGTCGCGCCGCCGTCCGGGTGCCGTCCACGTCCCGACCCTAAGCGCTGTCCCGCGAGGCTGTGCCGGAGGTGTCGGTGCCGCGACGTACCCTGCACGCGTGCCGACCGGAACCGCCCCGACCCTCCCCGCCGACGCCGCCCCGCCCGTGCGCCGGCCGGGCCTGTCGCCGTCGCGGGCGAACGACTTCATGCAGTGCCCCCTGCTCTTCCGGTTCCGGGTCGTCGACCGCCTGCCCGAGCCGCCGAGCGCGGCGGCGGTGCGCGGCACGCTCGTGCACGCGGTCCTCGAGCGGCTCTTCGACGCCCCCGCCGGGCGCCGGACCGTCGAGGCCGCGAAGGCGCTCGTCCCCGGAGAGTGGGACCGGATGGTCGCGGACGCGCCGGAGTGCGCCGAGGTCCTGCCCGACGCGGCCGACACGACGGCCTGGTTCGCCGAGGCCGGCGCGCTGCTCGACCGCTACTTCACGCTGGAGGACCCGAACCGGCTGCAGCCGGCGGAGCGCGAGCTGCGGGTCTCGACGGACCTCGACGACGGCTTCGAGCTGCGCGGCATCATCGACCGGATCGACGTGGCGCCGAACGGCGCCATCCGGGTGGTCGACTACAAGACGGGGCGCTCGCCGCGCCAGGGGTACGAGGGCGGCGCGCTGTTCCAGATGCGCTTCTACGCGCTCGTGCTGTCCCGCCTGCGCGGCCAGGTGCCGGCGATGCTGCAGCTCGTCTACCTCGGCGACGGCACGCTGCTGCGGCACGTGCCCGACGCCGCGGAGCTCGAGACCACCGAGCGCCGCATCCGCGCGATCTGGGCCGGCATCCGCACGTCCGCCGAGAGCGGCCGGTGGCTGCCCAAGAAGGGCCCGCTGTGCGGCTGGTGCAGCCACCAGGCGCTGTGCCCGGCGTTCGGAGGCACACCGCCGGACGTCAGCGCCGAGACCGTCGAGCTCGCGCTCGGCGTCCGCCCGACCGCCTGAGGCCGGGCGGACGGGCCGCGCGGGTCAGGCCGCCGGCTCGGCGAGGTGGTCGACGACCTCGCCGCGCGCGAGGGCGCGCAGGTCCGCCACCGTGAACCGGGCGAGCGAGTCGGTGCGGCTCAGGCCGGGGCGCGCCTCGACGGGGGCGATGTGCTGGACGCCCAGTGTCCGCGCGCCCGAGGCGAGCGCCGACGCGATCCCGGGCGGCGAGTCCTCGACCGCGACGCACGCGGTGATGTCCACGCCCAGCAGCTCGGCCGCGCGCAGGTAGGGCTCGGGGTGCGGCTTGCCGCGCGTGACCTCGTCGCCCGTGACGACGACCGAGAACACGCCCGCTGGACCCTGCGCGAGCACCGCGTCCGCGAGGGCGCGGTAGGACATGGTCACCAGTGCGCACGGCACGCCGGCCTCGGCGAGGCCGACCAGCAGCTCGCGCGCCCCGGGCTGCCACGGCAGCTCGCGCCCCACGGACTCCACCACGGCGCCGAGGAGGCGCGCGACGATCGCCTCGGCTCCGAGGTCCACGCCGTGCCGCTGCAGCACCGCGGCCGCGGACATGAGCGGCAGGCCGATCATCTGGAGGGAGTCCGCCTCGGTCCAGGTGCCCCCGGACTCCTCCACCAGGGCGATCTCCGCGGCGAGCCAGGCAGGCTCGGTGTCCACGAGGGTGCCGTCCATGTCCCACAGGACCGCGGCGGGCAGGTCACGTGCTGGCAGGTCGTCGGGCGTGCGGTGAGGCGTCACTGACACGGAAACTCTCTGGTCGGCGGGCTGGGCCCCCGACAGTACCGGCGCGCAGCGGCGGCGCGGACGCGACGCGGCTCCCACCGGGAGGACGGGTAGGGTCCGGCTGCCACCGAGGAGGAGCCGTGCAACCAGGGGTCGACGCCGTCGAGGCGGTACCGGGGATGACCACCGTGCTGGCGGTCCTCCTGATCGCGGCGACCTGCCCGCTCGTGCTCCTGGGCCGCGCGGCGATCGAGCGCGCGTGGCGCCGCGCCGCGGCGTGGGCGGCTGCGACGGCTGTGGTCGTCGGCCTCTGCGCGCTGTACGTCGCGCCCCGCTACGAGACCTGGCAGCGCACCTGGGACTACGACGCGACGTGGGCGCGCGTGGAAGCCCACTACGGGGTCCGGCTCTCCGAGGAGGACAAGGCGACGACGACGCTGCCCCGTCCGCCCCGGGGCTACTCGAGCGGCGTCGTGAACCAGCACGAGCTCGGCCCCGTCACGATGCCCGACGGCACCGTGCGCGAGGACCTCTTCCTGCAGTTCGCCCAGGCCCGACCGGCCCGCGTGGCAGTGGTCACGCAGCCGGAGGGCGCGAACGAGCTGGTGGCGACCGTCGGTGGCTGGTGGCCGGAGATCCCCGTCGTCGAGTAGACCGCCGGCACCCGGGACCACGGGCCTAGGCTTGCCCCCATGAGCGATGCACTCCCCCCCGGCGGACCGCTGCGCGGCGCGGTGATGCTCGCGGCGTTCGAGGGCTGGAACGACGCCGGGGCCGCCGCGACGCAGGCGCTCGTGCACCTGCACGACGTGTGGGGTGCGGAGGAGGTCGACGAGCTCGACCCCGAGGAGTACCACGACTTCCAGGTCAACCGGCCGACCGTCGCGCTGACGGAGGACGGCCGCCGGGAGATCACCTGGCCGACGACGACGATCGCCCTCGCGCAGCGGCCCGACGGCCGCCACATCGTCCTCGTCCACGGCATCGAGCCGTCCATGCGGTGGCGGCGCTACAGCACCGAGCTGCTCGACCTGGCCGAGCGGCTGGGTGTGACGACCGTCGTGACGCTGGGCGCCCTGCTCGCCGACGTGCCGCACACGCGGCCCATCCCGGTCACGGCGACGTCGGACGACACGGTGCTCCAGGCGACCCTCGGCCTGGACGCCAACACCTACGAGGGGCCGACGGGGATCGTGGGCGTCCTCCAGCACGAGGCGCAGCGACGGGGCCTGCGTGCGCTGTCGGTGTGGGGCGCCGTGCCGCACTACGTCGCCCACCCGCCCTCGCCCAAGGCGACGCAGGCCCTGCTCGTGCGCCTCGAAGGGCTGCTGGGCGAGGCGGTGCCGCTGCGCGACCTCGCGGAGGACGCCGAGGCGTGGCAGAACGGCGTCGACGAGCTCGCGGCGGAGGACCCGGAGATCGCCGAGTACGTCGCGCAGCTCGAGGAGGCCAAGGACACGGCCGAGCTCCCCGAGGCGACCGGTGAGGCGATCGCGCGCGAGTTCGAGCGCTACCTGCGGCGCCGCGACGGCGGTCCGGGCGGCGCCTGAGCCACCGGCCGGGCGCCCCGAGGCCGGGGCGCCCGCGCCTCAGAGGCGGACGCCGAGCAGCGCGTCGAGCGCGCGCGCGATCACGCCGGGGGCACCCTCGACGTCACCACCGACGCTGAGGGCCGCGTCGGCCCACGTGTCCACGGCGCGCAGCGCGCCGGGGGCGTCGAGGTCGGCGGCCAGGGCCGAGCGGATCGCGGCGACGGTGGTGTCCGGGTCGGGACCGCCGTTGCCGGAGACCGCGGCGCGCCAGCGCTCGAGGCGGGTCCGGGCGTCCGCCAGCACGGCGTCGTCCCACTGCCAGTCCTCGCGGTAGTGGTGCGCCAGCACGGCGAGGCGCACGGCCATCGGGTCGACACCCTGGCGGCGCAGCTCCGAGACCAGCACGAGGTTGCCGCGCGACTTGCTCATCTTCTCGCCGTCGAGGCCCACCATCCCCGTGTGGACGTGGGCGCGCGCGCCCTGCCCGCCGAGCGCTCGCGCGTGGGCGGTGCTCATGGCGTGGTGGGGGAAGACGAGGTCGCGGCCGCCGCCCTGCACGTCGAACGAGGAACCGAGCGCCTGCTCGGCGATCACCGTGCACTCGATGTGCCAGCCGGGGCGTCCCTCGCCGAGCTCGCCGCCGTCCCAGGACGGCTCCCCCGGCCGCACGCGGCGCCACAGCGCGGGGTCGAGCGGGTCGCGCTTGCCGGGCCGCCCGGGGTCCCCGCCCCGCTCCGCGAAGAGCGCGACCGTCTCGTCGTGGTCCAGGCCGGCGACGGCGGTGAGCTGCTCGTCGGCGGAGATGTCCGCGTAGACGTCCCCGAGGTCGGGCCGGTCGCCGCCGGCGCCCTCCTCGAGCGGAACCCGGTACGCGAGCCCCTGGTCCAGCAGCCGCCGCACCGTCGTGGCGACGGTCGGGATGGTCTCGACAGCGCCCAGGTAGACGTGGGGCGCGAGCACGCCCAGCGCCGTCATGTCCTCGGCGAAGAGCGCCGTCTGCTCCTCGGCGAGCTTCTGCCAGTCGACCCCCGTGGCGGTGGCCCGCTCGAGCAGGGGGTCGTCGACGTCGGTGACGTTGGAGGCGTAGGTGACCTCGAGGCCGGCGTCGAGCCAGGCCCGGTGCAGCAGGTCGAAGGCGATGTAGGTGGCGGCGTGGCCGAGGTGGGTCGCGTCGTACGGCGTGATGCCGCACACGTACATCGTGGCCCGCGGGCCGGTGGCCGCGGTCACCAGCGTGCCGGTGACGGTGTCGAGCACGGTCACCTCCCCGCCGCTACCGGGGATCGAGGGGACATGCGGGGAGGGCCAGGTACGCACCGACGCAGCCTAAGCCAGAGGTGGGACGACCGCCGACCGGCCGTCCTCAGCCGACCGCGGCGCTCACCGGCTGCAGCGCACCGGCCCAGATGAGCACCACGACGACCGCGGCGAGCGCGATCCGGTAGACCACGAAGGGCTGGTAGCTGCGGGTGGAGACGAGCTTGAGGAACCCGATGATCACCAGGTACCCGACCGCGAAGGCGATCGCCGTCGCCAGCGCCGTGACGCCGAGCCCCGGCGTGCCCGGGTCACCGAAGTCGTCGAGGCTCGTGACGAGCTGCTGGAACCCGGAGCCCAGGACCGCGGGGATCGCGAGGAGGAAGGAGTACCGCGCGGCGGCCTCCCGGGTGTAGCCCATGAGGAGCCCGGCGGTGATGGTGCCGCCCGAGCGCGAGACGCCCGGGATCAGCGCCATGGCCTGCGCGAAGCCGAAGAGGATCGCGTGCTTGCCCGTGAGCTGGTCGAGCGTGCGTGTCTTGGCGCCGACCTTGTCGGCCCAGCCCAGGGCGAGGGCGAAGATGGCGAGCGTCGCGGCGACGAGGTAGAGGTTGCGGAACGGTCCCTTGATCGAGTCCTCGAAGGCGAGCCCGAGCACGACGATCGGCACCGAGCCCAGGGCGATCCACCACGCCATCCGCGCGTCCGGGTCGGCCGACCCGAGGCGCGAGCGCAGGTCCGCGCCGTCGCGCCCGCTCAGCGCGCGCCACCACGCGCGGCAGATTCGCGCGATGTCGCGGCGGAAGTAGAGGAGCACGGCGCTCTCGGTGCCGATCTGCGTGATCGCCGTGAACGCCGCGCCCGGGTCACCCCCGCCGGGCAGCAGCTCCCCCACGATGCGCAGGTGCGCGCTGGAGGAGACCGGGAGGAACTCGGTGAGCCCTTGGACCAGGCCGAGGACGACCGCTTCCCACCACGTCATGGCGCGAAGGTTACCGGGGCTCGGGGCCGGGACGACGTCCCGGCCCACCCGACGCCGCCCGGTAGCGTGGTGACCATGGAGGAGCGACAGCTGGGCAGGACCGGACTGCGGGTCTCCGCGCTCGGGCTCGGCACGCTCACGTGGGCGCGGGACACGGACGAGCAGGAGGCCGCGGAGCAGCTGCGCGACTTCGTGGACGCCGGCGGGACCCTCGTGGACACCGCGGCGTCGTACGCGGACGGCGCGGCCGAGGAGCTCATCGGCTCGCTGCTCGGGCGGGTCGTGGCGCGGGACGACGTCGTGCTGTGCACCAAGGGCGGCGTGCGGCGCACGGCGCGCGGCGCCGTCGTGGACGCGTCGCGCGGCGCCCTGCTCTCGTCCCTCGACGCGTCGCTGGCCCGCCTCGGCACGGACCACGTCGACCTCTTCCTCGTGCAGCAGCCGGACCCGCGGACCCCGCTCGCCGAGGTCGCGGCGGCCCTGCGGCACGTCATCGACACGGGCCGCGCCCGCTACGTGGGCCTGTCCAACCACCCGGGCTGGCAGACGGCCCGCCTGGGCACGCTGCTCGAGGCCACGGCGCCGCTCGCGGCCGTCGAGGTCGAGTACTCGCTGCTCGAGCGCGGCATCGAGCGTGAGGTCGTGCCCGCCGCCGCGGCGCTCGGCGCGGGCGTGCTCGCCTGGTCGCCGCTCGGCCGGGGCGTGCTGACCGGCAAGTACCGGCGCACGGTGCCCGCCGACTCCCGCGCGGCCTCGGCGCACCTCGCCGGCTTCGTCACGCCCTACCTCGGGGCGTCGTCGGTCCGGGTGACCGAGGCGCTGCACACGGCCGCGGACGGGCTGGAGCGCACGCCGCTCGAGCTCGCGCTGGGCTGGGTGCTCTCACGCCCGGGGGTGGCGTCCGCGCTCGTGGGCGCGCGCACCGCGGCCCAGCTCCGGACCGCGCTCGACGCCGACACCGCGCTCCCCGAGGCCATCGCTCAGGCCCTGGACGAGGTCAGCGCGCCGGCAACCGGCTACCCCGAAGCCCGCTGACCCACCTCAGCGGCGCGTAGCCGCCGCGCCCCGGTGCGGCGCCCCATCCGCACCCTCCGGCGGAGGCTTGTGACCGGTATGCGGGCACAACCCTCCGGTGCCCCGACCCGCCCCCGGCGACCGGGGTGCCGCGGCTCGTCCGCACCGATCCCGCGGAGGCTTGTGGCCGGGATGCGGGCAGAAGCCTCCGGGGAGCGCGCCGGGCGGGGTCAGCGGCCGGGCTCGTCGAGCTCCGTGCCGTCGAGCTGGTCGTCCTCCAGGTCGTCGAGGTCGTCCTCGTCGACGTCGTCGTCCTCGTCGTCCTCGTCGTCGTCCTCGTCGTCGTCCTCGTCGTCTGCGTCGTCGACCTCGTCACCGAGGTAGAAGGGCAGCGTCTCGCCGTGGACGCGCAGCAGCGCGGTGTCGTAGGCGTCGAAGGCGTCAGCGAGGACGTCGTACGCGTCGTCGACGGCCGGGTCCTCGTCCCCGCGGCCGGTGCTGACCGCGTGGAAGTGGGCCTCGAGTGCGGCGAGCAGGCGGTCGAGCGCGGCACGGGGGTCGTCGGTCATGGGGTCGACGGTAGCGCTCGACCAGGCACAATGGACAACGGCGGTGCGACCACCGGGAGGTATGTGCGTTGAGTCCCATCACGACGTCGGTCCGCGACGGCTGGCGCAACCAGGGCGGTCAGTGGGAGTACCGCGTCCTGACCATCCCGCGCTCCACGAGCAACGGCGACGCCCGCCGCCTGCTCACCGACGAGGCCGAGTACGGCCGGTGGGAGCTGGCCCGCACGAGC
This sequence comes from Actinotalea sp. JY-7876, assembly GCF_014042015.1. Taxonomy (NCBI): domain Bacteria; kingdom Bacillati; phylum Actinomycetota; class Actinomycetes; order Micrococcales; family Cellulomonadaceae; genus Actinotalea; species Actinotalea sp. JY-7876. The sequence goes on along the minus strand of NZ_CP059493.1, from coordinate 1,523,266 downwards.
CTGTACGCGGGCGGCGAACGCAAGGTCTGGCTGCGCCGCAAGATCATCCGCGTCCGCAGCACGCTCTGACGCCCGCCGCGGCCGGCCTCAGCAGGTGGCGAGCAGCCGGTCCAGGACCCGCGTGCCGAACCGCAGCGCATCCACCGGCACGCGCTCGTCGACGCCGTGGAACATCGCCGAGAAGTCGAGCGACGTCGGCAGCCGCAGCGGCGCGAACCCGTAGCCCGTGATGCCCAGGCGGGCGAGCGACTTGTTGTCCGTGCCGCCGGAGAGCGTGTAGGGCAGCACCGCGGCGCCCGGGTCCTCGGCGTGCAGCGCGGCGACCATCGCGTCGACCAGGTCGCCCTCGAAGGGGAACTCGAGCGCGATGTCGCGGTGGATGTCCTCGATCCGCACACCCGGACCCGCGAGCTCGGCCAGCGTCGCCCGGGCGGCGTCCTCGTGCCCGGGCAGGAAGCGCGTGTCGAGCACGGCCGACGCCGACCCCGGGATGACGTTGGCCTTGTAGCCGGCGTCGAGCTGGGTCGGGTTGGCGGTGTTGCGCACGGTCGCGCCGACGAAGCGCGACGCCGGCCCGAGCGCCTGGACCAGCCGGTCGACGGCGGCCGGGTCCTCCAGGTCGAGCGGCAGCCCGGTGAGCTGCGCGACGCCCTCGAGCAGCGCCCTGACGGTCGGCGTGATCTCCAGGGGCCAGGCGTAGGCGCCGATGCGCGCCACGGCGGCCGCGAGGTGCGTCACGGCGTTCTCGGTGTTGACCTGCGAGCCGTGGCCCGCGCGCCCGTCGGCGACCAGGCGCAGCCAGCCGATCCCCTTCTCCGCCGTCTGGAGCAGGTACGCGCGCCGCCCCCCGACCTCCACCGAGAACCCGCCGACCTCGCTGATCGCCTCGGTCGCGCCCTCGAACAGCTCCGGCCGGTGGTCGACGGCGTAGCTCGCGCCGTAGCGCCCGCCCGCCTCCTCGTCCGCGAAGAAGGCGACGACGACGTCGCGCGCCGGGCGACGGCCCTCGCGCACCATCTGGCGCACGACCGCGAGGATCATCGCGTCCATGTCCTTCATGTCGACGGCGCCGCGGCCCCACAGGAGCCCGTCGCGCTCCTCGCCGCCGAACGGGTCGACGGACCAGTCGTCGGCCGCGGCGGGCACGACGTCGGTGTGGCCGTGCAGCACCAGGGCGGGACGCGAGGCGTCGCTGCCCTCGAGCCGCACCACCACGTTCGCCCGCCCGGGCGCCGACTCGAACAGCTCGGGCTCGAGGCCGACCTCGGCCAGCGCGGCGGCGACGTACTCGGCGGCGACCCGCTCGCCCGGGCCGCTGCCGTCGCCGTAGTTCGACGTGTCGATGCGGAGCAGGTCCTGGCAGAGGCGCGTGACCTCGTCCTGCGCGGTGGTCACGGTGGCGCCGGTCGGCTGGGTCGACATGGCGCCACCGTACCCGCGCGCCGGGAGGTCACCGCGCGTCAGCGGCGCCCCGCACCGTCAGGACAGCCCGCGGCGAGCCAGCAGGGGCGCGATCTCCGGGTCGCGTCCGCGCAGCTCGCGGAAGGTGTCCATGACGTCGAGCGAGCCGCCGCGCGAGAGGAGCACCCGGCGGAAGCGGTCGCCGTTCTCGCGCCGCAGCCCGCCGTTCTCCTCGAACCACGTCACCGTGTCCGCGTCCAGCACCTCGGACCAGATGTAGGAGTAGTACGCCGCGGCGTACCCACCGCCGAAGACGTGGTTGAAGTACGTCGTGCGGTACCGCGGCGGCACGGCCGGCACCGCGATCCCGGCGGCCTCCAGCGCGCGCGCCTCGAACGCCTCGACCTCGTCGACGTCGGTCGGCACCTGCTCGGGGGTGAGCGTGTGCCACGCCTGGTCCAGCAGCGCGGCCGCGAGGTACTCCGTCGTGGAGAAGCCCTCGTTGTACTGCCGCGAGGCGATCATCGTCTCGACCCACTCCTGCGGCAGCGGCTCCCCCGTGACGTGGTGCACCGCGTAGCGGCTCAGCACGCGCGGCTCCCACGCCCACATCTCGTTGACCTGCGACGGGTACTCCACGAAGTCCCGCGGCACCTCGGTGCCCGACTGCGACGGCAGCCGCACGTCCGAGAAGAGCCCGTGCAGCGCGTGCCCGAACTCGTGGAAGAGCGTGATGACCTCGTCCCAGGTGAGCAGCGTCGGCTCGCCCGCGGGCGGCTTGGGGATGTTGAGGTTGTTGACCACCACGGGCCGGTGACCCAGCAGGTGGCTCTGGTCCACGAGGTTGTTCATCCAGGCGCCGCCGCGCTTGGACTCGCGGGTGTACCAGTCGGCCAGGAAGAGCCCCAGCTCGGCGCCGTCGGCGTCGCGCACCTCGAAGACGCGCACGTCCGGGTGGTAGCCGACGAGGTCGGTGCGCTCGGCGAACTGCAGGCCGTAGAGCTCGCCGGCGGCGAAGAAGACCCCGTCGTGGACCACGCGCTCGAGCTCGAGGTAGGGGCGCAGGACGGCGTCGTCCAGCGCGTACCGCTCCTGGCGGACGCGCTCGGCGTAGTAGGGCCAGTCCCACGCCTCGAGGGTCGCGCCGGGCTCGTCGGCCTGCAGGGCCGCTTCGAGGTCGGCGGCCTCGCGGCGCGCGTTCGCGGCGGCGGCCGGCGCGAGCCGGCCCAGGATCGAGGACACGGCCGACGTCGTGCGTGCGGTGCCGTCCTCGGCGACGTACGCCGCGTGGTGCTCGTAGCCGAGGAGCCGGGCGCGCTCGGCGCGCAGGCGCGCGAGCTCGAGCAGGACGGCGCGCGTGTCGTGCTCGCCGCCGCGCCCGCCGCGGGCGATCGACGCCTCGTGGATGCGGCGCCGCACGTCGCGCCGGCGCAGCGTCGCCAGGACGGGCTGCTGGCTGTAGAGCATGAGCTCGACGAGGTAGCCGCTCTCGTGGCCGCGGTCGGCGGCGGCCTGGCGCGCGGCGGCGATGGCGTCCTGCGGCATGCCCTCGAGGTCCTCGGCGTCCTCGACGAGCACGGCGCTGGCGTTGGTCTCGGCGAGCAGCTCCCGCCCGAACGCGGTCTCGAGCGTCGAGATCCGGGAGTTCAGCTCGCGCAGGCGCTGCTGGACCTCCTCGGGCTGCGCGGCACCCGCCCGCACGACGTCGCGCCGCAGCTCGGTGAGCAGCCACGCGGCGTCGGGCTCGAGCGTCACCTCGCCGGCGTCGACGCGCGCCTGGAGCGCCTCGAGGCGCTCGTACAGGCGGCGGTCGAGGTAGATCGCGTCGTGGTGCTCGGAGAGCAGCGGGGCGACCTGCTCCTCGAGGTCGTCGAGCGCGGGCGAGGTGTCGGCGCTCGTCCGGTTGAAGAAGACCGTGGCGACCCGGTGCAGCAGGGACCCGGACCGCTCGAGCCCGAGCAGCAGCTCCTCGGTGGGCGGTTCGGGGTCCGCGAGGAGCGCCTCGACCTCGGCCCGCTCGGCGGCCATGCCCGCCTCGAACGCGGGCAGGTAGTGCTCGTCGCGGATCCGGGTGAAGTCGGGGAGCGCGTACGGCAGCGCCGAGTCGTGCGCGAACGGGTTGGCGGGGTCCAGCGCGGGTGTCGTGTCGATCATCCGGCCATCCTCTCTCACGGCGCGGCGGGCGCCTCCGCGGGCCACGGCTCGGCCGGCGTGCGCGGGTCGTCGCGCAGCAGGGTGGCGAGCCACGCGTCGCGCCGCACGTCGCGCTGCACGCCGTGCAGCCGCACCGCGCCCTCGACCCGGAAGCCGGCACGCCAGGCGATGCGACGCGAGGGCCAGTTGCCGACGAAGGCGGTCCAGAGCACCCGGACCAGGTCGAGCCCGTCGGGGGCGAACGCGTGGTCCAGCACGAGGTCGACGGCCCGGCCCACGACTCCGCGGCCGCGCGCCCACGGCGCGATCCAGAACCCGATCTCCGCCGAGCCGTCGGCGAGGCCGTGCAGCCCGATCATGCCGAGCAGGCGGTCGGAGGTGCCCGTGGCGTCCCGCACCGCCCACACGAGATCCGTGCCGCTCTCCCACCCCGGTCCGACGACGTGGGCGACGAAGAACTCGGCGTCGGACCGCCCGTACGGCGAGGGCACGGTGACCCAGGCGGCGATCTCGGGGTCCTGGCACGCGGCGGTGATGTCGTCCACGTCGCGGTCGGTGGGCGGGGTGAGCAGCAGGTGCTCGTCCCGCAGCATGATCGGTTCCATCGGCGCACGGTAGGGCACCGCGCGACGGCGGACCCACCGCTTTCCCCTCGGCGCGCCGGGTCGCGCGCGGCCGGTCAGGCGGCGGTGACGGGCAGCCCGTGCGCCTCGGCGACCCCGGGCTGCACGAGCGCGCCGTCGTGCGTGGACAGGCCGGCCGCCAGCGCCGCGTCGCGGGCCACCGCCTCGCGCCAGCCGAGCGCCGCCAGCGAGCGCACGTACGGCAGCGTGGCGGCGGTCAGCGCGTGCGTGGACGTGTCCGGCACCGCGCCGGGCATGTTCGCGACGCAGTAGAACGTGGACCCGTGCACCCGGAAGGTGGGCTCGGCGTGCGTGGTGGGACGCGTGTCCTCGAAGCAGCCGCCCTGGTCGACGGCGATGTCGACCAGCACGGACCCCTCCCGCATGCGGGCGACCGTCGCGTTGCTGACGAGCGTCGGCGCCCGCCGCCCCGGGACGAGGACCGCGCCGATGACGACGTCGGCCGCCACGACGGCCTCCTCGACCGCGAGCGGGCTCGACGCGAGCGTGCGCACGCGCCCGCCGTACGCCGCGTCGAGCGCCCGGAGCTTGGCGACGTTCACGTCGAGGATCGTGACCTCCGCCCGCAGCCCGACGGCGATCTGGGCCGCGTGGCGTCCGGCGACGCCGCCGCCGATGACGACGACCGAGGCCGGCGCGACCCCGGGGACGCCGCCCGGCAGCAGGCCGCGACCGCCCTGGCTGCGCATGAGGTGGTACGCGCCGACCTGCGGGGCGAGGCGCCCGGCGACCTCGCTCATCGGCGCGAGCAGCGGCAAGGACCCGTCGGCCAGCTGCACGGTCTCGTACGCGATCGCCGTGGTGCCGGCCTCGAGCAGCGCGAGCGTGCAGGCGCGGCTCGCGGCGAGGTGCAGGTAGGTGAAGAGGACCTGGTCGCGGCGCAGCAGCGGGTACTCCTGCTCGACCGGCTCCTTGACCTTGCAGACGAGCTCCGCGGCCCAGGCGTCGGCGGCCTCGGGGACCATGCGTGCGCCGGCCGCGACGTACGCGTCGTCCGCGATGCCGGACCCCAGGCCCGCGCCGCGCTGCACGAGCACTTCGTGCCCGTCGCCCTCGAGCGCGTGCACGCCGGCCGGCGTGAGCGCGACGCGGTACTCGTGGTTCTTGACCTCTGCCGGTACGCCGATCCTCATCGTGCTCCTCCGTCCGGGGCTCCTGCGAGCGTCGCACGCGGGAGCCGGACGCGACAGCCCTGGGCCCGCTGCGGGCCGGTCGTGGTCGACTGGGGCCATGACGGCGAGGGTCCACCGCAAGGCGCGAGCGGACGCGCCGCCGGGCTTCTTCGCGTGCGAGGCGGCCGGCCTGCGCTGGCTCGCGGCGGCCCGCGCGGTCCCGGTGGTGCGCGTGCTGGAGGTCCGCGACGACGCGCTCCTCCTCGAGCACCTCGAAGCCGCCCCGCCCACGCCGGACGCGGCGCGCGAGCTCGGCCGCGGGCTGGCGCGGCTGCACGACAGGGGCGCGCCGGCGTTCGGCTGCCCGCCCGACGGGTGGACGGGCGACGGCTTCTTCGGTCCGCTCGACGCGCCGCTGCCGCTGCGTTCCGGGGCGTACGAGCGGTGGGGCCCGGCCCTCGCGGACCTCCGGCTGGAGCCGGTGCGCGAGCCGCTGCGGGCGACCGGGCGCCTGTCCCCCGGCCTCGCGGCAGCGCTCGACGTTGTCGGACGCCGCCTGCGCGACGGCGCATGGGACGACGGCGACGGGCCGGCCCGCGTGCACGGCGACCTGTGGTCGGGCAACGTCGTCTGGACCGCCGCGGGGGCCGTGCTCATCGACCCCGCCGCCCACGGCGGGCACCGCGTGAGCGACCTCGCGATGCTGGCCCTGTTCGGCCTGCCGCACCTGGACGTCGTCCTGGCGGGATACCAGGAGCAGCACCCCCTGCCGACCGGCTGGCGGGACCTGCTCGGCCTGCACCAGCTCTTCCCGGTCGCCGTCCACGCGGTGCTCTTCGGCGGCGGGTACGTCGGGCAGCTGGAGCGGCTGGCGACGCACTACGCGGGCGGGTGAGCGCGCCCGCCGTCGCCGGACCCGCGCGCGGCACGGGACAATGGCGCCCGTGTCAGCAACAGTGCAGGCCCGCGGCGTGGCCGCGGCGTTCGGGGACCGCCTCCTGTTCCGGGGGGTCGACCTCGTCGTCGCGCCCGGCGACGTCGTCGGGCTCGTCGGGCCCAACGGGGCCGGCAAGTCCACGCTCCTGGCGATCCTGCGGGGCACGCGCGTGCCGGACGAGGGCAGCGTCGCGGTCTCACCGCCCGACGCGCAGCTCGGGTTCCTCGCCCAGGAGGGCGAGCGGGTACCGGGCGAGACGGTCCGGCAGCACCTCGAGCGCCGCACCGGGGTCGCGGCGGCGCAGGCGGCCATGGACGCGGCGGCCGACGCGCTCGCCGTCGACGCGTCCGGCGCCGCCGGGGACGCGTACTCCGACGCGCTGGACGCGTGGCTGCGCCTGGGCGGCGCCGACCTCGACTCCCGCTGCGCGAGCGTCACCGACGAGATCGGGCTCGACGTCGACCTCGACCACCCCATGACGGCGCTGTCCGGCGGGCAGGCCGCACGCGTCGGCCTCGCCGCGCTGCTGCTCTCGCGCTACGACCTGTACCTGCTGGACGAGCCGACGAACGACCTCGACGCGGCGGGGCTCGACCTCCTCGAGGACTTCGTGCACCGCTCCGAGGCGCCGATCGTCGTGGTGAGCCACGACCGCGAGTTCCTCAGCCGCACCGTGACCGCCGTCGTGGAGATCGACCGCAGCCTGCAGCGGGTGCAGCTCTACGGCGGCAGCTATGACGCCTACCTCGAGGAGCGCTCGGTCGCGCGGCGCCGCGCGCGCGAGGCGTACGAGGGCTACGCGTCACGCCTGGACGCGCTCCAGGCTCGCGCCCGCACGCAGCGGGCGTGGATGGAGAAGGGGGTGCGCAACGCCCGGCGCAAGGCGTCCGACAACGACAAGTACATCAAGAGCTTCCGGGGCCAGACCTCGGAGAAGCAGGCGGCCAAGGCCCGGCAGACCGAGCGGCTGATCGAGCGGCTCGAGACGGTCGAGGAGCCCCGCAAGGAGTGGCAGCTGCAGCTGAGCATCGCGAGCGGCCCGCGCTCCGGCGCCGTGGTCGCCGTCGCCCGCGCGGCCACGGTGCGGCGCGGCGACTTCACGCTGGGACCCGTCGACCTCCAGGTCGACTGGCAGGACCGGGTCGCGGTGACGGGGCCGAACGGCGCGGGCAAGTCGACGCTGCTCGCGCTCCTGCTCGGCCGGCTCGAGCCGACGTCGGGCGCCGTCGACCTGGGCTCAGGCGTGCTCGTGGGCGAGGTCGACCAGGCGCGGCGCGCCTTCGAGGGCGACGAGCCGCTCGTCACCGCGTTCGCGCGCGAGGTCCCCGAGTGGACGACCGCCGACGTGCGCACGCTGCTGGCGAAGTTCGGCCTCGGCGGGCACCACATCCACCGCCCGGCGGCGTCCCAGTCCCCCGGCGAGCGCACGCGGGCGGCGCTCGCGCTGCTGCAGGCCCGGGGCGTCAACCTGCTCGTGCTCGACGAGCCGACGAACCACCTCGACCTGCCCGCGATCGAGCAGCTCGAGGCGGCGCTCGACGCGTTCGACGGCACGATCCTGCTCGTGACCCACGACCGGCGGATGCTCGAGACCGTGCGTCTGACCCGCCGCCTGCACGTGGAGGGCGGCGCCGTCACGGAGATCACGCCGGACTGAGCGCGGCGTCTCCCCTGGCGCGGGGCGCGCGCCCGGCGCAGGGTGGGCGAAGGACCGCCACCGGCGGCCCGCGCGAGGGGGCGACATGTGCCGATGGCTGGCGTACTCGGGGGCGCCCGTGGCGCTCGAGGACCTGTTGTACAAGCAGGCGAACTCGCTCGTGCTGCAGAGCCAGCACAGCCACCTGGGCGCGGAGGCGACGAACGGTGACGGCTTCGGGGTCGGCTGGTACGACGGCCACACCCCCGAGCCCGGGCTGTTCCGGTCCACCGACCCCGCCTGGAGCGACCGCAACCTGCGTGAGCTCGCGCGGCACGTCCGCTCCGGGCACGTCTTCGCGCACGTGCGTGCCACGAGCGGCAGCGCCGTGCAGCAGACCAACTGCCACCCGTTCCGGCACGACGACTGGCTCTTCATGCACAACGGCAGCGTCGACCGGTTCCCCGAGCTCCGGCGCGACCTGCAGCTCGCCGTCGACCCGAGCCTGTTCCCCCTCATCGAGGGCACCACCGACTCCGAGACGGTCTTCCACCTCGCGCTGACGTACGGCCTGGCCGACGACCCGCCCGCGGCGATGGCGGCCGCCGTCGGCCTGGTCGAGGAGACCGGCCGGCGACACGGCGTGGAGTTCCCGTTCCAGGGGACCCTCGCCGCGACGGACGGCCGACGGATGTGGGCGGTGCGCTACTCCTCGGAGGGCCGGTCGCGCACGCTGTTCCGCAACGCCGACATCTCCGCGCTCCGGCAGCACTACCCGCACAGCCGCGCGCTGCGGGGGGTGCCCGACGACGCCCGGCTCGTCGTCTCCGAACCGCTGGGCGACCTGCGCGGCGCCTGGCTCGAGGTGCCCGAGGCGACCTGCCTGGTGGTCGACGGGCGCGACGAGGAGGTGCGCCCGTTCGTCCCGCGCGCCCCTGCCGCCTGACCGCGCGCGTCCGTCAGTCGCCCCCGACGCGCAGCACCTCGTGCAGGCCGTCGCGCCGGTGCACCAGGACCTCGACGACCACGGCCAGGCCGGCGAGCGCTGCGACGGCGGCGAGCAGCCCCACCACCGCGCCCGGGTCGACGACCAGGTCGGGCATGCCGACGCCCCCGGTCATGACCTCGAGCCCGAGCGCGGGGCCCAGCGCGAGCACGACCAGCACGCCCGACGCGGCGCCGGCCAGGACGGCCGCCAGCACCGCCGGGCCGACCTCCGCGAGCGCGAGCCACCACCCCGCTCCCGGGCGCATGCCGAGCGTGCGCAGCAGGGCCAGCGTCCGGCCGCGCTCGCGGGCCCCCGACACGACCGTGAGGACGAGCGCCGCCGCGGCCAGCACGCCGGTCATCGACAGTGTGAGCGCCATGAGGCCCTGGACGCCGCCCACCAGCCCGGGGCCGCGGCGCTCGGCGAGCCACCCGACGCGGGTCGTCACCGCGTCGGCCGGCAGCCCCGCGACGGCGTCGGACGCCCCCGGGCCGGACACCCACACGACGTCACGCGCGAGGGGCTCGTCCATGAGCGGGACGACGTGCTCGGGCGACAGGTAGAGGAACGGCCCCGGGAGCTGGCCGTCCGGGGCGACGTCCGTGGTGCCCACCACGCGCACGGTCAGGCGCGTCCCGCGGAACGTCACCGTGAGGGGGTCCTCGACGGCGTCGCCCAGGTCGCGCGCCAGCGCCGCGTCCACCACCGCAGGCACCGCGTCACCCGCCGCGGTTCCCGCCAGGCCGGCGAGGGCGGCGACGTCGGTGCCGGCGCCCGGCACGCCCCGGACCAGGTCGGCGAACGCCCCGTCGACCGCCAGCACCGACACGTTGACGTTCCGCGGCCCGAGGTCCAGCGCGGTCCCCGCCGTCACGGCCGCCGCCGACACCGCCGTCACGCCGGGCTCGTCGGCCAGGTCACGCGCCAGCGCCTCACCGTCGGTCCCCCGCATCCGCGTGACGTCGACACGGGCGTCCGCGCCGACCCGGGACCACGAGGCGTCCACCTGGCCCTCGGCGACGGTGCTCAGCAGCAGCATGCTCGACACGGCCACGCCCGTGCCCAGGGCGAGGGTCAGCACGGGCAGCGCGGCGACGGCGCGCTGCGCGCGGCTTGCCCCGACCACCCCGAGCGGGCCGCGGGTCCGGCGCGCGAGCGCCGCGGCCGCCCGCACGGGGCCGGGGTGCAGGCGGACGACGACGAGCGTCACCGCGGCCACCAGCAGGAGGGGCGCGGCGGCCAGGAACGGGTCGGTCCCGGCGGTCCTCGTCTGGAGCAGCCCGCGGTCGCGCAGGGCCGTGACGGCCGCCGCCGCCAGGACGAGCAGGCCGCCCTCGAGCACGGCGCGCCGGACCGCGCGGCGCCGCGCGAGCCGCACGCGGTCGCGCGGGTTGGCCGGCACGCGCGTCGCCCCCCACTGCCGGCGCGCCAGCACGGCCGTCTGCGCGGGAGCCGCCAGGACTGCGACGGCGACCACGGCGAGCACCGGCGCCGCGGCACCCGGCGGGACGCCGCCGAGCAGGTGACCCAGCACGAGCACCGGGACGACGGCGGCCAGCGTCAGCGGGACCGACTCGGCGGCAGCGCGCAGCGCGACGCTCGCGACGGACGCGCCGCGTGCCCGTTCGAGCGCCGTGGCGGCGGCGCGCCGGGCCACCAGGAGCCGCGCGGCGAGCACGAGGACGAGCACGGCCACCCCGACCGCCCCGGCGACGGCCAGGTCCATCTGCGCACGGGCCGCGCGGGCCTGGTCGTGGTAGGCGTCCAGGGTCTCGTCCAGCGCCGACCGCGCGAGGACCAGGTTGGTCATCGTCCCGGGGAAGGGCACGTCGCTCCGGGTGATGCGGTCGAGCTGGAGGGCGACGTCGGCGGCCACGGCGGCGGTGTAGGCGTCCGCGTCCGTCGGGAGCACGACGGTCCCCATGGCCTCCGCCCCGAGGGCCGACGCGGCCTGGGTCACGACTGCCGGGCCGGCGAGCAGCGGCGCGTCGGCGCTCGCGGACGGCTCCTCCCACACCCAGCCCAGGGCCTGCCACACCGCGGCCGACGGGTCCGCGGGCTCGACCAGGGTGGTGACCTCGACGGTCGTGGCGGTCACGCCGAGGTCGGAGAAGTGACGCAGCCAGAGCACGTCCCCGACCGCGACGTCAGACGCCTGCGCCCACGCCACCGGCAGCGCGACGGGGCGCGGCTCGCCCTCCGGGGGCAGCGCGTCCGTCACGGGTTCCCCCTGCACCACCCGCAGCGCGGCCAGGGTCGCCGTGGGCAGCATGGTCAGGCGCGTCCGGAACACGGCGTCCTCGGCCAGGCCGCCCGCCTCGACCACGTCGCCCTCGACCGCGTCGTCCCCGACCGCATCCTCGCCGACCGCGCTGCCGACGCCCGGGTCCCGCAGCAGCACGTCCACGGGCTCCACGACGAGGTGCGCGACCCCGGGACCGGTCGTGGCGGCGAGCGGCGCGACGAGCCGCCGCTCGAGGAACTCCGTGTCGTCGACGAAGTCCTGGACGGCCCCGATGCTGTAGGGCCCGTAGTAGGCCGGCGCGGACTCGAGGACGAGGTCCGCCGAGGCGCCGGCGTCCCGGACCGCGGCGCGCGCGCCGTCGTCCAGCGCCCGGAGCACCCCGCGCGGCGCCAGGACGGCGAGCAGCGCGGCCAGCGCCACCAGCAGCCAGCAGACGGCGAGCAGCCCTGCGTCGGCGCGGCACCGCAGCGCCACCAGGCGCGGTCCCCCGCCCAGCAGCGCCGTCAGGCGGCGCGGCGAGCGCGGGCGGTGGCGCGACGCCTCGCCCGCCCTCCCGGGCGTCGAGGTGAGGACCGGCCGGCGCGGCCGACGGCGCCCGATCACCGCGACGCCGATCGCAGGATGGCGCCCGGGTCGGCGGTCCGCTGCCGGGTCGCCGCACCCACGGCCGTCACCGCGGCGGCCGCCGCCACGAGGGCGAGCACGAGCCCGACGTCCCCCCACGGCACGTCGACGACCACGGACGGCACCGGCGCGCTCCCGTCGGGCGCGACGGCGACCAGCGGTCCGACCACGCGGGCGACGAGGAGCCCGACCGCGACGCCCACCACCCCGCCGAGGCCGCACACCACCAGCGCCTCCACGGTCACGACGCCGACCAGGCGCGAGCGCTGCAGCCCGACCGCGCGCAGCTGGGCCAGCTCGACGTCGCGCGAGCGGAGCGTCATCGTCGTGTGCACCGCGTAGCCGAGGAGGGCCACCAGGGCCGCCGCGAGCGTGACGAGCCGCAGCGCGAGGGGCAGCGTGACGTGCAGCGGTCCCTCCCGCAGGTCGCGCGTCAGCCCTGCGACGCTCCGCCCGCTCTCGCCGAGCGGGACGCCGGCCGCGTCGTCGGGCAGGCCGGCGAGGTAGTGGTCCACCTGCGCGGCCGGGACGTCCACCCACCAGTGCGTCGGGTCCAGGTCCTCGCGCCCCAGCACCGCGAGACGGCGTACCAGGGACGTGTGGTCCACCGCCACCTGGTCGCCGGACCGCGACGTCGGCACGCGCGGCACGACGTCGGTCACCACCAGGTCGACGGACACGTCGCCGACACCCAGGACGAGGCGGCCACCCGGCCCGCTGCCCCAGCGCGCGGCCGCGCTCTCGCTGATCACCGCGGGGACGACGACGGCCCCGGGGCGCGCGGCCGCCTCCGGCCAGGTGGTCGCCGCCGCCCGGGCCCCGGTCTGCCGCAGGTCGCGCAGGTCCCCCGCGACGACGACGCCCGGCCAGGCGCGCGTCCCGGCGGCCGGCGCCGGGAGCTCCTCGACCACGGCGCTCGTGGGCCCCGGCTCGGCGGGGAGCGGCGCGGCGAGCCCGGCGAGGGGCACCGCGTGCGCCGAGGGCCACGGGAGCGGATTCGCGGCGGGGCCCGGCTCGGTCGCCGAGACCGGCCCGACGCCCGCGACGACGGCTGCGAGGTCCCGCACCTCCACGGTCGTCCGATAGCCGCCGGACGAGGCCAGCAGCTCCGGGGCGCCGACCACGAGCTGGACCTCCAGGCCGACGACGCGCAGCGGCGTCCGGTGGGCACCGCCCTGCCAGTCCGCCTCGGTGGCCGTCGCCGCGATCGTCGCGGCGGGGGCGCGGACGCCGTCGAGCAGCACCGCGAAGCCCGCCGCCTCGCCGGAGAAGGCCAACGGGAGGCGCACGGCGCTGACGAGCCCGGCCGCGTCCTCGAGCAGCAGCCGCGAGGCGAGCACCACCCCGGGCGGCGGGTCTCCCGCGCTGAGGTCGATCGTGCCCGCGAGGCCGACGGCGTCGTCCGGCAGGACGATCCCCTCGCCGGACGGCGCCGCGCCCGGCAGCGCCGCGACGGCGGCGCCGCCCTCACGGCCGACGCGGCCCTCGGCGAGGTGCTGGCGGGCGGACGCCGTCGCGGCGAGCACCGCGACCGGGTGCCCCGTCCGCGCGCCCGTCCCGGCCTGGGTCGGCTGCCGGAGCCGGGCGCTCGCGACCAGCGCCGGCTGGGGCTCGCCGCCACCCACCGCCCGCGCCCCCTCCGCGAGCACCGCCGGCGTCTGGGAGGCCGCCGACTCCACCACGACGGGTGCCCCGACGGAGAAGGCGGCCTGCTCCGCCTGCGACGTGGACCAGGTGCTGAGGTACGAGCGCGTGAACGTGGCGACGGCGACCGTCACGGCCACCAGGAGGACGGCCGTGGCGGCGCGTCCCGAGCGCCGGCCGATCTCCCACCCCGCCAGCTGCGGCACGATGCCGCGGCCCCGCGCGGCCAGTCGCTCCAGGAGCGCCGAGGCGGCGGGCAGCAGGCGCAGCGCGAGCAGCGTCGCGGCCGTGAGCACCACGGCCGGCCCCACGACCAGGACGGGGTCGATCGCGACCCCGCCGTCGGAGCGGCGCACCGGGCTGCCGTAGGTCTGCAGCTGCCACAGCGCCACGCCGCCCAGCACCACGAGCACGACGTCGAGACCGGCGCGGGCGAGCGCCGCCTGCCGCTCCGGCCGGGCCCTGGCCTGCTCGCTCTCGACGAACGTGTCGCCGGGGCCGAGCAGCGGCGTCACACCGACCGCGGTGACGAGCAGCGCCGCGCCCGCCGCCACGAGCCACGGCAGGAGGCCGACGTCGGCCCCGGCCGTGCCTGCCAGCGTGGTGCCCTGCACGAGCGCCGCGTGGACCCGCGTCGCGAGCAGCGTGCCCGCGACCGCCGCGCCGCCCCCCAGCGCGAACGACTCGAGCGCGCCCGCGGCGACGAGCTGGGCCCGCGAGGAGCCCCGGGCCCGCATGAGCTCGTGCTCGGTCCTGCGGTCCTCGGCGAGCAGACGGGCGCTCTGCGTCAGCGTCGCCACGGCCACCACGACCAGCAGCAGCGCCACGACGACGACCCCGCTGCGGGTCACGACGAGCGCCCCGGCCGCCCTGCCCGCGACGGTCTCCAGGTCGCTGGAGTACCTGACCCCCGAGACCGTGCCCCGGAGCGCGTCGGCCACCCCGTCGCGTGCGGTCTCGCGGTCGACGCCGAGCCGCGCGAGGTCACCCGGCCCGACCCCGTCGACGTCGGGCGTGTAGTGCACGGTCAGCTCCGCGACGGTCAGGGGCGACGCGTCGAACCCGGCCTGGGCGACGACCAGGGGCCCGACGCCGTCCGTCACGACCGTGCCTCCCGCGAAGGGCACCGGGAAGACGGGGTCGTGCCCCACGCCGCGCAGGCGGTCCTGCTGCCACCACGGGTCGTCGAGGTCACCGGCACGGAAGAGGCCGACCACGAGGGCCCCGACGGCCGGCTCCCCCTCCCGCGGGTCGACGAGCGGGATGGTGTCCCCCGTGACGACGCCGAGGGCGGCGGCACCGGCCTCGGGCACCGCCACCTCCAGGACTGCGCCCGTGGCCGCCGGGTCCGGCCAGCGGCCGTCGACCAGGACGGCGTGGTCCTCGACGCCCTGGCGCACGGCGACCCACGTGAGCGCGGACCGCCTGCCCTCCCGCGGGACCTCGGCGAGCCCGGACTCGGCGTCGAGCGCCCGCGCCGTCACCGGCACGCCGATCGCGGCGGAGACCGCGAGCGCCGCGCGCTCCTGCGCCGCCGCCGTGCCGCCCTCGACGTCCTGGGCGACGACGCGCACCTCGAGCTCCGAGGCCGGCGTCGTCGCGAGCGCCGCCCGCACCGCCTCGCCCTCCGACCGGGTGACGAGCAGCGTCAGGGTGCCGAGCGACGTCGTCACGAGCAGCGCCACCAGCCCGACCACCGCGAGCACGCGCCACTGGGCGCGGGCGCGACGCAGGACCGTGGCGGCGAGCCAGCCCCAGGGCACCCGCGGGCGCGCCGGCCTCGCGCGTGCGCTCGCCCGCGGCTCCTGCACCACGCCCACCTCCCCCGGCCCCGGCCGATCGTAGGGGCGGGGTGAGAGCGTGGCCATCGTCCCCAGGGCGGAGGCGGCGCCACCTGCCGCTCACATCACTCCCGCCGCAGGCCACCCGGGGACGTGAGCCGCCACAGCAGCGGCAGGCTCGCCGCCGTGGTGGCGACCACGACGAGCGCCGCGACGCCCGTCGTGAGCCCGATCCCGCGCCAGTCGACGACCAGCGGCGCCTCGGCGCTCGCCTGGAGCGCCGTGGCGAGGGCGGTGCCGGTCGCCGCGGCGAGGACGAGACCCAGCACCATGGGCACGGCGACCTGGAGCATGACGGAGGCGCCGAGCGTCCGCCGCCGCGTGCCGAGCGCCGAGAGGGCCGCGAGCAGGTGTCGGCGCTCGCGGAGCTGCTCCACGACGTTCACCAGCATGCTCGCGCCGATGACGACCAGCAGGCCGACCGTCCCCACCAGGAGCACCTCGCGGACGGCCCGGAGCGTCGGGGTGACGTCCTCCGGCTCGAACGAGGCCAGGTCGGTACGGACATCGGCCCGGCCCACGGTCGTCCGCAAGCGCTCGAGCGCGTCGGCGTCGGTCGGGTCCAGGACGACCAGCGCGGTCACCCAGCTGGGCGGCGGAGCGAACCCGGCCGCAGCGGCGGGGGTCACGAACAGCTCGAACTGGGGCAGGGGCCCGAACGCTCGAAGCTCCTCCGAGGGCTCGACGACCTGCACGCCGTCGGGCACGGTCCACGTCGCACCCGGCGCGTCCTCGGCGACGAGGGTCGCGCCCGCCGCGGGCCGCGCGCCACCGGCGGCCGGGACGACGAAGACGTCGCCGTCGCGGCAGGAGCCGAGCGACGCCTGCACGGCGAGCGTCGCGCAGGAGCCCACGTGCGCGGTGCCGGCCGACCCGCCGGCCACCACCGCCACGGTGCTCACGACGTCGACCTCCGCCACGCCCGGCGAGCCGGCGAGGACGTCCCGCCACCGCGCGGCCGGGTCGTCCTCGCCGGCCACGAGGTAGTCGGTGACCCGGGCGTCGAAGTGCCTGTCGACCCGAGCGGTGTCCGCCGCGTACTCGTGCTCGATCGCGGCGGTCATGCCCTGCAGCGCGATGAGCCCGGTGACCGCGACGACGACGCCCGAGACGGCGCGCACGGCCGTGCCGCTCTCGAGCTGGAGGCGCCGCATCGCGAGCTCCCAGGCGACGGGACCGGCGCCCGACCGGCGCACGGTCGCCTCGACCAGCCACGGCAGCAGGAAGGCCACGCCGAGCAGCAGCACGACGAGGCCGGCGGCGACCGAGACCTGGGCTGCGGACGTGACGGGAGGGCCGGACCTCAGGGGCTGCAGCAGCACCAGGCCCACCAGCGGCAGCACGGGCCGCCACCACAGGCGGCGCCGCCGCTCGGCGGCGTGGCGCACGACGCCGAGCGGCTCGACCACGACCCGCCGGAGCGCCGCCTGGGTGGCCACGACGGCGAGGACCGGGACGAGCACGACGACGAGCGTCGCCAGGCCGACGTCCGGCCGCAGGTCACCGGGGAAGAAGCCGAGGGAGCGCGGCACGAGGCCCGGCACGGCGCCGCGCACGAGGGCGTACAGGGCGCCGCCGACCACCAGGCCGGCGAGCGCGCCGCCCAGCGTCTCGCCGGCGGCGACTCGGCGCGTCATGGCGGCGTCCGCGCCGACGAGCCGCAGCGCCGCGAGCCTGCGGTCGCGGGCCTCGCCGCCGAACCGGACGGCGGTCGCCACGAAGATCAGGACCGGGACGAGCAGGACGGCGAGCAGGACCGCGCCCAGCAGCACGAGCAGGACGTCGCGGGTGCCGGCGCCGCGGGAGGTGCTCCCCCAGGTGTCGATGCGTGAGCTCAGGGCGGGCTCGAGGACGTCCGTCCCGGCGTAGGCGAGGTACTCGTCCGGGCCCGCGAGCCCCGCGGGCCCGATGGTGCCCACGACCTCCTCGCCCCAGCGGCCCTCGAGCAGCGCACCGTCCGGCGACCCGAGCAGGCGCGCGAGCGCGGGCGAGACCACGATCTCGCCCGGCCCGGGCAGCCGCTCCACGCCCGGCGGCGCCGGCGCCGCCGGGCCCTCCGCCTGCACCAGGACGACCATGATCATGTCGTCGCGGAAGTCGGAGAACGCCGCTGCCACGAGGAGCGTGTCGTCCCGTGCCGGGCCCTGGTCGCCGGTCCAGTCGATGGCTCGGGCGTCGAAGCGCGCGTCCCTCGCCGCCAGGACGGACGGCACCGACGCAGCCAGGAGCAGCGCCAGCACCCCCAGGCCGATGCCGCCCGCGATGAGCGCGAGGCGTGCCCAGCCCGAGCGGTCGCCGCCCGTGCTCAGCCGCAGCCCGAGGCCGAGCTCCTGCGCCCACCGGACCGGGGCGGGCCGGCGCCTCGCGGGACGCGACCCCGTCGTGGTCGGCGGCGGCGCCGTCGTCGTCACCGCGCGTACTCCTGCTCGCGCACTCGTCCGTCGCGGACGACGGCCTCGCGGTCGGAGTACGCCGCGACCCGCGCCTCGTGCGTGACCAGGACGACGGCGGCGCCCGTGTCCCGGGCCGCCGCGACGAGGAGCTGCATGACGCGTTCGCCGTTGAGCGAGTCGAGCGCGCCCGTCGGCTCGTCGGCGAAGACCACGCGGGGCCGGGTGACGAGCGCGCGCGCCACGGCGACCCGCTGGCCCTGGCCGCCGGACGCCTGCCCCGGTCGCTTGGCGGCGACGTCGGCGACCTCCAGGCGGACCAGCCACTCCAGGGCGGTCCGGTGCGCGTCGCGGCGGCTCGCACCGGCGAGGCGCAGAGGCAGGGCGACGTTCTCCAGGCAGCTGAGCTCGGGCACGAGCTGGCCGAACTGGAACACGAACCCGAACTCCGAGCGGCGCAGGGCGCTGCGCTCCGCGTCGGACATCGCGGCCAGGTCGCGGCCGTCGTAGGACACCCGGCCAGAGTCCGGCCGCAGGATGCCGGCGAGGCAGTGCAGCAGCGTCGACTTGCCCGACCCCGACGGCCCCATCAGCGCGAGGACCTCTCCCGCGTGGAGGCGGACGGAGGCCGAGGACAGCGCCTCGGTGGGCCCGTAGGCCAGGCGCAGCTCCTCGGCGACCAGGAGCGGGGCGCGGTCGGCGGTCACGGGGTCCGCCTCGGCCGGACGGTGCCGGCGAGCTGGTCGAGCCGGGCCGCGGTGAGCTCGAGCCACCGCAGGTCGGCCTCGAGGTGGAACAGGGCGTGGTCGCAGACCAGCTGGTCGGCGAGGTCGCCGTCGGTCTTGCGGCGCGTGAGCTCGCGCATGAGCCGCAGGTGCTCGGCGCGCTGGGTGTCGAGCACCTCCGTCGCGTCGCGTCCGGTCAGGAGGGCGAGGACCACCTTCGTGTACAGGGTGCTCTGCAGGTACGGCTCCGGCTTCTCCGGCTCCGCGAGCCACGCCCCCACGTCGCTGACGCCCGCGTCGGTGATCGCGTACCGCTTGCGGTCCGGCCCTTCCCCCGGCTCGGGCTCGACCTCCACGAGGCCGTGCTTCAGCAGGCGCGCGAGCGTGGAGTACACCTGCCCGTACGCGAGGGGCCGGCCGTGCCCGAAGCGCTCGTCGTACGAGCGCTTGAGGTCGTAACCGTGACAGGGACCGGACTGGAGCAACCCGAGCAGGGTGTGGCCGACGGACATGCCGACGACTATACGCACGATGTATACCCGCCGTATATAGCGCCGCGCCCGGACCCGCCGCCCGGTCGTCGGTCGCGGTCGTCACACCGGCGTCAGGCCGGCGCGGCACCATCCGGGACCCCGGCGATCGGCTTCGTCCGCGACCGGCCGGACGCGTCCTTGAGCACCACGTACTTGAGGTCGACGTGCGGCTCGAGCGCACCGAACTTGTCGTTCGGCGCCCCGATCACGAGCTGGAAGCCCAGGCCGCGCCACGCACCGATGGCCCGGCCGGTGAACCGTGCGTCCGCCTTGATCAGCGCCTCGTCGAGGAACACCGGGGCGTAGCGCGGGCGGTCCGCGCCGGCGTCGCCGAGCTGGTAGCGCAGGGCCGCGCCGACGATGAACGCGACGAGCTCCTGGGACTCCCCGCCGGACTTCTCGCCGATGTGGTCGTACAGCGCCACGTGGCGGCCCTCGAGGTCCACCTTCTCCGCGCTGAGGCGCACGTGCCGCCGGACGTCGACGAGCTCGGCGAAGTCGGGCGCCGTCCGCCGGATGCGGTCGACCACCTTGGCCATCCGGAGGTACCGCCGCTCGCGCTCGGCGTCGGTCGCGTCGGTCGCGAGGACCTCGCGCAGGTCCCGCAGCTCCGCGCGGAAGCGCGCCACCACGGTGGACTGGACGTCGCGCGCGTCGATCCGCAGCCGGTGGTCGTCGTCCGCGAAGGGCAGGTTCGCGAGGATGTCGTTGACCGGCCGGATGCGCTCCTTGATCTCGCGCACGGAGCGGGCGAGCCCGTTGTGCAGGTCCGCCAGGTCGTTGCCGGACAGCCGCAGCAGGCTCCGACGCCACTCGGCCTCGAGCCCGTGCAGGCCGTCGGCCTCGAGGTCGGCGAGGAGCCGCGCGAAGTCGCCGTACGAGTCCTCGGGGTCGGTGCCCAGGTTCGGGTCGGGCCACCGCTCGACGAACGTCTCGAACGTCCGCCGCAGGGCGTCGCGGGCCGCGACCAGCATCTGCTGGGCCGCCTCGCGGTCCCCGCGGAGCAGGCCCGCCGCGCGGGCGAGCGTCTCGTCGAACCGCCGCAGCGCCTCGACGGGTCCGGCCGGTCGCGCCGCGGCACCGGCCGGCTCCCCCGTCGCGCCGAGCAGCCGCTCGAGGTAGGCGCCCTGCTCCTCGTCGACGGTCGTCCCGGCCGAGCGCGCCGCGTCGAGCGCACGCTGCGCGACGTCGACCTCGTCGGTCGTCGCGGTCCAGCGCCCCTCGAGCTCGTCGGCGGCGCCCTTGACCCGGCCGAGCTCCTCGGTGAGGGCGCGGATGCGCGTCTCGAGCTCCGCCACCCGCCGCTGGAGGCGGGCCACCTCGGGGCTGCCCGACGTGACGTCGTCGATGACCCGCTGCCACCGCACCACCTCGGCCTCGGCCCCGACGACGTCGACCTGCTCCCAGGTGAGCTCGCCGAGCTGCACGTAGGCGTCGCGCTGGACCTCGAGCCGGTCGAGCCGCTGCTCGGCGGCGACGACCTCGGCGTCGGCGAGCCGGAGGCGCTCCTGCGCGTGCGCGTCCTGCCGGTCGAGGTGCTCGAGCCGGCGGGTGTTCGTGAAGCCCAGCACGTTGGTGCGGCCGCGGCCGCCGTGCGCGCCCCGCCGCCCCTCGGAGACCTGGCCGGCGCGCGTCAGCGCCTTGGCGTGCTGCGCGAGCTCCCCGGGGGTGTCGACGCAGACGTACGCGAACCTGCTCGCGAGCTCCCCCCGGAGCCACCCGCTGAACGGGCCGGGGCGCACGTCGAGCCGCCCGGGCAGCGTGCGCGGGTCCAGCGCGACGTCGTCACCCATCCCCGTCGGGACGCCCTCGAAGCGCACGCGCCGCGCGACGGGCACGGCGTCGACCGCGGCGCGGAACGCGCGCAGGTGCGCCACGTCGATGAGCAGCAGCGTGGCGAAGCCACCGAGGGCGAGGTTGAACGCGTCCCGCCAGGGCTCGTGCTCGGTACGGACCTCGACGAGCTCGGCCACGAAGGGCAGGTCCTGCGGCTCCAGGCCCGCGGCGCGCGCCAGGGCCTCGCGCGCCGCGTGCAGGTCGCCCGGGATGTTGTCGGTACGGCGCGCGACCTCGGCCCGCTCCTCGCGCAGCGCCGCCAGCTCGGCGCGCGCCTCCTTGCGCTCGGCCATCGCCTCGGCGAAGGCCCGGCGGGTCGCGGTCTTGGCGTCGTCGTCGCGCAGCGCGGCGCCCGCCTGCGCGACGAGCGCGTCGAACTCCGCCGCGGACGTGAGCGGTCGCCCGAAGGCCGCCTCGACCACCTCGTCGACCCGCCGCCGGGCGCCGGCGGCGCGGTCGCGCCGCTCCTGCGCGCCGCGCAGCTCGCGCTGGGCGGTGGCCAGCCGGTCGCCCCCGGACGCCCACAGCGTCTGCCGGACGCCGTCGAGCTCCGAGCGCGCGGCGTCGACCCGGGCCGTCGTCTCGCGGACCACGCGACGGGCGTCCTGGTGCGCGCCCTGGAGCTCGTCCTCCACCGCCCGCAGCAGACCGAGCCGTCGCTCGTCGCGCCACAGCGCGATGGGCGACGCGCTGTCGTCGACGGTCCCGAGGGCGTCGATCAGCCGGAGCCGCTCGCCGGCCTCCTCGATGCGCTCGCGGTGCTCGCGGATCGGCTCGAGCGCCGTGACCTGCTGGCGCGCGGTGACCATCTGGGCGCGCGTCCCGCTGAGCTTGTCGAACTGCTCGACGACGGCGTCGGCGGTCGCGAAGGTGACGGGCTCCTCGAGCACCATCGCCTTGTAGAGGGCGTCCACGGTGGCGATCTGCTGGCCCGCCTGGATGCGCCCGAGCAGGGCCACGGCCTTGGCGCCGTCGCCCGTCGCGCCGATCCCCAGCGTCAGGTGCAGGCGCGCCGTGTACTCACGGTCCGTGTCGAACGGGCTCAGCCCGGCGGCGGTGACGGCCGGGCGGGAGAGCCGCTGGGCCGCGGCGGGCTCGAGGTCGCGCAGGTCGAAGGCGCCGTCGCACGTCGCCCGCACCGCGACGACGTCGTCGAGCGTGCGCGCCGCGGAGGGGACGTACCACGCGCGCACGGCCGTGAAGAGGCGCTCGGACTGGTCCGCCCACGTCACCGCGATCGCGGACCACGTGTCCCGGCCGTCGCCGCGCAGCACGCGCTCGCGCGTGCCGTCCTCGGTGCGCGACTCGTCGAGCTTGCCGCGCGCGTAGGACACGATGTTGCGCTGGTCCTTGCCGCGCGGGCGGCCGACGACGCCGCCGTTCGAGGCGCCGTTGAACGGCGTCGTGTGCGGCATCAGCAGCGCGATGTACGCGTCCATGAGCGTCGACTTGCCCGAGCCGGAGGCCCCGGAGAGCAGCGTCGCGGTCGAGGCCAGCCGCACCGCGTGGTGGCCGTCGTAGCCGCCCCAGTTGACGAGCTGCAGCTCGCGCGCGACCCACTGCTGGCCCGTCGAGGCCGCCGGCACCAGGCCGAAGAGGGTGTCCACCATGGTCATCGCGCGTCCTCCGCGTTCGTGCGTCCCTGCTCGCGGAGCCAGTCGCGCAGCTCGGCGAGCCGCGCGTTGCTCAGCACGATCTCGACGAGCGGCGTGACGCGGTAGCGCCCCTCCGACTCCTCCTCGATCAGCCCGTCCTTCGCGAGCCGCGCGACGGCGGCGCGGATCTCGCGCTGGCGCGAGGCGACGTTCGAGTCGTCGGGGTCGAAGTACGTCAGCGCGGTCTGCTCGATCTCCTCCACGTCGACGCGGACCGACGCCTGGCCGGCGCCCCGCTCCCGCTGGAAGACCGTGCGCAGGTGCACCAGGACGAGCGTCTCGGCCCGCGTGTACGCCTCGTCGCGCAGCAGCACCGGCACGTCGAGCTCGGCCGAGCGGACCTGCTTCTTGTACGCCACGCCGCGCTCGTGGTCGACGACGAGGTGCACGAACAGGTCGTGCAGGCGCGACTCGACGACCTGCTGGTTCTCCACGAGGGTGCGCCACTGCGCGCGGTTGCGGTCCGCGAGGAGGAACCGCCGCTGCAGGAGGCGCACGAGGAGACGCCGCACGTCGGCGTCGAGGGTGCCCGAGTCGCCGGCGAACAGCTCGGTCGGGTCCTCCTCCATCGGCACGGGCGCGATGAACGCCGTCTCGGTGGTCTCACTCATCGGTCTCGTCCCTCATCCGTGTCGTCACCGCACCGAACGCGAACCGGCGCCGCGTCCCGTCGGGTCGCAGCGCCTCGACGAACGCGAGGTCGCCGGTCTCGGTCATGCCCAGGTCGTGCGCGATCTCCAGGAGGCCCAGCAGGTCGACCGGTCGCCGGAGGGCGCTCGGGGCGGCCGCGAAGGCCGCGGCGACGTCGACCTGCCCGGAGGGGTCGGCCAGACGCGTCAGCTGCTCGTGCAGCGCCGTGTACTGCGGGCCGCCCCAGGCGCGGGCCTCCAGGTGCGAGACGTCGGTGTCGGCGTCGTCGTCGTCCACGCCCAGCGCGGCGGGCGGCTGCGGCGGGCGCAGGTCCCCGGCGGTCTGGCGCAGGTGGTCGACCTCGGCGACGGGCAGGCGCCGCAGCGGCTCGACCTGCTGGCCGCGGCGCGCGTCCGGCGTCCACGCCTGCAGACCCGTCATCACCTCGCGCAGCAGGTCGTCGACCTGGCGGTCGCGCAGCGGGTCGTGGTTGCGCACCTGGGTCGTGATCACGTACGAGGCCTCGCGCTGCGCGGTGAAGACCTGGTCCAGGCCCTGCTCGATGCGGCGGCCGAGGTCGCGCAGCTCCGCGCGCTGCTGGGCCGGCAGGCGGTGGGCGAACCGGTGCCGCAGCACGACGTCGAGCTGGGCGGCGAGCTCGTCCAGGCGCTGCGGGTCGCCGATGAGGCGCAGCGCCCCGGCGAACGCCCGGCCCTCGGCGGTCGACTCCATGACGTGCTCGCCGCGCTCGAGGTACTCGCGCAGCACGTCGCCGGTCGGGCGCACGTCCTGGCGCAGGGCCGTGACGACGTCCCGCTGCATCGCCTTGATCGACTCGGCGACGCGCGCGAAGTCGGCCGGCAGCTCGCGCACGAGGTGCAGGACGTTCTCCGCCTCCTCGAGCAGCTGCTCCTCGTCGACCTCCTCGACCGTGCCGGTCCGCTGCAGGCGGTCGAGCTCGGCGCGGATCCGCGCCATCTCGGCGTCCAGGCGCGCCATGCGCACCAGGACGTCGGGGTCGGCGTCCTGGGCGAGTCGCTCGACGGCGTCCAGCAGGGTCCGGATGCGCGACCGCGACACGCGCGCCCGCGCGCCGCCGGCGCGTCCGGCGACCTCGAGCGCGCCGACGGCGTGGGCCGAGAGCCGGTAGACCTCGACGTCGTCGTCCAGGACGTGGCGCACGAGCCAGCCGGCGTCGGCCCACTGCCGGCACAGCTCGCGCGCGGTGGCGGTGGGCAGGTCGTCCTGGTGGCCCGCGGCGCGCAGCTGCTCGAGGGCCTCGCCCACCTCGGTGTGGGCATCGGCCACCGGCACGGCCGGGCGCTCGGGTGTGAACACGACGGACAGCAGGGACACCACCAGGGGTGCGTGACGCTTGTGGAGCAGGTCCAGCATCGGGTTCTGGAAGGCCCGGACCGCACCCAGGTAGGCCCCCTCCGCTCGCGTCATCATCGCCGCACAGCGTAGGCGCCGCGGAGGGCCGCCCGCGCCGGGCGGCCCTGCGCGGGCGGGGCGTCAGTCCTGCACTCAGTTCTGCACGGAGACCTGCTGCCCCTTCACCAGGGGGTAGCTCGCCAGCTCCTTGCCGTCGAGGTCCTCCTTGTGCATGTCGACGCCCGTGACCTGGCTGTTCTCGTAGGTCGTGTAGTAGTAGACGCCCGTGTCGGTGTTGCAGCACGACGAGTAGATCGTGATCTCGTACCCGTCCCCCACCTGCACGCAGCCGCGCTGCTGCGCGACGGACCCGAGGATCTGGAAGAACTGGCTGATCGACTCCGACTCGGAGTCCCCCGAGACGGAGTTCATCTTCGTGAACACCGCCTTGACGAAGCGCGACGCCGAGGACAGGTCACCGGGCAGCCCGATGCCGCCCATGCCGCGGCTGTAGGTGTCGAGGTCCAGGGCGTCGGAGAACGTGTTCTTCGGCGGCTCGGTCGACAGGCTCATGAAGTTGTTGAGGTTGAACAGCTGGATGTCGAAGGTGGGGTTGTTGGTCAGGACGCCCGTGGGGTTGTCGTAGACCTTCAGGCCCTCCTTGACGGACTCCACGGTGACCGAGGAGTCGCGGTCGGAGATGATCCAGTGCAGCGGCGACAGCGGGAACTGCGCGCTGAACGGGATGTCGACGAGGTTGAGGTCCGCGAGGAGCGCCCGCGCGTCGGCGACCGTCGCGCACTGCCCGAGGATCCACGGGATGAACTCGAACGGCGTGATGTTCGTGCGGCCGTCCGCCTCGGGCTTGTAGTCCGCGTTCCCCGGGAAGTTCAGGCCCGCCATGCTCAGGCCCGCCTCGTTGGTCGCGTCGTAGTAGAGCGGATACCCCTCGGCGACCGTCGCGATGCCGATGATCGCGTGATGGCTCTCGAGCGCCGGCACCCGGCGGAACTCGAAGACGAAGTTCCTCGGCGTGACCGTCACCGTCTCGTTGTACGAGAGCTCCAGGTCGAGATTCCGACCGAAGTAGTGATTCTTGGTCGTGTAGTTCGTTGCTGTGCACATGCGACCGCCCCCCGGTGCGCTGATGTTGCTGTGCCGCCAAGGTACGCCCGGCCCCGGAGGGCGACAAGGCGAGCGTGCGCCCTCTGCTCGGCGTTCAGCGTGACGCGTGAGCGGTGGTGGGGTCGATGACCTTGGGGCAGCCGGGATCGGTGTTGTCGATGACGACCGAGTCCGTGGTGCCGTGCGCGGACGGCGTCGCACCCGACTCCTGCCGACCCTGCACGTCCACGGCCCCAGGCTGCCGTGGCGGGGAGCTGCGGTCCAGCGCCGTCACCGTGTGCGTGGACCCACGGGTGTGCACGCAGCCACACCAAGAAGGCCCCCGCTCTGCGTCTCCGCAGATCAGGGGCCTCTGGTCGCTGTCTCAACGAGTGTCCGGAGGGGGACTTGAACCCCCACGCCCTATACGGGCACTAGCACCTCAAGCTAGCGCGTCTGCCATTCCGCCACCCGGACGGGTGGACTCTCAGGACCCTGACGGCCCCTCGAGTGCGGCAGTAAAGATAGCACGGCGTGGTGGGCCCGTCTGACGCGGCCGATGGGCCACCCCTGCGGCAGACTGAGGCCGACGACGCGCCTCGCGTCCGCCACAAGGAGGTGCGATGACCGACCAGGACGAGTCGACGACCGTCGAGCCGGAGCGTTCCAAGATCTCCATGCGGCACCTCGCCGCGGCGAGCCCGGCGGCGAAGAAGGTCGCCGGTGCCCGGCGGAACCCGTCGGTGGTCGGCTACGAGGAGACGGCGCCGCAGTGGCTGCGCGTCGTCGCGGGCTGGTCGTGGCGCGTGCTGGTCGTCGTCGCTGCCGTCGCCCTGGTCTTCTACGCGACGTCGCGCGTGCTGCTCCTGTTCATCGCGGTGTTCCTCGCGCTCGTCTTCACCGCGGTGCTGCGCCCGATCGTCAACGTCCTGGACCGCTTCATGCCGCGGGGGATCGCGACCGCGCTGTCGATCCTCGCGTCGCTGCTCGTGATCGTCGGGCTGTTCACGTACATCGGGCTCTCGGTCGCCGGCCAGTGGGCGTCGCTCGGTGAGCAGTTCAACACGGGCATCGGCACCATCCTGTCGTTCCTCGAGGACAGCCCACTGCACCTCACGGTGACGAGCGAGGACGTCCAGGACTGGATCGCGTCCGGCCAGGAGTGGCTGCAGCAGAACAGCAGCACGATCCTGAGCCAGGCCCTGACGAGCGCGGGATCGGCGGCGCAGGTGCTCACCGCGCTGGCCCTGGCGACGTTCTGCACGGTCTTCTTCGTCACGCGCGGCACGGAGATGTGGACGTGGTTCCTCAACCAGCTGCCGGCGCGCAACCGCGAGGCGTGGCACACCGGCGGCGGGGTCGCCTGGTACACGTTCTCGGGCTACACCCGCGGGACGTTCATCGTCGCCGCGGCGGACGGCATCCTGGCCGTGATCATCCTGCTGGCGCTCGGCGTCCCGCTCGCGGCGCCGCTCGCGGTCCTGGTGTTCATCGGTGCCTTCATCCCGCTCATCGGTGCGCCGCTCGCGATGGTGGTCGCGATGGTCGTGGCCCTGGCCGCCAACGGCATCGTCAACGCGATCCTCGTGGGCATCGGCATCGCGCTCATCGGCCAGTTCGAGGGGCACATCCTCACCCCGCTGGTCATGGGCAAGCAGGTCTCGCTGCACCCGGTGGCGGTCGCCCTCGGCGTCACCGCGGGCACGCTCGTCGCGGGCATCCTCGGAGCCGTGATCTCGGTGCCGCTCATCGCGGTGGCGTGGGCGGTGTTCGCCCGCCTGCGGCACCTCGACCCACCGACGGACTTCTCGGAGGTGGACCACGACCAGGGTCCGCCACCGGAGAACGAACGCATCGCCGACGGTGAGCCGGTGGGCAGCGCCGAGCGCTGACCGCCGCGTCCCCGCCCGTCGTCGGCGAGCCCACGGGCGCACGTCCGGTCACCGGAAGTCGCGGCTCGCCGTCGGTACCCGCAGGGACAGCGGCGCGAGGTGCTCGGCGAGGAGGTTCGTCGCGCCGTCGGCCCGCTCGAGCCGCCCGCGCACGACGAGCGCCGGCGAGCCGCGGGCGATCGTGCGGAACCGGCTCCAGAGCCCGGACGTGCAGATGACGTTGAGCAGGCCGGTCTCGTCCTCGAGCGACAGGAACGTCACGCCGCGTGCCGTGCCCGGCCGCTGCCGGTGCGTCACGACGCCCGCCACGCCGACGCGGCGACCGGGCTCGTGCTCGAACGCCTGCGCGACCGTGATCACCCCCGCCGCGACGAGGCCGTCGCGCACGTGCTGCGTCGGGTAGGAGTCCACGGACATCCCCGTCGCCCACACGTCGGCGACCGCTGTCTCGACGTGCGTCATGCCCGGGAGCGCCGGCGCCTGCACGCCGACGGCGACGCCCGGCAGCGTGTCCGGCCCCTCCTGGGCGAGCGCCCCCGCCGCCCAGAGCGCCTCGCGCCGGCCGACGCCCAGGGACTCCAGCGCCCCGGCCGTCGCGAGCGCCTCGAGCTGGGTGGTGCTGAGCCGGACGCGACGCACCAGGTCCCGCAGCCCCGTGAACGGTCCGTTCGCCGTGCGCTCGGCGACCAGCGTGTCCGCGAGCGCGTCCCCGATCCCCCGGACAGAGCCGAGCCCGAGGCGGATCGCCGGCCCGCGGAGCGCCGCCTCCGTGGGACGCACGACGCCGACCGCCGCCGGACCACTCCCGCCGCGCCCCGCGCGCGGCACCTCCTCGTCCGGGACCTCGGCCGGCGCCTGCCGGTCGGCGTCGGGCAGCCGCTCGAGGTCCGCGAGCGTCTGGGACGCCTGCACGTCCGGCCGCAGCACCGTCACGCCGTGCCGCCGGGCGTCCGCCACGAGGGTCTGCGGCGAGTAGAACCCCATCGGCTGCGCCGCGAGCAGCGCCGCGCAGAAGGCTGCCGGGTGGTGCACCTTGAGCCACGAGCTCGCGTACACGAGGTAGGCGAACGAGTACGCGTGCGACTCGGGGAACCCGAAGTCGGCGAACGCCTTGAGCTTGTCGAAGATCTGCTCCCCCACGTCCGGGGTGATGCCGCGCGCCGCCATGCCGGACATGAGCCGTGAGCGCAGCGCCTCCATCTTCTCGATCGAGCGCTTGGACCCCATCGCGCGCCGCAGCCGGTCCGCCTCGGCCCCGCTGAACCCGGCGACGTCGATCGCCATCTGCATGAGCTGCTCCTGGAACAGCGGCACGCCCTTGGTCTTGGCGAGCGACTTCTCCAGCAGCGGGTGCAGGTAGGTGACCTCCTCGCGGCCCCGCACCCGGTTGATGTACGGGTGCACGGACCCGCCCTGGATGGGGCCGGGCCGGATGAGCGCGACCTCGATGACGATGTCGTAGAAGCACCGCGGCTGCAGCCGCGGGAGCGTCGCCATCTGGGCGCGCGACTCGACCTGGAAGACCCCGACGGTGTCCGCCGCGCACAGCAGGTCGTAGACCGCGGGGTCCTCCTGCGGCAGCGAGTGCAGGCTGAGCTCGACGCCCTCGTGCCGCGCCACCAGGTCGAACGCGATCCGCAGCGCCGAGAGCATGCCGAGGCCCAGCAGGTCGAACTTCACCAGGCCCGCGTCGGCGCAGTCGTCCTTGTCCCACTGGAGCACGGTGCGGCCCGGCATGCGCGCCCACTCCACCGGGCACACCTCGATCACCGGCCGGTCGCACAGCACCATGCCGCCCGAGTGGATGCCCAGGTGCCGGGGCAGGCGCAGGAACCGGTCGGCCAGGTCGAGCACCGGGTCGGGGATCGACCCCTCCTCCTGCGCCGACGGCGGTCGCTGCGCGGGGACGACGTCGTGCCCGTCGGCGGTCACCTCGGGCGCCACCGGGCCCGCCTTCGTCACGTGCCACCACGACGTCGGCCGCTCCGGCCCGCGCAGCGAGCCCCAGCGCTCGATGCTCTTGCTCCACGCGTCCTGCTGCCCGACGTCGTAGCCGAGCGCCCGGGCGGCGTCGCGCACCGCGGACTTGGGCCGGTAGGAGATGACGTTCGCGACCTGGGCCGCGTGCCGGCGGCCGAACCGCTCGTAGACGTGCTGGATGACCTCCTCGCGGCGCATCGACTCGATGTCGACGTCGATGTCCGGCGGCCCGTCGCGCTCGGGGGCGAGGAAGCGCTCGAAGAGCAGCCCGTGCCGGACGGCGTCGACGGCTGTCACGCCCAGCGCGTAGCAGACCGCCGAGTTGGCGGCCGAGCCGCGGCCCTGGCACAGGATCCCGCGCTCGTGGCAGAAGGACACCAGGTCGTGGACGATGAGGAAGTACCCCGGGAAGCCGAGCGTCTCGATGACGTCGAGCTCGTGCGCGATCTGCGCGTAGGCGCCCGGCACCCGCTCCGCGCCGGGCGGCCCGTACCGGTCGAGCGCGCCACGCCGCACGAGCTCGCGCAGCCACGTCGCCTCGGTGTGCCCGGGCGGCACGGGGTACGGCGGCAGGTTCGGCGCGACGAGCGCGAGGTCGAACGCGCACTGCGCCGCCAGCTCGGCGGCGGTGCGCACCGCCTGCGGGTGGCGGCGGTGCCGCGCGGCCATCTCCGCGGCCGAGCGCAGGTGCGCGCCGGGGCCGCCGGGCAACCAGCCGTCGACGTCGTCCAGGCTCGAGCGGGCGCGCACGGCCGCGAGCGCGGCGGCGAGGTCGGCGTCGGCCGGGGTCGCGTGGTGCACGTTCCCGGTGGCGACCAGCGGCAGGCGGGCGCGCGCCGCCAGCTCGGCCAGCGCGTCGCAGCGCTCGGAGTCCCACGGGTCACCCGTGTCCGAGATCTCGACGGCCACGTTGTCCCGGCCGAACAGGGCGGTGAGCCGGTCGAGCTCGACCCGCGCGGCGTCGAGGTCCCAGCGCCCGTCCGGGCCGTGCGGCTCGAGCGCGCTGCGCACGGCGCCCTTGCGGCACCCCGTCAGGACCAGCCACTGCCCGGCCGCGGCCTGGGCCAGCGTCTCGAGCCGGTGGTCGGCCATGCCCTTGGTGCCGGTCGCCAGGTGGGCCTCGGCGATCGCGCTGGACAGCGCGCGGTAGCCGTCGGGTCCGCGCGCGAGCACGAGCAGGTGCGTGGCGCGGGGGTCGGGCGTGCCCGTCGGCTCGTCGAGCACGCCGCCGGGTGCGGGCAGGTGCAGCTCGGAGCCGAAGACCGTGGGCAGCCCGGCGTCGCGCGCGGCCTGGGCGAAGCGCACGACGCCGTACAGCCCGTCGTGGTCCGTCAGCGCGAGGCCCGACAGGCCCAGCCGCGCCGCCTCGTGGACCAGCTCCTCGGGCTGGCTCGCGCCGTCGAGGAAGCTGAAGGCGGAGTGCGCGTGCAGCTCGGCGTAGCGCTCAGTCATACCGGGCCTCCACGGCCCACACGCCGTCGCGCAGCGCGAGCAGCACCGCGTGGCCGTCCGCGAGGGTGGCCTGGAGGTACACCGCGCGGCACGGGTCGGCCCCCCACCAGCGCTGGACCACGGGCCACGGCCCGGCCCAACCGGTCACCGGCGTCTCGCGCTCGGGCAGGTCCCCCTGCGCGGGCCACCACACCACGGCCGGGTCGGCGCTGACCTGCAGCCGCGCGTCGACCTGGACGCGGCGCCCGTCCGCGCCGACCAGCTGGACCACCTGCGGCTCGGTGAGCACGGTCGCCGGCGCGGGCCGGGGCAGGCTGCCCGGCCACGGCGCACCGGTGGGACGCGTCGGCGGCGGCTCCTCGCCCCACGGGACGAGCGCGACCTGGTCCCGCACCTCGCGCCCGCCCTGCAGCGCGGGCGTGAGCACCCTCTCCGCGCCGATCAGGCCCTGGACGCGGTGCAGCGCGCGCTGGGCGCGCAGGTCGGACCCGCTCGGGTTGCCCCAGAGCCTGCCCTGCTCGGCGCCGACGGCGACGACCTCCTCGGCCCGCAGCCCGAGCCGGACCAGCCGCCCGGGCTCGGGGTCGCTCAGCGCCGGGTCGGCGGACGGGCGACGCGTCCCCTGCCGGGTGAGCCAGCCCTCGAGCTGCCAGCGCACGCGGTCGGTCATCCGCGCCACGGACATGCCGCCCAGCGCCGTGTCCGTGCGCCACGTGCGGATCAGCTCGTGGCCGTCCTCCGTCCGGGCCGTGATCTGCAGCCGCCCGCAGCCGGCGCCGCGCGCCTGGAGCTGGGCGTGGAGCTCCTCGGCGAGCCGCCGCGCCGCGAACGCGGCGGCCTCGACCCGCTCGATCGGCGGGTCCATCTCCTGCTCGACGGCGACGTCGGGCTCGAGCCGTCGCAGCGCCGCCGGGCGGTCGTCGCGGCCCGAGGCGACCGCGTGGGCCCAGGCGCCGAGCGCGCCGAACCGGGTCTGCACGTCGGCGGCCGGCAGGCGCGCCAGGTCGGCCAGGGTGCGCAGGCCGAGCCGGCGCAGCAGGTCGACCAGCTCGGGCACGCGCGCGGCCGTCTCCCCCGTCGCGACGTGCAGCAGCTCACCGACGGCGAGCGGGGCCAGGAACCGGGCCGCTCCCCCGGGCGGCACGAGGCGCCCGGCCCGCGCGGCGAGAACCGCCGCCCCGGCGCCGTCGGCCACCCCGACCTGCGCCTCGTAGCCGGTGCGCTCGGCCACCCCGTCGACGAGCCGCTCCGCCAGCACCTCCTCCGACCCGTGGTACCGCCCGGCCCCCTCGGCGGGGAGCAGGAGCAGCCCCGGGCGGGCGACCTCGATGCCCGCGACCACGGCCTCGGCCGCCGTCGCGACGGGCTCGAAGAGCCGGACGTCGCGCCCCGCGTCGGCGGCCAGCAGGGCGATCTCGGGGCAGCACTCCTGTGCGTGGCGGCGCCGCATGCCGCGACGCACGCCCGCACGCCGCGCGGTGGCCGAGACGGCGACGACGCGCCGCCCGTCGTGGACCGCGGCGGGCAGGTGCGCGTCCACGCCCTCGGCGGTCATGGCGGCGAGCACCGGCCAGTCCGGCACCCACACGGCGGCGGTGCGCACGGGCAGGACCGGGCGGGACGCACCGGCCGGCACGAGGACGTCGGTCACGCTCATCCGGCCCTCCGGACGGGCGGGGCGGGGACGGCGTGCACCACGCCCTGGCCGGCAACCTGGGCACCGGCGGGCTCGGCCGCCGGCTCCCACGGGCGGGCACCCGCGGGCAGGCTGACCTGCGCGCGCACGGGGCGGGCCGCGCTGCCGCGGCCCTGCCGCTCGACGACGAGCTGCCGCGAGCGCAACCGGCCGTGACCGTGCCCGAGGCCCTCCCACGCGGCGGTACGGGCGGTGAGGACCACGTGCGCACCCGGCCACGGCGTCGTCGGCAGCAGCACCGCCGAGCGCTCGCGCGCGCGGGCGGTGAGCCGGCGGCGGTCGCCGTCGGACAGGGCGGTCTGCGGGCCGACCACGACGACGTCGACGCCGTCCAGCAGCGCTGCCACGACCGTGGGCCCGTCAGCGCCCGGGTCGGGGACCAGGACGACGCGGTCCAGCGCGACCCCGAGCTCGTGGGCAGCCAGCACGCCCATGCCGGGCAGGCCCACGACGGCGACCCAGCCGCCGGCGCGCGAGGCCTCGGCGACGAGCCCGAGCACGAGCGACGTCGACCCCGTGACCACCACGGTGCTCCCCCGCCCCAGGGCGCCCAGCGGGAGCAGCGGCGCCAGCTCGGGACGGACCGGCAGCAGTCGCTCGGCCGCCTCGGAGTCGTCGTCGGCGGGCTCGGGCGCGTGGCCCGGGACGGTGAGGGGCGCGTCCGGGGACGCGGCGGCCACGAGCGTCTCGGCGGGCCGCGGTCCCCGGA
The DNA here is from genome assembly GCF_014042015.1 of Actinotalea sp. JY-7876. Classification (NCBI taxonomy): domain Bacteria; kingdom Bacillati; phylum Actinomycetota; class Actinomycetes; order Micrococcales; family Cellulomonadaceae; genus Actinotalea; species Actinotalea sp. JY-7876. Next base: position 1,490,064 of record NZ_CP059493.1, on the reverse strand, counting down.
CGGGCCGGACCCAGCCCCGCGCCCCGGTGCGCTCCTCGGCGCGGGCCAGGGCGGCGCGGGCCAGGGCGGCGCGCGAGAGCCCGACCCCCTCCGCGGGCGCCACGGGAGGGCCAGATCGCTCGACGACCGCGGTCATGGGCACCTCCTCCTCGCTGCACGACGTTCGAACGCACGTTCGAACTATCAGTACACGCCGCCACCCCGGAGGTGTCAATCGGCCCGCGCGTCGCCCCGGCGCGTCGCCACCGAGCCCGTGCGGGTGCGCCCGGACGGGGCGGCGACGCTCACCCGGGACGGCCGCACCGCCGCGCTCGCCGTGCGCCGCGCGCCGTGATCGCGATGATGGAGGTGCCGACCCCTGGAGGAACCGTGGACCTCGCCCGACCGACCGCACCGGACCCGTACTCGCTGCTCCCCGAGGCCCCGGACCTCGCCGTGACCAGCGACGACGTCGTCGACGGCGCACCGCTGCCCGAGCGCTTCACCGCCGCCGGCGGGAGCACGTCCCCGCACCTGGCCTGGCAGGGCGCGCCGGACGGGACGCGCAGCTTCGTCGTCTCGTGCTTCGACCCGGACGCCCCCACGCCCGCCGGCTTCTGGCACTGGACCGTGTGGGACTTGCCCGCGAGCACGTCCAGCCTCCCCACCGGCGCCGGTGCGCCCGACGGCGCCGCGCTGCCCGCGGGCGCCCGGCAGGCGCGGAACGACGGCGGCGGCGTCGGCTACACGGGCGCCGCTCCGCCGGCCGGCGACCGCCCCCACCGCTACGTGTTCGCGGTGCACGCGCTCGACGTCGACTCCCTCGAGCTCGACGACGACGCGACCCCCACCAAGGTCGCCTTCACGGCGCTGTTCCACACGCTCGCGCGCGGCACGATCACGCCGACGTTCCAGGCCTGACGACGCCGGTCAGCGCGCGGTGAGCAGGAGCCGCTCCCGGCACGCCCGGTAGGCCGAGAAGCCCTCGCCGGCGACGGCGAGGAACGCGACGCCGCCGGCGATCGTCTCGACGAGACCGCCCGTGAGCTCGACGCCGATGCTGGGGTCGGTCAGCTCTGTCTCGCCGCCGCCTGTCATCACGACCGTGGCGACCACCAGGATCGAGACGACCAGCAGCCACGCGAGCGAGACGACGCGCGTCCTGGACGTGGCCTCGTCGAACGCGACGTCCCCGACGCCGCGCCGCACGAGGTCCGTCGCCATGAGCGTGCCGGCCAGCGCCGCCACCCAGCCCAGCGCGACGGCGAGCTGGGACGCCGGCGGGACGTCCTCGCCCGTGAGGGCGAGCACGAGGGCGATGCTGCTCAGCAGCACGGCGCACCAGTACGCCACGAGCCACCGGACCCGGTAGGCGGTCGCGCGCCCGACGGCCGGTGCCGGCCCGGCCCCGCCGCCCGCCGGCTCGTCCGGCCAGAAGTCCCAGTCCGGCGGAGCCGGGCCCCACGCGGGGTCCGGGGTCCAGCCCGGCCCGGGACGCCACCCGTCGGGCGGGGTCGGCCACCCCGCCGGCACCGTGAACCGCGAACCCGCCATGGTCGCCCCCTGTGACGCCCGGCACCACCGCGCCACGGCGGCGCGCTCCCATGCTGGCCGCGCCCTCGCCGGGGCGTCAACGGGCGCGCGTGCACCCCGCCGGCGGCACGGGTCAGGATGGCACCATGCCGATCGCCGCCCTGGACTGGACGCCAGCCCTCGACCGACCCGACCTCCTCGCTCCCGGCACCACGGCCGCCCTGACGCGGTGGGCCGACGCCGACCCGGCCGTCGCCGCAGCGGTCCGGGTCGCCGAGATCGACCCCGACCTCGCCGACACCGTCGCGCTCACCGCCGCCTACGGGCTGCCCCTCGACGCGTCGGCGAACTGCGTGCTGGTCGCGGGCCGGCGCGCGGGCGAGGAGCGCGTCGCGGCCGCCGTCGTGCTCGCGAGCACCCGCGCCGACGTGAACAACGCGGTCAAGCGCCTGCTCGACGTCCGCAAGGCGTCGTTCATGGCGATGGACCGCGCCGTCGAGGAGTCCGGCATGGAGTACGGCGGCATCACGCCCATCGGCCTGCCGCAGGCCTGGCGCGTGCTGGTCGACGCGCGGGTCCGCGACGCGGGCGACGTCGTCGTAGGCAGCGGCCTGCGCCGCTCGAAGCTCACGCTCCCGGGCGCGCTCCTGGGCACGATGCCGGCCGTCGAGGTGGTGCAGGACCTGGGACTCGACGCCGCCTAGCCCCGGTGGCCGCCGTCGCACTCTCGCATCGAGGACGCACATACGCATGGACGTCCTCGGTGCAGATGTGCGTCTCGGACCTCAGCGCAGCGCCCAGAACGCGACGGCCGACGCCGCCGCGACGTTGAGCGAGTCGACGTCGCCGGCCATGGGGATGCGGACGACGACGTCCGCCGCCGACACCGCGGCGCGCGAGAGGCCGTCGCCCTCGGTGCCCAGCACCATCGCGAGCCGGTCCGGCGGCTCGGCCGCGAGCGCGTCGAGGGTCACGGCGTCCTCCGCGAGCGCGAGGGCCGCCACCGTGAACCCGTCGGCGCGCAGGTCGTCCAGGCCGCCCGGCCACGACTCGAGGCGCGTCCAGGGGACCTGGAAGACGGTCCCCATCGAGACGCGCACGCTGCGCCGGTACAGCGGGTCCGCGCAGCGCGGCGAGACGAGGACGGCGTCGACGCCGAGGCCCGCCGCACTGCGGAAGATCGCGCCGACGTTGGTGTGGTCGACGATGTCCTCGAGCACCGCGACACGCCGCGCGCCCGCCCCGCCGCGGGCGCCCGCGAGCAGCGCGTGGACGCTCGCCAGCGGCGGCCGGTGCATGGCCGCGAGCGCACCGCGGTGCAGGTGGAACCCGGTGATGCCCTCGAGCACGTCCGGCTCGGCGACGTAGACCGGCACGTCGCCACCCTCGCCCGCGCCGGCCTCCTCGAGCAGCGGCGCGAGGTCCGGCAGCCACCTGTCCGCCATGAGGAACGAGCGCGGCCGGTGACCCGCGGCGACGGCCCGCCGGATCACGGTCGAGCTCTCCGCGATGTACAGGCCCTTGGCGGGCTCGTGCTTGGCACGCAGGGCGACGTCGGTCAGGCGCGTGTAGTCCGCCAGCCGCTCGTCGTGGGGGTCGGTCACACGCAGGACGGGCACGGGTCACATCCTCCCAGGGAACGCGCGGCCGCGGTCCTCATCCCTCGCCGGCGATGGCGTCCAGGCCCGCGAGCATCATCCGCACGTGCGTCGCGAAGCTCGCGTCGAGGTCGTCGGGCAGCCGGAAGCCGCCGGCGAGCTCCAGCGTGACGAAGCCGTGGATGCTCGCACGCACCGAGCGGATCGCGTCGACGGTGCGCTCCTCGGGGAGCCCGTAGCCGCGCAGCACGGCCGCGATGGTGGCGACGAGGCGCTCCGCCGCCGCCCGCAGCGCGGCGTCGGCCGGCTCCTGCGGGTCGGGCGCCGCCTGCACCGCGGCCCAGCGGCCGGGCCGGGTGAGCGCGTAGTGGCGCATGGCGTGGGCCAGCGCGACGACGGCGTCGGGACCCGCGCGACCCACCGTCGCGGCGGCCACCGCCTGCGCGAGGTCCTCGACCGCGACGACGCAGACCTCGCGCCGCAGGGCGCCGAGCGAGCCGACGTGCTTGTAGAGGCTCGGCGTCGCGACCCCGGCCTGCGCCGCCACCTTCGCGAGCGACAGCTCGGCGAAGCCCTCGGGACCACCGCCGTCGACGAGCTCGAGCGCGATCCGCACGACGGCCTCGGTCGAGAGCCCGGCCCTAGCCACGCGCGCCGCCCGCCGCTCCGACCACGGGCGGGAGCGCCGCCAGGTGGTCGAGCACCGCGGCTACGACCTCGTCGGGCGCCTCGAGCTGGGGGTAGTGGCCCACGCCGGGCAGGAGGAGCACCGTGGCGCCGAGCGCCTCGCCGGCCCACGCCGCCTCGGCCGCCGGGTCGGCGTAGTCGGGGTCGAGCGCGCCGAAGACCGCGAGCGCCGGCGCCCGGACCCGGGCGACGCGCGGCTCCACGACGCGGTGGTCCAGCTGGAGGCAGAGGTCCCGGAACGACCGCAGCCGCGCCGGGTCGCGCAGGCTCGCGCGCAGCGCCGCCCGGTGCTCGGCCAGGCGCGGGATCGGGCGCTTCCTCGTCAGGGTGCCGTAGATCGCGCTCCACGCCGCCGCGCCCCACGGGCGCGCCAGCAGCACGCGGTACCCGAGCCGCATGAGGCGCTGCCGCGCCGGTGACGCGGGCTCGCGCAGGAAGCCGTCGAGCAGCACGAGGCCGCGGACGAGCTCGGGGCGGTCGGCCGCGACGACGACGGCGGCGGACGCGCCCATCGAGCTCCCGAGCAGCACGGCGGGTCCGGCCCCGAGGTGCTCGACCAGCGCGGCGAGGTCCGAGGCCGTCGCCTCGTCGCCGTGTTCGGTGAAGGTCGTGTCGCTGTCGCCGTGGCCGCGCACGTCGGACACCACGACGCGGTAGCCGGCGGCGACGAGCCGCGGGGCGACGTCGTCGTAGGTGGCGCGCAGGTCGCCGATCCCGGGGACCGCCACGACGAGCGGGCCCTGACCGGTGTCGGTGTAGGTGACCCGGCCCTCGGGGCGCGTCAGGTGGTGGACGGGAGCTGCGGGGACACCCGAGGGGGACGCTTGGCTACTGGTCATAGTGCTGAGGCTAACTCCATTAGCCAGGCCATGCCAACGGCGTCACTCCACGGGTGCGGCCGCCGCGGTGAACTGGCTCGCGTACAGGCGCGCGTACTCGCCACCGGCGTGGAGCAGCTCGTCGTGGGTGCCCTGCTCGACGATCGCCCCGTCGGCCATGACGAGGATCAGGTCGGCGTCCCGGATGGTCGAGAGCCGGTGCGCGATGACGAACGACGTCCGTCCCGTGCGGAGCCGCGCCATCGCGTGCTGGACCAGCACCTCCGTGCGGGTGTCCACCGACGACGTCGCCTCGTCGAGCACGAGGATGGCCGGGTCGGCGAGGAACGCCCGGGCGATGGTCAGGAGCTGCTTCTCCCCCGCGCTGACGTTGCTGCCCTCGTCGTCGATCACCGTGTCGTAGCCGTGCGGCAGCGTCCGCACGAAGCGGTCGACGTAGGCGACCTCGGCCGCGGCGACGACCTCCTCGTGCGTGGCGCCGACCCGGCCGTAGGCGATGTTCTCCTCGATGGTGCCGCCGAAGAGCCAGGTGTCCTGGAGCACCATGCCGATCTGGGCGCGGAGCACCTCGCGGTCCATCGCGGCGATGTCCACGCCGTCGAGCGTGATGCGGCCGCCGTCGAGCTCGTAGAACCGCAGGAGCAGGTTGACCAGGGTGGTCTTCCCGGCCCCCGTCGGGCCCACGATGGCGATGGTCCTGCCCGGCTCCGCGACCAGGTCCAGGCCGTGGATGAGCGGCTGGTCCGGGTTGTAGGAGAAGGAGACGTCCTCGAAGACGACGCGCCCCCGGACCGGGTCGGGACGCGGCGCGTCGGCCGGCTCGGGCGACTGCTCCGGTCCGTCCAGCACCTCGAACACGCGCTCGGCCGACGCGACCCCGGACTGCAGCAGGTTCATCATCGCCGCGACCTGCGTGATCGGCTGCGTGAACTGGCGCGAGTACTGGATGAACGCCTGCACCTCGCCGAGCGTGAGCGTCCCGGACGCCACCCGCAGGCCCCCGACGACGGCGATCGCGACGTAGGACAGGTTCGAGACGAACATCATCGCGGGCTGGATGATGCCGGAGATGAACTGCGCCCGGAAGCTCGCGTCGTACAGCGCGGCGTTCTGCTCGTGGAAGGCCTCGGACGCCCGCTGCTGCCGGCCGAACACCTTGACCAGCGCGTGACCGGTGTACATCTCCTCGACGTGGGCGTTGAGCGTTCCGGTGCGAGCCCACTGCGCGACGAACTGCGGCCGCGACCGCTTCGCGATGGTCGCCGTGACGAGCGCCGCGACGGGCACCGTGACCAACGCGATGAGCGCCAGGACCGGCGAGATCCAGAACATCATCACGAGCACGCCGACGATCGTCAGCAGCGCGGTGATGAGCTGGCTCAGCGTCTGCTGCAGCGTCATCGCGAGGTTGTCGATGTCGTTGGTGACGCGCGAGAGCAGGTCGCCGCGCGGCTGCCGGTCCAGGTGCGCGAGCGGGAGCCGGCCGAGCTTGGCCTCGACCGCCTCACGCATCCGGAACACGACCCGCTGGACCACGCCCGTGGTGAGCAGCCCCTGGAGGTACCCGAAGAGCCAGGCCCCGAGGTAGAGCGCGAGCACCACGAGCAGCACCTGGCCCAGCGCGCCCAGGTCCACGCCCCGGCCGGGCACGACGTCGCTGCCCGCGACGACGTCGGCGAGCCGCTCCTGGCCGCTCGCGCGGAGCTGCTCGACGGCCTCCTGCTGCGTCAGGCCCGCGGGCAGCGACTGGCCGAGGAAGCCGGCGAAGACGATGTCCGTCGCGCGCCCGAGGAGGCGCGGCCCCAGGACGCCCAGGGCGACGCTGACCAGCGTCAGACCCAGGACCGCCAGGAGCACCGCGCGCTCGGGCCGCAGCACGCCGAGCATGCGCCGCGCCGAGCCGCGGAAGTCGCTCGCCTTGGCGGTGGGCATGCCCACCGCCATCCCCATCGGCCCGTGCGGGCGCTGCGGCGGGCGCGGGGCCGGCGCCTCCTGCGTCCGCGCGTCGTCCTCGCGCGTGCTCACGCCGCCTCCTGCGCGCTCAGCTGGGACAGGACGATCTCGCGGTAGGTCTCGTTCGCCGCCATGAGCTCGTCGTGGGTCCCCGCACCCACGACGGCACCGGCATCCAGCACGACGATGCGGTCGGCCGTCCGGATGGTGCTCACGCGCTGCGCGACCACGATGACGGTGGCGTCGCGCGTCTCGGGCGCCAGCGCCCGCCGCAGGGCGGCGTCGGTGGCGAAGTCCAGAGCCGAGAAGGAGTCGTCGAACAGGTAGACGGCGGGCCGGCGCACGAGCGCCCGGGCGATCGCCAGCCGCTGCCGCTGCCCGCCCGAGACGTTCGTCCCGCCCTGCGTGACGGGCGTGTCGAGCCCGCCCAGCGCCCGCACGAACTCGGCGGCCTGCGCGACCTCGAGCGCGTGCCACAGCTCGTCGTCGGTCGCGTCGTCCTTGCCGTACCGCAGGTTCGAGGCGACCGTGCCGGCGAAGAGGTACGGCTTCTGGGGCACGACCGCCATGGCGCTCCAGAGCGTCTGCAGGGCCAGGTCACGCACGTCCACCCCGCCGACGAGCACGGCTCCGGCGGTGACGTCCGACAGGCGCGGGATCATCTCCAGCAGGGTCGTCTTGCCCGAGCCGGTCGAGCCGATGATCGCCGTCGTCCGCCCCGGCTCGGCCAGCAGGCTCACGTCGCGCAGCACGGGCTCGTCGGCGCCCGGGTACCGGAAACCGACGTCGCGCAGCTCGACGGTGAGGCGCGCGGGCAGGGTCGTGACCGGCTCGGTCGGCACGGCGACGCTCGTGGCCGTGCGCAGGACCTCCTGGACCCGGTCCGACGACACCTCGGCGCGAGGCACGATCATGAACATCATCACGGCCATCATCACGGCCATGAGGATCTGCATCATGTAGCTGAGGAAGGCCGTCAGCGAGCCCACCTCCATGGACCCCTCGGCGATGCGCTGCCCGCCGAACCAGAGGATCGCGACACCGGCGGCGTTGGTCACCAGCATCACGGTGGGGAACAGCAGGGCCATGACGCGCCCGACGCCGATCGCGACGCCCATGAGCTCGCGGTTCGCGACGTCGAAGCGCTCGCGCTCGTGGGCGTCGCGGACGAACGCCCGGATGACGCGCACCCCACCGATCTGCTCCCGCAGGATCCGGTTGATGCCGTCGATCCGCGCCTGCATGGTCCGGAACAGCGGCCGCATCCGCGAGACGCCGAGCCCGAGCACGAGGAGCAGCACCGGGACGACGACCACGAGCAGGCCGGAGAGCTCGACGTCCTCGCGCAGGGCCATGACGACCCCGCCGACGACCATCACCGGCGCCGCGATGATGACGGTCAGGCTCATCACCACGACCATCTGGATCTGCTGCACGTCGTTCGTCGTACGCGTCAGCAGCGACGCCGCGCCGAACTGCCCGACCTCGCGCGCCGAGAAGGTCTGCACGTGGTCGAAGACGGCGGCGCGCACGTCGCGGCCGAGCGCGGTCGCGACCTGGGCGCCCACGTAGACGGCGCCGATCGCGCACGCCACCTGCACGAGCGTGACGGCCAGCATCACCGCACCCAGGCGCAGGATCGTGCCCGTGTCCCCCCGCGCGACGCCGTCGTCGATGATGTCGGCGTTGAGGCTGGGCAGGTACAGGTTGGCGATCGCCTGGACGAGCTGGAGCAGCACCACCACGACCAGCGACGCGCGGTACGGGACGAGGCGCTCGCCCAGGAGCGAGACCAGAGCACTGCCCCCGCGACGGCGCGGCTCGGTGCGCGGCTCGGTGGAGGTCACCTCGCGAACCTAGCCCCGGCCCCCGACACGGGCACGCGTGTTTTCCCAGGGCGTAGCGGACGGGTCAGCTGCGGTACGGCGGTGGGGCGATGCCGCCCTGCCCCGCGCCGCCGTCGGCGTCGGCGTCGGGATCCTGGAGCGGCGCCGGTGCGCCCTCGCCCTGGCCGGCCTCCCGGGACCGGTCGACGGGCCGCCCGCTGAGGGTGCCCGCGCTCGTCGCGTCCTGGGTCGCGGCCGCCGACTGGCGCCGCGCCTCCGCGAGCGCCTCGGCCGGCTCGGTGAGGGCCGACGGCGGCAGGTCGTCACCGAGCGGCGACGTGCCTGCGGGCCGTCCGGAGTCCGCGGCCAGCTCGCTGCCGGTGGCCGCACCGAAGCCCTTCCCGATGGCGTTGAGCGCCGCGGTGAACTCGGTCGGGATGAACCACATCTTGTTCGACTGCGAGCGCGCGACCTCGGGCAGCATCTGCAGGTACTGGTAGGCGAGCAGCTTCGGGTCCGCGTCGCCGCGGTGGATCGCGTCGAACACCTGCAGGATCGCGCGCGACTCGCCCTCGGCGTTGAGGATCGCCGCCTGCGCGGAGCCCTCGGCGCGCAGGATCGCGGCCTGCTTCTCGCCCTCGGCGGTGAGGATCTGGGACTGCTTGACGCCCTCCGCGGTGAGGATCGCCGCGCGACGGTCGCGCTCGGCGCGCATCTGCTGCTCCATCGAGCCCTGGATCGACTGCGGCGGGTCGATGGACTTGAGCTCGACGCGGTTGACGCGCACGCCCCAGCGCCCGGTGGCCTCGTCGAGCACGCCGCGCAGCTGGCCGTTGATCTGGTCGCGGCTGGTGAGCGTCTGCTCCAGGTCCATCGAGCCGACGACGTTGCGCAGGGTCGTGACGGTCAGCTGCTCGATGCCCTGGATGTAGTTGGCGATCTCGTAGACCGCCGAGCGCGGCTCGGTCACCTGGAAGTAGATGACGGTGTCGATGCTCACCACGAGGTTGTCCGAGGTGATCACAGGCTGCGGCGGGAAGGAGACGACCTGCTCGCGCAGGTCCACGGCGGCGCGCACCCGGTCGACGAACGGGATGAGCAGGTGCAGCCCCGCGTCGAGCGTGCGCGAGTACCGGCCGAGCCGCTCGACGATGAGCGCGACCGCCTGCGGCACGATCCGCACGGAGCGGACCAGCGCGATGACCACGAACAGGACGAGCAGGCCGAGCAGCACGTACCCGGCGATGGTGAGCGGGCTGGTCTCGGTCACGAGGTCTCCTCCGTCGGGCGTGGCAGGGGCGAGGCACTGGCGTGCGGATCGGTGGAGGGCCCGACGACGGCCGTCGCGCCGTCGATGCGCTGCACCACGACGGTCTCGCCGGGCGCCAGCAGGCGCGCGCCGTCCGTGCGGGCGCTCCACACCTCGCCCGCGAGCTTGACGCGCCCGGCTCGGTCCGAGACCTCGGCGACCACGAACGCGGGCCGGCCGACCAGCGCGTGCACGTTGGTCTCCACGAGCGGCACGCGCTGGCGCAGGTGGCGCAGCAGCCACGGCCGCAGCGCGAGGAGCAGCAGCCCGGACGCGACCGCGAACCCGACGATCTGCACCCACACGGGGAAGCCCATGACGGCCAGCAACGCGGCGACGGCGGCGCCGCCGGCGAACATCACCAGGACGAGGTCGAGCGAGAGCATCTCGATGACGGCGAGCAGCAGCGCCGCTCCGAGCCACCACACCCAGCCCATCGGACCTCCTCAGCCGTGGTCACCATCCTACTCGCCGGATGGTGCTGCCGAGGCCAGGACTTTGCCCGGTCTTGAACCGGCGCTCACCGGTCCTGACCGTCCCGCCCGGTCCGGCCCGGGTCAGCGGGCGCGCGCGCTCCAGCGGGCGCCGCGGCGGCCGCCGTCGGCGTGCCGCTCGACCTGGAGGTCGACGTCGAAGGTGGACGAGAGCCGCTCGGCCGTGAGCACCTCGTCGAGCGGACCGGCGGCGTGCACCCCGCCGTCCTTGAGCAGCAGCCCGTGCGTGAAGCCCTCGGGGATCTCCTCGACGTGGTGCGTGACCAGGACCAGGACGGGAGAGCGGTGGTCGCCCGCGAGCTCCGCCAGCGCGCCGACCAGCTCCTCGCGCCCGCCGAGGTCGAGCCCCGCGGCCGGCTCGTCGAGCAGCAGCAGCTCGGGGTCGGTCATGAGGGCGCGCGCGATCTGCGTCCGCTTGCGCTCGCCCTCGCTGAGCGTCCCGAAGGTGCGGTCGGCGAGGTCGCCGACGCCGAACACGTCGAGCAGCACGCGCGCGCGCTCGTGGTCGAGCGCCTCGTACTGCTCGCGCCAGCGCCCGGTCATCCCGTAGGCGGCCGTGAGGACGACGTCGAGCACCTTCTCCGAGCCGGGGATGCGGTCCGCGAGCGCGGCCGAGGCCACGCCGATCCGCGGCCGGAGCTCGAACACGTCGACGGCCCCGAGCCGCTCGCCCAGGACGTGGGCGGTGCCGCTCGTGGGGTGCATGCGCCCGGCGGCGACCTGCAGCAGCGTGGTCTTGCCGGCGCCGTTGCGGCCGAGCACGACCCAGCGCTCGCCGTCGCGGACGGTCCAGGAGACCCGGTCGAGGATCGTCTTGGGGCCCCGCCGGATGGTCACGTCCTGGAGGTCGAGCACCGCTGTCATGGTGCCCGACCCTACCTGCGCCGGTGCGCCCCGGGGCACCGCACCACGCGCGTCGGCGCGGCACACTGGAGCGCGTGAACCCCGCGCTCGAGCTCCCCCGGTCCGTCCTCCTGGCCCTGTGGCTGCAGGGTGTCGGCGCCGGCGCCGACCCGCTGCGGCGCGCCGTCGCCGCGGTCGAGGGCGACGACGAGCCGCACGTCGTCACGGGCGCCGGGACGACCGTCGTGCCCGGCGTGCCCGACGGCGGGACGCTCGCCGAGCTGCTCTCCGCATGGGCCGCCGGCCCCCGGGCGGCGGCCGCCCTGCTGCCCGTCCCCGGCGACGTCACAGGGCTGCCGCCCGAGGTCGCCGCCGAGGCCGTCGAGGCGGGCGAGTGCGTCCTGGCGCACGCGCAGGGGCGGGCCTGGGCCGCGGTCCCGGAGATCATCGCGTTCGGCTCGGTGCACGACACGGGCCACCTCGTCTCGTGGCGCGTGCACGAGGTGCCCGACTGGCGCCCCCGGCTGCCCGGGATCGTGGGGACGCTGAGCGAGGCGGAGCGGAGCCTGCGGGAGTGCCTGCGCGACGCGACCGAGGCGCTGGCCCAGCTCGACGTCGCGCGCTGGCGCGAGGACGCGGCGGACACGATCGCGGCCCTGCGCTCCGACGCGGACCCGGGCTGGCCGCTGCCCGACCGCCTCGCCGGACGCGCGGTGCGGGTCCTGGCGACCGCGGTCCGGCTGCGCACCGTCGTCGACCTGGCGACGGTGGACGACGGCGGCGCCGTCAACCTCTGGCAGGCCGACCAGCGGTCGGCCGCGCTGCGCCACGTGGACCACGCGGCCCGGCGGGCGGTCGCCGCGGCGACCGCCCAGGCGGCCGGCCCGCCGATCGCGGTCTAGGACCCCGCGAGGACCGACCGGTAGACCTCGATCGTCCGCTCGGCGATCGCGCCCCACGCGAAGTTGTCCTCCACGCGTCGTCGGGCCGCGCGGCCCATCTCGGCCGCGCGGGCCGGGTCGGTGGCGAGCGCGGTGAGGGCGGCGGCGAGGTCGGCGACGAACCGATCCGGGTCCACGGGCGTGCCCGTGCCGTCCTGGACCTGCTCGATCGGCACCAGCAGGCCGGTGACGCCGTCGTCGACGACCTCGGGGATGCCGCCCGTGGCCGTGCCGACCACGGGCAGGCCGCACGCCATCGCCTCGAGGTTGACGATGCCCAGCGGCTCGTACACCGACGGGCACGCGAACACGGTCCCGGCGCTGAGCACCGCCACGAGGTCCTCGCGCGGGAGCATCTGCTCGATCCACACCACGCCGTCGCGCTGCTGGCGCAGGTCGGACACCAGGCCTGCGACCTCGGCGGCGATCTCCGGCGTGTCCGGCGCACCCGCGCAGAGGACCAGCTGCACCTGCGGCGGCAGCGCCTCCGCGGCGCGCAGCAGGTAGGGCAGGCCCTTCTGCCGCGTGATGCGGCCGACGAACACGACCGCCGGTCGCTCCGGGTCGATGCCGAGCCCGCGCACGACCGTGTCGGCACGCGCCAGGGCCTCCTCCGTCTCCGGGCGCCGCCAGCCGGCGAGGTCGATGCCGTTGTGCACCACGTGCACCTTGGCGGGGTCGACCTGGGGGTAGCAGCGCAGGATGTCGGCGCGCATGCCGGCGCTCACGGCGATGACCGCCGCGGCGCCCTCGTAGGCCGTCCGCTCCGCCCATCCGGACAGCGCGTACCCGCCGCCGAGCTGCTCGGCCTTCCAGGGCCGCAGCGGCTCGAGGCTGTGCGCGCTCACGACGTGCGGGATGCCGTGGAGCAGCCCCGCGAGGTGACCGCCGAGGTTGGCGTACCAGGTGTGGGAGTGCACGACGTCGGCGCCCTCGACGTCCCCGGCCATGAGCAGGTCCACGCCGAAGGTGCGCAGGGCGGCGTTGTGCTCGGCCAGACCGGCGGGCACGTCGTAGCCGTCCACCCCCGCCTCCGCGCGGGCGCCGTCGAAGCACCGCACCCTCACGTCGAGGTGGCGCCGGAGCACCGCACTGAGCTCCGCCACGTGCACGCCGGCTCCGCCGTACACGTGCGGGGGGTACTCCCTGGTCAGCAGGTCGACGCGCACGACGACACGCTAGCGCGCCACGCACCCGATCGTCTGGCCGACGGGCCCGAGCACCCCTAGGGTCACGGGTATGGCAGCGCCGCGCGTCCTCGCAATCGTCCTCGCGGGTGGTGAGGGCAAGCGCCTCATGCCCCTCACCGCGGACCGCGCCAAGCCGGCCGTGCCGTTCGGCGGGATGTACCGCCTGGTCGACTTCGCGCTCTCCAACCTCGTCAACTCGCACTACCTGCAGATCGTCGTGCTGACGCAGTACAAGTCGCACAGCCTCGACCGGCACGTCGCCAAGACCTGGCGCATGTCGCCGCTGCTGGGCAACTACGTCGCGCCCGTGCCGGCGCAGCAGCGCGTCGGCAAGCACTGGTACCTGGGCAGCGCCGACGCGATCTTCCAGTGCCTCAACATCATCACCGACGAGCGGCCCGACGTCGTCGTGGTCGTGGGCGCCGACCACGTGTACCGGATGGACTTCGAGCAGATGGTCGACGCGCACCTCGCGTCGGACGCCGAGTTCACGGTCGCGGCGATCCGGCAGCCGATCTCGCTCGCCGACCAGTTCGGCGTCATCGAGACCCGCGCGGACGACCCGACGAAGATCAACGCCTTCCTGGAGAAGCCGACGGATCCGGTCGGGCTCGCCGACTCCCCCGGTGAGATCCTCGCCTCGATGGGCAACTACGTCGCGAACGCCGACGCCCTGGTCGAGGCCGTCACCAAGGACGCGGCCAACCCGACGTCGCGCCACGACATGGGCGGCGACATCGCGCCGTACTTCGTCGAGCGCGGCACCGCGGGCGTCTACGACTTCATCAAGAACGACGTCGCCGGCTCCACCGACCGCGACCGCGACTACTGGCGCGACGTGGGGACGCTGGACTCCTACTACGACGCCAACATCGACCTGATCTCGATCAACCCGGTGTTCAACCTCTACAACACCGACTGGCCCGTCTTCAGCGGGTACGCGCAGCTGCCGCCCGCGAAGTTCGTCCACGCCGGTCCCGGGCGCATGGGCCACGCGGCCGACTCGCTCGTCTCGCCGGGCGTCATCGTCTCGGGTGCCACGGTCACGGGCTCGGTGCTCTCGCCCGGGGTGTACCTGCACTCGTGGGCGTCGGTGAGCGACTCGGTCGTCATGGACGGCACGGACGTGGGGCGTCACGCCCAGGTGCACCGCGCGATCCTCGACAAGAACGTCGTGGTCAAGGAGCGGGCCCGCGTCGGCCTCGACGCCGAGCACGACCGGGCCCGCGGCTTCACCGTGACGGAGTCGGGCATCACGGTCGTCCCCAAGGGGACCGTCGTCGAGGGCTGAGCCCGCACCCACCGGCGCCCGGTCGGCGGACGCGCCGCGGCCACGGCGGCCACGCCGCTACCCTGCACCGCGTGGCACCAGCAGCGGACGTACGTGTGGTCGTGATGGACGTCGACTCGACGCTCATCACGGGTGAGGTCATCGAGCTGCTCGCGGCCCACGCCGGGGCGCGCGAGGAGGTCGCCGCCGTCACCGAGCGCGCCATGCGCGGCGAGATCGACTTCGCCACCTCGCTGCACGAGCGGGTCGCGACCCTCGCGGGCCTGCCCGTGGCGGTGCTCGACGCCGTGCGCGCGGACATGGTGCTGACGCCGGGCGCGGAGCGGCTGGTCGCCGAGCTCCACGACCGCGGCTGGCCCGTGGGCCTGGTCTCGGGCGGCTTCCACGAGCTGGTCGACCCCCTCGCGGCGCGCCTGGGCATCGACTTCGTGCGGGCGAACCGGCTCGAGATCGCCGACGGACGCCTCACCGGCCGCGTCGTCGGGCCCGTCGTGGACCGCGAGGCCAAGGCGCGCGCCCTGCGCGAGCTCGCCGCGGCCCACGGCGTCCCGATGGAGCGGACGGTCGCGATCGGCGACGGGGCCAACGACCTCGGGATGCTGGCGGCCGCGGGCCTCGGCATCGCCTTCAACGCCAAGCCGGTCGTGTGCGCGCAGGCCGACGTGGCGGTCCTCGACGCACCGCTCGACGCCGTGCTGGAGCACCTCCCGCGGCGCCCCACGGGCGCCTGAGCCACGCCCGGCGCCCGGGCGCCGGTGGCTAGGCCGGCGGTCGCACCGCGTCGAGGAGCACCGCGGAGGCCGGCTCGAGGGTCGCCCAGTCCGCGACGTCGAGCACCGCGAAGCCCGCCGTCGGCAGCCCGGCCCGTGCGGAGGCCAAGGCACGCTCGGACCCGCTGCCCGGGCGTGCGAGCGTGGCCGCCGCCGCGGACATCGTCGGCTCGTGACCCACGACGAGGACCGTCGCCACGCGCCCGTCGACGCCGCGCAGCAGGTCGACGAGCTCCGAGACGCCCGCGTCGTACAGGTCGTCGGTGATCACGACGTCCGGCTCCGGGGACCCGCGCAGCGAGCCCCGGACCAGGTCCCACGTCTGCCGGGTGCGCACGGCGGACGAGACGAGCACGAGCTCGGGGACGTGCCCCGCCGCGGCCAGCGCGGCGCCGACCGTGACGCACTGCGCGCGGCCCGCGAGTGCGAGCGGGCGCAGCGCGTCGCCGGCCACGGTGCCGGCCTCGGCCTTCGCGTGCCGCAGCAGCACGAGGCGGCGCCCGCCCGGGCGCGGCGACGTCACGTCACAGGCCCATCGCGTGGAAGCCGCCGTCGACGTGCACGATCTCCCCGGTCGTGGCCGGGAACCAGTCCGAGAGCAGCGCCGCGACGGCGCGGGCGGTGGGCTCGGCGTCGTGCGCGTCCCAGCCGAGCGGTGCGCGCTCGGGCCAGCCGCCCTCCATGGCCTCGAAGCCGGGGATCGACTTCGCCGCCGTGGTCCGGATGGGCCCGGCGGAGACGAGGTTGACCCGGATGCCCTGCGGCCCGAGGTCGCGCGCGAGGTAGCGGGCCGTGGACTCGAAGGCCGCCTTCGCCACACCCATCCAGTCGTACACGGGCCACGCGTACCGCGCGTCGAACGTCAGCCCCACGACGGCGGAGCCGCGCGGCATGAGCGGCTGCGCGGCCACCGTGAGGGCCTTGAGCGAGTACGCGGAGACGTGCAGCGCCGTCGCGACGTCCTCCCACTCGCCCGCGAGGAAGTTCCCGCCCATGACCGACTGGGGCGCGAAGCCGATGGAGTGCACGACGCCGTCCAGGTGGTCGACGTGCTCGCGGACCCGGTCGGCCAGCGCCTCCAGGTCCTGGGTCGACGTCGCGTCGAGCTCCACGACCGGCGCGGTGTGGGGCAGGCGCTTGGCGATGGCCTGCGTGAGGCGGAGCTGGCGGCCGAACGAGGTCAGGACGACCTCGGCACCCTCCTGCTGCGCGAGCCGCGCGACGTGGAAGGCGATGGAGCTGTCCATGAGGACGCCGGTGACCAGGAGCTTCTTGCCGTCGAGCAGACCCATGGAGCCGCTTCCCTTCGTCGAGTGTCGAGCGGTCGCCGTCCGCGCTGCGGCGACGCAGTGTCGTGGTGGTGACCCGTCAGTGCCCCATGCCGAGGCCGCCGTCGACCGGCACGACCGCGCCGCTGACGTACGCCGCGTCGGACGACGCGAGGAAGTGGACCACGCCGGCGACCTCGTCGGGATCCGCGAAGCGTCCGGCCGGGATCGCTGCACGGTAGGCCTCCTGGCGCTCCGGCGGCAACGCCGCGGTCATCGCGGTCTCGACGAACCCCGGCGCGACGACGTTCGCCGTGATGCCGCGCGCGCCGAGCTCGCGCGTGATCGACCGCGCCATGCCGACGAGCCCGGCCTTGGAGGCCGCGTAGTTCACCTGGCCGGCGCCGCCGTAGAGCCCGACCACCGAGGAGATGAGCACGATGCGGCCCCGCCGCAGCCGGATCATGCCCTTCGAGGCGCGGCGCACGCAGCGGAACGTCCCCGTCAGGTTGACGTCGAGCACCTGCTCGAAGTCCTCGTCGGTCATGCGCAGCAGCAGCTGGTCCCGCGTCACGCCGGCGTTGGCGACGAGCACCTCGACGGGCCCGTGCGCGGCCTCGACCTCGGTGAAGGCGGCGTCGATCGAGGCGGTGTCCGTCATGTCTCCGACCACGCCGAGCACGCCCTGCGGCAGGTCACCCGTGCGGTAGATGGTCGCGACCCGGTCCCCCGAGGCGACGAACCGCTCCGCGATGGCGCGTCCGATGCCGCGGTTGGCGCCGGTCACGAGCACGCTGCGAGGCGTGGTCTGCACAGGTCTGCTCCACTCAGGTCGACGGTCGGGAGGGGTCCGGTGCCCACCGGCACGCCCGGTGCCCCGGGAGTGAACGTAGCCGAAGGCCCGCCGCGGCCGCCCCCGACGCCCGTGGACCGAACGGCGGATAAACTCAGGAGGTGAACCGCACAGGCCTCCCCCGGCGCGAGTCCGGGCGACCGGACCGGGCCTCCGAGCCCGTCCCGCGGATCACGAGCGCCGCCGAGCCGCTGGCGGACGACATCGCGCGCCGGACCCGCCGCTACCTCATCCAGATGAGCATCCGGGTCGTGTGCTTCATCGGGGCCGTCACCGTCCAGCACTGGAGCCGGTGGCTCCTGCTCGCGGGCGCCGTGGTGCTGCCCTACATCGCGGTCCTGCTCGCGAACGCCGGACGGGAGCGCGGCGCGACGGTGGACCCGTACGACGCGACACGCGCCCTGCCGCCGGCACCCACGACGACCGCATTGCCCCCGACGTCCCCCCGGAGCCAGGACCAGTGACCACGAACGACACCGAGCCGGCCCAGGAGCTGCTGTGCAGCGCCCGCGGCTGCCGCGACGACGCCGCGTGGGGCCTGCGCTGGAACAACCCCAGGCTGCACTCCGGGGACCGGCGCAAGGTCTGGCTCGCGTGCGACGACCACCGGGCCCACCTCGAGCAGTTCCTGGGGGCGCGCGGGTTCCACCGTGACACGGTGCCGGTCGACGAGCTCGGGCCCGGCGACGGGTGAGCGCGACCGGTTCGACCGTGCGACAGGTCGCGCGGACGCTGCTGGTGGCCCTCGTCGTCGCCGTCGGCTGCACGGGCGCCGGGCTGTGGCAGTGGGGTCGCCACGAGGACCGCAGCGCCGCCATCGCGCTCGTGCAGGCGAACTACGACGCCGCACCGGTGCCGCTGGCGGACCTCCTCGGCCCGGGCGAGCAGCTCGACCCAGCCGACGTGTGGCGACCGGTCCGGGTCCGCGGCACCTACCTGCCCGCACCCGTGCTGCTGCGCAACCGCCCCGTCGACGGGCAGGCCGGGTTCCACGTCCTGGTCCCGCTCGTGCTGCAGGACGACGTGCTCGCCGGCTCGGTGCTCGTGGTCGACCGCGGCTGGGTGCCGCTGGGCGACGACAGCACGACGGCGGAGGTCCCCGCCCTGCCCGGCGGCCCGGTCGACGTCGTGGTGCGCCTGCGGCCCGGCGAGCGCGCCTCGGCCCGCGACGCCCCGGCCGGCCAGGTCCAGGCCATCAATGCCGACCAGGTCCGCGACGCCGCCCTGGGCACGCTGTCGGGCACCGGGCGCGCGGACGCGGGCGACTGGCCGGCCGACGCGACGCTGCGCGCGTACGGTGCCGTCGCCTCCGAGGACGGCGCGCGTCCCGAGGGCCTGGGCGCCCTGCCCGCGCCCAGCACCGACCCGGGCTCGCACCTGTCCTACGCGTTCCAGTGGTGGGTCTTCGCGCTGGGCGCGCTCGGGACCGGCGTGGTGCTGGCGGTGCGCGTCGTCCGGGAGGGCGATCCGGACGACGTCGACCAGCCCGACGCCGAGACCCCTGGCGGGACGCGCCCCGCCGGCACGTCCGGCCAGGGCTCGCGCCGTCGTCGTCCCACCGCCGAGGAGGAGGAGGATGCCCTCCTCGACGCGCAGGACGCGGGGCGTCCCGCCGACGTCAGGAGCGCGACTCCTTGAGGGCAGCGCGGCGCGCCTCGGCGGCAGCACCGCGCGTGGCACCACCCCGGGTCCGCATGGTGACGCCCTGCTCGACGAGCACGCCGTGGACGAACCCGTACGAGCGGCCGATGTCCTCGGCCATCGAACGGATGCTCTCACCGCGGTTGTAGCGCTCGACGAGCGATGCGGCGAGATCTTGCCGACCCTCGCCGGTGATCCGTGACCCCTTCGGCAGCTTCGTACCCATCATCGTCCTCCAGGCCCCAGGTTGGTGTGGCCCGCCACCGGACGGGAGCCCGGCCGACGGCGTCCGACCCGGTCGACGTCGCCCGGGCCGGGCGAGCTCACGCGAGCGAGATGAGGTCCGCGTAGCTGTCGTTCCATAGATCTTCGTCCCCATCCGGCAGGAGCACCACCCGTTCTGGTGACAAAGCGGTCACAGCGCCCTCGTCGTGCGTGACCATGACGACGGCGCCCGCGTAGCCGCGCAGCGCGTCGAGCACCTCCGCGCGGCTCGCCGGGTCGAGGTTGTTGGTCGGCTCGTCGAGGAGCAGGACGTTCGCCGACGACACCACCAGGGCCGCGAGCGCGAGGCGCGTCTTCTCGCCGCCCGACAGGACCCGCACGGGCTTGTCGGCGTCGTCGCCCGAGAACAGGAACGAGCCGAGCACCGAGCGCACCTGCGTGTCGCCCAGGTCGGGGGCCGCGTGACGCAGGTTCTCGACCACCGTCAGCTCGGTGTCCAGCGTCTCGTGCTCCTGCGCGTAGTAGCCGAGCTTGAGCCCGTGACCGGGCACGACCTCACCCGTGTCCGGCGTCTCGACGCCGGCCAGGAGCCGCAGGAGGGTGGTCTTGCCGGCGCCGTTGAGGCCCAGGATGACGACGCGGCTGCCGCGGTCGATCGCCAGGTCGACGTCCGTGAAGACCTCGAGCGAGCCGTAGGTCTTGCTCAGGCCGGTGGCGGTGAGCGGGGTGCGCCCGCACGGCGCGGGGTCGGGGAAACGCAGCTTCGCGACCTTGTCCGACGCGCGCTCGGACTCCAGGCCGGACAGGAGCCGCTCGGCCCGGCGCGCCATGTTCTGCGCCGCCGTCGCCTTGGTCGCCTTGGCCCGCATCTTGTCCGCCTGCGCGAGCAGGACCGTGGCCTTCTTCTCGGCGTTCGCCCGCTCGCGCTTGCGCCGGCGCTCGTCCGTCTCGCGCTGCGCCAGGTAGGCGTCCCAGCCGAGGTTGTACTGGTCCAGCTCGCCGCGGTTGGCGTCCAGGTGGAACACCTTGTTCACGGTCTGGCGCACGAGGTCGACGTCGTGGCTGATGACGAGGAACCCGCCGGAGTAGGAGCCGAGGTACTCGCGGAGCCAGACGACGGAGTCGGCGTCGAGGTGGTTGGTGGGCTCGTCGAGCAGCAGCGTCTCGGCGCCCGAGAACAGGATGCGGGCGAGCTCGACGCGCCGCCGCTGGCCGCCCGACAGGGTGCTCAGCGGCTGGCCCAGGATGCGCTCGGCGAGCCCGAGGTTGGACGCGATGCGCCCGGCCTCGCTCTCGGCCGCGTACCCCCCGGCCGCGGTGAACCGGGCCTCGAGCCGGGAGTACCGCTCCATCGCCGCATCGCGGGTGGCGTCGTCGGCGCTGGCCATCTCGCCCTCGGTGCTGCGCATGCGCCGGACGATGTCGTCCAGGCCGCGGGCCGAGAGGATGCGGTCCATCGCGACGACCTCGAGGTCGCCGGTGCGCGGGTCCTGCGGCAGGTAGCCCACGTCGCCCGTGCGCACCACCTGGCCCGACGTCGGCTGCCCCTCGCCCGCGAGGACGCGCGTCAGCGTGGTCTTGCCGGCGCCGTTGCGGCCGACGAGGCCGACGCGGTCGCCCGCGGCGATCCGGAACGACGCCTTCTCGAGGAGGACGCGGACGCCGATGCGCAGCTCGACGTCATGTGCGGTGATCACTGAGGTTTCCTCCGACGGGCGCCCGGCCGCCTTGTGGGCGGGCACAAACGCCACCCATCCTACGACCGGCTAGCGTGGTCGGCCGACCGCAGTACCGTGACCGACCCGCAGGTCTGGAGGACCATGGTCCCGACGCCCGAGGCCGCCCTGCCCGACGACGGCCGCGCCGGGGCCGCGCTCCCCCTGCCCGCGGCCCGGAGCTCGGCCGCGACCGACGTCGCCCTGGTCGCCACGTTCGCGGCCTTCATCGCGGTCTGCGCGCTGCTGCCCGCCATCACCCTGCCCGGCATGGCCGTGCCGATCACGCTGCAGACGTTCGGCGTGATGCTCGCGGCCCTCGTCCTGGGCCCGGTGCGGGGCGCCCTCGCCGTCCTGCTCTACCTCGCGGTGGGGTTCGCCGGGATCCCGGTCTTCTCGGAGGGCACGGGCGGCCTGGCGACGTTCGGCAAGGTGTCGCTGGGATACCTGCTCGCCTTCCCGGTCGCGGCGCTGGTCGCCGGCCTGCTCTCCGCGCGCGCGCTGCACCTGCGTCCCGGGCTGCGCCCGCTCGCGTTCTTCGCGAGCGCGACCGCCGCGAGCCTGCTGGTCGTGCACCCGCTCGGGATCACCGTCATGGGCGCGCGGCTGGGCCTCTCGGGCGGCGAGGCGATCGCCGCGGGTGCGACCTTCCTCCCGGGCGACGTCGTGAAGAACGTGCTGGCGGCGGTCGTCGCCACGGCCGTGCTGCGGGCGTTCCCGGACCTGCGCGCGCGGCGGCGCTGAGCGCGGGGCGCGGCCGTAGGCTCGTGACGTGATCGAGCTGGTCGACGCGACCGTCACGGTGTGGGCGGCCGGTGACCGTGACGAGGTCGTGGAGCTGCTCGCGCCGACGACGCTCACGCTCGCCGAGCGCCGGGTCGCCGTCGTCGGTGCCAACGGCTCGGGCAAGTCCACCCTCGCCCGCCTGGTCAACGGGCTCGTGCTGCCGTCGGCCGGCGCCGTGCGCGTGGACGGGCTCGACACGCTGCGCGACGGCGCCGCGGTCCGGCGCCGCGTCGGCTTCACCTTCACCGACCCCGACGCCCAGATCGTCATGCCCACCCCCGTCGAGGACGTCGCGCTCTCCCTGCGCCGCCTGGACCTGCCCGCCGACGAGCGGGCCGAGCGGGCGCGCGAGGTCCTCGCGCGCTACGGGCTCGGCGAGCGGGCCGACGTCCCCGTGCACGCCCTCTCGGGCGGGCAGAAGCAGCTGCTGGCGCTCGCGGCGGTGCTGGCCACCGAGCCGGCCGTGCTGGTGTGCGACGAGCCGACGACCCTGCTGGACCTGCGCTGGCGGCGCGCCGTCGACGCGCTCCTGGACTCGCTCGACCTGCAGCTGCTCCTGGTCACGCACGACCTGGCCGCGGCGCGGCGTGCCGAGCGCGTGCTCGTGGTCGACGAGGGCGCGGTCGTGGCGGACGGCGACCCCGACGACGCCGTGGACCACTACGTCGAGCTCATGTCCGGGGTGACGCGGTGAGCGCGCCGCCCGCGCGTCCCGCCGACCCGCGCCACCAGCGCCTGCGGTGGGCCGGTCCGCTCGGCCTGCACCAGCCCGGCGCGTCGTGGCTGCACCGGGCGCCGGCGGGCACGAAGCTGCTCGGCCTCGCGGCCGTCGGTGCGGCGGTGCTCGTGGTCTCCGGGCCATGGCCGAGCCTGGCCCTGCTGGCCGGGGCACTCGGGGTCGCCGCGTCGGCTCGCCTGCGGCTGCGCACGACGCTGCGCCAGCTGCTGCCCGTCCTGGTGGTCGCGGTCCTCGTCGGCGGCTTCCAGGCGTGGCGACGGGGTCCCGCGATCGCGGTCGAGGTGGCCGCCGACCTCGTCACGGTGGTCGTCGTGGCGGTCGTCCTGACCGCGACCACCCCGGCGGACCGGCTGCTCGACGTGCTCGGACGCGCCGCCCGCCCGTTGCGCCACGTGGGGCTCCGCCCGGAGGTCGTCGCGCTCGCCGTCGGGCTCATGCTCCGGGCCGTGCCGGCCCTGCTCGAGACCTCGCTCGAGGCGCGCGACGCCGCCCGCGCCCGCGGGCTCGAACGCGACCCGCGGGCCGTGCTGGTACCCGCCGCCGTGCGCGCCGTCGGACGGGCGCGGCGCACGGGCGACGCGCTCGCCGCGCGCGGCGTCGGCGAGTAGGGACCCGCCCCTCCACCGCGACCGACCTCGACGGGCCGGGCCGCCCGCCCGCCGCTACGGTGACCGCCATGACGTTCAGCGAGGGTGGCCGGTTCGAGGGCGGCCGCGTCGGCACCCGGCGGCGTCGCGGCGGCGCCGTCGCGGGCGGCGGCATCGGCCTCGGCATCGTCGCGTTCCTCATCTTCCAGTTCACCGGCGTCGACGTCGGCCCCGCGCTCGAGGGCATCCAGGGCGGCGGCGAGGAGCGCGGCACCGTCGAGGAGTGCTCCGCCGAGGAGGCCAACACCTCGCGCGAGTGCCGGCTCTCGGCGACCGTGCAGTCCCTGGACGCCCACTGGGCGCAGTCCCTGCCCGCCGGAGCGACCTTCGTGGAGCCCGACGTGTGGGCGTTCGAGCAGGCGACGTCGACCCAGTGCGGCAACGCGACCGCGTCAACCGGGCCGTTCTACTGCCCGCCGGAGCAGGCGATCTACCTCGACCTCGGCTTCTACGACCTGCTGGAGAGCCAGTTCGGCGCGACCGGCGGACCGCTCGCGGAGATGTACGTCACCGCGCACGAGTACGGCCACCACATCCAGGCCCTCACGGGCGTGATGGACAGCGCCGACCGCCAGGGGACCGGGGCGACGTCCGACTCGGTGCGCGTCGAGCTCCAGGCCGACTGCTACTCGGGCGTGTGGGCCGGTCAGGCGTCCTCCCAGGTCGACCCGGACACCGGCACGGTGTTCCTCGAGCCGATCAGCCCCGAGCAGCTGGCCCAGGCCCTGTCGGCGGCGGAGGCCGTGGGCGACGACCACATCCAGCAGCAGTCCGGCGGCGACGTGAACCCCCACACGTGGACGCACGGCTCGGCCGAGCAGCGCCAGCGCTGGTTCATGACGGGGTACGAGTCCCTCGACCCGGCGACCTGCGACACGTTCGCCGCGACGGACCTCTGACGCCGGTCGGCCATGGCGCGGGAGACCACGGGCACCGCTCGACCCGACCACCGCCGCTCCGTGCGCACGGGCCTGCTCCTGGGCGTGGCGGTCATGGCGGCCGTCGACGAGATCGTCTTCCACCAGATCCTCGGCTGGCACCACTTCTACGACGGGTCGACCACCGAGGTCGCGCTCCTGACCGACGGCCTGCTGCACGCGGCCGAGCTGGTCATGCTCGTCGGCGGCCTCTTCCTCGTGGCCGACCTGTCGCGGACCGGGGGCCTGGCGCCGCGCTCCGCGGTCGGCGGCCTGCTCCTGGGCGCCGGGGCGTTCCAGCTGTTCGACGGCATCGTCGACCACAAGGTGCTGCGCCTGCACCAGGTCCGCTACGACGTCGACCTCCTGCCGTACGACCTCGCCTGGAACCTCGCGGGCGTCGCGCTGCTCGCCACGGGGGCGCTGGTCACGCACCGCGCCGCGCGCCGGATCGCGGGCGCGGCGCCGCCGGCGTGAGCAGGGGCGCGCCGGGGGCGGTCGCGTGAGCGCCACGTGGCTGCTCCCGGTGTCGGCCCTCGTCGTGCTCGTGGGCGGCTACGCCGCGGCGGTGGGCGCGCGTCCCGCGACGCTGCCGCGGTGGCGTCCGGGGCGGACCGTCGCGTGGGTGGCCGGCGCCGTGCTCGTCGCCGCCGCCCTGAGCCCGCCCGTCGCCGGCGCCGCCCAGCACGACCACCGGCTGCACATGCTCCAGCACCTGCTGCTGGGGATGTACGCGCCGCTGGGGCTCGTGCTCGGCGCCCCGCTCACGGCGCTGCTCGGGAGCCTGCCGCGGCGCCGGGCGCGCGGCTGGGTGCGGGTGCTGCGCTCGCGGCCCGTCCACGTCCTGTCCCACCCCGCGACGGCGGCCGTGCTCAGCACCGGCGGGGTCCTGGTGCTCTACCTCACGCCTCTGTACGGGTGGACGCGCGAGCACGACGCCGTCAACGCGCTCGTGCTGACCCACCTGCTCCTGGCGGGGTGCCTGCTCACGTGGTCGATCGCGGGCCCCGACCCCGCGCCCGGGCGCCCGGGCCTCGCGGTCCGCACGGCCGTCCTGGTCGTCTCCGCCGGGACGCACGCGTTCCTGGCCAAGCTCCTGTACGCACGGGCCGGTGCGGGCCACCCGGGCGGGCACGACCACACGGGCGAGCACGCCGTGGAGGCCGCCCAGCAGGCCGCGACGTGGATGTACTACGGGGGCGACGGCGCCGAGCTGCTGCTCGCGGCCGCGCTGTTCGCGACCTGGTACCGCCTCCGCGGGAGGGAGCGGGCGGCCGTCTAGAGTGGCCGCAGACCTCGGATCTCGTGCGCCGTCCGCGCTCGTCCGTCCCTGCCTGCCGCCGACCTGGAGCACCCTGTGGCCGTCACCGACGACGCGATCGACCGGCTCCCTGCGTCGCGCGCATGACCGGCCTCACCGCGCTCGCCCGCGCGCTCGTCGAGACGCTCGCACACCGGGCGCACGCGCTGGACGTGGCCCTGCACACGGTCCAGGTCAGCGTGGACGGCCGGCTCGTCGTCCAGGCGGCGAACGACCCGCTCGGTCCGGACACCCCGCAGCGGATGTACTCGGTGTCGAAGACGGTCACCGGCCTCGCCGTCGGCATCCTGGCGGACGAAGGCGCGCTGAGCCTCGACGACCCGGTCGTCGGACACTTCCCGGAGATGGCTCCGGTCCACCCGTGGCTGGCGGGCACGACGCTCCGGCACATGCTGTCCATGCGCGGACCGCACCGGTCCACGACGTACCGCAGGGGCGAGGGTGGCTGGCTCGAGTCGTACTTCCGGGTGACGCCGACGCACCCGCCGGGCACCCTGTTCACCTACGACACGAGCGCCTCGTACGTCCTGGCCGCACTCGTCGAGCGGCTCACCGGCGGGTCGCTCGCGCAGTACCTGCGCCCGCGCCTCCTCGACCCGCTCGGGATCGGCGCGGGACTCCGGTTCCTCACCGGCCCGGAGGGCATCGCCCACGGCGGCTCGGGCCTGATCTGCACCCCGCGCGACCTGCTGCGCCTGGCGCACCTGATGCTCGACGACGGCGTGCACGACGGCGCCGCCCTGCTCCCCCGCGGGTACCTGCGCGACGCGACGCGGGCCCAGGCCGACACCGCCACGCAGACGTGGGGCGCGTCGCTGCGACGGGGCTACGGGTACCAGCTGTGGTTGCCGCGGCCGGGGTGCTGGCTCATGTTCGGTCTGGGCGGCCAGATCGTGCTCGGGGACCCGGCCCGCCGTCTCGCCGTCGTCGTCACCGCCGACACGCAGGCCTGCTCGAGCGGCGACCAGCGGCTGCTCGACGACGTCCTCGAGCACCTGGTGGAGCCGCTCGCCGCGCACCTCGACGCGGCGCGCGCAACCGGCCGTGACGTCGTCGGTCCGGCGTCGGAGGTGGCGCTCGAGTGGCCGGCGCCGCACCACGACCCCGCCCACGCGCGTCCCGTCACGGAGCGCTACGTGAACGTGGCGGCCGGACCTGGACCCGCCGAGCTGACCGTCGCACTGGACGCGCGCGGGGGGCACCTCTCCGCGGCGGGCGTGGGCCCCGCCGGCGACGGATGCGACGTCGAGGTGCGGTTCCACGCACCCCGCAGCATCCGTGCGGGCGCCGCCGCCCCGGCCGTCGTCACCGCGGGATGGACCAGCGCGGACACGCTCGACGTGCGCGGCGCCGTGCACGGCGAGGACCTCGCCACCTGGCGCGCCCGGCTCGCGTGGGCCCCCGACGGGACGCTCGCCGTGCAGTCCCAGGTGTTCTGCGAGTCCGCCGACCCCGCCTGGACCTTCCACGGCGCCTACCGCCCGGCCTGACCGCGGAGGTGGTGGGTCACGCCCGCGGTCCGGACGGTCGGAACGCAGGGACCCGGCCGACCGTCATGGGCAGCGCGGCAGTCGCAGGAGCGTCGGCGCCTCGGCGAGCTGCGCCGTCACCGTCCGGCGCCCGGCACCGCCCACCCGGATCTCAACCAGGTCACCGTCGCGTGTCCGCTCGGTCCCGGGTGCGAACCGCGCCTCGAGCTCCACCGCGTCGGGCGTCCACGCGAGGCGGTCCGCGACGAGCCCGCCGCGGCCGCGCAGTCCCGTGATCTCGCCCTCCGGCCAGGCGTCCGGGCACGCCTGAAGGACCGTGACGACGTTCGGCTGCGCCTCGAGGAGCATCGCCGTGACGACCGCGGGCAGCCCGCCGGACGCATCGACGTTGAAGATCGCCCCGGCGTCGTGGGTCGAGACCCCGTTGGTGCCCCAGTGCAGCTCGGCGAGCCATGTGGCACACCGCAAGGCCATCTCGGCGGAACCGAGGCGCGCGGCGGCGACGCCGAGCTGGACCAGCCCGAACGCCATCTCCATGCGCCCCGGGGGCCCGCTGGGGTCCTCGGCGCGCCAGTCGAGGCGACGACGGATCGCCTCGAGCGCGGCGAGCCTCTCGGCGGTTCCGACGCCCGCCTCGTCCTCGTACCAGAACGGGTACAGGTGCGACGCGTGCCGGTGGGGCACGTGGTCCTCGAAGCCGTCGCCGATCCACTCGGCGAGCGCACCGTCGCTGATCCGGTAACCCGGCAGGGAACGCTCGAGCGCCGCCCAGCGTGCGTCGAGTCCGGGGTCGGCACCGGGCACCAGCGCGGCGATGCGGCGGCCGAGCCGGGCGGCGTCCCGCAGCATCGCGACGTCGCTCGTGGCGTCGACGGCCAGCGGCGTCGCGGCACCCGCCGGCGTGTTCTCCGGCGAGTACGACGGCACCACGTGCGCGCGACCGTCGGCACCGGGGACGACGACGTCGCACGAGAACTCGAGCACGTTGACCGTGAGCGGCCACAGCACGTCGCGCAGGAAGTGGTCGTCCCCGGTGGCCGACCAGTAGTCGAAGCCCATCCGGACCATCCACGGGCCGTTGCCGATCCACCAGTGGTGCGGGTAGCGGTGGTTGGTGTGGTCCGCGCGGCCGTGGGTGGTGCACCGGGCCGGGAGCAGCCAGCCGCCCAGCCCGTACACGCGCCGCGCGTTGTCCTCGAAGTCGTGGCGGAACCGCGAGAGCAGGCGGAAGATCGCGGGCACGACCTCCTCGAAACCCGCGACGACAGCCCCGGCGGCGGCACCGTTCTGCACGTTGCCGTTCATCGTGTAGTCCGAGGACCACGCCGGGGACCACGTCCCCTGCCAGACCCCCTGCAGCGTCGGGGGCAGCACCCCGGTCGACGACAGGATCGTGTGCCGGCCGGCGGCGAAGGCGAGCTCGACCGCGAGCCGGTGCGCGCCCTCCTCGTCGCGGCGGACAGCCGCTGCGAGCGCCTCGAGCTCGGGGGTCGGCTCGCCGCCGCCGACGCGGAAACTGGTCCGTCCCACGAGCCCGCCGTGGTCGCGGAGCTGCGCGGCACGGGCCGCGGCCGGCTCGCCCAGCACCGACCGGCACCGTCGCTCGGTGGCGGACGCGTCGAACGCGCCGTCGCCGAGCTGCACGTCGACCGCGACCGCCAGCGTCGCGACGCCAGTGCCGGCCGACACGCGAGCGCGGACCTCGCCCTCGCCGACGTGCTCCACGACCATCTCGACGCCAGGCCCGGCCACGACGACGGTCTGCGCCACCACGTCGGCGAAGTCACCCCGCGGCGAGGTGAGGAGGTGCAGGCGGCCGCGGTCCGACGACGCCCGGGCGCGCACCCGGGCCGCGTAGGCGGCACCGCGGCTCCCGGGTCCGCCGACCGCGGTCTCGCGATTGAGGCACAGCGTCAGGACGCCGTCGACGGGGCCGGGCGCGCGGAGCTCCACCACGAAGACGTCCGCGGCCCGCACGGGCAGCACGGCGATCCGATGCACCCCGGCGGCCGTCGCCCAGTGCGCCGACGCCTCGCCGGACAGGAAGTCGACCGCACGCCGGTACGTGTCGGTGTTCTCCGGACCGCGGCCGCTCGGCTCCCAGGCCAGCCTCGCGGCGGGGAGCAGCGGGTCGGTCCACACCAGTCGGTCGCCCACGTCGGACGCCGCGACGACCTCGTCCGCCAGTGCCGCGGCGCCCGCGGCGTCACCGGCGAGCAGCCGGCTTCGGACCTCCGGCAGGACGTCGGTCATCACGGGCGCCGGAGGCCGGTCGTTGAGCTCGCCGAAGAACTCCTCGTGGGAGATGTCGACGAGGTGGCGCGCCGGCCCGCCGTGGAGAACGGCACCGGCCGAGCCGGTACCGGCGATGATGCCGGCGTCCCAGGTCGGTGCCGTCGAGCGGCTCGAGAACCCGGTGATCACGCCGCCCCCTCCGCCCGGGGCCGGACCGGGGGCCCCGCCGCCTCGCCGGCGAGGGCGCGGCCGTCGGCCGGGGCCTGGATCTGGCTCGTCTGCACACGCCACCTCTCGGATCGGTCTGGGACGGTGCACGTCGTGCACCACCGTCGGGTGGGTGCCGGCCGCCCGCGGCCGGCACCCACCCTCGACGTCAGCCGTTGGCCGCGGCGTACGCCGCGGTGAGCTCCTCGATCACCTGGGCGAGGTCCTCCCCGCGAAGGCGCTCGATCGTCGCCTCGTAGTCCGCCATCTCGATCTGGCCGGTGATGTACTGGTTGTAGGCGTCGATGACCTGCTGCTCGATGGTGGACCAGCGACTGTCGTAGGTCGGCGAGCTGAGCGACTGAGCCGGGTTCGTGACCACGTAGTCCGCGTTCTCGAGCATCTTCTCGTTCGCCTCGTTGACGTACGGGTCAGAGCTCTCGTAGACCACCGCCTTCTCGGACGGACGAGACGAGCTCCACGGCTGCACCTCCCGCTCCCACGCCGCCTGGTCCGTGATCGTGACGACGCCGTCCGCGTCGACCTCGTAGTGCTCGCCCTCGATGCCGTTGGTCATGAGGCCGTGCGCCTCCTCGTCGAGGAGCGCGTCGATGAAGCCGAGCACCCTGCGCAGCTCCTCCTCCGTCTCCACCTCGCTCTTGGGCATCGCGAGCCAACCCCCCATGCCGCCGGCCGTGTCGGAGAGGATCCGCCGCGGCACGTCGTCGTGGGTCAGGTCGTTGATCAGCGCCCACGCCATCGGGGTGTTCGGGTCGGCGCTCCTGGCCGTGGCCATGTAGTTCTTCGCCTCGAAGAGACCCGCCACGATGATGCCGCCCTTGCCGCGCGCGATGCCGTCCAGCTGGTTCTGCTTCTGGACGGTGACGAACTCCTGGTTCACCCACCCGTTCTCGTACACGCCCCGGTACCACGCCATCGCCTCCTTGAAGGCGTCGGTGGTGAAGGACGGGACGACCTCGCCGTCGTCGGTGACCTCGAACTCGACCCCGGCCCCGAAGTACCCGGCCAGAGACTCGAACGCGAGGGAGAAGCTCTCCTCGCGGTCGTAGAACCCGACCGTGTCGTGCTGGCCGTTGCCGTCCGGGTCGTCCTCGGTGAAGGCGCGAGCGATCTCGGTGAGCTCGTCGATCGTGCTCGGGACCTCGAGGCCCAGGTTGTCGAGCCAGTCCTGCCGCACCATGACGCCGTAGCGGGCCAGGAACCGCTGGTACGGCACTCCGTAGAGGGCGCCGTCGATGCGGGCCGACTCGATGGTCTCCTCGGGGATCTGCGCCAGGTTCGGGAACTCGTCGATGTACTCCTCGATGTCCCAGAACATCCCGGAGCCGAGCGCCGAGCGCACCGGCGTACTCGCCACCGGCCCCATGGTGACGAGATCGGCGAGCTGCCCGGAGGCCAGCGACGCGTTGAGCTTCTCCTCCTTCGAGGCGTCCGGCACCCACTGGACGTCGATCTCGACCCCGGTGTACTCCTCGATCGCGCGCTCGATGGGACCGTTCTTCTCCGGTGTCGACGGGGTGTGGACCACCGTCATCCACGTGATGGGGCCCTGCGCGGTGCCGCCCTCGGCCTCACCGCCCGAGGCGTCGCCGCACGCGGCGAGCGCGAGCGCCAGCACCGTCGCCGACGCCACCGCCGTTCCGTTCCTGCGGTTGATCATGTGATCCCTTCGGTGTGCCAGGTCTTCGCCTCCCGCGCCGTCGCGGGGGCGGTCGTGTCGATCTGCCGAGCCGCCGCACTGGCTCCCGGAGCGCGACAGGGGCGCGCGGGCCACGGGTCGCGCGATTGCGCCGTGCACCGCTCGTACCGACCCCCGGCTCGTCGGACAGCGGCGAGGACGATCGGCGCGCCCTTCTGCTCTCCGTTGAGCGTGGTGTCGGAAGTCGACGAGAAACCGGTTTCCGGGAAGGTATCCGACCGCCGCTCCGTCCCGCAAGGGTCACGGCGTCGGGCAGGGTCACGGCTGCGGGCAGCGCACCTCGCGTGGCGGCTCGACGTACGCGCCACTACCGGGTCCCAGCATCCCGTCGCTAGATTGGGCGCGCCGCGCACGGGAGACGATTCCTGGACGTGGCGTCGGGAGGCGTCGGGCCTCCGCACCCCTCGCGCCCCCGTGACCAGCGCATCGACGTCACGGTCGGCCCCGATCCCGGCCACCGTCGCAGAAGGGACGCACGATGCGGCGCCACGCGAAGAGCGGGCCGACGATCTCCCAGGTGGCGGACGCCGCAGGGGTTTCGCGCGCGACCGTGTCCCGGGTCATGAACGGCCAGGCCACGGTCGCGGCCGACATCGCGGAGCGGGTTCGCGTCGCCGCCGCGGACCTCCGGTACCGGCCCAGCACCGTGGCGCGCAGCCTCTCGCTCGGCCGCACCAACTCCGTGGCCCTGGTCGTCCCGGACCTCGGCAACCCGATGTTCCAGCAGATCCTGCGGGGAGCGGTCGCCGCGGCCGAGCCCTTCGGCTTCCGGTTCCTCGTGGCGGAGACGGTGGAGAACGCGGCGGCGGAGGCGGAGATCGCGCTCGAGGCACGCCTGAGATGCGACGCCCTGATCCTCGCCGCCCCCCGCAGCCCCGACCCCGTCCTGCGGGAGCTCCTGGCCCAGGCCCAGCCCGCGGTTCTGATCAACCGCGACCTCGGCACACCGGACGTCCCCACCGTGCAGGTCGACTACGGCGCAGGGATCCGCAGCCTGGCCGACCACCTCGTGGCACTGGGCCACCGTGAGATCGCCTACGTCGCCGGTCCGCGCGGCAGCACCTCGCAAGGGCTACGCCGCCGGGCGCTCGACGAGGCCCGCGAGCGGCACCCCGGACTGCGCGTCACGACTCTGCCGTGCGGCTCGACGGTCGACGACGGCTACCGCGTCACCGAGGACGTCCTCGCCTCCCGGGCGACGGCCGTCGTGGCCTTCAACGACTTGGTCGCGATCGGCCTGCTCGCGCGCCTCAACGAGATCGGGGTCCACGTCCCCGCCGACCTCTCGGTCGCGGGGTTCGACGACGTGGAGCTCGCGCGGTACACGACCCCGTCCCTGACGACGGTCTCCGTGCCTCAGGCGGACCTGGGCCGGCGCGCGTGGGGGCTCTTGCACGGGCTCATGACGTCGCCGGCACCACGGACCCCGCCGCGGCGCCGCCCCACGGCGGTTCCTGGATCGCCCCTCGTGATGCCGGAGCTCGTGGCACGGTCGAGCACCGGACCGGTGCCGCCCGCTCGGCGCCTCGCCACGGTCTCGACCGACCGCGCCGGCCTCCACAGGATGGCCCCGGAGGAACGGGCGACCTGGACGCGCGCGGGCGACGGGTGGGTGCTCGCCGCCGGCGACCAGCCCTTGGCCCGGTACGCGGACGGGGTGGCCATGCCGGGCGTGCACAGCCCGCGGCCCCACCTGCACCCCGTGCACTCGCTCGGCGGCGTCGCCCTGACGCAGGTGACGCCCGCAGACCACCGCCACCACTACGGCGTCTCGATGGCCGTGCCCGACGTCAACGGGACGACCTACTGGGGCGGACGCACCTTCGTCCGAGGCCAGGGCCCGACGCTCCTGTCGAACCACGGCCGCCAGCGGATCGTGGCGGCGTCGGTCCGCCACGACCGGGCCACGCTGGCGCACGACGTGCGGTGGACCGATGAGCACGGGACGGACCAGCTGCTCGAGGAACGCTGGATCACCGGGCTCGTCCTCGGGGATGTCGGGGCGTGGGCGCTCGGGTGGTCGGGCCGCCTGCACGCTCGCGACGCCGACGTCGTCATCGCGAGCCCGGCGACGAGCGGGCGGCCCGGCGCAGGCTACGGCGGTCTCTTCTGGCGCCTGCCGCCCGCGGCGGAGACGACCACGCTCACAGCGGACGGGACCGGGGACGCACACGGCTCCCGGTCCCCGTGGCTCGCGATCGCGCGGTACACGGGCGACGCGTGGAGCACGCTCCTGCTCGTCCAGCCGGGCGAGGTGCACCCCTGGTTCGTCCGCGTCGCGGACTACGTCGGCGCCGGGCCCGCACTCGCACCGGACGCCCTCCGGACGATCGGGGCCGGTACGTCGCACCACGTCGAACTCGTCGCCGTCGTCCTCGACCGGCGGCTCGGAGCGGACGACGCGGCGGACCTGGCGCAGTTCGCCGTGGCCCGCGTGCGTGCGGCTGCGCCGGGGCATGACGCCCGGGCGACGACCCACGGCTGACTGCGACGCACGAGCGCCGTCGACGTCGCGACGTACCCGCCCCTCCCGGATGCGAGCACCGTCGTTCCCGGACATCGTGTCTCCTGATCATCGCGACAAGGAGGCACGAGTGGGATCACGGAGGCCGTACCTGATCACCGGGGCCGCGGGCAGAGCGGCTCGCGGGATCCGTCCGATCCTGCGCGCCCAGGGGGTCGAGCTGATCCTCCTCGACCGGGAGCCGATGGCGGCCCAGCCGGGCGAGACGGCCGTCCGGGCGGACCTCACGGACGCCGAGGCGGTCCGGGACGCCGTGCGCGGCACCGGCATGGTCGTGCACCTCGGCGGCATCCCGCACGACCGGCCCTGGCACGAGCTCGCGAGCGCGAACGTCGACGGCACGCGGGTAGTGCTCGAGGCCGCCGCTCAGGAGGGTGTGCGCCACGTCCTGGTCGCCAGCTCGAACCACGCCGTCGGCTCCTGGCCGGTGCCGGTGACGCCGGTCGAGCACCTCCCGCCGCGGCCCGACTCCTACTACGGGGCGAGCAAGGCGGCGGTGGAGGCCCTGGGCTCGCTCCTTGCCGACCGGCACGGCCTCGTGGTCACGCTGGCACGCATCGGGACGATCGAGGAGACGCCGTCGAGCACCCGCGCGCTGTCCACGTGGCTCTCGCACGCCGACCTCGTCCGGCTCGTCCACGCCGCGGCGACGCACGACGTCCCCGGGGCGCACGTGGTCTGGGCCATCTCGCGCAACACGCGCCGATGGTTCTCCCTCGAGCCGGGACACGCCATCGGCTACCACCCCCAGGACGACGCCGAGGTCTACGCGGCCCGGCTGGGTCCGCAGGACGACGACGCCGGCGACCTCATCGGCGGCGGCCAGGCCGGCCCCGTGCACGCTCTCGGCGTCGCGCGCTGAGCGCGCGCCGCCCAAGGGCTCAGATGTTGAAGCCCAGGGCGCGCAGCTGCTCGCGGCCGTCGTCCGTGATCTTCTCGGGGCCCCACGGCGGCATCCAGACCCAGTTGATGCGGAAGCCGTCGACGACGCCCTCGAGCGCCGCGGCGGACTGGTCCTCGATGACGTCGGTCAGCGGGCAGGCCGCGGACGTCAGCGTCATGTCGATGACGGCGTGGTTGTTCTGGTCGAGCGCGACGCCGTAGATCAGGCCGAGGTCGACGACGTTGATGCCGAGCTCGGGGTCGATGACGTCGCGCAGCGCCTCCTCGACGTCCGCGGCGTTCGGCGGCATCGGGCTCTGGCCCGGTGTCCCGGGGGTCGTGGTGGTCATGCGTCCTCCTCGGTGGGTCGTGCTGTCGCGTCCGGCGCCGGCTCCCCGGCACGGCCCGACTGGATCAGGGCGTCGCGCAGTGCCGACCATCCCAGCAGCGCGCACTTGATGCGCGCGGGGTAGCGCGCCACCCCGGTGAGCGCGGTGGCGTCACCGAGCTTGTCCTCGGACTCCTCGTCGAGGCCCTCGCCGCGCGCATGCATGAGGCGTCGGAACGTGTCCGCCAGGTCCTCGGCCGCCTCGACAGGCGTGCCGCTCACCAGCTCGGACATGATCGAGACGGAGGCCTGGGAGATCGAGCACCCCTGCCCCTCCCAGCTCACGCGGTCGATCGTGTCGCCGTCGAGGTGCACCCGCAGGCGCACCTCGTCGCCGCAGGTCGGGTTCACCTGGAACGACTCGGCGGTGAAGCCGTCGGCCAGGCCGCGCCCGTGGGGCGACTTGGCGTGGTCGAGGATGAGCTGCTGGTACAGCTGCTCCATCGGGCTGCTCATGCGGTACCGCTCCCGAGTCCGAAGAAGGGCCGGACGGACGCGAGGGCCTCGCCGAAGATGGCGACCTCGTCCGGCGTGGTGTAGACGGCCGCGGACGCGCGCGCCGTGGCCGCGACGCCGAAGCGGCGGTGCAGGGGCTGCGCGCAGTGGTGGCCGACGCGGACGGCGACACCCGCGTCGTCGAGCACCTGGCCGACGTCGTGCGCGTGCACGCCCTCGACGACGAACGACACGGCCGCGAGCCGGTCGCGGACGTCCGTCGGGCCGACGACGCGCACGCCCGGCACGGCCGCGACGGCGTCGAGCAGCAGCGCGGCGATCTCGCGCTCGTGCGCCGCGACCGCGTCCATGCCCAGCTCGCGCAGGTAGCGCGCCGCGGCGCCCATCGCGACCGCCTGGGCGACCATCTGGGTGCCGGCCTCGAAGCGCTGCGGCGGCGGGGCGTACGTCGTCGTCTCCATGGTGACGACCTCGACCATCGAGCCGCCCGTGGTCACGGGCGGCATGGCCTCGAGCAGCTCGCGCCGCCCGTACAGCGCGCCGACGCCCGTCGGGCCGAGCATCTTGTGGCCCGAGAAGGCCGCGAAGTCGACGCCGAGCGCGTGCAGGTCCACGGGCAGGTGGGGCACGCTCTGGCACGCGTCGAGCACCGTCAGCGCGCCGACCTCGCGGGCGCGGGCGACGAACGCGGACACGTCCGTGACGGCGCCGGTGACGTTCGAGGCGTGCGTGAAGGCCAGCACCTTGGTGCGCTCGGTGACCGTGGTGGCCAGCTCGTCGGTGCGCAGCCGGCCGTCGTCGTCCACGCCGATCCACCGCAGCACGGCGCCGGTGCGGGCGCACAGCTCCTGCCACGGCACGAGGTTGGCGTGGTGCTCGGTCTCGGTGACGACGATCTCGTCACCCGGCGCGAGGGCGAACCGCCGCGAGGCCGCTCCCCCGCGCCCGAGCGTCGCGTTGGACAGCGCGTACGCCACGAGGTTGAGCCCCGCGGTCGCGTTGGTCTGCCACACGATCTCGTCGACGTCGGCGCCGACGAGGTCGGCGACCTCCTGCCGCGCCTGCTCGAAGGCCTCGGTGGCCTCCTCGGCGAGCTGGTGCGCGCCGCGGTGCACGGCGGCGTTGCGCTGCAGGTAGAAGTCCTGCTCGGCGTCCAGCACGACGTCGGGCTTCTGCGACGTCGCGCCCGAGTCCAGGTAGACGAGCGGGCGACCGCCCCGCACGGTGCGCGTCAGCAGCGGGAAGTCGGCGCGCACGGCCGCCAGCTCCGCCGGGGTGAGCACGTGCCCGGAGCCCGCGGCGTGCGGCTCGAGAACGGCTGTCATGGTTTCCTCCGGCGGAGCGACGGCGTGGGGACGGGTGCGGTCGAGCGTGACGCTCAGGCCTTGGTCAGGAACCGGTCGTAGCCCTCGGCCTCGAGGCGGTTGGCGAGCTCGGGGCCACCCTCCTCGGCGATCCGCCCGTCGACGAAGACGTGGACGAAGTCGGGCTCGATGTAGCGCAGGATGCGCGTGTAGTGCGTGATGAGCAGGACGCCGACCTCACCGGTCGACCGCACGCGGTTGACGCCCTCGGACACGACGCGCAGCGCGTCGACGTCGAGGCCCGAGTCGGTCTCGTCGAGGATCGCGATGCGCGGCTTGAGGAGCTCCATCTGCAGGATCTCGTGGCGCTTCTTCTCGCCGCCGGAGAAGCCCTCGTTGACGTTGCGCTCGGCGAACGTCGGGTCCATGCGGAGCTGCTCCATGGCGCCCTTCATGTCCTTGACCCAGTGGCGCAGCGCCGGCGCCTCGCCGTCGATCGCGGTCTTGGCCGTGCGCAGGAAGTTCGAGACGCTGACGCCGGGGACCTCGACGGGGTACTGCATCGCGAGGAACATGCCGGCGCGGGCGCGCTCGTCCACGCTCATGGCCAGGACGTCCTCGCCGTCGAGCAGCACGGTGCCCGAGGTGATCTCGTACTTGGGGTGGCCCGCGAGCGAGTACGCGAGCGTCGACTTGCCGGAGCCGTTCGGCCCCATGATCGCGTGGGTCTCGCCGCTGCGGACGGTGAGGTCGACGCCGCGGAGGATCGGCTTGGGGCCCTCCTTGGTCTCGACGCTGACGTGCAGGTCGCGGATCTCGAGCGTGGTCATGCGGTTCTCCTCAGACGTTGGCGGTGACGTCGATGTCGACGAGCACGCGCTCGCCGTCGATCGTCACGGGGTAGACGGGGACGGGCCGGGTGGCCGGCAGGGCGAGGGGCTGTCCGGTGCGCAGGTCGAACGTCGAGCCGTGCAGCCAGCACTCGATCGTGCAGCCGTCGACGTCGCCGTCGGACAGGGACACCTGGCCGTGCGAGCAGATGTCGCTCACGGCGTGCCACTGCCCGTCGGCGTCGCGCACGACGGCGACGGGGACGGGTCCGGACTCGCCCTCCAGCTCGACGCGCAGCGCCGTGCCCGGCTCGACGTCGGCCGTCATGCAGGCGAGCTGGGCGCTCATGCCGAGATGACCGGGTTGTTCGCCGAGACGTCGGTGGGCTCGGAGTCGGACACGGTGCCGGGCACGCCCACCGGGCCGGCCGGGGCCGGCGCGCCCTGGGCCTGCTGGATGACGGACATGCTCTTCTCGAGCTCGGCGTCGATCGCGGCGACGAGCCGCTCCTCGACCTCGGGCAGGCCGATCTGCTGCACGAGCTCGGCGAAGAAGCCCTTGACGACGAGGCGACGGGCGTCGGCCTCGGGGATGCCGCGCGCGCGCAGGTAGAAGAGCTGCTCGTCGTCGAACCGGCCGGTCGCCGAGGCGTGGCCGGCACCCTCGATGAGGCCCGTCTCGATCTCGAGGTTGGGCACCGAGTCGGCGCGGGCGCCGTCGGACAGGACCAGGTTGCGGTTGAGCTCGTAGGTGTCCGTGCCCTCGGCGTTGGCGCGGATCAGCACGTCGCCGACCCAGACGGTGTGGGCGCCGGCGCCCTGGAGCGCACCCTTGTACGTCACGCGCGAGCGGCACGACGGCACGGCGTGGTCGACGAAGAGCCGGTGCTCCTGGTGCTGGTCGGCGTCCGCGAAGTACAGGCCGAGCGCCTCGACCGAGCCGCCCTCGCCCGTGAACTCGGCGTCCGGCGTGACGCGCACGACGTCGCCCCCGAGCGTCACCACGATGTGCTTGACGCTCGCGTCGCGGCCCAGGCGGATGCGGTGCGACGACGCGTGCACGGAGCCGGGCGCCCAGTCCTGGATCGAGACGACCGTCAGGTGCGCCCCGTCCTCGGCGACGACCTCGATCGTCTCGGTCAGGTCCGCGCGGCCGATGTGGTCGATGACCACCACGGCCTCGCTGAGCGGCTTGGCGTGCAGGAGCAGGTGGACGGCCGACGGCTCGGCGGCGCCCTGGAGGGCGTCGGCGACCGGCAGGCCCTCGACGCGGATGCTCGTCGCGGTCGAGGCCACGGCCTGGGCCGGGACCGTCACCACGGTGGCCTCCCGGAACGAGGACCACGCGACCGCCGCGGTCCGGTCCCCCGGCTTGCCGGCGGTGCCCAGGCGCGCGTCGTCCCGGCCGACGATCTCGACCTGGACCTCGGGCGCCTCGACGACCGTGACCTGCGTGGCGGTGCCCTCGAGGCCGACGCCGTCGGCGTCGAAGAGCGGGGCGAGCCGGTCGACCGGCGAGAAGCGCCACTCCTCCTCGCGCCCGTTGGGCACGGGGAAGGCGGCGAGGTCGAACGACGTCGTGCGTGCCGCGCGCGACGTCTCGGGCGTGCCGCCCGTGCCGTGCGTGTGCGCGCCGTCGGCGACGGCCCGGCTGTGGTCGGTCGTCAGGTCGGTGGCCATGTCGGTGGTGTGGGCCTCTCGGGTGGGTTGCGGGGCTGGGACGGGGGCGGCGTCGGCCATCAGCCGACGGAGCCTTCCATCTGCAGCTCGATCAGCCGGTTGAGCTCGAGCGCGTACTCCATGGGCAGCTCGCGCGCGATGGGCTCGACGAACCCGCGCACGATCATCGCCATGGCCTCGGTCTCCGCCATGCCGCGGGACATGAGGTAGAAGAGCTGGTCCTCGCTGACGCGCGAGACCGTCGCCTCGTGCCCCATGGAGACGTCGTCCTCGCGGACGTCGACGTAGGGGTAGGTGTCGGACCGCGAGATCTGGTCCACCAGGAGCGCGTCGCACAGGACGGTCGAGGCGGAGTGCTCGGCGCCCTCGAGGACCTGGACCAGGCCGCGGTAGGAGGTGCGGCCGCCGCCACGCGCGACCGACTTGGAGATGATCGACGACGACGTCCGGGGCGCGGCGTGCACCATCTTGGCGCCCGCGTCCTGATGCTGGCCCTCGCCCGCGAAGGCGATGGAGAGCGTCTCGCCCTTGGCGTGCTCGCCCATGAGGTAGATGGCCGGGTACTTCATCGTCACCTTGGAGCCGATGTTGCCGTCGACCCACTCCATGGTGGCGCCCTCGGCGGCCGTCGCGCGCTTGGTCACGAGGTTGTAGACGTTGTTCGACCAGTTCTGGATGGTCGTGTAGCGCACGCGGGCGTTCTTCTTGACGATGATCTCGACGACGGCGGAGTGCAGGGAGTCCGAGGTGTAGATCGGCGCCGTGCAGCCCTCGACGTAGTGCACGTAGGAGCCCTCGTCGGCGATGATCAGGGTGCGCTCGAACTGGCCCATGTTCTCGGTGTTGATCCGGAAGTAGGCCTGCAGCGGGATCTCGACGTGCACGCCCGGCGGCACGTAGACGAACGAGCCGCCCGACCACACGGCCGTGTTGAGCGCCGCGAACTTGTTGTCGCCGGACGGGATCACCGAGCCGAAGTACTGCTCGAAGATCTCCGGGTACTCGCGCAGGCCCGTGTCGGTGTCGACGAAGATGACGCCCTGCTCCTCCAAGTCCTCGCGGATCTGGTGGTAGACGACCTCGGACTCGTACTGCGCCGCGACGCCGGCCACGAGGCGCTGCTTCTCGGCCTCCGGGATGCCCAGGCGGTCGTAGGTGTTCTTGATGTCCTCGGGCAGCTCGTCCCAGGAGGTCGCCTGCTTCTCCGTGGACCGCACGAAGTACTTGATGTTGTCGAAGTCGATGCCCGACAGGTCCGAGCCCCAGTTCGGCATGGGCTTCTTCTCGAACAGCCGCAGGGCGCGCAGGCGCGTCTTGAGCATCCACTCGGGCTCGTTCTTCAGCGCCGAGATGTTCCGGACGACCTCCTCGGACAGACCACGCTTGGCGGTCATGCCGGCGGCGTCGCTGTCGTGCCAGCCGTACCCGTAGCTGCCGATCGAGGCGATGATCTCCTCGTCGGTGGACATGGGCTCGGTGGGTGCGCTCATCGTGTTCCCTCCACGGTCCCGGGAGCGGGACGGTCGGATGCTGCTGGGTGGTCGTCGTTCCGGTCGTGCCGGGTCGTGCGGGTGCTGGTCGTGGCGCCGGTGGGGACCGGCACGTGCGTCGTGCACACGTGCCCGCCCGCGGCGAGGGTCGAGAGCCGCTGGACGTGGACGTCCAGCAGACGGGAGAACAGCCGCGCCTCGGCCTCGCAGAGCTGGGGGTGCAGCGCGGCGACGTCCTGGACGGGGCAGTGCCCCTGGCACAGCTGGACGGCGCGCCCGCCGGGGACGGGACGCACCGAGGCGGCGTAGCCCTCGGCGGCGAGGCCGGTCGCGAGCGCCGCGACGCGGTCGGTCACGGGGGCCTGGTGGGGTCCGGCCGCGAGGACGCCGTCGGCGTCGTGCGCGAGCAGGCGCTCCTCGAGCAGCGCGACGCGCCGGTCGGCGAAGGCGCGCACGGCGTCCGGCCCGCCCACCTCGGCGAGGAAGGCGAGCGCCTGGGTCGCGAGGTCGGAGTAGGCGCTGCTCAGGGCGGCCTGGCCGCGCTCGGTCGCGACGTAGCGGCGCGCCGGCCGGCCGCGGCGCGGCGCGCCGGCGGGGGCGACGGCGTGGACCACGATCTCGCCGGCGAGCTCGAGCGCCGCGACGTGCCGACGCACTCCGGCCGTGGTGAGCCGCAGGCCGCGGGCGAGGTCCGCCGCGGAGACCGGGCCCTCCTCGACGACGAGCCGCAGGATGCGCCGACGTGTCGTCTGCTCGGCCGGCTCGGTGGGGGCGCCGGGCGCTGCGCCGGGGTCGGCGGCGAGGCCGGGTCGCGACGTCATGACTGCCGGCACGTGCACCTCCTCGCCTGGGCGCCGTCCGGCACGAGCCGCACGACGGGCGGCCGCCCGGCCGCGATATAGGCAACATCCTTGTTGCCCAATTGCTTCCACGCAACGAAGGCGGGCCTCACCTGGCGGCGGTCGTGACCGACGTCACCGCCGTGGCAGCGGGCCCCGGGGGGCCGCGGCGGCCCCCGCGGGGGCGGTCGCGCCTAGACTCGCGCCTCGTGCCCCACTCGACCGCGCTCGACGCCGCACCCGTGCCGGACGACGTCGCCGTCGCCGTCACCGGGCTCGTGAAGCGGTACGGGCGGCGTGAGGTCGTCCACGGCGTGGACCTCGTCGCCCGGCACGGCGCGGTGACGGCCCTCCTGGGGCCCAACGGGGCGGGCAAGACCACGACCGTCGAGTGCTGCGAGGGCCTGCGCTCGCCCGACGGCGGCTCGGTCCGCGTGCTCGGTCTCGAGCCCGTGCGCGACGCTCGCCGGCTGCGCCCGCGCGTCGGGGTCATGCTGCAGGACGGCGGCCTGCCGAGCACGGTGCCGGCCGGCGAGGCGCTGCGCCACGTGGCGGCCATGTACGCGGCACCGCGCGACGTGGGCGAGCTCGAGGAGCGCCTGGGCATCGGCGCGTTCTCCCGCACGCAGGTCCGACGCCTGTCGGGCGGGCAGCGGCAGCGGCTGGCGCTCGCGGCGGCCGTCGTCGGGCGGCCCGACGTCGTGTTCCTCGACGAGCCCAGCGCCGGCATGGACCCGCAGGCGCGGCTGGCCGTGTGGGACCTCGTCCACGAGCTGCGCGCGGCCGGCACCAGCATCGTCCTGACCACCCACCAGATCGCCGAGGCGGAGGCGCTCGCCGACCACGTCGTCGTGGTGGACGAGGGCCGGGTCATCGCGTCGGGCACGACCGCGGAGCTCGTGGGCGCGCAGGACGTCGTGCGCGTCACCGTGAACCCCCCGGGGACCGCGCCGTCGCTGCGCGCCGCGCTCACCGCCGCCGGTCGCCCGGCAGAGGTGCAGGAGGTGCCGTCGGCGACCCCGGGCACCCTCGAGGTCCTCGCGGCCGCCGACCCGGTCCTGGTGCACGCCGTCACGGGCTGGGCCGCCGAGCGAGGGCTGCTGATCGGCTCGCTGTCGACCGGCGGGCGCACGCTCGAGGACGTCTTCCTCGACCTGACGGGACGGACCCTGCGATGAGCGCGACCCTGCCCCACGACGCCGCGGGCACGACGCCGCAGACCGCGGCGCCCCTGGCGCGCCGCGTGGGCGCCCAGGCGCGCGCGGAGGTCCGGACCGTGCTGCGCAACGGTGAGCAGCTGGTCATCACGCTCGTCCTGCCGCTGCTCATCCTCGTCGTCCTGACGCGCACGACCCTCGTCGACCTCGGCACGGTGGACCGGGTCGACGTCGTCGTGCCCGGGATCTTCGCCCTGGCCGTCATGTCGACGGCCTTCACGTCGCAGGCGATCGCGACCGGCTTCGACCGCCGCAACGGCGTCCTGCGCCTCCTCGCCACGACGCCCCTGGGCCGCGGCGGGCTGGTCGCCGGCAAGGTCGTCGCGGTGGTCGTGCTCGAGATGCTCCAGCTCGCCGTCCTCGGCGGCGCCGCGCTCGCCCTGGGCTGGCGGCCCGACCCCGCGGGTCTGCCCAGCGCCGCGGCCGCCCTCGTCCTGGGCACCGCGGCGTTCACGTCGCTCGCCCTCCTCGTGGCCGGGATCCTGCGGGCCGAGGCCGTGCTCGCCGTGGCGAACCTGCTGTGGGTGCTCCTGCTCGCGGGCGGTGCCGTGGTCCTGCCGGTCTCGATGCTCCCGGGACCGCTCGCCGAGATCGCTCCCCTGCTTCCCTCGGGCGCCCTGGGCGAGGGTCTGCGTACCGCGCTGGCCGAGGGCGCGTTCCCCGCGTCGTCCCTCGTGGTGCTGGCGGTGTGGACGGCGGTCCTCAGCGCACTGGTCGCGCGCACCTTCCGCTGGTCCTGAGGCGCGCGTCACGCCGCGACCCCTCCCGGCCCGTGCCGGGGCGGGGCGACGGCGGGCTACCGTGGACCCGTGAGCAGCACGACGGCACCGTCCGCGACGACCTCCCCCGCCGGCCCGTCCCGGAGCTCGTGGCGCCACCCGTCGGCCGCCTGGCGGCGGCGTGTCCTGATCGCCAACCTGGCCGCCCAGGTGCTGATCGTCGGCACCGGCGGCGCCGTCCGCCTGACGGGCTCGGGGCTCGGCTGCTCGACGTGGCCGCAGTGCGAGCCCGGTGAGTTCGCACCCGTCATGCACGAGGCCACCAGCTACCACTCGCTGGTCGAGTTCGGGAACCGGACCCTGACCGGCGTCCTGGCGGTCCTGGCGATCGCCGCCGCGTGGGTGGTGTGGCAGCGG
Organism: Actinotalea sp. JY-7876; assembly: GCF_014042015.1. Lineage (NCBI taxonomy): Bacteria > Bacillati > Actinomycetota > Actinomycetes > Micrococcales > Cellulomonadaceae > Actinotalea > Actinotalea sp. JY-7876. The sequence continues at coordinate 1,446,301 of NZ_CP059493.1, read as the reverse complement.
ACGGACCGCACGCGCGCGTTCCGCTGGCTGGGCCTGACGCCGCTGCTCGGCGTGGCCGTCCAGGCCGTGGTCGGCGGCATCACGGTGCTCGTCGACCTGCACCCGGGCGTCGTCGCCGTCCACTTCCTCGTGTCGATGGCGCTCGTCGCCGTCTCGGCGCTGCTCCTGGCCCGCGACCGCGAGGGCGACGGAGCACCGGTGCCCACGGTGCCCGAGCGGCTCCGCCGGCTCGCCCTGGCCCTCGTCCCGATCCTCGTCGTGGTGCTCGTCCTCGGCGTCGTGACCACCGGCGCCGGCCCGCACTCGGGGGACGACGAGGTCGCCTACCGGTTCGCGGTCGACCCGGTGCTGGTCGCGCGCCTGCACGCCGCGTCGGTGTGGCTGTACCTCGCCCTGATCCTGGCCGTGCTGGTCCTCCTGCGGCGGGCCGACGCGGGGGCGCGGCGCGCCACGGTCGTGCTGCTCGTCGCGGCCCTCGCCCAGGGGCTCGTCGGCTACGCCCAGTACTTCACCGGGCTCCCCGCGGTGCTCGTCGGCATCCACATGCTCGGAGCGAGCGTGCTGGTGATCGCCCAGGTACGACAGACGGTCGCCCTGCGCGTGCGCGCCTGACCGGCGCCCCGCGGGGCGTTGGCGTGGGGGTACCCGGCGTGGGCGGCGACGGCTCATCCGGACGCCGATCGTCCGGGTGAGCCGTTAGCGTCCCGTGAGAGCCAGGCGCGACGCCCGGCCGGCGCCGAGGAGGGACAACCATGACCGTCCAGACGAGCGACACGGCAGCGTTCCGGGGCGCGGACTTCCGCCGGGCGGACCTCGGTGGCGCGCGCTTCCGCGACTGCAACCTCGCGGGCGTGCGGATCGCCAGCTCGTGGGTGGACGACTTCCGCGTCACGGGGTTCGACGGGGGCGTCGGCAGCGTCGTCGTCGACGACGTCGACGTCACCGACTTCGTACGCGCCGAGCTCGACCGCCGGCACCCCGTGCGGGCGCTCGTGCGCTCGGCCCGCACGACCGAGGAGCTGCGGACCGCCTGGGCCGAGATCGAGCGTGCCTGGGCCCAGGCGGTGGCCCGTGCCCGCACCCTGCCGGACGCCGCGCTGCACGAGCGGGTGGACGACGAGTGGTCCTTCGTCGAGACGCTGCGCCACCTGGTCTTCGCGGTGGACTCGTGGGTCGGCCGGATGCTGTGGGGACGGACCGACCCGAACGACCCCATCGGGCTCGCGCCGACGGACACGGCTCCACCGACGACGGCCGCGCTGGGCCTGGACCCGCAGGCGAGCCCCTCGTTCGACGAGGCGCTCGCCGTCCACGACGACCGGCGGGCACAGGTCCGCGAGGTCCTGGCCAGGCTCGACGACGCCGTGCTGGACGACCCGCGCCGCGGCATCCTCGAGCCGCCCGACGGCGTCGAGGAGCGGACCGTGCGCGAGTGCGTCACCACGCTCCTGCGCGAGCACGCCGAGCACCTGCGCTACGCGACGCGGGACCTGGCGGCCCTCGAGGGTGCGCCCGCCTGAGCCCTCGGACGAGGGCTCGGGCCCGGGCTCAGCCGACCGGCCGCAGGCCCCGCCAGCCGTCGGCGCGCGCGAGCGCCGCCGCGAGCACGCCGTTGACCGCGGACGGGTTGCGGATCGCCCCCGCCCGGACGGCCGCGACGGCGTCGTCCAGCGGCACCCAGCGCAGCTCCATGTCGCGCTCCTCGTCCTCGCGGACATGGCGCTCGGCGTCGGGCACCGGCGTGAGGTCCCGCGCGAGGAAGACGCGGATCGCCTCGTCGCTGCCGCCCGGGGACGTCAGGTAGTCGAGGAGCACCCACCACGAGCCGGCGACGAGGTCGGCCTCCTCGGCCAGCTCGCGCGCCGCGGCCACCTGCAGGTCCTCGCCCGGCACGTCGAGCAGGCCCGCGGGCGGCTCCCACAGCTCGCTGCGGACCGGGTGCCGGTACTGGCGCAGGAGCAGCACGCGGTCGTCGTCGTCGAGCGCGATGACCGCGACGGCACCGGGGTGCCGCACGAACTCGCGGCGGACCGTGCGGCCCTCCCCGAGGTCCACGGTCTCGCGCACGACGTCCCACACCATGCCGTCGTGCAGCTCCTCGGTGCGGAGCACGGCGCGCTCGACGCGCGCGTCGGCGATCGCCGGCGAGGCGTGCCCGGGGCCGGTCACCGGCCCTCGGCGCGGCGCTCGAGGGCCGCCTGCACGAGGCCCGCGAAGAGCGGGTGCGCGCGCGTGGGTCGCGACGCGAACTCCGGGTGCGCCTGCGTCGCGACGTAGTACGGGTGCACCTCGCGCGGCAGCTCCACGAACTCGACGAGCGAGGAGTCCGGCGAGACGCCCGAGACCACGAGGCCGGCGGCCTCGAGCTGCTCGCGGTAGGCGTTGTTGACCTCGTAGCGGTGGCGGTGACGCTCACTGACCCGCTCGGTGCCGTAGGCCTTGGCGACCACGGAGCCCGGGGCCAGCACGGCCTCGTAGGAGCCGAGGCGCATGGTGCCGCCCATGTCCCCGCCGCCGTCGACGATCGCGAGCTGCTCGGCCATCGTCGCGATGACCGGGTCCTTCGTGCCGGGGTCGAACTCCGACGACGACGCCTCCGTGAGGCCGAGGACCGTGCGCGCGTACTCGATGACCATGACCTGCAGGCCGAGGCAGATGCCGAGCGTCGGGACGCCGGTGGTGCGCGCCCACGTCAGCGCTCCGACCTTGCCCTCGATGCCCCGCACGCCGAAGCCGCCGGGCACGAGGACGGCGTCCACGCCGGCCAGCGCGCGCTCGGCGCCCTCGGGCGTCGCGCACTCGTCGGACGGGACCCAGCGGATGACGACCTTGGCGTCGTTCGCGAACCCGCCCGCGCGCATCGCCTCGGTGACCGAGAGGTAGGCGTCGGGCAGGTCCACGTACTTGCCGACGAGCGCGATCTCCACCGAGGTGCTCGGCTGGTGCACGGCGTGCGTCACGCGCTCCCAGGCCGCCCACTCGACGTCGCGGAACGGCAGGTCGAGGCGGCGCACGACGTAGGCGTCCAGGCCCTCGGCGTGGAGCACCCGCGGGATGTCGTAGATGCTCGGCGCGTCGACGCACGCGACGACGGCCTCCGGCTCGACGTCGCAGAACAGCCCGATCTTGCGCTTGGTCGACTCCGGGAGGTCCCGGTCGGCGCGGAGCACCAGCGCGTCCGGCTGGATGCCGATGGAGCGCAGCGCGGCGACGGAGTGCTGCGTCGGCTTGGTCTTCAGCTCGCCGCTCGGGCCGATGTACGGCACGAGGGACACGTGGAGGAAGAAGACGTTGTCGCGCCCCAGGTCATGGCGCACCTGGCGGGCGGACTCGAGGAACGGCTGCGACTCGATGTCGCCGACGGTGCCGCCGATCTCCGTGATGATGACGTCGACCTCGGGGCCCGCCTGCGAGCGCATGCGGGACTTGATCTCGTCCGTGATGTGCGGGATGACCTGCACCGTGTCGCCCAGGTACTCGCCGCGCCGCTCCTTGGCGATCACCGACGAGTAGATCTGGCCCGTCGTGACGTTGGCCTGCGCCGTCAGCGGGACGTCGAGGAACCGCTCGTAGTGGCCGATGTCCAGGTCCGTCTCGGCGCCGTCCTGCGTGACGAAGACCTCACCGTGCTGGAACGGGTTCATCGTCCCGGGGTCGACGTTCAGGTACGGGTCGAGCTTCTGCATCGTGACCCGGAGGCCGCGCGAACGAAGGAGACGGCCCAGGCTCGAGGCGGTCAGCCCCTTGCCGAGCGAGGAGGCGACGCCTCCGGTGACGAAGATGTGCCGGGTCGTGTTGTCCGACCGCCCGGAGAGTCGGTTTGCTCGCTCTGCCACGGGCTTCCACTCTACCCGACGCGCGGCGTCCCGGTCCCCCGCCGCGTCGCCGTGTCCCGCCACACGCGCTCGAGCTGGTCGACGGTGTCGGCGACGGTCGGGAGCTCGGCCGCGCGCGCGAGCGCCGCCTCGCGCAGGTGCGCGCGGCGCGCGTCGTCGCCGAGCACCGCCGCCACGGCGCCGGCCACCAGGCTCGCATCGGGCGCCACGAGGACCGCGGCGCCGTCGCCGGTGACCTCGCGCGTCCCGCCGACGTCGGTCGCGACCACGGCCGCACCGAGCGCGAGGGCCTCCTGCACCCCCAGCGGTTGCCCCTCCCACAGTGCCGTCGAGACGACGACGTCGGCGGCGGCCATGAGGTCCGCCACGTCCGAGCGCCGACCCAGCAGGCGCACGGGCAGCGCCTCGTCGGCGACCCGCGCCGCGAGGTGGTCGGCGAGCGGCCCGTCGCCGGCCAGCACCCACGTCACGTCCCCCCGCACGCCGGCCAGGTGCGCCGCCGCATCGCACAGGAGGTCGAGCCCCTTCTGGGGCGCGAGCCTGGCCACCGTGACGAGCAGGCGTCCGCCGTCCGGCACCCCGAGGTCCGCGCGCACCGCCGCGCGGTCCGACGTCGGCGCCGGGTGCGGCGGGGCGGGCACGAGCGCCCGCTCCGCGCGGCGGGCCCCGCGCGCCCGGGCACGTTCCACGAGGTCACCCGAGACCCCCAGGACCACGTCCGCTCCCCGCGCGACCAGGCGCTCGAGCACCTCGGCGATCGCCCGGACCGCTGCCCCGCCCACGGGCAGGTTGTGCAGCGTCACGACGATCGCCGGCCGGCCCCGCAGGCCCGCCGCGGCGATCACCGCGAGCGCACCCGCGCGCAGCCCGTGGGCGTGCACGACGTCGGTCGTCCGCTCGAGCGCACGCAGCCGGCGGACGACCGCCACGTCGCCCGGCCCCGGGCGGTCGGTGATCTCGACGGGGACGTACGGGACGCCCTCCCCCGCCACCTGCGCGCGCAGGGCGGCCGGACCCGCGACCGCGACCCGGATCCCGCGCGAGGGAGCGGCCGCGGCGATCTGGGCGACGTGCCGGGCGACGCCCCCGGCGCTGGACCCGAGGACCTGCAGCACGCGCGGCCCGGTGCCGCTCGCCTCGCGGTGGGTCGGCTGGTCAGGCATCGGAGTCCCTCCCGGGGGTCGTGGGCGGTGCGCCGGCGGCGCCCGGCGCGGTGCCCGGGGTCTCGCCGGCCTCGGCGGGTGCGGCGGCGGGATCGGCTCCCGCGTGCTGCAGGGCGCGCAGCGTGGTGCGGTCCAGCAGAGCGGTCGCGGCGGCGACCAGGCCCACGGCCGCGACAGCACCGAGCACGCCCGCGCCGAGCGCGGGCAGCACCGCGTCGCCGGGCCCGGCGACGGCGTCGACGATCCGGCGGCCGACGACGGCGCCGACGACGGCTGCGGCCACGGCGACGGCGGCCGTGCGCCCGAGCCCGGCCACGGCCGAGCGGCCGGCGGCACCGGCGACGAGCGCCACCAGGACGACGCCCGCGACGGTCATGCCGACGGAGCTGCCCACCGCGAGGCCGCTGAGCGTGCCGACCACGTCGCCGTCGTCGTTCGCGAGCGCGACCACGGCGACGACCGACGCGGCAGCGACGGTGAGCCAGCCGGTGGCGACTCCCACGACCGACGCGCGCGAGCGCTCGAGCCCGAACAGGACGCGCGAGAGGTGGAAGAGCAGCCCGAAGCCCACGAGCCCGGGGGCGAGCAGGGTGAGCGTCGGAGCCATGGCGGCCACGGTCTGGGGGTCCCGGCTCGCGTCGACGTCGCCGAAGACCTGCGCGACGGCGGGGGCGACGGCGGCCAGGGCGGCCGCTCCCGCCGCGCCGACCACGAGCACCGTCCGCGTGCTGGCGGCCACGAGGCGCGCCGCGACGTCGTGGGCGCCGTGCGCGTGGTGCTCGGCGATGCGGGGGAACGTCGCGGTGGCCAGGGGCACGGCGAGCACCGCGTACGGGAGCAGGTAGACCGCCTGGGAGTACTGGAAGAGGTTGACGGTGCCGTCGTCGCCGTAGGCGTTCGCGAGGCGCAGCGTCACGAGCACGGAGACCTGCTGCGCGAGGAGGCCGCCGATGCCGGAGAGCGCGAGCCGGGTCGCGCGGCGCCCGACGCCGTCCGGGAAGCGCAGGGTCGGGCGCAGCCGGACCCCGGAGCGCAGCACCGGGACGAGGAGCGGCAGGCTCATCGCGGCCACGCCGGCGGTCGTGCCCCAGCCGAGCCAGGCCACCGCGGCCGTCGACAGCGACGCCGGGTCGTCGACCGCCTGCACGGCGAGCCCACGGAAGACGAGGTAGCTCGTCATGACGACGACGCTCGAGGCGAGCGGCGCGGCGGCGGGCCAGGCGAACCGGCGCTGGGCCTGGAGGATGCCCGTGAGCACGATGCCGACGCCGTACAGCGCGACCTGCGGCGCGAAGACGACCAGCAGGTGCGCCGAGAGCTCGACCGTCGCCGCCGGGTAGCGCTCCGGGGACAGGAACAGCTCGGTGAGCGGGCGCGCGACCAGAGCGAGCAGCACCGACGCGGGCACGAGCACGGCGACGGCCCAGGTGAGCATCGCCGACGCGATCCGGTCGACCTCGTGGCGGGTGCCGCGGCTCAGCGGTCCCGCCAGCAGCGGGACGACCGCACCCGCGAGCGCGCCGCCGGCCAGCACCTCGAACAGGACGTTCGGCAGCACGTTGGCCGTCGCGTACGCGGTCCCCGTCTGGGTGGAGCCGACCGCCCAGGACTGGACGAACCACCGCCCGAAGCCGAGCAGCCGGCTCAGCACCGTGATGCCCGCGATGAGCGCGGCAGCCCCGACGAGCCCGCCCAGCGCCCGCCGGGCGGCCGGGCTCACGCGCGGTCCCGGCGCCGGCCCCACTCGTCCAGGGCGCGCAGGGCGGGCGTGCGCGCGATGACGGCGGTGAAGCTCACCCGCTCGCTCGCGAGCGTCAGGCCGACGACCGCGGCGAGGAGTGCGGCGCGCACGGGCCGGGGCGTCCCGAGTACGAGCGCCGTGCCGACGATCGCACCCAGGGCGTTGGCCCCGCCGTCACCGAGCATGTCCTGCTCGCCGAGGTCGCGCGGCAGCGCCGCACCGGCCGCGCCGAGCGCCGCCGCGGCAGCGGGTGCGCCCGCGGTCACGAGGGCCGGTGCGGCGAGCAGCGCGCCCGCCTTGAGGGCACGCCCCGGGCGCAGGTCGAGGAGGTTGACGAGGTTGGCGGTGCCGGCCACGAGAGCGCCGGCGCACAGCACGTCGATCGCGTGGGCCACGCGGCCGGTCGTGCCCCGCTCGAGCGCGAGCGCGGACGCCACGACGCCCGTGGCGCCGATGCCGAGGACCTTCAGACCGCCCGTGGTCAGCTCGCCGTGCGCGAGGGCGCCGAGGTGACCCCGCAGACCCTTGCGGGTGCGGCTGACGTCCTCCGAGAGGTCGTCGACCAGGCCGAACGTCGCGCCGCCCGCCGCGGCGACCGCACCGGCGAGCGCCTCCCTGCTCCCCGACCTGCCTCCGGCGAGGGCGCCGGCGACGAGCCCGGCGGCGACCGCGGGTCCCTCCAGGAGGCTGATGGGTGCCCCCCGGTGGTTGACCCGCGTCCAGCGCGGCGACCCGCCCAGGGTCGCCCCGAGCGCACGGCGCCCGACGGCGGTCACGGCCGCGGCGGTCGTGGCCGCAGCCACGGCGGCGCGCACGATGCTCATCCCTGCTCCGTGCCGGCCTCGGCGCCGGGGTCGGACTCCGTGGCGGCATCGACCGGCGCCTGCGCCACGCGCTCGATGGGCGGCAGGACGACGTGCGGCGGCAGCGGCGCGGTGGCGTCCGGGCTCGGGCCGTAGTGGCCCACGCTCCCGCCGAGGCTCGCGCTCAGCGCCATCGGCACCGAGACCTGCCCCACGAGCTCGTTGGCCGACTCGACGGTGCTGATGCGGCTGGCCGTCCCCTCGTCGGCGCGCACCCGCTCGACCAGGCTGCCCTCGACGAGCTCGCCCCCGACCACCACGGCGGCACGCGACCGCTCCTGGGCCGCGCGCGCGATCTGCAGCGCGGACGTGAGCCGCGCGTCGGCGAGCTCCTGCACGGCCGGGTCGTCCTCGGGCGTCGCCTGCGTGGACTCGGCCTCCTCGGCGCTCACCGTGGGCCCCGCGAGGACGACGATGGCGTCGGCCGGCGCGCTCACGCCGCCGTCGCCGAGCGTGACGAGCCCGGACTCGACGAGCAGGTCCATGACGGTGACCGCGTCGGCGGCGACCGCGTCCGGGTCGGTCGGCTCGGCCATCGTCAGCGCCTGCGCGAGCGCCTCGGCCAGCTCCGTCCCCGTGCCCGCGTCCTGCGCGGGAACCGGGTCGAGCCGCTCGACGAGGCTGCTCGCGATGCCCTGGCGGAAGGAGCGCTGGTCGGGGTCGTCCCACAGCTCGGTGACCTGCACCGTGGCGGAGACCGTCGCACCGGCCTGCGTCAGGCGCTCGGTGACCGCGTCGCGCACCTCGGGCGCGACGTCGTCGAGCTGCACGACGGCAACCCGTCGCCCGGGCAGGATGCCGTCGAGGAGCTCCGGCGCGGCGGCGGCGAACGCCGCCTCCTGCGCCGCGAGGTCCGCCGACGCGTCGTCGAGCTGGGCGCGCAGCTCCTCCTTCTCGGCCCGGAGCTGCTCCACCTGGCCCGTCAGCGTGTCGCCGATGGTCTCCTTCAGCGGACCCGCGCCCAGCGCGATGCCGACGGCGAGCGCGAGGAAGACGGAGATGAGGGAGACGATGTGGTACCTGAAGTCGATCACTGTGAGGTCTCTCGGTCGGTGGCGGCGGGGGACGTCATGCCCCACCGCCGAACAGGCCCCGCACGGACGACCAGACGTCGTCGAACCAGGCGGCGGACAGGCCGAACAGGGTCTGCCCGGCCGACGTGGAGGCGAGCGCGACCCCGAGTGCGAGCAGCCCGGCGACGATGAGCCACGCGAGCTGCCAGTTCGAGATCCGCTGGCGGTAGAGACGTGAGACGCCCTTGGCGTCGATGAGCTTGCTGCCGACGCGCAGGCGCGTGAGGAACGTGCTCGCCATGCCGGAACGGCCCTTGTCGAGGAACTCGACGAGGGTGGCGTGCGTGCCGACGGCCACGATGAGCTCCGCGCCCTTGTCGTCGGCCAGCAGCATCGCGACGTCCTCGCTCGTGCCGGTCGCCGGGAACACGACGTGCTTGACGCCGAGCTTCTCGACGCGCTCGACGCCCGGGGCGTGGCCGTCGCGGTACGCGTGCACGACGACCTCGGCCCCGCACCGCAGCGCACGGTCCGAGACGGAGTCCATGTCGCCCACGATGAGGTCGGGCTTCCAGCCGGCCTCGAGGATCGCGTCGGCGCCGCCGTCCACGCCGATGAGCACCGGGCGGTACTCCTTGACGTAGTGCCGCAGCGCGACGAGGTCTTCCTTGTAGTGGTACCCGCGCACGACGATGAGCACCTGGCGACCGTCGATGACCGTCTCGATGTCGGGGACGCCGACCCCGTCGAGCAGGAGCGCTCGCTCCCGGCGGAGGTAGTCCATGGTGTTGGCCGCGAACGACTCGAGCTGGACCGCCAGGCCCGCGCGGGCCTCCTCCATCGCCGCGGCGACCGAGGCCTCGTCCTGCACGGTCCCCTCGGCCACGAGGCGGTCGCCGTCGTACACCGCGCCGTCGACGACGCGCACCTGCCGACCCTCCGTGAGGGTCAGGACGTCGGGGCCGAGGTCGTCCACCAGCGGGATCCCCGCGGCCAGGAGGATGTCCGGACCGAGGTTCGGGTAGCGGCCCGACGTCGACCGTGCCGCGTTGAGCACGGCGGCAGGCCGGCACGCGGCGAGCGCCTCGGCCGAGACGCGGTCGATGTCCAGGTGGTCGATCACGGCGACGTCACCGGGCCGCAGCCGCTTGGTGAGGTTCTTGGTCCGGGGGTCGACCCGGACCGGCCCGTGCAGTCCGGGTTCGTCAGGAGCCGCTCGGCGCGGTCGCAGGCTGAGTCTCATCGGGGATCATCGTCCCACGACGGAGCGCTCGAGGAGCTCAGCCGCGTGCTGCCGCGCGGCGTCCGAGTCCTCCTGCCCCGAGAGCATGCGCGCGAGCTCGGCGACGCGATCCTGCCCCTCGACGTGCCGCACGTCCGACGCGGTGACGACGTCACCGGCGGTGGACTTGGTCACGACGAGGTGCCGGTCGGCGAACGCGGCCACCTGCGCGAGGTGCGTGACGACCACGACCTGGGCGCCGAGCGCCAGCTCGGCGAGGCGCCGACCGACCTCCACCGCCGCCTTGCCGCCGACCCCGGCGTCGACCTCGTCGAAGACGAACGTCGGGGGCCGCGCCGCACCCGAGCCGGGTGCCGTCGCCAGCGCGACCTCGATCGCGAGCATGACGCGCGAGAGCTCACCGCCCGACGCGCCCTGACCCAGGGGCCGGGGCGGGGCACCCGCGTGGGAGGCCAGCAGCATCTCGACGTCCTCGGCGCCCCACGGCCCGGGCTCGGGCGTCGGGTGGAGCCGTACCTCGAGCACGGCGGACGCCATGGCCAGCCCGGCGAGCTCGGCCGTCACGGCGGACGCGAGCCGCGTCGCGGCGTCCGTCCGCGCGGCGGTCAGCCGGGCCGCGAGCGTCGTGAGCCGCTCCTCGAGCTCGCCGAGACGTGCCCGCAGGGCGGCCGTCCGGTCGTCGGTGCCCTCGAGCTCGAGCAGGCGCAGGCCGGCGTCCTGGGACCAGGCCAGCACCTCGTCGAGGGTCCCGGCGCCGTGGCTGCGGCTCAGGGCCGTCAGCTCCGCGCGCCGCCGGTTGACCTCCTCGAGGCGCGCCGGGTCCGCGAGGAGCGAGTCGCCGTGGCTCGCGAGCTCGGCGGAGACGTCGTCGAGGAGGTAACGGGCCTCGGCGAGGCGCTCCGCCAGGGCGGCGAGGACGCCGTCGTGGGGCGCGACGGCCTCGAGGCTCCGCCGGGCGAGCTCCACGGTCGCCGTGGCGCCCGCTCCCCCGTCGTCGTCGCCCGCCAGGGCCAGGTGGGCGGACGCAGCGGCGGTGCGGAGCTCCTCGACGTGACCGAGGCGCGCGGCCTCGGCCGCGAGCTCGACGTCCTCCCCCGGCTGGGGCGCCAGGCGCTCGACCTCCGCGAGGCCCAGGCGCAGCAGCTCCGCCTCGCGCGAGCGCTCCGCAGCGCTCGACACCATGGCGTCGAGCTCCTCGGCCGCGCGCTGACGCTGCGACCACGCCGCGCGGTACTCGGCGAGCACGGCCGCGTGCTCGGCGCCCGCGAAGGCGTCGAGGGCCTCGCGCTGACGACGCGGCGAGCGCAGCCGGGCCTGGTCCTGCTGGCCGTGCACGGTGACCAGGTCCTCCGCGATCTCCCCGAGGACGGACTGCGGCACCGTCCGCCCGCCGAGGAAGGCGCGCGAGCGGCCGGCGGCCGCGACGGTGCGCAGCGCCACGAGGGTCCCGTCGTCGTCCACCTGCGCGCCGGCCTCGCGGGCGCGCTCGGCGACGGGCGAGGCCGGGTCGACGACGAAGCAGCCCTCGGCCGTCGCCTGGCTCGCCCCGACGCGCACGACGGCCGCGTCCGCACGGCGCCCGAGCAGCAGGTTCAGCCCGGAGAGCACCATCGTCTTGCCGGCCCCGGTCTCGCCGGTGATGGCGGTGAGCCCCGGTCCGAGCGACACGGTGGCCGCCTCGATGACGCCGAGGTTCTCGATCCGAATCTCCTCGATCACCCGCCGTCCCCCGCCGCGACCACGGCACCCTCCCGAGCCGCGCCCTCGTCGCGCTCGGTGCTGCCGTTCGGCCCTCGACCGCGCCACCCGGTCACGGGCAGCGCGAAGCGGGAGACCAGCCGGTCGGTGAAGGGCGCGTGGCTCATCCGGGCAAGCCGGACGGGCACGGGGCTGCGCCGCACCTCCACCCGGGTCCCGACGGGCAGGTCGATCTTGCGCCGGCCGTCACAGGTGAGCACGCCCTCGCTCGACGAACGGCCGAGGATCTCGACCGCCAGCACCGACGCGGGGCCCACGACGAGCGGGCGGGCGAAGAGGGCGTGCGCCGACACCGGCACGAGCAGCATCGCGTCGACGTCCGGCCAGACCACCGGGCCCCCGGCCGAGAACGCGTGCGCGGTGGACCCGGTGGACGTCGCCATGACGACGCCGTCGCAGCCGAAGGAGGACAGCGGGCGCCCGTCGACCTCGACGACGACCTCGACCATGCGGGCGCGGTCCGACTTCTCGACGGTGGCCTCGTTCAGCGCCCAGCCCGTGCGGACGTCGCCGCCCGGCTGCAGGACGCGCACCTCGATCGTCCCGCGCTCCTCGACGTCGTACTCGCGCGACGCGATCCGGCGCACCGCCTCGTCGATCTGCTCGCGCTCGCTCTCGGCGAGGAACCCGACATGTCCGAGGTTGACGCCGAGCAGGGGCACGCCGGAGCCGTGCGTCAGCTCCGCCGCGCGCAGGATCGTCCCGTCGCCGCCCAGGACGACCACCATCTCGAGCGCGTCGACGTCGCCGACCTGCTCCTCGAAGACGGGGTCGAGCCCGTGCGCGCGCAGCGCGCGCACAGCCTCCTCGGCGGCGCGCACCGCCTCGGGCCGACCGCCGTGGCTGACGACGAGCACCGACCGGTTCATGCGGTCCTCCGCGGCAGTCCTCGGAGCTCGTCGACCATCACGGCGGTGGTCCCGTCCACGACGGCGCGCCGCACCGCCTCGCGGACGTGCAGCGCGTCCCGCCCCTCGGCGGGCTCCGGTCGCAGCCACACGAAGTACTCGTGGTTGCCGGCGGGCCCGGGCACCGGGCTGGGCACGACGGCGCGCAGAGACGCCCCGTGCGCCCGCGCGGCCTCGACGACACCGAGGACGGCCTCGCGCCGCAGGTCGGTCGACTTCACGACCCCGCCCGAGCCGAGGCGCTCCCGCCCGACCTCGAACTGCGGCTTGACCATGAGCAGCAGGTCGCCCGCCGGCTCGCACAGCGCCACGAGCGGCCCCACCACGAGCGTCAGCGAGATGAAGGAGAGGTCCGCCACGACGAGCTCCGCGAGCCGCGGGAGGCCCGTGGGTGCGAGGTCGCGCACGTTGACGCCCTCGCGGCACGTCACCCGGGGATCGCCGGCCAGCGCGGGATCCATCTGCCCGTGGCCGACGTCGACGGCGTGCACGTGGGCGGCACCCCGCTCGAGCAGCACCTGGGTGAACCCGCCCGTCGAGGCCCCGGCGTCCAGGCACCAGCGGCCGCGCGGGTCGGGGGCGCCGGGCGCACCCGCCAGGCTGTCGAGGGCCCCGGCGAGCTTGAGCGCGGCGCGCGAGACGTACTCGGTCGCGGGGGCGTCCACGGTGATCTCCGCGTCCTCGCCCACCGGACGCGAGGGCTTCGTGACGACCTCGCCGTCGACCGCGACCCGTCCCTCGGCGAGGAGCCGCGCCGCGCGCGTGCGGGAGCGCACGAGTCCGCGGCGCACCAGCTCCGCGTCGAGGCGGGCGGCGCCGGCGGTCACGGTCCCTCCGCGAGCCGGTCCGCCAGGGCGGCGTGCACCGCCTCGAAGACGCCGACGTGCTCACGCACCGGCCGCTCGGCCAGGCCGTCGAGCACGCTGAGCGCCTGGTCGACGGCGTCGTCGCCCGTCCCGGCGCCCGCCATCCCCTCGTGCTCCACGCGCACCCCTTCGTCGTCGATCGCTCGTCGAACGCCCACGCTACCGCCCACGGGTGGAGGACCGCGGGCCTGACGCGCGAAGCTCAGCGCGGTGCGGGAACCAGCTCCGGCACCGTGCCCGCGTCCACGGACCCGCCAGCGTCGACAGCCGTCCAGACGGCGCCGCAGGCGGCCCGCACCACGTCCATCGGGTCGCCGCCCGCGCCGGACCGCACCTCGAGCGCACGGTCGCGCACCGTCGCCGACGCGTCGCCGCAGACCCACCAGCCCTCGCGGAGAGCGGGGGCGCGGTGCGGCTGGTGCAGCGCCCGCAGGTCCTCCCCGAGGAAGCTCGGCCGGTCGTGGGCCGGAGCCAGCACGACGTCGCGCGCCGAGCTCACGCCCGTGAGCACGTGCAGGCCGGGGAACCCGGCCGCGCGGGCGCCGCCCAGGTCGGTGTCCAGCCGGTCGCCGATCACCAGAGGTCGCTGCGCCGATCGGCGCTCGGCCGCCAGCCGGAACATCGTCGGCTCGGGCTTGCCGGCGCTCACGGGCTCGACGCCGGTCGCCGCGCGTACGACGCCGACGAGGGAGCCGTTCCCCGGTGCGATGCCCCGCTCGTTGGGGAGCGTGAGGTCCAGGTTGCTCACCACGTACCAGGCGCCCCGCTGCACGGCGTACGCCGCCTCCGCGAGGTGCTTCCACCCGAGGTCGGGCGCGAAGCCCTGGACCACGGCGGCCGGCTCGTCATCGGCCGAGGTCACGACCTCCATGCCCACCGCACGCACCGCCGTCACCAGCCCGGCGCCGCCGACAACGAGCACGCGGGAGCCGGCCTCGAGCCGCTCGGCGAGCACCGCGGCGGCGGCCTGGGCAGCCGTCATGACCTCACCCGGCTCGGCGGGGATGCCGAGACCGCTGAGCTGCCCGGCGACCGCCTCCGGCTCGCGGGAGGCGTTGTTCGTCACGAAGACCAGCGACATGCCGGCCTCACGTGCAGCGGCCAGGCTCTCCGCCGCGTGCGTGATCGGCTCCGGACCGCGATACGCGACCCCGTCGAGGTCGACCAGAGCGAGGTCGTAGGCCTGGGCCAGGGTGCTCGTGCACTCGATGAGCATCAGCTCTCCCGCCCGCCGTCGACCCCGCCCGAGGCCGACGCCTCAGGCGCACGGTCCGGCGCGACCTCGTCAGGCGCCGCGTCGGCGCCGCCGTCCTCCTCGAGGTCGTACACGACCACCTCGTCATCGGTGCCGCCGAGCTGGGCGTCGATCGCCGCGGCCTCGGCAAGCCTTCCCGCGGCCCGTAGTGCCTCGGCCCGCGCCTCCAGGACCCGCTCCGCCTGCTCGCCCGACGCCGCCCGCACGGCCGGCGCCGACAGCGCGGCGAGCGCGGCGTCCGGGTCGCCGAGATCCAGGCGTGCGCCGGCGACGACGATCGCGAGCTCCACCAGTCCCTCCGGCTCGAGCGTCCGCGCGGCCTCCTCCTGGGAGATCGCGATCGCCCGCTCGGGCCTGCCGAGCCCACGCTCGCAGTCGGCCAGCAGCGGCAGGTGCTCGTCCGAGCCGTTGAGACGACGGACCGTCCGCAGCTCACGGAGCGCCTCGGCGTACCGGCCCGTGCGGTAGGCGGTGAGCCCGGCCGCCTCCCGGACGACGTCGACCCGGCCGGCACGGCGAACGGCCGCCTGGGCGTGCTCGTAGGCCAGCTCCGGGTCGTCGTCGAGCAGGCGGCCCGCCATCACGAGGTGCCGTGCGACACCGTCGGCGTTGTCCTTGCTGAGCGTCCGCAGTCGGCTCCGCGCCGCCCGGTCCAGATCCGACGCCTGGACGTCGTCCGGCAGCTCGGGGGCGACGGGTCCGCGCGGCTTCTCGCGCTCACGAGCATCCGCCGGGCGCTCGACGCCGCCGCGCGCGGGTCGAGGCGTCGTCGGACGCCCTCCACGGTCCGCAGCACCGCGACTGTCGGGACGACCACGACCCGGTCCGCCCGACCCAGCCGGAGCCGACGTCCGTTCGGGACGAGGACGCGCGGACGCCCCGGATCCGCCCGCCGCCCCGGCGCGCGTGCGGGGCTTGCGCGGGTCGTACCGCTCACCGGCGCCGCGCCCGGCGTCGCGCCGATCCCCGCCTCCCGCGGATCCACGACCTGAGCCGCCGAACGAGTCCCGTCGAGGCTCAGCACGGCGATCCGCACCTGGGGCGCGGCCCGTGCCGCCCGCGGGACCCGCGCCACGATCCGTGGCGCCGTTCACACGCTTCTCCGCGCGCCCCGACGATGCTCCATCGACAGGCTTGCGCGCACCAGTGCTGTCGTCAGACACGCCGGCACGTCCTCTCTTCTTGACTCGACCCATCGTCTCACGCGGGGCGCGGACGGTTCTCACGGGGCCCCTTCCGGGACCGGCGCTACGCCATCAGCGCCGCCCGAAGCGCGCACGCCGAACAACGACGGCGCGACGGGGACAACTTTCGGGCAACGCAACGAGGCCGTCCCCGAAAAGGGGACGGCCTCGTTGTGAAGTGATGTTCGGCGGCGACCTACTCTCCCACACAGTCTCCCGTGCAGTACCATCGGCGCAGAAGGGCTTAGCTTCCGGGTTCGGAATGGAGCCGGGCGTTTCCCCTTCGCTATGACCGCCGAAACTCTATGGAGATGTCAATCGGGTTCCCGACCGTATCTCGGGAACCGCACAGTGGACGCGTAGCACAAGTAAGAGTGTGTCAAGTTATCGGCTTATTAGTACCGGTCAGCTGCGGCAGTCGTTAGTCCTGCCTTCCACATCCGGCCTATTCACCCAGTGGTCTAGCTGGGAGCCTCTCGGGATCAAGTCCCATGGAAACCTCATCTTGAAGCAGGCTTCCCGCTTAGATGCTTTCAGCGGTTATCCCTTCCGAACGTAGCCAACCAGCCGTGCTCCTGGCGGAACAACTGGCACACCAGAGGTTCGTCCGTCCCGGTCCTCTCGTACTAGGGACAGCCCTTCTCAAGTTTCCTGCGCGCGCAGCGGATAGGGACCGAACTGTCTCACGACGTTCTAAACCCAGCTCGCGTACCGCTTTAATGGGCGAACAGCCCAACCCTTGGGACCTACTCCAGCCCCAGGATGCGACGAGCCGACATCGAGGTGCCAAACCATGCCGTCGATATGGACTCTTGGGCAAGATCAGCCTGTTATCCCCGGGGTACCTTTTATCCGTTGAGCGACGGCGCTTCCACAAGCCACCGCCGGATCACTAGTTCCGACTTTCGTCCCTGCTCGACCTGTCAGTCTCACAGTCAAGCTCCCTTGTGCACTTGCACTCGCCACCTGATTGCCAACCAGGCTGAGGGAACCTTTGAGCGCCTCCGTTACATTTTAGGAGGCAACCGCCCCAGTTAAACTACCCACCAGGCACTGTCCCTGATCCGGATTACGGACCGAGGTTAGATATCCAGAACGACCAGAGTGGTATTTCAACGTTGACTCCACCGACACTGGCGTGCCGGCTTCACAGTCTCCCACCTATCCTACACAAGCCGTACCGAACACCAATACCAAGCTATAGTAAAGGTCCCGGGGTCTTTCCGTCCTGCTGCGCGTAACGAGCATCTTTACTCGTAGTGCAATTTCGCCGAGTTCGCGGTTGAGACAGCGGAGAAGTCGTTACGCCATTCGTGCAGGTCGGAACTTACCCGACAAGGAATTTCGCTACCTTAGGATGGTTATAGTTACCACCGCCGTTTACTGGGGCTTAAATTCTGAGCTTCGCTCCGAAGAGCTGACCCGTCCTCTTAACCTTCCAGCACCGGGCAGGCGTCAGTCCGTATACATCGTCTTGCGACTTCGCACGGACCTGTGTTTTTAGTAAACAGTCGCTTCTCCCTGGTCTCTGCGGCCTTCGAACGCTTCGGCAGCAAGTGCCTACACGCCTCAGGCCCCCCTTCTCCCGAAGTTACGGGGGCATTTTGCCGAGTTCCTTAACCACGATTCTCTCGATCGCCTTGGTATTCTCTACCTGACCACCTGAGTCGGTTTAGGGTACGGGCGGCTAGAACCTCGCGTCGAGGCTTTTCTAGGCAGCATAGGATCACCCAATCATCCCGCATAAGCGGTCACCATCAGTTCTCAGGCTATGTGAGCTGCGGATTTGCCTACAGCTCGCCCTACAACCTTGGACGTGGTCTACCATCGCCACGCTGGGCTACCTTCCTGCGTCACCCCTGTTAATACGCTTACCTACTACCGGTTCGGGTCGTGCGCTCCCCCGTCACGTCCCCGAAGGGATCTAGACGGCTTCGGGCACTTAGCATCACCGGGCTCGGTATGGGCGGTTCTTCGCCGGTACGGGAATATCAACCCGTTGTCCATCGACTACGCCTGTCGGCCTCGCCTTAGGTCCCGACTTACCCAGGGCGGATTAGCCTGGCCCTGGAACCCTTGGTCATTCGGCGGACGGGTTTCTCACCCGTCTTTCGCTACTCATGCCTGCATTCTCACTCGTGTGGCGTCCACCGCTGGGTCACCCCGCGACTTCACTCGCCACACGACGCTCCCCTACCCATCCACACGCCTGGATCCGAAGACCTAGCTATTGTGTGAATGCCACAGCTTCGGCGGTATACTTGAGCCCCGCTACATTGTCGGCGCGGAATCACTTGACCAGTGAGCTATTACGCACTCTTTCAAGGGTGGCTGCTTCTAAGCCAACCTCCTGGTTGTCTGTGCAACTCCACATCCTTTCCCACTTAGCATACGCTTAGGGGCCTTAGCTGGTGGTCTGGGCTGTTTCCCTCTCGACTACGGAGCTTATCCCCCGCAGTCTCACTGCCACGCTCTCACTTACCGGCATTCGGAGTTTGGCTGACGTCAGTAACCTTGTAGGGCCCATCGGCCATCCAGTAGCTCTACCTCCGGCAAGAAACACGTGACGCTGCACCTAAATGCATTTCGGGGAGAACCAGCTATCACGAAGTTTGATTGGCCTTTCACCCCTAACCACAGGTCATCCCCCCGGTTTTCAACCCAGGTGGGTTCGGTCCTCCACGCGGTCTTACCCGCGCTTCAACCTGCCCATGGCTAGATCACTTCGCTTCGGGTCTAGAGCACGCGACTGTATCGCCCTATTCGGACTCGCTTTCGCTACGGCTTCCCCACACGGGTTAACCTCGCCACGTACCACTAACTCGCAGGCTCATTCTTCAAAAGGCACGCCGTCACCCCTGCTAGGGAGGCTCCGACGGATTGTAGGCAAACGGTTTCAGGTACTATTTCACTCCCCTCCCGGGGTACTTTTCACCTTTCCCTCACGGTACTTGTCCGCTATCGGTCACTAGGGAGTATTTAGGCTTAGCAAGTGGTCTTGCCGGATTCACACGGGATTTCTCGGGCCCCGTGCTACTTGGGATCCCCTTCGGGAGGCCACGCCATTTCGTCTACGGGGGTCGCACCCTCTGTGCCGGGCCTTTCAATGCCCTTCGACTATGACGCGACTTTCTGACTCCCTGCCAGCTCGGCAGAACTGACTGAAAGGTCCCACAACCCCGACCGTGCAACACCTGCCGGCTATCACACACGATCGGTTTGGCCTTCTCCGCTTTCGCTCGCCACTACTCACGGAATATCTCTTCCTGTGGGTACTGAGATGTTTCACTTCCCCACGTTCCCTCCACACGCCCTATATATTCAGGCGCGGGTAACTGGACATGACTCCAGCTGGGTTTCCCCATTCGGAGATCCTCGGATCACGGTTCGTTTGCCAACTCCCCGAGGCTTATCGCAGGCTACTACGTCCTTCTTCGGCTCCTAGTGCCAAGGCATCCACCGTTTGCCCTTAAAAACTTGCCACAAAGACTTACTTAAAGATGCTCGCGTCCACTGTGCAGTTCTCAAGCTACGGGCGGCCCCACCAGGATCCCGGCGCCTACCCCACCCGAAGGCGAAGCGGTTCATCCGGTCCCGAAGGTCCGATCGCAACCAACCCCCCACTGGGGGCCGGCCCGAGGTCCAGGTGCAAACACCTGTTCCCTCAGGACCCAACAGCGTGCCGAAACAACCACCCGGAGGTCTTCAGGTTCCTCCCGCGCCGAAGCACGAGGTACTGAGAAGCCACCAACGCGGCTGCCACTGGTCGATGTTCCACCCGTGAGCTACCCACCTCGAGACGAACGCTCGAGTAGTAGGCCCTGGACGCTCTCGCGCCAGATGCTCCTTAGAAAGGAGGTGATCCAGCCGCACCTTCCGGTACGGCTACCTTGTTACGACTTAGTCCCAATCGCTGGTCCCACCTTCGACAGCTCCCCCTCTTACGAGTTGGGCCACTGGCTTCGGGTGTTACCGACTTTCGTGACTTGACGGGCGGTGTGTACAAGGCCCGGGAACGTATTCACCGCAGCGTTGCTGATCTGCGATTACTAGCGACTCCGACTTCATGGGGTCGAGTTGCAGACCCCAATCCGAACTGAGACCGGCTTTTTGGGATTCGCTCCACCTCGCGGTATCGCAGCCCTTTGTACCGGCCATTGTAGCATGCGTGAAGCCCAAGACATAAGGGGCATGATGATTTGACGTCATCCCCACCTTCCTCCGAGTTGACCCCGGCAGTCTCCTATGAGTCCCCACCATGACGTGCTGGCAACATAGGACGAGGGTTGCGCTCGTTGCGGGACTTAACCCAACATCTCACGACACGAGCTGACGACAACCATGCACCACCTGTATACCGCCCTTGCGGACCCCATGTCTCCATGAGTTTTCGGTATATGTCAAGCCTTGGTAAGGTTCTTCGCGTTGCATCGAATTAATCCGCATGCTCCGCCGCTTGTGCGGGCCCCCGTCAATTCCTTTGAGTTTTAGCCTTGCGGCCGTACTCCCCAGGCGGGGCACTTAATGCGTTTGCTGCGGCACGGAACTCGTGGAATGAGCCCCACACCTAGTGCCCAACGTTTACGGCATGGACTACCAGGGTATCTAATCCTGTTCGCTCCCCATGCTTTCGCTCCTCAGCGTCAGTTGCGGCCCAGAGACCTGCCTTCGCCATCGGTGTTCCTCCTGATATCTGCGCATTCCACCGCTACACCAGGAATTCCAGTCTCCCCTACCGCACTCTAGTCTGCCCGTACCCACTGCAGGCCCGAGGTTGAGCCTCGGGTTTTCACAGCAGACGCGACAAACCGCCTACGAGCTCTTTACGCCCAATAATTCCGGACAACGCTTGCGCCCTACGTATTACCGCGGCTGCTGGCACGTAGTTAGCCGGCGCTTCTTCTGCAGGTACCGTCACTTTCGCTTCTTCCCTGCTGAAAGGGGTTTACAACCCGAAGGCCTTCATCCCCCACGCGGCGTCGCTGCATCAGGCTTTCGCCCATTGTGCAATATTCCCCACTGCTGCCTCCCGTAGGAGTCTGGGCCGTGTCTCAGTCCCAGTGTGGCCGGTCGCCCTCTCAGGCCGGCTACCCGTCGTCGCCTTGGTGAGCCATTACCTCACCAACAAGCT
The DNA here is from genome assembly GCF_014042015.1 of Actinotalea sp. JY-7876. Taxonomy (NCBI): domain Bacteria; kingdom Bacillati; phylum Actinomycetota; class Actinomycetes; order Micrococcales; family Cellulomonadaceae; genus Actinotalea; species Actinotalea sp. JY-7876. Next base: position 1,425,340 of record NZ_CP059493.1, on the reverse strand, counting down.
GATAGGCCGCGAGTCCATCCCAGACCGAAATTCTTTCCAGACGCTACAGATGCCCGTGCGTCTCGTATCCGGTATTAGCTCCGATTTCCCGAAGTTATCCCAGAGTCTGGGGCAGGTTACTCACGTGTTACTCACCCGTTCGCCACTGATCACCCGGTGCAAGCACCGAGATCACCGTTCGACTTGCATGTGTTAAGCACGCCGCCAGCGTTCGTCCTGAGCCAGGATCAAACTCTCCGTAGATGTCTATAGTCACCCACCCCCGAAAGGGCAGAGAAACCAACACACGAAGCGACCCCCCGAAAGGGGCCAGTTGAATCTGGCATCGATCAAATGTCAACTGACGTTAAACATTCGTCTCAACCACGTCGTCCGCCCCCGACAAGCACCCCACCGAAAGCAGGACACCCACCAAGAACGCCGACAAATGGCATCGACTTTTGGCACGCTGTTGAGTTCTCAAGGAACAGACGCACATCCCTCAAGGCCGTTTCCGACCCATCCGGAGGCAACTTCTCAATCTTAGCGGGGCCGCTCCGCGCCGTCAACTCCCGTTGGCCAGCGCCTCGAACCCGCAGTCACCGCATGACCAGTGCCGGACGCTTGCGCGCCCGGGTCCTGTCCTGCCAGTGAGTGGCCGCCTCCGGTGGGACCGGCCGGAGGGCTCTGCCCGTCCGTCCGTTCCTCCCCTCTCGGGGCGACGTCCAGAACTCTACGTATCCCCGGGCGTCACTTCAAGTTGGTGCCGGGTGACGGCGGTCACGCGGTCCGTTCGGCCACTGCGAGGGTCTTCTTGCCCCGGCGGAGGACCGCCCAGCGACCGTGCAGCAGGTCCTCGGGCGCGAGCACGTGCGCCTCGTCCGTGACCCGCCGGTTGTTGACCGAGACGCCGCCCTCGCCGATCGCGCGTCGCGCCGCGGCCCGGCCGGCGACCAGGCCGCCGGCCACGAGGACGTCGACCACCGTCGGTCCGTCCTGCCACGCCTGCTCCCCGAGCTCGGCCCGGGGCAGCTCGGCGACCGCCGCGGCGAGGGTCGCCTCGTCGAGGTCCGCGAGCTCTCCGCGGCCGAAGAGCGCCTGGCTGGCGGCGACCACCTTGGCCGTCGCGTCGGCGCCGTGGACGAGGGTCGTGACGTCGTGCGCCAGGGTGCGCTGCGCCTCTCGGGCGGCCGGGCGCTCGGCGACCGCGCGCTCGAGCTCGGCGATCTCCTCGCGCGAGCGGAAGGTGAAGATCCGCAGGTACCGCTCGACGTCGGCGTCGTCGGTGTTGAGCCAGAACTGGTAGAAGGCGTACGGGCTCATCATGTCCGGCGCGAGCCAGATGGCACCGCCCTCGGACTTGCCGAACTTGGTGCCGTCCGCCTTGGTGATCAGCGGCGTCGTCAGCGCGTGCACGCTCGCGTGCTCCGCCTTGCGGATGAGCTCCACGCCCGAGAGCAGGTTGCCCCACTGGTCGTTGCCGCCGGTCTGCAGCGTGCAGCCGTGCCGGCGGTACAGCTCGAGGAAGTCCATGCCCTGGAGGATCTGGTAGCTGAACTCGGTGAAGCTGATGCCCTCGTCGCTCGCGAGCCGCCGCGCCACGGTGTCCTTGGCGAGCATCGTGCCGAGCCGGTAGTGCTTGCCGATCTCGCGCAGGAAGTCGATGGCGCCCAGGTCGCCGGTCCAGTCGAGGTTGTTCACCAGCTGCGCCGGGTTGTCGCCCTCGAAGTCGAGGAACCGCGAGACCTGGCCGCGCAGGCGCTCGACCCACTCGGCCACCGTGTCCTTGGTGTTGAGGACCCGCTCGCCCGACATCCGGGGGTCGCCGATGAGCCCGGTCGCGCCGCCGACCAGGGCCAGCACCCGGTGACCCGCGAGCTGGAGGTGGCGCAGGAGCACGAGCTGCACGAGGTGACCGTGGTGCAGGCTCGGGGCCGTCGGGTCGAAGCCGCAGTAGAGCGTCACGGGGCCGCCCGTGAGCGCCTCGCGCAGCGCCTGCTCGTCCGTCGTCTGCGCCAGCAGGCCGCGCCAGCGCAGCTCGTCCAGGATGTCCACCACAGTGCCTCTCGATCGTCCGTCGGCCACAGTCTGCCCTGCGTCCACCGGTGGGCGCGGCGCGTCTCGGCATGCGCCGCCCGGCGTCAGGGCCGTCGCCTCGGCGGGGCGGCCCGGTACGCGGAGACGGTCGGCTCGTCCGGGAGCCAGAACCGCCACGGGAACGCCGTCGCGTCGCCGCCCTGACCGCCCACACCCACCCGCGGACCGCTCGACCACACGGTGACCGGCGCCGCCAGGGCCAGGCGCACCGGGCCGGCTCCGTCGACGACGTCGGCGCCGTCGTGCGTGAGGTCCAGGCCGAGCGCGACGGCGAGCCGCGCCGGGCCCCGGGCCAGGTCGACCGCGCGGTGCACGACGCCGCGCCGCGTGCGCCGGGCGAACGCGACCTCGCTCCCCTCGACCACCTCCCCCGCGCGCAGCAGGACCGCCGACGCCGTGCCGTCCCGACCGGTGACGACGTTCGCGCAGTGGTGCAGGCCCATGTGTCGGTAGACGTACAGGTGCCCGGCGGGGCCGAACATCACCGCGTTGCGGGCCGAGCGGCCGCGATACGCGTGGGACCCAGGGTCGTGCTCGCCCTCGTAGGCCTCCACCTCCGTGAGACGGACGCTCACCACGCCGTCGGGCAGGGCGGTGGTCACGATCGCGCCCAGGAGGCGCGGGGCGACGTCGACGGCGGCCGCCGCCAGGAGCTCGCGCGTCGGGCCGTCGGGGGCGGTCGCCTGCATGCCCGCCATCCTCACGCGTCGAGCGGCCGCGTGCCGTCCACGACGACGTCGGCGCGCTCCCGGGTGCCCTCGCGGGCGAAGTGGACCGCCTCCCTGCCCATCCAGCGCAGCCACTCGTCGCGCATCGCCTCGCCGTCGCGCGCCAGCCCGCGCGCGAGACGGACGTCGGCGGGTGCCTCGACCCAGATCACGAGCGAGGCCCGCGCTCCGACCGCTGCCGGTGCGGCGCCGCAGCCCTCCAGGACCAGGGCGCGCGCGACGGGCACGTCACGCCACTCGGCGAAGCGGCCCGCCTCCCAGTCGTACCGCTGGTAGCGGGCGGGGCGGCCGGCCGCGAGGGGCGCCAGGAGCTGGGCCTCGACGCGGTCCCAGACCCGGTCCAGGCCGGACCAGCCCTCGTACAGGTCGTCCAGGTGCACGACGGGCGCGCCGAGCGCCTCGGCGAGGTCCCCGGCGAGCGTGGTCTTGCCGGAGCCGGCGGGTCCGTCGACGCACACGAGACGCACCGGACCCAGCCCGGGCGCCGCCGCCAGCACGCGGGCGGCGAGGTCGTCGACCACGCCGCCCCGCGCGCCTCGGTGACCGAGGTCGCGCGAGCCGTCACCCAGCGGCACCGTCAGGCCCGGGCCCAGTCCCGCAGCTGCGCCGCGCGTGCCTTCGCCGCCGCGAGCTGCTCCGCGACGCGCACCGGGGCGGTGCCGCCCACCGCCGACCGCGACGCGAGCGAGCCCTCCACGGTGAGCACCTCCCGCACGGCGGGCGTCAGGTGCTCGGAGATGGCCGCGAGGTCGTCGTCGGACAGGTCCCACAGCTCGATCCCGCGCTCCTCGCACGTGCGGACGCAGGCTCCCGCGACCTCGTGCGCGACGCGGAAGGGCACGCCCTGGCGGACGAGCCACTCGGCGATGTCCGTCGCCAGCGAGAAGCCCTGCGGCGCGAGCGACGCCATGCGCTCGGTGTCGAAGGTCAGCGTCGCGACCATGCCCGCGAACGCCGGCAGGAGCACGGCGAGCGTCTCCACCTGGTCGAACACCGGCTCCTTGTCCTCCTGCAGGTCGCGGTTGTACGCGAGCGGCAGCCCCTTGAGGGTGGCCAGGAGCCCGGTGAGGTCACCGATCAGCCGCCCGGCCTTGCCACGCGCCAGCTCGGCGACGTCGGGGTTCTTCTTCTGCGGCATGATGCTCGACCCCGTCGAGTACGCGTCGTGCAGGCGCACGAAGCCGAACTCCTTGGTGGCCCAGAGCACCACGTCCTCCGCGAGCCGGGACAGGTCGACGCCGACCATCGCGGCGACCCAGGCGAACTCGGCGACGACGTCGCGCGAGGCCGTCCCGTCGATGGAGTTCTCCACCGGCCCGTCGAAGCCGAGGTCCGCCGCGACGGCGGCGGGGTCCAGCCCGAGCGAGGACCCGGCGAGGGCGCCCGAGCCGTAGGGCGAGCGGGCCGCGCGGCGGTCCCAGTCGACCCAGCGCTCGACGTCGCGCAGGAGCGGCCAGGCGTGCGCCAGGAGGTGGTGCGCGAGCAGGACCGGCTGCGCGTGCTGCAGGTGCGTCCGCCCGGGCATGGGTGCGGTACCGGCGGCCTCCGCCTGCTCGACGAGCGCCTGGACGACGTCGAGGACCAGGCCCGCGAGCGTCCGCGTCTCCTCGCGCAGGTACATGCGCACCAGGGTCGCGATCTGGTCGTTGCGCGAGCGGCCCGCCCGCAGCCGGCCGCCGAGGTCGGCACCCGCCCGCTCGATCAGCCCGCGCTCGAGCGCGCTGTGGACGTCCTCGTCGTCGGGCACCGGTGCGAAGGCCCCGGAGGCGACGTCGGCACGCAGCGCCTCGAGCGCCGCGACCATGCCGGCGAACGCCTCGTCGTCCAGCAGGCCGGCGCCGTGCAGGACGCGGGCGTGGGCGATCGACCCACGCAGGTCCACGTCCGCCAGCCGCCAGTCGAACTGGGTGCTGCGCGAGAGCTCGACGAGCGCGTCGGCCGGTCCGCCGCTGAACCGGCCGCCCCAGAGCGCGCCGGACGGTGTGGTGGCCATGTCAGTCCGTCCCGACTTCCATCGCGGCGCTCTCGAGCGCCAGCTCCTCGCCACCGACGACCGACGGGTTGTCGGTGATGACGTCCGCGCCACCGGCGGGCAGGGCGCCGAACAGCGTCCCGTTCTCGACGAGCACCTGCCCCTGGTCGACCGGCTGCTGCGCGTACAGCTCGAGCTTCGCCCGCGAGTCCGCGATGTCGAGGTTGCGCATGGTCAGCTGGCCGATCCGGTCGGTCGGGCCGAAGGCCGCCGACTCCGTGCGCTCCATCGAGAGCTTGTCCGGGTGGTACGACAGGGCGGGCCCGTCGGTGCGCAGGATCGTGTAGTCCTCGCCGCGCCGCAGCCGCAGGGTCACCTCGCCGGTGACCACGGACGCGATCCACCGCTGGATCGACTCGCGCAGCATGAGCGCCTGCGGGTCGAGCCACCGGCCCTCGTAGAGCAGCCGGCCCAGGCGACGGCCCTCGCTGTGGTAGCTCGCGATGGTGTCCTCGTTGTGGATGGCGTTGACGAGCCGCTCGTACGCGACGAAGAGCAGCGCCATGGCGGGCGCCTCGTAGATGCCGCGCGACTTGGCCTCGATGATCCGGTTCTCGATCTGGTCGGACATGCCGAGCCCGTGCCGCCCGCCGATCGCGTTCGCCTCGCGGACGAGGGCCACCGGGTCGTCGTACCGCCGGCCGTTGATCGTCACCGGACGGCCGCGCTCGAAGCCGATCGTGACGTCCTCGGTCTCGATCGCGACCGCGGGGTCCCAGAACCGCACGCCCATGATCGGCTCGACGAGCTCGAGCGAGACGTCGAGGTGCTCGAGCGTCTTGGCCTCGTGGGTCGCGCCCCAGATGTTGGCGTCGGTCGAGTAGGCCTTCTCGGCGCTGTCGCGGTAGGGCAGGCCGTGCTCGACGAGGAACTGGCTCATCTCCGAGCGCCCGCCGAGCTCGCTGACGAAGTCCTTGTCGAGCCACGGCTTGTAGATCCGCAGCGAGGGGTTCGCCAGGAGCCCGTACCGGTAGAAGCGCTCGATGTCGTTGCCCTTGAACGTCGAGCCGTCGCCCCAGATCTCGACGCCGTCGGACTGCATCGCGCGCACGAGGAGCGTGCCGGTCACGGCCCGACCCAGCGGCGTGGTGTTGAAGTAGGACCGGCCCCCGCTGCGGATGTGGAACGCGCCGCACGCCAGGGCGGCGAGCCCTTCCTCGACCAGCGCCGCCTTGCAGTCCACGGCGCGCGAGAGCTCCGCGCCGTACACGAGCGCGCGGCCCGGCACCTGGTCGATCTCGGGCTCGTCGTACTGGCCCAGGTCCGCGGTGTAGGTGCACGGGATCGCCCCGCGGTGCCGCATCCAGGCGACCGCCACGGACGTGTCGAGCCCGCCCGAGAAGGCGATGCCCACGCGCTCCCCGACCGGCAGCTCCGTCAGAACTTTGCTCACGTGTCTTCCTTCGTCTCTCGTGCGTCGTCGCGACCCCCGGCGAGGTCGAGGAACCGCTGCGCGACGGCGTGACCGCCGTCGGGCTCGTTGCTGATGACCAGGACGGTGTCGTCCCCGGCGATGGTGCCCATGACCCCCGGCAGGACCGAGTGGTCGACGGCCGAGGCGAGGAACTGCGCGGCGCCCGGCGGCGTGCGCAGCACGACCAGGTTCCCCGACGCCTCGGCCGTGACGAGCAGCTCGGCGCACAGCCGCGCGAGGCGTGCCGCCAGGCGCTCCCGGGCCTCCGCCAGGTGCGGCGTGCGGTCCCCGCCCTCGCCCGGCACGGCGTAGGTCAGGTTCCCGTCCTGGGCCCGGATCCGCACGGCGCCGAGCTCGACGAGGTCGCGGGACAGCGTCGCCTGGGTCACCGAGACGCCCTCGTTCGCGAGGGCGGCCGCGAGCTCCCCCTGCGAGCGCATCGGCGCCCGCGCGAGCAGGCGCGCGATGAGCGCGTGCCGGGCAGCCTTCGTCTGGGGCACGCCGGCGGCGGCCGTGCCGGGGCCGGCGGTCGCGCTCATGCGCGTCCCAGGAGCCACGTCAGCACGGCCTTCTGCGCGTGCAGCCGGTTCTCCGCCTCGTCGAAGACCGCCGAGCGCGGGCCGTCGATGACGTCGGCGGAGATCTCCTTGCCGCGGTACGCGGGCAGGCAGTGGAGCACGACGACGTCGGGCGACGCGTGCGCGAGCAGCGCGTCGTCGACCTGGAAGGGCGAGAACAGGGCGACGGCGTCCGCGTCGTCCGTCTCGTCGCCCATGGACACCCAGGTGTCGGTCGCGACCGCGTCGGCGCCGGCGGCCGCCGCGACGACGTCGTCGGTGACCAGGACGGAGCCGCCCGTGGTGGCGGCGATCCGGGCCGCACGCTCGAGCACCGCCGGAGCCGGTGGGCGGCTCGCCGGCGTGCCGATCCGCACGTGCATCCCCGCGGTCGCGCCGCCCAGGAGGTAGGAGTGCGCCATGTTGTTGCTGCCGTCGCCGACGTAGGCGAGCGTCCGGCCCGCGAGCGACGGGACCCCGCCCCAGCGCTCGGCCAGCGTGAGCAGGTCGGCGAGCACCTGGCAGGGGTGGAAGTCGTCGGTGAGCGCGTTGACGACCGGGACGCCGGCGTGCGCGGCCATCTGCTCGAGCCGGTCCTGCCCGTAGGTGCGCCAGACGACCGCGGCCACCTGCGGTCCGATGACGCGGGCGGTGTCGGGGACCGACTCCCGCACCCCGACCTGGGCGAGCTTCCCGTCGATGACCATCGGGTGCCCGCCGAGCTCCACGACGCCCACGGTGAACGAGAGCTGCGTGCGCAGGGTGGGCTTGTCGAAGAGGATCGCGACGGTGCGCGGTCCCGCCAGGGGGCGGGCCGCGAACCGGTCCGCCTTGAGCCGCAGCGCGAGCTCGAGGACCTCCGCCTGCTCGGCCGGGGCCAGGTCGTCGTCGCGCAGGAGGTGGCGCGTCATGCGGCACCGCCCGGCGCGTCGGTGAGCGCGGGCGCGAGGGCCGCGAGAGCGTCGACGAAGCCGCTCACCTGCTCCCACGTGAGGATCAGGGGCGGGGCGATCCGCAGCGTCGTCGGCCGGACCGGGTTGACGATCCAGCCGGCGTCGAGCAGCAGGTCGGCGGCCGCCGGGGCGACCGGGGCCGTGAGCTCGATGCCGATGAGCAGGCCCTCGCCGCGGACCTCGACGACGAGCGGCGTGACGTCGCGCAGCGCGGCGCGCAGCCGCTCCCCCACCACGCGGGCCCGCTCGAGCAGACCGTCGCGCTCGATGACGCCGAGCGTGGTCAGCGCCGCGACCGCCGCGACCGGGTTGCCACCGAACGTCGTGCCGTGCTGGCCGGGCCCGAGCGCGGCCGCCGCACGGGCGCTGAGCGCCACGACGGCGCCGACCGGGATGCCCCCGCCGAGGCCCTTGGCGAGCGTGACGACGTCGGGCACCACGCCGCCGCCGACGTGCGGCAGCTGGTGCGCGAACCAGCTCCCCGTGCGGCCGACGCCGGTCTGGACCTCGTCGAGCACGAGCAGGGCGCCGTGCCGGTCGGCGAGCGCGCGGGCGTGGGCGAGGTAGCCCGGGGGCAGCGGCCGGACGCCGGCCTCGCCCTGGATCGGCTCCAGCACGATCGCCGCGACGTCGTCGCCCATCGCCGCCTCGAGCGCGTCGGCGTCCGCGAACGGCACGAACTCCACGCCGCCGGGCAGGGGCTCGAACGGCTCGCGGATCGCGGCCTTGTGCGTCATCGCGAGCGCGCCCATGGTCCGGCCGTGGAAGGCGCCCTCGAGCGCGAGGACGCGCGGCCGACCCGTCCGGCGGGCGATCTTGAACGCCGCCTCGTTGGCCTCCGTGCCCGAGTTGGTGAAGAAGACGCGCGCGTCGGGCCCTCCGCCGGCGAGCGCGACGAGGCGTTCGGCCAGCGCGACCTGCGGCGGGCTCGCGAAGAAGTTCGAGACGTGACCCAGCGTGCCGAGCTGCGCCGAGACGGCGGCCGTGAGGGTCGGGTGGGCGTGGCCGAGGACGTTGACGGCGATGCCGCCGAGGAGGTCGGTGTACCGGCGCCCGTCGGCGTCCCAGACGTGCACGCCCTCGCCACGGACGAGGACCCGTCGCGGCGCCCCGAAGGTGTTCATCACGGACCGGGCGTACCGGTCCGTCCACTCGGCGACGGAGCCGCCCAGGTCCTGGCTCGGGGCGGATGCGGCCAGCGCCTCGCTCACGGTGCACCTCCGGTGGTGACGACGGGGATCGAGCCGGTGCGCAGGTCGTCGGGCAGGACCATCGTGCCCACCCCCCGCTCGGTGAAGACCTCCATGAGGACCGAGTGCGCCTGGCGGCCGTCGACGACGTGGGCCTGCGGCACCCCGCCCCGCACGGCACGCAGGCACGCCTCCATCTTCGGGACCATGCCGGACTCCAGGCTCGGCAGGAGGGCCGCGAGCGCCGACACCCGGATCCGCCGCGCCAGGGACGTGCGGTCCGGCCAGCGCGTGTACAGGCCCTCGACGTCGGTGAGGATGATCAGCTTGGAGGCCCCCAGAGCGATCGCGAGCGCGGCGGCCGCCGTGTCGGCGTTCACGTTGAGCACCTGCGTCGGGTCCTCGATGTCCGGCGCGACCGTCGAGACGACCGGGATGCGCCCGGCGTCCAGCAGGTCCTGGACCGCCCGCGGGTCGACCTCGACGACGTCGCCCACCTGGCCGACGTCGACCTGCCGGCCGTCGACCGTCGCGGTGCGGCGCCGGGCGCGCAGCAGCCCGCCGTCCTCGCCCGACAGGCCCACGGCGTGCGGCCCGTGCGCGTTGAGCAGACCCACCAGCTCGCGCGAGACCTGCCCGGTCAGGACCATCCGGACGACGTCCATGCTCTCGGGGGTCGTCACGCGCAGGCCGCCCCGGAACTCGCTCTCGATGCCGAGCCGGTCGAGCATCGTGGAGATCTGCGGCCCGCCCCCGTGGACGACGACGGGCCGCAGCCCGACCTGGCGCAGGAACACCATGTCCTGCGCGAAGGCGCGCTTGAGCTCGTCGTCGACCATCGCGTTGCCGCCGTACTTGACGACGAACAGGGCGCCGTCGAAGCGCTGCAGCCACGGCAGCGCCTCGATGAGCACCTCCGCCTTGTGGTCGGGGCGCAGGTCGGTGCGCGTGTCGAAGGCGTCGTCGTCGGGGGACGGCAGGGCCGTCCAGGCGACGTCCGGGTGGTCGTGGTGCGTCAGGTCGCTCATGTGGAGTACGCGCTGTTCTCGTGGACGTAGGCGTGCGTGAGGTCGTTGCTCCAGACGGTGGCCGAGGCGTCCCCCGCGTGCAGGTCGACCTCGACGTGGATCTCCCGGTGCGACGCGAGGTCGACCGACTCGCGGGGCTCGCCCTCGCCGGCCGCCCGGCACACCTGCACCCCGTTGATCGTGACGTCGAGGAGCTCGGGGTCGAAGGCCGCGACGTCCTCCGGCACGGTGCCGACCTGGGCGATGATGCGGCCCCAGTTGGGGTCGTTGCCGAACATCGCGGCCTTGAAGAGGTTCGAGCGCGTCACGGCCCGCGCGACGGCGACCGCCGCGTCCTCGGTCTGCGCGCCCACGACGGTGACGGCGATGTCGTGCGTCGCGCCCTCCGCGTCGGCGATCAGCGCACGCGCCAGCACGGCGCACGCCTCGCGCACCGCCTCGGCGAGCTCCGCCGGGTCGGGCGTCACGCCGCTCGCACCGGACGCCAGCAGCGTCACGGTGTCCGACGTCGACATGCAGCCGTCCGAGTCGATCCGGTCGAACGTCGAGCGCGTCGCGGCGCGCAGGGCGGCGTCGGCCTCCGCCGGGGTGGTGCGGGCGTCGGTGGTCAGGACGCAGAGCATCGTCGCCAGGCCCGGCGCGAGCATGCCGGCGCCCTTGGCCATGCCGCCCACGGACCAGCCGTCACGCCGCACGTGCACCGTCTTGGGGACGGAGTCCGTGGTCATGATCGCGGCCGCCGCGTCGTCGCCGCCGTCACCGGACAGGGCGGCGGTCGCGGCGGTGAAGCCCTCGAGGAGCTTCTCGCGCGGGAGCCGCTCACCGATGAGGCCGGTCGAGCACACGACGACGTCGCCGGGCGAGACCCCGAGGGCCTGCGCGACGTGCTCGGCCGTCGCGTGGGTGTCCTGGAAGCCGGCGGGACCCGTGCCGACGTTCGCGCCGCCGCTGTTGAGGGCGACCGCCGCGACGACGCCGTCGGCCACGACCTGGCGCGACCACTGCACCGGGGCACCCACGACCCGGTTGGTCGTGAAGACGGCGGCACCGACGTGGTCGGGACCGTCGTTGACGACCAGCGCGACGTCGCGCGTGCCGGACGCCTTGAGCCCGGCGGTCACGCCGGCGGCGCGGAAGCCCCGGGGTGCTGTCACGGTCACGGTGCGACTCCTTCGGTCGGCAGGCCCAGCGTCTCCGGCAGGCCGAGCGCGAGGTTCATGGACTGCACCGCCGCCCCGGCGGTGCCCTTGACGAGGTTGTCCAGCGCGCACACGGCGACGACGCGCCCCGCCCGCTCGTCCACCGCCACCTGGACGAGTGCGGTGTTGGCTCCCACGGTCGACGCCGTCGAGGGCCACTGCCCCTCCGGCAGGACGTGGACGAACGGCTCGTCGGCGTACGCACCCACCCAGGCCTCGCGCACCGCGCCCGCGTCGACGCCCGGCGCGAGCCGTGCGGTCGTCGTCGCGAGGATGCCGCGCGAGAGCGGGACCAGGACGGGCGTCATCGAGACCGCGACGTCGTCGGCGCCGACGGCCCGCAGGTTCTGGATGATCTCCGGCACATGCCGGTGCGTGCCGCCGACCGCGTAGGGCACCGCAGCGCCGAGACCCTCGGAGGCCAGCAGGTGCGGCTTGGCGACGCGGCCCGCACCGGAGTAGCCGACGGCCAGGACGGTGACCAGGTCGTCCGCGGCGACCACGCCCGCGGCGACGCCGGGCTGGATGCCGAGCGTCACGGCCGTGACGTTGCAGCCCGGCACGGCCACCCGGCGCGCGCCGGCGAGGCGCTCACGCTGCCGGGAGCCGCCCGCGAGCATGAGCTCCGGCATCCCGTACGGCCACGTGCCGGCGTGCGTGCCGCCGTAGTACGCGGCCCACTCCGCGGCGTCGGTCAGCCGGTGGTCCGCGCCGCAGTCCAGGACGAGGGCCTCGTCGCCGAGCGCGGCGGCCACGGGGCCGGACGCGCCGTGCGGCAGGGCGAGCACGACGACGTCGTGCCCCGCGAGCGTGGCCGGTGACGTCTCGACGATGACGCGGTCGGCGAGGGAGCGCAGGTGCGGCTGGTGGGCCCCGAGGCGGTCGCCCGCCGACGAGTGCGCGGCGACGGCGCCGATCTCGACCTCCGGGTGACCCGCCAGGAGGCGCAGCACCTCGCCGCCGGCGTACCCGCTCGCGCCCGAGACGGCGACCCTCACTGTCATGTGCATGAATATACATGCCATTGCATGGATTCCGTGCGACCGGGCGGCGCGGCGCGCCCGACCGCCCTAGCGTACGACCATGCGCGCGATCCAGGTCTCCGCCCCGGGCGGGCCAGAAGCCCTCGTCCCCGCCGACCTGCCCGAGCCCGTCCCGGGACCCGGCGAGCTCGTGGTCCGGGTCACCGCCGCGGGCGTGAACTTCATCGACACGTACCGCCGCGCGGGGGTCTACCCGGCACCGATGCCCCACGTACCCGGCGACGAGGGCGCGGGTACCGTCGTGGCGCTGGGCGAGGGCGTCGCGGGCACCACGGTGGGCGACCACGTCGCCTGGGCGGACGGCTCCCACGGGTCGTACGCCGAGCTCGCGGTCGTGCGCGCCGACCGCGCGGTGCCGGTGCCCGACGGCGTGCCGGACGAGATCGCCGCGGCGGTGATGCTCCAGGGCATGACGGCGCACTACCTGGTGGAGTCGACGTTCCCGGTGCGCGAGGGCCAGACCGTCCTCGTGCACGCGGGCGCCGGCGGTGTCGGGCTCCTGCTCACCCAGCTCGCCCGGGCCCGTGGGGCGCGCGTGCTGTCGACGGTCTCGACGCCGGAGAAGGCGCGGCTCTCCGCCGCCGCCGGCGCGGAGCCGATCCGCTACGACCAGCTCGAGGACCTCACCGCGGAGCTCCCCCGCATCGTCCGCGACCTCGCGCCGGGCGGGGTCGACACGGTGTACGACGGCGTCGGGCGCGCCACGTTCGACGCGTCGCTCGCGTGCCTGCGCCCGCGCGGCGGCCTCGCCCTGTTCGGCGGCTCGTCCGGCCAGGTGCCCCCGTTCGACCCCCAGCGCCTCAACAGCGGCGGCTCGCTCTTCCTCACGCGGCCGACCCTGGGGCACCACGTCGCGACGCGCGCGGAGCTCGAGCAGCGCGCCGGTGCGGTGCTGGGCGCGGTCGCGGACGGCACTCTCGACGTCCGGATCGGTGCGCGCTTCGCACTGGCCGACGCCGCGGACGCGCACCGCGCCCTCGAGGGCCGGGCGACGACGGGGAAGGTCCTGCTCGTCCCCTGACGCCGCCCGGCACGCTCGGGCTGCCGCTCCGGCCCGCTCAGGCCTCGGTGCCCCGCAGGACCGCGCCATGGCGCCGGTGCGCCTCCGCGAGCGCCGCCTCACGCACGGCGGCGGCCTCCTGCGCCGTGAGCGTGCGGTCCGGCGCGCGCAGCCGCAGCGCGAAGGCCAGCGAACGGCGGTCGGCACCCAGCTCCGGGCTCGTGTAGACGTCGAACAGCCGCACGTCCTCGACCACGTCACCGGCCGCCGACGAGCGCGCGCCCGCGGCGACCGCCGCGAGCACCTCCCCCGCCGGGACGGCGGCGTCGACCACCAGCGCGAGGTCCTCCTTCGCGAGCGGGAAGGTCGAGACGGGCGTCGCCTGGCGCGGCTCGGGGTCGCGGGCCGCGAGGAGCCGGTCGAGGTCCACCTCGAACGCGCTCGCGCGCTCGGGCAGGCGCAGCGCCGTCACCACGTTGGGGTGCAGCTCACCGGCGTGACCGACGAGGGTCCCGTCAGCGAGCCGCAGCCGCGCGCACCGTCCCGGGTGCCAGGGGGCACGCTCGTCGGCCTCGACCACGACCTCGACGCCCACGGTCCGCGCCACCAGGAGCGCCGCGGCGATCGCGTCCGTGTGGTCGGCGCGGCGCCCGGGGCCCCACCAGCCCGCGGGCTCGCGCAGGCCGGCCAGGACGCCCGCGACGCGCCGGGGCTGGGCCGGGACCGCCGCGGCCAGACGCGCGAGGTCCGCGTCGCTCGGTCGTGCGGCGCCCGGGAGGCGGGGGGCCGGTGGTGCGTCCGGCGCGGGCAGCGTGACCAGGCCGATCTCGCTGAGGGCCAGGTCCGTGGTGCCCCGCGAGACGTTCCGTCGGGCCGTGTCCAGGAGCGTGACGAGCAGGCTCGTCCGCAGCTCCGGCTGCTCGTCCGACAGGGGGTTGACCAGGCGCAGCCCGCGGCGGCGCTCGTCGTCCGCCGGCAGGGCCAGCTCGTCGTGCTGGTGGGCACCGACGAAGGGGTAGCTGAGCGTCTCCACGAAGCCCGCGGCGGCCAGCGCGCGCGCCACGGCGCGCCGGAGCTGCTGCTCCTGCGTCAGCCCGCGGCCCGACGGCGCGTGCGGGAGGACGGACGGGATGGCGTCGTACCCGCGGATGCGCGCCACCTCCTCGACGAGGTCCACGCCCGTGGTCAGGTCGGGGCGCCACGTCGGCGGGGTGACGCGCGCGCCGCCCTCGCCGACCGGCTCGACGGTGCAGCCGATCGCCTCGAGCGTCGAGCGGACCTCCTCGTGCGTGTACGGCACGCCGACGACCCGGGCCGGCAGGTCCAGGTCGACCTCGACGGCGCGCGGGGCCGTGGTGCGGTCGAGGTCGCTGAGCCCGTCGACCCGCCCGCCACCGTGCTCGACGAGCAGGGCCGCGGCGCGCCGGACGGCGACCAGGGGGAGCTGCGGGTCGACCCCGCGCTCGAAGCGCCGCGACGCCTCGCTCGGCAGCCTGTGCCGGCGGGCGGTGCGGGCGACCGAGACGGGGTCGAAGTGCGCCGCCTCGAGGAGCAGGTCCGTGGTCGCCGGGCCCACCTCGCTCTCGGCGCCGCCCATGACGCCGGCCAGGCCGAGCACCCGCGACGCCCGAGCGCCGTCGGGCGAGTCCGTGATGAGGAGGTCCTCGGCGTCGAGCGCGCGGTCGACCCCGTCGAGCGTGGTCAGCCGCTCCCCCGGCTCGGCCCGGCGCACGACCACCGGAGCCGCGACCTTCGCGAGGTCGTAGGCGTGCAGGGGCTGGCCGAGATCGAGCATCACGTAGTTCGTGACGTCCACGGCGAGCGAGATCGGCCGCATGCCGGCCTGGGTGAGGCGACGCTGCATCCAGGCGGGCGACGGCGCGGATGCCGCCACGCCGCGCACGACGAGCGCCACGAAGCGGTCGGCGCCCGCGGCACCGTTGATCGGGGCGTCGTCCGTGATCTCGACGGGGAAGCCGTCCCCGGCGACGACGTCGTCGGGCACCGGGAGGGCGGGGTCGGTGAAGGCCGCACCCGTCGCGTGGCCGTACTCCCGGGCGACGCCGCGCATCGAGAAGCAGTAGCCGCGGTCCGGCGTCACGTTGATCTCGAGCACCTCGTCGGCGAGCCCGAGGAGCTCGCGGGCGTCGGTGCCGGGCGTCGTCGACGCGGCGTCGTAGCCGAGGCGATCGAGCACGATGATGCCGTCGTGGTCCTCGCCGAGGCCGAGCTCCTTGGCGGAGCAGATCATGCCGTCCGAGACGTGGCCGTAGGTCTTGCGCGACGCGATCGGGAATGGCCCGGGCAGGACGGCCCCGGGCAGCGCGACGACGACGCGGTCGCCGACGTCGAAGTTGTGCGCGCCGCAGACGATGCCGCGCGGGCCGACCGTGCCGTCCTCACCGACCTCGCCGAGCTCGGGGCCAACGTCGACGCGGCACCAGTTGATCGTCTTGCCGTTCTTCTGCGGCTCGGGAGTGCGGGCCACGACCTCGCCGACGACGAGCGGACCGGTCACGGCGGCGCCGTGGATGGCCTCCTCCTCGAGCCCGACACGGACCAGATCGGCGGCGAGCTGGTCGGCCGTCGTGCCGGGGGGCAGGTCGACGTGCTCGGCGAGCCAGGACAGCGGGATGCGCGGCATCAGAGGGCCCCTTCCAGCTGGAGCGAGAAGCGGACGTCGCCCTCGACCATGTCGTGCATGTCCGCGACGCCGTGGCGCAGCATGAGGGTCCGCTCGATGCCCATGCCGAAGGCGAAGCCCGTGTACTCGTCGGGGTCGACCCCGCACGCCCGCAGGACGTTCGGGTTGACCATGCCGCAGCCGCCCCACTCGATCCAGCCGGCCCCGCCCTTCTTCTGGGGGAACCAGAGGTCGAGCTCGGCGCTCGGCTCCGTGAAGGGGAAGAACGAGGGCCGGAAGCGCGTCCGCGCCTCGGGGCCGAACATCGCACGCGCGAAGTGGTCCAGCGTGCCCTTGAGGTGCGCCATGGTCAGGCCCTTGTCGACCGCGAGGCCCTCGACCTGGTGGAAGACCGGCGTGTGGGTCGCGTCGAGCTCGTCCGTGCGGAACACCTTGCCGGGGCACGCGATGTAGACCGGCAGCTCACGCTCGAGCAGGGTCCGTGCCTGGACCGGCGAGGTGTGCGTGCGCAGCACCAGGCCGGAGTCGGCGCCCGCCGTGGGGTGCGCCACGAAGAAGGTGTCCTGCATCTGGCGGGCGGGATGGTCGACACCGAAGTTCAGCGCGTCGAAGTTGAACCACTCGGCCTCGAGCTCCGGGCCCTCGGCGATCTCCCAGCCCATCGCCACGAAGACGTCGGCGACGCGCTCCTGGAGCACCTCCAGCGGGTGCCTGGCGCCGTGGGGGGCGCGGTCCGCGGGGAGCGTGACGTCGACCGTCTCCTCCACCAGGACGCGGGCGTCCCGCTCGGCCTCCAGGACGGTCTGCCGCGCGGCGAGCGCCGCCTGCACGCGTCCGCGGGCGCCGCCGACGAGCTTGCCGGCGGCGGCCTTGTCCGCGCCCGGCAGGCCCCCGATGGCGCGGTTCGCGAGGGCCAGCGGGCTGCGGTCGCCCGCGTGGGCGAGCCGGACCGCCTTCAGCGCGTCGAGGTCGGGCGCCGAGCCGATCGCCGCGAGCGCCGCGTCGACGGCCGCCGCGACGCCGTCGACGTCGAGCGGGGACAGGGGCGCGGCGCTGCCGATCTCGGTGCCGGCGGGCGCAGCGTTCTCGGGCACAGCGTTCTCGGGCACAGGGGTGTCGGGCATGGAGCGGGAGCCTTCCGGGGCGGGGCGTGCCGGCGCGATGTGCAACGGCGTGCAGGGCGGTACGGCCAGGTCGAGGGTGTGGCCCGCGGGCGGTCTCGCCGGACGCGCGCACCGCGCGCGATCCGGAGCGCGGCTCAGCGCCGCGGCCCACCTGCGGGCCGGCTAAATCGGCGACCACCGGCCCCCGTGCGCCTCTGCGACATGCCCGTCATCCTGCCACAGCGCTCAGGGCCCGGGCGGGCCCAGGCGCAGCACCTCGAGGACCTCGTGCCGGGCGGCGCCACCGGGACCCGCGCCCAGCTCGGAGCGCACGAGCTCGATCTCCTCGACCCGCCACCCGGGCCCGCGGTAGACCGCGAGGGCGTGCGACAGCGCCGCCACCGCCGCCACGCCCGGCTGCTCGCGGCCCCGGGTCGGGCGGCGCCGGGCCTGGTCGCGCACCCGACCGACCGTGAGGTGGGCCCGCGACCGCGGGCGCGGGTCCTGCCGGCCGAGGACCTCGGCGCCGAGGCTCACGGCGCCGTCCATCAGGGCGGTCATGGAGGCGACGTCGCCACCGCACCCGATCCACAGCGTGCGGCGGTCGAACAGCCCTGACCCCTGCAGGCTCAGCCCGAACGGCGCCGTCGCCGCGGCGAGCCCCGCGAGGCCCTGCGCCAGCTCCGGCACGGCGCCGTCCGGCGCCTCGCCGTAGAACGCGAGGGTGAGATGCCGGTCCTGCGGCGGCGTCCACCGCACCGGCCCCTGCCCGTCGTCGGTCGGGGTGCCGGCGCGCGCGAGGACCAGAGCCCGCTCGACGTGGTCGAGGACGTCGCGGGGCGGGCGCACCGCCGCGAACAGCCGCATCAGGCCGGCACTGCGCCGGGCCGTCGGCGCTGCGCCCGGGCGGACGCGTAGAGGCACACCGTGGCCGCCGTCGCGAGGTTGAGCGACTCCGCACGCCCGTGGATCGGCACGCGCACGACGGCGTCGGCGAGGTCGCGGTCGGCGGGGTCCAGGCCCCAGGCCTCGTTGCCGAAGACCCAGACCGTGGGCGTCGCCAGGTCCGGCGCCCCCGTCGGCGCGGCGCCCGCGACGTCCAGCAGCGCGTCCAGGTCGTGCGCGCCGGCACCGTCCGCGGCCGCGACGAGGCAACCGGCGTCGCGCAGCGCCTCGACCGTCGAGGCTAGGGACACGCCCGTCACCACGGGCAGGTGGAACAGGGAGCCGGCGGTCGAGCGCACGACCTTGGGGTTGTGGACGTCCACGCTCCCCTCGGTGAGGACCACGGCGTCCGCGCCGGCGGCGTCGGCCGCGCGGATCACGGCGCCGGCGTTGCCCGGGTCCCGCACCTGGGACAGGACCGCCACCAGCCGGGGGGCGGCAGCGGCCACGTCGGGCAGGGCCGCGGTGCGCGGGCGCAGCACCGCCAGGACGCCCTGCGCGTCCGGGCTCATCGCGTCGAGCACCTCGGCGGTGCCCGTCCGGACCTCGAGGCGTGCCGTGGCGGCGTCCCCGACGATCTCGCCGTAGCGCTGCGCCGCGGCCTCGCTGAGGTAGAGGTCGACGACGTCCGCGGCAGCGAACCGCACGGCCTCGCGCACCGCCTGGGGGCCCTCCACGAGGAAGCGCCCGTGGCGCGCGCGGGCCGAGCGTCCGGCCAGCGACCGGACGGTCCTGACCCGCTCGGCGCGGGGGTTCGTCATCACGGTCGGCACGCGCCGATCCTCCCAGACGCCCGGACGCGCGAGGGCCCCCGGACGACGAGTCGTCCAGGGGCCCTCGAGGTCGTGCTGGTGCTCAGGCGGCCGACGGCGCGTTGACGTCGGCGGGCAGTGCGTCCTTCGCGACCTTGACGAGCGCGTTGAAGGCGGGCGCGTCGTTGACGGCCATGTCGGCCAGGACGCGACGGTCGACCTCGACACCGGCGAGCTTGAGGCCCTGGATGAGGCGGTTGTAGGTCAGCCCCTGCTCGCGGGAGGCAGCGTTGATGCGCTGGATCCACAGCTTGCGGAAGTCGCCCTTGCGCGCCTTGCGGTCACGGTAGGCGTAGACGAGGGAGTGGGTGACCTGCTCCTTCGCCTTCCGGTAGAGGCGCGAGCGCTGGCCGCGGTAACCGCTGGCGCGCTCGAGGGTAGAACGGCGCTTCTTCTGGGCGTTGACCGCCCGCTTCACGCGTGCCACGTGATGCTCCTTGCGTTTCGGGGCTCACAGGTGAGTCGGGGCGCGCGGGAGGCGCGCCGCGGGCTCACTTGCCGAGCAGCTTCTTGATCTTGGGGGCGTCGGCCGGGGAGACGACCTGGTCGGAGGCGAGGCGCCGCGTGCGGCGGCTCGACTTGTGCTCGAACAGGTGGCGGGCGCCCGCCTGCTCCCGCATGATCTTGCCGGTCCCCGTGATCCGGAACCGCTTCTTCGCACCACTGTGCGTCTTGTTCTTCGGCACTGGTGTGCTCTCTTCCATCAGGTCGTCCCGGTCGGGACGAGGTTCACGTGCGGGCCGGGGCCCGCACCTGGTCAGGACGACGCGTCGTCGGTGGACTTCGCCCGGGCGGCCGGCTTGGGGGCCGGACGCGCCGGCTTGGCGGCCGGTGCCGGCCGCGGCGCGGCCGGGCGGGGTGTCGCCGCGGGCTTCGGGGCCGCTGCCGGCGCTGCCGGAGCCTCCCCGGTCGCCGCGGGCTGCGCCCGAGCCGCCGTGCGGGCCGGCGCCGTGCGAGGAGCTGCCGTCCGAGGAGCGGCCGCAGGCCTGGCCGGGGCAGCCGGTGCCGCCTGGGCGGCCGGGCGTGCCGCCGGACGCGGCGCGGCTGCGGGGCGAGCCGGTGCCGCCTCGGCCGGAGCCGACTCCGCGGGCGCAGCCTGCACCGGCGCCGCCGTTCGGGCGGGAGCCGGCGCCTGGACGGGAGCCTGCTCCTGCGCCGGGGCCGGTGCCTCGGCAGGGGCCTGCGCCTGGGCGGGCGCGGCGGACGGCTCCCGCGCCGGACGCTCGGGACGAGCCTCCTCCGGAGCCTGCTGCGCCTTGAGCCGCTGCTGCTCCGCCTTGGCGTCGGCCTTCTTCTTGGTCGGGCCGAGCACCATGATCATGTTTCGGCCGTCCTGCTTCGGCATGCTCTCGATGAAGCCGAGCTCCGCGACGTCGTCGGCCAGGCGCTGCAGGAGGCGCACGCCCATCTCCGGGCGCGACTGCTCGCGACCGCGGAACATGATCATGACCTTGACCTTGTCGCCCGCCTTGAGGAACCGCTCGACGTGGCCCTTCTTGGTGCCGTAGTCGTGCGGGTCGATCTTGAGGCGGAAGCGGATCTCCTTGAGAACCGTGTTGGCCTGGTTCCGGCGCGCCTCACGCGCCTTCATGTCGGCCTCGTACTTGAACTTGCCGAAGTCCATGAGCTTGCAGACCGGGGGCCTGGCGTCGGGAGCGACCTCGACCAGGTCGAGGTCCGCCTCCTGGGCAAGACGAAGGGCGTCCTCCACGCGGACGATGCCGACCTGCTCGCCGTTCGGGCCGACCAGTCGGACCTCGGCGACGCGGATCCGATCGTTGATGCGGGGCTCGCTGATGTGCTGCTCCTCGTGCTCGTCGTGAGACCTCGAGCAACGAAGAAGGCCTCCGGTGCTGAGCACACGCGGAGGCCTGCGTCCGACGGTGCCGCCACACCCTACGAGGGGTGCACCCGACACCAGGTCGCGGCGTCGCGCCGTGACCCTCGGACCGGAACCCGGCACCCTGTCGATCGCACGAGGCGGTCCGTCGGGGCTCGGGTGGGATCTGCTCCACTTGTGCACCGGCACACGCCACCCGCGAGCGGGCAGAACGTACCGGTCGGTCGCGCACCACTCTAGCACCTCCGACCCCGCGACCCCGAGGCGACGGGCGTCACACCCCGAATTCTTGAATGGTTCAAGAAAACTGTGCCATGATCGCGGCATGGACAGCGACACCCTGCGCGACGCGGGGCTCCGGGTGACGGGACCGCGCATCGCGGTGCTCGACGCCGTGGGTCGAGCACCGCACGCGACCGCCGACGCCGTCCTGACGGAGGTGCGCCGCACCCTTCCGACCGTCAGCGTCCAGGCCGTCTACGACGTCCTGCACGCCCTGACCGACGCACGCCTGCTCCGCTGCATCGAGCCGGCGGGCCACCCCGCCCGCTACGAGCGCCGGGTGGGCGACAACCACCACCACGTGGTGTGCCAGGGCTGCGGGGCGATCGACGACGTCGACTGCGCCGTCGGCCCCTCCCCCTGCCTCACGCCCAGCTCGACCGGTGGCTTCACCGTCGAGACGGCGGAGGTCACGTACTGGGGCCTGTGCCCCGACTGCCAGGGCGCCTGAGCGCGCCCACCGAGCAGCAGACGACGCCGGCGGATGCCGGCGTCAGCACCGCCGTGCCGCGATCCCGCGGCACCGCACGACCGGAAGGACCACAGTGACGCCGTTCACCACCACCAACTCCGGGGCGCCCGTCGCCTCCGACGCCCACGCCCTGACCGTCGGCGCCGACGGACCCGTCGTCCTGCACGACCACTACCTGGTGGAGAAGCTCGCCCAGTTCAACCGCGAGCGGGTGCCCGAGCGGGTCGTGCACGCCAAGGGCGGCGGCGCCTTCGGCACGTTCACCACGACGCAGGACGTGAGCCGCTACACGCGCGCCGCGCTCTTCCAGCCGGGCGTGCAGACGCCGATGCTCGCGCGCTTCTCGACGGTGGCCGGCGAGGCGGGCTCGCCCGACACGTGGCGCGACCCGCGCGGCTTCGCGCTGAAGTTCTACACGACCGAGGGCAACTACGACCTGGTCGGCAACAACACGCCCGTCTTCTTCATCCGTGACGGCATCAAGTTCCCGGACTTCATCCACTCGCAGAAGCGCCTGCCGGGCTCCCACCTGCGCGACAACGACATGCAGTGGGACTTCTGGACGCTGTCCCCCGAGTCGGCGCACCAGGTCACGTGGCTCATGGGCGACCGCGGCATCCCCGCATCGTGGCGTCACATGGACGGCTTCGGCTCGCACACGTACCAGTGGATCAACGCCGAGGGCGAGCGGTTCTGGGTCAAGTACCACTTCCGCACCGACCAGGGCATCAAGAACATGACGCCGGACGAGGCGTCGCAGCTCGCCGGCTCCGACGCGGACGTGCACATCCGGGACCTGCACGAGGCCATCGAGGGCGGTGACTTCCCCTCGTGGACGCTGTCGGTCCAGGTCATGCCGTACGCGGAGGCGGCGGAGTACCGCTTCAACCCGTTCGACCTGACGAAGGTGTGGCCGCACGCGGACTACCCGCTCATCGAGGTCGGCACCATGCAGCTCAACCGCAACCCGCAGAACTACTTCGCCGAGATCGAGCAGGCGACCTTCGCCCCCTCGAACTTCGTCCCCGGCATCGCGGCGAGCCCCGACAAGATGCTGCTCGCGCGGATCTTCTCCTACGCCGACGCGCACCGGTACCGCGTGGGCACGAACCACGCGCAGCTGCCGGTCAACGCGCCGCACAACGCGCCCGTGCACTCGTACTCGCAGGACGGCGCCGCGCGCTACACGTTCAACGCGCCCGAGATCCCGGTCTACGCCCCCAACTCGCGGGGCGGCGCGCACGCCGAGCCGGCCCGCGCGGGCGAGTCCGGCTGGGAGTCGGACGGCGCGATGGTGCGGGCGGCCGCCACGCTGCACCCGCAGGACGACGACTTCGGCCAGGCGGGCACGCTGTACCGCGAGGTCTTCGACGACGCCGCCCGGGCGCGCTTCCTCGACGTCATCACCGGGCACGTGGGCGGTGTCAAGGCTGCGGACATCCGCGAGCGCGCCATCGCGTACTGGACCCAGGTGGACGCCGGCCTCGGTGCCGCGCTCCGGGCGAACCTGGCCGGCACGGCGCCCATCGAGACGGGACAGCCGGCCACGTCGGCGCTGCCCGTCGACTGACCGTCCCGCAGGACCCGAGGGGCCCGTCCCGGACCACGCGTCCGGGGCGGGCCCCTCGCCGGTGAGAGGATCGACCCATGAGCCAGCAGGACGCGAGCGCGCCGACCCCGAGCACCTCCGAGACCACCGACGGCGCCCTGCGCGACATCGCCGACGTCGCCGCCGTGGAGGTCATCACCACCGCCGCCGTCCACCTCATGAGCGCCGCCGCGGTCAAGTGCGGGCTCAGCCCGGACACCGAGACCGTCCGCGGCGAGGACCTGCAGGACCTGGACGAGGCGCGCAAGCTCATCACCGCGCTCGCCGGCCTCGTCACGGCCGCGGCGCCCGACATCGGCAACCAGCACGCGCGCTCGCTGCGCGACGGGCTGCGCTCGCTGCAGCTGGCGTTCCGCGAGGCGTCGCCCTTCCCCGACGCGCCGGGCGAGGGCCCCGGGGAGCGACTCACCGGCGCGGTGAGCTGATCCGCGGCGTGCTCCCGGTCACGGCGCACCCGTGCTCTCCTATCCTGGACGGATGACGGAACCGGCCTCGACGGCCACCACGGACCCGGACGCGCCCGCGCGTCCCGAGCCCTTGCGACGCACGCGGCGCCGTCGGACACGCCTGGTGGCCGTCGTCGTCCTCGCGGTCCTGCTCGTGGTGGCGGTCGTGGCGGCCGTGCACCTGTACCGGACGTCGACCGCGTGGCGGGACCGCGCGGGCCAGTACGAGGCCACGGCGCAGGACCTCGGCACCGAGCTGGCCACGACACGGGCGGAGCTCGAGGGCGCGCGCGGCGAGCTCGAGGGCGTGCGGTCGCAGCTGACGACGGCGAACGAGCGGATCGTCGAGCTCGCCGACGAGAAGGCCCAGATCGGCGACGACCGCGAGGTGCAGCGGCAGCTCGTCGACTACCAGCAGCGCGTCTCCGTCGCCGCCGGCACCGTCGCGCTCGCGCTCGACCGGTGCGTGCAGGGGCAGAACCAGCTGATCGGCTACCTCGAGAACGCCGCGCAGTACGATCCGGTCGAGCTCGAACGCTTCGGCACGGAGGTGCAGGCGCTGTGCCAGACCGCGACCGACGCGAACGCCGCGCTGCAGCGGGAGCTCGGCCAGTGAGGCGCCGTCTGCGCGCCCGGGCGGTGCCGGCTGCCACCGCGCTCCTCCTGGTGGGGGCGCTGGCGGGGTGCGCGGCCGTGCAGGAGACCGTCGACGACTTCCCCCGGATGCCCGGTCCCGTCCGGACCGACTTCGTGCCCAGCGAGGCCCCGCTCGAGCAGTCCGGGACGGGGAACCTCTCGCCCGACGGGTTCGACGCGGTGGAGCGCCTCGCGGTCCGGATCCGCAACGTCGGGTGCAGCTCGCTCTCGACCGGCTCGGGCTTCGCGATCGACGCCACCACGCTGATCACCAACAAGCACGTCGTGGCGGACTCGGCCGACCTCCAGGTCCAGACGTACGACGGGCGCGACGTCCCGGTGACGGCGGCCAGCACGGCCACGCTGGCCGACCTCGCCGTCGTCCGCACCGCGGAGGACCTCCCCAGCTACCCCGAGCTCGCCGGGAGCGACCCGGTGCCGGGCGACGCCGTGACCGTCGTCGGCTATCCCCAGGGCGGCGCCCTGACGCTCACCACGGGACAGGTCATCGGCAGCACCACGGACCCGCTGCACGAGAACCTGGGCGAGGTGCTCGTCACCGACGCGGCCGTCGAGCCCGGCAGCTCCGGGTCCGCCGTCCTGGACGCCGACGGTCACGTGGTCGGCGTCGTGTACGCGAAGAACGCGTCGGGGCAGAGCTTCATCGTGCCCGTCAGCACGGTGCGCACCCTCCTGGCGGACGAGGCCTCCTTCACCCCCGCGTCGCAGTGCTCCCCCTGAGCAGGCCCGAGCAGCGAGAGACCCACCACCGAGGGGATGGAGGCAGTCGTGGACGAGAACCAGGACCCGCAGGGACGCCACGGGCACGGACCCGCGCACGGGCACGGACCCGGGCGGCGGCGAGGGCTGCGCGGCCGGACGGACACCGCGGTGCGCGTCGCGGGTGACGCCCTGCACGTGCGCCGCGTCTTCGGCGAGCCCGTGCAGCAGGACGGCGTCACGCTCGTCCCCGTGGCGCTCGTCACGGGTGCCGCCGGGTCCGGCTGGGGCACGGGCGAGCTCGGGGGCGGCGCGAGCACCGACGCCCGCGGCGAGGGCACGGGTGCGGGTGGCGGCGGCGGGTTCGGCGTCCGCGCCCGACCGGTCGGCGTCTACGTGGTGCGCGGCAGCGACGTCTCCTGGGAGCCGGCGTTGGACCTCGGCCGGGTGATCGTCGTCGGCCAGGTGGTCACCGGCGTGGCTGCCCTCGCCCTCGCGTGGGCGCTGCGCGCGCGACGCCGGCACCACTGAGGTCAGGGCGGGCGGCGCCGCCCCTCGGGGTCCGTCAGGCGGCCGCGACGACCTTCAGCTCGATCGAGTCCGCGCGGGCGGCGACGTCCGCGCCACCGAGCGCGTCGCCGACGGCCTGCAGCAGCCGGTCGAGGGCCGGACGGTCGAGGCCCGGACGGACCCCGAGCACGACCGCCACCTCGGCCGAGCGTCCCGGGACGACGTCGACCGACGCCAGGTGGGCCACGCGTGACAGGGCCGCGCGGACGGCCGCGGCCACGTCGGGCGCCACGGCACCGGCCGTCACCGCGGGCTCCCAGGCGACGCCCCGGGCGAGCGCGTGGACCGCCGGCGCCGGGACGACGGCCGTGACGGGCCCCGCCGCGTCGACGACCAGCACGTGCCAGCCCTCCTCGAGGCACGCCGCGGCCGCCCGTCGGGCCGACGCCGGCACCGGCCGCGCCCTCGGGTGCCACGCCGCCATCGCGGCGGTGCTCGTGAAGACCGGCAGCGCGGTGCGGCCGTCGGGCGCGCGCAGCGCCACCACACCCGCTGACGCCTCCTTGTCGACGTGCAGCCCGGCCTCGGTCCGACCGGACGCCTCGAGCTCGGCCAGCACCGGGACGAGCAGGCGTGCGCCGTCCAGCGCCGCGACGAGCGCGGCGTCGGCCCGTGCCCCGGGCTCGTGCCGCGCGAGCGCCGCGGCGAGCGCGGGGTCGGCCGAGCCGTCGTCGCCCGCGAACGGCGACGTGCCGGGCAGCGCGCGTCCGGCCACTACGGGCGCCCGGCGACGTCCAGCGCCTCGGGGAGCGTGAACGCGCCCGCGTACAGGGCCTTGCCCACGATCGCTCCCTCGACGCCCTCCCCCACGAGGTCGCGGAGCGCGACGAGGTCGTCGAGGCTCGAGATGCCGCCCGACGCGACCACCGGGGCGTCGGTACGGGCGCAGACCTCGCGCAGGAGCTCGACGTTCGGGCCGCGCAGGGTGCCGTCCTTGGTGACGTCCGTGACGACGTAGCGCGAGCACCCGGCGGCGTCCAGGCGGGCGAGCACCTCCCAGAGGTCGCCGCCCTCCCGCGTCCAGCCGCGCGCCGCCAGCGTGGTGCCGCGCACGTCCAGGCCGACCGCGATCGCGTCGCCATGACGGGCGATGACATCCGCCGTCCACTCCGGGTTCTCCAGGGCCGCGGTGCCGAGGTTGACCCGGGTGCACCCGGTCGCCAGCGCCCGCTCGAGCGAGGCGTCGTCGCGGATGCCGCCCGACATCTCGACCTTCACGTCGAGCGCGCCGACGACCTCGGCGAGGAGGTCCGCGTTGGAGCCGCAGCCGAAGGCCGCGTCGAGGTCGACCAGGTGGATCCACTCGGCACCGCCGGCCTGCCAGTCGAGCGCGGCCTGCAGCGGGCTGCCGTACGAGGTCTCGGAGCCGGCCTCGCCCTGGACGAGGCGGACCGCCTGCCCGTCGGCGACGTCCACGGCGGGCAGGAGCTGGAGTCGTTCCATGCGGAGGCTCAGTGTCCCTTCAGGGCGGTGACCCAGTTCTCGAGGAGATGGGCGCCGGCGTCGCCGGACTTCTCGGGGTGGAACTGCGTGGCGGACAGCGGGCCGTTCTCGACGGCCGCGACGAACCGCTCGCCGTGCTCGGACCACGTCACGGTCGGTGGGGTGAGGCGGCCTCCGCCGAGCGGCGGCATCTCGCGCACCGCGTAGGAGTGCACGAAGTAGAACCGCTCGTCCTCGACGCCCGCGAACAGCCGGGTGCCGGGCTCGGGGTCGACCTCGGACCAGCCCATGTGCGGCACGACGGGCGCCTCGAGCTTCTCGACGACGCCGGGCCACTCCCCCAGGCCCTGCGTGCGCTCCCCGTGCTCGACGCCCTCGGTGAACATCACCTGCATGCCGACGCAGATCCCGAGCACGGGGCGCCCTCCGGCGAGGCGGCGGTCGATGATCTGGTCACCCCGCACGGCACGCAGGCCCTCCATCACGGCCGCGAAGGCACCGACACCCGGGACCACGAGGCCGTCCGCCTCCTGCGCCGCGACGGGATCCGCCGTCAGCTCGACGTCGGCGCCGACGCGCTCCAGCGCACGGGTCGCGGAGCGCACGTTGCCGAAGCCGTAGTCCAGCACGACGACGCGGGGGGTGCTCACGGGGACGATTCTACGGTCGGTCCGCGGTGCCAGCCGGACCGTCCACGGCTGGGTCAGCCCGCACGCCGCCCGGCGCGCGCGGCCCGGGCGAGGACGCGCGCGGCACGCAGCCGGGACATGCCGACCGACGTGACGGTCCCCGGCAGCTCCGACGCCGTCGCCTGCCCGAGGAGGAGCTGCTCGATCTCGGGCGGTGCCCCGTCGAGCAGGAGCCCGGGGGCGACCTCCTCCTCCTGCTTGCCCCCGCTCCACCGACCGGCGCGGAGCTGGCCGTCCCGCTGGACGATGAGCACCACGGGCGTGTTCTTCAGCAGCTGCGAGAGGACCTGGGCCACCAGCTCGGGGTCCCCCACGGCGGTCGAGCGGCACACGGCGACGGCGCCGATCGAGGTGGGCACGGCGTCGACCGGCACCTTGCTCATGGCGCACGCCGCCGCCAGGCCCTCCGGCATCGCGACCTGCGTCAGCACGACGGCGGCCGGCGCGAGCTCCGCGCTCACAGCGCACCCTTGGTCGAGGGCACGCCGTCGACCCGCGGGTCGCGCGCGACCGCGGAGCGCAGCGCACGCGCGAGGGCCTTGAACTGCGCCTCGACGATGTGGTGGGGGTCGCGGCCGGCGAGCACCCGCATGTGGATGCAGATGCCGGCGTGGTGCGCGATCGACTCGAGGACGTGCCGCGTGAGGGACCCCGTGAAGTGCCCGCCGATGAGGTGGTACTCCTGGCCCGCGGGCTCGCCCGTGTGCACGAGGTAGGGGCGCCCCGAGACGTCCACGACCGCCTGCGCGAGCGCCTCGTCGAGGGGCACCAGGGCGTCGCCGAAGCGACCGATGCCCGCCTTGTCGCCGAGCGCCTGGCGCAGCGCCTCGCCGATCGAGATGGCGACGTCCTCGACCGTGTGGTGCACGTCCACGTCGGTGTCGCCGCTGGCGCGCACGACGAGGTCGATCAGGGAGTGCTTGCCCAGTGCGGTGAGCATGTGGTCGTAGAACGGCACGGACGTCGAGATCTCCGTGCGTCCGGTGCCGTCGAGGTCCAGCTCCACCAGGACGCTCGACTCCGACGTCGTCCGCTCGACGCGTCCCGTCCGGCGGCCGCGCGTCGGCGCCGCCTCGCTCGCTGCTGCGGTCACAGTCCAGCCACCTCCACCAGGGCGTCCTTGAACGCCGTCATCTCCGCCGGGGTCCCGATCGAGACCCGCAGCCAGCCGTCCGGGCCCACCTCGCGGATGAGCACGCCGCGGTCGAGCAGACCCTGCCAGACCGCGTGCCGGTCGTCGAACGTGCCGAACAGCACGAAGTTGGCGTCGGTCGGCGCGACCTGCAGGCCCCGGGCCCGGAGCCAGTCCACCGTCTCGTCGCGCTCGGCCCGCAGGGAGCCGACCTGCGCCATGAGCTCGTCGGCGTGCGCGAGCGCCGCGCGGGCGACCGCCTGGGTGACGGCCGACAGGTGGTACGGCAGGCGCACCACGCGCAGCGCGTCGACGAGCGCGGGCGCCGCGGCGAGGTAGCCGACGCGGGCGCCCGCCAGACCGAAGGCCTTGGACATCGTCCGGCTCACCGCGAGCGCCGGGTGGTCGGCCAGGAGCTCGAGAGCGGACGGCGTCCCGTCGCGGCGGAACTCGCCGTAGGCCTCGTCGACGACGACGACGCAGCCGCCCGGGACGTCGTCGGCCGCCGCCAGCAGGGCCTGGACCTCGGCGCGGGTCAGCGCCGTGCCCGTGGGGTTGTTGGGGCTCGCGAGCAGGACGACGCTCGGCGCGTGCTCGGCGACCGCCGCGACGGCGCGGTCGAGGTCGAGCGTGAAGTCCTCGGCGCGGTGCGCCGTCACCCACCGGGTGGACGTGTCGCGCGCGTACTCGGGGTACATCGAGTACGTGGGGGCGAACGAGAGGGCCGTCCGGCCCGGCCCGCCGAACGCCTGGAGCAGGTGCAGCATGACCTCGTTCGAGCCGTTGGCGGCCCAGACGCCGTCGGGCGCCACCTCGACGCCCGACTCGCGCCGCAGGTACGCCGCCAGGTCCTGGCGCAGCGCCGGGAAGTCCCGGTCGGGGTACCGGTTCAGCCCGCGGGCGGCCTCACCGGCGGCCCGGGCGATGTCGGCCACGACGGCGTCCGACGGCGGGTACGGGTTCTCGTTGACGTTGAGCAGCACGGGCACGTCGAGCTGCGGGGCTCCGTAGGGCGCCAGGCCCCGGAGCTCCGGGCGCAGCGGCAGGCTCGGGGTCACGCGCCGATCGTAGCCAGCGCCGGGCACGGACCCCTGCCGCGCCCGTCAGGCGGCCGGCGCGAGGTCGAGGACCTGCCGCCCGTCCCGCTCCACGAAGCCGACCGCGCGCAGGTAGCGCGCGGACGACGTCATGCCCGGGGACGCGACGACGCGTCGCGTGCCCAGAGCCGCGAAGGGCCCGTCCGGGCGGAAGACGAACTCACCGGGCGTGAAGTCCCGGTAGGGCGGCAGGACGTAGTCGAGCAGGACCTCCTGCTCACCCGGCTGCTCCCCCGCACGTGCCAGCACGACGCCGACGACGGTGTCGCCGGTGCTGACCACGAAGGCGTGCTCGGCCTGCGACGCGGCGTCGTCCGGGAGCTCGGGGTTGAACGTCCGGATGTCGGCGGCGTGCCGGGCGAGCAGGTGGCGCAGGAACGGCTCGGCGACGCCCATCGGCACCGCGTCGTAGGTCAGCGGGTCGTGGCGTGCCCTGGTGGCGCGGACGACCACCGTGATGTTGATCACCGTGAGGACGACGTTCATCACCGCCATCGGCCACACCCCGAGAGCCGCGTTGTAGCCGATGAGCACGACGCACGAGATCGTGTTGAGGACCCGGAACCGCAGCACACGCGTCTGCAGCAGGGAGGCCACCAGCAGCGCGGAGCCCAGCCAGCCGATCACTTCGAGCACTGGCACGTACGCCTCCCGTCCGGCGCGGCCGCCGTCGGCCCGCCCTCGCACGGACGTCCTCGTCCGTGGGGCCGCGCAGGCGACCCGCGCGCGATCCTATGGCCGCGGCGGCGCGCGTCCCCGGGTCCTTCGGGCGCGGGCAGCCCGCCGGGCCTGGGGACGGCGGCGCCGTGTCGGACGTGCTGGGCACACTGGGGGCGTGCCTCACGCGACGAACTCCCCTGTCACCCCGGCCCCGACCCCGGTCGCGACCCCGGACGGCGACCTGCGCGCGCAGGCCGAGGCGGCGCTGCGCCGGCTGGTCGGCCGCGACGACGCGCGGCTGCGCGACGACCAGTGGGCGGCGATCGACGCGCTCGTCACCGACCGCCGGCGCGCGCTCGTCGTCCAGCGCACGGGCTGGGGCAAGTCGGCGGTGTACTTCGTCGCCACCGCCCTGCTCCGGGCCCGGGGCGCCGGACCGACAGTCATCGTCTCGCCGCTGCTCGCCCTGATGCGCAACCAGGTCGACGCGGCGCGCCGGGCGGGGATCCGGGCGGAGACGATCCACTCGGCCAACACCGACGAGTGGCAGGCGGTGCACGAGCGCGTGGCCGCCGGCGAGACCGACGTGCTCCTCGTCTCGCCCGAGCGGCTCAACAACCCGGGCTTCCGCGACGACGTCCTGCCGCGGCTGGCCGACGACGCCGGGCTGCTGGTCGTCGACGAGGCCCACTGCGTGTCCGACTGGGGCCACGACTTCCGCCCCGACTACCGGCGCATCCGCACGCTGCTCTCCGAGCTGCCCGCCGGCACGCCCGTGCTCGCGACGACGGCGACGGCGAACGAGCGGGTGACCCACGACGTCGCGGAGCAGCTCGCCGCCGGGCTGCGGGCCGACGACGGCGCGCAGGTCCTGGTCCTGCGCGGCTCGCTCGACCGCGAGAGCCTCGCGCTGGCGGTGCGCGAGCTGCCGGACCACGCGTCGCAGCTGGCCTGGCTGACCCAGAACCTGCCGCGGTTCGAGGGCTCCGGCATCGTCTACTGCCTCACGGTGGCGGCGGCCGAGCAGGTCGCCGCCCACCTGCGCGGGGCCGGGCTGCCCGTGCGGGCCTACACCGGGCAGACCGAGCCCGCCGAGCGCCTCGAGTGCGAGCAGGACCTCCTGGCGAACCGGGTCAAGGCGCTGGTCGCGACGTCGGCGCTGGGCATGGGCTTCGACAAGCCCGACCTCGCCTTCGTCGTTCACCTCGGGGCGCCGAGCTCCCCCATCGCGTACTACCAGCAGGTGGGTCGCGCCGGTCGTGCGACCTCGCGGGCGGACGTCGTGCTGCTGCCCGGGAGGGACGACCGCGCCATCTGGGACTGGTTCGCCTCGATGGCGTTCCCGCCCGAGCGTGAGGTGCGCGCCACGCTGGCGGCGCTCGAGCAGGACGGCGGGACGCTCTCGACCGCGGCGCTCGAGCCGCGGGTCAGCCTGCGGCGCGGTCGGCTCGAGACCATGCTCAAGGTGCTCGACGTCGACGGCGCCGTGCAGCGGGTGCGCGGCGGGTGGCGCTCGACGGGCGAGCCGTGGGCCTACGACGCCGAGCGGTACGCGCGCGTCGCGGCCACCCGGGACGCCGAGTCGCGCGCGATGCTCGAGTACGTCGCCACGACGGGCTGCCGGATGGCCTTCCTGCGCGCGGCCCTGGACGATGCCGACCTGACCCCCGGCTGGCAGTGCGGCCGCTGCGACCGGTGCACGGGCACGACGCAGGACGCGGCCCCGGACGCCGACGCGGTCGCCGCCGCGCGCGGCGCGCTGGCCGTGCCGGGCGTGGAGCTCTCGCCCCGGCGGCAGTGGCCGAGCGGGATGTCGGCGCTCGGCGTGCCCCTCAGCGGCAAGATCGCCGCCGGTGCGGCCGCCGAGGCCGGCCGGGCCGTCGCACGCCTGGACGCGCTCGGCGTCGGTGGCGTGCTGCGCGCCCTGTTCACGGGTGACGCCGCGCCCGACGGCCCGCTGCCCGTCGCGCTGCGCACCCCCGTGCTCGAGGTGCTCGACGCGTGGTCCCTGGGCCACGTGGACGGTGTGGTCGTGGTCCGCTCAGCGAGCCGGCCCCGGCTCGTCGAGCACCTCGCCGCCGGGGTGGCCCGCCACCTCGGGGTGCCGGTGGTCGGCGCCGTCGTCCCGGAGGACGGCCTGGTCTCGCGGCACGACGTCAACAGCGCCCAGCGGCTCGCCGACGTCGTCCGGCGCCTGCGCCTCGACCTCGGCGCCGCGGCGCGCGACGGGCTCCCCGGACGAACCGTGGTGCTCGTGGACGACCGGTACGACACGGGTTGGACCGCGACCGTCGCCGCCCGCCTGCTGCGCGAGGCCGGCGCCGCCGCGGTCCACCCCTTCGCCCTCGCGCAGGGCTGAGCCCTGCCGCACCGCCGGCGCCCGCGCCCGGTCGGTGGAGCCGGACACCGTACCAGCACGGAGCGTGGTGCCGTCGCGCGGAGCGACGTGGCACGAGTGCGGAGCGACCCGACGTCGTGCGGACATGTCAGCTCACCGGCGCGGAGCGTGGTGCCATCGCGCGGAGCGATGTGGCACGAATGCGGAGCGACCCGACGTCGTGCGGACATGTCAGCTCACCGGCGCGGAGCGTGGTGCCATCGCGCGGAGCGATGTGGCACGAATGCGGAGCGACCCGACGTCGTGCGGACATGTCAGCTCACCGGCGCGGAGCGTGGTGCCGTCGCGCGGAGCGATGTGGCACGAGTGCGGAGCGACGTGCCGTGGCGCGGAGCGTCGTGCCGCCAGCGCGGAGCGACGTGGTGCGACACGCCGGCGTGTCGTGCCACGACGCTCCGCGTGGGATGGGGGCGCGCGGCGCAGGGAGGGAACGCGAGTGGCCTGGCGTGCTACGGAGCGGCGTGCTTCGGAGCGGCGTGCGACCGGCGCGGAGCGACGTGGGGTCTTGCGGAGCGATGTGCCCCGAGCGCGGAGGGTTGTGGTGCGACGCGCCGGGCGTGTCGTGGCACGACGCTCCGCGGTGGGGCGGGAGTGCGCGCGTCGGCAGGGCGGCCCGAGCGGCCGCAGGGAGGGAGCGCGAGGGCCGGACGGGAGGACGGCGCGCCCGGTGGGTCAGGGGGTGGAGCCGGTGGGTCAGGGGGTGGAGCGGGGCGGTGTCTCGGCGAAGCGCGTCTGGACCGCCTCGCCGTGGGCCGGGAGATCCTCGTCGCCGGCGAGGGCGACGATGCGGTCCGCCACCTCCGCGAGCGCGTCCCGGCCGTACTCCACGACCTGGACCGGGCGCAGGAAGCTGTGGACGCCGAGCCCGCTCGCGTAGTGCGCGCAGCCGCCGGTGGGGAGCACGTGGTTCGACCCGGCCATGTAGTCGCCCAGGGACACGGGCGAGTACGGGCCGACGAAGATCGCACCCGCGCTGGTCACGCGCTCCGCGACCTGCGCCGCGTCCGCGGTCTGGATCTCGAGGTGCTCGGCGCCGTAGGCGTTGACCACGGCCAGGCCCTGCTCGAGGTCGTCGACCAGCACCACGGCCGACTGAGGGCCCCGCAGCGCCGTCGCGACACGCTCGCTGTGCCGAGTGGCACCGACCACGGAAGGCAGGAGCTCCTCGACGGCGTCGGCGAGCGCCACGGAGTCGGTCACGAGGACCGACGCCGACGTCGGGCCGTGCTCGGCCTGGGAGACCAGGTCCGCCGCCACGTGAGCCGGGTCCGCCGTGCGGTCCGCGAGGACCGCGATCTCGGTGGGGCCGGCCTCGGAGTCGATCCCGACGACGCCGCGGACGAGGCGCTTCGCGGCGGTGACGTACTGGTTCCCCGGGCCCGTGACGACGTCGACGGGCTCACAGAGGACGGCGCCGTCGCGCTCGTCCTCGCCGTCCGCCCCGTACGCGAGCATCCCGACGGCCTGCGCGCCGCCGACGGCGTAGACCTCGCTCACGCCGAGCAGCGCGCAGGCGGCCAGGATCGTGGGGTGCGGGAGACCGCCGTTCTCCTTCTGCGGCGGGCTGGTCACCGCGAGCGACGCCACCCCCGCCTCCTGCGCCGGCACCACGTTCATGACGACCGACGAGGGGTACACGGCGAGCCCGCCGGGCACGTAGAGGCCCACCCGGCGCACGGGCAGCCACCGCTGGCGCACCTGGGCGCCCGGACCGAGGTCGACGCTCGACGGCGCCGGGACCTGCGCCGCGTGCACCGTGCGGACCCGCCGGATCGCCTCCTCCAGCGCGGCGCGCACGTCCGCGGGCAGCTCGGCGAGCGCCGCGCTCAGCGCCTCGGCGGGCACCCGCAGGTGCTCGGGGCGGACGCCGTCGAAGCGCTCGGCCAGGTCGCGGAGGGCGGCGGCCCCGCGCGCCCGGACGTCGTCGAGGATCGGCGCGACGCGCTCGGCGGCTCCGGCGACGTCGAGCTCGGGCCGCGGCAGCGTCGCGGTCAGCTCGCGAGGGGTCAGGGTGCGACCACGCAGGTCGATGCGGGAGATCACGTCGTGAGTCTAGGTCGGCGGCGATCCGCGCCGGAATCGCGACCGGGCGGCGACGGCAGTCCCACCGCCGGGGACGCCGGCCGGCCGCGACTGGCAGACTCGGGGGGTGGCTCCCCAGGACGTGCAGGACGTACCGGTCGACGAGGCCGGCATCCGCCTCGGTCAGTTCCTCAAGCTCGCGGGCATCGCCGAGTCCGGCGCGCACGCGCGGGCCCTCCTGGAGGAGGGCGAGGTCCGGGTCGACGGCGAGCTCGAGCAGCGACGAGGCCGCCAGCTCGCCACGGGCGCCGTCGTGGTGGTGTCGCTGCCCGACGGCGAGCACGCCTTCCGCGTCGCCTGACGCGCCCGGCACAGGACCGCTCGCCGCAGCGGTCGACCGGGCGGTCGACCGGGGCTGCGGCCACCACGGGGGCCGCAGCCTCGCGCGCGTCAGCGGGTCATGTAGTCGGACCCGAGGACGCGGTCGGCCGTGATGCGCAGCACGACCCGCTGCGGGTCGTGCTCGAGCCGGCGGTAGCGGCGCGCGTACCGCCGCACGGCCTCCTCCACCTCCGCCGGGTCCTCCTCGACCGTCGCGAGGCCCTCGAAGGTCAGCCAGCGGCCACCGTCGACCTGGCAGACCGCGACCCGCGCACCGCCCGCCTCCTGGGCGTTGCGGACGTGGCGCACCTTGGCCGAGGTCACGCGCGTGGTGATGCGCAGGACCCCCAGCGACGGGTCCCACGTGAACCCGACCGGCACGACGTGCGGCGTGCCGTTCGGGCGCAGGGTCGTCAGGGTCGCCAGGTGCCGCTCCGTCACGAAGACGTGCTGCTCGGGGGTCAGGTGGATCACCGGGCGAGTCTAGGTCCGCCCCCGCAGGCCGGCCCGGCCGTCACCCCGTCAGGCAGCCGGGGCCCAGCAGCACCTTGAGGTCCGCGAAGAGCGCCGGCGAGCGGTCGATCCGCAGGCTCTCCTCGAGCCGCATCACGGTGGCGCGTCCGGGCTGCGTGAGCTTGAGGTGCACCTCGGTGACGCCCGGGTGGGTCGTCAGCACCTCGCGCAGCCGCTCCACGACGGGCGGCGTGCACCGCGAGACCGGCAACGTGATCATCACCGGCTTGCTCTCGACGGCGGAGACGTCGGGCAGCCACACCTCGACGGCCTGGAGCTGCATCGTCTCGTCCCGGCGGCGCACGCGGCCGCGGACCGTGATGATCGCGTCCTCCGCGAGCACGGTCGAGTAGGCGAGGTACGTCTCACCGAAGAACATGATCTCGACCGAGCCGTCGATGTCCTCCAGCGTCACCGCCGCCCAC
The DNA here is from genome assembly GCF_014042015.1 of Actinotalea sp. JY-7876. Taxonomy (NCBI): domain Bacteria; kingdom Bacillati; phylum Actinomycetota; class Actinomycetes; order Micrococcales; family Cellulomonadaceae; genus Actinotalea; species Actinotalea sp. JY-7876. The sequence goes on along the minus strand of NZ_CP059493.1, from coordinate 1,389,281 downwards.
GGGTTGCCGTTCTTCGACATCTTCCGCTGGAGCGACGTGACGAGACCGCACACCGTGACCATCGAGCCGTCCGCCCGCGCGTCGTCGGCGTTCAGCGCCGTGATCGAGCAGTCCGCCGCGGCGGCGAGCACGTGCTCCAGGCCGGCGAGCGGGTGGTCCGAGACGTACAGCCCGAGCATCTCGCGCTCGAAGGCGAGCCGCTGCTTCTTGTCCCAGTCCGGCACGTCCGGGACGTCGACCGTGAAGGTGAGCCCCGCGTCGTCGTCGTCACCGCCGAAGCCCGCGAACAGGTCGAACTGGCCCTCGGCCTCCTTGCGCTTGACCCCGACGACGGCGTCGACCGCCTGCTCGTGGACCAGCAGCAGCGCCCGGCGGCTCGGCGCGAGCGAGTCGAACGCGCCCGCCTTGATGAGCGACTCGATCGTCCGCTTGTTGCAGACCACGGCCGGGACCTTGTCGAGGAAGTCGGTGAACGACGTGAAGTCGCCCTTCGCCTCGCGCGTCGCGACGATCGCGTCGACGACGTTGGCGCCCACGTTGCGCACCGCGGTGAGGCCGAAGCGGATGTCGGTGCCGACGGCCGTGAAGTTCGCCGACGAGGAGTTCACGTCCGGCGGCAGCACGGTGATGCCCATGTGGCGGCACTCGCCCAGGTAGAGGGCGGACTTGTCCTTGTCGTCGCGCACGCTCGTCAGCAGCGCGGCCATGTACTCCGTCGGGTAGTTCGCCTTGAGGTAGGCGGTCCAGTACGACACGACGCCGTACGCGGCGGAGTGCGCCTTGTTGAAGGCGTAGTCGGAGAAGGGCAGCAGGATGTCCCACAGCGTCTTCACGGCGTCCATCGAGTAGCCGCGCTCCTGCATGCCCGCGGAGAAGCCGGCGAACTGCTTGTCCAGCTCCGCCTTCTTCTTCTTGCCCATCGCGCGCCGCAGGATGTCGGCCTGGCCGAGGCTGTAGCCGGCGACCTTCTGCGCGATCGCCATCACCTGCTCCTGGTAGACGATCAGGCCGTACGTCTGACCCAGGATCTCCGCGAGCGGCTCGGCCAGCTCGGGGTGGATCGGCACCACGGGCTGCACGCCGTTCTTGCGCAGCGCGTAGTTGGTGTGCGAGTTCGCGCCCATCGGGCCCGGCCGGTAGAGCGCGCCGACGGCGGAGATGTCCTCGAAGTTGTCGGGTCGCATCAGGCGCAGCAGCGTGCGCATGCCCCCGCCGTCGAGCTGGAACACCCCGAGCGTGTCGCCGCGACCGAGCAGCTCGAACGTCGCCGGGTCGTCGAGGGTGAGGTCCTCCAGGACCACCGGGTCCTTGCCGTTCAGCTCGATGTTCTGCAGGGCGTCGTCGAGGATCGTGAGGTTGCGCAGCCCCAGGAAGTCCATCTTGATCAGGCCGAGGCCCTCGCAGGTCGGGTAGTCGAACTGCGTGATGACCGCGCCGTCCTGCGGGCGACGCATGATGGGGATGATGTCGATGAGCGGCTCGCTCGACATGATGACGCCTGCCGCGTGCACGCCCCACTGCCGCTTGAGGCCCTCGATGCCCTTCGCGAGCTCGACGACGCGCTGGGCGTCCGGGTCGGCCGCGTGGACCTGACGGAACTCCTCGGCCTCGTTGTACCGCTTGTCGGCGGGGTCGAAGATCCCGGTGAGGCTGATGTCCTTGCCCATGATCGCGGGCGGCATCGCCTTGGTGAGCTTCTCCCCCATCGCGAAGGGGAGGCCGAGGAGGCGCGAGGAGTCCTTGAGGGCCTGCTTGGCCTTGATGGTGCCGTAGGTGACGATCTGGGCGACGCGGTCCTCGCCGTACTTCTCGGTGACGTAGCGGATCACCTCACCGCGCCGGCGCTCGTCGAAGTCGACGTCGAAGTCGGGCATCGAGACGCGGTCGGGGTTGAGGAAGCGCTCGAAGATGAGCCCGTGCTGGAGCGGGTCGAGGTCCGTGATGCGCATCGCGTACGCGGCCATCGAGCCCGCGCCCGAGCCGCGGCCCGGGCCCACGCGGATCCCGTTGTCCTTGGCCCAGTTGATGAAGTCGGCGACCACGAGGAAGTACCCCGGGAACCCCATCGAGGTGATGACCTCGGTCTCGAACTCGGCCTGGCGCCGCACGTCGTCCGGGATGCCGCCCGGGTAGCGCACGTGCAGCCCGCGCTCGACCTCCTTGATGAACCACGAGGTCTCGTCCTCACCGGGCGGGCACGGGTAGTTCGGCATGTAGTTCGCCGACGTGTTGAACGAGACCTCGCACTGCTCGGCGAGCAGGAGCGTGTTGTCGCAGGCCTCCGGCAGCTCCGCCCAGATGCGCCGCATCTCCTCGGCGGACTTGACGTAGTACCCGTCGCCGTCGAACTTGAACCGGTCCGGGTCCGCGAGCGTCGAGCCGGAGTTGATCGCCAGCAGGGCCTCCTGGAAGGAGGCGTCCTCGCGCCGCGTGTAGTGCAGGTCGTTCGTGGCCAGGAGCGGCGCGCCGATCTCCTGGGCGATCCGCAGGAGGTCCTTCTGCACGCGCGTCTCGATGTCGAGCCCGTGGTCCATGAGCTCGACGTAGAAGTGCTCCTTGCCGAAGATGTCCTGCAGCTCGCCCGCGGCCCGCAGCGCCTCGTCGTAGTGCCCCAGGCGCAGGCGGGTCTGGATCTCGCCCGACGGGCAGCCGGACGACGCGACGAGCCCGGACGCGTAGGTCGAGAGCAGCTCGCGGTCCATGCGCGGCCACTTGCCCATCTGGCCGTCGAGCGACGCGAGCGAGCTCGCGCGGAAGAGGTTGTGCAGGCCCTCGTTGTTGCGCGCCCACATGGTCAGGTGCGTGTACGCGCCGCTGGCCGAGACGTCGTCGTCCTTCTGGTGGGCCTCGCCCCACTTCACGCGCGTCTTGTCGAACCGGCTCGTCCCCGGGGTCACGTACGCCTCGACGCCGATGATCGGCTTGATCCCGGCCCGGGTGGCCTTGCTCCAGAAGTCGAACGCCCCGAACAGGTACCCGTGGTCCGTGGTGGCGATCGCGGTCTGGCCCTGCCGCGCGACCTCGGCGAAGAGCTCGTCGAGCTTGGCGGCGCCGTCGAGCATCGAGTACTCGGTGTGGACGTGCAGGTGGACGAAGTCAGAACCTGCGGCAGCCATGGCGCGATTCTAGGCGGCCCCACCGACACCGCGGACGACCCGCCACTGCGGTCGAGGTCGCGTCGGCGCGCCGCGCGCGCGACGTCAGTCGGTCGCGCGCAGCGCGTCCCACGCCGAGCGCAGGTCGTCCGGGTAGTCGCTCGTCACCTGGGTCCAGGCCCCCGTCGCCGGGTGGTGGAACCCGAGGCGCATCGCGTGCAGCCACTGCCGGGTCAGGCCGAGGCGCTGCGCCAGCGCCGGGTCCGCGCCGTACGTGACGTCGCCGACGCACGGGTGGCGCAACGCGGCCATGTGGACCCGGATCTGGTGGGTCCGCCCGGTCTCCAGGTGCACCTCGACCAGCGACGCGGCAGGCACCATCTCGAGCACCTCGTAGTGCGTCACCGAGGGCTTGCCCGAGGCCGTGACGGCGAACTTCCAGTCCGACGTCGGGTGGCGGCCGATGGGTGCGTCGATCGTCCCGGTCGTCGGCTCGGGGTGGCCCTGCACGACGGCGTGGTACACCTTCTCGACCGTGCGCTCCTTGAACGCCCGCTTGAGCACGGTGTAGGCGCGCTCGCTCTTGGCGACGACCATGAGGCCGGACGTGCCGACGTCGAGCCGGTGCACGATGCCCTGCCGCTCGGCCGCGCCCGACGTCGAGATCCGGTAGCCCGCCGCGGCGAGCGCCCCGACGACGGTCGGGCCGGTCCACCCCGGCGACGCGTGCGCGGCGACGCCGACGGGCTTGTCGACCACGACGACGTCGTCGTCGTCCAGCAGGATGCGCATGCCCGGCACGGGCTCCGCAGCCGCGGCGGCCGCGGCGGCCACGGGGCCGTCGAGCGCCTCGACGTCGACCTCGAGCCAGGCCGACGCGACGAGCCGGTCGGACTTGCCCACCGGGCGACCGTCGAGCGTCACCGCCCCCGCGGCGGCGAGCTCCGCGGCGCGCGTGCGGGACACCCCCAGGAGGCGCGACAGGCCGGCGTCCACCCGCTCGCCCGCGAGCCCGTCGGGTACCGGGAGGGAGCGCAGGCCGCTCACTCGCCGACCGCCCCGGGCCGCGCCACGGGCATCCCGCCGTCCCCGTGCGCGTCCCGCTCGCGCGTCCCGTCGTCGACGGGCGCGCCGGCGTCCGTCCCGCCGTCGTCGGGCGCCTCGTCGGACGCGTCGTCCGTCGCTGCGCCCGGCGCGTGGTCCGCGTCGCGCGTGCCGTCGACCCGGATGCCGCGGAAGCTCAGCAGCACGATGAGCCCGGCGGCCGCCACGATGGCGATGTCCGCGACGTTGCCGACGAACCAGTCGCCGTACGCGATGAAGTCGACGACGTGGCCGCGACCCACGCCGGGCGGGCGCACCATGCGGTCGACCAGGTTGCCCACGGCGCCCCCGAGGAGCAGGCCGAGTGCGACGGTCCAGCCGCGCGAGCCCAGGCGGCTCGCGACGCGCAGGATCACGACGGCGACCGCGACGGCGGCGACCGTCAGTGCCCACGTCATGCCGTCGGCGAGGCCGAGGGCCGCACCGGGGTTGTGCAGGAGGGTCAGTCCGAGCAGGTCCCCGAGGACGGGCGTGCGCTCACCCTCGGTGAAGGTCTGCAGAGCCCAGGCCTTGGAGGCCTGGTCGATCGCGAGGACGGCCACGGCGAGGAGCAGGAGCCGGACAACAGGGCGCACACGCGCCGGGCGGGACGCCACGATTCAGCGACGCTCCTGGCGGGCCTTGCAGGTCACGCAGAGCGTCGCGCGCGGGAAGGCCTGGAGCCGCGCCTTGCCGACCGCCTGACCGCAGGACTCGCAGGTCCCGAAGCCAGGCTCGCCCACCCGCGCGAGCGCGTGGGCGTTCTGCTCGAGCAGGTCGCGCGTGTTCAGGACGAGCGTGAGCTCCTGCTCGCGCTCGAGCGCGCTCGAGCCGGAGTCGGCCTGGTCGTCCCCCGCCCCGTCGCCGGAGTTGCGCAGCAGGGACGAGAGCTCGGCATCGGCGGTCGTGAGCTCGACCCGCAGCCGCGCCATCTCGATCGTCAGCTCCTGCGCGATCTGCTCGACCTCCGCCAGCGTCCAGGGCTCCTCGCCGTCCCGCACCGGGAAGGTCGAAACCAGGCTCGCCAGGTTCGGCATGTCGTGCGGCGGCGGGTTCCCGACGGTGGGGCCGACCGTGTCGTCGATGGCCATGGCACTCCCTTGCAGAAGGTCACGCGAGAGTAGACCTCCCACGGGTGACGCACAACGCACCACACCAGACGAGCCGGTGTGGTGCGTCGTGACGTCGGTCATACGGGTGCGGGCCCGACCGGACCCGCGGGCGACCCTTCGCGGTCAGCCGTTGAACTGCAGACCCTGCTCGTTCCCGCCGCGCGGCGCGACGGACGTGCCTCGCGCGTCGAGGTCGCCCAGCAGGTTCTCGAGGTAGCTCTTGAGGCGCGTGCGGTAGTCCCGCTCGAACACCCGGAGCTCGTCGATCTTGCGCTCGAGGAGGCTGCGCTCCTGCTCGAGCTGCGACAGCGTGCGCGCCGACGTCTCCTCGGCCTCCCGCACGATGCGCGTGGCCTGCGACTTGGCGTCGGCGACGATCCGGTCGCCCTCCTCCTGGCCGGAGCGCACGTAGTCGTCGTGCAGCTTCTGCGCGAGCTGCAGCATGCCGGTCGCGGACTCGGGCTCGGAGAGCCGCTGCGACGCGGTCGGGGCCTGGGCGGTGACGCGCTCCTGGGCGACGGGCGCCGCCACGACCGGCGCGGGGGCCGGCTCCGGCTCGGGCTCCGGCTCGGGGGCGGGCGCCGGCGCCGGTGCGGGCGCGGGCTCCGGACGGTCCTGCGGCTGCGCGAACGGCGACGAGGTGCCGCCACCGTTGTTCCGGCTCAGCTCGGCGACGCGGCGCTCGGCCGCGGCGAGCTTCGCCTTGAGCTCCTCGTTCTCGGCAGAGACCGCGCGCAGGGTGTTCACGACCTCGTCCAGGAAGTCGTCGACCTCGTCCTGGTCGTAGCCCTCCCGGAACTTGGTCGCCTGGAACTTCTTGTTCAGGACGTCATCTGCCGTGAGCAGAGCCATGGGTTCACCTCGTAGATCGTGCTGGTCGGGCCCGGGGCAGTCCGCCGACCGCCTGCGGATCACCGTAGCGGACAACAGACCGCCCGCACGGCGGCGGACGGGGTACAGCGGCGTGCGTGTTACAACGATGCGAGGACGCGGAGCAGGATCCAGCACACGATCACGACGATCGTGAAGGCCAGGTCGAGACGGATCTGTCCGATGGTCAGAGGCGGGACGACCCGCCGCACCGCGCGCAGCGGCGGGTCGGTGGCCGTGTAGACCACCTCCGCCACGACGAGCATCGCGCCGCGGGGGCGCCAGTCGCGCGCGAAGATCTGGACCCAGTCGAGCACCAGGCGCGCGAACAGCAGGATCAGGTAGACGAGAACGACCAGGTACAGGACGTCCCAGACGATGCCGAGCACGTCTCAGCTCTGGTTGTAGAAGCCGGCGCGCTGCTCGCCGCTGCCGGCCTGCTCCTCGCCCGTGACCTCGACGTGCTCCGGGGAGAGCAGGAACACCTTGCTCGTGACGCGCTCGATCGCGCCGTGAAGGCCGAAGATCAGCCCCGCGGAGAAGTCGACGAGCCGCTTCGCGTCGGCGTCCGTCATCTCCGAGAGGTTCATGATCACCGGCGTGCCCGACCGGAAGGCCTCGCCGATGACGCGCGCGTCGTTGTAGGAGCGCGGGTGCACCGTGGTGATGCGGCGCAGCTCGGGCGCGGGCGCGTGGTCGTACGTCTCGTGCTGACGCGTCGGGTGCAACGGGGTCACCTCGGCCTCGTACTCGTGCGTCGGGGCGTACTCGTGGTCGTACTCGTCGACGTAGTCGTCGGCGTCCCGGCGGCCGTCGTCCTCGGCCAGGCCCAGGTACAGCATCGTCTTGCGCAGCGCTCCGGCCACAACGGCCTCCATCCCGAGTCACGGTCCCGTGTGGACCGCCGCCCGAGGGGCGTCGATCCGGTCCTGACCACGCTAACGCGCAGGTCGGCGCCACCGCCGGGCGACACGCCAGGCCGCGCCGGTTGTGTCGCATCGGGTGCCGCGGGTCACGAGGGCGTGCCCGCCCGGTGGGCCGCGGCGTCGGCGGGCGGGTCGGGCAGGAGCCGCACGACCGCCCCGAACCGGCCCGCGGGACGCGCCGACGTCGGGTGGCCCGACGCGCTCGACGCACGGTGGGAGAACCAGCGCGCGTCCTCGACCGTGCAGGCGGCGACGTCCCCGACCCGCCCCACACCGGCGTCCAGCAGCCGGCCGCGGACGCCGGCGGGCAGGTCGAGCGCGGGCGTCCCCCAGGACGTCGTCGACGCCGTGCCGCGCACCGCCCGCGCGACGTCCTCGCGCATGTCCTCGGGCACCTCGTAGCACCGGCCGCACACCGCCGGCCCGATGACGGCGCGCACGTCGCCCACCCGGGCGCCCAGCGCGACCATGCGGTCGACGGCGGCCTCCAGGACGCCCGCGACCAGGCCGCGGCGGCCCGCGTGCACCGCGGCCACCACCCGCCGCCCCGGATCGGCCAGCAGGACCGGGACGCAGTCCGCGACGAGGACGCCGACGGCGACGTCGGACCGGTTCGTGACGAGCGCGTCCCCCTCGGGCAGCTCGGCGTGGTCGAGCGCGCCCAGGCGGGGGTCCGCGTCGCGCACGCCCGCGCCGTGGACCTGGCGGACGAGCGCCAGCGGCGCCCCGAGACGTCCGGCGAGCGCCCGCCGGTGCTCCGCGGCGAGGACACCGTCGCCCACGACCCCGCTGAGGTTGGCGTCCGCGCCCGTGAAGCCGCCGCGGACACCCCGGCCGAGTTCGACCTCGAGCCAGTCCGCGGCGGCCGCCGTCACACCACCGGTCACGGGTTCTTCAGGAAGTCCGGCAGGTCGAGGTCGTCGTTGCCGCCGCGCCGGACCGGCCGCTCGTCGAGCACCGGGGGCACGTCCACCGCGGGCGCGGGGTCGCGGTCGTCGGCGAGGAACGACGGCGCGGCCTCGCCCGCACGGTCCCCGGCCTCGTTGAGCCGCGCGCCGTTGTGCCCGACGGGCTGGTACACCGGCTGCGCGTGCTGCCCGCGCTGGTCCGGGCGCTCCGGTCCGTCCGACGACGGCCCGTTGCCGAAGGCCCGCCACGGCTCGGCCGCGGCAGCCGGGAGGTCCGTCGTCGCCGGGCGCGGCTCCGCCACCGGCAGGCTCGGCGCGCGCGGCGCGCTGCTCACCTGGCCGAGCGCGCGGCTGTCGCGGCGCACCGTGGGGCTGCCGCTGTCGAAGCCGGCCGCGATCACCGTCACCCGGACCTCGTCGCCGAGGGCGTCGTCGATGACGGCGCCGAAGATGATGTTCGCCTCCGGGTGCGCCGCCTCCTGCACCAGGCGCGCGGCCTCGTTGATCTCGAACAGGCCGAGGTCCGAGCCACCCTGGATGGAGAGCAGCACGCCGTGCGCCCCGTCGATGCTCGCCTCGAGCAGCGGCGAGGAGATCGCGAGCTCGGCGGCCTGCACCGCGCGGTCGTCCCCTCGGGCCGAGCCGATGCCCATGAGCGCCGAGCCGGCCCCCTGCATGACGCTCTTGACGTCGGCGAAGTCGAGGTTGATCAGGCCGGGCGTCGTGATGAGGTCCGTGATGCCCTGGACGCCCGACAGCAGCACCTGGTCGGCCGAGTGGAACGCGTCGAGCACGGAGACCGAGCGGTCGGAGATCGACAGCAGACGGTCGTTCGGGATCACGATGAGCGTGTCGACCTCGGCGCGCAGCGCGTCGATGCCCGTCTCGGCCTGCACCGAGCGGCGCCGGCCCTCGAACGTGAAGGGGCGGGTCACGACGCCGATGGTCAGCGCGCCGAGCGAGCGCGCGATGCGCGCCACGACGGGTGCACCGCCCGTGCCCGTGCCGCCGCCCTCGCCCGCGGTGACGAAGACCATGTCCGCCCCGCGCAGGACGTCCTCGATCTCCTCCGCGTGGTCCTCGGCGGCCTTCTTGCCGACCTCGGGGTCCGCGCCGGCGCCGAGGCCGCGCGTGAGCTCCCGGCCGACGTCGAGCTTGACGTCCGCGTCGGACATCAGGAGCGCCTGCGCGTCCGTGTTGATCGCGATGAACTCGACGCCCTTGAGGCCGACCTCGATCATCCGGTTGACGGCGTTGACGCCACCGCCCCCGATGCCCACCACCTTGATGACCGCCAGGTAGTTCTGCGGAGCTGCCACGTCGGTGCCTCTCGTCCTGCGTACGGGTCAAACCTTCACTCTGAGGTAGAAGGTTAGAGTTATGTCAGATGCTGTCGGTTGCGACGCTAGGTCGCCCGGCGGCCCCGGGCAACGACCTGGCGCGCGTGTCGCCGGATCAGGACCGCGTGATGGGCAGCTCGGGCGCCGAGACGTCGAAGTGGCTGGCCGAGCGGCTCGGCTCGGCCGTGCGCAGGGTCTGCAGCACGCGGGCCTTGAGCGCCGTGCGGTCGGCGCTCCCCCACGCGACCGCCGCGCCGTCGCGCAGGGTGAACCGCACCGTGTCCTGGCTGTCGGCCTCGACCGTGGCGATCTCGGCGGCCAGCTCGGGCGGCAGCTGCTGCAGCACCGTGAGCACTGCCGTGAGCGCGCGCGCACCCGGGTCGTCCAGCGGGACCTGGACCACCGGCAGCCCGTCGGGCGCGGCGTCGGAGCGGCCCACCTGGACCCCCTCGACGTCGAGCAGGGCGACGCCGCCCTCGGCCTGCGGGACGGCGACCACCGGCTCGCGCGACACGACGGTGACGAGGAGCCCGTGGGGCCACTCCCGGGTCACCTCCGCCGCCCGCACACCGGGCACGTCCAGGATCTCCCGGCGCAGCGCCACCGTGTCCAGGCGCGGCAGGGGCGTCCCGTCATGCGGCTCGACGACCGCGGCGACCGCCGACGCGTCGACGACGGTGCCCTGCCCCTCGACCCGGACCTGCCCGAGGTCGAGCGCGAGGACCGGCGAGACGAGCAGGAGCCACGCGAGGCCCGCCAGCACCGCGACGGAGCCGGCCACCAGGGCGATGCGCCGGCGTGCCACGTGGCGGCGCACCGCCGCGCGCTCGGCCAGCCGGCCCGCGGCGTCCGACACGACGGCCGGCCGGACCGGGCGCCAGGCGCCTGGCACGACGGACGCCCCGGCGTCGCGCGTGGGCGGCGTCGCCTCGACGTCCACCTCGATCTGGGCGGGCGGGTCCACCTCCACGTGGGCGGGCGGGTCCACCTCCACCTGGGCGGGCGGGGCCGCCGCGCGCGGCGGCCGGGGCGGGGCGGGACGCCCCGCGGCCTGCGGCGTGAGCGGGGCGACGCGGCGCGGCGTCGTCGGCGGCCTCACGACGCGTCGTCGCGGCCGGCGAGGTGCGCGAGGACGACCGGCCCGAGCTCGGTGACGTCGCCGGCGCCGACGGTCAGGACGAGGTCGCCGGGTCGCGCACGCGCCGCGAGCACCCGGGCGGCCTCGAGCCGGTCCGGGACGAAGGTCGCGTCGCCGGTCATGCGCTCGACCACGGTGCCCCCGGTGATCGTGGGGTCGGGGTCCTCACGCGCCGCGTAGACGTCGGTCACCACGACGACGTCGGCCAGGTCGAGGGCCTGGGCGAACTCGGACGCGAATGCGGCCGTGCGCGAGTACAGGTGGGGCTGGAACACGACGAGCACGCGCCCGTCACCGGCGACCGGCCGCGCGGCCCGCAGCAGCGCCGCGACCTCGGTCGGGTGGTGCGCGTAGTCGTCCACGACCCGCACGCCCGCCGCGCTCCCCCGGTCCTCGAAGCGCCGGCCCGTGCCGACGAAGCGGGCGAGCCCTTCGGCCGCGCGCGCGGCGTCGACGCCGAGGAGCCGGGCCGCGGTCCACGCCGCCGCGGCGTCCAGGCCCATGTGCGCGCCCGGGACCCGGAGCCGGAGCGCCACGGGCCCCGAGCCGTCGTCCACCCAGGTGGAACCGCCCGAGCGCGCGGGCTCCGGCGTCCACGGGCCCACGCGCACGTCGGCCCCCGGCGCCGTGCCGTAGGTGCGCACGCCCACGCCCTGGTCCCGGGCGTGCGCGGCGAGGGCTGCGGAGCCGGGGTCGTCCGCACAGGCGACGAGCCACCCGCCCGGCAGCACGCGTGCGGCGAACCGGCGGAACGCAGCCTCGAACGCCTCCCGGGTGCCGTAGTGGTCGAGGTGGTCCGGCTCGATGTTGGTCACGACGGCGATCTGCGGCGCGTACGCGAGGAACGAGCCGTCGGACTCGTCGGCCTCGACCACGATGACGTCGCCCGTGCCGGCGTGACCGCCGCCGACGTCGGGGACCGAGCCCGCCGCCCGGGGGGCGTCCGACGCGCCGTCGGCCGCGAGGACCGTGCCGCCGATCGCCCAGGACGGCGCGAGCCCGGCGTGGTCCAGGGCGACGGCCACCATGGCCGACGTCGTGGTCTTGCCGTGCGCGCCCGCGACCGCCACCGCGCGGCGGTCGGCCATGAGCGCCGCGAGCGCCTCGGAGCGGTGCAGCACCGGCACGCCGTGGTCGCGCGCCGCTGCGAGCTCGGGGTTCGTGGGGCGGATCGCGGTGGAGACCACCACGGTGCCCGCGCCGTCGACGTGCGCGGCGTCGTGGCCGATGTCCACGTGGACGCCCGCCGCGCGCAGCGCGGCCGTCACCGGTCCCTCGCGCGCGTCGGACCCCGAGACCGCCAGCCCGCGCGCCGCGAGCAGCCCGGCGACGGCGGACATGCCGGCCCCGCCGACGCCGACCAGGTGCACGCGCCCGCGGGCCGCGAGGTCCGCGACGGTGACGCTCGCGCCCGTCACCGGGCCGCCTCGACGAGGTCGGCGACGCGCGCCGCGGCGTCCACCACGCCGACGGCCGACGCGGCACGGCTCATCGCGGCGAGCCGCCCGGGGTCGGTGAGGAGCGGCACCACGGCGCGGCGGACCAGCTCCGGGGACGCGTCGGCGTCCGCGACCAGCAGCCCGCCACCCGCGTCCACGACGGGGGCCGCGTTGAGGCGCTGCTCGCCGTTGCCCACCGGGAGCGGCACGTAGACGGCCGGGATCCCGAGCGCGGCGAGCTCGCCCACCGTGCCGGCGCCGGAACGGCACAGCACCAGGTCGGCGACGGCGAGGGCGAGCTCCATCTCGGCGAGGTACTCCCGGACCTGGTAGGCCGCCGCGTCCGCGGGCCCGAGCCCGCCCAGGGCCGCGCGCACGTCGTCCGCCTTGCCGCGACCGGTCAGGTGGAGCACCTGGGCACCCGCGGCGAGGAGGTCGGCGGCGGCGCCCGCCGCCGCTCGGTTGAGGCTGAGCGCGCCCAGGGAGCCGCCCGTGACGACCAGCGTGGGGCGGTCCGGGTCGAGCCCCAGCGCGGCCGCGGCGGTGGCGCGCGAGCCGGCCGGGTCCGCGGTGCGCGCGACCACGAGGTCGGCGACCTGGCGCCGCAGCGGGAGGCCGGTCACCACCGCGCCGGGCAGCGGCGTCCCCGGGAACGTCACGGCGACGGACCGGGCCCACCGGGCACCCAGGCGGTTGGCCAGACCGGGCCGCGCGTTCTGCTCGTGGATGACGACCGGGACGCCCCGGCGGCGCGCGGCGAGGTAGGCGGGGGTCGAGACGTAGCCGCCGAAGCCGACGACGACCTGTGCGCCGGTCGAGTCGATTGCCTCGCCCGCCGCCGCCACCGCGCTCCGCAGCCGGCCCGGGAGCCGCAGCCAGTCCGGGGTGGGACGGCGGGGCAGCGGCACGCGCGGCACCTCGACGAGCGGGTAGCCGCGCGCGGGGACGAGGTCGGCCTCCAGCCCGGTCGCGGTGCCGAGCACCGTCAGCCGCGTGCCTGCGTCCCGGGAGCGCAGCTCGTCCGCGACCGCCAGCAGCGGGTTGACGTGGCCGGCCGTCCCACCGCCCGCCAGGAGCACCGAGGCCAGCCGCTCAGTCATCGCTCACCTGCCCCGCGCGCCGGCGCTCGCCGCGGTCCGGGCCCGACGGGCGTCCGACCACCGCGAGCGAGCGCCGCACCATGCTCGCGCGCGCGGAGAGCGCCTCCTTCGCCCCGGGCTCCGTCCGCGCGAACGAGACGAGCACGCCGATGGCGATCATCGTGGTGATGAGCGCCGACCCGCCCGCCGAGACGAGGGGAAGCGGCACGCCGATGACGGGCAGGAGACCGATGACGACGGCGATGTTGATGAGCGCCTGGCCGAGGATCCAGGCCCCGATGGCACCGGTCGCGACCTGGACGAAGGGGTCGGGGTGCCGGCGGATCAGGCGGGTGACCGCGATCGCGAGCACGGCGAACAGCGCCAGCACGAGTCCCGTCCCGAGCAGACCGAGCTCCTCGCCGAGGATCGCGAAGATGAAGTCGTTGTGCGCCTCGGGCAGGTAGGACCACTTCTCGCGGCTCTCGCCGAGGCCCCGTCCGGTCAACCCGCCGGACGCGAGGCCGTACATGCCGCGCGTCGTCTGGTAGCACGCACCGAGCTGGTCGCAGTCGTCGCTGAAGAAGGCCTCGATCCGTGCGATGCGGCTGATGTTCAGCTGGGCGAGCCCGACGACCCCCGCCGCGGCGAGGACACCGGCGAGCGCGAACATGCGCATCGGCACGCCCGCCACGAAGAAGGCGCCGGCCACCAGCGTGAGCAGCACGATGCCCGTGCCGAGGTCACCGCCCGCCAGGACGAGCCCGACGGCCGCCAGCGCCACGACGACGGCGGGCAGGAGCACGTGCATCCACTGGTCCAGCAGGTGGCGCTTGCGCGCGAGGACCGTGCCGAGCCACACCGCGAGGGCGAGCTTGACCGCCTCCGACGGCTGCACCTGCACCGGGCCGAGCGGGAGCCAGTTCTTGTTGCCGTTGACCTCCTCGCCGACGAGCACGGTGAGGACCTGCAGGCCCGCGGCCCCGATGAGCAGCGGCCAGGCCGCGCGGCGGTAGAACGCCACCGGCATGCGGCTCGCGAGCCACGCGAGCGGCAGGCCGACGAGGGCGAACTGCGCCTGCCGCAGGAAGATGCCGTACGGGGAGGCGCCCTTCGAGGCGATGAGAGCGTCCACGCTCGAGCTCGACAGAACCATGATCAGGCCGAGCGAGAGCAGCAGCCCCGACGCACCCAGGATCAGGTAGTAGCTCGTGACCGCGCTGTTCCACTGACCGAGGACCGAGGTGCGCGTGTCGTCGGCCGTCTGGACCGCCACGGCTCAGCCCGCCGTCGGGGCGTCGGGGGCGAGCTCCCGCACGGCGTGGGCGAACGCGTCCCCCCGCTGGGCGTACGACGCGAACTGGTCCATCGAGGCGCACGCGGGCGCCAGCAGCACGGTGTCGCCCGGACGGGCGAGCGAGCGTGCTGCGGTCACGGCGCGGGTCATCACGGTCCCAGTGTCGGCCGGATCGATCGCGACGACGGGGATTGCGGGCGCGTGTCGGGCCAGCGCCTCGCGCCACGGCTCCTGGTCGACGCCGATGAGCACGACCGCCCGCAGCCGGTCCGCCCGGTCGCGCACGAGGTCCTCGAACCGGGCGCCCTTGGCCAGGCCGCCCGCGACCCACACGACCGTGCCCGGCGCGAAGGCGGCGAGCGACGCCGCCGCCGCGTGCGCGTTCGTGGCCTTCGAGTCGTCGACCCACTGCACGCCGTCGAGCGTGGTCACGTGCGCGATCCGGTGCGCGCCCGGCCGGTAGTCCCGCAGCCCGTCGCGCACCGCCGACGCCGGCACGCCGTGGGCCCGCGCCAGGGCGGCCGCCGCCAGGGCGTCCGTGACGACGTGGGCCGCGAGGCGGCCGTCCGGCCCGGCGAGGTGCGCCAGGTCCTGCGTCGTGCCGAGCTCGGCGGCCGAGCGTGCCCGCAGCGGGTCGTCCGCCGCCGCGTGGAACGCGCGGTCGACGAGGATGCCGTCCACCAGCCCCAGCTGCCCCGGCCCGGGCGCGCCCAGCGTCAGGCCGACGGCGCGTGCGCCCTCGGTGACCTCGGCCTCGCGGACCATGCGCTCGAGCAGGGGGTCGTCGGTGCCGTAGACGCAGGCCACCTCGACCCCCGTGTAGATGCGCGCCTTGTCCGCCGCGTAGGCCTCGAACGAGCCGTGCCAGTCGAGGTGGTCGGGCGCCACGTTCAGGACCGCCGCGGCCTGGGCCGCCATGGTGTGCGTGTAGTGCAGCTGGAAGCTCGAGAGCTCGACCGCGAGCACGTCCACGTCGGGGTCCGTCGCGGCCGCGACGACCGGCGTGCCGACGTTGCCGACCGCCGCGACGCGCCGGCCGGCGGCGCGGAGCACCGACTCGAGCATCCCGACCGTCGTCGTCTTGCCGTTCGTGCCCGTGAGCACGAGCCACGGGGCGGGCCCGAGGTCGCCGCGCTCGGCGCGCAGCCGCCAGGCGAGCTCGACCTCGCTCCACACCGGCACGCCGCGTGCTGCGGCGGCGGACAGCACGGGGCCCGACGGCGCGAACCCCGGCGAGGCGACGACGAGGTCGACGCCGTCGAGGTCGACGTCCTCCTGCGAGGCCACGTCCGCCTCCGGCGCCCGCGCGTCGAGCGTGACGACATCGGGCGGGTCCGGCAGGGCACGCAGCGCCGCGAGGACCGCGCGCCCGGTCACCCCGAGGCCGAGCACGAGCACCCGGCGTCCGCCGAGGTCCAGAGCCACTACCCGGCCACCCACTCCGCGTAGAAGATGCCGACGCCGACCGCCACGAAGAGCCCGGCGATGATCCAGAAGCGGATGACGATCGTCACCTCGCCCCAGCCCGACAGCTCGAAGTGGTGGTGCAACGGGGCCATCTTGAAGACCCGTCTGCCCGTCATCTTGAAGAAGCCGATCTGGATGACGTCGGACAGCACGATGAGGACGAACATCCCGCCGATGATCGCCGCGAGCACCTCGGTGCGGGACAGGATCGACAGGCCCGCGAGCGCGCCGCCGAGCGCGAGCGACCCGGTGTCGCCCATGAAGATCTTCGCGGGCGACGCGTTCCACCACAGGAAGCCGAAGCAGGCTCCGGTCACGGCGGCCGCCACCACGGCGAGGTCGAGCGGGTCACGCGTCTCGTAGCACCGCGGCCCCGCCGTCGCGAGCTCCTGGCACGTCTGGTTGGACTGCCACACGCCGACCAGGACGTAGGCGCCGAACACGATGAGCGAGACGCCCGTCGCCAGGCCGTCCAGGCCGTCGGTGAGGTTCACGGCGTTCGACCACGCCGTGATGAGGAAGTTGGCCCAGATGATGAACAGGATCAGGCCGACCGTCGGCCCCGCCCAGGCGAGGTCGATCTGCGTGTCGCGGACGAACGAGATGCGGGTGGACGCCGGGGTGCGGAAGTTCTCGTTGGGGAACTGCAGCGCGAGCGCGGCGAACGAGATCCCGACCAGGCCCTGGCCCACGACCTTCCAGCGCGCCGAGAGCCCCAGGCTGCGCTGCCGCGAGATCTTGATGAAGTCGTCCAGGAACCCGACGACCCCCAGGCCCGTCATGAGGAACAGCACCAGCAACGCGGAGGCGCTCGGCCGGTTGCCGGTGACCAGCCCGGCTCCCGCCCAGCCCAGCAGGGTCGCGACGATGATGACGACGCCACCCATGGTCGGGGTGCCGCGCTTGGTGAAGTGCGCCGTCGGGCCGTCCTGGCGGATGAACTGGCCGTACTGCTTCTTGACCAGGAAGCGTATGAACAGCGGCGTGCCCAGCAGCGCGATGAGGAGCGAGAGGCCGCCGGAGATCAGGACGGTTCTCATCGGCCCACCCCGCGTGCCACGTCCAGCACGGGCGCGAGCCCGCCGCCGGTCACCAGGACCACGTCGCCCGCACGCAGCTCCCCCGCGAGCCAGTCGGCCGCGGCGGCCGCGTCCGCGACCACGCGCGACTCCTCACCCCAGGAGCCCTCCTGGAGGGCCCCGGTGTGCACCGCCCGGACGGCGTCGCCGACCGCCACGAGCCGGTCGACGTCGAGCCGCACGGCCAGCCGGCCGACGCCGTCGAGCTCGTCGACCGGCGGGGCGCCCGCCAGCGTCCCGACGACGGCGA
The DNA here is from genome assembly GCF_014042015.1 of Actinotalea sp. JY-7876. Lineage (NCBI taxonomy): Bacteria > Bacillati > Actinomycetota > Actinomycetes > Micrococcales > Cellulomonadaceae > Actinotalea > Actinotalea sp. JY-7876. The sequence continues at coordinate 1,372,198 of NZ_CP059493.1, read as the reverse complement.
TGCTGCGTCCCGTGCCGGCTCGCGTCACCAGCTCCCGCAGACCGGCGCGCACGGTGTCCACCGTCGCGCCCGCCGTCTCGTCCAGGACGGTCACGTCGGGCACCGTCGTGTCGGGCACCGTCGTGTCAGGCACCGTCGTGTCAGGCACCGCGAGGGCGGCCGCCGCCTCGAGGAAGACGTCGCGGTCGTTGTAGCGGTGGAACACGCCGGCGATCTCCTGGGTCGGCTCGTGGCCCTTGCCGGTCACGATGACGGTGTCCTGCTCCCCCGCGAGCCGCACGGCCGTGCGCAGCGCCTCGGCGCGCGGCTCGACCTCGTGGACGTCGGCAAGGTCGGGCCGCACGGCCCGCACGCCCTCGAGGATCGCGGCGCGGATCGACGCGGGCGGCTCGGACCGGGGGTTCTCGTCCGTGACGACCAGGACGTCGGCGAGCCGGGCGGCGATCTCGCCCATCATGGGCCGCTTGCCGCGGTCGCGGTCGCCGTCGGACCCGAACACCACGACGAGCCGGCCCGGGGTGATCGGACGCACCGCCTCGAGGGCGAGCACGAGCGCGTCGGGCGTGTGGGCGTAGTCCACGAGGCACAGGGGAAGGCCGGAGCCGCGCTCGACGACGCGCTCCATGCGCCCCGGGACCGCGGACGCGCCCGCGACGCCCGCGACGGCGTCGGCCAGCGGGACACCGGCCCGGTAGGCGGCGACGATCGCGACGGCCGCGTTCGACACGTTCACCAGCCCCGGCAGAGGGCTGACCGCCTCGAGCCGCTCGCCGCCCGGGCCCGTGAGCACGAACGTCGAGCCGACGCCGTCGAGCCCCACGCTCGCCTCGCTCACGCGCCAGTCCGCGACCGCGGCGCCCGCCGAGTCCTCGCGCGTCGCCACCGAGTCCACCGGGATCTGTGCCTGCGCCGCGAGGCGGACGCCCCACTCGTCGTCGACGCACACGACGGCGCGCCGGGCGTGCCCGGGCGCGAACAGCCGCGCCTTGTCGCGGAAGTAGCCCTCCATGTCGCCGTGGAAGTCCAGGTGGTCCCGCTGCAGGTTCGTGAAGACCGCCACGTCGACCTCGAGGCCGCCGACGCGCTCGAGCGCGAGGGCGTGCGAGGAGACCTCCATCGCCACGGCCGTGGCCCCGCGCTCGCGCATGAGGGCGAACAGGCCGTGCAGGACGGGCGCCTCGACCGTCGTGCGGGGGCTCTCGATCGCCTCGGCGCCCACCCGGAGCTCGACCGTGCCGACCACGGCGGTGGTGGCGTGCGCGCGGCGCAGGGCCGCGTCGACGAGGTAGGACGTCGTCGTCTTGCCGTTGGTCCCGGTGATGCCGACCACCGTGAGGTGCTCGGCGGGGCGGTCGTAGAACCAGGCCGAGAGCTCGCCGAGGAGCGTGCGCGGGGAGGCCGTCGGCCCCCAGACCAGCACGGGCACCTCCTGGGCCGCCGCGCCGAGCAGGTCGAGCCCGGCGGCGTCGGTCAGGACCGCCGCCGCCCCGGCCGCGACGGCGGCGTCGGCGTAGCGCGCACCGTGCGAGCGGAGGCCGGGCAGGGCGACGAAGAGGTCCCCCGGAAGGACGTCGGCGGAGCCGACGGCGACACCCGTCACCTGCACGTCCACGTCGTCCGCGCGGCCCCGAGCGGACGCGCCGCGGGGCGCGCGCTCGAGCCCGAAGCGGGCGGCGAGGTCGGTGAGGTGACGCGTCGGGCGATGCTCGGGCCGCATCCGGCCCTGGGGGGACGTCACGGACCCGAATCTACCGGTGTCCGCGCCGGGCGCCGCGCCGGAGCCGCGTCCGAGCACTCGTCGAACCGCCCCACGCTCACTCCCACGTGGTCGCGAAGAGCTCCGGCGGGGTGCCGCTCGGCGGGATGCCCAGCGAGCGCAGGGCGTGCGCGGTCACCTCGCTGAAGACGGGTGCTGCGACGTCGCCGCCGTAGATGGAGGACTTGGGGTCGTAGAGCGCCACGTTGACGGCCAGGCGCGGCTCGTCCGCGGGGGCGATGCCGACGAACGACGCGACGATCTTCTGCACGCCGCCCTCCTCCCACGCCTGGGCCGTCCCCGTCTTGCCCGCGATGCGGTAGCCGGGCACCGCGGCGTTGGACCCGGTGCCCTCCGCGACGGCGCTCTCGAGCATCCGCAGCACCGTGTCCGCCGTCTCGGGGCTCACGACCTGGACCGGCTCGCTCGTCGGCGTCGGGTGGAACGTCCCGTCCGCGTCGTACGTGCCCGCGACGACGTGCGGCTGCACGCGCAGCCCCCGGTTCGCCAGCGTCGCGAACACCTGGGTGCTCTGGAGCGTGGTGACGCCGACGCCCTGGCCGAACAGCACGGCGTAGGCGGTGCGGCCGTCCCAGTCCTCCGCGTCGTGCAGGAGGCCCCGCGACTCGCCCGGCAGGCCCACGCCGGTCTTGGTGCCGAAGCCGAACCTGCTCATGTAGTCGTGCCGCACCTGCGGGGGCAGGTTCTGCCCGACCATGACGGTGCCGGTGTTGGACGACTGGGCGAGGATCCCGTTGAGGGTCAGCTTCTCGTCCGGGTGCTCGTGCGAGTCCTTGAACGTCTGCCCGTTCGGGGTCGTGTACTGGTACGGGACGACGTACTGCGACGTCGGGGTCGCGATCCCGGTCTCGAGCGCCGCAGCCATCGCGACCACCTTCGCCGTCGAGCCGGGCTCGTAGACCGCGGCCACGGCGCGGCTCGCGGCGGCGCTCGTGGGGGCGTTCGGGTCGGTCGTCCCGGAGTCGGCGAGCACCAGGATCTCGCCCGTGCGCACGTCGACCACCTGGACGACGCCCCACGCGGCGCCGGTCGCGGCGACCTGCTCGTCGAGCGCTGCCTGGGCCATGTGCTGCAGGTCGCGGTCGATCGTGAGCTGCACGTCCTGCCCGGGCACGGCGGGGACCAGCTCCTCCAGGCCACCCGGGATCCGCTGGCCGCGCGCGCCCTGCTCGTACGTCTCCGAGCCGGGACGCCCCGCCAGCACGTCCTCGAACACCTGCTCCAGGCCGGCCTGGCCGAAGCCCTCGCCACCCACGAAGCCGACGATGTTGCCGCCGGTGGTGCCCTCCGGGTAGAGCCGGTCGGTGGTCCGCTCGCCGGAGATGCCGGCGATCTGCAGGTCCCGCACCTGGCGGTAGACGTCGGGGGTGACGCCCTTGCTGAGGTAGACGAACTTGTCGGTGCCCATGAGCTTGAGGGCGAGCGACTGCGGGTCGACGCCCAGCATCTCGCCCAGCCTGGTCGCCGCCTCGAGGGCCGCGGTCTCGAGCGCCCCGGGCTCGTCCGGCACCACCTGGCCGAACTGCTCCTGGTTCACGACGAGGTCGTAGCGCTCGACGGAGGTCGCGAGGACGTCGCCGTCGCGGTCGAGGATGTCCCCACGGTCGCCCGGGATGGCGACGGTGTGCAGCCGCTTGTCCATCGCGACGGCGGCGATCTCGGCGCCCTGGAGCCCCTGGACGTAGACGAGCCGCCCCGTGAAGAGGACGAGGAGCGAGAGCGCCAGCCCGAGCAGCACCGTCTGGCGACGGCGCGGGGTCCCCGTCCGGGGTGGGGGCAGCGTGACGACGCGGGGCGCGGCGGCGCGGGCGGCGGCCGGACCCTCGCCCGCCCGGGTTCGTGGGCGTGCCACCGACGGCCGCGGCGTGACCCGCGTCCCGCGGGACGCGGACGCGTTCGCGCGCGTGGGCGTGGGCGCCGTCCGGCGCTGCGGCGAGGCCGCGCGGGGGGCGCCGCCGGGGACCTGCCCGGCGGCGCCACGGCGCCGGTCCGGCGCAGGGCGCGCGCCGGTCGCGGGACGGGCGCCGTCCGGGACACGCGGTCCGGGACGGGGCGCGCCGGCGACCGGGGCACCGGGTCGGGCGGCGCCGGGGCGCGGGGCGCCCGTCCGCGGCACGCCCTGGCGGCGCTCGCCGCCGCGGGGCGTCCGGGCGCCCGCCTCGGTGCGGCTCTGCTCTGCCCTGCGCGGCTCTGCCCTGCGTGGCTCGGTGGCGGGACCCCGCCCGGGCGAGCCGGACCCGGGCGTGCGCGGGCTCATCCCTCGGCCCCCGCGGGGACGGGGTCACCGAGCACCGCGCCGTCCGCCAGGCGCAGGTAGGCGCCGTGCGTGGTCGGCACCATGCCCAGCGCCGTCGCGGCGGCAGCGAGCTGGGTCGAGGACTCCGCGGCGCGCAGCTCGGTCGCGATCCGCTCCTGCTCGCGCGAGGACTCGGCGAGCCGCTGCTGGAGCGCGAGGCGCTCGTACTCGCCCTGCGCCATCGAGGTGTTCAGGAGCAGCGCCCCGAGGAGCGACGCCGCCAGGAGCGCCATGCACAGGACCACGAAGGGCACGCGCGTGCGGGCCTGGGCGGGCGCACGCACCACGCGCAGGCGGGGAGCCGGCTCGGGCGCCCGCCGACGCCCGGGCGAGGGCGCGGGTGCGGTGCGGGCGGTGGCCCGCACCGCGGTCTGCTCCGCCGCGCTCATCGTGCCCACCCCCCGCTGAGCTCACGCAGGTGGTCGGGGGTGGCGCGCAGCCGCTCGGCGGCGCGCAACCGCACCGACGCGGACCGCGGGTTCGCGGCCAGCTCCGCCTCGGACGCCCGCTCGGCGCCCCGCGTGAGCAGGCGCAGGTACGGGCGGTGGGTCTCCGGCTCGACCGGGAGCCCGGCGGGTGCGCTCGAGACCGCGCCGCGGGCGAGCGCTCGCTTGACGAGCCGGTCCTCGAGCGACTGGTAGGCCATGACCACGATCCGGCCGCCGACGGCCAGGGCCTCGATCGCGGCCGGCATGGTCCGCTCGAGCACCTCGAGCTCACCGTTGACCTCGATGCGCAGCGCCTGGAACGTGCGCTTGGCCGGGTTGCCGCCGGTGGCGCGCGCGGCCGCGGGGATCGAGGCGCGCACGATGTCGACCAGCTCGGCCGTGCGGGTCAGCGGGGCGGCCGCGCGGCGCGCCACGACGGTACGGGCGATCCGGGGCGCGAAGCGCTCCTCGCCGTACTGCCGCAGGATGCGCACGATCTCCGCCTCCGGGTAGGTGTTCAGGACGTCGGCCGCCGTCGGGCCGGTGGACGCGTCCATCCGCATGTCCAGCGGGGCGTCCTTGGCGTACGAGAAGCCGCGCTCGGCCTCGTCGAGCTGCAGCGAGGAGACCCCGAGGTCCCCGAGCACGGCCTGCACCGGTCGGCCGACGACGTCCTGGACCACGTCGAGGACCTCGTCGTAGACCGCGTGCACGGCGGTGAACCGGTCGCCGAAGGGGCGCAGCCGCTCGCTCGCGAGCGCGATCGCCTGCAGGTCGCGGTCCAGTCCGACGACCCGCAGCGTCGGGAAGCGACCCAGGAGGGCCTCGGTGTGCCCGCCCATGCCCAACGTCAGGTCGACGAGCACGGCGTCCGGCCCCTCGAGCGCCGGGCCGAGCAGCTCGACGCACCGGTCGAGGAGGACGGGCACGTGCCGGTCGGAGGTCGCGCGCTCCTGGTCCATCCCCACCTCCTCGGTGCGTCGTGCGTCGTGTCGTCCGCGGCTGCGCGCGGTGCTCGTGTGGTCCCGCGCCGGCGCGCGTCGTGCGTGGTGCGTGGTGCGTCGTGCCTCGGTGGTTGCAGGTCGGGCGGCCCTCCGCCGCCCGACCAGGTCTCCCTCCGCAGCCCCTCTGGCACCGGGGAAGTGCGCCAGAGCGGGCGGGGAGAGACCTCGTCGTGCGGAGGCGGCCGGTCTGCCCGGCCCCGTGGTCATTCAGAAGGCACCGGGGAACACCTCCTCGGCGGTCTCGGAGTAGGTGGTGACCTGCTCCTCGAGGTAGGTCTCCCAGGCCGCCGCGTCCCAGATCTCCACCCGGGTGCCGGCGCCGATCACGGCGACATCCCGGTCGAGCCCCGCGTAGGACCGCAGCGCCGCCGGGATCGACAGGCGCCCCTGCTTGTCCGGCACCTCGTCGTGCGCGCCGGAGAGGAAGACGCGCAGGTAGTCGCGGGCCTGCTTGCTCGTGACGGGCGCCTGGCGGATCTGGTCGTGCATCCGCCGGAACTCGTCCATGGGGAAGACGAAGAGGCAGCGCTCCTGCCCGCGCGTGACCACCAGTCCGGAGGCCAGCTGGGGGCGGAACTTCGCGGGCAGGATCAGCCGGCCCTTGTCGTCGAGCCGCGGCGTGTAGGTGCCCAGGAAGGGCGTGTAGGACGCGTACGCCGTCGGCTCGTTCGCCACGTCGCGCCCTCCCCTCACCCCGTTGCGCGCCCCGGGCAGGCCCACCGCTCCCCAGGTCCCACCACAGTACTCCACTTCCCTCCACCAGCAAGGGAGCAGTGCCACGTTTCACCCTCCTGCCACGGTGTCGCCGCAGGTGAGGGGCGGTGGAGGACGGTGGAGGGCCGTGACGCGGCGGGCGCCGCCCCAGGCGCGTCCCGGGGGCCAGGACGCCCCGGCGTGCGGGGCAGCGCACCGGGCGCGGCGCCGGCGACCCGTCCCGGTGGAGCGAAGTGGGGGATCGCCCGCCCGGGGGCCATCGCCCCAGGGCACCCGGTCGCCTACGCTCGGGACAGCCGAGGAAGGGGTCGCCATGCACGCACTGCCCTCCGCGCGCGAGATCGACGACGTCGCCGACACCGCGCAGCGCGTACGGGCGGCCATGGAGACGGTCATCTCCGGCCGCGCGGAGCTGGTGCGGCTCACGGTCGCGGCGCTCCTCGCCGAGGGCCACGTGCTGCTCGAGGACGTGCCGGGCGTGGGCAAGACGACGCTGGCCAAGGCGCTCGCACGATCGGTCGACTGCAGCGTGGGGCGCATCCAGTTCACGCCGGACCTGCTGCCGAGCGACCTCACGGGCGTGACGATCTACCGTCCCGAGTCGCACCAGTTCGAGTTCCGCCCCGGCCCCGTCTTCGCCAACGTCGTCATCGGCGACGAGATCAACCGCGCCTCCCCCAAGACGCAGTCGGCGCTGCTCGAGTGCATGCAGGAGGGGCAGACCACGATCGACGGCACGACGTACGCGCTCCCCCGGCCGTTCCTCGTCGTCGCGACGCAGAACCCCATCGAGATGGAGGGCACCTACGCCCTGCCCGAGGCGCAGCGCGACCGCTTCATGGTGCGCCTCAGCGTCGGCTACCCCGACCGGGCCGCCGAGGTCGAGATGCTCGACCGCCAGGAGGCCGCCGACCCGCTCGCCCACCTGACGCACGTGACGAGCGCGACCGAGATCGCCGCGATCGTCGACGTCGCGCGGCGGCTGTACGCCGCACCCGGGATCAAGCAGTACGTCGTGGACCTGGCCGACGCCACACGCCACGACCCCATGCTGCGGCTGGGCGCGTCGCCGCGAGCCGCGATCCAGCTGCTGCGGATCGCCAAGGCGTCCGCCGCCATGGCGGGCCGGGACCACGTCCTGCCCGACGACGTGCAGGACCTCGCCGCACCGGTGCTCACCCACCGCCTCCTGGCCAGCACGGACGCACGGCTGTCGGGCCGCAGCGTCGCGCAGACCCTCGAGGCGGTCGTCGCCCGCACCCGGCTCCCGGCGGTCCGCACCGCGGCTCCCGACCGGCGCGCGATCGGCTGAGGCGGATGAGGGAGGCGCTGCGCGGAGTCCGCCCGACCGGCCGGGGTGCCGCGCTGGGCGCCGTGGGCGCCGTGACGGCGGTCTCGGGAGCGCTCACCGGCGTCCGCCTGGTCACCCAGATCGGCGCCCTGCTCCTCCTCGTCGTGGCCGCCGCGGTCGGCTCCCTGGTCATGGAGGGCCGGCTGCAGGGACGCGGGCGCCTCGCCCTGACCCGGCACGTGGTCCCGCACCCCGTGACGCGGGGCGAGCCGGCGACGGTCCACGTCGACGTCACGAGCACGAGCGGCGCGCACCGGCTCGACCGGCTGCAGATCGCGGAGCGCGCGGCGCGAGAGCTCTCGGGACCCCGGCCGCTGCGGGCGCGGGTCCAGCGGTCGCCGGGGCGCCTCGGCCTGCGCTACGCGATCGAGCCGCAACGCCGTGGCCGCTGGCCCGTGGGGCCGCTCGAGGTCCAACGCCACGACCTCTTCGGTGTCGCCCGGTGGCGCGGGGCGCTGGGCGAGGCGATGCTCGTCGCCGTCCGGCCGGCGACCGCCGTGCTGCCCGTCGCGCACGGGGCAGCCGCGACCGACGCCGACCGGGCGTCGCTGGGCGCGCGCACCGCCGCGGCCGACGACTCGTCCCTGCGCGACTACCGGACGGGCGACGACCTGCGGCGGGTGCACTGGCGCAGCAGCGCCCGTCGCGGCCAGCTCATGGTGCGCCAGGACGAGCGCGCGGGCCGCCGGCCCGCGAGCGTGCTCCTCGACCTGCCGGTGGACGACGCCGGTGCCGAGTGGACGATCTCGCTGGGCGCGTCGATCGCGCTCGCGCTCGCGGGTGCCGGCCACCACGTGCGCCTGCTCGGCGGTGACGCCCTGGGGGCGGCACGCGACCACCACCGCGCCGACGCCGACGGCACGGCCGCGGCGGCCCTCCTCGACCAGGCCGTCGACCTCGTCCGCCCCACCAGCCCGGCGACCCGCACCTCGTGGCTCCTCACGGCCGTGGACACCCTCAGCGAGCAGGGCCGCGGTGCGGAGCTGGTCTTCGCGGTCGTCGGCGCGCTCGAGGTCGACACGCTGACGACGCTCGCGCGCATCGGCGACCTGAGCGTCGGCTGGGCCATGGTCCGCACCACGGGCTCGGGTCCCGACGGCACGCCGACGACCGACGAGGCCCGCACGCTGCGCGCGCTGCGGCGCGCGGGCTGGACGGCGTGCGCGGTCCGCCCGGGCGAGGACCTCACGGCGTGCTGGCACCGGCTGCTCGACTCCGACGACCGGGTCGGGGCGGCGCGATGAGCGCCCCGCCCGTCGCGGGCCGGGCGGTCTGGGTCGGCGCCGGACTCGTGGCGGTGGCCGCGAGCGCCGGCGTGGCGTCGCTCGGCGCGCTGATCGCGCCCGGGCCCTGGCGCCCGGTCGCGACGGTGGTCGCCGTGCTGGTCGCCGCGGCCGTCGCCGGGGTCCGGCACGTGAGCAGGTCCCGCGTGACGCCGTCGGTCTGTGGCCTGGTCGCGGGGCTCGTCGTGCTCGTGTCCCTGTACGGCGGCGCGTCGAGCACGCCGGGGCTGCCGCTCCCGACCCCGGCGACGTTCGACCGGCTGCTGCGCCTCGCGGCTGCGGGCGCGGACGCCGTCGTGGACGGCCGGATCCCCGTCGCCCCCTCGCGCGGGCTCGAGCTGCTCGTCGTGGCGGGCACGGTCGCGGTCGTGCTCGTCACGGACGCGCTCGCGCTGGCGCTCGGGCGCGCCGGGCTCGCCGGCCTGCCGCTGCTCGGCCTGTGGGTGCCCGTCCTGGCCTTCGAGCGCGACCCCGGGGTGGTCGCGATGGTCGTCGGCGGTGCGGCGTACCTCCTCCTGCTCACCCTCACCCGCGCCCCGGCACCGCGGGCGACGGGAGGGCGCGACGCCGCTCCCGCGCTCGGCGTCGCCGTCGTCGTGGGCGTGCTGGCGGTCGCCGTCGGACCGGCCGTCGCGGCGCTTCCCGGCTACGGGTCGATGCGCCTGCCCGGCTCGTGGGGCGGGGCGGGCGTCGACGGGCCCCTGCGCCTGTCGACCGACCTGGACATGCGCTCGAGCCTGGGGGCGCGGTCGGACCGCCCGGTGCTGACCTACACCACGGACGCGGAGCGCGTCGGACCGCTGCGGATGTACACGATGGTCGAGTTCGACGGTCGGGAGTGGCAGCGCACCCCGGCCGAGGAGCTCACCGCCGCCGACGGCGTGCTGTGGCCGGTCGACCTGCCCGCCGCCCCGGACGAGGCGCTCGAGCGCCTCAGCGTCCGGGTGGGCGACCTCCAGCAGGACCGCCTCCCCGTACCGACGGAGCCCCGCGCGCTCGAGCTCGCCGGCTCCTGGTACTACGACGCGGCGCGGGACGAGGTGGTGGCCGGAGGAGGCCGCTCGACGCAGGGCCTGTCCTACGAGGTCACCATCGCCGCCCGCGACCTGTCCGCGGAGACGCTGCGTGCCGACACGGTGGGCGTCGTCGCACCGGACGACCCGACGCGCACGCTCCCCGACTCGCCCCACGCCGACCAGATCCGCGCCCTCGCGCAGGAGGTGACCGCTCAGGAGGACACCGCCTACGACCAGGCGCTCGCCCTGCAGTCGTTCTTCCGCGACGGCCGCAGCTTCCGGTACGACACGCGGGTCCCGCCGCCGGAGACCGAGGACGCAGTCTGGGACTTCCTCACGCAGAGGTCCGGCTACTGCGTGCAGTTCGCGACCGGCATGACGGTCATGGCGCGGACCCTCGGGATCCCCGCCCGCCTCGCCGTCGGGTTCCTCCCGGGCACGGCCAGCCGTGACGTCGTCGGGGAGTTCGTCGTGTCCGGCCGGCAGGCCCACGCCTGGCCGGAGCTCTACTTCGCCGACGCCGGCTGGGTGCGCTTCGAGCCGACCCCCGCCGTCCAGACCGGCGCCCCGCCGTCCTACGCCGACCCCTTCGCGGGGCTGCCGATCACGCCCGAGGAGGCGGAGCCGTCGGCGTCGGCGTCCGCGCCCGCCGCCGCTCCCGTCGCGCCGGGGCAGGAGGACCCGGGCACGGACGGGCAGGTCGGCATCGGCACGGCGAGCGTCCCGACCTGGCTCGTGGTGGGCGCGAGCGTGACGCTCGGACTGGCGCTCGCGCTCGGCGCCCTCGCCTGGCGCACCCGCCGCCGGCGGCGCGGCCCTCGGCTGCCCACCGAGCCGGAGGGCTGGTGGGCGCTGCTGCGCGCCCGGCTCACGAAGGCGGGGATCTCCTGGAGCGACTCGGCGACGCCCCGCCAGGTGGCGGCCCGTCTGCGCGACGACCTGCCGGACCAGGACCCGGCGGCACACGCGCAGGCGCTCGAGGCGGCCGACCGCCTCGTGGACGTCGTCGAACGCAGCCGCTACGCCCCCGGACCCGTGGAGTGGGACGTCGACGCGCTCCAGGGATGGGTCGAGGCGGTGCTGCGGCCCGTCGAGGCCGGGTCCGACCAGGCCGAGCCGAGACGTCGGCAGCCGACGGCGACCCGCTGAGCGGGCGGGCCGACGGCGGTCAGCGCCCTCGCTCGTCGCGACGGCGGTCCCAGCGCTCCTCGAACCGCGCGACCAGGCCGCGGTTCGCGGGCCGCGCCTTCGCGCGCGGTCGCACCGACCCGTCCTGCGAGACGACACCCGCCGGTCCGCGGCGCCGCGGCGGCGAGAACGCGAGCACGACCGAGACGAACATGGCGATGAAGCCGAGGACACCCACGAGCGGCTGGCTCGTCGCCGCGCCGATCACCAGAACAGTGAGGCCGGCGATGGCGCCGGCTCCGGTGAGCAGCCATCGCTTCACGGTCCGCGCCCCGCCACCCTGGAAGGTGTTCACGAGCTTCGGGTCGTCAGACGTGAGCTGCCGCTCCATCTGCTCCAGTACGCGCTGCTCGTACTCGGACAGAGGCATCGCTACCTCCGTGGTGCCGGTGGGACTGGGACAGCCTCAGGATAGGTCCTCCCCGGCTGGGGCGGTAGTTGAGCCCCGTCCCCGCGCCACCGTGAGCGCCGCGGCACCCAGCGCACCCGCGCCGAACCGCTGGCGGACGTCATCCATGGCCTGCTCGGCGCGCCGCCGCGCGTCGGACGCGTCGTCGACGGCTTCCTCCAGCGTGAGCTGTCGCGCGGTGGCCTCGCCGAGGCCCTCGGCGCGCACGCCGAGCAGCCGGACGCGGCGGGCGCCGAGGTCGACGCCGCCGAGCAGGTCCCTGGCCGCGGCGTACAGGTCGCGGCCCACGTCGGTCGGGGTGCCGAGGGTGCGCGAGCGGGTCAGGGTCGTGAAGTCCTCGGTGCGCACCTTGAGGGAGACGGTCCGGGCGACGTACCCCCGGGCGCGGAGCTGGCTCGCGCAGCGGTCCGCGAGCCGAAGGAGGTGGCCCTCGAGCACGTCCACGGCCGCGGTGTCCTGCTCGAACGTCGTCTCGGCGCCGATGCTCTTCTCCTGGCGCTCCGTCACGACGGGCCGGGGGTCACGGCCCCACGCGAGGTCGTGCAGGTGGGCACCGGTCGCCCTGCCGACGGCGCGCTGCACCACCGCGACGTCGGCGTCGGCGAGCTGCGCGACCGTCGTGATGCCCCACCGCGCGAGGGCGTCCCGCGTCCGCTCCCCCACGCCCCACAGGGCACCGACGGGCAGCGAGCGCAGCAGCTCGACGGTGGCGTCCCGCGGCACGAGCAGCACGCCGTCCGGCTTGGCGAAGCCGGACGCCAGCTTCGCCACGAACTTGGTGCTCGCGATCCCCACCGAGCACGGGAGACCGAGCTGCTCACGGACGTGCCCGCGGATCAGCGCGGCGATGCTCGTGGGTGGTCCCAACCGGCGTCGCGCCCCCGAGACATCGAGGAACGCCTCGTCGACGCTCACCTGCTCGACGACGTCGGTGACGTCCCGCAGGATCGCCATCACGGCCGTCGAGGCCCGCAGGTAGGCGGCTCGGTCGGGCGGCAGCACGACGGCCTGCGGGCACAGCCGCCGCGCGCGGGCCATCGGCATCGCCGAGTGCACGCCGTAGGCGCGCGCCTCGTAGGTCGCCGCGAGCACGACCGACCGCGTGTCCCCACCGACGATGACGGGGCGGCCACGCAACTCCGGGCGGCGCAGCAGCTCCACCGAGGCGAAGAAGGCGTCCATGTCGACGTGCAGGATCGAGCAGCCGTCCTCGTCGGTCCCCCAGCTGCGCTTCACCCCCGCCGGCGGCGGCGTGCGACTCATCCGCTCGTCCTGCCCATGCCCCGATCCTCTCAGGACGCGTGCAGCACCAGCCGCCCCTGCGACGCCGCGTCGGCGCCGAGCGTCCGCCGCACCGCGTCCTGGAAGTCCTCGGCGGCGGCCACGGTCCGCTCCGCCTGCTCCGCGCCGACCTCGTGCTCGCGGCCGGACTCGAGCGCGGCCCGCACCGGCGCCCCGCCGGCGAAGAAGGTGGTCCAGGGCGACAAGTCCGGGGCGACCGCGGCGACCATGTCCCAGACCGTGCGCGGGACCGGCCGACGCCGGGGCCGCCCGGTGACCTCGAGCAGCGCCGCCCCCGCGCGCAGCGCGGCGAGGTGGGCGTGCAGGAAGCGCTCCTCCTCCGAGCCGGCGAGCTGCGCGGCCGTCAGCTCCGCGTCGCTCCGCGCCAGGAGCTCCACGGCGGACGGCGGCACGGGGCGCTCCGTACCCTGCGCCCCCTCGACCGCGCGCAGGACGCGGGGTCCGCCGTCGCCGGCGCCGACCCGCAGGCGCCGCGTCGCGGCTCCCGCCGTGCTCGTCGTCGTCGTCATCGCTCCACCTCCTCAGCCATCATCGAACACCTGTTCGAGCCACGTCAAGGGCTAGCGTGTGCCGGTGCCCGATCGTCGCCAGTCCCGAGGTCGCCGCCCGGCGACCCCGCCGGCCGCGCCGGAGCTCCCGGACGGCCCCGTGCCGATCGCGACCGGGACCGCGGAGGTCACCAGGTCACCGGACGACCCCCGCGCCGTGACGCTGTTCGTCAACGGCGTGCCGAGCTCCCACCTGGACCTCGACGACCCGACCTGGCTCGAGTTCGAGTACATGCAGCACATGGCCGCGATCCTCACGCACACCACCGACACGGACGCGCACGGGCGCGACGCGGGCGGCCCACCCCTGGACGCCGTGCACCTCGGCGCGGCCGGCTGCGCGCTCCCGCGCTGGCTGGAGGCGGTGCGCCCCGGCTCCCGTCAGATCGCGGTCGACGTCGACGCCGAGCTCCTGCGACTGGTGCGGACCTGGTTCGCCCTCCCGCGCTCGCCACGGCTGCGCCTGCGCGCGGGCGAGGCGCGCGCGGTGCTCGCCGCGCTGCCGACCGGCTCGGCCGACGTCGTCGTGCGCGACGTCTTCGCCCCCGACGTCACGCCGGCGCACCTGCGCACCGTCGAGTTCCTGCAGGAGGTGTGCCGCGTGCTCCGCCCGGGTGGCCTCTACCTGGCGAACTGCGCCGACCGCCCGCCGCTGACCACCGCGCGCGCCGAGGTCGCGACGGCGCGCGCCGTCCTCGACGACGTGCTGCTCGTGGCGGAGCCCGGCCAGCTGCGCGGACGCCGCTACGGCAACCTCGTGATCGCCGGACGCGCGCCCGGCGGGCCCACGCGACCCGTGCCGCCCGCGCTCGCGCGGCACCTGCGGACGCTGCCGGTGCCCGCCGCGCTCGTCACGGGCGACGAGCTGGCCGCCTTCGCCGGCTCCTCGCCGCAGCTCCGCGACGAGGCTCCCGAGGTCACGCCCGGAGACGACGACGGCCGCGCCCCCTGAGGGGACGCGGCCGCCGTGCGAGGTCCGTCAGAGCGGGCGGACGTTCTCGGCCTGGGGGCCCTTGGGACCCTGCGTGATCTCGAACTCGACCCGCTGGGCCTCCTCGAGCGTGCGGTACCCCTGCGTCTCGATAGCGGAGTAGTGGACGAAGACGTCGGCGCCGCCGCCGTCCTGGGCGATGAAGCCGTAGCCCTTCTCGCCGTTGAACCACTTCACAGATCCCTGCGCCATGCTGTGCCTGTCCTTCTGTCCAACCGGGGGACGCTGATGACCCGACCTTGTGCCCGGTCCTCGTGCCGCAGTGCTAGTCCCACGTCCTGGCGGTGCCGGACAGGTCAGCCCTCGCAACGCGGAAAGCATCGCACGCGGCTCCCGCGTGCGCCATAGTCAAATGCGGTCCATCTGGGTGCTTCAGGGCGTCCCGTCGGCCGCCCGCGCGCCGCGCCGCCGCGCGAGCACCGCACGCACCGGGGGCACGACGACGCCCCGGGAGGCCATCTCACGCCGCGTCGCCCGCCGGCTCAGGAGGAGACCGGCCAGGCACCCCAGCCAGGGCAGGAGCATGACGGCGAACGCGGGGCGGAACGCCTCCAGCGACAGCGGCGCCGCGCCGCGCGTCGCGGCGACGTCGAGCACCACGCCGACCGCGAGGACCGAGACGACGGCGACCGCGAAGCCCCCGACGTTGACGAGGCCCGTCGCGGTCCCGAGCCGCCCGCTCGCGTTGAACGTCCGGGCGTAGTCGAAGCCGATGGCGGAGCCGGGCCCGCCGACGCCGAGGACCACGACGAGGACCACGAGCAACCACAGCGGGCTGCGTCCCGGGTGGACGAGGACGGCGACCCACGCGGCGAGGGTCGCGAAGGCGATGGTGAGCACCATCCACGACCGGCGCAGCGGGTGGCGCCCGGTGAGCGTCCCCACGACCGGACCGGACGCCACGACCGCGAGCGCGTTGAGCGTGAGCAGCCCACCGGCCTGCGCGGGGCTCAGCCCCTGCGCCACGGTGAGGAAGGGGTAGCCCCACAGCAGCACGAACACGGTGAAGCTGAACTGGCTCAGCGCGTGCGACCAGAACCCGAGCCAGGTGCCGGGTACGCGCGCCACCTCGCGCACCGGCGACAGGAGCCCGCCGCCGCTGCGCACGACGGTCCCGGGCGGACCGTCCCGCACCACGCCGAACGCGAGCGCCGACGCCATCGCGCCCACCGCGGCGAGCCCGACGAACGCCGTCTGCCAGCCGGCGAGGTGCAGGACGGCCACGAGCGGCACGGCCGCGGCCACCTGCCCGGACTGCCCCACGATGCCTGTGAGCTGGGTCAGGAGCGGGACCCGACGGGCCGGGAACCAGGCGGCCACCAGCCGGACGACGGAGATGAACGTCGCCGCGTCGCCCGCCCCGATGAGCACGCGCGCCACGTAGGCCGCCGGGAGGTCCTCCACGACACCCAGCAGCAGCTGGCCCGTCGCCATGAGCACGGCGCCGGAGCCGATCATCACGCGCGGCCCGAAGCGGTCGAGGAGCACCCCGGCCGGGACCTGCAGCGCGGCGTAGACGCCCAGCTGGACGACGACGAAGGTCGACAGCACCGCGGCGCCGACGCCGAAGCGCTCGGTGGCCTCGACGCTCGCCACGCCCAGCGAGCCCCGGTGCAGCACGCCGATCGCGTACGCCACGAACGCCGCCACGAGGACCAGGCTCGCGCGCCTGTGCGTCCCGCGACCGCCGGTCGCGGGACCTGTCGCCACCGTCATCTCTGCGTGCCCACCGTCACTTCGGCGAGCCGTCCCCGCCCTGCTGCTGCGCCAGGAAGCGCTCGAACTCCTCGCCGAGCTCGTCGGCCGTCGGGATGTCCGCCTGGTCGGCGAGCAGGTTCGTCCGGCCGATCGCCCGGGTGAAGGAGTCGTACTGCTCCTCCAGCGCCCGCACGACGGCGGCGATCTCCTCGGAGCCCGCGACCTGGCGCTCGATCTCCTCGGTCGCCTCGCGGGCGGCCGGCTCGAGCGCGGACGGGTCCAGGTCCAGCCCGGTCGCGCGCTCGACCTGCTGGAGCGCCACGAGCGACGCCTGCGGGTAGGACGACTGCGCGAGGTAGTGCGGCACGTGGACCGCGAACCCCATCGCGTCGTGGCCCCAGCGCCCGAGGCGGTACTCGAGCAGGGAGCTGGCGCTGGCCGGCACCTGCACCCGCCCGAAGAACGACTCGTGGTCGGCGACGAGCTCGGGGCGGTTGGCGTGCGCGGTGACGCCCAGCGGGCGGGTGTGCGGCACCCCCATCGGCACGCCGTGCACGCCGACGGACAGCGGCACCCGGAAGCGCTCGACGATCTGCCGCACGGCGGCGACGTACCGCTCCCACTGCACGTCCGGCTCGGTGCCGTGGAGCAGCAGAAAGGGGACGTGCTCGCCATCGCGCACGACGTCGACCGCGAGGTAGGGCTCCTCGTACTCGGACCACGTGTTCGCGTCGAACACCATCGTCGGCCGCCGGGAGCGGTAGTCCAGCAGCGCGTCGACGTCGAAGGTCACGAGGCGCTCGGACTCGAACCGGTCCGCGAGGTGCCGCGCGGCGACCTGGCCGGCGCTGCCGGCGTCGACGAAGCCGCGGACGATGTGCAGCAGGACGGGGCCCTGCCCGGCCTCCGCGCGCAGCGTCAGGTCGCGCGCGACGTCCTCGTCGATCGTGTAGATCTCGCTCGGTTCACGCATCACGTCCTCCGTCCTCCTCGCTCCTGTGGGCGCAACGCCGCCCGCCCGCCCCGCATTCCGCCGGCGACACGCCGACGGCGGGGCCTCAGCGCGAGGGGAGCCGGACCACCGAGACGAAGAAGTCGTCGATCTGGCGGACGACGTCGATGAAGCGATCGAAGTCGACCGGCTTGGTGACGTAGGCGTTGGCGTGCAGCGAGTAGCTGCGCAGCACGTCCTCCTCGGCCTCCGACGTCGTCAGCACGACGACGGGGATCCGGCGCAGCTGGTCGTCGGACTTCATCGCCGCCAGGACCTCGCGGCCGTCCATGCGGGGCAGGTTGAGGTCCAGGAGGATCAGGTCCGGCGTCGGCGCGTCGGCGTGCTCGCCCTCCTTGCGCAGGAAGGCCAGCGCGCTGACGCCGTCGCTCACGACGGCGAGGCGGTTGGCGACCTTGTTCTCGGCGAACGCCTCGCGCGTCATGAGGACGTCGCCCGGGTCGTCCTCCACGAGCAGCACGTCGATCGGCTTGGGATCGGTCATCGAGCAGCGTCCTCCCCGCCGGTACCGGCGTCCTCGTGGGCCACGTCCACCTCGGCAGCCCGCGCCGAGCCTACGGGATCCGCGCGGTCGGCACCGTCGGCCTGGGCACCGTCGGGCTCGACGCCGTCGGCGCCCCGCACGGGCAGCGTCCAGCGGATCGTGGTGCCGCCGTCGGCGGGCTCGGGGTCGATCCAGATCTGGCCGCCGTGGTACTCCACGATCTTCTTGCACAGGGCCAGCCCGATGCCCGTGCCCTCGTAGACGTCCTTGGCGTGCAGCCGCTGGAAGATCACGAAGACCCGGTCGGCGTACTGCGGGTCGATGCCGATGCCGTTGTCGTGGCAGGCGAGCTCCCACACGTCGCCCGCGCGGCGCCCCTCCAGGCGCACGCGCGGCGCCCGCTCGGGGTGCCGGAACTTCAGGGCGTTGCCGACGAGGTTCGCCACCAGCTGCGTGAGCAGGGGCTCCTCCCCGCGCACGACCGGCAGGTCCTGGGTCAGCACCTCGCCGCCCGACTCGGCGATCTGCTCGTCGAGGTCCCCGACCACCCGACGGACCACCGCGTCCAGGTCCACGTCCGACAGCTCGCCGCCGATCCGCCCGACGCGGGAGAAGCCGAGCAGGTCGTTGATGAGACGCTGCATGCGCTTGGCGCCGTCGACCGCGAAGGCGATGTACTGGTCGGCGCGCTCGTCGAGCTGCCCCTCGTACCGCTTGGCGAGCAGCTGCGTGAAGCTGGCGACCTTGCGCAGCGGCTCCTGCAGGTCGTGCGAGGCGACGTACGCGAACTGCTCGAGGTCGCGGTTGGACCGCCGCAGGTCCTCCGCCTGCTCCACGAGCTGGGCGTGGGACTCCTCGAGCGCCGCGCGCGACGCGTGCGCCTCCGCCAGGAGGTCCACCAGGCGCAGCCGCATCTGCTCGACGTCGCGTCCGACCTGGCCCACCTCGCCCGGGCCGGTCACGGCCACGGGGTGCGCGACGTCGCCGTCCGCCACGACGCGGGCGTCCTGCGCCAGCTGGGCCAACGGGGTGGTCACCCAGCGCCGCAGGTACACCCACAGCAGGGCCCCCACGGCGACCGCGCCCAGGGCGAAGACGAGGAGCACGGCGCGCAGCACGCGGTTCCAGGCGTTGAGCTCGTCGACGGCGGCCGCACGCTCGAGCTTCACGGCGTCGAGGTACTCCTCCATCGGTGTGCGCACGTCCTCGAACAGCAGGCGGCCGCGCTCGATGTCCCCGGGGGCCACCGCGGCGGGCCCGTCGGCCTCGACGGCCGCGATGGTGGGGTCGGCGAAGTCGTCCGACCACGCCCGGAGCGCCGAGGCGACGTCGGCCCGCAGGTCGAGGACCGCGTGGTCCACGCCGAGGTCCTCGACGAGCGCCTGCTCCGTCGCGGTGCCGGTGAGGAAGTCCGCCACGCCGGCCGTGAGCCGCGAGTAGGGCTCCAGGGTCACGGGGTCGCCGGTGAGCGCGTACCCGCGCACCGCCGTCTCGGCGTCGACGAACATCGTGTAGGCGGAGTCCGCCTCGGTGACCGCGTCGAAGTACAGCCCGGTCACGGCCTCCAGCCGCTCGGTGAACGCCACGAGCGCCCAGAGGGCGGCGCCGGTCAGCAGCGCGAGCGCCACCCCCACCGCCGTGCTCGCGACCGCCAGGCGCCGGGTCAGCGAGGTCGCACTGCCGGGCCGGACCCGAGAGCTCACCGACCGCCCCAGCCGAGCAGCACCAGCGCCGTGTCGTCGACCAGGTTGCCGCCGTGGCGCGCGGTCACGGCCTCGAGGATCGCGTCCACGAGCGAGGGCCCGGCCGGGTCCTGGCCCGGCTCGGACTCGGTCGCGAGCTGCTGCTCCATGACGCGCTGCAGGCCGTCCTCGCCGAGGCGGGTGAGGCCGTCGTCGACGGTCGTCTCGAGCACGCCGTCGGTGAACATGATCACGCGCCACGACTCCCCCAGCTCGACGCGCTGGGGCTTCCAGCCGCCGAGGACGGGGATGCCGAGGGCCCGCCCCCGCTGGTCGGACGGCAGGGCCGTGGTGGGCACGCCCAGCAGGAACGGCGTGGGGTGACCGCACAGGTACAGGTCGAGGGAGCGGCGGTCGGGCGCGACGACCACCTGCACGAGGGTCGCGAAGATCTCCGGCCGACCGCGCTCCGCCGTGAGGATCTGCTCGACCACGTCGAGGACCTTCGCGGGCGAGAGCCCGGCGAGCACCGACGTGCGCCAGGCCGTGCGGAGCGTGGCGCCCAGCGCCGCCTCGTCGGGGCCGTGCCCCGCGACGTCGCCCACGACCGCGGCGACCGAGCCGTCGTCGCGCTCGACCACGTCGTAGAAGTCGCCGCCCAGGAGGCCGTCGCGCCCCGCCCGGTAGCCCACGAGGACCTCGAGGGCGCCGTCGCCGACGAGCGGGGTGGGCAGCAGCGCCCGCTCGAGGCGGGTCGTCTCGTAGTCGCGCACCTGGGCGCGGTACAGCTCGCGCTCCTGGCGCTCGGCGCGGCGGCGCTGGATGGCGTAGCGCACGGACCGCGCGAGCAGCTCGGGGTCCACCTCGCCCTTGACGAGGTAGTCCTGCGCGCCGGCGGCCACGGCCCGCAGGCCCTGGCCCGTGTCGGAGAGCCCGGTGAGCACGACGACCGCCGGCACCGTCCCGGCGTCGAGGACGCGCTCGAGCGCGCTGATGCCCACGGCGTCCGGCAGCCCGAGGTCGAGCAGCACGCAGTCGACGTCGAGCTTGGTCAGCGCCTCGTCCACCGTGCGCGCACGGATCAGGTCGACGGGCTGGTCCGTGTCGGCGAACAGCTCCCCGACCAGGAGGGCGTCCGCGTCGTCGTCCTCGACGAGCAGCACCGTGATGGGCCGCGGGTTGAGCTCGTGGTAGGGCACGGGCGACCTTTCGCGTTCGGCCGACGGGGACGCAGAGTGCAGCACCGGCTGATCCTAGAGGTCCGCGCGTGGCGCACGGTCCCGGACGCGGCCACGAGGGCGGATAATGGACGGCCGCGTCCGGCGAGCGTCGATCCCAGGGGGCCCCGTGAGTTCCAGGCAGGACCAGCTGCGCCAGGAGCAGGCCGCCGTCGACGTGCGGTACGCGCGCCTCGACGCCCTGCGCGCGCAGGCCCGGGCCCGGCTCACCCGCGTGCGTCGGGTCGGACCCTCGGGGTCCCCGCAGAACCGTTCCGAGCGCGACGCCTTCGCGACGCTCTACGAGGACCGGCTGGCCCAGCTCGAGGCCGTCGAGCAGCGCCTGTGCTTCGGCCGGCTCGACCTGACGGACGGCGCGGTGCGGTACATCGGTCGGATCGGGCTGACCGACGAGGAGCACACGTCCCTGCTGACGGACTGGCGCGCCCCGGCGGCGCAGGCCTTCTACCGCGCCACGGCGGCGCAGCCCGACGACGTCGTCCGGCGCCGGCACCTCGTCACGCGCGGGCGCGCCGTGACGGGCCTGGAGGACGAGGTCCTCGACCTCGACGCGCTGGTGCGGCTGGCCGGGGCGACCGACGACGACGGCAGCGAGGGCCGGGCGGCGGCGCAGGGCGTCCTGCAGGGCCTGTCCGGCGAGGGTGCCCTCCTCGCGGCGCTGACGAGCGGCCGCACCGGGCGGATGGGTGACATCGTCGCGACCATCCAGGCGGAGCAGGACGCGATCATCCGCTCCGAGCTCGCGGGCGCCCTCGTCGTCCAGGGAGGCCCCGGGACCGGGAAGACCGCCGTCGCCCTGCACCGCGCGGCCTTCCTGCTCTACGCGCACCGGCGCACCCTCGAGCGCTCCGGCGTGCTGGTCGTGGGCCCGAGCCACACCTTCCTGCGGTACATCGACCAGGTGCTCCCGTCGCTGGGCGAGACCGGCGTGGTCACGACCACCGTCGCCGACCTCCTGCCCGGCGTGCGTGCCCAGGCCACCGAGCCCGACGACGTCGCGGAGATCAAGGGGCGGGCGGTCATGGCGCGGGTGCTGGCGCGCGCCGTGCGGCAGCGTCAGCGCGTGCCGGCGGAGCCGGTCACGGTGCGGGTCGACGGCCACGACGTGACCATCACGCCGGCCGACGTCGCCGACGCCATCGCGCGCGCCCGGCGCACCGGCAAGCCGCACAACCTCGCGCGCGTCGGGTTCGTCCGCGACATGCTCTCGCGCCTGGCGCAGCAGTACGTCACGCAGCTGGGCCAGGCGGTGCCGGCCGAGGACCGCGCCGAGATCGTCGAGGAGCTGCGCACGACGCGCGAGGTCAGGATCGCGCTCAACCTGGCGTGGATGCCGCTGACCCCCCAGAAGCTCCTGGGCGACCTCCTGACCAAGCCCGCGCGGCTGGACGCCGCGGCCCGCGAGCTGTCCCGGGCCGACCGGGCCCGCCTGCTGCGCGACCCCGAGCACGGGTGGACCGCGGCCGACGTCCCGCTCCTGGACGAGGTCGCCGAGATGCTGGGCGAGGACGACCAGGCCGCCCGCGCCCAGGCCGCGCAGGACGCGCGGGCCCGCCAGCAGGACCTCGACTACGCCCGCCAGGTGCTCTCGTCCTCGGGCGCCGGGCGCGGGCTGGTCAGCGCCGAGCTGCTCGCCGACCGGTTCAGCGAGGGCGGTCCGCTGCTCACGACCGCCGAGCGGGCCGCGGGTGACCGGACCTGGACGTACGGGCACGTCGTCGTGGACGAGGCGCAGGAGCTGTCGGCGATGGCCTGGCGCATGCTGCTGCGGCGCTGCCCCACCCGCTCGATGACGATCGTCGGCGACGTCGCCCAGACGGCGTCCCCCGCCGGCGCCCGCGCCTGGGCCGCGATGCTGGACCCGGTGCTGCGCGGGTCGTGGCGACTCGCCGAGCTCACCGTGAACTACCGCACCCCGGCCCTGGTCGCGAGCACGGCCCAGCGCGTGGCACGCGCGGCCGGTCTGCCCGTCAGCCCTCTGACGTCCGCGCGCGAGGTGCCCGACGCGCTCGAGCTGCACCGGGTCGAGGTCGCCGGGCTGCCCGACGCCGTCGCGGCGGCCGCCCGGGACGGGTTGCGGCTGGTGGGCGCCCTCGGCGCCGACCCGGCCGACGGTGCCGACGGTGCCGACGCGGCCCAGGGCGGCCCGCGGGACGAGGGCGGCCGCGTGGTGGTCGTGGCCGCGCCCGGGCGCGCCCCCGGGGTGCGCGCGGCTCTCGCGGCCTCGGCGCTGGCGCCGTTCCTCCGGCCGCCGTCCGGAGGCGGCGTCCTGGACGCACCGCTCGCCGTCCTGACGCCCCGCGAGACCAAGGGGCTCGAGTTCGACGTCGTCGTGCTGGTCGAGCCGGCGGACCTCGAGGCGACCCCGGGCGACCTCTACGTCGCGATGACGCGCCCGACGCGTCGGCTCCACGTGGTGGCGAGCGGCCGGCTCCCCGCAGGGCTGGTCGGCGACGAGGCGGACGCCCCGGCCGCGCCCCTTCACTCCTCGCAGGCGACCTGACCCAGGAGCGCCAGACCCTGGAGGTCGCCCGGACCGAGGTCGGTGCGGGTCGACGTCATGGGGTGCATGAGCTCGGCCGGGTCGTCGACGTGGTCGAGCCCGAGCACGTGGGCGAGCTCGTGGACGACGATGGCACGCGCCTGCGCCGCTCCCCCGTCGCGGGCGAGCAGCTCCGAGAGGTCGTCGGCGTCGAGCACGAGGCGCCCCGCGGCGAGCCACCTGCCCGTGCCGTCGGCCCCCGGCACGGCGGCCGAGCCGCCCACGCCTGCCACCTGGCCCGCGAGCTCGGGCACGACCGTCTCGTCCGACCACGCGACCAGGACGGGCGCCCAGCCCGACCCGTACCGCTCGGGCTGGATGAGGCGCCGCTCCAGGCGCGGCTCCTCGTCCGTGGTGCCGGCCGCCTCGAGCCGCAGGCCCGTCGCCGCCTGCACCAGGACGACCGCCTCGTCCAGGACCGCCTGGCCCCCGGCCGGCGCACCGTCGGGGCGCACGACGTACCGCACCGGCCGGCAGGGGTCGTAGCCGACGGGCCCGCCGGCGGCGTCGGTGTGCAGGAAGGCGTGCGAGCCGGACGTCGTCACGGCCACGGCGGGCAGCGGACGGCCCTGCGCCGGGGCCGGCGCGGGCACGGCGACGGCCTCGCCGTCGATCTCCACGTACGCCCGGGGGCGGACGAGCGCCTGCAGGTCCCCGCCGGACCCCTCGTAGGCCATGGCACCGCCGGTGAGCGCCACGGCCAGGACGAGCACGACCACGCCGGGACGGCGCCGGCGCCGGGCACGACGCCGCACCACCTCCGGGACCGGCGCCGCATGCTCCACGCGCACAGTGTCCCGGTGTGCGCGGCGTCCCGCCTGTCGGGCCGGTTTTGGCCGCGCTCCCCCGGCGGTCCACCATGGACGTGTGCTGCGCGCCCTGCTCCTCGAGAGCCTCCACCCCCTGGCCACGACGATCCTCGAGTCGGACGGGGTCGAGGTGACGTCCCGGACCGGCGCGCTGGACGAGGACGAGCTGATCGCCGCCCTCGACGGGGTGCACCTGCTCGGCATCCGCTCCAAGACCCAGGTCACGCCGCGCGTGCTCGACGCCGCCCCGGACCTCATGGCGATCGGCGCATTCTGCATCGGCACCAACCAGGTGGCGCTGCGTGCCGCCGCCGAGCGCGGGGTCGCCACGTTCAACGCCCCCTTCTCCAACACGCGCTCGGTCGTGGAGATCACGCTCGCCGAGATCATCGCCCTGACGCGGCGCCTCACCGAGCGCGACCGCGCCCTGCACGACGGCGTGTGGGACAAGTCCGCGGAGGGCTCGCACGAGGTGCGCGGTCGCACGCTGGGCATCGTCGGCTACGGGAACATCGGCACCCAGCTGTCGGTGCTCGCCGAGGCGCTCGGCATGTCGGTGGTCTTCTACGACTCGCAGGAGAAGCTCGCGCTCGGCAACGCGCGCC
The DNA here is from genome assembly GCF_014042015.1 of Actinotalea sp. JY-7876. NCBI lineage: Bacteria > Bacillati > Actinomycetota > Actinomycetes > Micrococcales > Cellulomonadaceae > Actinotalea > Actinotalea sp. JY-7876. The sequence goes on along the minus strand of NZ_CP059493.1, from coordinate 1,347,821 downwards.
GCATGGAGACGCTCGACGAGCTCCTCGACGTCGCCGACGTCGTGACGCTGCACGTCGACGGGCGTGAGGGCAACGCCGGCCTCTTCGGCGCGGCGCAGTTCGCGCGCATGCGGCCCGGCGCGATCTTCCTCAACCTCTCGCGCGGGTTCGTCGTGGACTACGCGGCGCTGCGCGAGCACGTGCTGTCGGGGCGGGTCGGCGGCGCCGCGGTCGACGTCTTCCCCGAGGAGCCCAAGCGCCGTGGGGACGCGTTCGACTCCGAGCTGCGCGGCCTGCCCAACGTCATCCTCACCCCGCACATCGGCGGGTCGACCGAGGAGGCGCAGGAGGCCATCGGGCAGTTCGTGGCCAACAAGCTGCGGGACTACGTCCGCACGGGCTCGACCACCCTGAGCGTCAACCTGCCCAACCTCGCACTGCCCGCGGGCACCAGCACCCACCGCCTCGCGCACCTGCACCACAACACCCCGGGCGTCCTCGCGGGGATCAACCAGACGCTCGCAGAGCACGGGGTCAACATCGAGGGCCAGCTCCTCGCGACGCGCGGCGAGCTCGGCTACGTGGTGACCGACGTCGCCGCGGACCTGGGCCCCGACGTGTGCGACGTGCTGCGGACCATGCCGCAGACGATCCGCCTGCGCGTCCTGTCCTGACCCGGGCGGGGTCGGCCCGGGCGTCCTGACTCCGGGGTCCGGTCCGGGCCGCTGCGGCCCGGACCGGCCCGGTCAGCCGGTCTTGCGGCGGAACGTGCGCTTGCCGGGGCCGGTCGTCTCGGGGCCGTGGACGGCCCCGGTGTTGGACCGGCCCTGCGCACTGCGGTGCGCGGCGCCCTGCTTGCGATCGAGCGCTTCGCGGAACCGCGCCTTGGCGTCCTCGGGCACCGTGGTGTCCTCGGGCACCGTGGTGTCCTCGGGCACCGTGGTGTCCTCGGGCACCGTGGTGTCCTCGGGCGCCGTGCCGGCGCCGTCCTCGGGGGTCTGGCTGCGGTCGTCGGCCATGGGCCCACCTCCTGGTGTGGTCGTCCTCCGGGGGCTCCCGGGCTCCGGCGCTGGTGCGTGGGGCGGTGCCACGCTACTGCGCCGCACCAACGCCTTTCTCCCTGGACGCCCGGGGTGCGCGTCGGCGTACCGTCGGGCGGTGCCCACCATGACGTACCGCCGCGCCGGGCGCTCCGGTCTGCTCCTGCCCGCCGTCTCGCTCGGGCTCTGGCAGGGCTTCGGGGTCGACCGCCCCGTCGCCCTGCAGCGCGAGATCGTGCTGCACGCCGTGGACCGGGGCGTGACGCACCTCGACCTCGCCAACAACTACGGGCCGCCCCCCGGGGCGGCGGAGGAGACCCTGGGCCGGCTCCTGCGCACCGACCTGCGGGGCCACCGCCACGAGCTCGTGCTGACCACGAAGGCCGGTTACCGGGCGTGGCCGGGACCGTACGGCGAGCACGGCGGCCGGGCGTACCTGCTGCGCTCGCTGGACCGGTCGCTCGCGCTCCTCGGCGTCCCCGAGGTCGACGTCTTCTACAGCCACCGCTTCGACCCGACGACGCCCCTGGCGGAGACGATCGCGGCGCTCGGCACGGCGCTGACCTCCGGCCGGGCGCGGTACGTCGGGATCTCGTCGTACTCGGCGGCGCGGACGCTCGAGGCGCTCGACGTGGCCCGGGACCTGGGCGTCCCGCTCACGCTGCACCAGTCGTCCTGGTCGCTGCTGAACCGCTGGGTCGAGCGCCCCGCCGCCGGACCGGACGGCACCGAGCAGGCTCTGCTGGACGTCGTCGAGCGCGCGGGGATGGGCCTGGTGGCGTTCTCCCCCCTCGCCCAGGGTCTGCTCACGGACCGGTACCTGCGCGGCGTGCCGCCGGACTCGCGTGCCGCGCGCGGCGGCTCCTTCGACCCGGCGTGGCTGACGGCCGAGAACCTCGGGCGCGTCCGGGGGCTCGACGCGATCGCCCGGGCCCGTGGCCAGAGCCTCGCCCAGATGGCGATCTCGTGGGTGCTCCGCGACCCGCGGACCACCTCGGTGCTGGTCGGGGCGAGCAGCACCGCCCAGCTGGACGACACCCTGGCCGCCCTCGACGGGCCCGGCTTCTCGGTGGACGAGCTGACGGCGGTCGACGCCCTCGCGCAGGACGCCGGCGTGAACCTCTGGGCTGCACGCTCGAGCGACCTGTGACGGGACCTTCTGGTCATCAACCTACGGTTGCGTAACCTAGAATCGAGACGTGGAACCCACCGCCGACCGCCCCTGGCTCGCCTCGTACGCACCCGGCGTCCCCGCCGACGTGCCGGAGCTGGACGGGCCCGTGACACGGACCCTGGAGAACGTGGCCGCGCGGTACGCGGGCCGCGTCGCGACCGACCTGCTCGGCCGCGGCACGACCTACGGCTCGCTGGCCCGCCGGGTCGCCCAGGCCGCCGGCGCGCTGCACGCCCACGGCGTGCGGCCGGGCGACCGCGTGGCCCTGGTGCTGCCGAACAGCGCGACGCACGTCGTGGCCTTCTACGCGGTGCTGCGCATCGGCGCCGTCGTGGTCGAGCACAACCCGACGTACTCCAGCGAGGAGCTGCGCCACCAGCTGGCCGACAGCGGCGCGACGGTCGCGCTGGTGTGGACCAAGGCGGTCCCCGCGGTGCTCGAGGCGCGACCGCACACCTCCGTGCGCACCGTGGTCGCGGTCGACCTCGCCGCCGACCTGCCGCTGTCCTCGCGCGTCGCCCTGCGCCTGCCGATCGCGGCCGCGCGGCGCAGCCGCGACGCCCTGCGGTCGCCGGTCCCGACCGCACCCGACGTGACCACGTGGGCGCGGTTCGTCCGGGGCGCGGAGCCGCTGCCCGCGGCACACCCCCACCCGGACCTGGACGACGTCGCCCTGCTGCAGTACACCGGCGGCACGACGGGCACCCCCAAGGGCGCCGTCCTGACGCACCGCAACATCGCCGTCAACGCGGCGCAGGGCCAGGCCTGGACCCGTCACGACGTGGGCAGCGAGACCGTCTACGCGGCCCTGCCGTTCTTCCACGCCTTCGGCCTCACGCTCTGCCTGACCTACGCGGTGCGCATCGCGGCGACCTCGGTGATCTTCCCGAAGTTCGACGTCGACACCGTGCTCGCCGCCCAGCGCCGACGCCCCGCGACCTTCATGCCGGGGGTGCCGCCGATGTTCGAGCGCCTGGCTGCGGCGGCCAAGCGCACGGGCACGGACCTCACGTCGCTGCGCCGGTCGATCTCGGGCGCGATGGCCCTCTCCGCCGAGACGGCGCGGGCGTGGGAGGAGGTCACGGGCGGGATCCTCGTCGAGGGGTACGGCCTGACGGAGACCTCGCCGGTGGCGCTCGGGAGCCCGCTCTCCGAGGCACGTCGTCCGGGGACGCTCGGCCTGCCCTTCCCCTCCACGTGGATCCGGGTCGTGGACCCCGAGGACCCCATGGTGGACGTCCCGGCCGGCGATCAGGGCGAGCTCCTCATCTCGGGCCCCCAGGTCTTCCAGGGCTACTGGAACCGGCCCGAGGAGACCGCGGCCGTCCTGATCGAGCGTGAGGGCCGGACGTGGCTGCGCACCGGCGACGTGGTGGTCGTGGAGCCCGACGGCTTCGTGCGCCTCGTGGACCGCATCAAGGAGGTCATCATCACCGGTGGCTTCAACGTGTACCCGTCCCAGGTCGAGGACCACCTGCGGCAGATGCCCGGCATCGAGGACGTCGCCGTGGTCGGGGTGCCCGCCGCCGGTGACCTCGGCGAGCGCGTCGTGGCCGCGGTGGTCCTGTCCCACGGTGCGACGGGCGTCGAGCTCGACGCCGTCCGCGCCTGGTGCGAGACCCGCCTGGCGCGCTACGCCCTGCCGCGCGACCTCGTGGTCCTCAGCGAGCTGCCCCGCTCCCAGATCGGCAAGGTGCTGCGGCGCGTCGTGCGTCAGGACGTCATGAACCGCTGAGGCGGCGCACCCTCAGCGCGCCGCCTCGCGCAGCACGCGCGAGCGCACGTAGTCGTGGACCTCGTCGAGGGTGGCGACCTGCCGGTCCGTCTGCCCCCACAGCTCACGGCACCGGTCCGCGTCGACCCCCAGGGCCGGCGCCAGCGCCGTCATGGTCTGCCACAGCCCGCGCTTGCCGACGACGGCGCTGCGCAGCAGCTCGACCTCCAGGAGGGCCGTCAAGGGCTCCCGCTGCAGGCCGGCCCCGCTCGTCTTCAGGCGCGCCAGCCGCTCCCCGGCCCAGGTCGCCACCTGCTTGGGCCGGGCCTGGACCAGGTCCAGGTCGCCGATCAGCGCGCGCAGCTCCTCCCGCTCGCCCTCGACCTCGTCCGCCACGCGGGTCAGTCCCGGGCCCACCGGGGTCCGGGCGAGCGCCTCGGCCGTCCGGCGCATGCGATGCGAGCCGGCCACGGCGCCGGCGAGATGGTCGTTGAGGTAGGTCGACAGGGCCGCGCGGTCCAGCCCACCGGTGGCGGGGGACGTGCGGCCCGCAGCGGCGTCGGTCATCGCGCCTCCCGTCTCGTGACCGGACAAGCGTCGCAGAGGCACCCACGCGGCGCGACCGGATGACGCTCAGGCGGGACGGTCGCCGTGCTCGGCGCGCAGCGCCGTGATGGCGGCCTCGAAGTCGTCCAGCGACTCGAACGCCTGGTAGACGCTCGCGAAGCGCAGGTACGCCACCTCGTCGAGCTCGCGGAGCGGGCCGAGGATCGACAGCCCGATCTCGTGGGCGTCGAGCTCGGCCGTGCCGGTGCTGCGGAGGTTCTCCTCGACGCGCTGCGCCAGCAGGGCGAGGTCGTCCTCGCTCACGGGGCGCCCCTGACAGGCCTTGCGGACGCCGTTGACGATCTTCTCGCGGCTGAACGACTCGGTCACCCCGGACCGCTTGACCACCGAGAGCGAGGCCGTCTCCAACGTGGTGAAGCGGCGCTGGCAGTTCGGGCACTGCCGCCGGCGCCGGATCGAGGCGCCGTCGTCGGACGTGCGCGAGTCGACCACGCGGGAGTCGCTGTGCCGGCAGAACGGGCAGTGCATCGCGCCTCCACCTCCTCCGGCTGACCGCCACACCGTACCGTCGGCGGGCACCGCGCTGCGAACCGCGGTGGTCACGGACGCTGGGGGCCAGGGCGGCGGGATCAGCGCTGCGGAGTCAGGGCTGGGGATCAGGGCTGCGGCACGAGGATCTGCTGCCCGACCTGGAGCTCCGCACCGCCCAGCGCGTTGAGCTGGACGAGGTCGGCGACGACGTCGCGACGGTCCTGGCCCGGCGCCGCGACGCCCCCGGCGATCTCCCAGAGCGTCTCGCCCGGCGCGACGACGTGCGTGACCACGGGCTGGGCGGCCGCGGGAGAGTCCGCGCCGGCGGCCTGGGCCGAGAGCACGACGCCCGCCCCGGCGGCGGCCGCGACCAGCCAGACCGTCAGCCGGCCACGGCGCGTGAGGCGCAGGTGCCCGCCCTGGGCCCGCCCGTCGGCGGCCCGGACCTCCGGGACGCGCCGGGTCGTCGTGCGGCCGGCCGTCGTGCGTCCGGCCGTCGTGCGTGCGGCGGGCGTGCGGACGGACAGGACGGGCTCGTGGTCCCACATGATCGCCGTCATGGCGTCTCCCCTTCGTCGAGCGATTCGAACGCGTGTCCGTCGAACGGCTGTACGTCGAACGTCTGTACGATGTCTACCACGGGCCACCCACCGTGTCGAGACACGCTCGAACAGATGTTTGATCACGCGGCATCGCGCCCCTAAGGTGGAGGCACGACGAGAGACCATCACGAGGCACTGACACGACCCGTCGCAGGGCCGGTCGCCCGAGAAGACATCGCCCGAGAGACATCGCCCGAGAGACACGGAGGCCGTCATGGCGCCCAGGACCACACCCCCGTCGGGCACCGACCAGCAGCCGGGCGGTGACCTCGCGTCGGTGACCGCGCTGCCGGACGCCGCCGCGGGCGGCGACGGGCTCACGCCCCGCCAGCGCCTCGTGCTCGAGACGATCCGGTCGAGCGTCGAGCGGCGGGGCTACCCGCCGAGCATGCGGGAGATCGGCGAGGCGGTCGGGCTGACGAGCCCGTCCTCGGTCAAGCACCAGCTCACCGTGCTCGAGCGCAAGGGCTACCTGCGGCGCGACCCGCACCGTCCGCGCGCCATCGAGGTCGTGCAGCCCGACGACTCGCGGGCCATCAGCCGGCTCGGCGCCGACCGGGGCGGCGTGCCCGTCGACGAGACCGGCATGCACGACGCCGCCCCGGCGCCGTCGTACGTGCCGGTCGTGGGTCGCATCGCGGCCGGCGGCCCGATCCTCGCCGAGCAGGTCGTCGAGGACGTCTTCCCGCTGCCCCGCCAGCTCGTCGGCGAGGGAGAGCTGTTCCTGCTCAAGGTCGCGGGCGACTCGATGATCGAGGCCGCCATCTGCGACGGCGACTGGGTCGTGGTCCGGCGCCAGCCCGTGGCCGAGAACGGCGAGATCGTCGCGGCCATGATCGACGGCGAGGCGACCGTGAAGACGCTACGGCGTGCGGACGGCCACGTCTGGCTGCTGCCGCAGAACGCCGCCTACGAGCCGATCCCGGGCGACGACGCCGTCGTGCTCGGGCGCGTGGTGAGCGTGCTGCGGAGCCTGTGACCCCCGGTCAGAGCCCGAACTGCCGCGCGACGGCGCGGATCTGGTCGGCGGACCGGCGCAGCCCTGCCAGCTCCTCGTCGGACAGCGGGATCTCGAGCCGGGCGGCCACGCCGTCTCGGCCCACCACGGACGGGACCGACAGGCACACGTCGGAGATGCCGCGGTAGTCCTCCAGGAGCGAGGACACCGGGAGCACCCGGCGCTCGTCGCCCAGCACGGCCTCGATGATGCGTGAGCCCGCGAGGGCCACCGCGTAGTTGGTCGCGCCCTTGCCCGCGATGATCCGGTAGGCGGAGTTCACGACCTCCTCCGCGATCCGCTGGCGGTCCGCGGCCTCGAGCCGGCCGACGACCGTGCCGTTGGGCCCGGGCACGCCCGGCCACTCCATCAGGGGCACGGCGCCGATGGTCGCCGAGCTCCACAGCGGGATCTCGGAGTCGCCGTGCTCGCCCGCGATGTACGCGTGCACGTTCTGCACCGCGATGCCGGTGTGCTGCGCGAGCAGGTAGCGCAGCCGCGAGGAGTCGAGCACCGTGCCGGAGCCGAACATCTGGTTCGGCGGCAGGCCGGAGAACTTCAGCGCGGCGTACGTGACGATGTCGACCGGGTTCGTGACCATGACGTACACGGCGTCCGGCGCGACCGCGACCAGGTCCGGGAGCATCCCGCGCACGAGCCCGATCGTCGCCTCGGCGAGGTCCAGGCGGCTCTGCCCGGGCTTCTGCTTGGCGCCCGCGGTGACGACCACGACGTCGGCACCGGCGCAGACCTGGATGTCGTCGGACCCGACCACGTCGGCCATCGGCATGAACTGGATGCCGTGGCCGATGTCGAGCGCCTCGGCCTCGACCTTCGCCGTGTTGATGTCGTAGAGCGCCACGGAGCGCGCGGCCCCGCGCATGAGGGCCGCGTAGGCCATGGTCGAGCCGACCGATCCCGCGCCGACCACCGCGAGCTTGGTGGTGCGGCGCCCGGTCGGGGACGCGTCGAGCCCCATGTCGTCGTGCTCGTGCTCGACACGTCCTGCCACGTCCGCCATGAGCCGTCGCCTCTCGTTCGTCGGGTCGTGCCTGCCACCCTACGGGGCGGCGTCCGGCCCCCGGGTGATCGCCGGCCCGCCGGCCTGTGCGGCGAGCCGGGCCAGCGCCGCGCGCGCGACGCCGCCGTCGGTGGTCTGCCAGAAGGGCGGCATGGTCCGGGACAGGAACTGCCCGTAGCGCGCCGTCGCCAGCCGCGGGTCGAGCACTGCCACCACCCCGCGGTCGGCGTCGGTCCGCACGAGGCGCCCCGCGCCCTGCGCCAGCAGCAGGGCGGCGTGCGTCGCGGAGACCGCCATGAAGCCGTTGCCGCCGCCACGCTCGACCGCCTCGGTGCGCGCGGAGCGCACCGGGTCGTCCGGGCGCGGGAACGGGATGCGGTCGATCAGCACCAGGCGGCACGTCGGGCCCGGGACGTCGACCCCCTGCCAGAGCGAGAGGGTGCCGAACAGGCACGTCGCGTCGTCCTGCGTGAACCGCTCGACGAGCGTCGGCAGCTGGTCGTCGCCCTGGCACAGGACCGGGACGTCGAGGCGCTCGCGCATCGCCTCCGCGGCCGCCACCGCGGCCCGGCGCGAGGAGAACAGGCCGAGCGTCGCGCCGCCGGCCGCGGTGACGAGCGAGGCGATCTCGTCGAGCTGGGCGTCGGTCGTGGGCTCGCGCCCCGGGGCCGGCAGGTGCCGGGCGACGTAGAGGATCCCCGCGCGCGGGTAGTCGAACGGGCTGCCGACGTCGACCCCGTGCCAGCGCATCGGCCCGGGCGTCGTCGCCGCCGCGCGTGCGGCATCCGGCGCGACGTCCTCCGCGACCTCCGGCGCGGCCGGCTCGGTGCCGCGCCGGACCGCGTCGGCGCCGGCCGCGGTGCCGGCGACGGGCGCGGCGGGTGCGGCGTCGGACGCGGCGTCGCCCGGGGCGGCGTCGAGCCCCACGGAGCGCGCGAGCGGCACGAAGCTGCCGCCGAGCGTGAGCGTGGCGGAGGTGAGCACGGCGGTCCGGCCGGCGAGGAGGTTGGAGCGCACGAGACCCGCCACGGCCAGGGGCGCTGCGTGCAGCCGGGAGACCCCGGCGGAGCGGCCCCAGCCCTCCCCGCCGCGCGCGCACCACACCACGTCCCGACCGTCGCGTACCGGGTCGCCCGTCATCCGCTCAGCGATCTCGAAGACGGTGAGCACCGCGGACGCGGCCATCTTGCGTCCGCCCTCGGCCGACGGCGCCGTCGTGCCCGGCTCGGGCTTGAGCAGCGTGAGCAGGGCGCGGGCGGCATCGCGGACCGCGGCGACGGACGCGGCGAGGTCCGGCGGGAGCCCACCCCGGAAGCGACCCTCGGGTGCCTCCGCGAGCGCGGCACCGAGGTCCTGGCCCGCGACGTCGAGATCCGTCGTGGGCACGCCGCCGTGGCGCCGTGCCAGCCGCGCGGCGTGCTCGACCGTGGCGGCGGACAGCTCGGCCGTGGCCTGCGCCGTGACCCGGTCGATGAGCTCGTGCGCCTCGTCGACCACCAGGACGTCGTGCTCGGGCAGGACGTTCGGCGACCCGCCCGCCGCGATCCCGAGCATCGCGTGGTTCGTCACCACGACGTCGGCCTCGCGCGATGCCCGGCGCGCCCGCTCCGGGAAGCACTGCTCGAGCATCGCGCACGAGCTGCCCAGGCACTCCATCGCGGTCACCGAGACCTGGCGCCACGCGCGGTCCGGCACACCGGGCACGAGGTCGTCCCGGTCGCCGGTCGCGGTCTCCTCGGCCCACTCGCGCAGCCGGAGCACCTGCCGCCCGAGGTCACCGGGTCCGGGCCGAGCGGCGCCGTCGGTGCCCGCCGCCGGGTGGTCCGCCGCGCCGGGCGCCTCCCCCAGCGCGTCGAAGAGCGTGCCCGGCTCGTCCTGCGGGTAGCCGCCGGCGACCTTCTGCAGGCAGAGGTAGTTGTGCCACCCCTTGAGCAGCGCGATGCGGGGCGCGCGGGGCAGGTGCGGGGCCACCGCGTCCGCGACCAGCGGCAGGTCGCGCGTCATCACCTGGCGCTGGAGGGCGAGCGTCGCCGTCGAGACGATCACCCGCTCGTCCGCGAGGACGGCGTGCCGCACCGCCGGCACGAGGTAGCCGAGCGACTTGCCGGTCCCGGTCCCCGCCTGCACCAGCAGGTGCTCGCCGCTGTCGAGCGAGCGGGCGACCGCCCGGGCCATGTCGTGCTGGCCGTCGCGGCGCCGGCCGCCGAGTGCCGCGACCGCGCGGTCGAGCAGCAGGGAGGTGTCCTCCTGCGCGGCAGCCGACGAGGGCTCGGCCGCCGGCCGTGGTGCTGCACTCACCGACGCAGCCTACGGCGCGGGCGGGCCCTCGCCGGCACCGACCACAGGCGGCTCAGCCCGCCGCCGCCGCGCGCAGCTCGGCGGCGAGCTCGGCGTCCACGCGCCCCCGCAGGAGCGTGCCGACCTCGGTGTGCTCGGTCGACTCGACCTCCCCCTCGGAGTGCGCCCGGCTCACGAGGTCGCCCCGCTGGTAGGGCACCACGAGCTCGACCGCCTCGCGGGGCTGGGGCAGCGCCGCCGCGATGATCTCGCGGAGCTGGTCGATGCCGGCCCCCGTGTGCGCCGAGACGACCACGGAGCGGGGCTCGCGACGGCGCATGCGCACGACGACGTCCGGGTCCGCCACGTCGGCCTTGTTGAGCACGACGATCTCGGGGATCGACTCCGCGCCCTCGATCTCCGCCAGCACGGCCCGCACGGCGGCGACCTGCCCCTCCGGGTCCGGGTGGGAGACGTCCACGACGTGCAGCAGGACGTCGCTCTCGCCGACCTCCTCGAGGGTCGAGCGGAAGGCCTCGACCAGCTGGGTGGGCAGCGAGCGCACGAAGCCCACCGTGTCCGTCAGCGTGTAGGCGCGGCCGTCCGGGGTCTGCGCCCGCCGCACCGTCGGGTCGAGCGTGGCGAACAGCGCGTTCTCCACGAGGACCCCGGCGTCGGTGAGGCGGTTGAGCAGGCTCGACTTGCCGGCGTTGGTGTACCCCGCGATCGCGACCGACGGCGTGTGGTGCCGGCGGCGGGCCGAGCGCTGGGTCTGGCGCGAGGGCGCCATGGCCGCGATCTCGCGGCGCAGCTTCGCCATCCGCGTCCGGATGCGGCGCCGGTCCAGCTCGATCTTGGTCTCGCCGGGGCCGCGCGAGCCGATCCCCGCACCCCCGGCGACCCGACCACCGGCCTGGCGGGACATCGACTCGCCCCAGCCGCGCAGGCGCGGCAGCAGGTACTCCAGCTGTGCCAGCTCGACCTGCGCCTTGCCCTCCCGGGACTTGGCGTGCTGCGCGAAGATGTCGAGGATGAGCGCGGTCCGGTCGATGACCTTGACGCGCACGATGTCCTCGAGCGCGCGGCGCTGCGACGGCGCCAGGTCCGCGTCGACGATCACGGTGTCCGCCTCGACCGCCTGCACGAGCTCCGCGAGCTCGGCCGCCTTGCCGGAGCCGAGGTAGGTCGAGGGGTCCGGGTGCGAGCGGCGCTGCAGCACGCCGTCGAGCACCTGCGAGCCCGCCGTCTCGGCGAGCGCCGCGAGCTCGCGCAGCGAGATCTCGGCGTCGGTGCCGGTGCCCGAGGTCCAGATGCCCGCGAGGACGACCCGCTCCAGGCGCAGCTGCCGGTACTCGACCTCGGTGACGTCGCTGAGCTCGGTCGACAGGCCGGAGACGCGGCGCAGCGCCGCGCGCTCCGCACGGTCCAGCTGGTCACCGTCGGCGTCGCTCGTCCGGGTGCCGCCCTCGTCGAGGGCGGTACCGGCACGGGCCAGGACGCGGGCCACGACGGCCTCGGCGAGCTCCCGCTCGTCCCGTGCGGTGGGTTCCTGCTGGGTCATGCGGGGCCTCTCGTGCCGGCGACTGGGACGTTCCAGCGTGTCACGCGGGGGCGGCGGTCGCGAACGAATACGCCGAGGGCGCAGCACGGGGCTCGGTAGAGTTCCGGGCGTGCCGCAGCCGACGTCGCCCGACCCCGCGCAGGGTGCCGCGCCCGGTCCCACGGGGGACCACTACTTCAGCGCCTCGCCCGCCTCGTCCGGCGAGCTGCACCGCCTCGAGGTCCGGCTGGCCGGACGCGACCTGAGCGTGTGGACGGCGGCGGGCATCTTCTCCCCCGGGCGCCTCGACCTCGGCACCCAGGTCCTCCTGCGGTCCGTCCCGGCGCCGCCGTCGGCCGGGAACCTCCTCGACCTGGGGTGCGGGTGGGGGCCCGTCGCGCTGACCATGGCGCTCTCCTCCCCCGGGGCGACGGTCTGGGCCGTCGACGTGAACGAGCGCGCCCTCGACCTCGTCCGCCGCACGGCGGCCGACCTCGGCCTGGCGAACGTGGTGGCGGCACGGCCGGACGACGTGCCGGACGACGTCCGGTTCGCCGCCGTGTGGTCCAACCCGCCGATCCGGGTCGGCAAGGACGCCCTGCACGCCATGCTGCGCCGCTGGCTCGGTCGCCTGGAGGCCGACGGCGAGGCGCACCTCGTCGTCCAGAAGAACCTCGGCGCCGACTCGCTCCAGCGCTGGCTGGCCGAGGCCGGCGCCCCCGTCACGCGGGCCGCGAGCGCGAAGGGGTTCCGCGTGCTGCGCGTGGACGGCCCGGGCACCCTGGGCGGCTGAGGACACCGCCCGGCGGCGCGCCGAGCCGACCGCGTCAGGCGGGCACGGCGGCCGAACCGAGCAGCGCGGGCAGGTCCACGTCGGCCTCGGCGACCAGGACCGCCGGCCCCGCGAGCTCCACCCGGTCACCCAGCACGCGCACGCGCACGGTGCCGCCGGGCACGTGCACCGACCAGGTCGCGGGCGCGTCCGCGCCCGCCCAGGTCCGCACGGCGATCGCCGCGGCGCACGCGCCCGTGCCGCACGAGCGGGTCTCGCCGACCCCGCGCTCGTGCACGCGCATGCGGGCCTCGCCGACGGCCACGCCGTCGACCTCACGCTCACCGAGCGGCACCACCAGCTCGACGTTGGTGCCCTCGGGCGGCTGCGGCGCCACGACCGGCGCCCGGGTGAGGTCGGCGCGGTCCAGCTCGGCCGTGTCCGCGAGCGCGAGGACGGTGTGCGGGTTGCCGAGGTCCACGCTGAGCGCGGGGCGCGTCACGGGCAGCCCGACGACGTCGACCTGCGCGTCGCCCCCGCTCGCCACCGCCCCCGGTCCGCCCGCCAGGCGCCAGGCCCCCATGTCGACGGCGTACCACGACGCGCCGGTCCCCGGCGCCGGCTCGGGCACCCGCACGACGCGCCGGACGCCCGCGCGCGTGCCGAGCACCAGCTCCTCGGCCCCGTCCCAGAGGCCCAGGTGCTCCGCGAAGCGGGCCAGCACCCGGACGCCGTTCCCGCACATCTGGGCGAGCGACCCGTCGGCGTTGCGGTAGTCCATGAACCAGCGTGCCCGCGGGTCCTCGCGCAGCGCGTCCCGCCCCTCGGGCAGGTGCTCGCTCGCGACGAGGCGGATGACGCCGTCACCGCCCAGGCCCGCGCGCCGGTCCGTCAGGGCGCGCACGAGCTCGGGGCCGAGCGCGAGGGCGTCCTGGCGGTCGTCGACGAGCACGAAGTCGTTCTCGGTGCCGTGGCCCTTCCAGACGTGGAGCGTCGTGGGCGCGAGCGGCACGGCCGGCGTGGGCGCGGCCAGGGCGTCGTGCGTCATGACCCGAGCGTACGGCGGCGCGTCCCCGGGTCGACGAGCCGTCCGGCGTCCGCGGCGTGCACCAGCGCGACGGCGTGGTCCACGAGGTCCGGGTCCTGCGCGTCCAGCCAGTGCACGCGCGGGTCGCGGCCGAACCAGCCCATCTGCTTGCGGGCGAGGCGACGCGTGCCCGTGACCACGCCGGCACGCGCGTCGTCCAGCGAGCGCTCCCCCGCCAGCGCGGCGAGGACCTCGGCGTAGCCCACGGCCCGCCGGGCCGTGCGGCCCAGGCGCGGCCCGAGGGCCCGGACCTCCTCGACCAGGCCGCGCTGCCACATGCGCTCGACGCGGTGCCCGATGCGGCGGTCGAGCACCGCCCGGTCGCAGTCCAGCCCGATCTGCACGGTGGGGTGCACGTACTCCTGCTCGGGCAGGGAGGCGGTCCAGGGCCGGCCCGTCACCGTGATGACCTCGAGCGCGCGGACGATGCGGCGCACGTTCGCCCGCCCGATCGCGTCCGCGGCCGGCGGGTCGAGGCGCGCGAGCTCGTCGTGGAGCACCCCCGGGCCCTCCGCCTGCGCGCGCGCCTCCAGCGCTGCACGCACGGCGAGGTCGACCGGCGCCAGCTCCATCCGGTCCAGCAGCGCCCGGACGTACAGCCCGGAGCCGCCGACCACGACGGGGCGGCGGTCGCGCGCGGCGATCGCCGCGACGTCGGCCCGTGCCGCGCGCTGGTACGCGGCGACCGAGGCGTCCTCGGCGACGTCCAGCACGTCGAGCTGGTGGTGCGGGATGCCGCGCCGCTCCTCGGCCGTGACCTTGGCGGTGCCGATGTCCATGCCGCGGTAGAGCTGCATCGCGTCGGCGTTGACGACCTCGCCGTCGAGCCGTTCGGCCAGCGCCACCGCGAGGTCCGACTTGCCGGTCGCGGTCGGTCCGACCACCGCGACGACGACGGGGGCCGCGGCGCCCGGTGCGGGCGTGCCGTCGCCCGTCGCCCCCGCGCTCACGGCGCGCCCCCGTCCGGGACGTCCCACGTCAGCACCGCGTAGCCAGCACCCAGGGGCGCCGCACGGTGGAGCAGCGCACCGGGTCCCCGCGGCGACATCCCGACGAGCACCTGCCACGGTCCCCAGGCGCTCACCGCGAGGTCCGCGGCCAGCGCGGCCGGGACGCGCGCCAGGCGCGCGAGCGCGTCCGGGCCGGCGTCGAGGAGGTCGGCGACCACGGCGTCCTCGAACGCGGCGGCACGGCGGTCCGTCGGCAGCGGGCCGTCGGGACCGCGGCGGGCGCTGAGCGAGCCCACGAGCAGGACCGCCGTGCGCCCCGGCGCGGCGACGACCTCGGCCCCGAAGCGCGCGAGCGCCGCGGCGTCGGACCCACCGGCGGCGACCATCTCGACCGCCCGGTCCCAGCCGGCGTCGTGCAGCAGGTGCAGCGCGACCGCGGCGGGCGTCGCGCGGTACCCGCCCGGGGTCGGTGCGGCGAGCGGGGCGGTCGGCCCGAGCAGGGCCGGGTCGACGCCCGCGGCCGCGAGGCTCGGCCGGACGGCGTCGACGCGCCGGCCTTGTGGCGGACCGGCGGGCACGACGGCGACCACCCGGTCCGGACCCCGGGCGACCAGCGCCGCCACGGCCGCCGACGCCGCCGTCCGCTCCGCGCCGAGCACGTCGCCCCGGCCCGCCGCACCCGGCACCAGCAGCGCCGTGTCGGGGACGAGGGCAGCACCGGCGAGCACGGCTCCGACGGTATCGCGGACCGCGCCCGGCCCCGCCCACGGTCGCCGCACCCGGCTCGCCGCTATCCTGTCGCGATGGGGTTCCTCTCCTGGGTCCGTCGCGTCGTCGAGGCAGGACCGTCGCCGCGCGAGCCGTCCCCGGGCCGTCCGCTGGCCGGCCTCTTCGCAGACCCCGACCGCCTGGCACCGGCCCAGCACCCGCAGCGCGCCGCGCCCCGGCCCGACGTCCCGGCCCCGCTGACCACCGAGCGGCTGCGCGTCTGGTTCACGCGCCACGGCTACACGTACTTCGTCGACGACGAGGGCGACGTCGGTGGGCTGTGGCGGGGTCGGCTCTTCTACTTCTTCCTGTTCGGCGACGACCAGGAGATCCTGCAGGTCCGTGGCCAGTGGAACCGGGAGTTCTCCATCGAGCGCCTCACCGAGGTGCTCGAGCTCTGCAACGACTGGAACGCCGAGAAGATCTGGCCCAAGGCCTACGTGCGCGTCCGGGACGACGGCATGGTGCACCTCACGTCCGAGGTGGCGACCGATCTCGAGCACGGCGTCACGGACGCCCAGCTCGGGCAGCTGCTCCACTGCGCCCTGAGCGCGTCGAGCGTGCTGTTCGACACCGTCGACGAGCTCTACCCCGACCCCGCGGCGGCGGCGCCGTGAGGGCGCGCCGGCGCGACGAGGCTCCCGGGCCCGAGTCCGGGCGCGGCCCCTCCCGCCTGACCCAGCGGCCCCGGCCGCTCGACAGCGCGCGCGTCGAGGCCTACCTCGTCGGCGAGGGCTACCACGTCCACCGCGACGAGGACGACGACCTGACGGGGACCTGGGACGGGGACCGGTTCTGGTTCCTGCTCCTCGGTGAGGACCACGAGGTGCTGCAGGTGCGCGGTCGCTGGCACCGCACGCTGCCCGAGCACCGCCGGGCCGCCGCGCTGCTCGCCGTCAACGACTGGAACCGCGAGCGCATCTGGCCCAAGGCGTACGTGCGAGCCGAGGACGGCGAGCTGGCGCTCTACGGCGAGGTGTCCGTCGACCTCGAGCACGGGGTCACCGACGACCAGCTGGCACAGCTCGTGGCGTGCGGCCTGGGCACCGGCGTGCAGCTCTTCGCCGCGCTCGGCCAGCTCGTCCCGCCGCAGGACTGACCCGCGCGGACGGGCCCGCGCCCGTCAGGCGCGGCGCAGCGAGGGCATCGGCAGGACGACGGGCCCGCCCGGCGCGGGCGCCGTGCCGTGGCCGTGCGCGTCGTCCTCGAGGCCGGCGCGGGCGCGCTCGCGCCGCGCCCAGGCGTCGCCGGCGCGCGTGCGCCGGACCTCGTAGGGGCCGCCGTCGAGGGCCGAGTCGGCCACGAGGTGGTGCGGGGCGGTGTGGGTGACGCGCACGGCGACCAGGTCGCCCGGCCGCGGCACGTCCGGCGCGACGTCGACCGCGGCGCGCGGGTCCAGGCCGTCGGGGCGCGGCTCGGGGACCGACCCCGGCGGGGTCGCCAGGTGGACCAGGCGGTTGTCCGCCGCGCGGCCCGTGACTCGCAGGGTGGCCCCGTCCTTGCGTCCGGTGCCCTCCGCGACGAGCACCTCGACGACGCGACCCAGCTGGGTCGCGTTCTCGCGCGCGGAGACGGCCTCCTGGAGCGCGATCAGGCGCTCGTAACGCTCCTGGACGACCTCCTTGGGCAGCTGCTCGGGCAGGTCCGCCGCCGGCGTGCCGGGACGCGGCGAGTACTGGAACGTGAACGCCGAGGTGAAGCGGGAGGCCTCCACCACGCGCAGCGTCTGCGCGAAGTCCTCCTCCGTCTCCCCCGGGAAGCCGACGATGATGTCGGTCGTGATCGCCGCGTCGGGCATCGCGGCCCGCACGCGGTCGAGGATGCCGAGGAACTTCTCCGAGCGGTACGAGCGGCGCATCGCGCGCAGCACGCGGTCCGAGCCCGACTGCAGCGGCATGTGCAGCTGCGGCATGACGGTGGGCGTGGCCGCCATCGCCTCGATGACGTCGTCGGTGAAGGCCGCGGGGTGGGGCGAGGTGAACCGCACGCGCTCGAGCCCCGGCACGGCGCCGACGGCGCGCAGCAGCTTGGCGAACGCGCCGCGGTCCCCGAACTCGACGCCGTAGCTGTTGACGTTCTGCCCCAGCAGCGTGACCTCGATGGCCCCCGCGGCGACCAGTGCCTCGACCTCGGCGAGGATCTCCCCGGGCCGGCGGTCCCGCTCCTTGCCGCGCAGGTGCGGCACGATGCAGAAGGTGCACGTGTTGTTGCAGCCCACGCTGATCGACACCCAGCCCGCGTACACGGACTCGCGGCGCGTGGGAAGGGTCGAGGGGAAGACCTGGAGCGACTCGGCGATCTCGACCTGCGCCGCGGCGTTGTGGCGCGCGCGCTCGAGCAGCACGGGCAGCGCGTCCAGGTTGTGCGTGCCGAAGACGACGTCGACCCAGGGCGCCTTCTCGACGATGACCGACCGGTCCTTCTGGGCCAGGCAGCCGCCGACGGCGATCTGCATGCCGGGCCGCGCCGCCTTGACCGACGCGAGGTGCCCGAGGTTGCCGTAGAGGCGCGTCGCAGCGTTCTCGCGCACCGCGCAGGTGTTGATGACCACGACGTCGGCCCGTGACGACGCGGCGTCCTGCGCGCTCGCGGGCACGTACCCGGCCGCCTCGAGCATGCCGGCCATGTGCTCCGAGTCGTGCACGTTCATCTGGCAGCCGAGCGTGCGCACCACGTAGGTGGGCGGGGCGGCCGCGCCCGGCGAGGTCGGGGCGGGCGCGGGGGTGGGCAGGGTCGTCGTCATGGCCCCACCAGGGTACGGCGCGTGCCGCCTAGACGATTCCTTGACCGGCCGATGCCGACTTGTGACCAGGTTGGCAGTGTCGCGGCTGGCCGGGGCCCGGTTCGTCCCCCTAGGTTCAGCAGATGGTGTCTGCAGCATCCGATCCCGTGCCCACCCCCGGACCTTCGTCCCTGGGCGAGCCGCTCGTCGTCCTGGACAAGGTCAACAAGTACTTCGGGGCCCTCCACGTCCTGCGGGACATCGACCTCACGGTGCGGCGCGGGGAGGTCGTGGTCGTCATCGGCCCCTCCGGGTCGGGCAAGTCGACGCTGTGCCGGACCATCAACCGCCTCGAGACCATCGACAGCGGGACCATCACGATCGACGGCCAGCCGCTGCCCGCCGAGGGCAAGGCGCTCGCCCGCCTGCGGGCCGACGTCGGCATGGTGTTCCAGTCGTTCAACCTCTTCGCGCACAAGACGGTCCTCGAGAACGTCACGCTCGGACCGATCAAGGCCAAGGGCGTGCGCCGCGCGGACGCCCAGCGCAACGCCATGGAGCTGCTCGAGCGCGTCGGCGTGGCCGACCAGGTGCAGAAGCTGCCCGCCCAGCTCTCCGGGGGCCAGCAGCAGCGCGTGGCGATCGCCCGGGCGCTCGCCATGAACCCGAAGGTCATGCTCTTCGACGAGCCGACGTCGGCGCTCGACCCGGAGATGATCAACGAGGTGCTCGACGCCATGGTGTCCCTGGCCTCCGAGGGCATGACGATGATCGTGGTCACGCACGAGATGGGCTTCGCGCGCCGGGCCGCGCACCGCGTCGTCTTCATGGACGCCGGCCAGATCGTCGAGGAGGCGGAGCCCGAGACGTTCTTCACCGCCCCCCGCAGCGAGCGCGCCCAGGACTTCCTGTCCAAGATCCTCACCCACTAGGCCCGAGCCCCGGCGCGGCCGCCCCCGCCCGACCGACCCAACCGATCAGACCCCGCACCCAGGGGTGAACACGACACGAAGGGACGACCCCATGCGCTCACGGAGAGGAGCCGTCGCGGTGATCGCCGCGATGACGCTCGCACTGACCGCCTGCAGCAGCGACACCGACGAGCCGGCCGAGGAGGACGCGGCCGCGGAGGGCGACGCCACCGAGGGCGCCGCCGCGGACTTCCCCGAGGGATCCACGATGGCCGAGCTGGCCGAGGCCGGGTCCATCACCATCGGCACGAAGTTCGACCAGCCCCTGTTCGGGCTCGTCGGGCCCGACGGCGTGCCGCAGGGCTTCGACGTGGAGATCGCCAAGCTCATCGCCGCCGAGCTCGGGATCGACGAGGACGGCATCGAGTGGGTCGAGACGACGTCGCAGGTCCGTGAGGACTTCATCGAGACGGGCCAGGTCGACTTCATCGTCGCGACGTACACGATCAACGACGACCGCAAGGAGCGGATCTCCTTCGCCGGCCCGTACTACGAGGCCGGCCAGTCGATCCTCACCCTCGCGGAGAACGAGGACATCGAGGGACCGGACGACCTCGCGGGCACGAAGGTCTGCACCGTCTCCGGCTCGACCCCCGAGAAGAACCTGCTCGAGAACTTCCCCGACACCGAGGTCGTGCCCTTCGGCACGTACGCCGAGTGCATCGACCCGCTGCGCAACGGCCAGGTGGACGCGGTCTCCACGGACAACGTCATCCTCGCCGGCTTCGCCGCCGACAACGACGACCTCGAGGTGCGGGGCGAGCCCTTCACCGAGGAGCCGTACGGCATCGGCCTCGCCAAGGACGACACCGAGTTCCGCGACTGGATCAACGACACGCTCGAGGCCGCCTACGAGGACGGCCGCTGGACCGAGGCGTGGGAGGCCACGGCCGGGACCGTGCTGCCGACGCCCGAGCCGCCCGCCGTCGACCGCTACTGAGCAGCTCGTCCGCCGCGCGGGGCCCAGCGCCCCGCGCGGCGGACGAGGGCTTCGCCGTCCCACCAGCACCGAGGAGTCGTCCGCGTGGACGTGATCGTCGACAACCTGCCGACGTACCTGCAGGGGTTCGCCACGACCCTGCGGCTGACGTTGTACTCGGGTGCCCTCGCGCTCGTCGCCGGGGTGCTCCTGGCGGCGCTGCGCGTCTCGCCGCTGCGCCCGCTACGGGCGCTGTCCGCCGTCTACGTCGAGGTGCTCCGCAACACCCCGCTCACGCTCGTCTTCTTCGGCCTCGTCTTCGTGGCGCCGCGGTTCGGCCTCATCACCCCCCTCGGCTTCTGGACCGCCGTCATCTGCCTCTCCGCCTACACCGCGGCCTTCGTCAGCGAGGCCGTGCGCTCGGGCATCAACAGCGTCGGCGTGGGTCAGGCCGAGGCCGCCCGCGCGATCGGCCTGACGTTCGGCCAGACCCTCGGCGAGGTGGTCCTGCCCCAGGCGGTGCGCAGCGTGATCCCGCCGCTGATCAACGTCTTCATCGCGCTCGCCAAGAACACCTCGGTCGCCGCCGGCTTCGCCGTGGTCGAGCTCATGGCCACCGGCCGGCGGCTCGGCGTCGCCAACGCCGCCGACGGGCTCTGGGTCCTGGTCGGTGTCGCCGTGTTCTACCTGCTCCTGACCATCCCGCTCGGCCTCGTGGCCGGCGCCGTCGAGCGGAAGGTGGCGTTCTCCCGATGAGTGCCGTCCTGTACGACTCCCCCGGACCCGTCGCCCGCCGGCGCGAGCTCGTCGGCTCCATCGTCGGCACCGTCGTGGTGGTGGCGCTGCTCGCCCTGGCGGCCTGGTACGCCGCGGGCAGGGACGTGTTCGCACCCGACCGCTGGGACGTGCTCTACGACCCGCCGAAGAACCAGTCCGCGGCCGACGTCTGGGCCTTCATGTTCAAGGGACTGGGCGCGACGCTGCGGGCGGCCGCCGTGGCGGCGCCCCTCGCGCTGGTGCTGGGGCTGGTCCTGGCGATGCTGCGCACCGCCCGCCACGCCGCGGTGCGCATCCCCGCGACCGTGGTGATCGAGATGTTCCGCGGCCTGCCCGTGCTGCTGATGATGTTCTTCGGCCTCATCGGCTTCCGCTGGGACGCCTTCGGCGCCGTGGTCTTCGGCCTCACCGTGTACAACATGGCGATCATCGCCGAGATCCTGCGGGCCGGGCTCGCGGCCCTGCCGAAGGGCCAGTCGGAGGCGGCCTACGCCGTCGGCCTCACGCGCCGCCAGACGCTGCTGACCGTCCTGCTCCCCCAGGCCGTGCGCACCATGCTGCCGAGCCTCATCGCGCAGCTCGTCGTGCTCCTCAAGGACTCCTCGCTGGGCTTCATCGTCGGCTACGCCGAGCTGCTCAAGTCGATCCAGAACAACGCGCAGTTCTTCGGCAACAACTACTACGTCGCCCTGTTCGTCGTGGGCGCCGGCATCTACCTCGTGGTGAACCTCAGCCTGTCGTGGCTCGCACGCCGGATCCAGCGGCGCACCACCCGCACCGCGGCCCCGCCGCGTGCCGCCGACACCCTCGCGTCCAACACGATCGGCGGCGGCGGGAGCAGCACGTCCTGAGCCCGTCCCGCGGGCGTGCCGGGTAGGGCGGCGGTGGCGCGGGTCAGCCGGCCGTCGCGCTCGCCCGCAGCTCGCGGATGACGGTCACGGTGATCTCCCCGGGGTAGGAGAGGTCCTTCTCGATCTGGCGCGCGATGTCGGACGCGAGCCCCGGCAGCGCGGTGTCGGCGACGAGCTCGGGCTCCACGACGACCCGCAGCTCGCGCCCCGCGGCCATGGCGACGGCCCGTCGCACGCCGTCGTGCGCGACGACGATGCGCTCGAGGTTCTCCATGCGCTCGACGTACTGGTCCAGCTCCTCCCGGCGGGCGCCGGGACGCGCCGCCGAGCACGTGTCCGCCGCCTGGACGAGGACGGCCTCGACGGACTCCATCGGGACCTCGTCGTGGTGGGCCGCGATCGCGTTGACGACGACCGGCGACTCGCCGAGGCGCCGCGCGAGGTCCGCGCCGACGGTGGCGTGGGTCCCGCCCAGCTCCCCGGTGAGCGCCTTGCCGATGTCGTGCAGGAAGGCCGCGCGGCGCGCCACCTGGGCGTCGGCGCCGATCTCCGCCGCCATGAGCGCGGCGATCTGCGCGCTCTCGACGAGGTGGGCGAGGACGTTCTGCCCGTAGCTGGTGCGCAGGCGCAGCCGACCGAGGACGTCGATCAGCTCCGGGTGCAGGCCGCGCACCCCCGCGCGCTCGGCGGCGTCGTGACCCGCGGCCGCGGCGCGGTCGGCCGTTCCGGCGACCGCCTCGGCGTAGGCGATCTCGATCCGCTGAGGGTGGATGCGGCCGTCCGCGAGGAGGCTCTCGAGGGCGACCGCGGCGACCTCGCGCCGCTCGGGGTCGAAGCTCGACAGCGTCACGGAGTCGGGCGTGTCGTCGATGATGACGTTGACCCCGGTGAGCGCCTCGAAGGTGCGGATGTTGCGCCCCTCCTTGCCGATGATGCGGCCCTTCATCTCCTCGCCCGGCAGCGGCACCACCGTGACGACGCTCTGCGCGCTCGTCGGGCCGGAGACGCGCTGGACGGCCGTGGCGACGACGCGCCGCGCGCGCTCCTCGGCGATGCGCTGGGCACGCGCCTCGATCCGGCGCACGGCCGCGGCGGCCTCGTGGGTCGCGAGCTCGGTGGCCTGGCGCACCTGCTCGGCCCGCGCCTCCTCCGCCGAGAGCCCGCTCATCGCCTCGAGCGCGGCGGCAGCGTCGACGCGAGCCTGCGCGAGGACCCGGGCCGCCTCGGCGCGGTCAGCCTCCGCGGCGGCGGCGCGCGCCTGGGCGCGGTCGAGGGCGTTGCGGGCCTCCTTGCGCTCGGCCGCCACCTCACGCTCGCGCTCCACGACGCGCTCCTCGCGGCGCTGGGCGTCCGAGAGCTGCGCGCGGGCCTCCGTGCGGATGGACACGACGTCGGACGCGGCCTGGCGCCGGGTCGCGGACGCCTCCCGGCGGGCGAGCAGCACGAGGACCAGCGCCACCAGGCAGGCCATCAGCAGGACGACCACGATCACCGTCTCGCCCACGCCAGCCATGTCGCTCTCTTCCGTCGTCGTCGCGCACGCACCGACCGACCGGTCGAGCCGCATGCGTGCGCCGGGGCCGGCGCGTCAGTCCGCGCGGACGTCCCCGGCGTCGTGGTCACTATGGTCCACCATCTCCCGGACCAGCCTCGACGACAGGCCGGAGGAGTACCCCTTGCGTCCGAGCATCGCCATCGCCCGACGCGCCTGGGCCTGCGGGTCGATGTCGGGTCCCGAGCGCCAGCGCCGACGCAGCAGCTCGCGCGCTGCGCGCTCCTCGGTCTCGTCGTCGACCTGGGCGAGCGCCGCCTCGGCGTGCTCGTCGGCGATGCCCCGTCGCCGCAGCTCCTGCGCCAGGCCGCGCCGCGCCAGGCCGCGCGAGGCCTGCTGGCTGCGCACGAGCATCTGGGCGTACTCGGCGTCGTCCACCAGCCCGACCTCGGTGAAGCGGTCGAGCAGGCGCGACGCGAGCGCCTCGTCGACGCCCTTGCGCGCGAGCGCGTCCTCGAGCTGGCGCCTGCTGCGCGGCGCCCCCGTCAGCTGACGCAGGATGATCGCCCGCGCCACGGACTCCGGGTCGGGCTCCGCGTCCAGCGCGGCGGCGCTGTCGGTCGGCTGGTCCCCGGGCTCGTCGGCGGGCCGGCCGCGGGGCCGGCGCCGGCCCGCCGTCGGCCCCGTCAGAAGTCGACCTGCTTGGACGGGTCGGCCGGCGCGTCGATCCGGGCGCCGATGCCGAGCTTCTCCTTGATCTTCTTCTCGAGCTCGTCGGCCAGGTCGGGGTTGTCACGCAGGAACCCGCGCGCGTTCTCCTTGCCCTGGCCCAGCTGGTCGCCGTCGTACGTGAACCACGACCCTGACTTGCGCACGAACCCGTGCTCCACGCCCAGGTCGATCAGGCCACCCTCGCGCGAGATCCCGATGCCGTAGAGGATGTCGAACTCGGCCTGCTTGAACGGCGGCGCGACCTTGTTCTTGACGACCTTGACGCGCGTCCGGTTGCCGACCGCCTCCGTGCCCTCCTTGAGCGTCTCGATGCGGCGGATGTCCATGCGCACCGACGCGTAGAACTTCAGCGCCTTGCCACCGGTCGTGGTCTCGGGCGAACCGAAGAACACGCCGATCTTCTCGCGGAGCTGGTTGATGAAGATGGCCGTGGTGCCGGACGCGCTCAGGGCGCCGGTGATCTTGCGCAGCGCCTGGGACATCAGGCGCGCCTGGAGGCCGACGTGGCTGTCACCCATCTCGCCCTCGATCTCCGCCTTGGGCACGAGGGCCGCGACGGAGTCGATGACGACGATGTCGATCGCGCCGGAGCGGATCAGCATGTCCATGATCTCCAGGGCCTGCTCACCCGTGTCGGGCTGCGAGACCAGGAGCGCGTCCGTGTCCACCCCGAGCTTCTTGGCGTACTCGGGGTCCAGCGCGTGCTCGGCGTCGATGAAGGCCGCGATCCCGCCGGCCCGCTGCGCGTTCGCGACGGCGTGCAGGGCGACGGTCGTCTTGCCGGAGGACTCCGGGCCGTAGATCTCCACCACGCGGCCGCGGGGCAGGCCGCCGATGCCGAGCGCGATGTCCAGCGCGATCGAGCCGGTGGGGATCACCTCGATCGGAGCGCGGGTCTCGTCGCCCAGGCGCATGATCGACCCCTTGCCGAACTGGCGGTCGATCTGGCCGAGCGCGGCCTCCAGGGCCTTCGTGCGGTCTGCGGGAGCTGCCATCGTGTCACCTCGGGTTCTGGGCGGAACCCCACCCGGGGACCCGCGTTCGGCTGTGCGTCGGTCGTGCGTCTCGAGTCATGCGTCTCGGTCGTGCGCCGTGGTCGGCGACCTGCTGGTGACGCTACGCCCGGCCACCGACATCCCCGCGACGGGGCCGCCGGGGCTGGGGACGCACCGGACGCCGTACGCACCTGTGGACGAGTGTAGCGAACAGGTGTTCGATCACGGTGCGACACGCGGGGCGTCGATCCCCGCGGCGGTGGTGACGTCGCCGAACGTCGTGACGAGTCCTCGGGCGCTGATCAGCGGCTCCTGCTCGCCGACGCTCACCGGCGCCGGGACCCGCGCGTCAGGCTGCCCCAGCGGTCGGCCTGGGGGACGTCCATCGCGTCGCACAGCGCCCGCCAGACGGCGCGCGGGTCCTCGCCGTCCGCGAGCGCCTGCACCGCCGTGCGGTCGCCCAGCCCACCGAGCGCCTGGTCCTGCGTGAGGGTGCGGCCCAGCGGGCCGAGCACGTCGTCGACCAGCTCCCAGAACTCGCTGTAGCGCACGGAGCCAGGGTGCCACGGGGCGCGCCCGCTCGTCGCCGCGGGCCGACCGCGCCCGTGTCCGACCCGCGCGCCACAATGGCCCGATGAGCCCGATCGGACGGACGCCGGTCGCCGGACCCGGCGGACCGGTGACCGTCGCGCCCGGGCCGGCCGAGGTGCTCGCGCGCTTCTCCGCGCCGACGCGCGCGTGGTTCACCGGTGCGTTCGACGCGCCGACCTCGGCCCAGGCGGGCGCCTGGGACGCGGTCGCGGGCGGCGACCACGCCCTGGTGGTGGCGCCGACCGGCTCGGGCAAGACGCTCGCCGCGTTCCTCTGGGCCCTGGACGGGCTCCTGACGCAGCCGCCGCCCGAGGACCCCGTCGACCGCTGCCGCGTGCTGTACGTGTCGCCGCTCAAGGCCCTCGCGGCCGACGTCGAGCGCAACCTCCGCTCGCCGCTGGTCGGCATCCGGCAGGCCGCGACGCGGCTGGGCCTGGAGGTGCCCGAGGTGCGGGTCGGGATCCGGACCGGCGACACGCCGCCCTCGGAGCGCCGGGCCTTCGGCACGCGCCCGCCCGACATCCTCATCACGACGCCCGAGTCGCTCTTCCTGGTCCTGACGTCCGCGGCCAGGGAGGGCCTGCGAGGTGTCGGCACGGTGATCCTCGACGAGATCCACGCCGTGGCGGGCACCAAGCGGGGGGCGCACCTGGCGGTGAGCCTGGAGCGGCTGGACGCGCTCCTGGACGAGCGCGGGGGCGACGGGCCGCGCCCGGCGCAGCGGATCGGGCTCTCGGCCACGGTGAGCCCCGTCGCGGCCGTCGCCGGCTTCCTGCGCGGGGCCCGGACCGCGTCCGACGGCGGCCGCGAGGTCGCGGTGGTCCAGCCCCCGTCGACCAAGCGGGTGGAGGTCGACGTCGTGGTCCCGGTCCCCGACCTCACGGACCTCGGGGGTGCGACCCGCCCGGCGGGTGCGTCCGACGGCGCGGTCGGCTCACGCGGACCCGCGCACGGACGCGACGACGGGCCGGACCTGTCGGGCAGCGCCGCCGGGGCGCCCACGCGACCGTCGATCTGGCCGCACGTCGAGGAGCGCGTCGTCGACCTCGTCGCCACGCACCGCTCGACGCTCGTCTTCACCAACTCCCGGCGCGGCGCGGAGCGCCTCACCGCCCGCATGAACGAGGTCTGGGCCCAGCGGCAGGGCGAGGACCTCCCCGATCCGGGCAGCCTGACCCCCGCGAGCGTGCAGGCGCAGTCGGGCGCCGCCGTCGGGGTCGACACGTCGGACGCCGCCACGGTGCTCGCGCGCGCCCACCACGGCTCGATGAGCCGTGCGGAGCGCACGCGCACCGAGTCCGAGCTCAAGGAGGGTCGCCTCCCGGCGGTCGTCGCGACGTCGTCCCTCGAGCTCGGCATCGACATGGGCGCCGTCGACCTCGTCGTCCAGGTCGGCTCGCCGCCGTCCGTCGCGTCCGGCCTGCAGCGGATCGGGCGTGCCGGGCACCAGGTCGGCGCCGTCTCCCGCGGCGTCGTCTTCCCGACCTTCCGCGGCGACCTCGTCCCGGCGGCCGTCATCGCGCAACGCATGCGCGACGGACGGATCGAGCGGCTCGACGTCCCGCGCAACCCGCTCGACGTCCTCGCCCAGCAGGTCGTCGCCATGCTGGCGGTCGAGGACTGGTCGGTCGACGACCTCGCGCGCGTCGTGCGGCGGGCCGGGCCGTTCGCGGACCTCGGCGACGCCAGCCTGCACGCGGTCCTCGACATGCTCGCGGGCCGCTACCCGAGCGAGGAGTTCGCGGAGCTGCGGCCACGGATCGTGTGGGACCGCACGACCGGCGTGCTGAGCGCGCGTCCCGGGGCGCTGCGGCTCGCCGCGACGAGCGGCGGCACGATCCCGGACCGCGGCCTCTTCGGCGTGTTCCTCGCCGGCGCCACCGACGCGCCGGCGGACGAGGCCGCCGGCGGCACGCGCCTGCGCGGGGGCAAGCGCGTGGGCGAGCTGGACGAGGAGATGGTCTACGAGTCACGCGTCGGCGACACCTTCACGCTGGGGTCGAGCACGTGGCGCATCGAGGACATCACGCCCGACCGGGTCCTCGTCAGCCCCGCGCCGGGACTGCCCGGGCGCCTGCCCTTCTGGAAGGGCGACTCCCCCGGCCGCCCGGCGGAGCTGGGCGAGGCGCTGGGCGCCTGGGTGCGTGAGATCGCCGCCCTGCCGCGCGACGAGGCGGTGCGGCGCGTCGGGTCGGCCGGCCTCGACGCGTGGGCCACGGACAACCTCGTGGGCTACGTCGAGGAGCAGCGGGCCGCCACGGGTGTGCTGCCCGACGACCGAACGATCGTCGTCGAGCGCTTCCGCGACGAGATCGGCGACTGGCGCATCGTCATCCACTCGCCGTACGGGGCCCGCGTGCACGCGCCCTGGGCCCTGGTCGTCGGGGCGAGGCTGCGGGAGCGGTACGGGCTCGACGCCGCGGCCATGCACTCGGACGACGGCATCGTGCTGCGCCTGCCGGACATGGTGGCCTCCGGGCTCGGCACGTGGGACGCCGAGGCGGGCGGGTGGAGCGGTCCTGGGGGCCTCGAGGCCGCCGACGGCCCCGCGATCGACCTCGGCGACCTGCTCGTGGACGCGGACGACGTGGCCGCCGCCGTGCGCACCGAGCTGGGCAGCTCGACGCTCTTCGCGGCACGCTTCCGCGAGGCCGCCGCGCGGGCGCTCCTGCTGCCCCGCCGCCGGCCCGACAAGCGCCAGCCGCTGTGGCAGCAGCGTCAGCGCTCCGCCCAGCTGCTCTCGGTCGCCTCCCGCTACCCGGAGTTCCCGATCCTGCTCGAGGCGGCGCGCGAGTGCCTCCAGGACGACTTCGACGTCGCGGCCCTCACCGAGCTCATGCGGGCGGTGTCCGCGCGGCGCGTCCGCGTCGTCGAGGTCACCACCCCGTCGCCGTCGCCCTTCGCCCAGTCCCTGCTCTTCGGCTACACGGCCCAGTTCCTCTACGACGGCGACGCGCCCCTGGCCGAGCGCCGCGCCGCGGCCCTCACGCTCGACCCGACCCTGCTCGCCGAGCTGCTCGGTCAGGGCGGGGAGTCGCAGCTCGCCGACCTCCTCGACCCCGACGCGGTCGAGCGGACCGAGGCCGAGCTGCGCGGCACCGCGCCGGAGCGACGCGCCAAGGACCTGGAGGGCGTCGCCGACGTGGTGCGCCGGCACGGCCCCCTGACGACCGCCGAGGTCGTGGAGCGCACGCGCGACGACGTCGCCGGCCAGGTCCCCGACTGGCTCGCCGAGCTCGCGTCGCGGCGCCGCGTCATCACGGTCCGCGTGGGCGCGCAGGGCGAGGAGCGGTGGGCCGCCGTCGAGGACGCAGGCCGTCTGCGCGACGCGCTCGGGGTCGCGCTGCCGGTGGGCATCCCGGAGGCGTTCACCGAGATCGTGCCCGACCCGCTCGGCGACCTCGTGCGGCGCTGGGCGCGGACGCACGGGCCGTTCACCGCCGCGCAGGTGGCCGCCTGGCTCGGGCTGGGCACCGCCGTGGTGGCCGACGTCCTGCACCGGCTCGAGGCCCAGGGCGCCCTGGTCTGCGGCCGGCTGCGACCCGACGTGCTGGGCGGCACGGGCGAGGACTACTGCGACACCGAGGTGCTGCGCACGCTCCGCCGCCGCTCGCTCGCGGCGCTGCGCGCCGAGGTCGAGCCGGTCCCCCAGCAGGCGCTCGGCGTCTTCCTGCCGCGCTGGCAGGGCGTCGTCGACGCGGCGGCGGCACCGCGGCTGCGCGGGGTCGACGGCGTCGCGCGGGTCGTCGAGCAGCTCGCGGGCGCGGCGCTGCCCGCCTCCGCGTGGGAGACGCTCGTCCTGCCCGCGCGTGTGCCCGGGTACCAGCCCGCGATGCTGGACGAGCTCACCGCGGGTGGCGAGGTCCTGTGGGCGGGGCACGGCTCCCTCGCCGCTCGGGACGGGCTCGTGAGCCTGCACCCGGCGGCCGCGGCGGACCTCACGCTGCCGGCGCCGCTGCCCCGGGAGGGTGCGCTCGCGGGCCCGGTGCACGACGCCGTGCTCGAGGCGCTCGCCGGAGGCGGCGCGTACTTCGTCGACGCCCTGGCGGCACGCGTCGGCGGCGACGACCCGTCGGTCACGGCGGCTGCCGTCGCCGACGCCCTGTGGGACCTGGTGTGGGCGGGCTGGGTCACCAACGACGGCCTGGCGCCGCTGCGCGCGCGGCTCGGCGGCGGTGGCCGGGGCGCACGCGGCACCACCCACACCGCGCGGCGCTCGCCGCCGCGCGGCCGCCTCCTGGGCAGGTCGCTCACCGGTGGCGCCCTGGCCGGCGTGCCACGGCCCCGGCCGGGAGCCCGTCCCGCGGTCGGCCACCGGCCCGAGACCTCCGGGCGCTGGTCCCTGCTGCCGGAGCGCGAGCCGGACGCCACCGTGCGCGCCCACGCCCTCGCGCTCCAGCTGCTCGACCGCCACGGCGTCCTGACCCGGGCGGTCGCGCCGTCGGAGGGCGTCGCCGGCCAGTTCGGGTCCGTGTACCGCGTGCTGGCGGCGCTCGAGCAGGCCGGACAGGTGCGTCGCGGCTACTTCGTCGAGCACCTCGGCGGCTCGCAGTTCGCGCTGCCGGGGGCCGTGGACCAGGTGCGCGACGACGCGCGCGCACCTGACGACGGTCGGGAACCGCCCGTGGTCGTCCTGGCCGCGACCGACCCGGCGAACCCCTACGGCGCGGCGCTGGCGTGGCCCGAGCCACCCGCGGCCGAGCCGGGGGAGGCCCGCCACCGGCCGGGCCGCAAGGCGGGCTCGGTCGTCGTCCTCGTCGGCGGCGCGCTCGTGCTCTACCTCGAGCGGGGTGGCCGCACCCTGCTGTCCTTCACGCCGGAGCCGTCGGCCCTCGCCGCCGCCTCCGCGGCGCTCGCGGGCGCCGTCCGCGACGGGCGCCTGGGCCGGCTCACCCTCCAGCGCGCCGACGGGGAGGACCTCCTGGACCGCGCCGCGCTCACGACGCCGCTCGCCGCGGCGCTCGCGCGGGCCGGCTTCGGCACGACGCCCCGAGGACTGCGGCTCGACCCGGGCACGGTGCGCTGATGCCCGAGGGGGACGTCGTCCGCCGGACCGCGCAGCGGCTCGACGCCGCGCTCGCCGGCCAGGTCCTGGTCCGCGCGGAGCTGCGGTGGCCGGACGCGGCGGGCCTCGACCTCGTCGGGCGCACCGTCACCGAGGTCCGCTCGTACGGCAAGCACCTGCTGGTCCGGCTCGACGACGGCCGGACGCTGCACACCCACCTGCGCATGGAGGGCACGTGGCGCGTGGCGCGGACGGACAGCGGCGCGGCCGCGGGGCGCGGCGCCGACGTCCGGGCGGTCCTGGCCACCGCCCGCTGGACCGCCCTGGGCATCCGCCTCGGGATGCTCGACGTCGTCCCGACGCGGGACGAGCGCACGCTGATCGGTCACCTGGGGCCGGACGTGCTCGCGCCGGACTTCCCGGTCGCCGGCCTGCCCGAGGCGCTCCGCCGGCTCGCCGCGCGCGCGGCCGCGCCGATCGGCGAGGTGCTGCTCGACCAGACCGTGCTCGCGGGGCTCGGGACGATCTGGATGGCCGAGTCGCTCTACGCCCGGCGCACCTGGCCCTGGACCCCGGCCGGCGACGTCGCCGACCCCGCCAGCCTGATCATGACGGCGCGGACGCTCATGGAGCGCAGCGTCGCCGCCGACCTGCCGACGAGCACCGGGGAGACCGGGCGAGGGCTGACGAGCTGGGTGCACGGGCGCGCCGGACGGCCCTGCCGCCGGTGCGGGACCACCGTCGACGTCGGGCCCGTGCGCCGTCCGCCCATGCAGCGCCCGGCCTTCTGGTGCCCGGGCTGCCAGCCGGTGCCTCCGGGCGCGCGGCACCCGGGGGTGTGGCGCGCGCGAGCCGAGAACACCCCGTCACGCTGAGGGACGGGCGTCGACCCGGTCAGCCGACGGGTGCGAGCTCTCCGCGCTGCGACCAGGAACCACCGGTATCCGGACGGCGCAGGCACGAGGCGAGGTCCGCCGGGACGGTGTCGGGGATCGCGAGACCCTCGGCCACGGCGACGCGGTCGCTCACCTCGCGCAGGACCAGCGACAGCGGCACGTCGAGGGCGTCGCAGATGGAGCCGAGGAGCTCCGAGGACGCCTCCTTCTGCCCGCGCTCGACCTCGCTGAGGTAGCCGAGCGACACCCGTGCGGCGGAGCTGACCTCGCGCAGCGTGCGGCCCTGGCGCTGGCGCGCGCCGCGGAGGACGTCGCCGATCTCGCGTCGAAGGACGACCATCGGACGACCTCCCTCCGTGTGTGCCTGCGTCGGCGCCGTGGTCTTGAGGACCTGCGTGGAGCTCTCCTGCCCCGGACGCGTGGCCCGGGCTCCAGGTGCTGTCGTGCGGACTGCCGTGCTGCGCGTGCCCGGCCGGACTCCGGCCGCGGAGGTCCTACCGTACCCCGCGGGGCGCACAGGTTCGCGGCGGATGCCCTGCTCACCCCTGATCGTCGTCACGAACTGTCCAACGTGAGGCACCGCCCCCGTGTTCCCACGCAGGCGGGCCGCGGCTCAGGTCCGTGCCGTCGTCATCGGATCGTGACCTCCGCCGTCACCCGCGCGGCGGATCAGGAGCCGCAGGGCGGCCAGTGACGCGGCCTCCCGCACGGCCGCGCGGTCACCGCCGGAGCCCTCCACCGACACCACCTCGGGGCCGCCCGGCCCGTCGACGGCGACGTGGAAGGTGCCGGGAGCGTGCCCGTCGTGCGGGTCCGGCCCGGCCACGCCCGTCGTCGCCAGGCCCCACGTGGCCCCCAGGCGCACGCGCACGCCCCGCGCCATCTGGAGGGCCACCTCGGGGTGCACGGCACCGTGCTCGGCGAGCAGCTGCCCGTCGACGCCCAGCAGCGCCGCCTTGAGGTCCGTCGCGTAGGCCACCACGCCGCCCCGGACGCACCGAGAGGCCCCGGGGACGTCGACGAGCGCGGCGCACAGCGCACCGCCGGTGAGGGACTCGGCGACCGCCACCGTCCATCCCGCCCGCGCGAGGAGCTCGACGGCCGCGGCCCCGGGCAGGCTCACGCGCGGGCGCGGCGCAGGGCCCAGCCCCGGCGCAGGTAGTCGACGCCCGTGACGAGCGTGACGACGACGGCGGCGAGCAGGACGGCCCAGGCGACGACGGTGACGACCTGGGGCAGCTGGTCGAGCGGCAGGACGAACAGGCCCAGCCCGACCGACTGCAGCACCGTCTTGAGCTTGCCCCCGGGCGAGGCGGGGATGACGACGTAGCGCAGCACCGCCATGCGCATCGCGGTGATGCCCAGCTCGCGCACGAGCACCACGACCGTGACCCACCAGGGCAGCACGTCACGCACGGAGAGCACCACGAGGACGCCGCCGATGAGCAGCTTGTCGGCGATGGGGTCCATGATCTTGCCCCAGTCGGTCACCTGGTCGAACCGCCGGGCCAGGTAGCCGTCGAGGCGATCGCTCGCCGCCGCCAGCGCGAAGAGGCCGGCCGCCACCCAGCGCCAGCCCCCGCCGCCGTCGTCCGCCAGGATCGCCAGCAGCACCAACGGCACCAGCGCGATCCTCGCGACAGTCACTCCGTTGGCGACGTTGAGACCTGTCCTCGCCGCGACCACGTCCCACACCTTAAGTGGCTGGCGCTAGCGTGTGGCGCCGTGACCCCCTCACACCCCCCGCAGAGCCGGGCCGGCCGCCGCGTCGCCGAGCGCACCGCACGGCGAAAGACCCGCCGGCACGGCCGGCGAGCCGCCGCGGTCGCCGCCGTCGCCGCCGTCGTGGGGCTCGGTCTCGCCCTCACCGGGGTGGTCCCCGTGCCCGGGCTGTCGGAGCTCCTCGCGGCCCCGGCCGGCGAGGCCGAGGGGGGCGCCGCGCCGTCGCCGAGCCCGTCCCCCACCGCGACGCCCACCCCGACCCCGACGCCACCACCGCCGCCACCGGACACGGTGCTGACCATCGTGGCCGCGGGCGACGTGCTGCTGCACGAGCCGGTGATGTCGTCCGCCCGGACAGCGACGGGGTGGGACTTCGCGCCGCTCCTGGAGCCGATCCGGCCGTTCGTCGAGGGCGCCGACCTCGCGCTGTGCCACCTCGAGGTGCCCGTCATGCCGCCCGGGTCGAGCCCGTCGGGCTACCCGTTGTTCGGCGCTCCCCCGGCGATCGCCGCGTCCCTGGCCGCCAACGGCTGGGACGGCTGCTCGACCGCGTCCAACCACAGCGTCGACCGCGGGGCCGCGGGTGTCGCGGCGACCCTCGAGGCGCTGGGCGCGGCCGGCCTGGGCCACGTCGGCACCGCGCGGACACCGGAGGAGGCCACGCCCCAGGTGTACGACGTCGTCCGGGCGGCCGGCACCACGCGCATCGCCCACCTCGCCGCGACGTACGGGACCAACGGGATGCCCGTGCCCGCCGGCGCGCCGTGGACCGTGACCCTGCTCGACACGGCCGCGATCGTGGCTCAGGCCGCGGCCGCGCGCGAGGCGGGCGCCGACCTGGTGCTCGTCAGCGTCCACTGCTGCGTCGAGTACGTCTCGGCCCCCACCGCCCAGCAGGCCGCGATCGCCGAGGAGCTCGCGGCGTCGGGCGTGGTCGACCTCGTGATCGGCCACCACGCGCACGTCCCGCAGCCCGTCGCCCGGCTCGCGGGCGGTCCGCGCGGCGAGGGCATGTGGGTCGCCTACGGGCTCGGCAACCTCATCTCGAACCAGGACGGCGCCTGCTGCTCGCCCGCCACGGACTCCGGGCTGCTCCTCACCGCCACCGTGCGCCACCCCGCGGACGGGCCGGCGACCGTGGAGGGCGTCGACTGGACGGCCGTGACGGTCGACCGGTTCGACGGCCACCTGGTGCACCCACTGTCCCCCGCGGTGGCGGCCGGCACGGGCGCCGGGCGCCTCGACGCCGCGGCCGTCGCCGCGCGCCACGCGCGGGTGGCCGGCGTCGTGGGGCCCGAGGCGCCCGAACGACTCGTGCCGCCGGCCCCGACGGGTCCCGCCCCGGTCGTCGTGCCGCGCCCCGCAGCGACCCCCTGAGCCACCCCGCGGGCGACCGCGGCCCTCAGTCCTCGGTCCGCCAGGGCTCGTCGTCGGTGTCCTCGACCTCCTGGTCGTACGCGCCGCCGTCGGGCGTCTCCCCGCGCAGCAGCGCGAGCGTCGCCGGGAGGTCGTCCGGCTGGACCAGCACGTCGCGCGCCTTGGACCCCTCGGACGGGCCGACGATCTCACGCGACTCGAGCAGGTCCATGAGCCGGCCCGCCTTCGCGAAGCCGACCCGCAGCTTGCGCTGCAGCATCGACGTCGAGCCGAACTGGGTCGTGACGACCAGCTCGGCGGCCTGGAGCAGCAGGTCCAGGTCGTCGCCGATGTCCTCGTCGACCTGCTTCTTGGTGACCGTGGCCGCGACGTCCTCGCGGTAGACGGGCTTGAGCTGCGTCTTGACGTGCTCGACGACGGCGTGGATCTCGCTCTCGGAGACCCACGCACCCTGGACGCGCATGGGCTTGGCCGCGCCCATGGGCAGGAACAGGGCGTCGCCCTGGCCGATGAGCTTCTCCGCGCCCGGCTGGTCGAGCACGACGCGCGAGTCCGTGAGCGACGACGTCGCGAACGCCAGCCGCGAGGGCACGTTCGCCTTGATGAGGCCCGTGACGACGTCGACGCTGGGCCGCTGCGTCGCGAGCACCAGGTGGATGCCCGCCGCCCGCGCCAGCTGGGTGATGCGCTGGATCGAGGCCTCCACGTCGCGCGGGGCGACCATCATGAGGTCGGCGAGCTCGTCGACGACCACGAGGAGGTAGGGGTAGGGCGCGATCTTGCGCTCGCTGCCCGGCAGGGGCTTCACCTTGCCCGAGCGCACGCCGGCGTTGAAGTCGTCGACGTGCTTGTAGCCGAACATCGCGAGGTCGTCGTAGCGCGCCTCCATCTCGCGCACGACCCACTCGAGCGCCTCGGCGGCCTTCTTGGGGTTCGTGATGATCGGCGTGATGAGGTGCGGGATGTTCTCGTACAGCGTGAGCTCGACGCGCTTGGGGTCGACGAGGATCATCCGGACCTCGTCCGGCGTCGACCGCATGAGGACCGACGTGATCATCGAGTTCACGAACGAGGACTTGCCCGCGCCGGTCGCGCCCGCGACCAGCAGGTGGGGCATCTTCGCGAGGTTCGCGACGACGTAGCCACCCTCGACGTCCTTGCCCACACCGATGACCATGGGGTGCTCGCTGCGCCGCGCGGCGGAGGAGCGCAGCACGTCGCCCAGCGACACCGTCTCGCGGTCGGCGTTGGGGATCTCGATGCCGATCGCCGACTTGCCGGGGATCGGCGAGAGGATCCGCACGTCCGCGCTCGCGACGGCGTAGGAGATGTTGCGGCTGAGCGCGGTGACCCGCTCGACCTTGACGCCGGGGCCGAGCTCGAGCTCGTAGCGGGTCACCGTCGGGCCGCGGCTGAAGCCGCTCACCTTCGCGTCCACGTCGAACTGCTCGAGGACCGTCGTCAGCGCCTCGACCACCCGGTCGTTCGCGGCCGACCGGACCTTGTGCGGCATGCCGCGCGCCAGGAGGTCCTCGGCGGGCAGGGTGTAGACGACGTCGCCCTCGAGCATGGGCTGCTCGCCGCGCGGCACGGCCGACGTCGTGGCCGGCGGGAGCACCTCGGTCGCCGCCGTCGCCGCGGCCGGCAGGACGCTCGTCGTGACCGCGTCGGCGTCGGCCGCCGCCTCGGCCTCGGCCTCGGCACGCGCGGCCTCGATCATCGCGGCGGTCTCGAAGGCCTCGTCGCCGGAGTAGGCCCCGATCTCGGGCGTCTCGCCGCCCTCCGCGCGCTCGGCCCGCTTCCTGCCCAGGCGACGGCGGCGGGGAGCGGCCTCGCCCTCGAGCTCCTGCTGCTGTGCGAGGGTCGGCATCGTCGAGAGGTCGTCCTCGTCCACGCCGCCCGGGGCGCGGTGACCGCCGGTGAGCCAGGTGTACGCGGCCCTGAGCCGCGTGCCGATGAGGTGGACCGGGGTCGCCGTGAGCACGAGGAGGCCGAAGAAGCCCAGGAGCAGCAGGAGCGGGACGGTCACCCAGGCCGTGACGAGCGCCTCGAGGGGCGTGGCGACCAGGTAGCCGAGGACGCCGCCCGCCTCGCGCACCGGACCGAACCCGTCGGTCGGGGACGGCAGGTCCTCGGCGAGGTGCACCAGCCCGCACACGGTGAGCAGGATCGCGGCCAGGCCGATGCCCATCCGGCCGTTGGCCTGGACCCGGTCCGGGTGGCGCATGAGGCGCACGGCAGAGCCGAGCAGGAGCACGGGCACCGCGATGCCGACGACGCCGAACGTGCCGGCGACGACCGCGTGCACGACCTCCCCGGCCGAGCCCGACAGGCCCCACCACTCGCGCGCCGCGACGACGACGGCCAGGCCGACGAGCGCGAAGGCGAGGCCGTCGCGGCGGTGCGCCGGGTCCAGGTCGCGGGCGCCCTGGCCGAGCCGCCGCGCCGTCCCGCCGACCAGGTGCGCGCCGCCCATCCAGGCACCCCGCACCATGCGGACCGGCAGGGACCGGGGGCGGGGCGCCGGGGCGGGCGCCCGCCCGCCGGACCGCGCGGCCTTGCCCTGGGCGGCGCCACCGCGCGACCCACCGCGCTCGGCCGCGGCGCGGCTCGAGGCGGGACGGGGTGCGGACGTACGGGTGGCCATGCTGCCAACGTACCTGCCGCACCCGACCCGCCCGGGGAGGCGCGTGCGGCGGTGTCGGGGTGACCTAGGTCGCCAGGAGCCCCACGCCGAGCGTGACGACGCCGGCGGCGAGGACCACCGCGCCCACGGGCAGGAGCACCACCCAGCGGTTCGGCCGGTCGCGGCCCGGGCCGTGCGCCGAGAGGAAGAACCCGGCCGGCATGAGCACGGCGGCGACGAGCACGCCGGTCTGACCGAGCCAGCGCCAGAACCCGTCGAGGTCGGTCGCCTCGCCCAGGAGCACGCAGACGAGCCCGAGCGTGACCAGGACCCCGGCGTGGGCGTGCCCCGCCCGGTAGAAGCTCGTCTGGAAGGAGGTCGCCGGGACCCGGCCCGTGACGACCGCGGTGAGGAACGCGCCGCCCGACTCGATCGCGACCACGGTCAGGAGGACGACTCCCGCCGTCGCGCCGGCGGCCTGGCTGAGCTCGAGCATCGGTCCCCCCGACGTCGCTGCGAATGCGAACACTGTTATAAAACATCGTT
The DNA here is from genome assembly GCF_014042015.1 of Actinotalea sp. JY-7876. NCBI lineage: Bacteria > Bacillati > Actinomycetota > Actinomycetes > Micrococcales > Cellulomonadaceae > Actinotalea > Actinotalea sp. JY-7876. The sequence continues at coordinate 1,310,580 of NZ_CP059493.1, read as the reverse complement.
CTGCTCGGGCGGTCAAGACCGTAGGATCGCGGCGTGCCCCGGCCCCGGCTCCACGACGACGCGCTGCGGGTGCGCCTGCTCGAGACCGCCTCGGAGGTCATCGCGGCGGGCGGCCAGGACGCGGTGACCGTGCGCGACGTCGCACGGCGCGCCGGGACGTCGGCCTCCGCCGTCTACGCGCTCTTCGGGAGCCGCGACGCGCTGCTCGCCGCGGTCGCCGACGAGGCCTTCCGCCGCTTCGCGGACCACCTCGCCCGCGCGGCGCGCACCGACGACCCCGCCGCCGACCTGCTCGCGCTGGGCCTCGCCTACCGGACGAGCGCGCTCGCCGAGCCACACTTCTACCGCGTGATGTTCGAGCGCGCCCCGCTCGGCGCGGCCGTCGACCTGCCCACGTTCGACGTGCTGCGGGGCGCCGTCGCGCGCGCGCTCCCGCCCGGGCCCGCAGACGCCACCGAGCCGGCGCTCGCGCTGTGGGGGCACGTCCACGGCCTGGTCTCGCTCGAGCTCGCCGGCCTGCTCCCGGGCACGCCGGACGAGCGCGCGGCCCGGTACCGGCGGCTGCTGCGCACGGTCGGCCCGGCGATCCTCGGACCTCCGCCCGCCGCCCCCTGACAGCGTCGGCCGCCGGTGGCACGCTCGTGGCAGGGACGCGGGAGGCGAGGGGCGCAGCCATGACCGACGGGGCGACGGCGTCGCGGGGGCAGGCGCTGCGCCGCCGTGCCGCCGCCCAGGGACTCGACCTCGACGCCCGGGGGCGGCGGGACCGTCTGGACGTCCTGGACGCGGGCGTCCAGGACACCGGCGCCGACGCCGCCGCCTGGGCGCTCGCCGTGCGCGGCGCACCCGTGGACGCGGGACTCGGACGCGATCTCGCCCTGGCGTGGACGCTGCGCGGGGCGCCGCACGTCTACCGCCGGGCCGACCTCCCCGCGGCCGCCCGCGCGCTCGCGCCGTTCTCCGAGGAGGACGCACGTCGCCGCCTGCAGAGCGCCGCGGCGCCCCTCGTGGCGGACGGGCAGAGCGCGACGGACGCGCTCGTCGTCGTCGGCCGCGCGATGCGCGAGGTCACCACCGGACCGACGGCGAAGGGCGAGGTCTCCTCCCGGCTGACGCCCCTGCTCCCGCAGGCGTACGTGCGGTGGTGCGCCGCGTGCGGGACGACGCACACCCACGAGTCGCTGTTCCGGCTCGCGGCGCTGCACGCCGGCCTCGAGCTCGAGCCGCGGACGTCGCCGCCCGTCCTGACGCCGGTGGCCGGCTGGCGCGGGCACCTGGACGCCCTGCCCGCCCTCGTCGCGGCCGAGCCGCGGGACCGCGACGTCCCGGCCCGCCTGGACACCGTCCGGGCCTACCTCCACCTCCACGGCCCCGCGCGACCCGCGGACGTCGCGGCGCACCTCGAGGCCCCGGTGGCCGACGTGCGGCGGCACTGGGCGTCGCTCGCCGACGAGCTGGCCGAGGTCGATCTCGAGGGCGAGCGGCGGTGGCTGCTCGCCGGCGACCTCGACGCGCTGGAGCGCGCGCGGGAGGCGCCCGCCGGTCCGGCGCGCGTCCACCTGCTCGGACCGTCGGACCCGTTCCTCCAGGCCCGGGACCGCGAGCTGCTCGTCCCGGACGCCGCCGCACGCTCGGACCTGTGGCGGGCCCTGGGACGGCCGGGCGCCGTGCTGCGCGGCGGCGAGGTCGTCGGGACCTGGCGGCCGCGCGCCACCGGGTCGAGCCTGCGGCTCCAGGTGCGCCCGTCGGTCCCGTGGGACCGACGGGCGCCGGACCTGGACGCCGCCGTCGACGACGAGGCGGAGCGCCTCGCGACGTTCCGCGGCCTGCGCTACGCCGGCCGCGCGGAGTGAGCCGGGTCAGGCCTCGACGACCACCGGGATGATCATCGGGCGCCGCCGCAGGCGACCCGAGACCCACCGCCCGACGACGCGGCGCACGACCTGCTGGAGCTGGTGGGTGTCCACCGTCCCCGTCGAGGCCGCCTCCTCGATCGCGCGCGCGACCTCGGGCTGGATGGTCTGGAAGACCGCCTCGTCCTCGGCGAACCCGCGGGCGTGGATCTGCGGGCCGGCGATGACCTTGCCCGTCGCGGAGTCGACCACCGCGAAGATCGAGATGAAGCCCTCCTCGCCCAGGATCCGGCGGTCCTTGAGCTCGGCGTCCGTGATGGTGCCGACGCTCGAGCCGTCGACGTACACGTACCCGCACGGGACCGCGCCCACGACGCGCGCGCGACCGTCGACGAGGTCGACGACGACGCCGTCCTCGGCCAGCACGACGCGGTCGGCGGGGACACCCGTGCGCACGGCGATCGCCGCGTTGGCCACCAGGTGGCGCACCTCGCCGTGGACCGGCATGACGTTGCGCGGCCGCAGGATGTTGTAGCAGTAGGTCAGCTCGCCGGCGCTCGCGTGGCCCGAGACGTGCACGCGGGCGTTGCCCTGGTGCACGACCTTCGCCCCGAGGCGCATCAGGCCGTTGATGACGCGGAACACCGCGTTCTCGTTGCCCGGGATGAGCGAGGACGCGAGGATCACGGTGTCGCCGTGGCCGACCTCGACGCGGTGGTCGCGGTTGGCCATCCGGGACAGCGCCGCCATGGGCTCGCCCTGCGAGCCGGTGCACATGAGCACGACCTCGTGCGGCGGCAGGGCGTCGACGGCCTTGACGTCGACGAGCACGCCCTCGGGCACGGTGAGGTAGCCCAGCTCCGACGCGATGGTCATGTTGCGCACCATCGAGCGCCCCACGAGGGCGACCTTGCGGCCGTGCGCGTGGGCGGCCTCGAGCACCTGCTGGACGCGGTGCACGTGCGAGGAGAACGACGCCACGATGACGCGCTGGTCCGCCGCCGCGAAGACCGAGTCCAGGACGGGGCCGATGTCCCGCTCGCTGGTGGTGAACCCGGGTACCTCGGCGTTGGTGGAGTCGACCATGAACAGGTCCACGCCCGCCTCGCCGAGCCGCGCGAAGGCGCGCAGGTCGGTGATCCGCCCGTCGAGGGGCAGCTGGTCCATCTTGAAGTCACCGGTGTGGAGCACCGTGCCGGCACCGGTGCGCACGGCGACCGCCAGCGCGTCCGGGATGGAGTGGTTGACCGCGACGAACTCGCACTCGAAGACGCCGTAGGTCTCGACCTGCCCCTCCTTGACCACGCGGGTCACGGGGTTGATGCGGTGCTCCTTGAGCTTCGCCTCGACGAACGCGAGCGTGAGCTGCGAGCCGACCAGGGGGATGTCGGGGCGCATGCGCAGCAGGTACGGCACGGCGCCGATGTGGTCCTCGTGCCCGTGCGTGAGCACGACGGCCTCGATGTCGCCGAGGCGGTCGGCGATGTACTCGAAGTCGGGCAGGATCAGGTCGACGCCCGGCTGGTGGTCCTCGGGGAACAGGACCCCGCAGTCGATCACGAGCAGGCGACCGTCGTACTCCAGGACGGCCATGTTGCGGCCGACCTCGCCGAGGCCGCCGAGCGCCACGATGCGCAGCGCGCCCGCGGGCAGTGCGGGCGGGGCCCCGAGCTCGGGGTGGGGGTGGGACATCAGACCTCCGGGTCAGTCGAGACGGCCGGCCGCGACGAGGGCCGCCCGGACCTGGGCGACCTCCTCGTCGTCGGGCGCGGCCTGGGGAAGGCGCATCGTCGCGCTCGGGATCAACCCGAGCAGCGCGAGCGAGAGCTTGGACCGCAGCGCGCCGTTGCCGCTGCCGCAGACCAGGTCGATCATCGGCAGCGTCGAGACGAAGGTCTCGCGTGCCGTGGTCAGGTCGCCGGCGTCCACGGCGCGGATCACCGCGGCGAGCTCGTCACCGACGAGGTGCGACGCCATGCCCACGAGGCCGACCCCGCCGACGGCGAGGAAGGGGAGCAGGAAGGCGTCGTCGCCCGAGTAGTACGCCAGGCCCGTCGCCTCGATGGCGCGGAGCGCGCCGACGACGTCGCCCGTCGCGTCCTTGACGGCGACGACCCGGTCGTGGGCCGCCAGCCGCTCGAGCGTCGCGAGGCTGTAGCGCACCCCGGTCCGTGCCGGCACGTCGTAGAGCATCACCGGCAGGTCGGTCGCGTCGGCGACGGCGACCGTGTGCTGGTAGATCCCCTCCTGTGACGGGCGCGAGTAGTACGGGGTCACGACGAGGAGCCCGTGGGCTCCCGCCTCGGCGGCCTGCTCGGCCATGCGGACGGCGTGCGCGGTGTCGTTGGACCCGGCACCGGCCACGACCACGGCGCGGTCGCCGACCGCGTCGACGACCGCGCGGATGAGGTCGGCCTTCTCGGGCGCGTGGGTGGTCGGCGCCTCGCCGGTGGTGCCGTTGAGCACGAGGCCGTCGTGCCCGTGGTCGACGAGGTGCGTCGCGAGCCGCGCGGCGGCGTCGAGGTCGACGCTGCCGTCCGGCGACATCGGGGTCACCATCGCGGTGAGGAGGGCTCCGAACGGTCGCGTGGGCGTCGCCGCTGCGTCGGGAGTCGTGGGGGCCATGGCAGCAAACTACCGCGATGGGGTCCGACGCTGCTCCGGGAGTCCGTCCCCGCCCGACTCCCGGACGAAGCTGAGGAACCGGTAGCGCAGGCCCGTGCGTGACGTGTGCCACCCCTCGTGCGGCGACCGGGTGGCGAGCCGCCATCCCCGGTCCAGGGTCGGCGCACGCGTGTCGCCCTGCACCATGACGTCGATCTGCGTCATCTCGATGCGATCGGCGAGCGGCAGGAACTGCGTGTAGACCTGCTCGCCGCCGATGACCCACGCCGTGACCCCCGCGGCGAGCGCGGCCGCCGCGGCGACGTCGGGCACGACGTCGGCGCCGTCCAGCTCGAGGCCGGGCTGCCGGCTCAGGACGACGTTGCGGCGCCCCGGCAGGGGACGGAACCGCTCCGGGAGCGACTCCCACGTCCGACGCCCCATGATCACCGGGCTGCCGGTGGTGATCTCGCGGAAGTGGGCCTGGTCCTCGGGCAGGTGCCACGGCAGGTCGCCGTCGCGCCCGATGCAGCGGTCGGCCGACTGGGCCCAGATGAGGCCGATCGACGCGGGTCGTCCCGCCATCAGACGGCGACCGGGGCCTTGATGGCGGGGTGGTGCCGGTAGTCGACGACCTGCACGTCGTCGTAGGCGTAGTCGAGGATCGACGGCGCACGGCGCAGCTCGAGCCGCGGCGGCGCGAACGGCTCGCGCGAGAGCTGCTCGCGGACCTGCTCGACGTGGTTGTCGTAGATGTGGCAGTCACCGCCGGTCCACACGAGGTCGCCGACCTCGAGATCCGTCTGCTGGGCCACCATGTGCGTCAGCAGCGCGTAGGACGCGATGTTGAACGGGACGCCGAGGAAGAGGTCCGCGCTGCGCTGGTAGAGCTGGCACGAGAGCCGGCCGTCGGCGACGTGGAACTGGAAGAAGGCGTGGCACGGCGCGAGCGCCATCCGCGGGATGTCGGCGACGTTCCAGGCGGAGACGATGAGCCGGCGCGAGTCGGGGTCGCGGCGGATCTGGTCGATCACCTGGGTGATCTGGTCCACGTGGCCGCCGTCGGGCGTGGGCCACGAGCGCCACTGGACCCCGTAGACCGGGCCGAGCTCGCCGTCCGGCGCCGCCCACTCGTCCCAGATCGTCACGCCCTGCTCCTGGAGCCAGCGCACGTTCGACTCGCCGCGCAGGAACCACAGCAGCTCGAGGACGATCGAGCGCACGTGCACGCGCTTCGTCGTGACGAGGGGGAAGCCCTCGCGCAGGTCGAAGCGCATCTGGTGGCCGAAGACGCTGCGCGTCCCCGTCCCCGTGCGGTCCGCCTTGGGGGTGCCGTGCTCGAGCACGTGCCGCAGCAGGTCCTCGTAGGGGGTGGGGACGGGCGCCATGGCGCTCATCGTAGGGGCCGCCGCGACCCGCTCCCAGGGCCATACTGGCGCCATGGCGAACGTGCAGCTGGTCGCGCGGTCCGGCAGCCTCCCGCTCGACGTGCCCACGGGCGTGCTCGTGGGCGGCGCGTGGCGCGAGGCCTCGACCGGGCGGACCTTCGACGTCCACGACCCGGCGACCGGCGACCTGCTCGCCGAGGTCGCCGACGGCTCGCCGCAGGACGGGCTCGCGGCGCTGACGGCCGCGGACGCGGCGCTGCCGGCGTGGGCGGCGACCTCGCCGCGCGAGCGGTCGGACGTGCTCCGGACCGTCTTCGACCGCCTCGTGGCGCGCACCGACGAGGTCGCGGACCTCATCACCGCCGAGGGCGGCAAGCCGCTCGCCGAGTCGCGCGCCGAGGTGGCCTACGGCGCCGAGTTCGTGCGGTGGTACTCCGAGCAGGCCGTCCGCGTGGGCGGCCTGGCGCGCACGGCGCCCGGCGGGGCGAACCACCAGCTGGTCCTCCGCCGCCCGGTCGGGCCCGCGCTGCTCATCACGCCGTGGAACTTCCCGCTCGCGATGGCCACGCGCAAGATCGCGCCGGCCCTGGCCGCGGGCTGCCCGGTCGTCGTCAAGCCCGCCGCCCTGACGCCGCTGACGACGGCGTTCTTCGCCGAGGTCGTCCGCGAGGTGCTCGCCGAGCGCGGCCTGCCGACCGGCATCGTGAACGTCGTGCCGACGTCGTCGTCGTCCGCGCTGGTCGAGCCGCTCCTGGCGGATGCCCGGCTGCGCAAGCTGTCGTTCACCGGCTCGACCGAGGTGGGGCGGATCCTGCTGCGCGGCGCGGCCGACGGAGTGCTCCGCACGTCGATGGAGCTGGGCGGCAACGCGCCCTTCCTCGTGTTCGAGGACGCGGACGTGCCGGCCGCGGTCGAGGGCGCGGTCGCCGCCAAGATGCGCAACGCCGGCCAGACGTGCGTGGCCGCCAACCGCTTCCTCGTGCACGAGTCCGTCGCGGCCGAGTTCACCGCCGGGCTGACGGCCGCGTTCGAGCGGCTGGTCGTCGGCCCGGGCCACCGCGAGGGGGTCACCGTCGGCCCGCTCATCGAGGCGCGCGCGGTGGACCGCGTCGGTGAGGTCGTCGCCGAGGCGCTCGACGCCGGCGCCCGCGTCACCACGGGCGGCGGGCGGCCCGACGACGCCGCGCTGCGAGGCCACTTCTTCGCGCCCACCGTGCTGGCGGGCGTGGACCCCGGGACGCGCGCCGTCCGGGAGGAGATCTTCGGCCCGGTGGCGCCGGTCGTCACCTTCACCTCCGAGGACGAGGCGCTCGCGCTCGCTAACGCCACGCAGTTCGGCCTCGTCGCGTACGCCTACACGCGCGACGTCTCCCGCGCCCTGCGCGTCGCCGAGGGCGTCGAGGCCGGGATGATCGGGATCAACCGCGGCATGGTGTCCGACGCGAGCGCGCCCTTCGGCGGCGTGAAGCAGTCCGGGCTCGGGCGCGAGGGTGGCGAGGCCGGCATCGAGGAGTACCTCGAGACCGTCTACGTCGCGCTGTGACCCGCACTCCCCCACGCCCTGCGCACGACGGACCCGGGCCCGACGACGTCGCGCGCCGTGCCGCCGTCCGCCAGGCGCTGTCCGTCGCCGCGGCGACGGGCGTCTACGGGATCTCGTTCGGCGCCCTGTCCGTCGCCGCGGGTCTCGACCTCTGGCAGACCATGGCCCTGAGCCTGCTGATGTTCACGGGCGGCTCCCAGTTCGCCTTCGTCGGCGTCCTCGGTGCGGGCGGCGCCGGCGGGGCCGCGGTGGCGACCGCCGTCCTCCTCGGTGCCCGCAACGCGCTGTACGGCGCCGTCCTTGCGCCCCTGCTGCGCTACGCAGGGCTGCGGCGGCTGGCCGCCGCCCACGTGACGATCGACGAGTCGACGGCGGTGGCCACCGCGCAGCCGACGCCGACGCTCGCGCGCGTCGGGTTCTGGTGGGCCGGGCTGGGCGTGCTCGTGCTCTGGAACCTGTTCACGGTCGTGGGCGCCGTCGTGGGCGACGCCCTCGGCGACCCGCGGCGCTGGGGGCTGGACGCGGCGGCGGCCGCCGCGTTCCTCGGGCTGCTCTGGCCCCGCCTCGCGAGCCGGGCCGCCCAGGTCGTCGCGGCCGGAGCGGCCGTCGTCGCGCTCGCGCTGACCCCTGTCGCACCCGCGGGCGTCCCGGTGCTCGCCGCGGCCGTCGTCGCCGTGGTCCTCGGCTGGCGCGACCCCGGCCCGCGCCTGCGCGCACCGGCACGACCCGCGACCGACCCGGGAGGGCACGCGTGAGCCCCTACGCCGCGACCTGGGTGGCGGTGCTGGCGGCCGCCGCCCTCTGCTTCGCCACCAAGCTGCTCGGCCACCGCGTGCCGACCCACTGGCTGGAGCAGCCGCGCGTCGCGCGGGTGGCCGGACTCGTGACGGTCGCGCTGCTCGCCGCGCTCGTCGCGGTGCAGACCTTCACCACCACCGACTCGGCGGTCATCGTCGACGCGCGGCTCGTCGCGGTCGCGGTCGCGGCCGTCGCGCTCGCGCTGCGGGCGCCCTTCATCGTCGTCGTGGTGCTCGCGGCGGTCGTCGCGGCGGTGCTCCGCGCCCTGTGAGGGCGGCCCGCGCGGGCTCGCGGCGACGCCGCGCGACGCCCGGGGCCGGTTCGACACGGGTCCGGAGCAGCGGTCATGCTGCCGTGGTGCAGCAGAACCCGACGCCGAGCGCCCGCTGATGGCGCTCTTCCGTGAGACCGCGGACGTGTCCGTCCGCCCCGCCACGACCGACGACGAGGCCGCGATCGCCCGCGTCCAGCTCCGCGCCTGGCGCGCCACGCACGCGGCGACGCTCGGCGAGGCCGTGCTCGAGCAGCTCGACGTCATGGCCGTGCGCCGGCAGTGGGCCGCGGCCATCACGCAACCGCCCACGCGCGACCACCACGTGCTCGTCGCATGCGACGGGCCGCGCGTCGTGGGCTTCGCGGCCAGCGTCCCGGTGGCCGTGCCGCCGGAGCGCGCCGACGCACCGGCGGCCGGGGCCGTCGAGGTCGTCGCCCTCGAGGTCGACCCCGACGTCCGCCGTGCCGGGCACGGCTCGCGCCTGCTCGCGGCGTGCGTGGACCTCGCGCGCGACGGCGGGGCGACCCACCTGCAGACCTGGGTGCTCGACGGCGACGAGGGGCGCGCGCAGTTCCTCGGCTCGGCCGGGCTCGGGCCCGACGGCGCCGCGCGCGAGCTCGGGGTGAGCGCCGACGAGGCCGCGACCCGCGCGGTCGCCGAGCACCGCTGGGTCGCGGAGATCTGAGGCGCTACGGGCGCCCGGCGGCGCGGTACAGCGACGCGGCGCGGCGCAGCGCCTCGCGGGCCCGTCGGCGGTCCCGCGCGGCGTCGTAGGCGAACCCGAGGCGGAACCACGCCGCCCAGTCGTCGGGGCGCGCCTCCACCTCCGCCCGCGCCACGCCGAACGCGGCGTCGGCGGCCTCGGCCGTCACGCGCCCGCCCGGTGTGCGGGGCAGGTCGTCGACCGGCAGCGCGCCGTCGGCCGCCAGCCGGTCCGCCATGTGCTGCACCGTCGCGGCGAGCCGCCACTCGCGCCAGACCAGCCACAGGCCGAGCACGGGCAGGACCAGGACCGCCACGCCGAGGGCGATCGCGACGGGCTCGCCCGTCGCGACCAGCGTCACCGCCCGGCCGGCGGCCGCAACGAGGTAGACCAGCAGGAGCGCGGTCAGCAGGGCCGCACCGATCATCGAGCGGCGCATCAGCCGAGGTCCAGGTAGTGGTCGAGGCCCACCGTGAGCCCCGGGCGGCCGGGCACGGTACGCACCGCGTGGAGCACCCCGGGCATGAACGAGACCCGGTCGAAGGAGTCGGTGCGGATCGTCAGCTGCTCCCCCGGGTTGCCGAAGAGGATCTCCTCGTGCGCGACCAGGCCGCGCAGGCGCACGGCGTGGACGCGCACGCCCTCGACGTCGGCGCCACGCGCACCGTCGAGCGCCGACGCGGTCGCGTCGGGCATCGGCGGCAGCCCGGCAGCCCGCCGCGCCGCCGCGATCCCCCGCGCGGTGTGGGTCGCGGTGCCGCTGGGTGCGTCGACCTTGTCCGGGTGGTGCAGCTCGACGACCTCGGCCGACTCGAACCACCGCGCGGCGCGCGCGGCGAACGCCATGGCGAGCACCGCCCCGAGCGCGAAGTTCGGCGCCACGAGGACGCCGACCCCCGGCGCGGCACCCAGCGCCTCGCGCACTCGGCCGAGCGAGGCGTCGTCCCAGCCGGTCGTCCCGACGACGGCGTGGATCCCGGCACCGACGAGGGCGAGCACGTTGGCCTCGGTCGCCGACGGCACGGTGAAGTCCACCGCGACGTCGACACCGTCCAGCGCGGCGACGTCGTCCCCCGCGTCCAGACGCGCGACCAGGTCGAGGTCGGGCGCCGCCTCGACCGCCTCGCAGGTCGTGCGGCCCATGCGGCCCGCGGCGCCGAGGACGGCCACGCGCAGGCGCCGGGAGGCGTCATCAGATCTGGTCTCACCCACGGACCACGACCCTAGTCGCCCGCCCGAGGCCCGCGAGCACGTCCGTCCCACGCGAGCACGTCCTGCACGACGGACGTCCTGGCGTCGAACGGACGTGCTCGGCGGCCGGCCGGGGCCGGGGGGCCGGGGCCGGGGCCGGAGGGCCGGGGGTGGGTTGGGCCGGGGTGGGGTCAGGCGCCGAAGGGGCCGACGCGGACGACGGACCGGGGGCGCGAGGCCAGCTCGGCCGCCAGGTCGCGGACGTCGTCGGCGGTCACCGCGCGGATGCGCTGCAGCGACTCCTCCTGGCTGAGGAGCTCGCCGTGGACCAGCTCGGCCTTGCCGAGCCGGCTCATGCGCGAGCCGGTGTCCTCCAGGCCCAGCACGAGCCCGCCGGAGAGCTGGCCGATGCTGCGCTCCAGCTCGGTGGCCGTGATGCCGTCCTGCGCGAGCCGCTCCCAGCCCTCGGCGAGCAGGTCGAGCACCTCGTCGACCTTGGACGGGGCGCACCCGGCGTAGAGGCCGAAGATGCCCGTGTCGGCGTGGCCGGACGAGAAGCAGTAGACGGAGTACGCGAGGCCGCGGCGCTCCCGGATCTCCTGGAACAGGCGCGAGGACATGCCGCCGCCCAGGACCGCGTTGAGCACCGACAGCGTGAAGCGGCGCTCGTCGGTGGCGGTGAGGCCGAGCGTGCCGAGGATGACGTTCGCCTGCTCGGTCGTCCGGTGGACGACGACCTCGGTCCCGGCGGCAGGCAGCCCGTCGGTGCCGGCGCCGACGGCGCGGGCGGCCTCCCGGCGCCCGCTCGGGGCGGCGCCGGGGTCGAGGTCCCAGCCTCCGGCGCGCAGCGCGTCGGTGACCTGGCCGCACAGGGCGTCGTGGTCGACCCCGCCCGCGGCCGTGACGACCAGCGTGGCGGGCCGGTAGTGCTCGCGGTAGTGCTCCCACACCGCGTCGCGCGGCACCGCGCGGATCGTGGCGGGAGTGCCCCCGATGGGGCGGCCCAGGGCGTGGGCGCCGAGCACCGTGGCGGCGAACTGCTCGTGCACGACGTCGGAGGGGTCGTCGTCGTTCATCGCGAGCTCTTCGAGGATGACCCCGCGCTCGGTCTCGAGCTCGTCGGGGTCCAGCCGCGCGGAGGTCACCATGTCGGCGATGACGTCCAGCGCCATCGGGACGTCCGCGTCGAGCACCCGCGCGTAGTAGCAGGTGTGCTCCTTGCCGGTCGCGGCGTTGGCCTCACCGCCGACGGCGTCGAACGCCTCGGCGATGTCCATCGCGGAGCGCCGCTGCGTCCCCTTGAACAGCAGGTGCTCGAGGAAGTGCGTCGACCCGTGGTGGCCGTCGGTCTCGTCACGCGAGCCGACGCCGACCCACGCACCCACCGTGGCGGAGCGCAGGCCGGGCATCGCCTCGGTGAGGACCCGGACCCCGCCGGGCAGGACGGTACGGCGCACGAGGGCGCCGCCGTCCTGCCCGGCGGTCACGTCACTGCCCGGCAGGCCCGGGCGGATCAGCGGAAGGTCCAGTGACACCTCAGGCCTGGTCGCCGTCGGCCGTGGCGGGCGCCTCGGCACCGGCCTCGCCGCCCTCGATGACCGCGTGCAGCGAGAGCTTGCCGCGCGGGTCGATCTCGCCGATCTCGACCTGGACCTTCTGGCCGACGCCGAGCACGTCCTCGACGTTCTCGACGCGCTTGCCACCGACCAGCTTGCGGATCTGCGAGATGTGCAGCAGACCGTCCTTGCCCGGGGAGAGCGAGACGAACGCACCGAACGTCGTGGTCTTGACGACCGTGCCGACGAAGCGCTCCCCGATCTCGGGCATGTGCGGGTTGGCGATCGCGTTGATCGCCGCCCGCGCGGCCTCCGCCGACGGACCGTCGGTGGCGCCGATGTAGACCGTGCCGTCGTCCTCGATGGAGATGTCGGCGCCGGTCTCCTCCTGGATCTGGTTGATCATCTTGCCCTTCGGGCCGATGACCTCGCCGATCTTGTCGACCGGGACCTTCACCGTGATGACGCGCGGGGCGTTCGGCGACATCTCGTCCGGGGCGTCGATCGCCTCGTTCATGACGTCGAGGATGTACAGGCGGGCGTCGCGGGCCTGGGTCAGCGCGCCCCCGAGCACGTCGGCGGGGATGCCGTCGAGCTTGGTGTCGAGCTGGATGGCCGTGACGAACTCGCGCGTGCCGGCGACCTTGAAGTCCATGTCACCGAAGGCGTCCTCGGCACCGAGGATGTCGGTCAGCGCCGCGTAGCGGGTCTCGCCGTCGACCGTGTCGGAGACGAGGCCCATCGCGATGCCGGCGACCGCCGCGCGCAGCGGGACACCCGCGTTGAGCAGCGAGAGCGTCGACGCGCAGACCGAGCCCATCGACGTGGAGCCGTTGGAGCTCAGCGCCTCGGAGACCTGACGGATCGCGTAGGGGAACTCCTCGCGGCTCGGCAGCACCGGCATCAGCGCGCGCTCGGCGAGCGCGCCGTGGCCGATCTCGCGCCGCTTGGGCGAGCCCACGCGGCCCGTCTCACCGGTCGAGTACGGCGGGAAGTTGTAGTTGTGCATGTACCGCTTGCGCGTCTCGGGCGAGAGCGTGTCGAGCTGCTGCTCCATGCGGAGCATGTTGAGCGTCGTGACGCCGAGGATCTGCGTCTCGCCGCGCTCGAAGATGGCCGAGCCGTGCACGCGCGGGAGCACCTCGACCTCGGCCGAGAGCGTGCGGATGTCCCGCAGCCCGCGGCCGTCGATGCGGAAGCCGTCCGTGAGGATCCGGCGGCGGATGACCTTCTTGGTCACGGCGCGGATCGCGGCGGAGAGCTCCTTCTCGCGACCCTCGAACTGCGCGCCGAGCTCGGCGAGCACCTCGGCCTTGACCTCGTCCAGGCGACCCTCGCGCGTCTGCTTGTCCGCGATCGTGAGCGCCTGCGACAGGCGCTCCTCGGCGGCCTGCTCGACGGCGGCGTACGCGTCGGGCTGGTACTCGGGGAAGACCGGGAAGTCCTGCACGGGCTTGGCGGCCTTGGCCGCGAGCTCCTGCTGGGCCACGACGAGCGCCTTGAGGAACGGCTTGGCCGCCTCGAGGCCCTGCGCGACGATCTCCTCGGAGGGGGCCACGCCACCCTCGTCCTTGATGAGGTTCCAGCTCTTCTCGGGAGCCTCGGCCTCGATCATCGCGATGGCGACGTCGTCACCCACGACGCGGCCGGCGACGACCATGTCGAACGTGGCGCGCTCGCGCTCGGAGTAGCGCGGGAAGGCGACCCACTGGCCGTCGATGAGCGCGATGCGCACGGCGCCGACGGGGCCGGAGAACGGCAGGCCGGAGAGCTGCGTCGAGATGGACGCGGCGTTGATCGCCAGGACGTCGTACGAGTCGTCCGGGTGGATCGCCATGACCGTGACGACGACCTGGACCTCGTTGCGCAGGCCCTTGACGAACAGGGGGCGCAGCGGCCGGTCGATGAGACGGCAGGCGAGGATCGCGTCCGTGGACGGGCGGCCCTCGCGGCGGAAGAACGAGCCGGGGATCTTGCCCGCGGCGTACTGGCGCTCCTCGACGTCGACCGTCAGGGGGAAGAAGTCGAACTGCTCCTTGGGGTGCTTGCCGGCCGTCGTGGCCGACAGGAGCATCGTGTCGCCGTCGAGGTAGGCGACGGCCGCGCCGGCGGCCTGCTTGGCCAGACGGCCGGTCTCGAAGCGGACGGTGCGGGTGCCGAAGCGGCCGTTGTCGATGACGGCCTCGGCGAACTGGATCTCGGGTCCCTCCATGGGATGCCCTCCTTCGTCGAAGATCCCGGCTTCGTGCGACGGTCTTCGACCGTGGTCCGCGGACGCGCCGGGGGCGGTTCCGCGATCCACTACCGAGGACCGGACGCCGGTTCCGGGCGGTACGGGTTCACGTGCGGGTGGTGCTGGGTGGTGCGTGCGGCGCCTGGCGGCGCCTGACACCGGACCAGCCCGGACCCGCGAGGGGTCCGGGCTGGTGCGGGACGATCAGCGACGCAGGCCGAGCCGCTCGATGAGGCTGCGGTAGCGGTTGATGTCGACCTTCTGCAGGTAGCCGAGGAGACGGCGGCGCTGGCCGACGAGGAGGAGCAGGCCACGACGCGAGTGGTGGTCGTGCTTGTGCTCCTTGAGGTGCTCGGTGAGGTCCTTGATGCGCTGCGTCAGCATCGCGATCTGGACCTCGGGGGAGCCCGTGTCGTTCTCGGTCGTCGCGTACTCGGTCATGATGCGCTGCTTCGTGGCGGCGTCGAGGGGCACGTGCTCTCCTTGGTGTTCTCGCTGCGCGGTGCTCCGGGGCATGTCCACCCGGGCGCTCTGGGTCCGCGGCCGATCTGACGGCGTCTACCAGGGTATCAGTCGGCGGAGCCGAGCACCGACTCGAGCGGCCCGCCGGCCAGCCGGACGCGCGTGCGGGCCACGTCGTCAGCCATCTGCGCGATGAGCGCGTCCACCGAGTCGAAGCGGACCGTCGGGCGCAGCCGCTCGACGAACTCCAGGACGACCTCCTCGTCGTAGAGGTCCAGGTCCGTCCGGTCCGGCACGTGCGCCTCGACCCGGCGCTGCACGCCGTCGAACGTGGGGTTGGTGCCGATGGAGATCGCCACGGGCAGGTACCCGTCCGGGCGGTCCGCGGGGAAGCCCACGCGCCGCAGCCAGCCCGCGTAGACGCCGTCCGCGGGCACCATGCCCGTCGCGTCCTGCGAGAGGTTCGCCGTCGGGTAGCCGAGGTCCCTGCCGCGCGCGTCTCCGTGGACCACCGTGCCGCGCACGCGGTGCGGGCGGCCGAGGATCTGCGCGGCGCCCGCGACGTCGCCGGCTGCGAGCAGCTCGCGGACCCAGGTCGAGGACCAACGACGCGCGCCGTCACCCGGACCGTCCGCGGGGGTCCCGTGGACGTCCTCGATCACCTCGACCTCGAACCCGTAGCGCCGCCCGAGCTCGCGCATGGTCTCCAGGTCGCCCGCGTTGTGCAGCCCGAACCGCACGTCGCGCCCGACGACGACGGTCGCCGCCCGCAGCCCGTCGACGAGCCACGTCCGCACGAACTCCTCGGGCGTCGCGCGCGCGAAGTCGAGCGTGTACTCGACGAGCAGCACGGCGTGCAGCCCGGTCTCGGCGAGCAGCTCGAGGCGGTCGGCGATGCCCGTGATGAGCTCGGGCGCCCGCTCGGGGCGGTGCACCTGGGCGGGGTGCGGGTGGAACGTCACCGCGACGGCCCGGCGCCCGGACGCCGTGGCGTCCGCGACCATGCGGGTGAGCACCCCGCGGTGCCCGCGGTGCACCCCGTCGAAGTTGCCGATCGTCACGACGGTCGGGCCGAAGTCGTCGGGTACCTGGCTCAGGTCGGTCCAGCGGTGCACGTCCTACAGCCTGCCACGGGACGGACCGACGACCGACCTCGGGGCCGGCCCGGGACCCCGCCGGGCGCCCGTGGGCCTCACGCGGGCCGGAGCACGAGGACCGGTCGCGACCGGCCCGCACCGTCGTCGGCGAGCAGCGCGACCAGGTCGCCGTCGGGCGCGAACGCCGCCACGGGGGCGTCCCGCGTGGCCGGCAGCGACGGCTCCGCGGGCACCCGACGGCCGAACGAGAGCTCGGAGGCCTCGTGCTCCGTGAGCTCGCGCACGGGGAAGGTCGCGCGCGCCGCGTCGGCCATCGGCAGGACCCCGACCCCAGCCTCGAGCTCCTCGAGCGTGCGGGCGACATCGAGCCCGTACCCGCCGACGCGCGTGCGGCGCAGCGCCGTGAGGTGCCCGCCCACGCCGAGCGCGGCCCCGAGGTCGCGCGCGAGCGCGCGGATGTACGTGCCGGACGAGCACTCCACGACGACGTCGACGTCGAGCCCGGGCGGGCCGTCGTCGGCCGCCGCGGGACGCACCTCGAGGACGTCGAAGCGGTGGACCGTGACGGGGCGCGCCGGCAGCTCGACGTCCTCCCCCGCCCGCACGCGTGCGTAGGCCCGCTGGCCGTCGACCTTGATGGCGCTCACCGCGCTGGGCCGCTGCTGGATGGCGCCGGTCAGGCGCGCCACCTCGGCGGCGAGCCGCGCGGGGTCGACCGCCGAGGCGTCGGCGCGCTCCAGGACCTCGCCCTCGGCGTCGTCGGTGGTCGTCCGGGCACCCAGACGCACCGTGGCCAGGTACTCCTTGTCGGCGCCGACGACGAAGGTCAGCAGGCGCGTCGCGCGCTCCACGCCCAGGACCAGGACGCCGGTCGCCATGGGGTCGAGCGTGCCCGCGTGGCCCACCTTGCGCGTGCCCGCGAGCCGCCGCACGCGCGCGACGACGTCGTGGCTCGTCCAGCCGGCGGGCTTGTCGACGACGACGAGGCCGTCGGTGGCCACGTCAGGCCTGCGCCGGCCGGTCGTCCTCGCCGGCGGGCTCGTCCGGCTCGTCGTCCGGCTCGACAGGGCGGCGGTACGGGTCGGCATCGCCCGCGTAGCGCGCGGACGCGGCGAGCGCCGCCACCTCGGCGTCGCGCGCCGCGGCCTCGCGCAGCGCCCGCTCGAGGTGCTCGGCCGTCTCGGGGACGGCGTCGGCGATGAACTCGAGCGTGGGCGTCAGCCGGATCCCCGTCTGCTTGCCCACCTCGGAGCGGATGAGGCCCTT
This sequence comes from Actinotalea sp. JY-7876, assembly GCF_014042015.1. NCBI lineage: Bacteria > Bacillati > Actinomycetota > Actinomycetes > Micrococcales > Cellulomonadaceae > Actinotalea > Actinotalea sp. JY-7876. The sequence goes on along the minus strand of NZ_CP059493.1, from coordinate 1,293,612 downwards.
GGCGCTCTCGAGCGCCGCGGCCGTACCGGTGCGGGCCTCGTCGTCGCCGAGCACCGTGTAGAACACCGACGCGTGCTGCAGGTCACCGGTCACCCGCACGTCGGTGACGGTCACGAAGCCCACGCGCGGGTCCTTGACGCGGGTGTCGAGCATCTGGGCGACGATCTTCTGGATCCGCTCGGACAGCTTGCGAGCGCGAGGGTGGTCGACCATGGCATTCCTCCGGGGTGCAGGTGGGGACGGCCGTGGGGGCGGCCGGAGAGCGCCGGGAGGGTCGCGCGCCGTCATCACGGCGCACGACCCTCCCGGCGAGAGACCTCAGGAGCGCGGCTTCTCGCGCATCTCGAACGTCTCGATGACGTCGTCGACCTGCAGGTCGTTGTACGACCCGAGACCGATACCGCACTCGTAGCCCTCGCGGACCTCGGTCGCGTCGTCCTTGAACCGCTTGAGCGACTCGATCGTGAGGTTGTCCGCCACGACGTTGCCACCGCGCAGGACGCGCGCCTTGGTGTTGCGGCGGATGGTCCCGGACCGGACGAGCGACCCGGCGATGTTGCCGAACTTGCTCGAGCGGAACACCTCGCGCACCTCCGCGGTGCCGAGCTGGACCTCCTCGTACTCGGGCTTGAGCATGCCCTTGAGCGCAGCCTCGACGTCCTCGATCGCCTGGTAGATGACCGAGTAGAAGCGCACGTCGACGCCCTCGCGGTCGGCCAGGTCCTCGACCCGCTCGGCGTACTTGACGTTGAAGCCGAGGATGATCGCGTTGTCGACCGTCGCCAGGTTCACGTCGTTCTGCGTCACGGCACCGACGCCGCGGTGGATGACGCGCAGCTCGACCTCGTCGCCGACGTCGATCTTGAGCAGCGCGTCCTCGAGGGCCTCGACGGCACCCGAGACGTCGCCCTTGAGGACCAGGTTGAGGGTCTCGACCTTGCCCTGCTGCAGCGCCTGCGTGAAGTCCTCGAGGCTGATGCGCTTGCGGCGCTTGGCCAGGAGGGCGGCGCGCTCGGCGGCCTCACGCTTCTCGGCGATCTGACGCGCGGTGCGGTCGTCCGGCGCCACCAGGAAGGTGTCGCCGGCGCGGGGCACCGACGTCAGGCCGAGCACCATGACCGGACGCGCCGGCGTGGCCTCGGTGAGCGCCCCGCCGTGCTCGTCGAACATCGCACGGACGCGGCCGTACGCCGTGCCGGCGACGATCGCGTCGCCGACGTGCAGCGTGCCGGACTGGACCAGGACGGTCGCGACGGCGCCGCGGCCCTTGTCGAGGTTGGCCTCGACGGCCACGCCGCGCGCGTCCTTGTCCGCGTTCGCCCGCAGGTCGAGCGCGGCGTCGGCGGTGAGCAGGACGGCCTCGAGGAGCTCGTCGATGCCCTGGCGGCGCAGCGCCGAGATGTCGACGAACATCGTGTCGCCGCCGTACTCCTCGGCCACGAGGTTGTACTCGGTGAGCTGCTGGCGGATCTTGGCGGGGTTGGCCCCCTCCTTGTCCACCTTGTTGACCGCGACGACGATCGGCACGCCGGCCGCCTGCGCGTGGTTGAGCGCCTCGATGGTCTGCGGCATCACGCCGTCGTCCGCCGCGACCACGAGGATCGCGATGTCCGTGACCTGGGCCCCACGCGCACGCATGGCGGTGAACGCCTCGTGACCCGGGGTGTCGATGAAGGTGATCGACCGCTCCAGACCCTCGTGCTCGGTGTGGATCTGGTACGCGCCGATGTGCTGGGTGATGCCACCCGCCTCGCCGGCGACGACGTCGGCGGACCGGATCGCGTCGAGCAGCTTCGTCTTTCCGTGGTCGACGTGGCCCATGACCGTGACGACCGGCGGACGCGCCGTGAGCTGCGAGTCGTCCTCGTCGGCCAGCTCGGCCTCGAGGTCGATGTCGAAGGACCCGAGCAGCTCGCGGTCCTCCTCCTCGGCCGACACCATCTCGATGCGGTAGCCGAGCTCGGACGCGAGGGTGCCGAACGTGTCCTCGTCGAGCGACTGCGTCGCGGTCGCCATCTCACCGAGGTGGAAGAGGACCGTGACGAGGCTCGCCGGGTTGGCGTCGATCTTGTCGGCGAAGTCGTTGAGCGACGACCCGTGGCGCAGGCGCACGACCGTGCTGCCGTCACCGCGGGGAACCTGCACGCCACCCAGCGAGGGGGCCTGCATCTGCTCGAACTCCTGCCGCTTCGCGCGCTTCGACTTCCGTCCGCGCACGGGCCGCCCGCCGGCGCGCCCGAAGGCACCCTGCGTGCTGCCACGACCGGCACCGCGACCACCGCCGCCGGGACGGCCGGCGAAGCCGCCGCCGCCCGCAGGCGCACCGCCGCCGCCACCGGGACGACCGGCGAAGCCGCCGCCACCGCCGGGACGACCGCCGCCACCGGGGCGCCCCGGGGCACCGCCGGCGCCGGGGCGACCGACGCTCGTGCGGCCCGGCATCATGCCGGGGTTCGGGCGGGGGCCGCCGGCACCGGCCGGAGCCGGACGGGGACCACCGGGACGCTCGCCGGCGCCCTCACCGCGGGTGCCACCGGGACGGGGCATGCCCTGGCTCGGCGCGAACGGGTTGTTGCCCGGACGCGGCGCGCCGCCGCCGGGACGGCCGCCCTGGCGGGGCATGCCCTGGCTCGGGGCGAAGGGGTTGTTGCCCGGGCGGGGGCCGCCGGGGCGTGCGCCGGGACGCGGACCCGCAGCGGGAGCGGCCGGAGCCGCGGGTGCTGCGGGGGCCGCCGGACCGGGACGCGGGCCGGGGGCCGAGGCCGCCGGGCGCTCGGTCTGCGGAGCAGCGGGGGCGGCCGGAGCCGCCGGCGCGGGACGCTCGGGCGCAGCCGCGGCGGGCGCGGCCTGCTCCGGTGCGGGGGTCGAGGGGGCGGCAGGCGCGGCGGGGGCCGCGGGTGCCTGGGCCGCGGGCGCCGACGGCGCTGCGAGGGCTGCGGGCCCGGGGCGCGGGGCGGCCTTGCGGGGGGCCTGCTCCTGGGAGCCGGCGGGGTAGGCGTCGCGCAGCTTGCGCACGACGGGCGGTTCGATGGTCGACGAAGCCGACCGGACGAACTCACCGAGCTCGTTCAGCTTGGCCATGATGGCCTTGCTCTCGACGCCGAGCTCCTTAGCGAGCTCGTAGACGCGGACCTTTGCCACAACTCTCCTGTCTCGGCCCGCCCGGGACAGGGTGGACCGTCGTTAGTGCTGGGTACTCATCGCCGGGTACTCATCGGGTGCCCATCGGCTTCCAACCCGCTTTCCTTCTCGATGAACGACGGAGGTACTGCTGGTGTCGGTACTGCTGGTCTTTCCGTACTGCTGCTGGTGAGGGTCTCGAGGTGCTCGCGGACCGGGGTGATGTCGAGCGGTCCCGTGCGCAGGGCACGCGGTAGAGCACGACGCCGTTCGGCGAGGTCGAGGCACTCCGGGTCGGGGTGCAACCAGGCGCCCCGGCCCGACCTGCATCGTCCCGGGTCGACCACGGCGAGATCGCCGTCGTCATCCCGGACCACCCGCAGGAGGACGGACCGTTGACCCCGCTGCCGGCACCCCACACACGTACGGACCGGCCCCACGAGGGGGCCGGGCACGGGCTCGGGACGCCGGACGCGCGGTCCAGCCTCGGCAAGTCTAGCGCGCTCGGTCACGAACCGGGACCCGAGGACTCCTGCCCCGCGTCGCCGGGGGCGGTCCCGGCGGCGTCCGCCGGGCCCTCCTGGGGCGCCGCGTCGCCGCCCTCGTCGGAGCGGATGTCGATACGCCAGCCGGTGAGCTTGGCCGCCAGGCGGGCGTTCTGGCCCTCCTTGCCGATGGCCAGCGAGAGCTGGTAGTCGGGCACGACGACGCGCGCCGAGCGCGCCGCCAGGTCGACGACCGTGACGGAGGACACGCGCGCCGGCGACAGCGCGTTGCCCACGAACTGGGCCGGGTCGTCGCTGTGGTCGATGATGTCGATCTTCTCGCCGTGCAGCTCGGACATCACCGCGCGCACCCGGGCCCCCATCGGGCCGATGCAGGCGCCCTTGGCGTTGAGGCCGGCGACGGAGGTCCGCACCGCCATCTTGGTGCGGTGGCCCGCCTCGCGGGCGATGGCCGTGATCTCGACCGAGCCGTCCGCGACCTCCGGCACCTCGAGCTCGAAGAGCTTGCGCACGAGGTTCGGGTGGGTCCGCGAGAGGGTGATCGACGGGCCCTTGGGACCGCGGGAGACGTCGAGCACGTACGCCCGCAGCCGCTCGCCGTGGACGTACCGCTCGGTCGGAACCTGCTCGTGCGCCGGGAGCACGGCCTCGGTGCCGCGCACGGCGACGAGCACGGTGCGCGGGTCGCGGCCCTGCTGGATGACGCCCGCGAGGACCTCCCCCTCGGTCCCGCGGAACGCGCCGAGCACCTGCTCGTCCTCGGCGTCGCGCAGCCGCTGGACGATGACCTGGCGCGCGGTGGCCGTGGCGACGCGGCCGAAGCCGTCCGGCGTGTGGTCGAACTCCGGTCCGAGCTCCGGCGCCGGTGCGGTCGCGAAGCCCACGCCGTCCTCGGGCGCGGTCGGCTCGCTCGGCGCCTCGAGCCGCTCCCGGGCCCAGACCGTGACGTGCCCGGTGCGCCGGTCGACCTCGACCCGGGCGTCCTCGAGGGCGCCGGGCGTGCGGTGGTAGGCCGAGAGCAGCGCCTGCTCGATCGCGGAGACCAGGGTCTCCAGGCTGATGTCGCGCTCGTGCTCGACCAGGCGCAGCGCCGTCATGTCGATGTCCATCAGGCGTCGCCCTCCTCGTCGTCGTTCATGGGGTCGTGCGGTGCGTCGTGCCCGGTGTCGGCGAGCCGGGTGAGCTCGACCTCGACCTGGCCGCGCACGACGTCGGCGGGCGCGAGGGTCGTGCGCGTCGCGACGCCGTCGGGCGCCGGGTCGAGGACGTAGCCGTCGGCGTCAGCCTCCGCGAGGCGTCCGGTGACGACCGAGCCGTCGCGCAGCGTCAGCCGCACGAGACGCGTGCGGGCGCGGCGGAAGTGCCGCAGCTCGGTCAGGGGCCGGTCCGTGCCGGGCGTCGAGACCTCCAGCACGTACTCGCCCTTGACGGGGTCCGCGGCGTCCAGCGCGGCGGAGACGTCGCGCGAGACCTCGCCGACGGTGTCCAGGTCGAGGCTGCCGAGGGCGTCGTCGTCCAGGTCGACGACGACGCGGACCACCGTGCGGCGCCCCGCGGGCTTGACGGCGACGTCCTCGAGGACGAGGCCGGCGGCCGTCACGGCCGGTTCGACGGCCTGCCTGACGCGTTGAGCCGGTGTGGGCCCGGAGCTCGCGGGCGTGACCATGTTCGCCTCCCGTGGGTCGTGGCGGGCCACCCGACGTGGATACGACCCTCTGGACTTGTCGGTCCCAGCCTAACGACTCCCCGGCGGTGCGGCGTGGCAGGATCGGCCGCGATGACCCGCGCCCCCGCCCTGCCGGCACCCGTGACCCGACCCCACCGGAGGACCCGGCCCCTGGTGGCGGTCCTCGCCGTGGTGCTCGTCACCATCCTCGCCGGCTGCGGCCTGCGCCTGGAGACCCCCGCGCCCGTGGCGCCCTCGCCCGACGCGGCCGAGTCCCTGCGCCAGCGCGCCACCGCCGACGCGCTCGCCGTGCAGGTCCTGGCGTCGGCGGTCGCCACGGCGGCGACGGACCCCACCGTCCAGGCCCTCGCCACGACCACCGGCACCGCGAGCGACGCGCACGTCGAGGCGCTCGGCGGCGTGTACGAGCCGTTCCCGGACGCGACCGCCGCGCCGGAGTCCCCTGAGACCGCCGAGCCCTCCGACGACGCAGCGCCCTCCGACGACGCCGAGCCCTCCGACGACGCAGCGCCCTCCGACGACGAGCCGGTCACCCCCGACGACGCCTCGTCGGCCGCCCCGACCGCGGGCGCCACCCCGCCCACGCCCACCGCTGCCGAGCTGGTGGCGCTGCTCGACGAGACAGCGGCGAGCGCGCGCGCCGACGCCGCCACGACGGACGACGGCGGGCTGGCCCGCCTGCTCGCCTCGATCGCCGTCGGCCGGACGCTGCTCGCCGACGCCCTCGCCGGGCCGGCGGCGGTCACCGAGCGGCCCGCGCTCGAGCTGGCACCCGTCGAGGGCCTGCCGGCCGGTGTCAGCGCCGCGGACGTGAACGACGTCGTCCAGTCCGAGGACGCCCTGGGCTACGCCTGGGAGGTCGCCGCCGCCCGCCGCTCGGGCGACGCGCGCGCCGCCGCGGCGGCCGCGGCCCGGGACCACCGCGAGCGCGCGGAGACGTGGGCGACCGCGGCGGGCGTCGCCGCGACGGACAGCGACCCCCGGCGCGTCGCCTACGGCCTGCCGCCCGCGCTGCTCGACGCCGCGAGCGACCCCGCCGCCGTCGACGCCGAGCTGGCGGGCCTCCAGGAGCGCCTCACGGCGTCGTACGCGTCGCTGGTCGCCCAGGCCGCCCCCCAGGCGCGGACCGTGCTCGTGGACGCCCTGCTCGCCGCGGCGCGCGCGACCACGGCGCTCACCGGCGTGGTGCCCGCCTTCCCCGGCCTGCCGGAGCAGCTCGCCTGAGGCGGGCGACGCCGGCCGGTCAGCGCTCGAGCAGCCCGGCGACCAGGTCCGCGACGTAGGCGGCGACGTCCCCGACGGGCACCTGCTGCGCCTGCGGCCGCTCCCCCGCCGCGAGCCCGGCATCGGCCCCGCGGCGCAGGCGAACCTCGACGTTGCCCTCCGCGAGCCCGCGACCGACCACGACGAGCACCGGCAGGCCGAGCAGCTCGGCGTCGGCGAACTTCACGCCGGGCGAGACCTTGGGCCGGTCGTCGTAGAGCACCTCGACGCCCCGGCCGTGCAGGTCCGCGGCGAGCTCCTCGCACGCGGCGAAGACCGCCGCGTCCTTGCCGGTCGCGACGAGGTGCACGTGGGCCGGTGCGACGGTCGCCGGCCACGCGAGGCCGGCGTCGTCGTGGTTCGTCTCGGCGAGCGCCGCCACGGCCCGCGAGACGCCGACCCCGTAGGAGCCCATCGTCACGGTGACGGCCTTGCCGTTCTCGTTGAGCACCTTGAGGCCGAGCGCGTCCGCGTACTTGCGGCCGAGCGCGAAGATGTGGCCCATCTCGATCCCGCGCGCGAGCTCGAGCGGGCCCGAGCCGTCGGGGGCTGGGTCGCCGGCGCGCACCTCGGCGGCCTCGACGACGCCGTCGGCCGTGAAGTCGCGGCCCGCGACCAGGTCGAAGACGTGCCGCCCGGGCGCGTCGGCGCCCGTGATCCACCGGGTCCCCTCGACCACACGCGGGTCGAGCAGGTAGCGGATCGCGTCCTCGCGGCCCGTGTTGGCCCGGCCGAGCACGCCGGGGCCGATGTAGCCCTTGACCAGCTCGGGGTGCCGGGCGAAGTCCGCCTCGGTCGCCGTCGCCACCTCGGCCGGCGAGACGGCGGCCTCAAGGCGCTTGAGGTCGACCTCGCGGTCTCCCGGCAGCCCGATGACGACCACCTCGCGCTCGCCGTCGGGCTGCTCGAGCACGACGACGACGTTCTTGAGCGTGTCGGCGGCCGTCCACGGGCGGTCGGGCCGCGGGAAGCGCTCGTTCGCGACGTCGACGAGCGTCGCGATGGTGGGCGTGTCGGGCGTGTCCTCCACGTGCGCCGCGGGGGCGTCGTCGTACGGCACAGCGTCGGGGACGGGCGTCGTGACCGCCTCGACGTTCGCCGCGTAGCCCCCGGGCGAGCGCACGAAGGTGTCCTCCCCGATCGGCGTCGGCATGAGGAACTCCTCCGACCGCGACCCGCCCATCGCACCGGACATCGCGGCCACGACGGCCACGTCCATCCCGAGCCGCGCGAAGATCCGCAGGTAGGCCTCGCGGTGGCGGTGGTAGGAGGCCTCCAGCCCGGCGTCGTCGACGTCGAACGAGTACGCGTCCTTCATGACGAACTCGCGGCCCCGGAGCAGGCCGGCGCGCGGCCGGGCCTCGTCGCGGTACTTGGTCTGGATCTGGTAGAGCGCGAGCGGCAGGTCCTTGTAGGAGGAGTACAGGTCCTTGACGAGGAGGGTGAAGACCTCCTCGTGGGTGGGCGCGAGCATGTAGTCCGCGTCCTTGCGGTCCTTGAGGCGGAAGACGTTCGGCCCGTACTCGGTCCAGCGACCCGTCGCCTCGTACGGCTCCCGCGGCAGGAGCGCCGGGAAGTGCACCTCCTGGGCGCCGATCGCGTCCATCTCCTCGCGCACGACCTGCTCGACCTTGCGCAGGACCCGCAGACCCAGCGGGAGCCAGGTGTAGATCCCGGGGGCGGCGCGGCGGATGTAGCCCGCCCGGACCAGCAGCCGGTGGCTGGGGACCTCGGCGTCGGCCGGGTCCTCCCGGAGGGTGCGCACGAACAGGGTCGACATCCGCAGGAGCATGCGGTCAGCCTAGTGGCGGGCGCTGCGGTTCCCGTCGGGCTCCCGAGCGGGCACCATGGGCTGGTGCCCGAGCTGCCCGAGATCGAGGCCCTGGCCCGGTTCCTCACGTCGCGCGCCGGTGGTCGCACCGTCGCGGGCGTCGAGGTGGGCGCCATCAGCGCGCTGAAGACCTTCTCCTCGGCGCCGTCGGAGCTGGTGGGCCGGGAGGTCGCCGGGGTGGGCCGGCACGGCAAGTGGCTGGACCTGGCGACCGTCGACGGCCCGCACCTGCTGTGGCACCTCTCGCGCGCGGGCTGGGTCCGCTGGTACGACGAGGTGCCGCGCACGGTGCTCCGGCCCGGGAAGTCGCCGATCGCGCTCCGGGTGCGTCTCGACGACGGCGCGGGCTTCGACCTCACCGAGGCCGGGACCCGCAAGCGCCTCGCCGTCCACGTCGTCGCCGACCCCGAGCAGGTGGAGATGGTCGCGACCCTCGGCGTGGAGCCGACGTCGGACGAGTTCACGCCCGAGCGGCTGGGCGAGCTGCTCAGCGCGCGCAACCAGCAGCTCAAGGGCCTGCTGCGCGACCAGCGCCAGATCGCCGGCATCGGCAACGCGTACTCCGACGAGATCCTGCACGCCGCGCAGATGAGCCCCTTCGCGCTGAGCCGCTCGCTGGACGCCGAGGACGTCGCGCTGCTGCACCGCACGATCCGGGAGGTGCTCGCGGGCGCGCTGGACGCCGCGAGCGGGCGCCCCGCCGCGGAGCTCAAGGACGCCAAGCGGCGCGGCATGCAGGTGCACGGCCGGACCGGCGAGACCTGCCCCGTGTGCGGCGACACCGTCCGCGAGGTCTCGTTCGCGGACTCCTCCCTCCAGTACTGCCCCACGTGCCAGACGGGCGGCAAGCCCTTGGCCGACCGCCGCATGAGCCGCCTCCTCCGCTGACCCCCGCCCCGGCGCAGCCCGGCCGGACCACCGGCCGACCCCGCCCGCCGGCCCTCACCGCCTCCCCGCCCCGCCCGTCCCGCCGCCCCGCCCGTCCCGATGTTCGGACGCGCACAAGTGACCAGCTGGCCGCGTACGGAACGCCTCCAGGTGTCCGGATGTACGCAACGGGCTGGGCTCACGCGCCCAACGACCGCCGGAGCCGGGTGATCCAGTGCTCGGGCGCGCGCAGGTCCGCCGTCGTCCAGCGCACGACGGCGTATCCCCGCGACCGGAGGCGGTCCTCCCGGACCTTCTCGTCCCACAGGACCTCCTCGGGCGGACGGCCGGACGGGTTGGTGCGGCCGTACTTCACCCGGCCGTCGAACTCCCCGACCACTGCCGCTCCGGACCACAGGAAGTCCACGACGCCGATGAGGCCGCGCTCGTCGTGGAGCGCGACCTGGCGCTCCGCGCGGGGCATGCCGTAGGTGTCCAGGACGACCGCACTCCACGACTCCCCCGGGCTGGCCGACCCGGCCGATGCGAGGTCCGCGCAGCGCCGGGCGTGGTGGACGCCGAGGAGCCCGCTCATGCTCGCCAGCACGCGACCGAGCTCGCCGTGGGTCGTCATGCCGGCGCGCAACGCCGCGTCCGCCGCGACGACGCCGGCCACGACGCCGTCCAGGCGCGCCGCGTCCAGGGCCGCGCGGGCAGGTCCGGCCACGAGCCCGGTCGGCAGCCGGACCAGCTGGTCCGCCGGCGGGGGTGCCACCGTGCGCGTCACCGAACGGGCCGACGCACCGCCGCGCGGGTCGTGGACGACGGGGACGTGCCGCGGTCGTCCGAAGACGGGCAGCCCCAGCGCCGCGACGGCCGCGACACCGGTGAGCACGCGGTCCGGGTGCCGCTGACGCACGGCGACGGTCGTCGCGAGGAAGTCGGCCCCAGGACCGTCGTCGGCGGCCGGCAGGCGGTAGGTGTCGCGGTACAGCCTCACGACACGTCCCGCCCGGACGGCCGACGTGATGTCGCGCGCCGTGAGGCCGGCGGCGAGCAGGTGCGAGCGCCGCAGGACGCCGTCATGGGTCGCGGCGATGCTGTGCAGCTCCGCCGGCAGGAGGGTGTCGGTCATGAGCCCAGGCTCGGCGAGGGACGCGGCCGCCCGCCGCACGGACCCGCGGGCCGGTGGACGCGCCCCGCGCATGCCGCCTGTGGACGGCGCCCGCGCGCATCCGCGCACCTGGAGGCGATCCGTACGTGGCCACACGCACCGATGTGCGCATCCGAACATCCGCGCGTGCGGGGCAGGTGGGCGCGGTGGCGCGGAGGGGGCGGGAGGGTGCGGGCTAGAAGAGGACCGTGGCGTAGGTGCCGACCTGGCGGAAGCCCACGCGCTCGTAGGTGGCCAGTGCGGGGGCGTTGTAGTCGTTCACGTACAGGGAGACGAGCGGCGCGACGGTGCTCAGCGTCTGCTGCACGACGGCGGCCATGCCGTGCGCCGCGAGGCCCTGGCGGCGGCGGTCGGGGGGTACCCAGACGCCCTGCACCTGCGCGACGCCCGAGCTCACGGCCCCGAGCTCGGCCTTGAAGGCCACCTCCGGGCCGCGGGGGCCCTCGTCGAGGCGGACGAAGGACCGGCCCTCCTCGAGCAGCCCGCGCACGCGCGCCTCGTAGGCGCCGGGGCTGCCCAGCAGGGGCGAGTAGCCGACCTCCTCGACGAACATCTGCACGCACGCGGGCAGGAGCAGCGGCAGCTCGTGCGGGCTGCCGCGGCGCACGCGGGGGTCCGGCGCCACGAGCGGCGGGTGGTCGATCACCATGGACGGCTGCGCGGCGCGGACGTCGCGCGCCGGTCCCCAGGAGCGCTCGAGCCGTTCCCAGAGCCCGAGCACGGCGCCCGCCGGCCCGACGATCGACGAGCACCGGCGCCCCTGGCGCAGCGCCGTCGCGGCGAAGGCGTCGAGGGCCTGGTCGTCGGCGGGGTCGCAGACCGGGACGACGTTGGCGCCGGCCCAGCACAGCGCGACGAGCCGCCCGCCGCGCTCGACGCCCCACAGGGCCGAGCCGCCGCGCACGCTCCCGGCGGCGAGCGCGAGCTCGATCCGCGAGGCCGCGAGCACCGTCGCCACCGGGTCGAGCGCGCACAGCGCTGCGGCCGCGCGCAGGTCGACGTCGGTGACCACGGCGGGCCTCACGTCGGCGCGGCCTCGGACCATGCGGCGATTGTGCACCATGGCGCCCCGGCCGGCGCCGGAGCGCAGCCGCTCAGGACACCGAGACGACGGGGGCGCCACCCTCGGACGGCTCCATCGACTCGGCGATGCGCATCGCCTCCTCGATCAGCGTCTCGACGATCATCGCCTCGGGGACGGTCTTGACGACCTCGCCCTTGACGAAGATCTGCCCCTTGCCGTTGCCGGACGCCACCCCCAGGTCGGCCTCGCGGGCCTCGCCCGGACCGTTGACGACGCAGCCCATGACGGCGACGCGCAGCGGCACCTCGAGGCCCTCGAGCCCGGCCGTGACGCGCTCGGCGAGGGTGTAGACGTCGACCTGGGCCCGCCCGCAGGACGGGCAGGAGACGATCTCGAGCTTGCGCGGCCGCAGGTTCAGGGCCTGGAGGATCTGGATCCCGACCTTGACCTCCTCGACCGGCGGCGCGGACAGGGAGACCCGGATCGTGTCCCCGATGCCCTTGCTCAGCAGCGCGCCGAACGCGGTCGCCGACTTGATGGTGCCCTGGAACGCCGGACCCGCCTCGGTCACCCCGAGGTGCAGCGGCCAGTCGCCGCGCTCGGACAGCAGCTCGTAGGCACGCACCATGACGACGGGGTCGTTGTGCTTGACCGAGATCTTGAACTCGTGGAAGTCGTGCTCCTCGAAGAGGGACGCCTCCCACACGGCGGACTCGACCAGCGCCTCGGGCGTCGCCTTGCCGTACTTCTCGAGCAGGCGCTTGTCGAGCGAGCCGGCGTTCACGCCGATCCGGATCGATGTCCCCGCGTCCTTGGCGGCCTGGGCGATGGCGCCGACCTGGTCGTCGAACTTGCGGATGTTGCCCGGGTTGACCCGGACGGCCGCGCAGCCGGCGTCGATCGCCGCGAACACGTACTTCGGCTGGAAGTGGATGTCGGCGATGACGGGGATCTGCGACTTCCTCGCGATGATCGGCAGCGCCGCCGCGTCGTCCTCGGTGGGGCACGCGACCCGCACGATGTCGCAGCCGGACGCCGTGAGCTCCGCGATCTGCTGGAGGGTGGCGTTGATGTCGGACGTGCGCGTCGTCGTCATCGACTGCACGGACACGGGCGCGTCGCCGCCGACCGCGAGCGTGCCGACCTTGATCTTGCGGGTCGGGCGACGCGGGGCCAGGACGGGCGGCGGCGCCTCAGGCATGCCGAGGCTGATAGGGATGCTCACCGTCCCAGTATCCCCCCGCGCGGGGGTCGTCGGCCTCCGCGGCGCACGCGTCAGCCGAGCGTGACCGGCACCACGAGGTCGGCGTAGACCAGGAGCACGCCCATGACGGCGAGCAGCGCGAAGACGCCGTACGCGACGGGCATCATCCGGGCGACGTCGGCCGGCGCCGGGCGGGGCAGCCCGCGCAGGCGGGCGACCTGCCGCTTGCCGCCCTCCCACAGGGCGCCCGCGACGTGCCCGCCGTCGAGCGGCAGCAGCGGGATGAGGTTGAACACGAACAGCGCCATGTTGAGCGAGCCGACGATCGACAGCAGCGTCGAGACCTGCCACAGCGGGTCGGCGTCCGCGGCCGTCACCTCGCCCGCGAGGCGACCGACGCCCACCGGGCCGACGATCGACGTCTGGTCCCGCTCCTGCACGCCGGTCACGGCGAGCACCACGTCCCACACCCGCGCGGGCAGGGTCAGCACCACCTCGGCCGTGCCGGTGAACACCTCGCCGATCCGTGCCGGCACCGCGCTGAGCGGCTCGCGCACGAGGTCGACGGTCGGGCTCAGCCCCACGTAGCGGACCTCGTGCGTCACGACGTCGCCGGCCTCGTCGGTCACCACCTCGCCCGTGACCTCGTCGACGACCGGCCGCTCGGCCAGCACGGGGGTCAGCTCGAGCGTCGTCTCGCGCCCGTCGCGCTCGACGACGAGCGGCACGGGCGAGCCGTCGGTCCCGCGCACCGCGTCCTGGAAGTCCTGCCACGACGCGAGGGGCTGCCCGTCGAGGGAGACGAGGACGTCGCCCTCCTCGAGGCCGGCCTGGGCCGCGGGGACGGCCGGGTCCCCCGGCGCGCACTCCTCCTGATCGATCGGTCGCACGCAGTCGCCGACGACGCCCACGGTCGTGGTCAGGCCGGGGAGGCCGATGCCGGCGTACGCGACGGTCAGGACGACGGCCGCGATGAGGAAGTTCATCACCGGTCCGCCGAGCATGACCACGAGCTTCTTGGGCGTGCTCAGCCGGTAGAAGGCCCGGTGCTCCTCGCCCGGCAGCACCTCCTCGGCGCTCTGCTCGCGCACCGCGGTGACGAGCTCGCCGATGCGGCCGGGGCGGGGCTTGGCACCCACGACGTCGGCCGGGGGGAACATGCCGACGAGCCGGACGTACCCACCGAGCGGGATCGCCTTGAGCCCGTACTCGGTCTCGCCGCGGCGCCGGGACCACAGGGTCGGGCCGAAGCCGACCATGTAGGTGGGCACGCGGACGCCGAAGCGCTTGGCGGGCACCAGGTGCCCGACCTCGTGCAGCGCGATCGAGACCAGGAGCCCGACGAGCAGCACGACCAGACCGATCACGTACTCCATGAGCCGCCTTCCGTGGGTTCGGACACCATCATGCCCCGCGCGGGGACCGTCGCCGCACGCCCCACGGCCCTAGCATCGCCGCATGGGACCCGCCGCCGCGCCCGACACCGCCTGGCCCGATCTGTCCGCCCTGCACCCGCCGGACCTGCCGCAGGTGCGCCGCCTGGTGACTGAGGTGCCCGGGCCGCGGTCGCGCGAGCTCACGCGCCGGCGCGCCGCGGCCGTCGCGGCCGGCGTGAGCAGCGCCCTGCCGGTCTACGTCGACCGCGCCGGCGGCGGTGTCGTGGTGGACGTCGACGGCAACACGTTCGTGGACCTCGCCTCGGGCATCGCCGTGACGTCCGTCGGCAACGCGTCGCCCGGCGTGGTGAGCGCCGTCGCGCGGCAGGCCGCGGACTTCACCCACACGTGCTTCATGGTCGCGCCCTACGAGGAGTACGTCGCCGTGTGCGAGGCGCTCGCCCGCCTCACGCCGGGTGACCACGCCAAGCGGACCGTCCTGGTGAGCTCGGGCGCCGAGGCGGTCGAGAACGCGGTCAAGGTCGCCCGCCGGGCCACCGGGCGCGACGCCGTCGTCGTGCTCGACCACGCCTACCACGGGCGCACGAACCTCACGATGGCCATGACGTCCAAGGCGATGCCCTACAAGACGGGCTTCGGCCCGTTCGCCGGCGAGGTGTACCGGGTACCCGCCTCCTACCCCCTCCGCGAGCCGGTGCCGGTCACGGGCGAGGAGGCGGCCGCCCGCGCCGTGGCGGTCCTGGAGAAGCAGGTCGGCGCCGACCAGGTGGCCTGCGTCGTCGTCGAGCCCGTCCTGGGCGAGGGCGGGTTCGTCGTGCCGGCGCCGGGCTTCCTGCCCGCCCTCGCGCGCTGGTGCCGCGAGCACGGGGTGCTGCTCGTCGCCGACGAGGTCCAGACCGGGTTCGCGCGGACCGGCGCGATGTTCGCGTGCGAGCACGAGGGCGTCGTGCCGGACCTCGTCGCGATGGCCAAGGGCATCGCGGGCGGCCTGCCGCTCGGGGCCGTGACCGGCCGCGCCGAGCTCATGGACGCCGTCCACGCCGGCGGTCTCGGCGGCACGTACGGCGGCAACCCGATCGCGTGCGCCGCGGCGCTCGCGACGATCGAGGCCTACGAGGCGGCGGACCTGCCCGCCGCGGCCCGGCGGATCGGCGAGCTCGTGACCGAGCGCCTGCGCGCGGTCGCGTCCCGGGCGCCGCAGGTCGCCGAGGTGCGGGGCCGCGGCGCGATGCTGGCCGTCGAGCTCGTCCGGCCCGGGACGCTGGAGCCCGACCCGGCCGAGGCGGCGCGCGTCGCGGCGGCCTGCGCCGCCGACGGCGTCCTGGTCCTGACCTGCGGCACGTACGGCAACGTGGTCCGGCTCCTGCCCCCGCTCGTCATCGACCGCGCGCTGCTCGCGGACGCGCTCGACGTCCTCGAGCGGGTGCTGGTCGGCGAGCACTGACGCTCAGGCCATCGCCCCGCCGACGACGCGGTCCCGGCCGCCGGCCTTCGCGTCGTACATGAGCTCGTCGGCCCGGGCGAGCGCGACGGAGGCGCTCTCCCCCGGCCGCAGCATCGAGACGCCGAAGCTGGCGGTCACGGGCACGCCGAGGTCCGCGCCGACCTCGCGCGGCAACGACTGGCGCAGCCTCTCGGCGAGGTCGAGGGCGTCGGCGTGGGTGGCCCCCGGCGCGACGACGACGAACTCCTCGCCGCCCAGGCGCCCGACGACGGCGTCGCGCCCGGCCACGCCGCTCGCCAGGCTCGCGACCCGGCGCAGGACGTCGTCGCCCACCGCGTGGCCGTGGTCGTCGTTGATGGACTTGAACCTGTCGAGGTCGAAGTAGACGAGCGCGACGGGGTACCCGGGGCCGACGCGCGAGGACCGGAAGGACAGCTCCTCCACGAGCCGACGACGGTTCGCGACGCCGGTGAGCGCGTCGAGGTAGGCCATGTCCCGCATCTCGCTGACCTCGGCGCGCGCCTGCTGCGCCGCGACGAGGGCGAGCGCGAGCCGGGTCTTGGCCTGGGACAGCACCAGGAGCAGCACGGCGATCACGGCCAGGTAGATGCAGTAGCGCAGCACGTGCGGGACCAGGCGGGCACCGTCGTCGGCCGCGAGCGCACCGGCGGACCCCGCGGCGAACACGGCCAGCACGACCGCCCCGGCATGCACCGCGCCCTGGCGGGCCGAGAAGAACAGGTAGCCCACGATCAGGAAGATGACCATGCTGAGGAAGAACAGCGGGAAGAGCGCCGCCCAGGCGGCGTCGAGGTCCGACGCGCGGGCGAGGCCCGCGGCCATGGTCGTGATCCAGGCCAGCTCGAAGAGCACGAGCGTGATGCGCGAGAACGGGACCGCCATCGCGGGGCGGCGCACCAGGACCCAGGCGTACACGAGCAGGTAGGCGATGACCGGCGGGTAGCCGTAGCGGACCACGGGGTCCGGCTCCGGCGCGGTGAGCGCGACGACCACCATCGTCGGGATCCCGATCGCGATCGCGATCGCGATGACGTAGCGGCTCTGCTGCTGCAGGTTCCCGCGCACCACCGCACCGAGGTCGGGGGCGTGCTCCGCCCCGGCACTCGCCCGGGGGGAGGTCATCGGGTGCCGCGGCATCGCGCCAGAACGTCCTCGGCCACGTCGCGACCGTAACCCCGGCCCGCGGCCGGGTCGACCGCCCCGGTGGGTGAATTCCCCAGGTCAGGCCTCGAACGCGCTCATCACGTGCTTGATCCGCGTGTAGTCCTCGAAGCCGTACACCGACAGGTCCTTGCCGTAGCCCGAGTGCTTGAACCCGCCGTGCGGCATCTCGGCCACGAACGGGATGTGGGTGTTGATCCACACGCAGCCGAAGTCGAGCGCACGCGACATGCGCAGGGCGGTCGCGTGGTCCTTGGTCCAGACCGAGCTCGCCAGGCCGTACCGCACGCCGTTCGCCAGGGCGAGCGCCTCGGACTCGTCGCGGAACGTCTGCACCGTGATGACCGGACCGAAGATCTCGTCCTGGACCGCCTCGTCGTCCTGGCGCAGGCCGTCGACGACCGTCGCCTCGTGGAACCAGCCGACGTCGCCCTGGCGCCGCCCGCCGGCGACCACCTCGGCGTGGTCGGGCAGCCGCTCGAGGAAGCCCCTGACGCGGGCGAGCTGCACCGAGTTGTTCACGGGTCCGAAGGCGACGTCCTCGTCCGGGCGCCCCGTGCGCGTCCCGCGCGCCTGCTCGGCGAGCGCGGCGACGAAGTCGGCGTGCACCGACTCGTGCACGAGCACCCGGGTCGCGGCCGTGCAGTCCTGCCCGGCGTTGTAGAAGCCGGCGCTCGCGATGCCGGCCGCCGCCGCGGCGACGTCGGCGTCGCCGAAGACGACCACGGGCGCCTTGCCCCCGAGCTCGAGGTGGACCCGCTTGAGGTCGCGCGCCGCGGCGCCCGCCACCTCGGTGCCGGCACGCACCGAGCCGGTGATCGAGACCATCGCGGGGATGTCGTGCTCCACGAGCGCGCGGCCCGTGTCACGGTCGCCGCACACGACGTTCAGGACGCCCGGCGGCAGGAACTCCGCCGCGACCTCGGCCAGGAGCAGGGTGCTCACCGGCGTGGTGTCGGACGGCTTGAGCACGACGGTGTTCCCCGCGGCGAGCGCCGGGGCGACCTTCCACACGGCCATCATCAGGGGGTAGTTCCACGGCGTGACCTGCCCGACGACGCCGATCGGCTCGCGCCGGACCCAGGACGTGTGGCCCGCGAGGTACTCCCCAGCGCTGACGCCGTCGAGCATCCGCGCGGCCCCCGCGAAGAACCGGAGCTGGTCCACGCAGGGCGGCACCTCGTCGGTGACCGTCAGGGCGAGGGGTTTGCCGGTGTTGCGCGACTCCGCGCGCACGAAGTCGTCCGCGCGCCGCTCCACCGCGTCCGCGACCCGCAGCAGGGCGAGCTGCCGCTCGGCCGGCGTGGCGTCCCGCCAGCCCTCGAACGCCACCGCCGCGGCGCGGAGGGCGGCGTCGACGTCGGCCGCGTCCGAGACGGGCGCCGTGGCATAGACCTCCTCGGTCACCGGGTCCACGACGTCGCTCGTGCGCCCGCCCAGCGCTGGGACGTGCTGTCCGCCGACGAAGTTCTGGAGCCGGGTCACGGTCACGGTCGGTGTGCTCACGTCAGCCTCCGCAGGGGTGTGGGTCGAGCTCCTCGGCACCGTAGCGCCCTGCCCCGGCCGGTGGGGCTCCGGCACTCACACGCGGCGCTGCGCGTCCTCGAGGTAGCGCAGGACCGCGGTGACCCGGCGGTCCGCCTCGTCGTCGGGCGGCAGGTCGAGCTTCGCGAAGATGCTGCGGATGTGCTTGTGCACGGCTCCCTCCGTGACGAAGAGCCGCGCCGCGATGGCGCTGTTGCCCAGCCCCTCGGCCATCACCGCGAGCACCTCGCGCTCCCGGGTGCTGAGGCGGTCCAGCCGCGGGTCCGACCGCGTCCGCGTCAGGAGCTGGGCGACGACCTCGGGGTCGATCGCCGTGCCCCCGCCGGCCACGCGGTGCAGCGCGGCGAGGAACTCCTCGACGCGGCCGACGCGCTCCTTGAGCAGGTAGCCGAGGCCCGCGCCGCCGTGGACCAGCAGGTCCGTGGCGAAGGCCTGCTCGACGTACGCCGACAGGACGAGCACCGCGAGGCCCGGGCGGCGGCGGCGCGCCTCGACCGCGGCGCGGATCCCCTCGTCCGTGTGCGTCGGGGGCATGCGGACGTCGACGATGGCGACGTCGGGCTCGTGCTCCGCCACGGCCGCGAGGAGCTCCTGCGCGTCGGCCGCCGTCGCGACGACGTCGACCCCCTCCGCGCGCAGCAGGAGCGCCAGTCCCTCGCGCAGCAGCGCGTCGTCCTCACCGATCACGATCCGCACGGCAGGGTCACCTCCAGGGTGGTCGGCCCGCCGGGCGGGCTGGTCAGCGTGAGCACGCCGTCGTGCGCCTCAGCGCGGCGCCGGATGCCGGCGACGCCGGAGCCCGCGCCCTCGTCGGCGCCGCCGACGCCGTCGTCGCGCACCCGCACCCGGAGCCGGTCGCCGGCGAGGCCGACGTCGACGGTCACGGCGCGCGCCGCGCTGTGCTTGGCGACGTTCGTCAGCGCCTCCGCGACCGCGAAGTACGCCGTCGCCTCGACCGAGGCCGCGCACCGCACCGGCAGGTCGACCTCCAGGGCGCACGGGACGGCGCTGGACGAGGCGAGCCCGGTGAGGGCGTCCGCGAGGCTCCTGTCGGTCAGCACGGGCGGCAGGATGCTCCGGGCGACGCCCCGCAGGTCCGCGAGCGCGTCCTCCGCGGCGCCCTGGGCGCGCTCGAGGATCGCGACGGCGTCGGCGGGGTCGCGCTCGAGGGCTCGGCGGGCCGCCCCGAGGAGCACCGTGACGGCGACCAGCCGGTTCTGGGTCCCGTCGTGCAGGGAACGCTCGATCCGGCGCAGCTCGGCGACGTGCGCGTCCAGCGCGGCCGCACGGGTGGCCGTGAGCTGCACGACGCGCAGCGCGAGGTCGGCGCCCGGTCCCGCGGGCAGCAGGCGCCGGCCGGGCCACGCCTGGATCCGCGCGAGCACGGGCAGCAGCACGAACGCGGCGACCACCCACGCCAGGCCCATGAGTGCCACGAGGAGAGCGTCACCGTCGTCGTGCACCCGGAGGTAGGTCATGGTCCCGTTCGCCGCCTCGGCCTCGACGGCGCGCCACCACAGCGGGAACGTGACGTCCCGCACCGCGCTGAACGGGATGGTGATGCCCACGAGCCCCAGTCCCAGGCCGACCGTCGCGTGCAGCGCCACCCACGCGATCTCGCGCCGCACGTCCCGGTCGGCGAGCGCGGCGCGCAGCCCTGCGGGCACCGCTCCCGGACCGACGAGGGCGTCACCCGTGAGCGACAGCCGCGCACGCTCGCGGTCGGCCACGGCGCGCACGCCGCGCAGCGCGCTCGGGGCGAGCACCACACCGACACCCACCAGGCACAGCACGGCGGTGGCCGCGAGCCAGAGGAGCGCCAGGAACGCGAGCACGCCGGTCGCGAGCCCGCCGACGAGGTCTTCCAGCGCGTCCAGGGTCCGGGCGACCCGGCCGCGCGAGCGGGCGTGCTGGTCCATGGCCACCTCCTCCGAGCGCCGACCCTAGGCCACACGCGGCGCCGCGGAGCGGCGGCGGGCAGAAGGTGCAGCCTGCTGCACCACGGTCCGGGCGCGGGCTGGATCGTAGCGCCGCCCCGCCCCACCTAGCGTGGTCGGTACCAGCCAGACGACCTCAGGAGAACCCCGTGAACGACCTCGACACCCTCACCACAGCCCAGCACGGCACCGCTCCCCTGGCCGCCGCGCCGCGACGCGACGGCGTGCTGCGTCCCGTGCTGTGGCTGACGCTCCTGGCGCTCGCCGTGGCGAACGTGACCACCTCGGTCGCCGGCCTCGTCGCGGTGAGCGTCCCGCTCGGCCTCGGCGTGCTGGCCTGCGTCGCGGCGCTCGTCGTGCACCACCGCCGGACGCGCTCGTGAGCGCCGGGCGGGCGCGGGCCTGAGACCCGCCCGCCTCAGCGCCGGGCGAGCAGCTCGTGGGTGCGGGCGCGCGCCCAGCGCTCGGCGTCGAGGACGTCCGCGAGGGTCGGCTCCGCCCGCCCGTCGTGCTCGCCGACGACGCGCGCGACGGTGTCGACGATGTCGAGGAACCCGATGCGCCCGGCCAGGAACGCCTCGACGCACTCCTCGTTGGCGGCGTTGAGCACCGCGGGGTGCGTCGGGGACGCGGCGACCGCGTCGCGCGCGAGGCGCAGCGCCGGGAACACCTCGTCGTCGAGCGGCTCGAAGGTCCACGCCGTGGGCGCCGACCAGTCGCACGGCGGCGTCACGGGGTCCAGCCGGTCCGGCCAGGACAGCCCCAGCGCGATCGGCAGCCGCATGTCCGGCGGGGAGGCCTGGGCGATCGTCGAGCCGTCGACGAACTCGACCATCGAGTGGACCACCGACTGCGGGTGCACCACGACCGTGATGTCGTCCACCGGCACGTCGAAGAGCAGGTGGGCCTCGATGAGCTCGAGGCCCTTGTTCATCAGCGTCGCCGAGTTGATCGTCACGACGGGGCCCATGCTCCAGGTCGGGTGGGCGAGCGCCTCCTGCGGCGAGACGGGCTTGAGCTCGTCGCGGCTGCGACCGCGGAACGGCCCGCCCGACGCCGTCAGGACGAGCCGGCGCACCTCCGCCCGGCTGCCCGAGCGCAGGCACTGGGCGATCGCGGAGTGCTCGGAGTCCACCGGGACCACCTGGTCGGGCCGCCGCTGCGCGGCCCGGACGAGCGCGCCGCCGACGACGAGCGACTCCTTGTTGGCGAGCGCGAGCGTGCTGCCCGCCTCGAGCGCCGCGAGCGTCGGCCCGAGGCCGACGGAGCCCGTGATCCCGTTGAGCACGACGTCGGCACCGCGGCCCGCGAGGGTCGTCGCCGCGTCGGGTCCGGTGAGCAGCTCGAGGCCGACGGCGGGGACGCCGCGCTCGGCGGCCAGCCGGGTGACCTCCTCGAGCACGCGGAACCCCGCCCCCGGGTCGGCGACGGCCACGGCGGTCACGCCGAGGGTCAGCACCTGGTCGGCGAGCGCCCGGGGGTCGCTGCCGCCCGCACTGAGCCCGACCACCTGGAACCGGTCCGGGTGGCGTCGCACGACGTCGACCGCCTGCGTCCCGATGGATCCGGTCGAGCCGAGCAGTGTCACGGTGCGCATCACGCGCCCAGTCTCCCAGGCCGGGGCCGGCGGGCGGCGCGCCTGCGCGGCGCGCGCGTCACTCGACGCCGAGGAGCACCTCGACCGCGCGCTCGACGAAGGCGTCGACCGGCCCCTCCGCGTAGGCCTTGGCACCCCGCGCCGGGCGGAACGTGGCCGTGCGGAGCTCCTCGGACGTCAGGCTCTGGCCGTGGTCGAAGTAGTCCACCAGGCGGCGGCACAGCTCGTCGACGTCCTCGGGCCGGTAGCCCTGCACGCCGCGCGCCGCCGGCGCGAACCGCTCCCCGTCGGGCCGCGAGAGTCGCCCGTAGAGGGTGCGGGCCTGGGCGGCGAGGTGCTCCATCCACGCCTGCTGGCCGTGGGCGGCGACGAACTCCTGGCGCTGGCGCACCGCGAAGGCCCGCTCCAGGCGGTCCAGGGCCGCGTCCACCGAGGAGGTCACGTACCCGCCGCGGACGAGGTCGAAGGCCGCGCGCCGCACGTCGGCTCCCGACATCGGCTCCTTGGGGTCGCCGTCGTACGCGCTGCGGGCGCGCGTGAAGAACTCGTCGACCTGGTGCGGCTCGTACCCCGAGCGCAGCCTCCCGGCGGTCCGGAACATGGCCCTCGTCATGAGACCTCCTCGGCGGCGAGCTGACCGCACGCCCCGTCGATGTCGCTACCGCGTGTGTCCCGCACCGTCGTGGGGATGCCGTGCCGGCGCAGACGCGCCACGAACTCCGCCTCGACGTCGCGCTCGCTGGCCGTCCAGATCGAGCCCGGCGTCGGGTTGAGCGGGATGGGGTTGACGTGCACCCAGCCCTTGCCGCGGGCCGTGAGCTTCTCCCCCAGCAGGTCGGCGCGCCAGGCGTGGTCGTTCATGTCCTTGATCAGGGCGTACTCGATGCTCACCCGCCGGCCGGTCGCGTCGAAGTACCGGCGCGCGGCGTCGAGCGCCTCGTCGACCGTCCAGCGCGTGTTGATGGGCACCAGCTCGCTGCGCAGCGCGTCGTCCGGGGCGTGGAGCGACAGGGCGAGCGTGACCGGGATGCCCTCCTTGGCGAGCTTGTCGATCGCCGGCACGAGCCCGACGGTCGAGACGGTCACGTTGCGCGCCGAGAGCCCGAAGCCGTCCGGGGCGGGCGCGACGAACCGCCGCACCGCGTCCACCACGACGCGGTAGTTCGCCAGGGGCTCCCCCATGCCCATGAACACCAGGTTCGTCAGGCGCCCGGGGCCGCCGGCGATCTCGCCGCGGCTCAGCGCCCGGGCGGCGAGCCGGACCTGCTCGACGATCTCCGCCGTCGAGAGGTTGCGGGTCAGGCCCTGCTGCCCGGTCGCGCAGAACGGGCACGCCATGCCGCACCCCGCCTGGCTCGAGACGCACAGCGTGGAGCGCCCGGGGTAGCGCATGAGGACGGACTCGACCTTGACGTCGTCGTACAGGCGCCACAGCGTCTTGACCGTCGTGCCGCCGTCCGCCTCGAGGGTGCGGATGGGCCGCAGCAGGGTCGGGAACAGGCGCTCGACGAGCTCCTGGCGGCCCGCCTGCGGCAGGTCCGTCATGTCCGCGGGGTCGCTCGTCAGGTGCGTGTAGTAGTGCGTCGCGAGCTGCTTGGCCCGGAACGGCTTCTCGCCGAGCGCGGCGACGGCAGGCCCACGCTGCTCGGGTGCGAGGTCGGCGAAGTGCTGCGGCGGCTTGCCGCGGCGCGGCGCGGCCATCGTCAGGGTCAGGGGCGGGCGTCCGTCGGAGCCCGGTCGTACCTCGGTCATGTCACCAGCAGTCTGTCAGGCCGCGACGCCGCCGGCAGGCAACGCCACGAGGAGGAGGAGGTACACGAGCGGCGCCGTGAGCAGCATGGAGTCCAGGCGGTCCAGGACGCCGCCGTGGCCGGGCAGCAGCCGACCCATGTCCTTGAGCGCCAGGTCGCGCTTGATGAGCGACTCGGCCAGGTCGCCGAGCGTCGCGGTCAGCACCGCCGCCACGCCCAGGACGATGCCGAAGGCCGGCGACGCGTCGAGGAACAGGTGCATCCCCGCGGCGCCGACGCCGCTCGCGAGCAGGAGCGACCCGGCCAGCCCTTCCCACGACTTCTTCGGGCTGACCGAGGGCGCCAGGGGGTGCCGGCCCGCCAGGACGCCCGCGATGTAGCCGCCGGTGTCGTTGGCCACGGCGAGGAGCACGAAGAGCGCGACCCGGCCGGCGCCGTCCGGCTCCGCGAGCATCAGCATGACGAAGCCGGCCATGAAGGGGATGTACGCGGCGGCGAACGCCCCCGCCGACGCATCCCGCAGCGCCGCGGGCCCCGACCCGTCGAGCACGCGCCAGACGACGACGCCGCCGACCGTGAGCATGAACGAGACCAGCAGCGCCTCGGCGCCCGCCGTGTAGGACGAGACGAGGATGCCCGCGAGGCCGACGAGCAGCGGCAGGAGCGGCAGGTGGATGCCGCGCCGCAGGAAGGCGTGCGCGAGCTCCCACAGCGCCAGGCCGCAGGCGACGGCCGCGAGGAGGATGAAGCCCTCCTTGCGGAAGAGCAGAGACCCCGCGACCGCCGCCAGCAGCGCCAGCCCCACGCCGACGGCGAGGGGCAGGTCGCGTCCGGCGCGCGGTGTGCTCGTCACAGCGCGCGGGTGCGCCTCGAGACCGGCTGACTCACCCATCAGACCTCGAGCAGCTCGCTCTCCTTGGCCGCGAGGATCTGGTCGATGAGGTCCGTGTGGCGCTTCGTGAGCGCCTCGAGCTCCTTCTCCGCCCGCTGCACCTCGTCCTCGCCCGCCTCGCCGTCCTTGACGATGCGGTCCAGCTCCTCCTTGGCGCGACGACGGATGTTGCGCACCGAGACGCGCGCGTCCTCCGCCTTGGTCTTGGCGAGCTTGACGTAGTCGCGGCGCCGCTCCTGCGTCAGCTGCGGCAGGACGATCCGGATCATCTTGCCGTCGTTGCTCGGGTTCACGCCCAGGTCCGAGTCGCGCAGCGCACGCTCGATGTTGCCCAGCGAGGACTGGTCGAACGGGGAGACGATGATCGTGCGTGCCTCGGGCGTCGTGAACGACGCGAGCTGCTGCAGCGGCGTCGGCGCACCGTAGTAGTCGACGACGATCTTCGTGAACATCGCGGCGTTCGCACGGCCGGTGCGGATGGTCGCGAAATCCTCCTTCGCGACCTCGATCGCCTTGTCCATCTTCTCCTCGGCCTCGAGGAGGGTGTCGTCGATCACTGGTGCTCCTTCGTCCTGTCGGTCTTCGGGTCGTGCGGTGGGCCGGTGCCGCGCGGGCTCGGGCGCGTCGGAAGGACGCTCAGCCCGCGGTGAGCAGCGTCCCGATCCTCTCACCCCTCAGCGCACGGGTGACGTTGCCCGCCTCACCCATGCCGAACACGCGCATGTGCACGTCGTTGTCACGGCACAGGCTCAGCGCGGTGGCGTCCATGACCTCGAGGCCCTCGACCAGCGCCTGGGTGTAGGTCAGCTCCTCGAGCCGCACCGCCGCCGGGTCGGTGCGCGGGTCCGCCGAGTAGACGCCGTCGACGCCGTTCTTGCCCATGAGCACCTCCTGGCAGTGCGTCTCGAGCGCGCGCTGCACGGCGACCGTGTCGGTCGAGAAGTACGGCATGCCGGCGCCCGCGCCGAAGATCACGACGCGGCCCTTCTCGAGGTGCCGGATCGCACGCAGCGGGATGTACGGCTCGGCGACCTGCCCCATGGCGATGGCGGTCTGCACGCGCGTGCTGACCCCGGCCTGCTCCAGGAAGTCCTGCAGGGCCAGGCAGTTGAGGACCGTGCCGAGCATGCCCATGTAGTCGGCGCGGGCCCGGTCGAGGCCGCTCTGCGACAGCTCGGCGCCGCGGAAGAAGTTGCCTCCCCCGACGACGATCGCGACCTGGACGCCGGAGCGGACCGCCTCGGCGATCTCCACGGCCACCCGGCGCACGACGTCCGGCGCGAGGCCGATCGTGCCGCCGCCGAAGGTCTCGCCCGAGAGCTTGAGGAGCACGCGCCGCGCGGGCTGGTCTGCCACGTGGTCGTCGGGGACGACCACGGTCACGGGAGCGGGGGTCACGTTCACAGGTCCTCCAACGTCGCGTCCCGGCCCGGCACAGGGGTGTCGGGGTCGTGCCACCGCGAAGCCCCGGCGCAGCGGGACCCGGCGGGTCGTACGGGTGTGCCCACGCGGCCCGCGCCACCGAGCAGGGCTCGGACGGCGGGCCGCGTGGGCACCGTGGGTCAGGCTCCGACGCGGAAGCGGGCGAAGCCCGTGGCCGTGCCACCGGCCTCGGTCAGCACCTGGCCCACCGACTTCTTGTTCTCCTTGGCGTACGCCTGGTCGAGCAGCACGTTCTCCTTGAAGAAGCCGTTGAGGCGACCCTCGACGATCTTGCCGAGCGCGGCCTCCGGCTTGCCCTCGTTGCGCGCCGTCTCCTCGGAGATGCGGCGCTCGGCCTCGACCGTCTCGGCCGGGACCTCGTCGCGCGTGAGGTACGTCGGCGAGAACGCCGCGATGTGCATCGCGATGTCGCGCGCGACGGGCGCGCCCGCCTCGTCCGTGCCGAGCAGGACGCCGACCTGGGCCGGGAGGTCCTTGTTGACCTTGTGCAGGTACACGCTGACCACCGGCGCGGTGACCCGCGCGATGCGGCGCAGGACGACCTTCTCGCCCAGCGTCGCGGCCGTCTCGTCGATGGTCTCGGAGACCGTGCGGCCGTCGATCGTCGACGCGAGGACCGCGGCGACGTCGTCGGTGCCCGCGGCCACCGCGGCGGCGAGGACCTTCTGGGCGAGCGCGAGGAAGGTGTCGTTCTTCGCGACGAAGTCCGTCTCGGAGTTGAGCTCGATGAGCACACCCGTCTGGCCCTGCGGACCGTCGACGACCTCGGCGGCGACGAGGCCGTCGGACGCGGCCCGGCCCTCGCGCTTGCTCACGCCCTTGAGGCCCTTGACGCGGATGATCTCGAGCGCCTTCTCGGCGTCACCGTCGGCCTCGTCGAGCGCCTTCTTGACGTCGAGCATGCCGGCGCCGGTGCGCTCGCGCAGGGCCTTGATGTCAGCGGCGGTGTAGTTCGCCATGGAGTAGTCCTCTTGTCTGTCGGCGGTGTCCCGGGCGCCTCGCGGCGCCCGGGACGGTGGTCACTTGGCGCTGTCGTCCGCGGCGAGGTCGGCGGCGAGCTCGGAGACACCCTCGACCTCGGCCGCGGGGGCCGCGTCCTGGCCGGTGGGCGCACCCTGCTCCGTGGTGCCGATCGCCTCGACCGGGCTCTCCACCTCGGCCGCGGCGGCCTCGGCCGTCGCCGGCAGGTCGTCGGACACGACGGCGCTGCTCGGCTCGTGGTGGTCCCCGCGCTCGGCGACCTTGGGTTCCGTCTGCACCTCGGCACCGGCGTCGCCGGCACCGGCGAGGAGCTCGCGCTCCCACTCGGCGAGCGGCTCGGCCTCGACGGCCGGCGCACCCTCGGTGGCGCCCGTCCGGCTCGAGTGGCGGGCGATGAGGCCCTCCGCCGCGGCGTCCGCGATGACCCGCGTCAGCAGCGTGACGGCGCGGATCGCGTCGTCGTTGCCCGGGATCTGGTAGTCGACGACGTCCGGGTCGCAGTTCGTGTCGAGGATCGCGACGACCGGGATGCCGAGCTTGCGCGCCTCGTCGACGGCGAGGTGCTCCTTGTTCGTGTCGACGATCCACACGGCGGAGGGGACCTTCGCCATGTCGCGGATGCCGCCGAGCGTCTTCGAGAGCTTGTCGCGCTCGCGACGCATGATCAGGAGCTCCTTCTTGGTGAAGGCGCTGCCCGCGACGTCGTCGAAGTCGATCTCCTCGAGCTCCTTGAGGCGCTGGAGCCGCTTGTTGACCGTCTGGAAGTTGGTGAGCATGCCACCGAGCCAGCGCTGGTTCACGTACGGCATGCCGACGCGCGCGGCCTGCTCGGCGACGGGCTCCTGCGCCTGCTTCTTGGTGCCGACGAAGAGGATCGTCCCGCCGTGGGCGACCGTCTCCTTGACGAACTCGTAGGCGCGGTCGATGTAACCCAGCGACTGCTGGAGGTCGACGATGTAGATGCCGTTGCGCTCGGTGAGGATGAACCGCTTCATCTTCGGGTTCCAGCGGCGGGTCTGGTGCCCGAAGTGGACACCGCTCTCGAGCATCTGGCGCATGGTCACGACGGCCATGGCACGTCCTTCCGGCGCGACCCGTCGGGGTCGCGCGAATGCAGGCGGGCCGCGCGCACACGGCGCGGTCCGCAATCCGGTTGTCGGCGCCGGCCGGGTGACCGGACGCCCCTGGCGCCACGCGGTACCGACACCGGGCTGCCCACCGGCGTGCCGGCGTGAGCTGGCACTGGTGCTGGACGAGCAGATCCGGACCGTCGTCGGCACACGCACCCCCGGCCGGACAGGTCCGATGGGGGCTGGTGGCGCGCGATGTCACCCGGCGGACCGGGTGCGACGACCATCGTACCCGACCACGGACGGGCCGCCGCGACCGGTGCCTGGTCTCGCCGTCCGCCGGATCCCCAGGCCGGCCACCCGCGCCCGGTCCACAGGCCCGAGGGTCCCGCCCCCACGGCGGCGCGCGTCCACGGCACCGTCGCGGGCATGACGACGCCGCCGCGACGCCCCGGACCGATGCCCGACCCGCTCCCGCTCCCGCACCCCACCGGTACGCGGGTCCGCGCCCGGCCGGCGCGCCGCTCCGCCGCTGCTCGGCGTCCGCTCGTGCTCGCGCTCGCCCTCGCGCTCGCGTGCGCGGGCGCTGCGGCTGCACCGGTCGCCGGTACGCCGGCTCCGCCGAGCACCGGGCCCCCGCGTGCCGCCGGTGGCGCACGCCCCGCCCCCACCGGCCTCCCGGGCGTGGCCGCCGTCGTGGCGCGCCTGGCCCACCTCACGGACGCGGCACCACCGTCCGTCGCGCCGGGATGGACCCCGCCCGTCGCGCCGGCCGCGCTGCGCGCGCGGTTCGACCCGCCCGCCGAGCGCTGGTCCGCCGGGCACCGGGGCGTCGACCTGGACGCCCCGGCCGGCACGGCGGTGCTCGCGCCCGCCGCGGGGACGGTCGTGGTCGCCGGCGTCGTGGTGGACCGCGGGGTCGTGACGCTCCAGCACGACGACGGGCTCCGCTCGAGCCTGGAGCCCGTCACGGGTGCGCCCGCCGTGGGCACCCGGGTCGCACCGGGCGACGTCGTGGGGCGCGTGCAGGACGGGCCGGCGCGCTCCCACTGCACGCCGCGGTGCCTGCACTGGGGCGTGCGGGACGGCGAGGTCTACGTCGACCCGCTGGGGCTCCTCCCGGGAGGGGGACCCGTGGTCCTGCTGCCCGGCCCGGTCCGGGGCACGGCGTGACCGGGCGCCGCCGTCGCGCCGGACCGTCAGACCCGGTCCTGCTCCTGGAGGGTGGTGCGCAGCCGCAGCATCGCCGCGGTGTGCATCTGGGAGATCCGGGACTCCGTGACGCCGAGGATGCGGCCGATCTCCGCGAGGGTCATGCCCTCGTAGTAGTACAGGACCAGCACGAGCTTCTCGCGCTCGCCGAGCCGCTCGATCGCCCGCGCCAGGACGATCTTCATCTCCTGCGCCTCGACGTTGCCGACCGGGTCGGGCGCGCCCGGGTCCTCCAGGGTGTCGAGCAGCGAGAGGGAGTCACCGCGATCCGAGCCGCCGCCGAGCATCTCGTCGAGGGCAGCGACGTTGACCGTCGACAGCTGGGTGAAGACGGCGCGCAGCTCCACCACGCCGATCTCCAGGCGCGCCGCGACCTCCTGCTCCGTGGGCGGCCGGCGCAGCTCGCCCTCGAGCTCGGCGAACGCGCGGTCCACGGCGCGGGCCTTGGTGCGCACGGACCGCGGGATCCAGTCGATGGCGCGGAGCTCGTCGATGATGGCCCCGCGGACGCGCGAGCTGGCGTAGGTCTCGAACTTGACCGCGCGGTCCGTCTCGAACTTCTCGATCGCGTCGATGAGGCCGAACATCCCGTAGGACACGAGGTCCGCCTGCTCGACCATGCTGGGCAGCCCGGCCCCCACGCGCGCGGCCACCATCGTCACCAGCGGCGCGTAGTGCAGGATCAGTCGCTCGCGCGCGCCGCGGTCGCCGGTCTCCTTGAACACGGCCCACAGCGAGCTGATGCGGATGGCGTCCTCGGCGGCGCCCTCGGCGTGCGGGCGCGGGACGACATCGCCCGAAGGGCGCGTGCTCCTCGGTGACCGGGTCCGGGACTCTGCTGCCATCACTGGGTCCGTCTCAGGCTCGGGGGTGGGCTTGAAGGTACGACGACCGCAGGCGGTCCGGACTGACGTGCGTGTAGCGCTGGGTCGTCGCGAGGGTCGCGTGGCCCAAGATCTCCTGAACGCTACGCAGATCCGAGCCTCCCTGCACGAGGTGCGTCGCAGCGGTGTGTCGCAGCGCGTGCGGGGAGACGTCGTCCACGCCTGCCGCGAGGGCGGCCCGGTGCACGAGGGTACGGACCTGACGCTGGTCCATGCGGCCCCCGCGCGTCCCGAGCAGCAGGGCCGGGCCGGTCGTCGGGACGACCAGCGCGGGGCGGCCCCGGTCGAGCCACGCGTCCAGGGCGCGCGCGGCGGGGACGCCGAAGGGGACGACGCGCTCCTTGGCGCCCTTGCCCATGACCCGCAGCAGCCGACCCGAGCGGTCGACGTCGTGCACGTCCGCACCGACCAGCTCGCCGACGCGCACCCCGGTGGCGTAGAGCAGCTCGAGGACGACCCAGTCCCGCAGGGCCCCGGGCTCCCCCGTCGCCTCCGCGGTCGCGCGGGAGACGTCCACCAGACGCGCCGCCGGGGCGAGCGCGAGCGCCGTGGGGAGCTGGTCGCCCGGCTGCGCGGTGACCAGGCGGACGGCGGGGTCGGCCGGGATCAGCCCCTCACCCGCCGCCCACGCGAAGAAGGCACGGACCGCGGCCCCCCGACGCGCGATCGTCGCGCGCGCCAGGCCGCCGCTCACCATGGCGGCGAGCCAGGCGCGCAGCAGGGCCAGGTCGACGTCCTGCCACGCCACGCCGCGTCGCCGCGCGAAGGCCAGCACGTGCTGCAGGTCGCCCCGGTAGGCCCGCACGGTGTGCGGCGACATGCCCCGTGCCACCGCGAGGTGCTGCGCGAACGCGTCGACGACCGCATCGGTCGACGCGGTCCGCACGTCGTCGGTCGGGGGCATGGCCCTACGGTGGCGTGTTCTGCGAGCGCTCACAAGGCGGTCCGGTCACAGTTCACCCGCCCTGTGCCGGAAGATCCCAATCCTCCGTCCGGATCGCCCCGGTCCGTCCCGGTCCAGGACGATCCGCCCGCCGCCACCCACCCGTGACCTCGGTCGCCAGACCCGCCAGCTCCAGGGCACCCAGGGCGCCGGCGACCTCGGGGCCGGACAGCCCCGCGACCCGGGCGAGCGCGTCGAGCCGCGCCCCCTGCCGCACCGGCAGCGCGTCCAGCGTGCGCCGGGCCGCGTCGTCGAGACCGCCGAGGTCGAGTCTGGCGTGCCGGTCCCGCGCGGCCCCCGGTCGCGCGTCGCTCCGACCGCCGGGAGGCGCGCCCGCTCGCGCGGCGTCGAGGCCTCCGGCGAGCTCGAGGACCTCCGCGGCGTCCGTCACGCACACGGCGAGCCCGTCGCGCAGGAGCCGGTGGCAACCGGCGGACGCCGCTGACGTCACCGGCCCGGGCACGGCACCCACGGGTCGCAGCAGGCCCGCCGCGTGGCCGGCCGTGCTGAGCGCGCCGGACCGCCACGCCGCCTCGAGGACGACGGTGGCGCGCGCGGCGCCGGCGATGAGGCGGTTGCGCAGGAGGAACCGCGAGCGGCTCGGCACCGAGCCGGGCGGCACCTCGCTGACGACCGCGCCGCCGCCGTCGGCCATGGCCGCGAGGAGGCGGGCGTTGCCGGCCGGGTACGGGCGGTCCACGCCGCCCGCGAGGAAGGCGACGGTCGGCGCCGCGCTCGCGAGGGCGACCCGGTGGGCCACCGCGTCGATGCCGTACGCGCCGCCGGAGACCACCGTCCAGCCGGCGTCCGCGACGCCCGAGGCCACCTGGGCGGTGACGTGCTCGCCGTAGGCCGTGCACGCGCGGGCGCCGATGAGCGCCACGGACCGTGCGCACAGCCGGGCCAGGTCGCTCGTCCCGCGCACCCACAGGCACGCGGGCGCCGCGGCACCGAGGTCGTCGAGGCCGCTCGGCCAGCCGGCGGCGCCGGGCACCAGCACCGTGACGCCGAGGCGCTGCGCGTGGCGCAGGTCGCGCTCGACGTCCAGCCCGTCGAGCCGTCCGGCCCACCGCAGCGCCGCGGCCGTCAGGCGTCGGCCCGACTCCCCCGCGCCCGGCACGTCCACCTGCCGGCCCGCGCGCACCGCGGGCGCGACCTCGCGCAGCCAGGCGAGCGCGTCCGGCGCGCCGAGGGCGGCCACCAGCGCCCCGGCGACGACGTCGCCGGGCTCGGTGAGCCGGCTCCACGCCACCCGCGCCGCGACCTCGTCGTAGGAGGCCTCGTCGTGGGAGGCCTCGTCGTGCGGGACGTCGCGCGGGACACCCGTCATGAGGCCACCTGCCCGCGGGTCCGCAGGACGAGCGCCTGGGCCACCTGGG
Source organism: Actinotalea sp. JY-7876 (assembly GCF_014042015.1). Classification (NCBI taxonomy): domain Bacteria; kingdom Bacillati; phylum Actinomycetota; class Actinomycetes; order Micrococcales; family Cellulomonadaceae; genus Actinotalea; species Actinotalea sp. JY-7876. The sequence continues at coordinate 1,261,279 of NZ_CP059493.1, read as the reverse complement.
GCGGCCCCGGCCGCTCCAGTCCGGCGAGGTCGGCGAGGGTCCACGCGACGCGCAGCACGCGGTCGGCGCCGCGCAGGCTGAGGAGCCCGGTGTCGAGCGCGCGGTCCAGGTCCCGGTGGGTGCCCGGCCCGCCGTGCGCGCGCAGCCAGGCGCCCGTGACCTCGCCGTTGGTGCGCCACGGCGTCCCCGCCAGCCTCGTCCGCGCCGCCGCACGGGCCCGCGCCACCCGCGCCGCGACGGCGACGGTGGGCTCCGGGTCACCGGCGCCGTGGCGGTCGGCCCGCGTCACCGGCAGGACCTCGAGCTGGAGGTCCACCCGGTCCAGCAGCGGACCGGACAGGCGGGCGAAGTAGCGGCGGCGCTGGAGCGCCGTGCACTCGCACGACAGCCCCTTGCCGACCGATCGGCCGCACGGGCACGCGTTGGCGGCCAGGACCAGCTGGAAGCGGGCCGGGAAGCGCGCGCTGCCTCCCGAGCGGTGGATCACGAGCTCGCCGTCCTCGAGCGGCTGGCGCAGCGTCTGCAGCACCCGGGTCGAGAACTCCGGCGCCTCGTCCATGAACAGGACCCCGCGGTGCGCCCGCGACGCCGCCCCCGGCCGTGGCAGTCCGGAGCCGCCGCCGACCACCGCCGCCGGCGTCGCGGTGTGGTGGGGGTTCTCGAACGGTGGCCGGCGCAGCAGCCCGTCCTGGGGCCGGAAGGTGCCCGCGACCGAGTGCACCGCTGTGACCTCGACCGCCTCCTGCTCGTCGAGGTCCGGCAGCAGGCCCGGGAGCCGCTCGGCCAGCATCGTCTTGCCGGCGCCGGGCGGGCCGACCATGAGCAGGTGGTGCCCGCCGGCCGCGGCCACCTCGAGCGCCCACCGCGCGGTGCGCTGCCCGACGACGTCCACCAGGTCCGGTGCCGCCCGGCCCCGCGGCGGCGCGGTCTCGGCGAGCGCGGGCTCGACGTCCGGGAGCTCGTCGAGCTCGGCGCCGTGGGCGACCGCGACCTCGGCCAGCGACGCCGCCGACCAGACCTCCGCGCCGGGCACGAGCCGGGCCTCCTCCGCGTTCGCGGTCGGGACCACCACGCGCGGGAAGCCGGCGGCGACCGCGGCCGCGACGGCCGGGAGGACGCCGCGCACGGGCCGCAGGCGGCCGTCGAGCCCCAGCTCGCCGAGGTGCACCCGGTCCGCCGTCCGGGCGGGGTCGCAGACGCCGGCGCCCGCGAGCACCGCGACCGCGATCGCCAGGTCGAAGGACGCGCCGCCCTTGGGCAGCGACGCCGGGGAGAGGTTGACCGTGATGCGGCGCGACGGCCAGCCGAGCCCCGAGGAGGTCACGCCGGCCCGCACGCGGTCGCGCGCCTCCGCGAGGGAGGCGTCGGGCAGGCCGACGAGCGAGAACCCGGGCAGGGACGCCGCCAGGTGCGCCTCGACCTCGACGAGGTGCCCGGTGAGGCCGACGAGGCAGACGGCGCGCGTGCGCCCCAGCCCCATCACGCGACCCCGGTCAGGTGCTCGACCGTCGCGGCACCGCGCCGGGCGGTCCGCACCGCGACGACGTCGATCCGCACGCTGCGCGGGTGCAGCTCGTGCGCGTCCAGCCACTGGGCGGCGAGGCGCCGCAGACGCGCCAACTTCGCGGGCGTCACCGCCTCGGCCGGGTGCCCGAAGCCGTCGCCGGAGCGCGTCTTGACCTCGACCACGACCAGCTCGTCACCGTGCAGGGCGACGATGTCGAGCTCCCCCGACGGCCCGCGCCAGTTCCGGTCCACCACCTGCCAGCCCGCGGCCGCGAGGTAGGACGCCGCGACGTTCTCCCCGTAGCGCCCGACGGCGTCCTTGGCTCTCATCCGAGACCACCTCCGCCCCGCACGCTGGCAGCGCGGCGGGGGCGGCGGGCGCCGGGACCCTCGGTGCTGTGGACGACGGCGACCGCGCGCACCCTGGGGACGGGCGGGCGGAGCTCGTCAGCGGCGGAAGGTGCCGCCGTCGGGCAGGTCGAGCTCCGTCTTGGCGAGCTCCTCGACGTTGACGTCCTTGAAGGTCACCACGCGGACGGACTTCACGAACCGCGCCGACCGGTAGACGTCCCACACCCAGGCGTCGTTGAGGGTGAGCTCGAAGTACACCTCGCCGGCGGCGGAGCGCACCTGCAGGTCGACCTGGTTGGCCAGGTAGAAGCGCCGCTCGGTCTCGACCACGTAGGAGAAGACGCCCACGACGTCCCGGTACTCGCGGTAGAGCGCGAGCTCCATGTCGGTCTCGTAGTTCTCCAGGTCCTCCGCGCTCACGCGTCCATCATGGACCATCGCAGGGCCTCGTCCGGTCGCGGCGCCGCCGCCGGAGCCCCGAGCTCGGCCAGCACGTCCGCCGTCGGCAGCCGCCAGCTGCGTCGGTGCAGGGGCGTGGGCCCGAGGTCGCGCAGGGCCCGGACGTGCTCGGACGAGCCGTAGCCCTTGTTCTCCTCCCACCCGAACGCGGGGTGCTGCCGCGCGAGCTCGACCATCCGGGCGTCGCGCTCGCACTTGGCGAGCACGCTCGCCGCGGCGACCGAGGCACAGGTGCGGTCGGCCTTGACCCGGGTCCGGACGGCGAGGCCGCCGTGGCGCACGTCGCCGGCGACGGCGGGCGCGTCCGGGTCGTCCTCGAACAGCGAGGCCTGCGCGGGCGGGGACAGCCAGTCGTGGGACCCGTCGAGCAGCACGAGGTCCGGCTCGACCCCGCACGCCACCAGCGCGTCGAGCGCGCGGTGCCCCGCGAGGCGGAGGGCGGCGATGATCCCGAGCGCGTCGATCTCCTCGGGCTGCGCGTGCCCGACGGCGCGCGCCAGCCCCCAGCGACCCAGGGCCGGCAGCAGCCGCTGGCGGGCCAGGGGCGTCAGGAGCTTGGAGTCCGCGACGCCCTGCGGGCAGGTGCGGGTCGTGAGGTCCACCGCGACGGCGCCGACGCTCACGGGTCCGGCGAGCGCGCCGCGGCCCACCTCGTCCATGCCGACGACGACGCGCGCCCCGGCGCGCAGCAGGGCGCGCTCGTGGCGCAGGTCCGGCCGGACCTGCGGGCTCACGGAGTGCCCTGCCCGCTCTCCGGCACGTCCGCGAAGGTGGCGCCGGGGTTGCGCAACGCGTGCCAGCGGTCCACGGGCCACACCGTCACGAAGGCCACGCCGACGACGTTGTCGAGCGGGATGCTGCCGCCGCCGGGCGCGCCCTGCTTGTAGCGGGAGTCCTGGGAGTTCTGCCGGTTGTCGCCCATGACCCACAGCCGGCCCTCGGGGACCTCGGTCGTGAACTCGATCTCGCTCGGCAGGGCGCCGTCGGCCAGGTACGGCTCGTCCAGCGGGACGCCGTTGACCGTGAGGCGGCCCTCGGCGTCGCAGCAGGCGACCGTGTCCCCGGGCAGCCCGATGACGCGCTTGATGAGGTGCTCGCCGGAGTCCTGCGGCACGAGCCCGACGTACGTCAGCACGTCGTTGACGACCGTCCGCCAGCCGGGGGGCGTGGGCTCCGACGGCGGGAGCCAGCCGCCGGGGTCCTTGAAGACGACGATGTCACCCCGGTGCACGTCCAGCGGGCCGGGGGCGAGCTTCGTCACCAGCACGCGGTCCCCGACCATCAGGGTCTGCTCCATCGAGCCGGTCGGGATGAAGAACGCCTGGACGAGGAACGTCTTGATGACGAGCGAGAGCACGAGCGCGCTCACGACGATGATCGCCGTCTCCTTGAGCCACGCGGCCAGCCCGCCGCGACGGCGTTCGCGGCGCGGCGTCCCGTCGGCGGGGGTGGCGGCCTCGTCCTCGGGGGCGCCCCGTCGGCGGTGCTGGGCGGCGGCTCGAGACGTCACCGGACCACTGTGCCATGCCGACCTGGGTGCCACGGCCGGGACGCCGACGGGCGGCCACCCCTGAGGGGTGACCGCCCGTCGGTCGAGAGCTGAAACGCGGTGCTCAGCGGGGAGCCGGCGTCTCGCGCTTCTCCTTGATCTTGGCCTTCTTGCCGCGCAGCTTGCGGAGGTAGTACAGCTTCGCGCGGCGCACGTCACCGCGCGTGACGACCTCGACGCTGTCCAGCGACGGGGAGTGGACCGGGAACGTGCGCTCGACACCGACGCCGAAGCTCACCTTGCGGATGGTGAACGTCTCGCGGACGCCGCCGCCCTGGCGCGCGATGACGACACCCTGGAACGCCTGGATGCGGGAGCGCGAGCCCTCGACGACCTTGACGTTGACCTTGAGCGTGTCACCGGGGCGGAAGTCCGGGATGTCGGAACGCAGCGAGGCCGCGTCGACCGAGTCGAGAATGTGCATGGTGTCACTCCTCAGCGCTGCCACAGGTCAGGCGCGTCATGATGGGCAGCACGGCTGCCTGGTCGGAACAGGTGGTGGGTCCGTCTCCGCCGGCGGGGCGGGCCTCGCGACGACCCTGACGGGATCACGTGCCGCGAGGTGGCTGGACCGCCTCCCCTGTGGCAGAGACGAGCCGACGTACCGCCCGCCAGTGTGCCACACGAGCCCCGGCCCTCACGACTCCGGGCCGGCCTCGCCCTCGGGACGCGCCGGCTCCGGCCCCGCGGGGCCCACGTGCCACCCGAGCCGCTCGAGCAGCGCGCGGTCCGCGGCGTCGAGCTCGTCCGGCACGAGGCGCCGCAGGAGGTCCGGACGCCGCTGCGCGGTCCGCTCGAGCGCCCGGTCGCGACGCCAGCGCTCGATGCGCGCGTGGTGCCCGGAGAGCAGGACGTCGGGCACGTCCATCCCCCGCCAGCTGGGCGGACGCGTGAAGACCGGGTACTCCAGCAGGCCGGCGGCCCCGTGCGACTCCTCGACGAGGGACTGCGGGTTGCCCACCACGCCCGGCAGCAGCCGCGCGACCGCCTCCACGACGACGAGCGCCGCCACCTCTCCCCCGTTGAGGACGTAGTCCCCGATCGACAGCTCGGTGACGCGCACGCCGGCTGCGCGGTAGTGGTCGGCCACGCGCGCGTCGATGCCCTCGTAGCGGCCGCAGGCGAGCACGACGTGGCCCACCCCGGCGAGCCGCTCGGCCGTGCGCTGGGTGAAGAGCTCGCCCGACGGCGTCGGCACGACGAGCTCGACGTCGCCCGGGGCGAGGGAGCCGGAGGCCGCGTCGCCCAGGCCGAGCACGTCGTCGACGGCGGCCCCCCACACGTCGGGGCGCATCACCATGCCGGCGCCGCCGCCGAGCGGGGTGTCGTCGACGGTGCGGTGGCGGTCCGTCGTCCAGTCCCGCAGGTCGTGCACGCGCAGGTCGAGGATCCCCGTCGTGCGCGCCTTGCCGACGAGCGAGAGGTCCAGGGCCGCGAGGTACTCGGGGAAGATCGTGACGACGTCGACGCGCACGTCAGTCCCCGTCGATCTCGTCGTCGTCCACCGGGTCGCTCGCCAGGAGGCCCCGCGGCGGGTCGAGCACGACCCGTCCGCCCGCGACGTCGACGACCGGCACGATCGCGCGCACGAAGGGCACCAGGGTCCGGGCCCCGCCGGTCTCGCGCACGAGGAGGGCGTCCTGGGCCGGCAGGTGCTCGAGGCCCACGACCTCACCGACCACCGTGCCGTCCTCGAGCTCGACCCGCAGGCCCGCGAGCTCGTAGGGGTACCAGGCGTCCTCCTCGTCGGACGCGTCGACCTCCACGACGAGCTCCACGCCGCGCAGCTGCTCGGCCGCCGTGCGGTCGGCGGCCTCGGCGAACCTCACGTACCAGCGCCCCTGCATGTCGCGCGCGTGGGTCACGGTCAGCGGCCCCGCCTGGGCCGGGACGGTGCGCAGCACGGAACCGACCGCGAACCGCTCGGCCGGCGTGTCCGTCCGCACGTCGAGGGACACCTCGCCGCGCAGCCCGTGCGCGCGTCCCACCGTCGCGACCGTGAGCTGCATGAGTCCTCCTCGTCGGGTGCCGGCGCCTGCCGGTCGGTCGTCCGGCCGGTGCCGGACAGGGGTCAGGCCCGGCCCCAGGGTAGGGGCCGGGCCTGACGACTGCGTTCGAGCCTGCTCAGCGCCGGTCGACGTCCACGACGTCGACCCGCACCGCGCCATCGGGCGACAGCGCGCCGACCACCGTGCGCAGTGCGCGGGCGGTGCGGCCGCTGCGACCGATGACCCGACCGAGGTCCTCGGGGTGCACCCGGACCTCGAGGAGCTCACCACGGCGCAGCGAGCGCGCCGTGACCCGGACGTCGTCCGGGTGGTCCACGATGCCGCGGACCAGGTGCTCCAGGGAGTCGGCGAGCATCAGGCCTGGTCCTCGGCGGGCGCCTCGGCAGCCGGGGCGGCGGCAGCGGCGTCGGCCGCGGCCTTCTTCTCGGCGGCGCTGGCCTTGGCCTTCTCGGCGGCGTCGGCGGCAGCGGCGATCGCGGCGGCCGCGTCGGCCGTGCCCTCCTTCACGCGGAGGGTGCCCTCCGTGCCCGGGAGACCCTTGAACTTCTGCCAGTCACCCGTGATCTTGAGCAGGACCTGCACCTGCTCGGTCGGCTGGGCGCCGACACCGAGCCAGTACTGCGCGCGGTCCGAGTCGACCTCGATGAACGAGGGCTCCTCCGTGGGGTGGTACTTGCCGATCTCCTCGATGACGGCCCCGTCGCGCTTGGCGCGGGAGTCGGCGACGACGATGCGGTAGTACGGCGCCCGGATCTTGCCGAGACGCTTCAGACGGATCTTGACGGCCACAGTGGTGGTCTCTCCTGGTTCTGCTGCGGGTGGTCGGCACGCACCGGCCCGTGGGGTAGGTGACGCGTGCTGACCGAGGGACGCGGCGGCGGGCGGGTAGAGGGGCCGTCCGTGCCGGGTACAGCAGGCCATTGTGCCAGATGCCCGGCCCCGGCGTGCCCCCTGCCCGGCCGCGGGATCAGGTGGGCGCGACGACGTCCTCGGGCAGCGCCCGGCCGCGGAGCTCCGGCAGGCCGAGAGCGGCCACGGCGGACACGACGAACGCCGCGGCGAAGGCACCGAAGGTGAGCGCCTGGCCGCCGGCCACCAGGAGCGGCGGCACCGCGAGCGGGGCGAGGATCGAGGCGATGCGCCCGAAGCCGGCGGCCCACCCGGAGCCCGTGCCCCGCAGCGCCGTCGGGTAGATCTCGGGCGTGACGGCGTACAGCGCGCCCCACGCGCCGAGGTTGAAGAACGAGAGGAGCATCCCGGCGACGAGCACGGCGGTGGTGCTGTCCGCGGCACCGAAGAGCGCCGCGGCGCCGGCGGAGCCCACGAGGAAGGAGGCGAGCGTCGCCCGCCGCCCCCACACCTCGATCAGCAGGGCCGCGACCGCGTACCCCGGCAGCTGGGCGAGCGTGATGACGAGCGTGTACCCGAACGACTGCACGAGCGAGTAGCCCTGCTCGACGAGCAGCGACGGCAACCAGATGAACGCGCCGTAGTACGCGAAGTTCACGCCGAACCACACGACCCAGGCCGCGAGCGTGCGCCGCCGCATCGTCCGCGACCACAGCGCGCCCGGGCCTGCGGCCGGCGCCGCCGGGCCGCGGGCCCCGGATCCGGGGGACGCCGTCGGGTCGCCCGGCGGCGACGCCACCCCCGCCGAGGCCTCGAACTCGCGGACGACCCGCTCGGCCTCCGCGCCGCGCCCGGCCCGCTCGAGGAAGCGCACGGACTCGGGCAGCCCGCGCCGCACGACGATCGCGTACAGCGCCGGGACCGCGCCGATCGCCAGGCCCCACCGCCAGCCGTCGTCGCCCGACTGCACGACCAGGTAGCCGATCACCGCCGCGAGGATCCACCCGACCGCCCAGAACGCCTCGAGGAGCACCACCAGGCGCCCGCGGATGCGCGCCGGGGCGAACTCGCTCACGAGCGTCGACGCGACCGGCAGCTCCGCGCCGAGGCCGAGGCCCACCACGAAGCGGAGCGCCATGAGCGACCCGACCGACCAGGCCAGCGCGGACGCCCCCGTCGCGAGCCCGTAGACCAGCAGCGTCAGGGCGAACACCTGGCGGCGCCCCACGCGGTCGGCCAGCAGCCCGCCCAGGCTGGCACCGAGCGCCATGCCGACGAACCCGACGGACGCGATCCACGACATCTGGCCCGGACTCAGCTCCCACTGGACCCGCAGCGCGGCGATGACGAACGAGATCAGCCCGACGTCCATCGCGTCGAGCGCCCAGCCGAGCCCGGAGCCGACGACGAGGCGCCCGTGGCGCCGGCTGAACGGCAGCCGGTCGAGGCGCTCGGAGCGCGTGGGGACGGCCGGAGCGGGAGCGGGGACGGGCACGGTGGTCAGTCTGGCGCACCCGTCCTCAGGCGACCACGCGACCCCGGAGCACCACGGCACCGGGCGCCGCGAGGACGCCGATGTCGGTGCGGGGGTCGGCCGGGTAGACGACGACGTCGGCCGGTGCGCCCTCCGCGATGCCGGGGGCGCCGAGCCAGCGGCGCGTGCGCCAGCTCGCGGCGGCGACGACGTCGGGCGCCGGGACCCCGGCGCGCACGAGCTCGGCCGCCTCGTCGGCGATCCGCCCGTGGGTGATCGTGCCCCCGGCGTCGGTCCCCAGCAGCAGCGGGATGCCCGCGTCGTGCAGGTCCCGGACGTGGTCGTAGCGGCGCGCGTGCATGCGGCGCATGCGCTGCGCGTAGACCGGGTAGCGCACGGCCTGGTCGGCGATCGCGTCGAACTGGGCGACCTGCAGCAGCGTGGGCACGACGGGGATGCCGCGGCGGGCGACCTCGTCGATGAGCTCGGGCGTCAGGCCGGTGCCGTGCTCGAGGCAGTCGACGCCGGCCGCCAGCAGGCCGGGGAGCGCCTCGGTCGAGAACGTGTGCGCCGTGACGCGCGCGCCGTGCTCGTGCGCCACGCGGACGGCCGCCGCGAGGACGTCGTCCGGCCACAGCGGCCGCAGGTCCCCGTCCGGTCCGAGGTCGCGGTCGATCCAGTCGGCGACGAGCTTGACCCACCCGTCCCCGCGGTCCGCCTCCTGCGCGACGGCGGCAGGCAGGTCCGCGACGTCCGCCAGCTCGCGCCCGTAGTGCCGCAGGTAGCGCTTGGGCCGGGCGAGGTGGTGCCCGGCGCGCAGGATCCGGGGCAGGTCGGGGCGCGCGTCCACCCACCGCGTGTCGGCCGGCGACCCGGCGTCGCGGATCAGCAGCGTGCCGGCGTCGCGGTCGGCGAGCGCCTGACCCTCGGCGACGTCCGGCGCGACGGGGCCGTCCGGACCGAGGCCGACGTGGCAGTGCACGTCGACGAGGCCCGGCAGCACCCACCCCTCGAGCGTCGCGGCCGTGGCGGCGCGGCGCCCGCGTGGCGGTGAGAACGTCAGGCGGCCGTCGACCACCCATGCCTCACCGATCTCCTCCGAGTCGTCGAGGACGACGGTCCCGCGCAGGTGCAGCACCGCCGCGCCCGTCAGCGGCCGAGGAACTTCTCGAGGCCCGGGGGCAGCTCGAGCGAGGCGGGGTCCGGCTCCGCCGGCGCCTGGCCACCGAGGCCGAACGCCGAGCCGGCGGGCGCCTTCGGCGCGAGGCCCGCGGCGCGGGCGGCGGCCTCGCGCTCCTGCTGCGCGCGCTTGGCCGGGTTGCCCGACTTGGCCTTGCCCTTCTTGGCCTGCGGCGCCATCCGGCCGCGGGCCTTCTTGCCGCCCATGCCCGGCAGGTTGCCCATGCCGGGCACGGGCATGCCGCCGCCGCGCGCCATCTGCTTCATCATCTTCTGCGCGCCCGCGAAGCGCTCGAGCAGCTGGTTGACGTCGGTCGTCGTCGTGCCGGAGCCGCGGGCGATGCGCGCCCGGCGGGAGCCGTTGATGATCTTGGGGGCGCGGCGCTCGGCGGGCGTCATCGAGCGGATGATCGCCTCGATGCGGTCGACCTCGCGCTCGTCGAAGTTCTCGATCGCGTCGCGCATCTGCCCCATGCCCGGGAGCATCCCGAGCATCTTCTTCATCGAGCCCATCTGACGCAGGCCCTGCATCTGGACCAGGAAGTCCTCGAGCGTGAAGTCCTCGCCGGCCGCGAGCTTGCCCGCCATCGCGTCGGCCTGCTCGGCGTCGAACGCGCGCTCGGCCTGCTCGATGAGCGACAGGACGTCACCCATGTCGAGGATGCGCGAGGCCATCCGGTCGGGGTGGAAGACCTCGAAGTCGGTGAGCTGCTCACCGGTCGAGGCGAAGAGGATCGGGCGGCCGGTCACGCTCGCGACCGAGAGCGCCGCACCGCCGCGCGCGTCGCCGTCGAGCTTGGACAGCACCACGCCGGTGAAGCCGACGCCGTCGGCGAAGGCCTGGGCCGTGGTGACGGCGTCCTGGCCGATCATCGCGTCGATGACGAAGAGGACCTCGTCGGGCTGGACCGCCTCCCGGATGTCCGCGGCCTGCTGCATCATGTCGGCGTCGACGCCGAGCCGGCCGGCCGTGTCGACGATGACGACGTCGTGCTCGCGACGGCGCGCCGTCTCCACGCCCTCCCGCGCGACCACGACGGGGTCGCCCGCGGGCATCGCGAGCTCGTGGCCCTCCTGCGCACCGGGGTGCGGGGCGTAGACCGGCACGCCCGCGCGCTCGCCGACGACCTGCAGCTGCGTCACCGCGTTCGGGCGCTGCAGGTCAGCCGCGACCAGCATCGGCGTGTGGCCCTGCTCGCGCAGGTGCCGCGCCAGCTTGCCCGCGAGCGTCGTCTTACCGGCACCCTGCAGACCCGCGAGCATGATGACGGTCGGCGGGTTCTTCGCGAACCGCAGCGGGCGCTGCTCGCCGCCGAGGATCCCGATGAGCTCGTCGTTGACGATCTTGACGACCTGCTGCGCGGGGTTCAGCGCGCCGGAGACCTCGGCCGACAGCGCGCGCTCGCGGACCCGCCCGGTGAACTCGCGGACCACGCTGACGGCGACGTCGGCGTCGAGGAGCGCACGCCGGATCTCGCGGACGGTCGCGTCGATGTCGGCCTCGGAGAGCCTGCCCTTGGTGCGCAGGTTCTTGAAGGTCGACGTCAGACGGTCGGACAGCGTGGCGAACACGGATGGACCTCACCGGGCGTGGGGGACGTGCGGACGACGCGACGGCGCCGGGCTTCAGGGTACTCGCAGCGCCCCGTCCGGCCCCGCGGTGAGCCGGGCCCGCGCCCTCTCGGTGAGGTCGTCCACCAGGCGCGCCCGCCACGGTGACCAGGTGGCCGGCCCCGCGGCCGACGCGTCGGCCTCCGTGAGGGCGCGCAGCACGTCGAGCAGCTCGACCCTGCCGTCGACCGCCACGCAGAGCTCCTCGATCGTCGCGGGGTCGTCGGGGTCGCGCTGCGTCGCGAGCTGGGCCAGCGTGAGGTGGTGGCGCACGAGGCGGGCGACGTCGTCGGCCTCGGCGGGCTCGACCCCCATCCGGGCGAGGATCGCCGGCACCAGGCGGGCCCCCTCCACGCTGTGGTCCTCGGCACCGGGACGCTTGCCGATGTCGTGCAGCAGGGCGGCCAGCAGCAGCGTGTCCCCCGCCGCGAGGCCCCGGCGCGCCCGGGCCGCCCGCGCCGCGGTCTCGACGAGGTGCCTGTCGACCGTGTGCCGGTGGATCGGCGACCGCTGCGGCCGGTTGCGGACCTGAGCCCACTCCGGGATCCACGAGGTGACCACGCCCGCCAGGTCGAGCGTCTCCCACACGGGGATCTGGGCCGGGCCGCTCGCGAGCAGCGCGAGCAGGTGGCCCCGCGCGGCGGCGGGCCACGGCTCCGGCAGCGCAGGCGTGCGGGCGATGCTCTCGACCGTGACCGGGGACAGGGGCAGGCCCGTGCGCGCCGCGGTCGCCGCCGCCCGCAGGCCGAGCAGCGCGTCGTCCTCGGGCCGCACGCCGGCCGCCAGGACCAGCTCGCCGTCGTGCTCGACGAGACCGTCGCCCACGGAGCGCAGGCGCGGGGCCGTGCGGCGGCCCCGCACCAGCACGGGCCGGCGCAGCGACGGTCGCGCGAGCGCCTGGCGCGCGTGGCGCACCGTCGTGTCGAGCGCGTGCGAGATCGTGCGGCCGGCCTCCGCCAGCCCCGCCAGGAGGTCGTCCGCGTCGCCCGTCCCGAGCAGGGCCGCGACCTCGTCCTGGTCGGCGCGCAGCAGGCGGTTGGTCGGCCGCCGCGTCACCAGGTGCACCGCGTCGCGCACGTCCAGCAGGTGCGCGTAGGCGTCGTCGACGGCGCCGTGGGGCCGGTCGGTGAGCCAGGTCGCGGCCAGCGCGAAGACGACCACGGCGTCCCGGATGCCGCCCCGCGCCTCCTTGAGGTCGGGCTCCACGAGGTACGCCAGCTCCCCCGAGCGCTCGGCGCGCGTGCGCGTCGTGGTCAGCAGCTCGGGCAGCCGGCGCCGGGCGGCCGAGCGCCAGTCCTCCAGCAGCGCGGTGCGCGCGCGCTGCACGACGGTGCGGTCCCCCGCGACGTGACGCAGGTCGAGCAGGCCGACGGCTGCGGGCAGGTCGGCGGTCGCGACCTGGCGGCACTGGGCCAGGGACCGGACCGAGTGGTCCAGGTCGAGGCCGGCGTCCCAGATCGGGTACCAGAGCCGCTCCGCGAGGCCCGCGACCTCCTCCGCGCGGTGGCTGCGCCCGTCGTGGACGAGGAGCAGGTCGAGGTCGCTCGCGGGGCTCGCGTCGCCGCGGCCGAGGCTCCCCACGGCACCGAGGGCGATCCCGGTGGGGGCCGTCTCGCCGATCGCGGAGTCCCACAGCTCGGCGAGCCGCGCGATCGCGAGCTGGGTGAGCGCCCCGCGGCGCACGGCCCCGTCGGCGCCGGGTCCGGTCATCCGGGCGGCCAGCCGGAGCCGATCAGCCTTGAGGTCCCGCACCCCCACGGACCCGGCCGGAGCCGGGTCCGCCGGGGGAGGCGGGACCTCGAGGGAAGGGCGTCCGACCGCGTCCGGTTCGACGGGCGGTCGTTGCGTCATCGGGCTACAGCGCGTCCACGCCGTGCTCGCCGGTGCGCACCCGCGCCACGTCGTCCACGGGCACGGTCCACACCTTGCCGTCGCCGATCTTGCCCGTCTGGGCCGCCATGACGATCGCGTTGGTGACGGCCGTCGAGTCCTCGTCGTCGACCAGGATCTCGACGCGGACCTTGGGGATGAGGTCCACCGTGTACTCCGCGCCGCGGTAGACCTCGGTGTGCCCGCGCTGCCGGCCGTAGCCGCTGGCCTCGCTGACCGTCATGCCGCGGATCCCGGCCGCCTCGAGCGCCGACTTCACGTCGTCGAGCCGGTGCGGCTGGATGATTCCCGTGACGAGCTTCATGCCTTCACCTCCGTCGTGGGACGAGCCGCGCTCGCCGCCGTGTAGCCACCGTCGCCCGAACCCATGCGGGCGCCGCCGAGCGTCTCGTACGCGGACTCGCCGTGCACGGCGAGGTCCACGCCGCCCTGCTCCTGCTCGTCCGGGACGCGCAGGCCGATGGTGGCCTTGAGGGCGAGGGCGATGATCGCCGTGACGACCGCGCTGAACACCATCGCGGCGACCGCGACGATGGTCTGCGTGAGCAGCTGGGTGATGCCGCCGCCGTAGAGCAGGCCCTGGAGCGCACCGTCCGGGTACCACGTGCCGTTGACGCCCTCGCCGACGTTCGCGAAGAGGCCGATGAGCACCGTGCCGACGAGGCCACCGACGAGGTGGACGCCGACGACGTCGAGCGAGTCGTCGTACCCGAACCGGTACTTCAGGCCGACCGCCAGGGCGCACAGGACACCCGCGACCGCACCGATGACGAGGGCACCGAACGTGTCGACGGCCGCGGCGGCGGGCGTGATCGCGACGAGGCCGGCGACGACGCCCGAGGCGCCGCCGAGCGACGTGGCGTGACCGTCGCGGATCTTCTCGGTGACGAGCCAGGCGAGCATGGCCAGGCCGGTGGCGACCAGCGTGTTGACCCAGGCCCGGCCGGCGGTGCCGTCGGCCGCGAACTCGGAGCCCGCGTTGAAGCCGAACCAGCCGAACCACAGCAGGGCCGCGCCGAGCATGACGAACGGGAGGTTGTGGGGGCGCATCGGCTCCTTGCCGAAGCCCTTGCGCTTGCCGAGGATGATCGCGAGCACGAGGCCCGCCACGCCGGCGTTGATGTGGACGACGGTGCCGCCCGCGAAGTCGATCGGCACGGACAGGCCGGCCGTGATGCCGTCGCCGCCCAGGAGGCCGCCGCCCCAGACCATGTGGGCCATGGGGATGTAGACGAACGTCACCCACAGGCCGGCGAAGACCATCCAGGAGCCGAACTTCATGCGCTCGGCCACAGCGCCGGAGATCAGGGCCACGGTGATGATCGCGAAGGTGGCCTGGAAGCCCGCGGCCACGAGCGCCGGGACCCCGGACCCCGCCATCAGGCTCTGGTCGTCGGTGATGGAGTTGAGGCCGAAGTACTCGGTCGGGTTGCCGATGATGCCGCCGATGTCGGTCCCGAAGGTGGCCGAGTAGCCGTAGAGCACCCAGATGACGCTCACCAGGCCGAGGGCCCCGAAGCTCATCATCATCATGTTGAGAACGGACTTGCCGCGCACCATGCCGCCGTAGAAGAACGCCAGTCCCGGCGTCATGAGCAGCACGAGCGCGGACGCTGTGAGGATCCAGGCTGTGTTGCCCGTGTCCAGCGCGAATTCCATAGAGATCGCCTCTCCCTCGCCAGCCGGGCGGCTGGTCCGGGATCAGCGTGGTGGAGGGCTGTTTCCCGCCAGCGCCTGTCGCGTTACGGCGGGGTGACATGACGCCGCCGGACGTGAACGTCGTGTTTCGCGGACGATCACGCCCGGCGGTACGCCCCGTTCTTCGCGCAGGTCAGGACTGCAGGAGCCCGTCGACGAACGCCTCCGGCTCGAACGGCGCGAGGTCGTCGGCGCCCTCCCCCAGACCGACGAGCTTGACCGGGACGCCGAGCTCGCGCTGCACGGCCACGACGATGCCGCCCTTCGCGGTGCCGTCGAGCTTGGTGAGCACGATGCCCGTCACACCGGCGACCTCACCGAAGACGCGCGCCTGGTTGAGGCCGTTCTGACCCGTCGTCGCGTCCAGGACCAGCAGGACCTCACGGATCGGCGCGTTGCGGGACAGCACGCGCGTGATCTTGCCGAGCTCGTCCATGAGCCCCGCCTTGTTCTGCAGCCGGCCCGCGGTGTCCACGAGCACGACGTCGGCGCCGTCGCTCACGCCGCGGCGCACGGCGTCGAAGGCCACGGCCGCGGGGTCGGCGCCGTCGCGGTCCGAGCGCACGGTCGGCACGCCGACGCGGGCACCCCAGGTCTGCAGCTGGTCGGCCGCGGCCGCACGGAACGTGTCGGCCGCGCCGAGCACCACGCTGCGCCCCTCGGCTACCAGCACGCGCGCCAGCTTGCCGACGGTCGTCGTCTTCCCGGTGCCGTTGACGCCCACCACCAGGACGACGGCGGGGTGCGGCCCGCCGTCGCCGTCCGGCTCCTGCGCGGGGCGCAGGTCCAGGGTGCGGTCCAGGGAGGGGTCGACCAGCGCGAGCAGCTGCTCGCGCAGCAGGTCACGCACCGCCGCGGGCTCGCGCACGCCGAGCACGCGCACCCGCTCGCGCAGCGCGTCGACCAGCTCGGTCGTCGGGCCGGCGCCGACGTCGGCGAGCAGGAGGGTCTCCTCGATCTCGTCCCAGTCGTCCTCGGTGAGGTGGTCGCGCGAGAGCACCGCGAGCAGGCGGGTGCCGAGCGGCGAGCCGGAGCGGGCGAGCCGCTCGCGCAGCCGCACGAGGCGACCGGCGACCGGTTCGGGACGCTCGAGCGCGGGCGCCGCCTCGAGCTCGTCGGCCCCGACCTCGGGCGCGGCCGTGTCGGGGGCGCCGGTGTCGGGACGCTCGAGGACGTCAGTGCCCGCGGAGGTGGACGGCCGGGAAGCCGCGGACGCACCGTCGCCGGGCCCCCCGGGCCGGGTGTCGGCAGGGCCGGTGCCGGGACGGCGGCCACGCCGCCGCAGCCCCACCGCGGCGAGGCCGACGACGACCAGTGCGGGCAGACCGACGAGGAGGAGGTCAGAGAGCTCGTTCACGGGAGCAGTCTCTCAGGCCCCGACCGCCGGGGGCGCGTTCAGCGCCCGGCGTCCGCCCGGGCGCGCGCGGCGTCGTCGGCGGAGGTGCGCTGGTGCGGCAGCGCCCGCTTCGTGGCCCGCGCGAGGGTGCTGAGGATCTCGTCGGGCTGCACGTAGTCGCGGTCCTCGGGCGAGCCGATGGCGAAGATGTCCTCGACCGAGCCCGAGTCCGCCTCCGCGACCTCGGCCATCTCCTGGCGCAGGCCCGTGAGCACGCCGCCCCGGCGCCCCCGGCGCAGGCCCGCCCGTAGGTCCGCCCAGAACTCCCCCGGCCCGCGCGACGAGCGCCCGCTCGCGCTGTTGGCGACGAGCAGGACGACGCCCGCGACGACGAGCGCGACGACGATCCACGCGACCACTGGTGCCATACCGCCAGTATCGCCACGGCCCCCGGTGCCCGGGCGGCGCACGACGCGGCCACCGGTCGATCGCCACACGATCTCCACACCCCGGCGCGGGCGTCAGGCGGTGGTCTCCTCGCGCATGCGCTGGCTGATCACGGTCGTGACGCCGTCGCCGCGCATGGTCACGCCGTACAGCGCGTCGGCGATCTCCATCGTGCGCTTCTGGTGCGTCACGACGATGAGCTGGCTGTCCTGCTGGAGCTCGGTGAAGATCTCGAGCAGCCGGCCGAGGTTGGCGTCGTCGAGCGCCGCCTCGACCTCGTCCATGACGTAGAACGGGCTCGGCCGGGCCTTGAAGATCGCCACGAGCAGCGCCACCGCCGTCAGGGAGCGCTCGCCGCCGGAGAGCAGCGAGAGCCGCTTGACCTTCTTGCCCGCCGGACGCGCCTCGACGTCGACGCCCGTCGTGAGCATGTCGGACGGGTCGGTGAGCACCAGCCGCCCCTCACCGCCCGGGAACAGGCGCGAGAAGACCCGCTCGAACTGGACCTCGGTGTCCCGGTAGGCGTCGGCGAAGACCTGCTCGACGCGCTCGTCGATCTCCTTGACGATCTGGAGCAGGTCCGCGCGGCTCTTCTTGAGGTCCGCCAGCTGGGTCGTCAGGAACGTGTGCCGCTCCTCGAGCGCGGCGAACTCCTCGAGCGCGAGCGGGTTGACCCGGCCGAGCAGCGAGAGCGCCCGCTCGGCGGCGCGCAGGCGCTTCTCCTGCTCCGCGCGGACGTACGGCACCGCCGTGGGCTCGCCGTCGTCCGTCGCCGGCACCGGGACCGGTCGGTCGGGACCGAACTCCTCGAGCAGCACCTGGGGGTCGAGGCCGAGGTCCTCGACCGCCCGGGTCTGGAGCTGCTCGATGCGCAGCGCCTGCTGCGCGCGGGCGACCTCGTCGCGGTGGGCCACGTCCGTGAGCTCGCGCAGCTCGCCCGCCCAGCGGTCGACGTCGGCGCGCACCGCGACCAGCTGTGTGTCGCGCTCCGCGCGCGCCGCCTCGGCGGCCTCGCGCGCGCGGGTGGCGAGGCGCAGCGACTCCTCGAGCGCGGCGAGCGCCGTCGTGGCGCCCGCGCGGACGGCCTCCGCGCGGCGCGACTGGGCCGCGCGCTGCATCGCGCGCCGGGCCGCGCGGGCGCGGGCCTCCCGCTCGGCCGCCGCCGCGCGCTCGAGCGACTGCGCGCGGCCGGACAGCGCCCGGGCGCGCTCCTCGCTCGTGCGCAGCGTCAGCCGGGCCTCGGTCTCGCGTGCCCGCGCGGCGGTCGCCCGCGCCGCCGCCTCGTCGCGCGCCGCCGTGGCCGCCTCGATGCCGTCCTGGGACTCCGCCGGGTCGGACTCCGCGTGCTCGAGCCGCTCGGCGAGCGACGCGAGCTCGACCTGGTCGGCCGCCAGCCGCTCCTGCGCGGCGGCGAGCGCGGTCCGTGCCCGGTCGGCCTCGGCGCGGGCGGCGCGGGCCACGGACCCGAGGTGGCCGAGCTGCTCGGCGACGGCCGCGAGCGCGGCGTCGGACTCGTGCAGGCGCTCGAGCGTGGCCTCGTGCGCCGTGCGCGCCTCATCCTGGGCCCGCTGGGCGGCCACGAGCTCGAACCGGGTGCGCTCCGCGCGCGCGACGGCCTCGGTGACCCGCTCGCGCGCGTCGTCCAGGGCCGCCTGCATCTCGAGCGCGCTCGGGGCGCTCGCCGAGCCGCCGGCCGCGCGCACCGCGCCGAGCAGGTCGCCCGTCCGCGTCACGGCGACGAGCTCGGGCCGGGCCGCCACGAGGGCGCGCGCGTGCGCGAGGCCCTCCACGACGACGACGTCGGCCAGCAGCGCGTGGACCGCGCCCGCGACGTGCGGTGGGCACTGCACGAGGTCCAGGGCCGCGACGGCGCCGTCGGGCAGGTCCGCCGGGCGCGACGGGGCGGCGTCCGCGGCCCGGGCGACGACGAGGGTCGCGCGCCCGGCGTCGTCGGTGCGCAGCCGGCGCAGCGCGTCGACCGCCGCGTCGACGGACTCGACGGCCACGGCGTCGGCGGCGGCGCCGAGCGCGGCGGCGATCGCGTCCTCGAAGCCCGGCTCGACGCCGAGCAGGGCCGCGACGGACCCGAGCGTGCCCGGCAGGTCGTCGGCCGCGAGCAGCGCACCGGCGCCGTCCTTGCGCACGAGGCTCATCTCCAGCGCCTCGACGCGCGCGGTCCAGGTCGCCCGGTCGCGCTCGGCGACCTGCTCGCTCTCGCGGAGCGCCGTGACGCGCGTCGTCGCCGTCTCGAGCGCCTCGGTGGCGGCCTCGTGGGCGGCGTCGAGGCCCTCCTCGCCCTCCTCGGCCCCCGCCACCTGCGACTCGAGCGCGGTGAACTCGAGGGTGGCCTGGTGGCCCCGGCGCTCGGCCGCGGCGAGCGACTCCTGCAGGCGGCCGATCTCCGCCTCGGTGGCCTCGCAGCGGCTGCGCCGCGCGGCGACCTGCCCGGCCAGCCGGGCGAGGCCCTCGCGGCGGTCGGCGACGGCCCGCTGCAGCGTCGCGACGCGCCGCTCCGCCTCCCGTGCCTCGTTCTCGGCCTCCGTCCGCTGCGCGGTCGCGGCCTCGACCGCGACGCGCGCCAGCTCGACCTCGGCCGCCAGCTCGGCCTCGGCGGCCCGCGCGCGCTCGGCCTGGGCGTCGAGGTCGTCGGGGTCACGCCCGCCCGGCTCGGCGTCGCGCTCGGCGGACCCCAGCAGGCGCAGCCGTTCCGCCGCGAGGGTCTGGGTGCCGCGCAGCCGCTCGCGCACCGACGAGAGCCGGTACCAGACCTCGCTCGCCTCGGAGAGCTCGGGAGCCGCCGCGGCGGCCGCCGTCTCGAGCGCCCCGAGCCGCGCCCGGGCCTGCGCCAGCCCTGCCTCGACCTCCTCGCGCCGCGCCCGCAGCGCCGTCTCGTCGGCGATCTCCTGCTCGAGCGTCGCCGTGAGCTGGGCGAGGTCGTCGGCGAGGAGGCGGGCACGCGCGTCGCGCAGGTCGGACTGGACCGTCTGGGCCTTGCGGGCGACCTCTGCCTGCCGCCCGAGCGGGCCCAGCTGGCGCCGGATCTCCGCGGTGAGGTCGCCCAGGCGCGTGAGGTTGGCCTGCATCGCGTCGAGCTTGCGTAGCGCCTTGTCCTTGCGCTTGCGGTGCTTGAGGACGCCGGCGGCCTCCTCGATGAAGCCGCGGCGCTCCTCGGGCGTCGCACGCAGGACGGCGTCGAGCTGGCCCTGGCCGACGATGACGTGCATCTCCCGGCCCAGGCCCGAGTCCGAGAGCAGGTCCTGGATGTCGAGCAGGCGGCACGCCGAGCCGTTGATCGCGTACTCGGACCCGCCGCTGCGGAAGAGCGTGCGGGAGATCGTCACCTCGGTGTAGTCGATCGGCAGCGCGCCGTCGGTGTTGTCGATCGTCAGGCTCACCTCGGCGCGGCCCAGCGGCGGGCGGCCGGACGTGCCGGCGAAGATGACGTCCTCCATCTTGCCGCCGCGAAGCGACTTCGCGCCCTGCTCCCCCATGACCCAGGCCAGCGCGTCGACGACGTTCGACTTGCCCGAGCCGTTGGGTCCGACCACGCACGTCACGCCCGGCTCGAAGCGCAGGGTCGTCGCCGACGCGAACGACTTGAAGCCGCGCAGGGTCAGCGTCTTGAGGTGCACGGGGCGAGCCTACGGGCGGCGCCCCGTCCGCCGGGTCAGGCGGGCGGGGCGTCGCGCGTCAGAGGTGCGGGGTCAGAGCGAGGGGAACCAGAGGGCGATCTCGCGCGCGGCCGACTCGGTGGAGTCCGAGCCGTGCACGAGGTTCTGGGTCACGGCCGTGCCCCAGTCCCGGCCGAGGTCCCCGCGGATGGTCCCCGGGGCCGCCGTCGTGGGGTCCGTGGTCCCCGCGAGGAGGCGGAACCCCTCGATGACGCGCTGGCCCTCGAGCACCGCGGCGAGCACGGGGCCGGAGCCCATGAACTCGAGCAGCGGCCCGTAGAACGGCTTGCCCTCGTGCTCGGCGTAGTGCTCGCCCAGCAGGTCCGCGTCGGCCGTGCGGAGCTCCGCGGCGACGAGCGTGTAGCCCTTGGCCTCGACCCTGCGCAGGATCTCCCCCACGAGTCCGCGACGGACGCCGTCCGGCTTGACGATGACGAGGGTGCGCTCGACCTGGTTCATGGCGGTCACCCTAGCGGCGCGGGGAGCGCCACCAGGTCACGGCCCGTCAGGGCGTGCAGAGCAGCCCCGACGCCCCGCCGGTGGCGGCGCCCGGCTCCACCTCGACCTGGAAGTAGCTGATGGGCCCGGAGATCGTGCCGGACACCACGGGCAGCTGGCCGCAGCTGGACGTCAGCGCGTAGGACGGCGCGTCGGTCTGGATCGCCACGACGCCGGCGCCGTCCCAGCTCCACCAGGCCGGCTGGTCGCTGGTCGGCAGCGTCACCTGGAACTCGACGGTGTACCCCGGCGCCACGTAGCCCGGGTACTGCCCGTCGATCGTGAACCACAGCTGGGCCGTGTAGTGCTGGTACCACTCGCTGCCCCACGAGAACCCGTTGGGCCACAGGCCCAGCGAGCAGCTCTGACCGGTCGGCGTGCCGCTGGGGTCGCGCACGACGCAGCCGTCGGGTCCCATCGGCGCGCTCCAGGTGCCGAGCGCGACGTCGGTGGTCGTGTGCACGTCGTCGGACCATGCGGCGGCGGCGCCCGCGGTCGCGCGGACCGCGAGGTTGACGCCGGCCAGGAGCAGCAGGACGACGGCGAGGAGCGCCGCCAGCCGGCGGGTGCCCGGGCGGGCGCTCGTGGTGCTGGGCGCGGCGGTCATGCGGGGCTCCCGTGGAAGACGATCTCGACGGGGCCGACGGCGGTGCCGGCACAGCCGGCCGGGTCGGTCCCCTCGGGGACGCTGAAGGTGACGTCGACGGTCGTGACGGCGCCGGCCGCCGCGGCGGTCGGGCCGGCGTCCAGCGTCGTCGCCGCGGGCCGGACCTCGACGTCGACGCAGCCGACCTCGTCCGGCGCGGTCCAGGTGAGGTCGACCGGCACGGTGGAGGCGTTCCAGAGCTGGACGGTGCGCGTCACCGGGGTGTCCGGCACGAGCCCGGTGACGGCGTCGACGGTCAGCGGCGCCGTCGCGACGTCCGCCGCGTGCCACGTCGCGCCGCCGTCGGTCGAGCCGCGGAGGTCGACCGACGCGGCCGAGGCGGGGGCGACGGCCCACGCGTCGTCGGTCCAAGCCGCCGAGGTCCCGGTGATGCCGAGGCCGGTGAGCAGGCCCAGGCCGAGCACCGCGGCGACACCGCGACGGCGGTCGCGGTCAGCGCGCTGCGATCCGGTCACGGCGTGCTCCCTCCTGGGTCGGGTCGTCGGTCGGGTCGTCGGTCGGGTCATCGGTGGGGCCGTGAGCGGGGGCCTCCTCGTCCTCGCGGCGGCGGCGCGCCGCGAGCAGCAGGCCGAGGCCCGCGAGCGTGGCGGCGACGGCGGCCAGGAGCAGGGGCAGGGCGGACGAGCCGGTCCAGGGCAGGACCGAGGGACCGGACCCGCCGGACCCGCCGGACCCGCTCACGGCGGCGGCGGTGGCGTCCCGCAGGGCGATGTGCCCCTGCAGCACGTTCGTCGCGCGCGGGGGGATGTCGCGGACGTGCACGGCGACCTGCAGGTCGTAGTCGCCCGCGGCGAGACGGGCGCCCGTGACGTCGTGCTCGACCGTGGTGACCGCGCCCGACGACCGATGACGGAGCGTGACCTCCCAGTCGAGGTCGCCCGGGCCGGACTCGACGACGTCGACGTCGGTGACGAGGGCGTCCCGGTCCACCGTGATCTGCCACGACGTCGACGCCGACGAGCCGGGCAGCAGGTCGCTGAACGTCGCGTGCAGGGGCGTGGTGCGCGTCAGGGTCCCCGACGACGACGACGACGGAGACGGCGTCGGCGTCGGCGTCGGCGTCGGCTGGGGCTCGGGGATCGCAGAGCCCACGCCCGAACCGGCGTCCGAGTCGGTTCCCGACCCCGAGGTCGCGTCCGCGGCGATGGCCGTCAGGACGGACACGGCGGCCAGGATGACCGCAAGGACGAGGCACAGGGCCGCGGCGAGACCGTGCGAGATCCTGGGGCGACGGGCGGTCGTCATGGCGCCACCTCCGCTCGTGCCGGCTCCGCGGGTGCGGGGTGCGCGTCCTCGGCGTCCGCGCCCGTCGACGGCCGCGGGGAGGCGGGCAGCAGGCTGAGCCCCATGAGGGCGACGAGGGCGACCCCGAGGGGGATGGCGACCTGCGGGCTCGTGAGCTTCGCGACGACGTAGCCGCCACCGGGCACACGCACGGCGGGCTGCCAGACGTCCTGGTCGACCACGTAGGTCTCGGCGTCCGGCGACGCGTTCGCGTCACCCTTCATGTGGACGGCCCACTGCCCCTCGGCGGACTCCTCGACGGAGACCACGCGATGGGTGACCAGGTCGCCCGTGACCGCGCTGCGGATCGCTGCCACGTCGCCGGCCCGCAGGTCGGCGGGCTCCTGGGGCACGGCGATGAGCAGGTCGCCGGTCATGATCTCCGGCTCCATCGAGCCCGAGACGACGACGAGGGGCTGGATCCAGCCGGCCTGGGTCGCACCCCAGGTGGCCAGGCTGGCGAGCCCGAGGGCCGCGACGAGCCACAGGACGACGTCCCCGGCCAGTCGGAGCGCGCGCATCGACACCTCCTTCACTCCCGCGCGCGGTGGCAGGAGCATCCGCCGGCGCGGGTCACGCGCCGGCGGATGCCGGTGTCAGTTCCGGTTGGCGATCGAGCCCTGGAACTGGATCGTGACGTCGCCGGTCGCGCCGCCGAACGTGTCGCGGTCGGCGTCGGCGGGCAGGGCGATCGTCAGGTCGACCGACGCCACCTCGCCGGGCTGCAGCGTGGCGGGGACCTGGTCGAGCTCCGCCGTCGCACCGCCCACGGCGAACAGGCCGGCGTCGCCGGTCTCCACGACCGGGTTCGCGATCGCGAGCGCGGACGTGCCCTCGTTCTTGATCCACACCGGGACGGTCACCGAGTCACCCGCGGTGAGGTTGGCGAAGACGCTGGCCGGGATCGCCACCGCGGTGCCGGCGTCGTCGGCCTCCTCGAACGTGGTCGGCTGGGTCGCGGGGTCGGCCTCGTTGAAGGCACCCCTCAGGTCGATCGCCGTGTCGGGGTCCACGGCCGAGGCGGCGGCCGAGAACCAGGCGTCGTCCGTCCAGACGGCGGTGGTCAGCGCGGCACCGACGCCCAGCACGGCGACGCCGGCCAGGGAGAGCTTGGCGAGGGCCGCCCGCTTGCGCCGGCGGTCGTCCTGCGTCTGCGGCGTGGGGGTCTCGGGGGTGGGAAGGTCGGTCACTGGGTGCACTCCTCTCGCACCTGATCAAGCCACGTCGCCACGACGCGGCGCTCCTTATGTCACCCCAGGATCAGGCGCCGGCCGCCGTCGAGTCGTAGGACATTCGTCCCTCGACTCGGGCGGCGCGGGTCGGGCGGCGCGGGCGCTCAGCCCAGGGCCGTTGCCTGCGCGCGCTCGGCGCGCTCGCGGTCGATGCGGCCGCCCAGGCGCAGCGCGACGACCCACAGCACGACGAAGATCGCGCCGACGACGAACATCATCGGGACGGCGACGCCCGTCGCCAGGAGCGCGACCTGGAGCACGGAGCCCGCGACGTACCCGGCGGGACTGCGCAGCAGGCCGGCCGAGAGCGCGAGCGAGAGCGCGAGGGCACCCCCGATCCCCCACACCACGGACGGCGGCGCCACGCGGAGCCCGAAGGCGACGAGGGAGGCGAACGCGACGACGAGGACCTCGAGCACGAGGATCGTGGCGGCGAACTGGCGCCGCGCGGATCCCTGTCGGACGGCGGGAGCCGGGCTGGACGGGTCGGTCACGGGCTGGTCGGGCACGGCCTCCACGCTACCGCCGCGGCCCGTGGCCGCCGGACCACTCAGCCCTCGCGGCCCCGGTCCGCCGGCGCCGACCCCTCGACCACGACGACGGCGTCGTCGTGCCCGACGGTCTGCGTCACCGTCGCCCCACCGGCGACGTCGTCCGCGGTGACGGCCTCGCCCCGCGCCACCATGCCGGCGACGTCGGACAGCGGGACCTCCTTGAGGAACAGCGTGAGGACGAAGCCGATGGCCAGGACGGGCACGAGGTACCAGAACGCCGGGGCGAGCGCGTCGGCGAAGGCGGCCACGACCGCGTCCCGCAACGCGGGAGGCAGCTGGTCGATGAGGGCGGGCGTCAGCGACTCCGCACTCACGCCCTCTCCCCCGGTCGGCGCGTCCGCGAAGAGCGGCTCGAGGCGTTCGCTGAGCCGGCCCGTGAACACCGTGCTGAACAGGGCGACGCCGATGGCTGCCCCGATCTCCCGGAAGAAGTTGTTCGCGCTGGTCGCGGTCCCGAGCTCGTGCGGGTCCACCGCGTTCTGCACGGCCAGCACGATGGTCTGCATGACCAGGCCCAGCCCCAGGCCGAGCACGAAGATCATCGTGCCGAACAGGAGCATCGAGACGTCGTCCGTGAGCCGGGTCATCCAGATGAGGCCGAGGGTGGAGATCGCCATGCCGGCGATGGGGTACATCCGGTAGCGCGCGGTCTTGGTGATCGCGATGCCGGACCCGATCGCGGTGAGCATGACGCCGACCATCATCGGCAGCATGAGGAAGCCGGACTCGGTCACGCCGGCGCGGGTCGCCATCTGCAGGAACGTCGGCAGGAACGTCAGCGCCGCGAACATGCCCATGCCGATGATCAGGCCGACGGCGGTGGCGAGGGCGAACGTCGGGTTGCGGAACAGGTGCAGCGGCAGGAGCGGCTCCTCGGCGCGCCGCTCGGCCATGACGAACGCGAGGACCGACACGACGGTGAGCGCCAGCAGCCCCAGCAGGCGCGCGTCGCCCCAGTCGTACCCGGCGTCGCCGGAGAAGCTCTCCCAGCTCGTCAGCAGCACGATGCCCGACGTCGCCAGGACCATGAAGACGATGCCGGCGACGTCGATCTTGCGACCCGAGCGGTGCGTGGGCAGCTTGAGGGCGAACCACGCCACGACGAAGGCGGCGGCGCCGATGGGCACGTTGATCCAGAACGCCCACCGCCACGTGAGGGACTCGGTGAAGTAGCCCCCCAGCAGCGGGCCGATGACGGCCGCGATGCCGAAGAGCGCACCCATCGGGCCCATGTACTTGCCGCGCTCCCGGGCGGGCACGACGTCGGCGATGATCGCCTGGGAGAGGATCATCAGGCCACCTCCACCGAGGCCCTGCACCGCGCGCCAGATGATCAGCTCGGCGAACGTGTCGGCGAGGGCCCCGCCGATGGACGCGAGCGTGAACAGGCTGATCGCGACGAGGAACGGCCAGCGCCGGCCCCACAGGTCGCCGAACTTGCCGTACAGCGGCATGACGATCGCGATGGCCAGGATGTAGGCCGTCATGACCCAGCCCTGGTGCTCCACGCCGTCCAGCTCCCCGACGATCGTCGGCAGGGCGGTGCCGAAGATCGACTGGTCGAGCGACGACAGGAACATGCTCGCCATGAGCGCGCCGAAGATCAGCCAGACGGTGCGGCGGTCGAGCACGACGAGCGGTGCGCCGGTGGTGGCGGGTGGTGCCGTGGCCATGGTGGGTCCTCGTGTCGCGCGGGATGGTGGAGTGCTGGACAGGGCAACCGGGCATCGCGGCAAGGCGGGCCGGGCGGCGCGCACGCGGGGCGGCGCGGCAGGCAAGGGGGCTCAGGGCAGCGCGTCGTCCCCCGCCGTGTCGGTCGGCACCAGTGCAACCTACGGGCGGCAAAAAGTTGCAGTCAATGCACCGATCAGGGACTGGCCACGTCCGCGTCAGGCCTCGCCGAAGCCCTCCGTGACCATCTCGACCACGGTGTCGACCGCCTCCTGCGCCCGCGGGCCGGACGCCTCGACGGTCAGCTCGTCGCCCGCGACCGCGCCCAGCGCCATGAGCGCGAGCACGCTCGTGCCGTCCGCGCCGCCGACCCGCACGGGCACGCCGAGGTCGGCGACCCGCCGCGCGAGGAGCGCGGCGGGGCGCGCGTGCAGCCCCTGACGGTTGCGCACGACGACCGTCGCGCGCACGACGTCGTCCGCCGCGCCGCCTGCTGCGTCCTCGCCAGCACCACCGCCGCCGGGCGTGCCCCGGCTCGCCGCCTCCGGCGCCCCGCCGGCCTCTTGCGCCGCCCGGGCGACGGCGTCGACGTCGCCGCCCTGCTGCGCCGCGACGGCCGCTGCGACGGCGCCCTCGACGAACGGCGCGTCGGGCGTCCGGACGCGCGCGCGCTCGTCGTCCTCCAGCCACTCGAGCGCGCCCTCGGTGGTCAGGACGGCCGAGCCCAGGTCGGTCAGGACCACGACGCCGTCGTCCGCGAGCGCGGCCGTGATCGCCTCGAGCACGCGGTCGTGGCTCGTGCCGAGCTCGTCCTGGCCCTCCACCGGCACTCCCCCGGCCGGCACCAGCCTGACGTCGGGCGCCATCTGGCCGGCGAGCCGGGCGGTGCCCTCGGCCACCTGGGCCGAGTGCGAGACGAGCACGAGGGCGACGGTCATCGGGAGGCTGCTGCCTGCGCGGCGGCCCGCAGCAGCAGGGCGGACGACGCGGCGCCCGGGTCGCGGTGCCCGGCGCTGCGCTCCCCGAGGTAGCTGGCGCGGCCCTTGGTCGCCACGAGCGGGTCGGTGGCCACGGCGCCCTCCTCCGCGGCGGCGGCCGCGGCCTCGAGCACCCGGGCGGGGTCGGCCCCCTCGGCGGCCGCGGCCTGCGCGGCGGCGGCGGCGGGCGTCCACGCGTCCACCATCGTCTTCTCGCCGGGCTGGGCCTTGCCGCGCGCGACGATGCCCTCGAGACCCGCCTCGACCATCGCGACGACGGCGCCGGCGTCGAGCTCGTCGAGGCCCGTCACCTTGGCGGCCCGCAGGTACGCGGTGCCGTAGAGCGGGCCGGCCGCGCCGCCGACCGTGGACATGAGGGTCGTCGCGACGAGCTTGAGCACGTCACCCACCTGGGCGGGCGGCTCGGGGAGCTCGTCCAGGCGCTTGACCACCGCGGTGAACCCGCGGCTCAGGTTCTCGCCGTGGTCGCCGTCGCCGATCTGCCGGTCGAGCTCGCTCAGCTCGGCGCGGTGCTCGGCGACGGTGTCCGCCGTCCGTCGCACCCACTCCTGCGCCCACGCCGCGTCCAGACCCATGTCGCCTCCTGCCCGCGGTCGTGTCGTACCGCCCGCTCGTTCGCCTTCGGCCCCCTCACCCGCCAGCCTGCCACGCGACCGGCGGCCGCACGGCACGCCAGGTCACGATCGAGTCACGACCCGCGCGCACCCTGGGCCGGCCTCACCAGCGCAGGGCCGGCGTCATCACCGGCGCGTCCCACAGCTCCGTGAGCTCGTCGTCCAGGCGCAGCACGGTCACCGACGCGCCCTGCATCTCGAGCGACGTGACGTAGCTGCCGACGAGCGAGCGCGTCACCTCCGCGCCGCGCGCCTCGAGCAGGCGCCGGGCGGCGCGGTAGACGACGTAGAGCTCGGACAGCGGCGTCCCGCCCATGCCGTTGACCAGCAGCAGCACCCGGTCGCCGCGCGCGACCGCGAGGTCGTCCATGACCGGCGTCGTGAGCAGCTCGGTGATCTCGTCGGCGCTCGCCATCGGGATGCGGCGCCGACCCGGCTCGCCGTGGATGCCGATCCCGATCTCGATCTCCTGGTCCGTGAGCTCGAAGCTCGGGGTGCCGGCGTGCGGGACCGTCCCGGCCGCCAGCGCGACGCCCATCGAGCGGACGGACGCGACGACGCGCTCGGCGACGGTCGCGACGCCCGCGAGGTCGTCGCCCCGCTCGGCGGCCGCGCCGGCGATCTTCTCCACGGCGAGCGTCCCGGCGACGCCGCGGCGACCCGCCGTGTACGTGGAGTCCTCGACCGCGACGTCGTCGTCGACGACGACCGTCCGGACCTCGACGCCCTCGGCCTCGGCCAGCTCGGCGGCCGTCTCGAAGTTGAGCACGTCACCTGTGTAGTTCTTGACGATGTGCAGCACCCCGGCGCCGCCGTCGACGGCGGTCGTCGCCGGCGCGATGGCGTCCGGCGTCGGCGAGGTGAACATCGCGCCGGGCACGGCCGCGTCGAGCATCCCGACGCCGACGAAGCCGGCGTGCAGCGGCTCGTGGCCGCTGCCCCCGCCGCTGACGAGGCCGACCTTGCCGTGCACCGGCGCACCGGCGCGGACCACGAAGAGCGGGTCGGTGTGGACTCGCACGAGGTCCGCGTGCGCGAGGCCGAAGCCCTCGACCGACTCCTCCACCACGCGCGCCGGGTCGTTGATCAGCTTCTTCATCCCGCGTCTCCGGTCGTCGGCCCGGCGACGCGCGGCGCCGTCGTCGCGCGCCCCCGGAGCTGTGCGGGGACGCCGTTGCCCCCGTCAGGCCAGCATCGAACGCCGCCCCGGGGCGGTCAAGGGATACGCGTGCACCAGGTGTGCACATCCGTGCACGGGCGCGGGCGTCAGCCGCGGCCGAACAGGATCCGCGCCTCCGCCGCCATGGTGACCGAGCCGGTGACGAGCACGCCCGCGCCCGTCGGCGAGCCGTCCGTGCCGGCCTCGGACAGCTCGGCCGCGAGCGAGACGGCCTCGTCGAGGCGCTCGGCGACGTGCACGCGGTCCTCGCCGAAGACCTCGCGCGCGACCTCCGCGAGCTCCTCGACGTCGGTCGCGCGCGGGCTGCTCGAGCGCGAGACCACGACCTCGTCCAGGAGCGGCTCGAGGCCCGCGAGGATCTGCTCGGCGTCCTTGTCGTCGAGCACGCCGACGACACCGACCAGCCGCGCGAACGCGAACGCCTCCTGGACACCGAGCGAGAGGGCCTCGATGCCGGCGGGGTTGTGCGCCGCGTCGACCAGGACGGTCGGCGACGTGCGGACCACCTCGAGCCGCCCCGGCGAGTCCATGCCCGCGAACGCGGCCTCGACGGTCGGACCCGCGAGCGCGCCGCCGTCGCGCAGCAGCACCTCGACCGCCGTCAGGGCGAGCAGGGCGTTGTGCGCCTGGTGGGCGCCGTGCAGCGGCAGGAAGATGTCCGCGTAGACGGCAGCCGCGGTCCGCAGCACCACGAGCTGGCCGCCGACGGCGACCTGGCGCTCCACGACCTCGAGGTCGACGCCCTCGCGCAGCACGCGCGCGCCCCGCTCCGCGGCGGCCGCGAGCACGACGCCCTCCGCCTCCTCGCGCTGCTGCGCCAGGACGAGGGTCGACCCCTCCTTGACGATGCCGGCCTTGACGCCCGCGATGTCGACGAGGTCGTGCCCGAGCCAGCGCTCGTGGTCGTAGGAGATCGGCGTGATGACGGCGACGTCGGACTGCACCACGTTGGTCGAGTCCCAGTCCCCGCCGAGGCCCACCTCGATCACGGCGACGTCGACCGGAGCGTCCGCGAAGGCCGCGAACGCCATCACGGTGAGCACCTCGAAGAAGCTCATCCGCGGCCCGCCCGCCGCCTGCGAGCGCTGGTCGACCATGTGGACGTACGGCGCGACGTCCTGCCAGAGCTCGACGAAGCGCTCCTCGCTCACCGGCTCGCCGTCGATCGCGATGCGCTCGGTGACCGACGTCAGGTGCGGGCTCGTGAACCGCCCGGTGCGCAGCCCGTGCTCGCGCAGCAGGCGCTCGACCATGCGGCTCGTGGACGTCTTGCCGTTGGTGCCGCCCACGTGCACGACGCGGAACGCCCGCTCGGGGTTGCCGAGCAGGTCGCAGACCTCGCGCATGCGGTCGAGCGTGGGCTCGAAGTCGTGCTCCGGCGCCCGGTCGAGGATGCCGGCGTAGACCTCGCGCAGCGCGTCGCTGCCGCCGAGCCCGCTCATCGGTCCGCCCCGTCCACGCGCGCCACCCGCACGTCGGCGACGCCCTCGGGCGAGCCGGCGGCCACCTCGAGCGCGAGCGCGAGCGTCTCCTCCGCGATCATCGCGCGGTGGGCCTCCACGGCCGGCACGTGCTCCGCGGCGACGGTGAGCGACAGCCGGATCCGGTCCGAGACCTGGAGCCCGGCGGCCTTGCGCTCGTCCTGGACCGCGCGCACGACGTCGCGCGCGAAGCCCTCCGCACGCAGGTCGTCGTCGAGCGCGGTGTCCAGCAGCACGACGCCGCCGCCGGCCAGGACGGCCGCGACGCGGTCCGCGCCGGCACCCTCGGCGACGACGGTCGTGAGCTCGTACTCGGCGGGCTCGAGCGGGACCGGGCCGTCCGGGGTGCGGACGACGACGGCGCCGTCGGTCTGCTCCCACTCCCCCGCGCGCGCCGCGCGGATGACGTCCTGGACGCGACGGCCCAGGCGGGGGCCCGCGGCGCGGGCGTTGACCGCCAGGCGGGAGGTGATGCCGAGCTCCTCGGGGCCGACCTCCGCGAGGTCGACGACCGTGAGGTGCTTGACGTTGAGCTCGCGCGCGACGAGGTCGCGGTACGGCTCGAGCGCGGCCGGGTCCGCGACCGCGACGGCGATCTCGCGCAGCGGCTGGCGCACGCGCATACCGTTCGCCTTGCGCAGGCCGAGCGCGACGGAGACGACCTCGCGCACTTCGTCCATCGCGGCGACGAGCTCGGGGTCGGCGACGAGCGCGGGCTCCGTCTCGACGCGGGCCGCGACGGCGTGGGCCCCGGCGGGGTCGCCGTAGGTGGCGGCGTCGTCGTCGACCGCGTACCGCGCCGGCCAGTCCGTCAGATGCACGCTGCGCCCGCCGGTCAGACCGCGCCAGACCTCCTCCGTCGTCAGCGGCGCGAGCGGCGCCATGACGCGGGTGAGCACCTCCAGCGCCGTCCACAGCGTGTCGAAGGCGTCGGCGTCCTCGGCCCAGAAGCGGTCGCGCTGCGTGCGCACGTACCAGTTGGTCAGCACGTCGAGGTGCTCCCGCACGGCCTCGCACGCCCCGGGCACGTCGTACGCGTCCAGGCGCCCCGTGACGGTCGCGACGAGGTCGCGCGTGCGCGCGAGCAGGTAGCGGTCCATGGGCGGCAGCGACGCGACCCGCTCGGCGTCGACGGCCTTGGCCGTGTAGCCGGCGCCGCCGCCGGCAGCACCCGCGTAGAGCGTGAAGAAGTACCAGGTGCTCCACAGCGGCAGCAGGACCTGGCGGACGCCGTCGCGGATGCCCTCCTCGGTCACCACGAGGTTGCCGCCGCGCAGGATGGGCGAGGCCATGAGGAACCAGCGCATCGCGTCCGAGCCGTCGCGGTCGAAGACCTCGGAGACGTCCGGGTAGTTGCGCAGCGACTTGCTCATCTTGCGGCCGTCCGAGCCCAGCACGATGCCGTGCGAGACGGACGTGCGGAACGCGGGCCGGTCGAACAGCGCCGTCGCCAGCACGTGCAGCGTGTAGAACCAGCCGCGCGTCTGACCGATGTACTCGGTGATGAAGTCGCCCGGGTAGTGGTGCTCGAACCAGTCCGCGTTCTCGAACGGGTAGTGCACCTGGGCGAACGGCATCGAGCCCGAGTCGAACCACACGTCGAGCACGTCGGGGATGCGCCGCATGGTCGAGGCGCCCGTCGGGTCGTCCGGGTTCGGGCGCGTGAGCTCGTCGATGAACGGCCGGTGCAGGTCGGTGACCGTGACGCCGAAGTCCGCCTCGAGGTCCGCGATCGAGCCGTAGACGTCGGTGCGCGGGTACGCCGGGTCGTCGCTGACCCACACCGGGATCGGCGTGCCCCAGTAGCGGTTGCGCGAGATCGACCAGTCGCGGGCGCCCGCGAGCCACTTGCCGAACTGGCCGTCGCGGATGTGCTCGGGCACCCAGGAGATCTCCTGGTTCAGCTCGACCATCCGGTCGCGGAACTCGGTCACGCGCACGAACCAGCTCGAGACCGCCCGGTAGATCAGCGGGTTCCGGCAGCGCCAGCAGTGCGGGTAGGAGTGGTCGTACGTCTCGTGCCGCACGACGACGGCGCGCTGCGGCTCCGCGACCTCGGCGAGCGGGCCCGTGCCGGCCTTGAGGTCGGCGATGATCTGCGCGTTGGCGTCGAAGACCTGCACGCCCGCGTAGTCGCGGACCTCGGCGGTGAAGCGGCCCTTGCTGTCGACGGGCACGACGGGGGCGATGCCCGCGGCGTCGCACACGGCCATGTCGTCCTCGCCGAAGGCGGGCGCGAGGTGGACGATGCCGGTGCCGTCCTCGGTCGTGACGAAGTCGCCGGCGAGCACCTGGTGCGCGTTCGCGTGCCGCGCGAAGTAGCCGAACGGGGGCGTGTAGCGGCGGCCGACCAGCGAGGCACCCGCCACGTGCTCCAGCACGGTCGCCCGCTCCTCGGGCGCGGCGGCCTCGTCGACCGAGCCGAGCTCACGCGCGTACGCGGAGAGCCGGCTCGCCGCGAGGACGACGACCTCGCCCGCGAGCCGCGAGCCCGGGGCCGGGCACACCCGGACGTAGTCGATGTCGGGACCGACCGCGAGAGCGAGGTTCGAGGGCAGCGTCCACGGCGTCGTCGTCCACAGCAGCGCGAGGTCGCCGGTCTCGAGCCGGACGCCGACGGTCAGCGCCGGGTCCTGACGCTGGGCGTACACGTCGTCGTCCATGCGGAGCTCGTGGTTGGACAGCGGGGTCTCGTCGCGCCAGCAGTAGGGCAGCACGCGGTAGCCCTCGTAGGCCAGGCCCTTGTCGTACAGCTGCTTGAACGCCCAGATGACCGACTCCATGTAGGTCGTGTCGAGCGTCTTGTAGTCGTGCTCGAAGTCCACCCAGCGCGCCTGGCGGGTGACGTAGTCCCGCCACTCGTCCGTGTAGCGCAGGACGGACTCGCGGCAGACCTTGTTGAACTCCGCGATGCCCATCTCGTCGATCTGGGCCTTGTCCGTGATGCCGAGGACCCGCTCCGCCTCGAGCTCGGCGGGCAGGCCGTGCGTGTCCCAGCCGAAGCGGCGCTCGACGCGGTGCCCGCGCTGCGTCTGGTAGCGGCCGACGATGTCCTTGGCGTAGCCCGTGAGCAGGTGGCCGTAGTGGGGCAGACCGTTGGCGAAGGGCGGTCCGTCGTAGAAGACGAACTCGTTGGCCCCGTGCTCGCCGGCCTCGCGCTGGTCGATCGAGGCCTGGAACGTGCCGTCCTGCTGCCAGTACGCCAGCACGTCCTTCTCGAGCGCCGGCAGGTCCGGGGACGCGGGCACGGGGGTGCCGTCCGGGCGGTGCAGGGGGTAGGCCATCGCGGGGTGCTCCATGCTCATCGGCGGTACGTCGGTCGGGTCACGCACCGGCCGGAGGCCGGACGTGCTGCCAGTCCTGCGAGGACGACTCCCGGCTTCCCGGTCACCGCGGTACCACCCCGCTTGCCGCCGTGGCCCGCCCCGGGGGGTGTGCCGACGTCGACCGCTCGTGAAGGCTGTGACGGGCCCACCCGTCCGGTTCTACTGGGGACGCCCGGGGAGCCGCGCGTCCTGTTCTTCCGGAGGCTCGCCGGTGATGGCCGGGTCGACGCCTGTGCCCACGATGCTACTCGGCCCCCGGCGCCCGTCGAGACGTCGGTTGACCTTGACGTAGCGTCAACCTCTAGCGTCGGTCCCGTCCGGGAGGAGGACACCGTGAGGAGCGCGCCGAGCACGACCGACTGGTCGATCCAGGAGATCGCCCGCCTGACGGGCGTCACCAGCCGCACCCTGCGGCACTACGACGACGTCGGGCTGCTGCCGCCGAGCCGGGTGGGCGCGAACGGCTACCGCCGCTACGACGTCGACGCCCTCGTCCGGCTGCAGCGGATCCTGGTCCTGCGGGACCTGGGCCTGTCGCTGCCCGCCATCGCGGGGGCACTGGCGGACGAGCGCGACGCGCTCGCCGCGCTGCACGACCATCTCCGGGCGCTGCGGACCGAGCAGCGCCGGCTGGCGCGCCAGGCGGCGTCGGTCGAACGGACCATCACCGCACTGGAACAGGGAGGACGACTCATGGCCGAGGACATGTTCGACGGGTTCGACCACACGCAGCACCGCGACGAGGTCGAGGAGCGGTGGGGCAAGGACGCCTACGCGGCCGGCGACCGCTGGTGGACCGGCATGACGCCCGCCGAGCAGGAGGTCTGGCGCGAGCGGGCCGCGCGGCTCGCGCGCGACTGGGCGCAGGCGGCGGCCCGCGGCGTCGACCCGGCGTCGGACGAGGCGCAGGAGCTGGCGCGGCGGCACGCCGACTGGCTCAGCGGCGTGCCCGGCACTCCCGGCCACGGGCACGGCGGGCCGGCCAAGGAGTACCTGCTCGGGCTGGCCGACATGTACGTCGGCGACGAGCGCTTCGCGGCGACCTACGGCGGGATCGAGGGCGCCACCTTCGTGCGCGACGCCCTGCACTCCTACGCCGCCCGCATGTGACGCGCCGCGGCGCCACCCCCACGGACCGAGGTCGCCGTCCGGCACGCTCCGCGCGTACCGGACGGCGACCTCGGTGGCCGCGTCGGCCCGGGGGCGGTCAGGCTCCGGCGGTCACGTGTACCAGGTCGGCTCCGGCACCTCGTCGAGCAGCGCGAAGACACCGACCTCGCGCCGCTTGTACGGGACCGGGTCGTGCAGCGAGTGCGTGCGCACGTTGCGCCAGAACCGATCGAGGCCCACCGAGCTGGCCGTCGCGCGCGCTCCCGTGACCTCGTAGATCCGGGTGCCGATCTCCAGGCCGACGTCGACCGCGCGCTGCTTCGCTGCGGCGACCAGGACCGCCACCTCG
The DNA here is from genome assembly GCF_014042015.1 of Actinotalea sp. JY-7876. Classification (NCBI taxonomy): domain Bacteria; kingdom Bacillati; phylum Actinomycetota; class Actinomycetes; order Micrococcales; family Cellulomonadaceae; genus Actinotalea; species Actinotalea sp. JY-7876. The sequence goes on along the minus strand of NZ_CP059493.1, from coordinate 1,226,286 downwards.
CCCCGTGCCCGGGGCGTGAGCGCGTCGGGCTCGGCGTGCAGCGCCTGGAGCGCCTGGCCGGCGCGGTCCCCCAGCGCCTGGGCCGCCCACAGTTTCGACTGCAGGTCGCCGTAGGCGTCCAGGATGTACGGCTCGTCGACGGCGCGCTCCCGGTCGTCGCCGCCGTACGGCCACGGCCGCGTGCGCTCGCGCGTGTAGGCCAGGGCGGTGCGCAGCCCTCCCTGCGCGATGCCCAGGTAGAAGTTCGTGAACACGAGCTGGATCGCGACCAGGCAGAGCGTGTTGTACGTGCGCGGGCGGAACTCCTTGCCGACCCAGCCGAGCGCCGCGGACCACGGCAGGACCACGTCGTCGATGCTCACGCTGCCCGACTCGGTCAGGCGCTGACCGAGCGCGTCCCAGCCGTCGTGGAACGTGAGCCCCGCGTGGTCCGACGGCGCGAGCGCGAAGACGTGCTCCTCGTGACCGGCGATGGCCGCCTCGAGCCACGTGACGTCGGAGACCTTGGAACCGGTCGAGAACGTCTTCCGGCCGGAGAAGGACAGGTCGTCCCCGAGGTCGACGGCCGTGAGGTCGGCGTCGCGCGGGTTCACCGCACCGCCGAAGAACCAGCCCTCCCGGGTCGCCTGCCCGATGATCTGCTCGGCCTGCTCCGCGGTGCCGAAGAACGCCGGCAGCTGCGACCACAGGTAGTGGTAGCCGAGGAGCTGGCCGATGGACCCGTCGCCCTCGGCGACGCGTCGGATCACCTGGTACGCGGTCTCCCAGCTCTGCCCGGCGCCCCCCTGCGCCGTCGGGCCGAGCAGGGTGACCAGGCCCGCCTGCTTCAGCAGGCGCACCTCGTCGTGCGGTGTGGCCAGGGCACGGTCGCGCTCGACCGCGTCGACCTCGAGGATCGCGGCGACCTCCTCGGCGCGCCGGACCCAGCCCTCGGGTGTGGTGGGCCGGTCGCTGCCGACCCAGGGTGAGGCGAGGAGCGCCTCGCTCGTGGTGATGGACATACTTCTCCTTGCGTGATGGAGAGCACCTCGTCCTCGGACGGGGTGCGGCGTACCCACCGGCGGCAACCGGTGGGAGGCGTCGGGCGGGCTGGCAGGCCCGTCCGACGCCGGTCACGGCCGGCAGACCCGCAGGTCAGCCGCGCGACCGGCGGCAGTGGGCGTCCTCGACGGGACGCGTGTCCTCGGACCTGTGGGCGGGCCGGCGCCTCACGCCGTCGCGAGGGTGGGCACGCGCCCCACCTCGCCGAGGGCGGCGCGGAACGCGTCCGCCGTCCTGGTGACGCACTCACGCGTGCCCTCGTCCGCGAGCACGGGTCCGCCGGACGTGTGGTCGATGTGGGTGTCGAGGACGAAGCGCCCCGTGGTGATGTGCCGGGCGCCCAGGGACACGAGGACGGGGCGCAGCGAGTAGTCGATCGCCAGCAGGTGGGCGAGCGTCCCGCCGGTCGCCAGCGGGAGGACGACCTTGCCCTGGAGGGCGGACTGCGGCAGCAGGTCGAGGAAGACCTTGAGCAGGCCCGAGTAGGAGGCCTTGTAGATCGGCGTCGCGACCACGACGGCGTCGGCCGCGATCACCTGGCGGACGGCGGCGGCGATGGCCGGCGCGGCGGTGTCGGCGCCGAGCAGGGCGTCGGCGGGCAGCTCCCGCAGCGCGAGGACGGCGACGTCGTGCCCGTCGAGCGCGAGCTCGTCGCCGACGTGGCGGGCGAGGGCGGCGGTGCGGGAGCGGGCGGACGGGCTACCGGTCAGGACGAGGATCGTGGCCATGGTGGGTCCTTCGGGAAGGCGACGCGAGCGTCGGGCAGGGCGTGACGGGCGGCGACGGACGGGCCGTCGGGAGCACACGGCGGCAACCGTGCGGTGAGTGCGGTGGTGGCGAGCGCGCACCGGCGCGTTCGCCGGGCGGACGGGCGTGGGGTGGACCGCCGGGCGGTGGCCGACGGCGGACCGCTGAGCGGGTCGCCGTCGGCGGACCGGCGCGCGGGTTGCCCTGCGGCGGGCCGCCGGGCGGGTTGCCGTGCGGCGGGCCGGCGGGCGGGTTGCCGGGCGACGGGCCGCGAGGCGCAGCACCGTCGGCCCCTAGACCGGTGCCGGCCTGCAGGGCGGCGTCAGGCGGGCCGTGTGGTCGGGGGCGAGTGTCAGCGACAGCAGCCGACGAGGCGCCCCGTGGGCATGCACATTCGTGCGGCGAGGAGGTCGCGCGACACGGTCAGCAGCCGGACGGAGGTCATGGGGACGACCATGACAGCCGATCCAGGACGTGGGAACCCCGGTCCCATGATGTGAACCGGCGCGTTTCTGGTGCTGCCGCCCTGCCGTTGTGGGAGCATCGCGACCATGATCGTGGTGACGACGAACGAGATCCCCGGGTACCGCGTCGAGGCCGTGCTCGGCGAGGTCATGGGCCTGACGGTGCGCAGCGCCAACATGGGCGCCAACTTCACGGCGAGCTTCCGCGCCATGGGCGGCGGTGAGATCACCGAGTACACGCAGCTCGTCTACCAGAGCCGGCAGGAGGTCATGCACCGCATGGTCGAGGAGGGCCGCCGCCGCGGCGCCAACGCGATCGTCGCGATGCGGTTCGACAACGGCTCGATCGGCCAGGCCTTCACCGAGGTCTGCGCGTACGGGACCGCCGTCGTCGTGGAGCCCATCCCCGCGGGCGAGGAGGGGTCGACCGACCAGTCCGCGCACTTCGCGCGCGCCGAGGCCGCCGCCCAGCCGTACGCCCAGCCGCGGGGTGGCGCGACGCCGCCCGACCCGCCGGCGGCCATGGTCCCCGGGCCGCAGACGCCCCCGGCGTACTGACGGTCCCGCGTACCGACGGTCCCGCGTACCGACGGTCCCGCGTACTGACGCCTCCGCGCACTGACCGCTCCGCGTCCTCACACCCCTCCTGTGCCGACGCGGACTCCTCAGAACGGTGGCGGCGGGTAGAGCTCGATGCGGTGGTCGTGGTCGGTGGGTCGCCGGGGTGGGACCGGTGGTGGTTCGTGCTCGGGTGCGCGGGGGTAGATCCGGCCGGTGGGTGAGCGCCACAGGGTCGTGCCGTCGTCGTCGCGGTGCGGCGTCCACCCGGCGTGGGTCTTGGCCCGGTGGTGGTGGCGGCACAGGGCCTGCAGGTTGTCGACGCTGGTCTGGTCGGGCTCACGCTGGTGAGTGTGCGGGTCGGGTGGTGGACGGTCGCGACGGTCACCGCGGGGTTCGCCACCCCCGCCCGGATCGCGCTCCTCGGCTGCCCTCCGCTCAGCCTCGGAGCGGGACCCTTCCAGACCGTCGTCGCTGTCGTCGTCGGGGCGGTAGGGCACGACGTGGTCGATGTCGCAGCGCGCCGCGGGCATCCGGCACCCCGGGAAGGTGCACGTCGCGTCCCGTAGGGCCACGACGTCGCGCTGGGCCTGGGTCGGGGCGTAGCGGCGCGTCGAGCGGGCCAGCGGAGCACCGGTCCACGCGTCCGCGAGCAGCGGCTCCCAGGTCGCGCGGGCAGCGATCCGCCGGACCATCTGCGGGGGGATCGGCCCGTACCCGCCCAGCTCGCCCGGCTCCTGCGACAACCCCAGCAGCGTGGCCGCCGAGGCGGTGACCGCCAGGTGGGGGAGACGGCCCTGCCGCGCCGACAACGCCGCCCCGTCGGGGTGGACCCCGGCGTCCAACCACCGCGTGGTCACATCGACCAGCGCGTCCGCGCGGCGCTGATCCAGCGTCCGCTCGTCGCCCGGCGACGCGTCCCCCGCCAGGGCCGTCAGGCCGGTGTGGATCGCCACCGCCTCGTCCGCGGGCAGGTACGCGCTCAACCACGCCATCGCATCCGGCGCAGGGTGCAGCTCGACGCGCCGCTGCTCGCGCGCCCGCACATGACGCCGCTGCGCACCGTCGGGGTCACGGCGCAGCTCCAGGCGCCGCAACCGCACGCGCAGCTGCGGCGCCGTGCACGAGACCGCGCCCGGCAGCACCGCCACGCTCACCTCCTGCGCCACGTCGTCCGGCACCCGCGCGAGCTCCTCGCACACCACCGTCGCCCGCCGCGCGTCGATCCGGCCACCCGCCAGCGCGTCCGCCGCCGCCGGGATCCGCTCCAGACCCACGGCCAGGGCCACCTTGTCCTCCGCGACGCGGCGGGTCACCGACAACGCGACCGCGACCTCCTCGGCCAGGAACGCCCCACGAGCACCGCGCTCACGCGAGGCCAGCTCGGCGATCACCCGCGCCTGACCCGCCACCGCCCACGAGACCACCCGCTCCCACGCCGCGAGGGCCTCCACCAGGCCCGCCTCGTCCACGTCCGCCGGCTCCAACCCCGCCAACCGCTCCGCCAACCCCACACCCGGAGCCGCCTCGGCCAGCTCGGAGGCCAGCGGGTGACGCACCGCCCACAACCACGCATCGACCTGCGGATCCACCTCACGGCCACCACCGCCACCCTCGGGACGCGGCGCACCGGCCGCACCACCGAGAACCCGCGACCTGGACATACCGGCACACTACGGGCGACCACCGACACGACCCGGGCATGGGCCTCCGCGCGACGGCGCCGAAGGCGGATCTTGTTGCAGATCGACTACCGGGACAGTTCAGCGAGGCCGGGCATGCTGAGGAAGCTGGAGACGGAGTCCGCGAGGTCGCGTGGGGCATCCTCGGCCATGTGGTGCCCGCTTTCGATCGAGTGCCCGTGCAAGCTGGTGGTCCACGGCCGCCAGACCTCGAGGACGTCGCCGTACAACTGCTCCATGTCGTCGCGCGTGGACCACAGGACGAGGGTGGGGCAGGTGATCTGGCGGCCGGCCGCTCGATCTGCGTCGTCGGCGGCGCGGTCCACCCCGAGCCCCGCGCGGTAGTCCTCCACCATCGCGAGCACCGTCGCAGGATCGTGGACGGCGCTGCTGAAGTCGGCGTAGTTCTCCGGGCCCATCCGGTCTGGGTCCCCGCCGTACCACGCCGATGGGTCAGCCAGAATCGCGCGCTCGGGCTTGTCCGGCTGCGCGTAGAACCACCAGTGCCACCATGCCTGCGCGAACCGGGCGTCGGCGCGGGCCAGTGCCTCACCGATCGGCACGCCGTCGAGCACGACCAGCGCGCCGACCGCCTGCGGCGCGTCCAGAGCCAGCCGGAACGCCACGTAGCTGCCGCGGTCATGACCGACGACAGCGAACCGCTCGTGCCCGAGGTGGCGCATCAGAGCTAGCACGTCACCAGCCATCGCCCGCTTGCTGTACGGCGCGTGATCGGGCGTGGTCGCGGGTTTGCTTGACCGGCCGTAGCCGCGCAGGTCCGGGCAGACGACGGTGTGCCCGGCCGCGACGAGCAGCGGCGCGACCCGGTACCAGGTGGTGTGGGTGCGCGGGTGCCCGTGCAGCAGCACGACCGGGGCCCCGGTCCCTCCCCGGCGAGCCCGGAGCCGGACACCACCTGGGACGTCAACGTACAACTCGTCGAAGCCCTCGAACATCCGAACATCTTCCTACGAGGCGGCGTCCACGTCGTGGCGGGGCCCGGCGCGTCCGGCCGCCGAGCCTCACACATTCGCGGCACGCGACGGCGTGCCGGTTCGGTACGAGGGGCGGACCACCGGCCAGGTCCTGGGAACCGTCGATCCGCCGATCTGCGGCGAGACCACGACCTACGTCCGTGAAGACGGCACCGTGGAGGTGAGCCACCCGGCGGGCCGTGGCGAGCGCACGCACGACGAGCGACCGACCACCTCCCCGGATGTCCCCGCGATGTCGGGCACCACACCCCTGCAAGCGGTCAGGACTCGAGCACACAAGCACGGTGACGGCGGGAGGTGGGCATGCGTACCGGACCACAGCGACGGGCGACGGCGGGCCGGCTCGCGGCCGTCGTCGCGATCCTCTCGCTCGCGGGCTGCGCGCAGGAGCGATGGGAGGTGCCTGCCACGGGCCCCGGGGAGGTCTGGTTCGTCGGCATGGCCTACCCCGAGGGTGACTGGACCCCGTGCGTCGACGACGACTCGGTCGCGGAGTCGCACATGACGGCCGACATGCCGACCTCGAGGGCGGCGGCCACCTTCACGCCCGAAGCGGACGAGGACGACGTGCGCCGCGTCCTGGACTGCCTCGACCGCTCGCTCACCGGTGGTGACGTGAGCGTCGGGGTGACGGCTCAGCGGGACGACGCCGGGTAGCAGCCGCCCGCCCCACCGCTCAGCGCCGCGCGACCTGCGTGTTCGACACCTGCGCGCGCGGCCGGATGACCAGCGTGTCGACGTTCACGTGGTGCGGACGGGTGAGCGTCCACACGATCGCGTCGGCGACGTCGTCGGCCACGAGCGGCTCGTCGACGCCCGCGTAGACGGCGTCGGCCGCCGCCCGGTCGCCGCGGAAGCGTGTGAGCGAGAACTCCTCGGTGTGCACCATCCCGGGCGCGATCTCGATGACCCGCACCGGCTCGCCGACGAGCTCGAGCCGCAGCGTCGTGGCGATCTGCCGCTCGGCATGCTTGGCCGCCACGTAGCCGCCCCCGCCCGGGTAGGTGCCGTGCGCGGCCGTCGACGTCAGCACCAGCACGTCGCCGCGGCCGCTCGCTCGCAGCGCCGGCAGGAAGCCCTGCGTCACGCGCAACGTGCCGAGCACGTTGACCTCGTACATCGCGGACCAGTCGGCGATCGACCCGGACTCGACCGGGTCGGTGCCCAGGGCGCCGCCAGCGTTGTTGACCACCGCGTGCACCGGCCCCGCCGCGGTGACCTCGGCGACGAGGCGCGCGACGTCGTCGTCCGACGTGACGTCCGCCGCCAGCGCCGTCGCCCCGGTCTCGGCCGCGAGCACCGCCAGCCGGTCCGCGCGCCGGGCGACGGCGACGACGTCCCACCCCTCCGCGCGCAGGCGACGGACCGTCGCGGCGCCGATGCCCGACGACGCCCCGGTGACGACCGCCCGCAGCGGCGCGCTCATCGGTAGGCCCCCGCCGTCGGCGCGGTGGGACGGGCTGCGGTCCACGTGCCAGGTGTCATGCCGACACCCTGCCACCTGCCCCTACGATGGGAGCGGACCCGGCGCCCGTACTGGCCCCGTCCCCGACCTGGCACTGGGTCGCGGTCCTTCCGCCGGCAGATGGTCGGCCGCCCTCGTTCATCGACCTGGAGCAGCCGTGCGTCGCCCCACAGTGCCTTTCGCCACCGCGCCTTCCACCACAGCGCCGTCCACCACAGCGCCGTCCACAGCGCGTTCCACCACGGCGCCTTCGACCTCCGTGCCCGCCCGGTCGCTGCCCCTCGTCGTGGGGGCCCTGGTCCTCGCCCTCGCCGGGTGCGCGGGCTCGACGACGGCGGGCGAGGCCCCGCCCGAGCCCCCGGCAGCGACCGTCGCGGCGGCCACCGGCGACTTCCCGCTCACGCTCGACAACTGCGGCGTCGAGGTCACTCTCGACGCGCCGCCCGAGCGCGTCGTGACGATCAAGTCGAGCGCGACGGAGATGGTCCTCGCCCTCGGCGCCGGCGACCGCGTCGTCGGCACGGCGTTCCCCGACGGGCCCGCGCCCGAGGCCCTCGCGGCCGAGGCGGAGACGCTGCCCGTCCTGGCCGACAAGGTGCCCGCCGCCGAGGTCGTGCTCGAGACGCTGCCCGACCTGGTCTACGCCGGGTGGGAGTCCAACCTCACCGCCGAGGGCGCCGGCGACCGCGCGACCCTCGCGGGCCTGGGCGTCGCGACGTACGTCTCGCCGTCGGCCTGCAAGGACCCGGCGTACCAGCCCGAGCGCCTCACGTTCGACGACGTCTTCGCCGAGATCACCGAGGTCGCGGCGATGCTCGGCGTGCCCGAGGACGGCGACGCGCTGGTCGCCGAGCAGCGCGACGCCCTGGCCGCCGTGGCGCGCGACGACCGCGGCCTCACGGCCCTGTGGTACTCCTCGGGCACCGACGTGCCCTACGTGGGCGCCGGCATCGGCGCGCCGCAGATGCTCCTCGACACCGTGGGTCTGACGAACATCGCCGCCGGCGTGCAGGACACGTGGGCGTCGTTCAGCTGGGAGCAGGTCGCGCAGGACGACCCGGACGTCATCGTGCTCGTCGACTCCGCCTGGAACAGCGCGGACCAGAAGCGCGAGCTGCTCGCCGGCAGCCCCGCGACCGCCAACCTCACGGCGGTCCGCGAGGAGCGCTACCTCGTCGTGCCGTTCCCGGCCTCCGAGGCGGGGGTGCGCAACGTGGACGCCGCGGCGGACCTCGCCGAGCAGCTCGCCGCGCTCGACGTCTGAGGTGCGGACGACGAGCGCCCGGGCAGCCGGGACGACGCAGGCCCGCCGCGCGGCCGAGGGTGGACGCCGCGCACCCACGGCGCTGGTCCTGGTGGCCGCGCTGCTCGTGCTGCTCGCATCGATGACGCTCGCGGTCACGGTCGGCCCCGCGGGCATCGCGCCCGCGGACGTGTGGGGCTCGGTCGCGCACCACCTCGACGACCTGCTCACCGGTCGCGTCACCGAGCCGCCGCTCGGCCTCCTCCTCGACGGCATCGTGTGGGACGTGCGCCTGCCGCGCGTCCTCACCGCCGCCGCGGTGGGCGCGGGCCTGGCGGTCGCGGGCGCCGTGATGCAGAGCCTGACGCGCAACCCGCTTGCGGACCCCTACCTCCTCGGCCTCTCCTCGGGCGCCTCGCTCGGTGCGGTCGCCGTCCTCGTCCTGGGGATCGGCGTGCTCCTGCCGGTCGCCGCGTTCGCGGGCGCCGTGCTGGCCCTCGCCGCGGCGCTCGGCCTGGCCGGCTCGCTCGGCACCCTCACCCCGGCCCGCACGATCCTGGCCGGCCTCGCGGTCGCGCAGCTGTGCGCGGCCGGCACGTCCTTCGTCATCTTCTGGTCCGCGACGGGCGACTCCTACCGGGAGATCCTCGCCTGGCTCATGGGCTCGCTCGCCGGCGCGAGCTGGTCGTCGGTCGCGATCGCGGGGCTCGCGGTGCTCGTCCTCGGCACGGTCCTGGTCCTCAGCGGCCGGACGCTCGACGCCTTCGCCTTCGGCGACACCGCCGCGGGTGCGCTGGGCATCCACGTCGCCCGCACCCGCTGGACCCTGCTGACGGTCGTGGCCCTGCTCACCGGCGCGCTCGTGGCGGTCAGCGGCTCGATCGGCTTCATCGGCCTGATCCTCCCCCACGGCGTGCGGCTGCTGGTCGGCGCCGCGCACCGCCGCCTGCTGCCCGTCGCGGCGCTCGCCGGGGCGACGTTCCTCGTGTGGGCGGACACCGCGGCGCGCAGCCTGTTCGAGCCGCGCGAGCTGCCGGTCGGCATCGTCACCGCCTTCCTCGGCGCCCCCGTGTTCGCGCTGCTCCTGTGGCGTCGCCGCTCGGTGGAGCTCGGATGAGCCTGCACCTGGACCACCTCGCCTGGTCCGTCGGCGGCCGGATGATCGTCGACGGCGTCGACTGCACGCCCCCGCGCGGCGCCCTGACGGGCCTGCTCGGGCCCAACGGCGCGGGCAAGTCCAGCCTCCTGCGCCTCGTCGCGGGCGTGACCGAGCCCGACGGCGGCGGCGTGCGCCTCGACGACGTCGATCTCCTCGCCCTGGGTCGCCGCGAGCGCGCGCGCCGGGTCGCGCTCGTCGAGCAGGACTCGGCGGCCCAGGCCCCGCTGACCGTGCGCGACGCGGTCCTGCTCGGCCGCACGCCCCACGGCTCGCGCTGGGGCGGCCTCGGCGCGCACGACCACGAGGTCGCCGACAGCGCCCTGCGCGAGGCGGGAGCCGAGGCGTTCGCCCACCGCCTGCTCGCGACGCTCTCGGGCGGCGAGCGCCAACGGGTCCACCTGGCGCGCGCCCTCGCGCAGGAGCCCGAGCTGCTGCTGCTCGACGAGCCCACGAACCACCTCGACGTGCACGCCCAGCTCGACACGTTCGCCGTCGTGCACCGCCTGACCGCGCGCGGCGTCACGGTCGTCGCCGCGCTGCACGACCTCAACCTCGCCGCGCAGGCGTGCGACCACGTGGTGCTCCTGGCCGAGGGCCGCGTCGTCGCGGCGGGCAGCGTGGGCGAGGTCCTGCGCCCGGACGTCCTCGAGCCGGTCTACCGCGTGCGGTGCGTCGTGCTGGAGCACCCCGAGACGGGTCGCCCCGTCCTGACGTTCTCGCCGGCGGGCTGACCCGCCGCCGACCGGTGGCACCATGGACGCCATGACGCAGACCCTCTGGCTCACCGGCGACCCCGAGGCCGACGCGCTGCTCGACGCCGACCCCTTCGCGCTGCTCCTCGGCATGCTCCTGGACCAGCAGGTCGCGATGGAGACCGCCTTCGCCGGACCGCGCAAGATCGCCGACCGGCTCGGCACGCTCGACCCGCGCGCCGTGGCCGACGCCGACCCCGAGCAGTTCGCCGCGCTGTGCGCGACGCCCCCCGCGGTCCACCGCTACCCGGGCTCGATGGCGGGCCGTGTCCAGGCCGTCGCGAGGGCCGTCGTGGACACCTACGACGGCGACGTCACGCGCCTGTGGCGGGACGGCGACCCGGACGGCCGCGAGGTGCTGCGCCGCCTCAAGGCGCTGCCGGGCTTCGGCGACCAGAAGGCCCGGATCTTCCTGGCCCTGCTCGGCAAGCGGCGCGGCGTGACGCCCGCCGGCTGGCGCGAGGCCGCCGGCGCCTACGGCGAGGAGGGCTCGCGCCGCTCGATCGCCGACGTCACCGACGAGGCCTCGCTGCTCGAGGTCCGCGCGACCAAGAAGGCGCTCAAGGCCGCGGCGCGCTCCCGCTGACGCCGCCCGCGCTGACCCCGCCCGCGGTGTCCCGGGCCGCGGCCAGCCCGGCGGCGTAGCCGCGGGCGTACGCCTCGGCGCTGCCCTCGCGGAACAGGTCCTCGGCCGCCGGCCGCACCACCGACCCGGCACCCGCGCCGTCGTCGTCGGCCGGCAGGACGTGGTGGCCCAGCCCGCGGACCACGGTGACCGGACGCTGCGACGTCTTGCCCGTCAGCAGCTCGGCCGCGCTCGCGATCTCGTCCGCCACCGCCCGGACGGTGACGTCCAGGGTGCGCCCGTGGTGGTCGGCGCTCCCCCGCAGGTCCTCCAGCACGACGACGCCGGCGGCCCCGATCGCCAGGTCCACGAGCCCGCGGCGCCAGGCGCGGCCCGCCGTGTCGGTGACGACGACGCCCAGGCGCCGGCCGGTCGCGGCCTGGAGCCGCGCGCGCAGCGCCCGCGCCGAGGCGTCCGGGTCGATCGGCAGGAGCAGCACGGTGCCCTCCGGCGTGTTGCTCGCGTCGACGCCCGCCGCCGCCATGACCAGTCCGAGCCGGTTCTCGACGATGCGCAGGACGCCGCCCGGGTGTCGGCGGCTGGCGACCAGCCGCACGGTCTCCTGCGTGATCGCGCCCTCGCGGTCCGCCGCGGCCAGGACCCGCCCCTCGGCCTTGGAGACGACCTTGCTCGTCACCACGACGACGTCGCCGTCGCGCAGCCCGGTCGAGCCGTCCGGCCAGACGGCCGCGTCCACGGCGCCGAGGACGAGCGCGGCGAGGTCGTCGCCGGGACGCACCTCGGGCACGCCGCCGGGGGCGACGGCGCTCAGGGCGGGCGGGGCGCTCACCGCGACAGCTTCGGGAGCACGTCGCGGCCGAAGACCTCGATCCACTCCCGCTGGTTGCGGCCGACGTTGTGCAGGTAGACCCGGTCGAAGCCGAGGTCGACGTACTTCTGGATCGCTGCCCGGTGGACGTCCGGGTCCGCCGAGATCACCATCCGACCGGCGAAGTCCTCGGCGCGCACGAGCCGCGCGATCTGCTCGAAGTCGAACGGGGAGCGGATGTCGGCCTTGGGGAACCGCATCCCGCCGTTGGGCCACTCGCGCAGCGCGTTGGCCGTCGCCTCCTCGTCCGTGGGGGCCCAGGACAGGTGCACCTGGAGCACGCGCGGCATCGTCGCCGGGTCCTTGCCCGCCTCGCGCGCCCCCGCCTCGAACCGGGCGAAGAGCCCCGCGATCTTCTCCAGCGGGGCGCCGACGGTGATGAGCCCGTCCGCGTGCCGCCCGGCGCGGCGCGCGGTGACCGGTCCCGCGGTGGCCACGAGGATCTCCGGGGCGACCTCGGGCATGGTCCACAGCCGCGTGGACTCCATCGTGTAGAAGGGCCCCGAGTGCTTGACGTCCTTGCCGGCGATCGAGGCGGTGAACAGCTTGGTGATGAGGTCGATGGCGTCGAACATCCGGTTGATCCGCTCCGGCGCCTCCGGCCAGTAGCCCGCGACCACGTGCTCGTTGAGCGCCTCGCCCGAGCCCAGCCCCAGCCAGTGCCGCCCCGGGTACATCGCCGCGAGCGTCGCGGAGGCCTGCGCGACCATCGCGGGGTGCCAGCGGAACGTGGGCGCCGTGACGCCGGGGCCGAGGTCGCCGCGCGTGCGCTCGCCCAGTGCCGCCAGCACGTTCCACACGAAGGCGGACTGGCCCTGCTGCGGGACCCACGGCTGGAAGTGGTCCGCGGCCATGACGCCCGAGAACCCGTGCTGCTCCGCCAGCACCGCGAGCTCGACGGCCTCGGTCGGGTGGAACTGCTCGAGCATCGCGGCGTAGCCGATGGTCAGACCCGTCCCCATGCGTCCTCCGCCTCCTCCGGTGCTCGACCAGGCCGGCGACGCCGCCGGCCCGCGGCACGACAGTAGTTCGCCCGCGCGGCCACCCCGGACCGGCTCACTCGTAGGAGACCGCGTCCAGCACGTCCATCCGGGCGGCGCGCGCGGCCGGCCACACGGCCGCCAGCACGCCGACGACGACGGCGACCCCCAGGCCCACGACGAGCTGCGCCCACGGGATCGCCAGGGTGTCGAGGCCGTCGTCGGCGAAGACGGTGGGCATCGTGGCGGCGAGCCCCACACCCACGCCGAGGCCCAGCGCCGTGCCGAAGACCGCGATGAGCACCGACTCGATCGTCACCACGGCCGCCAGCTGGAGCCGTCCGAGCCCCACGGCCCGCAGCAGCCCGATCTCGCGCGTGCGCTCGGCGACCGAGAGCGCGAGCGTGTTGACGATGCCGAGCACGGCGATGACCACGGACAGCGCGAGCAGGGCGTAGAGGATCACGAGGACCTGGTCGACCTGGCCCGCGAGCTCGTCGGCGAACTCCTCGTTGTCGACGACGGTGGCCACGACGTACGGACGCGCCAGGTCGACGAGGTCCGCGCGCACGGCGGCCACGTCGGCGCCGTCCTCCACGACGACGAACGCCGTGTCGACCTGTCCCTCACCCGGCACCGCGACCGCGGCGAGCACGTCCTGCGGCAGGACGAGCGGCACGCCGACGGCGCGCGAGTCGATGACGGCGCCGACCGTGACGGTCGCCGCGCCCGCGGACCCCTCGACCTGCAGCTCGTCGCCGAGCGACCACCCGCGCTCCTCGGCGGGCCCGTCCTGCACGACCGCCTCGCCCCGCTCCAGCGCGTCGGCGCCACCCTCGACCAGCTCGACGTCGAGCGAGCGGTCGAAGATGCCGGCCGGCGCCCCCGCGACGGGCGTCTGCTCGCCGTCGACCAGCGCCACCGTGATGCGCAGCGGGTCGACGGCCGCCACCCCGTCCACCTGCGCGGCGTCGGCGATCAGCTCCGCCGGGACGTCGCGCGTCGCGGAGCGCAGCAGCAGGTCAGCGGTCGACTCGCTCTCCACGATCGCGCGCGTCGAGGCCTGGGTCGACGCGGCGATCACCCCGGCGGCGCCGACCAGCGCCATGCCGATCACCAGCGCGCCGGCCGTGCTCGCCGTCCGGCGCGGCGTGCGGGTGACGTTGCCGCGGGCCAGCCCGCCGAGGGGACGCAGCAGCGCGACCGCCGGGGCGGCGAGCGCCCCGAGCGCGGCCGGCACCGTCGCCGGCGCGACCACGAGCACGCCGAGCAGCACCGCCGCCGCACCGACGCCGAGCACCGTCCCGCGGTCGCCCACGCTCCCGGCGGTCGCGGCCGCCACGGCGGCGACGCCGCCCGCGAGGAGCAGGGCGCCGACGACCGTCCGCGCCCGGGAGGCGCCGTCCGTCGAGACGACGTCGTCCCGCATCGCCTCCACGGGCGGCGTCACGGCCGCGCGCCGCGCGGGCACGGCCGCCGCCACGACGCTGACCAGGGTGCCCGTGAGCAGGGACACGACCACCGTCGCGGTGTCCAGGGGCACCGACCCGGACAGCTCCATCCCGAACCGGGCGAACGCCTCCCGCAGACCCGCGACGAGCGCGACCCCGGCGCCCACCCCGAGCGCGGAGCCGATCACGCCGACCACGGCGGCCTGGAGCAGGATCGATGCGAGCACCTGCGTCGGCGACGCACCGATCGCGCGGAGCATCGCGTACTCGCGCTGCCGCTGCCGCACGATCATCTGGAAGGTGTTCGCGATGATGAACGCCCCGACGAACAGGGCCACGCCCGCGAAGACGAGCAGGAAGGTCGAGACGAAGCCCAGCACCTGGCCGATCTGCTCGCGGCTCTCCTCGCGCAGCTCGTCGCCCGTGACGACCTCCACGTCGTCGGCCCCGGCGACGGACCCGAGCGCGTCGCTCACGTCGGCGGCGAGCGCGTCCGGGGCGACGTCGGGCTCGGCGTAGACGGCGACGCTGCCGATGCGGCCGTCGGGCGCGTAGACGCTCGTCGCCGTGGCGGCGTCGAGCACGACGATCGTCGCCCCGGCGACCGGCGCACCGAGGCGGAGCTCGCCGACGACCTCGACGGGCACGACCTCGCCGCCGAGCACGACCGACGTCTCGTCCCCCACCGCGAGCCCCGAGGACTCGAGCGCGGAGGACTCCAGCGCGATCTCGCCGGCGCGCTCCGGCGCGCGCCCGGCGACGATGTCGACCTCGGGGTCGCTCTCGTGCAGGCCCAGCCCGAAGCTCGGGGGGCCCTGCGAGACGACGGCCGTGCCGTCCGCGCCGACGAGCACGATGGGGCCGCTGACCTCGGGGACCGCGGCGCGGACGCCGTCGACCTCCCGGAGCGCGTCGGCGATCTCCAGCGGGAAGGTCGCCGCGGGCGCGGGCTGGGCGTCCGTCGCGGCCGCGGCGTCCGCGGCGCGCACGTAGACGTCGGCGGGCAGACCCGCGTCCACGATGCCGTCGAACGTCGACGACAGCGTCGCCCGCAGCGAGAACGTGCCCGCCACGAAGGCGACGCCGAGCATGACCGCCACGACCGAGAGGAGCAGGCGGCCGAGGTGGGCCCGGATCGCGCGGAGCGCGACGCGGATCACGCCGGCGCCGTCCGGCGGCCGACGCCGAGGTCGCGGAGCGTGTCGAGCACGCTCTCCGCGGTGGGCCGCTCCAGCTCGCCGACGACGCGCCCGTCCGCGAGGAACAGCACGCGGTGCGCGTAGGACGCGGCGGTCGGGTCGTGCGTCACCATGACGACGGCCTGGTCGAGCTCGTCGACGGACCGCCGCAGGAAGCCCAGGACCTCGCCCGACGAGCGCGAGTCGAGGTTGCCCGTCGGCTCGTCGGCGAAGACCACGGCCGGGCGGGAGACCAGCGCGCGGGCGCAGGCGACGCGCTGCTGCTGCCCGCCCGAGAGCTCCGCCGGCCGGTGACTGAGCCGGTCGCGCAGGCCGACGGCGTCCACCACGGTGTCGAACCACGCCCGGTCCACGGGCGTGCGCGCGATGTCGAGCGGCAGGGTGATGTTCTCCTCCGCCGTGAGCGTCGGGATGAGGTTGAAGGCCTGGAAGACGAACCCGATGCGGGTCCGCCGCAGGCGCGTGAGGCTGCGCTGGTTCATGCGCCCGACGTCGGCGCCGTCGACCACGACGCGCCCCGAGGTGGGGGTGTCGAGGCCGGCCAGGCAGTGCATCAGCGTCGACTTGCCGGACCCGGACGGCCCCATGATCGCCGTGAGCTCGCCCCGCTCGAGGTCGACGTCGACGCCGTCGAGCGCGCGGACCGCCGTCTCCCCCCGGCCGTAGACCTTGACCAGGGCGCGCGCCGACGCGATCGGCCCCCCGGCCGCGGCGGGATCTGGTGCCAGTGCTCGCATGCTCGTCCGTCCCGTCGTGGTCCCGGACCCATCATCGCCGTCGCCCGCGCCAGGACCAACACGGGCGGGCCGCCGGACCGCACCACGCACGCCCCGCGTTCTGGGAGAATCGGTGACCATGAGCACCGAGCACCCCACCACGTCCCCCGCCCCGTCGGCCGCCGCGCCGTCGCGCGTACCGGACAGGGTGAGCCTCGAGGGGCTCGAGGAGCGCTGGGACGCCGCGTGGGCCGAGCAGGGCACCTACGCGTTCGACCGCACGGCGACGCGCGACGAGGTCTACTCGATCGACACCCCGCCGCCCACGGTCTCCGGCTCGCTGCACGTCGGCCACGTGTTCTCCTACACGCACACCGACGTCGTCGCGCGCTTCTGGCGCATGCGCGGCAAGAAGGTCTTCTACCCGATGGGCTGGGACGACAACGGCCTGCCCACCGAGCGCCGCGTGCAGAACTACTACGGCGTGCGCTGCGACCCGACGCTGCCGTACGACCCGGACTTCACGCCCCCGCACGAGGGCGGCGAGGGCAAGAGCATCAAGAACGCCGACCAGGTCCCGATCTCGCGGCGCAACTTCGTCGAGCTGTGCGAGCGGCTCACGGTGCAGGACGAGCGCCAGTTCGAGGCGCTCTGGCGCCGGCTGGGCCTGTCGGTCGACTGGTCGCACCACTACCAGACCATCGACGCGCGGGCGCGTGCCGTCGCGCAGCGCGCGTTCCTGCGCAACCTCGAGCGCGGCGAGGCCTACCAGGCCGAGGCCCCGGGCCTGTGGGACGTGACCTTCCAGACCGCCGTCGCGCAGGCGGAGCTCGAGGCACGGGACTACCCCGGGCACTTCCACCGCGTCGCCTTCCACCGCACCGACGACGGCACCCCGGTCCACATCGAGACGACGCGGCCCGAGCTCATCCCCGCGGTCGTCGCGCTCATCGCGCACCCGGACGACGAGCGCTACGCCCACCTGTTCGGCACCACGGTGCGCTCGCCGCTGTTCGGCGTCGAGGTGCCCGTGCTGGCGCACCCGGCCGCCGAGCCCGACAAGGGCGCGGGCATCGCGATGTGCTGCACCTTCGGCGACCTCACCGACGTCCAGTGGTGGCGCGAGCTCCAGCTGCCCACGCGCTCGGTGATCCAGCGCGACGGGCGCCTGCAGCGCGAGACGCCCGAGTGGATCACCGACGCCGCGGGCCGCCAGACGTGGGCGGAGCTCGCCGGCAAGACGACGTTCTCGGCGCGGACCGCCGTCGTCGACGCGCTGCGCGCCAGCGGGGACCTCGACGGCGAGCCCGTCGCGACCCAGCGCAAGGCGAACTTCTTCGAGAAGGGCGACAAGCCCCTGGAGATCGTCACCTCGCGCCAGTGGTACATCCGCAACGGCGGTCGCGACGAGGGCGCGGGCGCCGGGCTGCGCGAGGCGCTCCTCGCCCGCGGAGACGAGCTGGCGTTCCACCCCGACTTCATGCGCGTGCGCTACGAGAACTGGGTCGGCGGGCTCAACGGCGACTGGCTGATCTCGCGCCAGCGGTTCTTCGGCGTCGCCATCCCGCTGTGGTACGCCGTGGGCGAGGACGGCGAGGTGGACCACGCGCGTCCGATCCTCCCGGACGAGTCCGCGCTGCCGGTCGACCCGAGCAGCGACGTCCCGCCGGGGTACACCCCCGAGCAGCGCGGCGTGCCGGGCGGCTTCGTCGGCGAGGCCGACGTCATGGACACGTGGGCGACGTCCTCGCTGACGCCGCAGATCGCGGGCGGCTGGGGCTGGGACGACGACCTGTTCGAGCGGGTCTTCCCGATGGACCTGCGCCCCCAGGGCCAGGACATCATCCGCACCTGGCTGTTCTCGACGGTGGTCCGCTCGCACCTGGAGCACGGCTCGCTGCCGTGGGCCCACGCGGCGATCTCGGGCTGGATCCTCGACCCCGACCGCAAGAAGATGTCGAAGTCCAAGGGCAACGTCGTCACGCCGATGGGGCTGCTCGAGGAGCACGGCTCCGACGCCGTCCGGTACTGGGCCGCCTCGGCGCGCCTGGGCACGGACGCCGCGTTCGAGGTCGGCCAGATGAAGATCGGCCGACGCCTCGCGATCAAGGTCCTCAACGCGAGCAAGTTCGCGCTCTCGTTCGGCGCCGACACCACGGCGCTCGACCCCGCCGCGGTGACCGAGCCCCTGGACCGGGCGATGCTCGCCGGCCTGGCGGACGTCGTCGACAAGGCCACCCAGGCGCTCGAGGCCTACGACCACACGCGCGCGCTCGAGCTGACCGAGACCTTCTTCTGGACCTTCTGCGACGACTACCTCGAGCTGGTCAAGGACCGGGCGTACGGCAGCGCGGAGGCCGGGGCCGGCGCGACGGCGTCCGCGCGCGCCGCGCTCGCGCTCGCGCTCGACACGCTCCTGCGCCTGCTGGCACCGGTGCTGCCGTTCGCGACCGAGGAGGTCTGGTCGTGGTGGCGCGAGGGCACGGTGCACCGCGCGCCGTGGCCGGTCGCCGGGCCGCTGCGCGACGCGGCTGGCGACGCCGACCCCGCGGCCCTCGACGCCGCCGGGCGCGCCCTGGCCGCGCTGCGCAAGGTCAAGTCCGAGGCGAAGGTCTCGATGCGGACGCCGATCCTGCGCGCCGAGCTCGTGGTGCCGGCCGCGCAGGTCGACCACGTCCGCGCGGCGCTCGGCGACGTGCGCGCGGCCGGACGCGCGCTCGACCTCGCGCTGACGCCCGACGACGCGATCGAGCTGACCTGCGTGCGGGACGCCGAGCTCGGTGAGGCCGAGGCGCGCGGAGCCCGGTGACCGTCGCCCGGTGACCACGGGCGACCACCGCCGAGGGGCGGGACGTTCGTCACACTGGGCCCTCCGTCTGCATAGGCATGCTTGCGCGCGTATAAAGTTCCACGTGCATCGCACCACCCACAGAACAGGAACGACCATGCCGCGCCGGAACCACGCCGCGCTCCTCGGCCTCGCCGCCGCCCTCACGCTCGCCGGGTGCAGCTCCACCGCCTCGAACGAGGCCACCATGGACGGGGCGGGCAGTGACGAGATCGAGCTCGTCTCCGAGGGGACGCTGACCCTCTGCGCCAACCCGCCGTACGAGCCGTTCACCTACGAGGAGGACGGCGAGGTCGTGGGCCTCGAGGTCGACATCGCCCGCGAGGTCGCCATGGACCTGGGCGTGGAGCTCGCCACCGTCTCCACGCCGTTCGAGGGCCTCGAGTCCGGCCAGGACCTCGAGACGCGCAAGTGCGACCTCGTCGCGTCGGGCATCACCATCACCGACGAGCGCGAGGAGCGGCTGGACTTCGCCGACCCGCACTTCGACGCCGACCAGGGCCTGCTCACCGCCGCCGGCGCGGGCCTGACGTCCGCCGAGGACCTCAAGGGCCTCACGGTGGGCGTGCAGCAGGCGACCACGGGCGAGGACTGGGCCACGGAGCAGGGTCTGACCACGCGCCAGTACGAGGACCTCGGCCTGCAGGTCGAGGCGCTGCGCGCCGGCGTGGTGGACGCGATCGTCAACGACATCGCCGTCCTGGGCCCGTACGCCGACGGCGACCTCGAGGTCGCCGCGACGTTCCCGACGGGCGAGCAGTACGGCATCGGCGTGCGCACGGGCAACACGGCCCTGCTCGAGGCCGTCAACGGCACGCTCGAGCGCATCCGCGAGGACGGCACCTACGCGACGATCTACGAGCAGTACATCGGCACGGCCCCGGCCGAGTGACCGGCGGCCAGGCACGAACGCGAGAACGACGGGACACCGCATGACCATCGAGCAGTCCGGCGTGGCGGGCGACGCGGGTCCGCTCGCCGGGCGGGCCCGCATGAGCCCGCGCCGGCGGGCCCGCATCTCGCGCACGGTGCAGTACAGCCTCCTGGCGGTCGCGGTCGTGCTCGTGGCCGTGACCGCCGACTGGGGCCGGGTCGCGTCCGCCTTCGCGGACCCCGAGGCGGTGCGGGCCATCGCGCCGCTGCTACCCCGTGCGGCGCTCAACACGGTCGTCTACACGGTCGCGGCGTTCGCGGTCGGCCTGGCCCTCGGCCTGCTGCTCGCGCTCATGAAGCTGTCGGAGGTGCGCGTCTGGCGCGCCCTCGCCACGGCATACGTCGAGTTCTTCCGCGGGATCCCCGCGCTGCTGGTCGTGCTCGCCTTCGGCTACGCGGTCCCGACCGCCTTCGAGGTGCGCTTCGACTCCGTCGTGCTCCAGATCGCCCTCGCGCTCGGGCTCGTCTCGGCGGCCTACATCGCGGAGACGCTCCGGGCCGGCATCCAGGCGGTGCCGAAGGGACAGGTCGAGGCCGCGCGGAGCCTGGGCATGTCCCCCACCGCGACCATGCTGCGCGTGGTCATCCCGCAGGCGTTCCGGATCGTCCTGCCGCCGCTGACCAACGAGGTGGTCCTGCTGCTCAAGGACACCTCGCTGGTGTTCGCGCTCGGCCTGGCCACGAGCGACTACGAGCTGACCAAGGTCGGGCGCAACGCGCTGAGCGACCCGAGCGGCGGGCTCACGTCGATCGTCGCCGTCGGCCTCGTCTACCTCCTCCTGACCATCCCGCTCAGCTCGCTCACGCGGTGGCTCGAGCGCACCACCGGCCACAAGGGGCACGTGTGAGCACCCAGAGCACCGCGGGCGGCGCCGGCGCACCCGTCGTCACCATCGAGAACCTGCACAAGTCCTTCGGGGAACGCGAGGTCCTGCGGGGCATCGACCTCGAGGTCGCCCAGGGCGAGGTGGTCTGCGTCATCGGGCCGTCCGGCTCGGGCAAGTCGACCCTGCTGCGCTGCGTCAACCTGCTCGAGCAGCCGACGTCCGGCACGGTGCGCGTCCTGGGCACCGAGGTGACGGACCCCGACGTCGACATCGACCGGGTCCGCACCCACGTCGGCATGGTGTTCCAGCAGTTCAACCTCTTCGGTCACCTGTCCGTGCTCGAGAACTGCACGCTCGCCCAGCGCAGCGTGCTGCGGCGGCCGCGGGCGCAGGCCGAGGAGATCGCCCGCCGCAACCTCACGCTGGTGGGCCTCGGCGACCGGGCCGGCTCGATGCCGGGTCAGCTCTCGGGCGGGCAGCAGCAGCGCGTGGCGATCGCCCGCGCCCTGAGCATGGACCCCTCCCTGATGCTCTTCGACGAGCCCACCTCGGCCCTCGACCCCGAGCTCGTCGGGGACGTCCTGGCCGTCATGCGCGACCTCGCCGACGCCGGCATGACCATGCTCGTGGTGACGCACGAGATGGCGTTCGCCCGCGAGGTCGCCGACCGCGTCGTGTTCATGGACGACGGCGTGGTCGTGGAGCAGGGACCGGGCGACGCCGTCATCGGCGCCCCCACCCAGGACCGGACCCGCGCCTTCCTCGCCCGTGTGCTCGACCCCACGCACCGCCACCCCGATGCCTGACCCAGGAGAACCCCGTGCGTGAGAGCGCCAGCCCCAGCCTCGCCGACGTCGACCCGACGACGTCGATCTCCGACCTTCTCGCCGAGCGGCTGGAGCGCTCCCCCGACACCGCGCTCGTCGAGCGCAAGCAGGGCCTGGGCGGGACGTGGACGCCCGTGACGACGCGCGCGTTCGCCGACCAGGTCACGGCCCTCGCCCTGGGGCTCCTCGCGCGCGGGGTGGGGGTCGGGGACCGCGTCTCGATCATGAGCCGCACCCGCTACGAGTGGATGCTGCTCGACTTCGCCGTCTGGGCGGTCGGCGCCGTCCCGGTGCCGGTCTACGAGACGTCGTCGGCCGAGCAGATCCGCTGGATTCTCTCCGACGCCGGCGTGCGGCTCGCCGTCGTGGAGACCACGGCGCACGCCGCCGCCACCGAGTCCGTGCGTGGCACCCTGCCCGCCCTCGAGGGCGTGCTGGTCATCGACGAGGGCGGCCTGGAGGCGCTCCGCGAGGAGGGCCGGGCCGGCGACGAGGCGGAGGTCGCCCGGCGCACCGCGGCCACCGTGGGCGACGACGTCGCCACGATCATCTACACGTCCGGGACCACCGGCAGCCCCAAGGGCGTCGAGCTCACCCACGCCAACTTCGTCGCGCTCACGCGCGAGGGCGTCGTCGGGCTGGGCGACGTCGTCTCGAAGCCGGGCACCCGCACCCTGCTGTTCATGCCGCTCGCGCACGTGTTCGCGCGCTTCATCCAGGTGATGTCGGTGGCCTCGGGCGCCGTCGTCGGGCACACGCCGGACACCAAGAACCTCCTGGCGGACCTGGCCGCGTTCCGGCCCACGTACGTGCTGTCCGTCCCGCGGGTCTTCGAGAAGGTCTACAACTCCTCCGAGCAGAAGGCCGGCACGGGCGTGAAGCTCAAGGCGTTCCGCTGGGCCGCCCGGACGGCGATCGTCTACTCGCGGGCGCTCGACGCCCCGGGAGGCCCGGGCGCCCGGCTCAAGGCGCAGCACGCGCTGGCCGACCGCCTCGTGCTCGGCAAGGTCCGCGCGGCGCTCGGCGGCGCGGCCGAGTACGCCGTCTCGGGCGGTGCGCCGCTGGGCGAGCGCCTCGGACACTTCTACCGCGGCGTCGGGGTGCGGGTGCTCGAGGGCTACGGCCTCACCGAGACGACGGCGCCGACGGCGGTCAACCGCCCCGACCGGACGGTCATCGGCACCGTCGGTCCCCCGATGCCCGGGACCGCGATCCGGATCGCGGACGACGGCGAGATCGAGCTCAGCGGGCCCCACATCTTCCGCGGGTACCACGGCAACCCGGAGGCCACGGCCGCCGCGCTCGTGGACGGCTGGTTCCGCACGGGCGACCTCGGCAGCCTCGACGACCACGGGCACCTGACGATCACCGGTCGCAAGAAGGAGATCATCGTCACCGCGGCCGGCAAGAACGTCGCCCCGGCCCTCCTCGAGGACCGCCTGCGCGCCCACCCTCTGGTGAGCCAGGTCGTCGTGGTCGGGGACAAGCGGCCCTTCATCGGGGCGCTCGTCACGCTCGACTCGGAGATGCTCCCCGGCTGGCTGACGTCGCACGGGCTGCCCGCGATGGACCCCGCCGAGGCCGCGCGCAGCCACGCGGTCCTCGCCGCGCTCGACCGGGCCGTGGCGCGGGCGAACGAGGCGGTCTCCCGCGCCGAGTCGATCCGCAAGATCTCGGTGCTGGCGACCGACTTCACCGAGGCCAACGGCTACCTCACGCCGTCGCTCAAGGTGAAGCGCGCCCTCGTGCTGCGCGACTACGTCGACGAGATCGAGGCGCTCTACACCCGCTGAGCCGGCGCCGCGTGCCCGCCCGCGGAGGGCGGGCACGCGTCCTGCTCGGACTCAGTGGCGCCGGTGCGTGTCGCCCGTGTAGCTCGGCGCGGACTCGTGCGGCGTCGCCGCGTCGCTCCAGCGCAGGAGCGCCCCGACGCCGTCGACGAGGTCGAGGCTGCCCTCCATGGCGAAGGTGAACCCGGCGTCCTGCGCGACGGCGGCGCGCAGCATGCCGATGTCGGCGCGCAGCTCGCGGACCTCGTCCGCCGGCACGCCCAGCGCCTGCACGTCGTCGCGCCGGGTGCCGAGCTGCAGCGGGTCCGGTCCGGTCCACAGGGTCCGCTCCGCCAGCCGCGCGACGGACGCACCGGCGGCGTTGCGGACGACGACGAGCTCGTCGACCTGCCCCTTGCGGAGCACGTCGACGACGTCGTCGAGCGACGTCACCGCGCCGTCCCCGCGGCCGAGCGCCTCGCGCACGCGGTCGGCGACGGCCTCCCGACGCCGGGCGCGGTACGCCTCGAGCACCTCGTGGACGCGCTGCGCGAAGACGTCCTCCTTGACGCCGTCGGCCCGTGAGCCGCCGGGCACCTCGACGAGGAGCTCCTTCGCGGCGTGGCCGAGCGCGTCGCGCAGCAGCGGCACGGCCCGGACGTCGCCCGTGACCAGGACCAGCTCGGGCCGCAGGTCGGCGACGAGCTTGTCGACCTCCGTCGCGACCGCCTCGGCGTTGCGCTCCCACGAGTCCTGGACGCGCATCTGGAAGCGCCGCTGGGCCCACCCGCCGCCGTTGAACTTGTGGAGCTCGTCGTGTCCGCCCTCGACCTGCTCGTGCACGTCACCGGCCGCGTGGCTCTCCGCGTCGGACCAGACCAGGTCGGCGCCCTGGCGGTCGATCTCCACGAGCAGGTACCGCACGGCCTCGTCGGCCGCCGCGACCGCCGGGGCGAGCGACGGCGCACCGTCGTGGAAGGCCTCGTCGCGCACGGGCGGCTCGGCGAGCACGCGGTCCATGAGGATCTGCGAGCCCGACGCCACGAGGTAGCGCCCGTGCCGCCCCGGGACGTGCGTGGGCCGCAGCACCGCCTCCTCGAGCGCCGCCAGGGTCTGTGCCGGTGCACCCTCCTGCTCGAGCGCCCGTCGCATCCCGTTCCACCGGTTGCGGACCTCGCGGTCGCCGGACTCGTCCCCGCGTGTGGCGTCCAGGCACACGGTGGTCAGAGGGCCGTCGTGGTGGATCAGGGGCTTGAGGGAGTCGAGCTTCATCGGGTCCTCACGATCTGTCTGGGACGCCGGCGCCGAAGCCGCCGGCTCGGACCCCTCCACCCTCGCCCAAACGCCGCCCCGACGCCAACCGCCGGAGACGACGAACGCCCCGCCGTCCGGGCGGGGCGTTCGTCGTGCGGTGCGTCAGGCGGACTTCTCGCGGGGGGTCCGCTTGGGTGCCGGCTCGCGGGGCACGATCGTGGGGTTGACGTTCTCCAGCACGGTCTCGCGCGTGACCACGACCCGGGCGACGTCGTCGCGTCCGGGCACGTCGAACATCACCTGCTGCAGGACCTCCTCGAGGATGGCCCGCAGCCCGCGCGCCCCCGTGCCGCGCAGGAGCGCCTGGTCGGCGACCGCCTCCACCGCGTCGGGGGTGAACTCGAGCTCGACGCCGTCGATCTCGAACATCCGCTGGTACTGCTTGACCAGGGCGTTGCGGGGCTCCGTGAGGATCCGCACGAGCGCCTCCTGGTCCAACGGCGAGACCGTGGTGATGACCGGCACGCGCCCGATGAACTCGGGGATCAGCCCGAACTTGAGCAGGTCCTCCGGCATGACGTCGCCGAAGACGTCCGTGTCGTCCGCCGAGTGCAGCGGGGCCCCGAAGCCGATCCCCCGGCGCCCGGCGCGCGACGTGATGATCTCGTCCAGGCCGGCGAACGCCCCCGCGACGATGAACAGCACGTTGGTCGTGTCGATCTGGATGAACTCCTGGTGCGGGTGCTTGCGCCCGCCCTGCGGGGGCACCGACGCCGTCGTGCCCTCGAGGATCTTCAGGAGCGCCTGCTGCACGCCCTCGCCCGAGACGTCGCGCGTGATCGACGGGTTCTCGCTCTTGCGGGCGATCTTGTCGACCTCGTCGATGTAGATGATGCCCGTCTCGGCCTTCTTGACGTCGTAGTCGGCGGCCTGGATGAGCTTGAGGAGGATGTTCTCGACGTCCTCGCCGACGTACCCGGCCTCGGTGAGCGCCGTGGCGTCCGCGATGGCGAACGGCACGTTCAGCATCTTCGCGAGGGTCTGCGCCAGGTACGTCTTGCCGCAGCCCGTCGGGCCGATCAGCAGGATGTTGGACTTCGCGAGCTCGACGGCGTCCGCGTCGTTGCCCACCCGGCTCAGCTCACCGGCCTGGATGCGCTTGTAGTGGTTGTAGACCGCGACGGCGAGCGAGCGCTTCGCGGGGCCCTGGCCGATGACGTACTGCTCGAGGAAGTCGAAGATCTCGCGGGGCTTGGGGAGCTCCACCATGCCCACCTCGGTGGCCTCGGCGAGCTCCTCCTCGATGATCTCGTTGCACAGGTCGATGCACTCGTCGCAGATGTACACGCCGGGCCCGGCGATCAGCTTCTTGACCTGCTTCTGGCTCTTCCCGCAGAAAGAGCACTTCAGCAGGTCGGCGCCGTCCCCGATGCGTGCCACTGAGCTCTCCTCACCCGCGGTCCGTCCCGGACCGCTCCTGTCGACCATTGCACACCACGGCGCGCCGCCTGTCAGCACGCACAGGTCAGGCGGCGTGTCCTGCCGCCCGCCCGGGGTGGTCCCGGGCGGGCGGAGACCCTCAGGAGGGCAGGACCGCCGCCTTGCGGCTCTCGAGGACCTGGTCCACGAGACCGTACTCGCGCGCCTGCTCGGCCGACAGGATCTTGTCGCGCTCGATGTCCTTGCGCACCTGCTCGACGTCGCGGCCGGCGTGGTGGGCGAGCGTCGCCTCGAGCCACTCGCGCATGCGGATGAGCTCGTTGGCGTGGATCTCGATGTCGGACGCCTGCGCGTAGCCGCCACCCTCCATCGCCGGCTGGTGGATCAGGACGCGGGCGTTCGGCAGCGCGAGGCGCTTGCCGGGGGACCCGGCCGCGAGCAGGACCGCCGCCGCCGAGGCCGCCTGGCCCAGGCACACGGTC